>CAVRET010000002.1:0-1108292 GCA_963720265.1 uncultured bacterium | reverse complement strand
CTCCGATGATCGAAGTGAGCGGTACCAACCGGCCGGGCGACGGCGAGGGGCGCTGGTTCACCATTGACGTGCGGCTGTCGACCGGCTGCGCAGCGACGTGGTCCTCCCTGCCGGACGAGGCGTGTGAGTATGCCGGGCTCCTGCTGCACGGCGATGACGTGAGCGAACCCGTTGACATGGCCTGCGGTCTTTTGATTCGCGGTCCCCATGTTAACCAGCCCATCGTGTGGCCGGATCTCGAGAACCAGTTGTGTATTCTCCTTGGAGAGCACAATGCAACACTTCACGAGTTCATGGTGGCAATACAAGGGTTCGCCAGCCGCCTTGATGCGCTCGGTGCCGGCGAGAGTCTGACCGAAACCTGGGAGGTCACGTTGGGCGAGTTCTATGCGCTCACGATCTTGGTCATCCAGGCCGTCGTGCTCTACCATGGCAAACAACGCCTTACCACCGACGATGCCATCGCCTACCTTGTGGGCTGGTGGGAAACGATCTGGGACAGCGCGGAAACGCAGTCGGAGCGGGCGCTAGCCATGACCCACATCCAGACGCTCGAGGCCGTAGAGATGGCACTTCGTCCGACGTCTCGGCCGTGACCCTCCATGACCCTGCCGATCACCCATCACGCAAGCGACCCCGTCGGCTGCAGGGCGGTCGGCGGGGTACTTGCGTTTATGGCCCTTGTTTAGGCCGGTGCGCCGGCCGGGGCGTCTGGGCTTTCACGCTCGCGGTCGCCGGATTCACCTTCGGATTCGGGAATTGGTTCTAGTTGCGCTGCCTCGGGTTTGTCGCCAAAATCGGCCTCAGCGGCAGCTTCGGTAGGTGCCGCCGGGGCGATGGCTTCAAGTTCGCGGTAGAGCTCGAGCTGATATAAGTTGAGGATTGGTAAGGCAGTGAGTGTGGCTAGTATTTCAAATGAGACCGTGGCTAGATTGGACTGCCCAAACAGCGAAAAGACAACTGTAACAATCGTAGCTGGGATCGACGTTATGGCGAGAAACACAATGAGCAACAATAAACGCCCGGCCACACCCCAAAGGTGACCGCGGGTGACGCGCCAACTTCGTCTGAGCGAGGCGACCGGCCTGAGGCCGTCGCGCACGACAATAATCGGCGCAAACCCAAACCGTATCAGCATATAGAACGTGGGCAGTGCGAGCAAAATGGCGGCGGCGGCAATGAGCAAGCCGACCGGCGATAACGGTGCGGCCCCGGGCACATAGAGGCTTGCACCGTAGAGCGCCAGCCCCAGGGCCAGGGGGATCAGCATGAGCACGATGAGCACGCTTACGAGCAGGTACCGGATGAGCGCGACATTGCCGTCGTAATAGGCTTCAGCCAGCGTAGAGCTTAGGCCGCCTTCACGACGTCTGATGATCGTCCATAGCGACGCCACGTTCATCACGATGGCTGCCATAGAGGTGTAATCGGTGAAGGAAGAGTTGGCCGACAACGACTGCGACAACGACAATAAGTCAGTTGGGATGGCTACGATTGCCAAAACCTTGGTATAGAGCCGCCAGTCGGCAAAATATGCTCTTAGGCTGGTAAGATACAGCTGCCAGCCTGAGCTCAAGCGGCGCAGGCCCGACTTGGGGTTTTTGGACTGGGCCGGTTTGGCGTGACTCGAATGCTTACTATCAGCGCCCTTAGCGAATTTGAGCTTTTTCACTAGGCGTGCGCCTCCATGTCGCGCAGCCGGCGAATGCGTTCTTCAATCGGCGGGTGGGTGTCAAACAAGTGAGCCAGGCTGTGGCCCTTAAACGGGCTCGTAATGTAGAGCGGCGAGGTCGCACTGCTGACATTTTGCATGGGCGTGGGGTTTGACGAAATCTTCTGCAAGGCAGACGCCAGGCCCTCGGGATAGCGCGTCAGCAGTGCGCCGGATGAATCCGCCAGGTATTCGCGTTGGCGTGAAACCGCCAGCTGAATTAACATCGCGACCAGCGGCGCCAGAATCGCACCGATGATGCCTAAGATGAGAAAGATTTGATTGCCCTGCTCGCGATCATCACGGCTAAAGAAGGTGAAGCGCAAGAAGAGGTCGGCAATAATTGAGACGATTGATACCAACCCGACCACGATGGCCATGAATTTGATGTCATAGTTGCCGACGTGGCTGAGCTCGTGGGCCAGCACCCCTTCCAGTTCGGTTTTCGACAGCAGGGGCAGGATGCCTGTGGTCACGCAAACCACCGCGTGATTCGGATCGCGGCCGGTAGCAAAGGCATTGGGTGAGGGATCGTTTACGATGTAGACCTTGGGCATCGGCAGACCGGCGGCAATCGAGAGATTTTCCACCAGGTTATAGAGCTCAGGGTTGTCGCTGCGTTCAATGGGCTGGGCGCGGTTCATGGCGAGGGCGATATGGGCGGAAAAGAAATAGTTGATAAGCGCATAAACAACGGCCACTATCAGGATCGGAAAAAAGAATGATGGCTGGTTAAACGCCCGTGCAATAACGTAATCAAGGGCTGCGATGACCAGCACGAAACCGAATATGAGCAGGAGGCTATTGCGCTTATTGGACGCTATCTGTGTGTACATGGTCATCCTGATCCGGCTGGGCTTGGGCCGCCGGAGGTGGGGCAATAATAACGCTGGGAGCCGGAGCTGCGTGCTCGGCGACAACCGGAATTGAGACGCGGTGAGGCTCGGCGGCCGGGGCCGGCTGGGCATCGGTCTGCATGGTAGCGGCCTCGCGCGCGGCCGGCTGGGCGGCCCGGGGGGTTGCGGTGCCGCGGAACCCATCGGAGGTAAGGCTTGTTACGAGCTCATCGGCCTCTTGGCGCACCGCTGTGGTATCGAGAGCCGGATACACGCGTTCGATGAGATCCAGGGCAGCTATGAGACGCAATACCACAGGTACACGGGTGTCGCGATCGTTGTCCTGAAGATCAAAGGCAACAGTGGCCGGCAAGTCGACCATGACTTGCTGCAATTGCCAGGCGAGACCCAGCTGCTCTGAGGCAGGTAATTCCTCGGCCAGGCGAACCAGGCCGGGACCTATGTTAATAGCGGCTTTCCAGCTGGCGGCGGCGCGGAAATCAGTAAGCGGCATGGTTGGTTCCCCGGTTAAAATTTGACTGCAACAGGCTGCTCGACTGCGGCCTGGTTTTCGACCTCAAAGAAGTCACGATGCGTAAAGCCGAGCGAACTTGCCAGGATATTGGTCGGGAAGACTTGGAGCTTAATATTGTAGTCGCGAACCGCGCCGTTGTAAAAGCGTCTTGAGGCCTGGATTTTGTCTTCGGTGTCGACGAGTTCAGATTGGAGCTGCTGGAAGCCTTGGTTGGCCTTCAGGTCGGGGTAGGCCTCGGCGACGGCAAACAGGCTTTTTAGCGCACCTTCGAGTTGGTTTTCGGCCTGAGCCTTGCCGGCGATGCCGGTGGCGCCCATGGCCGCCGAGCGGGCTGCCGACACATCTTCAAACACCTGCTTTTCGTGGGCGGCATAGCCTTTTACGGTTTCGACCAAATTCGGAATGAGGTCGTAGCGTCGCTTGAGCTGAACGTTAATGTCACTCCAGGCTTCATCGATGCGCACGCGTCCGCGCACCAGGCCGTTATATATGACAATGAGCCCAATAATGAGCACTACGACAATGACGATTAATATGATTACGCCGGCAGACATGCTTAAAAGTCCTTTTGTTGCTTGGGTAACAGTATAGCACATGAGCGTGAGACGCGTGTGCGGCCTCGGTCCGTAATATTGACAAATTGACAACCCAATGCTATTATTATAAAGACCTATCGGTAGATTGCTTTCCATTCTATTCTGACAACCGACGAGATGGAGGTCTGCATGCGACGCTACGCCATAGGGCGTCTTGCCCTCTTGGGGCTGTGGAAGCTCGGCTTGCTAGTCCGACTCATACTCAGCTTCCGGGTGGCGACTCGGCTCCTGACGGCTGCCGCGAGCATCGCCATCATGGCGCTGCCCGGCATCGGCGCCGTCCACACTGGCGACATCAAGGCCACGCTCGCGGCCCGGAGCTCCTACCGCAGTGCCCTGGCCACGGACACGAAGGACTGGGCCGGCCCAGTCCTTGCGACCGCGAGCGACGTGAGCGGCCGGGACCAGGAGCCGGGTTATGTCTACGCGACGTACTCGTGGACCGACAAGCACAGCCAAGTCTGGCAGATTACCGGCGTGTGGGCGGCGGACATGAAGGCCATCCACAACCGGGGCCACGTGCTCTTCTGGTGGTACATTGGCAACGACAACGGCTACAACGACCCGTCCTACGACGGAGTATTCGTTGCACCGATCGGGAGCCACCAGACGCCGCTGAGTATGTACTACGGCCTGTCCCCGCAGCCGTGGGGATCAGACGTCTTCTTCGCCTGGATTTCGGCCTGGTTCGTGGCTTGGTGGAACCTGATCATCGTCACACTTCTCTCGCTCGTCAACGTCCTGGTTTGGCGCCACACCCGGCGTCCCAGCCCTGTCGACACGTAACCGCGGTCGCTCGGCCTGGGAGAGGATGGCCCGGGAGTTCGCTCCCGTCCGCCGCCCGCTTCCGGGCCATTCTCTTTTGCTATATTATTCAGCTATTCTTCAATATTGCTTTACAATTTGACGCGAGTGCTCGGTCGTTCTACCATATGTGTAATGCTTAAGCTTAGCAAGAAATATTGGTTTGGGGCGGCACTGGTTGGCCTCAATCTGGCGGCGGTGTCGTTACCGTTTGTAGCCAATGCCGATACCGAAACAAGCACGACTCAGGTTAATCTGACGGTTAACCCCGTCCTTATCTCGTACTCGAGTGGGCCGACGGTGACGCTCGGCGCCATTACGCCTAACTCGTCCGGTCTGCAATCGGCCGCCAGCGACACGGTGAGCGCCAACACCAACGATACCGACGGCCTCACGATTACGATGCAGGAAAATAGCCTTACGACGACCTCGATGACGTCTGGCTCAAATAACATTACCGCGAGCACGGGCACGCCGGCCTCGCCGATCACCCTCACGAACGGCACTTGGGGCTGGCACATGGATGGCTTGGCCAGCTTCACCGGCACGGGCGCGCCCATTAGCAACGCTGCACCGAGCGCCGTAACGTACGCGGGCATTCCGGCCAATGGCTCACCGTATACGATTAATACGACCGCGACCAACGGCTCAACTTCGTCAACTGTATGGTATAGCTCCCGCGTCAACAACACCCAGCCGGTTGGCACTTATTCGAGCACGGTGCTATACACGTACTCAACCAACCCTTAGATCCAGGGCCTGATACACTAGAGGTACTATGAGATGGAAGCGGACTGCGTTATTGCTGGTGATTATTCCGGCAATTGTTGGGTTATGGCCTGGACATGCGGCAGCCCTGCAGGGGTTCGGCATCTCCCCCACGCAACAATCGGTAACGCTGGCACCGGGCGCGTCAACCAAAGGCCAGCTCATCGTTATCAACGACGGCGACACTGATTTAACCTACCGTATTTATGCGACCGATTTCGCGGTGAAGGGCGAGGACTACGAAGGTGTTTTTACAAACGCTGGGAGCGGGCCGGATTCGTCTGTGGCCAGTTGGTTTGGTTTGCCAAGCGGTAATTTTGTGGTTAAGGCCCGGAAAGAGACTAGCTTCTCTTACACGCTGACGGCACCGAAGCAGGCGGCCGTAGGCGGGCACTACGGGGCCGTGTTTATTCAAACGATTCCGCCGGCCAGCAGTGGCGCTGCGATTATTAACCGAGTTGACCGGATTGGCTCGTTGTTTTACATCACGGTGAGCGGCGCGCTTAAACAGCAGGGGCAGCTACTGTCGTTTGACCTGCCGTGGCTGCAACCATTGCCGCCGATTCAGGCTTATGTGCGGTTGAACAATACCGGCAACGTTCATTTTCTGGTAACCGGCAGCGCGCAACTTTCAGGATTGTTTGGCGGCAAGATTGGGTATCCAGTACAGTGGCGGGGCGAAGTGTTGCCGGGAACAACGCGTCGGTTTGTGGTATCAATGCCGGAATCAAAACCAATCGGTATTTTTAAGTCCAGCGTTGCCGTGACCTATCTTGGGCGGACGGTGCATGAATCGGGGTGGGTGCTGCTGGTCCCGAGGCTGACCTTTGTTATTGTGGCGATAAGCGTGCTGCTGCTGCTTGGCCTGGGGCTATGGGCGCTGGTGCGACGTACGAAACGCCGATTGGATCATAAATAGTAGCCAGGCGAGGCCACCGATAACCGCAGCCCATCCGAGTAACGCAACGTTCGTGGGCGCGAGCGGCCGCTCATAGACCTGGAACGGCAGGGTGACAGAGTCCGCCACGCTTCCGCCGGCGGACGGCAGGGTTACTTCGAGGTCGAGGTTGCCGGCCGTAGACTGAAAGGCATAGTTGGTTTGCGCCTGGCCACTCGCCGAGACGAACCCGAAGTCAACCGGCAGCGCGCCGGCGATATGATTTGGCCCTACATAGGCCGCCTCGGCCAGGTATTGCTGGGCCTGCCAGTTCAGATCGAAGTCTGATGCGGGTGTCATCTTGAGCGTGAAATGAACCTCCTGACCAACTTCCGGGTGGGCCGGGCTGTAGGTAAGTACGTACGACATGTTGCCGGAATTTGCGGTTACCGTTGTGTGGTCCCCCTGGCGTACCATCATGCGCGACCAACCGATTGCGCCTAGTCCGAGCAGACACAGCACGATGGGGATGAAATAGAACTTACGTCGTTTGGATGTACGCGGCATAGTGTGCAAACCTTTTTTGCTTGTGGTTATGATAGCATTTTCACGTGCGTGCTAACGTCATAATTGCTTGATTGAGTCACCCCCGGATCCCGCGTCGGTTCCAGGGGTGACTCATTGTGCTCTGAGTGCATGCGTAATGGCTTGCTGCCATTTGTCCGGCAGTGTGACCTCGATTCTTTGGTCGCGCACGATAGCCAGCGCCATATTGGTGCGTTCAGCCAGCACCGGATACGTTCGCAACAGGCGAGCTACGAGGCGGATATCGCGGTGTATGCTGTTTGCGTGTACGCCGCGCGAAGGCGCAACAGTGTGCTTGATTGCGTCTTCGACCACTTCGCCCGGCAGTATGGAAGCCAGAGCGTAGAGGGTACGTTCGAGCGCCTGTGCCTGCTCGGCCGGCGCCGATTTTGATTCCGCCGCCTGCAGTTTTGTAGCTGCCTGGTATGCGTCCCGTATTGCCTGTACCCTAAAAGCTCGGTCGCTATCTATAGGTACAACGACGGCACGGCCGTGCACGGGGCGAGTAAATCCCGCGACCGGCGTAGTGATTGTGGCGGGGAGTTGAATCTTGGTCAGCTGCGTGAGTTCACTGACCAACTCGACCAGTTCTGGGAACCGGTGCAGGTATGGCGGCAACTCGGACCCAGCCCGAACCAGGCTTGCGGGATCGCAGCCGATTTCGGCGGCCATCGCCTGCCGGCTCGTTGGTTGTATATGTTCGCAGAATACGAGCGCCACATACCGACGTGCCAGGATCCTCGGCTGCTTGGTCTGAGACCGAGCCAACTGGTGAGCATTTAGCCCGGTTCCTTCGGCACACTTGGGCCAAATTACGTCCCAGATTAGGAGCAAAGCCATCTCCGACAGGTGGCCGGTGGCAAAGTCGCGCTTACCACCCGCGGACTTTACAACTCTCAGGTCGGGGCGCCTGCGGATGGCCGAGGGCGACAACAATGCCCGGACGGCAGTCAGCTCCAGTTGACTAAGTGAGGCGCCCTCTTTCGCGAGGTGAAGCGTAAAGGCGTCCAATAGCTCATCATCCGAATCTGACCGCAACACGCCGAGGCGGCCGCAAATGCACAGGAGGTAGTGCTGGTCAGGCCGGCCCTTATAGTTGGGTTTGAGGTCCGGCCAGTGGCTTGGTTCGTCCACTGTATACTCCCTTGACTTAGGTAGTTGTCAAATTGCCAGCTTAAGGCGTTGCCACGTGACGGCCCCTGTATTAAAACGTATATTATAACATTTTGCAATGATTTTTGGAAGAGTTGGGCTGAGAGTGAGTGATCAAGAACTAGCAACCTTGGGGGCTAGTTTATAAATGTAGCTAATTGGTAGGCTATGTGTTCCGAAATTGGTACGTAATCCAACCTAGCTTAATCGCAACGGCCGATACACGGGGGAGTCATGCACTCGGCCTTTTCGATGCCAGTGTGGTGTGATTTGCCTCAACTTGTCCTTTTATACAAATAGTGATAGTAGCAGCGAAATACTATTTCAATTACAATGAGGACTCTGGTACCCGGGGCGGGACTCGAACCCGCAAGCCTTGGAAGGCGCCTGATCTTAAGTCAGGAGTGTATACCATTTCACCACCCGGGCGTGTGTTTATCAACTCTTCGTATACTTTCCTTTGTTCAAGCCTCTGTGCGTTAGTTGCAGGCTGTGACAATTTGGGCATAAGATTCGTAGGTTAGTGAGCCGATTATCCTTTCTGTTGCCGTTGATATGATCTAATTCTACAGGAATTCGCCCGTCGGGAGAACGCTCCGCCCAGCCACACAATTGACACGCGGGTCGGAGCATGCCAGCTCGAAAAAGCCGCTGCTTTAGTTTACTACTTTGGACTTCCGAATCTCCGATGAGAATTGAATCTATTGCACGAGCCGGACGCGGAGAGACATAATTGGGGCCCACGTTCCATCCTTTGCCAGTAAAATGCTTAACATCTAAATTGAGTCGCCGGACCCATTGTTTTACCTGTCGGTAGTTGCCACCCGCCGGCGTAAGACAAGCTCAATTATCACCGATCTATAGCTATGCGAGTTTCTTACGGCAAGCACCAGTTGTTCATTTGTCCAGCTTCTCGATCTTGCCAACATAAATCAAGAATACCGAACTAAAACCGAAACTGCAAGTTCAGTCTTAGGGGCGAGATATCTCTACCTTGAATTCGCCGGTCAGCCAGGCATCGAGGAAGTTTTTGGTGTTACCAGACAGTTCCGACCGGATTTTTTCGAGTTCAGACCGGCTAAAGTAGCGCAAATCGTTGTATTGAGCGGGTTCGCCGATCATGGGCTGGCCGTGCGTAATACGGCCAAGATACCAGGTGTAATGCATGGTAAAGGCGTCTTCGTGAAATTCGCGAGCGCCAAGGCGTTTTATAAGTTCAATGTCGACCGCGACCTCTTCGTGGATTTCGCGCACCACGGTTTCCTGTTCGGATTCACCTGGATCAATTTTGCCGCCCGGGATCTCCCATTGGGTGCGTTTGGGTGTATTGCGGTGGATGAGCAGAATTTTGCCCTCGGCATTCGGAATGATGCAGCCGGCGAGGCGGAGTTGGCCTGTCATGGCCTTATAATAGCAGTAACGTAACTGGGGTGGATATGTCTGAACTGGACCGGGTATTCCTCGCATGCACAGTGCACCTGGCAGAGACGTCTAAACAACCGGTGGGTTGTGCTGCGGTGATTGTGCGCAGCTAGGGCGTGTTGGCTGAGGCGGTAAATTCGCAGTGGACGGACAAATGCGCTGTAAACCACACTGAGATCAAAGTAATTATGTCGGCCAATGATGCCACCGGCGGACGTACGCTGCCCGGTGCGGTAGCGTATTGCAGCTGTGAGCTGTGCTTGATGTGCCTAGCCGCGCTGTCGTGCGCACGGGTGGAGCGGATCGTGTTTGCAAAACGCATGGTTGACCTAACCCGTGTGACCGGCAATCGCAGCTTTATAATCCACAGGCGCTCGTTGGTAAGTTGAGTTTTCGGCCGAGATTGGCACACCTGGCGCCGTAGTCTACGCGCCCGATGAGTGATGTAGTTTGCTTTTTGTGATTTTTGTGCTATAGTTGGTTCTTCCAGTTCGTCCGGATCGTTCCACTCACTGGAGGTGAGGGTTTGTGACCAGTGGCAGGCATGGCTGGGTCGTGATCGTTCATGGCCCGCCTACGTCCGGCAAGAGTACTCAGTCCGAGCGTGCAGCCGGCGTACACGATGCCGCGCACATCTCGTCTGGCGAGTTGCTGCGCGGCATCGGTAACGCCGGGAGCGCGGCCGTCATGGCGGCGGGCGGCATATCTCCAACGGGCCCCCTGCTGGACGCGCTCGAAGCCGCGATTCGCCGGGTCCCACCCGATCAGCCGATCATTCTCGACGGTGTTACCCGCCGAGACGGTGAACCCGCGTGGCTCCTGCGCCTTCTGGAAGAGCTCGACCGGCCGCTGGTGGGCGTGATCCGACTGGCCGTATGCGACGAGACCTGTTTCGCTCGTGCCTCGCAAAGACAGGGAGCATCGAGCCGGGCGGACGACAATCCAGGCGTTCAGCAGGCGCGGCTCAAGAACTTCCGGGACCTTACGGCTGTGACGCTGGGATTCTACGGACGAGAGGGGTACCTCACCATCGAAGGTAGCAGTGAGGGTGACCCGGACTTTGTCGCCCGGCAGACTGAACTGGCGCTGGATGCGCTACTGTACGTTACGCTTCGACGCGTGACTAACTGAGCCTTCGGGCCGGCTGAGAGCATTCAACTCCGGCCCGCCCGGAGGCTCTCATGCTGTTAGGTTAATAATTCCTGGAGGCACCTAGGGGAATCGAACCCCTGTAATAGGTTTTGCAGACCTGCGCGTAACCACTCCGCCAAGGTGCCAGGGGTAAAATGAGCAATAACTGTTTGATTATACGGTATGTAGGGCACCAATGCTAAAGCCCGCGCTGGGGGCGGCATTTTAGCGTGAGGGTTATAATTAACCTTAGTCAACTGATTTGTGTGGTAAGCTTTTTCAGCAAATTCTAAAGGTCGGCCTAGATAATCGGTTATGGAGCTTTTATGAAACTCATAATAATGATCCCCTGCCTCAATGAAGAGGACACTCTCCCGCTCGTGCTTAAGACGTTGCCCAAATCTGTGCCGGGCATTGATGAAATTGATACCCTGATTATCGACGACGGCTGCACTGACCGGACGGTTGAGGTGGCGCGTGAGCTCGGCGTGACCCAATTCGTGCGCCACACGAAAAACCAGGGTATGAGCCGGGCGGTTAAGCATGGCCTGAATCGGGCGCTTGAACTAGGCGCAGATGTGATTGTGATGACCGAGGGCGATAACCAATATCCGCAAGAGCGGATTCCCGACCTGGTGGCGCCGATTTTGGCCGGTGAAGCTGATGTCGTAATCGGGGACCGCCAGACACAGACGATCGAGCACTTTTCTACTACTACCAAGTTTTTCCAGAAATTTGGCACATTTGTACTCAACCGTGTGGCCGGCACGAATGTGCCGGACGCCATCACCGGGTTTCGGGCCTGGTCGAGAGAAGCAGCAATGGCGCTGAATCCAATCGCCAATTACAGTTGGGCCACTGAGACCACGATCCAGGCGTCGCGCAAGCGGCAAGCTATTATGGTGATCCCAATTCAAACCGGCCCAAAGTTGCGCGAATCGCGCAATTATAAGTCGAAGTGGCAGCATATCCGCAAATCGAGCATAACCATTATGCGGGGGCTCGTGACCTACAACTCGTACGCGGTGTTTTTTACGCTCGGCATACTTCTGCTCATTTGCGGGCTGATTCCGTTTATCCACTATCTCTATGAGGTACTGATCGCGCCCAAGACGGCCTTTGGCTCACACCACTTGCAATCACTCATTATCGGCGCCGTATTGCTCACGGCCGCGTTTATTTCGTTCACGCTGGGGATTGTGGCCGACCTGATTAGCGTAAATCGGGCGTTACTTGAAGACTTACTGACTGAAGCCAAACGGGCAAGATTTGATAAACTTAAGAATCATGGGGATTAGTTACCATTCAGCGCATTAAACGGTTAGCAGTTAAGAAGCAGTTGCGAGTCGCGGTAGGCCTCGGTATCACTCTGGTTACCCTGGGCATCTTTTTCTGGTATCTGACTGACGATAACACGGCGCTTGAACATCAGCTCATGCATACTTCTCCACTGACAATTGTGACCCTGCTCGTACTATTTGCGTTTTGGTTTTGCGCACTGGCGCTGATCTTGCAGGCGACCTTAAGAATTTGCAATCACGAGATTCCGCACGGGGAAAACTTTACCCTCAACGCTTATTCGACGTTTGTTAATTACTTGCTGCCAGGTCAGGGGGGAGTGCTGCTTAGGGGCCTATATTTGAAGGGCCGGCACGGCCTGCCATTGCGCCGGTATATTTTTGCCACCCTGGTGTACTACATTTTCTATGCGGCCGTGAGCATGCTGCTTTTGATCGGTGGAGTGCGGGCGTGGTGGCAGACATTGATCGGCGTGACGATCGTGAGCGTGGGGGCGTTTGCGGGAGCAAGGTTGTATGCGCGCAGACACAATTTAAGCCGGCGGGGTTTGAGTTTAACGGCTGAGAATCTGGCGTTTCTGCTGTTTGCGACCTGTTTTCAGGCTATTTGCCAGGTACTGATTTATTGGGCGGAGCTGCGGAGCGTGGCGCCGGGCGCTAAGATTGGGCAGATTATGAGCTATACGGGATCTGCGAATTTTGCACTGTTTGTCAATGTTACGCCAGGGGCGGTGGGTATCCGTGAGTCATTCTTGATCTTTAGCCAACGTCTGCACCACATTTCGAATGCCGCCATTGTAGGCGCAAATATACTCGACCGGACAACCTACCTGCTATTTTTGGGTATTATCTTTGCCATCTTACTGGCAGCGCGTGGCCGGGCGATTTTCTCACTCTCAAGCTACCGGGGTGGTGCTCAACCGGATCCCAAGGCGGCCATAGAACCAGAACCGGCTAGCACACCTGGACCTGCTGCCGCCAGTCCGTCGCTGACGAAAACGTACTAGCTGCCAATATAGCCGGCGGCATACTGGAGCAGAAAGTAGGTCCAGAGTATGCCAAGTATGGCGGCGGCGTAGGGGAAAATCGTTGATTTGTGGCGCAGCCAACCGTAGAACATCCACATGATTGGAAAGGCCATCAGCACGTAACGGTTGAACCCGCCATACTGCCGGCCGAAGATAGGAATGGCCAGGAATAGCCATGAGTAGATAGCGAAGCTGCGGCGGCGATTCCACCAGTAAACACCGGCGGCTATGACGAGTATGAGACTCAGCACCCGCGACGGCGTGGCGGTAACGATGAGATTGAGAATGCCGTAACTGGTCCAGTGGTGGTAGATCTGCTGCGATTCCAAAAATGCGAACGGCCGGCCGAAGCGATCGTATAGGTAGCTCATGTAGGTCACAAGACCCAGGCTGCCAATGGCGACAGTGAATGCGACCGTGTGACGGGGTACGTTTTCTTCGAGCAAAATCAGCGCGACAAGTATTACCACCAATGGACCAGTGATGTGTGTGGCGGTACACAGCAGCAGGAGAAGGGCGGCCGGTTTCCACCGTTTTTCAAGCGCAAAGTAAATTGCACCGAGAGCCAGCGCCGCATAGAGGCTCTCTGAAAATGGTGCGATCAGAAAGACTCCAGTGGGAAACAGCAAGAAAAAGATGAGCGCGCGTAGCGGCTCATAGGTGTTGTCGATCTTAAATATTCGCCTAACGATCTTGATATAAGCGTAGACTGCTGCCACCAGGCTCGTCCACGCGATGATGAGCGCGCTGTCGAGTGCTGACGGGATAATCCGATGGACCAGATTGATGGTGATGGGATAGAACGGAAACCAATTTACCCAAAAATCGTTCGTGTAACCGTCTTTGGCGATTTGCAGATAATCCGGGCTGTCCCATTCCGAGAAAAAGCTTAAGGGATTGTGCCGCTCGGCAGTGTAGTGGAAACCGTGCGCTTCCGGCATCGGGGTTATTACGCGGTTATTGTCCCAGCCTAAATAAAGGCCAGCGCACACCACGACGGCCACGGCCGCAAGTGAAAGCCAGAGGTCGCGGTCGATGCCGGTGCTTTTGAGTTTATCTATGAACCATGACTTCATATCGCGGGTATCAGCATAATGGGACCGGCCTTAGGATACGCTGAGAGTGCTCCTGAAGGCGCGTGCATTGTTGTCATCATAGCAGAGACGAGCCTACATTCCACAGCTACGCTAGCCCGGCCGGCTGAGTTGACCACTCGGTGAGGGCAGACACTTGGTCTGGTGTGAGCTGGCCGGCATTTTTCGCAATGGCCAGTCCGCGCTTGAAGCCCGGCAACCCGGCGGACCTACGTTCGGCCACAAATTGCTGCCAGCGAGATTGCTCCGCCGGGCTCAAAGCTTCGGGCGTGTTGCGGCCGCGGTAGCGCAGCCACAGCTCGTCTAGCCTAGGATCGTGAAAGGCCGGCCGGAGATGGGCGAGCTCAGCATCGGTAGCAGTTTGAACCTGCCGCATGGCAGTGCGGTCGCCCTGATGATTAATAAAGCCATCGTATAGCGCTGCATCAACGTCGACCAGGCCGGGTTTGCGAGCCGGCGGCTGGAAGACGGCCGTGAGGCGGTCGCGCAGATCGCGCTCACCAAGTATAGATAGATTGCGCTTGATGGCGTCAGCGTCCAGACCCAAGCGCTCAGCATCGTCCGGGCGGACTGTGCTCCACGGTGCCACAGCCGGGCAGCGGCCGGGTGCAAGCTCCTTGGCTGGTAGCGACAAGAAACCCGGCTGGGCGCGCTGTTCGCGAGTAGCAAATTTGAGGTCGCGGAGCTCTTTTACGCTCAGATTTAAAAACGGCGTGGGGTCGCGGCGCAGGTCATACACCACAATATTATCGTTTGTGCCGGCGCCAATGGGGAGGGCCGCGGTTACATACTGGCTGTCGTTGCCCCAGCTACCTGAGGCATACACAAAGACTGCCGGCTGCTCGAGGTTAACCAGCTGCGTGATCGCACTCTTGGCCCGCATTCCGAGCAGGTAGGTAACCATTTTGGGCTGCGCCGACTTCAGCAACCTGGTGAGGCCAATCAGCGCGCGCACGTCGCCTGAGGCATCGTGGACCGGATAATGCTCAATGTGGTTGGCTTCGGCGAGCGCTGCCAAACTATTGACCGGCCGGCCGTCGCTGTCGTTCGGCCAGGTGACGCCCTCCGGTCTCAGCGCGCGAATCAGTCGGGCGGCGTCAAGCAGGTCCCAACGGCCGCGGCCGTCCTGCCAATGCCAAACATAGGCATCCCAGAAATTGCGGTAGGCAGCGTAGCGAATAAATTCGTCGTCAAAGCGAATGTTGTTGAAGCCGACGGCAATAGTGTCCGGCGTGAAACATTCAAGCATGATTTTGGCCACCGCGTCGCGCTCACTGAGTCCGTGCTCGAGTGTTTGCTGCGGCGTAATGCCGGAAACGCCGATGGCCCAAGGATCGGGCAGCACGTCTGGACTGAGGCGAATGAGGAAATTGACCGGCTCTCCGATTGGCTCAAGCTCCAAACTTGTGCGTTGGCCCGCAAACTGCAGGATGCGTTGAACCTTGGGGTCGAATCCGGTGGTTTCGAGATCGTAGAAGAAGAATGTTTGCATCATGCGCAGTTATTATACCCGCTATAATGGGGGCAATGCAGCTCGCTCGCCACTACGCGTTTCGCAAGGTGCCGGAAGTAACGGCGCTGTTTTGGGTAACAAAAGTTTTGACCACGGCACTTGGCGAATCGACCTCGGACTTTTTAGTGTTTCGGCTTTCGCCCTACGTGGCCGTAGCGATTGGTGCGGCGGCCTTTGCGATTGCGCTCATACTTCAGTTTGCCGTGCGGCGCTACATCCCGTGGGTGTATTGGCTGGCGGTGGCGATGGTGGCGGTGTTTGGCACCATGGCAGCCGATGTGGTACACGTGGGCTTTGGTGTGCCATATATCATTTCAACGACCGCCTTTGCTTTGGCTCTCGTGGCTATTTTTTGGCTGTGGTACCGGACCGAAGGCACGCTGTCGATTCATAAAATTACAACCGTGCGACGTGAGCTGTTTTATTGGGCCACGGTAATGGCAACGTTTGCGCTCGGGACGGCGGCCGGTGATTTGGCTGCCAGTACGGCTGGGCTCGGCTATTTTTCAGCCGGGCTAGTGTTTGCCGGCTTGATTGTGGTGCCGTTTGTGGCCTGGAAATGGTTAGGATTGAACGAAGTGGCAGTGTTTTGGGCGGCCTATATTCTGACCCGTCCACTCGGAGCGTCGTTTGCCGACTGGACGGGTAAATCCAAGGCAATTGGAGGCCTAGGCTGGGGTGACGGAACCGTGAGCCTGATATTGTTTGTCGCCATTGCGCTATGCGTTAGCTACATGATGCTTAACCGCACGGGGGGAGACCGTGTGCTAAGCAGGCGATAGGCTGGGCTTACGAGTTATGGCTTGGGCGGCTGCGGCGGCGGCAGGGCGGTGAGAAATTGGACGCAGCTGTTGGCGGACAGGCTTGTTGCAGTTTGGAGTACACCGTTGATCGTGGTTTGACCGGGCTGGCTGGTAAGCGATAGCGGCTGATTGCCGGTCGCTGTGCAATCTGATGGGATGGTGGCGGATAAGCTGGCAGTGGCCGGCAGACCCACTTGCGACGTACTATCAACCGCGGCCGTGGTGTTCTGCGCACTGCTGCTGCCGGCCTGAATTATTGATCCGCCTGACGCACTTAGCATGAGTTCGACCATAGTGTCATTGTTCAGGCTGACCGAGGCGTCGTCAGCGGCCGAGACGCTGAGCGGCTGATTAAAGTTGGCGTTGGACAGATTTACCTGAGCGCCATTTGGAGCGTTTATTTCAGTGGGCGCCGGGCCGTAGAGCGTGACTTGTACGGGCAGGTAGATCTGACGGCAGAGCCGGCCGAAACAATTGGGAGCGGCTTTGGCCAAATCGGCAGCCGAGACGGTGAAGGTGCCGTTCGCGTCTGTGATGGTAAGATCCGGACGGCCGAGGCCGGGATAGGCCAAGTAAGTTGCGTGGATGGGTCCGTTTGACACTACGTACGTCAGGTTGAGGTCACGGTCGGCCTGGACATTTAGCTTCGTGGGCGCCGCCTGGGCGTTGGCACCCGTTACGGCTAGTGGTTTTACGAGTTTGCCATTGCCGTATTCGTTGCCGAAGTGGTTGGCTACAAAGACCCCAGTAGCACCGGTGGCGGCGAGCGCGGCGATGGTCAGCGGTAGAAAGATGAGCACACCGTATTTGAGCTCACGCGCATGCTGCTTCCAAACGGCTACTAACGCGGTGACGAGCAAGCCGATGAGTGAAATTGCCGTGAGCCAAACCAAGCCTACGGCTATGTAATCGAGCCGGTAACTGTTTACGATGGCATGGAACGGATCGACAAACAGCGTGCTTGTGGCTATTCCCAGGCCCACGAGGAGGGCGAGAATTGCGAGACTGGCCCAGATGCTAAAAACGATTTTAAGGATGAGGAGAATTGCCCTCGCCGCTGCGTGTACAACTTTTTGCCCCGGACTTGGGCTGCCGGGGCCTTGCCCGGCGGCTACGGCCCGGTATCGCTGCAAGGTGGCGATCGTTACAGGACGTCCGGCCATCTGCAGTTTGTCGCTGCTGGTTTTGGCCGCAGGCATGAGCAGCCAGCAGACGATGTAGGCGATGATGCCGATGCCGCTTATAAAGGTCAGCGCCACAAAGGCCAGGCGGATGAAGAGCGGGTCGATGTCGAAATAACGACCGAGACCGGCTGCCACCCCGCCCACGTAGGCACCCTCCATATCACGTAACAGTTTTTTTGGCTTGTCGTCCGGCTCTTTCGGCTCTTTGCCGCCGGCAAACTGCTCGGGCGATCCCAGCCGTTCCTCGACGGCCTTCACATCTTTACTGGTTATAACATCGTTTTTCTTAATCCCCCGTTCGTTTAAAATCTCCGTAATGCGGGCCTCGATATCGGCCATGATGTCATCGGCCAGACTGGGGTCGAGAGCGTTTCGGATGGCGCTTAAATATTCGTGCAGCCGTTCCTGGCCGGCGGCACTAATTTCGTATGGTACGCGGGCAATGTGGATGCGGGTAATTTTATCCACGGGCGGTCCTCTCAATATTATTTAGCGTAGTTTGCAGATGCTGATTGGTCTTGCGTAGTTCGGTTAAGACTTTTTGGCCGTCGGCTGTGAGGCGGTAATATTTGCGCGGCGGCCCCTGAGGCGACTCGGTCCATTGGTATGAGAGCAAGCCGTCCTTGTGCAAGCGGCTGAGCAGCGGGTAGATCGTGCCCTCAACAACAACGAGTGATGCATCTTGGAGCTTGCCAATGATGTCGGAGCTGTAAACATCGCCACGGGCGCAAATGAGCAGTACGCAGTAGACGAGGAAGCCTTTGCGCATCTGGGTGCCCAGTTGGTCGACGTACTCTTGGTGATCAAATGATTCGTTCATTGAGTACCATGCTATGCCTAGTATTTGGTTTTGTAAAGTAGCTTGCGACAACGACTAGAAGACCGGCGTGGTGTTACGAGCCGAGCGTCTGCGGCCGGTACTTCCTGCGATCCTCGATGAGCAGGTACTTGCCTTCGAGATAGCGTTCAAAGTTGTGCTCACGCCAGTAGAGCTCATTGTAGCCGACGTCGATGTGTTTTAATGACAGGCCGGTGAGGTATTGGCGCATGCGGCCAACAACCGCATCGCGGTCAGCGCGCTCATCTACCATCTGCTCAATTTCGAGATATTCGCCCAGATCTTTTACCTTATCGAGGTCAATGTGGAAGTCGCCGTCAGCATAGGTGGTGCGGAGCTTATCAACGGTCATTGACTCTATGAGACGATTGCGTTGCTTGAGGTTTTCGAGGCTGGGCTCGGTCATCGGCGCGAGGTCCAACGCGTGCAGTGTTTGATTTGCGGCCGCCATGCTGTCGGGTGTAAAAGGTAGCGCGATCGACACCTCGTCGCAGTGCGTGTGTTCGATGCGGTCGTTCAGGCCCTTGGCAATGTCTTCGAGGTTGAACTTGATGTCGAATTTTTTGCCGTTTCGCATGCGCATGAAGATCCCGCGCTTGAACAGGTCGGCGATATTCGTATCAAGGTAGACGTCAAGGATACGCTTACGCTCGACCAGCTTGAGCTTGTCCACGAAGCGCATCACCTCCGTGCGATCAAGTACCTCGTATTTGAGTTCAATTTCAATCGATCTAGCCATGCTCCCTCCCGGTTTTTTTGTTACTGCTTTTGTTCGGCTATTCACCATTATATGCCCGACTTACATGGGCTCACAACCGTGCTATCATGGTGGCATGTTACTTAGATTGGTAAAGTTTAGTCTTGGCGAGAACAAGCTCTCCGATGCTCAAGCGATTTTTGCCGACTTGGTACCGCAGATCCGGGCACAACCCGGCTGCAACAGGATAACGGCTTTCGGTGATGCAAAGACCGGTGCCTATGGCATGGCCGTGGTATGGGAATCAGCGGAGGCGGGCAAGAGAGTAATCGGTCCACAGCTGTCCAGACATTTGGCCGCTAGCCACGCGTCTGACCAGCCGTTTAGCACCGAGCTGTTCGAGATTTTGGACTCCTAGTAATGCATTGTCTCAAAGATCTGTTTGGCGGTATTCCAGTCGGCTGAGCGTTCAATTTGCTGTGACGACGATTGGGGCGGAATGTAGCAAAACATATTGTAGGCTAGGGCGTTGCCCACGACGCTGTGGTTTACGAAAATGTTTTTGCTCTCATAGCCGGAGGCGGTTTTGGGATTTGTAGCGGTTGACAGGCAGGCCCTGGTTGGCCGCGTTGGGCCGAGTTTTTGAACGTCCAACGGGGCCTGAAAAACAAGGTAGGCTTTACTGCCAAAAGCGGTCGTGGGCACCGATCCCCAGGTTTTGGATTGTTCAGGGCCGGGGCAGACTTGACCGGCCTCCAAGAAAACTTGGGCTTTGGTCGGGCTCGTCAGGGTAATACTATCTTCGCCCGGATATGAGCAGTAGTTTTCGGCCTTGGGCATGGCCCGGGACTGATTGGTCACGCTCCAGCTGGGCGGGTACTGGTAGGTGATTTTTTCGTACTCAAGCGTAGCGGTCTTCCAGTTGGAGTTGTGATAACTGGGCTGCATGTCGCTCGTGGCCTGATAGTTGACGTAATAGAAGATGCCAGCTAGTGCCAGCAGGATGAAGGCAAAGATCGCGACACCAAGTGTTTTGGAATTGGTCAAGCTGTTCATGGGATAGTTTTCTATTTAACCCGCAATCAAGCCCTAATTCAAGTCGGACCGCACGTCTTGTTTGACCCGCACCGGGCGCGTAAGATAAGCATAAGCGTGGAGGGAATATGTATTTTGGTTTGTTTATTATCGGAATTATCTTGTGGATTTTGGTGGCGCTTTGGCCGGCGCGAGTGGCCAAGAGCCGGGGTTATAGCTTTTGGCTGTTCCTGATCTTGAGCTGGTTCATATCGTTTATTTTGGCGCTGTTGCTGGCATATCTGTTGCCGAATAAGCACCACACCAGTGACGAAGACTAAATACTAGGGAGCTTTGGCACGGAACGAGCCCTAGGCTTCGGGAGGTCCCGAGGCCTAGGGCTCATGGTGCTCGTCATTTTGCCCTTCTTCGAAGATATCGACTATGGCGGCCTCGCAGCTAATGATGGTGATGCCTGCGCGCCGCGTGGGCGCAGTTTCGATGTGGCTCTTCGTGGCGTTTATCTCACGTTCAATGAACGGAAGCTCGAAGGTGCCCTTGATCCGAAAGCTGACCGGGTCGCTGGGAATGCGCTCAACCTCCGGCTCGGCAACGAGCGTAACTCCGGGCGCCCTCCTGGGCGTGTCAAGGATGTGTTCGTAAACCCACTCGGCGCTCTCATCTGTCACCACGATCTCGAACGTAACTCTGCCTACTTTCAAGTAACTCCCCCACTTCGTAGGTGCGGAATGCTGAGTTATTATGTCACTTAAGGTGCCGTTTGTCTACTCGACAGAGTTTTCGATGCGTTGTTTGAGCCAATCTTTCATGTCTTCCGATGCAGCCGCGGCCATTTTTGTGGGATGAAATGTAAAACCATGTCCGGCCTCTGGGTAAACCCGTAAATCCACTTCGCAACCGGCGGCCGCAAGCCGGGCGGCCATGGCAAAATTATCTTCCATTAAAATATCTGCCGTACCTACCACCATTAACGCCGGCGGCAAGCCTTTCAAGTCGCCATACAGAGGCGATAAGCCAGGTTGGGCCTTGTCGGCAACCTGACTGGCGTAGGCCTGAATAAAATATTCGTCAGCATAGAGCCGGCCACCCGGGGTTTGGCCGCTCAAATCGTAGGCCCCAAATTGTAAAACGGCGCCAATAAACGGCGTTATAAGCTTGTTGGCGCGCAGCCTAAGCAATGTAGTCATGGCTAAGTTGGCACCGGCCGACGCGCCACCGATGAGGAGGCGTGACGTTCCAAACAGCGTTTTTGATTGCCCCACCAACCAAAAGGCTGCGGTCGCACAGTCATCAGGTGCCGCGGGCCAGGGGTTTTCCGGCGCTAGTCGATAGTTAACGCTCACGACTGCTACCCCGAGAGCGTCCGCAAGATGGGCATTTTGGATATCGTTTCTGGTAGCTTCATCAAGGTAGAAACCACCACCAGAAATATTCAGGTACACGCCCCGCGGCTTGGATTTCTTGGGCTGGATAATTCGTACAGGAACTTTTCTGCCATCTGCCTCAGCAATACTTTGGGTAACTTGGCGGTCCGTCAATACGACGGCCAGTTTACGGGAATTTCGGGCTTTTAGCAGGCCGTCATGCGTGGTTAGATCAGGCTGCTTTTTGTCTTCGGCAGCGGCATTCTTGGCTTCATAAAATTGCTTGCTTTCATCTACAAGCGATTGTAATTCCGGGTTAATTAGCTGTTTCAGCCCAATTTGCATATCCATATGATACCAGTGGACCGGCCGGTGGGCGTTACGCTGACTTGGCTAAGCTGTAATGTTCGTAAATTAGCCGAGCTACTTCATTTGGCTGCATACTCGAGTTATTGATAACTAAATGCTCTAAATCTGGAAATCTTTCAAACATCACCGGATAACGGTCGGCTAATTCGCGTAGTCGTTGAACCGTCTGCGCCTTTCCTCCTTCTCTAGACTCGCCAACCACTCTACTATCCAGCGCCTGCTGGTTCGGAATGAGTTGTACCAAGTAGAGCTTACCGCCCGCATCCTCTACGCTCGATTTAATGCTTCGAATGAAATCATGGGCGCCATCAACTAATGGGGCAAAGGTTGTGATTAAACTTACATTGTTTGCTGCTGCGGCTTCGAATATGAGCAGTCTTATCTTTCTTCCTAGCTTTGCCCCCGCGACTTCAAGGTCCGGCAGCCCACTCGGAAATAGTTGGGGCAGATAGTCTGTTACTTGATGATTATCTAGCAGCGTGTAACCGGTTATGGTCGCCAACTTTTTGGCGACAGTGAGCTTTCCGGACGCCGGCGGGCCGTATATTAGTATCAGATTCATGCCCATACTATAAGACAAAAGGCCTCAGCCGTTTACTCTAATGCTCGGTGCATGTGCCCATCTTGGGACTTTACGTACGCATAAGATTGCTGCACGATTTGTTCAAGTATTGGCGGCTCTATATCACTGAGCCGCTTGATGTATAAGCAAACCCGGCTCGTAGTATGTTTGCCTAAGCGAGCCAGTAATTCGGAGTAACGGACCGTGCCGTCCATTAAATATATTGTTATCTTGCCTTTTCTTGGATAAAAACTAATGGTTGCGGCATCGCCTTCGCGCCCGCTGTCGTACTTGTAATGGTAGGTATCAAAGCCGATCGTGCCCACATTCCACAGCTTTGGCTCATGCCCGCTGATGCGGTGCATCATTTCAATGAGCACCCTGCAATCTTTTACGGTTTGCTCATCATCAAGTGAAGTAACATAGTCTTTGACTGAATTGTCGTTTTGAGCAGTCATTTTACCCATGAATTATATTTGACGAGATTATCATTTGACACGGCGTATAAGAAGGACTGTTACCTCGTCACCAATGTCCTTGTTCAACTGCTGCCGTAACTTTTGGCTTATAGATATCATATGTCCCCCAGTGCCAGTGACCATGAATCCTACGTTGGGCAATTCAATCCCATCGATTTCAATATCACCCCTTACCGATCTCCTTGTCCCAAAAAACTCTGCCGAATTAGGCATTTCCACGCAGGACCAGATAGAGCCTTTGACGTTCACACCGATTGGTGCCTTAAAAGTATAGTCCAACTGCTGCGGTAATATGGGAGCGTCTTGCATGGCCAAATTATATCAAAACGAAGCCCTTTGGCCCCGTATTTGCGAACGCTGATTATTCCTGGTGTGCCTACTGGATTATAAGTGGAACCGCTTATGCTTAAGTTTGTACCTGATGCACGAGAAATTGGCGGATCTTGGACTTGCTCCTGTAAACGGAGACATCGTGTATTTCGCCGCCAGTGAGGGGGTTACTTTTTGATGGCTCCCACTATTTGCTCCACGCTTATTCCTAGCGGATTTAGTATTCCCTTTTTCAGAGTTCCAGGCTTTATGAGCTTGTGGTTTGGGACAATTGCGACTCGACCATCAGCATGTTTCATCTTCACATGGCTCCCCTTTTGGCTAACAACTTCAAAACCAAGTCGTCGTAATGCCTTCATCAGCTCTGCTCCTGAAAGCTGCGGAAGTTTAGGCATGGGCCAGTTTGACGGGCACTACGAATTGGCGCCTATAGTCGAAATCCTGTTTTTCGAATTCGACATCCGAATCTTCAAGGTAGAGTTCGATCGCCTCCTTGATGTTTTCCAGCGCCTCCTCAAGGGTTTCGCCTTGAGATGCACACCCCGGCAGGTCGGGCACCCAGACAGAGAATCCGCCGTCAGTCTCTTCCTGGAAGACGGCCTGGTATTCGAGTTCGAGATTGTTATTCTTCATATTCTTCTCCTACCCCAACAAGCTCAACGACTTCCAACAAGTTCTCTTGAAGTTCCTCGAGGGTTTCGGCCTGAGTATGAGCGCCTGGGAGGTCGGGAACATAGGCTACATAAAAACCCGTCGCGGTGTCAAGTTCAATTACTGCTGTGTATACATGGTCTTTCATGGCTTAATTATACACCTGCCAGGGTTGCACGTACGAATAGGTATGCGGCGCACTCAATAACAAAAGAGACTCAGCTGAGTCTCTTTTTATGCATAAGAGCTATGGTGCACCATTGAACCTATGCTTAAATAGTGGACCTCTTCCCGGCAAGGGGAAGCCAAAAACGCAAAATCAATCATCTTGGCACTAATCTGTAAAAACGCTCAGAAATGAGTGTTTTTACTTTACGTAAGCCACTATTAAAAGTTTGATTCCCCATACGGTCCTTCGGGGACGTCTTCAGAACTCTACAGGTAGCGGGCCAGCTGGGCCTCCTCCTGGAGGGGTTGTGACTTTAAAAAATAAGTAATCTTCCAACGGGTGGACTTGCTAGAATCTGCAAGTTGCTCGTCTCATCTGGCAAAGTGGTATAATAAGTGCATGACAGAGCGAATATCGACTGCTGAGCTAATCGCGAAATATAAGGTGATTTACATGGCTTTACGACCTATCGAGTCAAAAGCTATTGGTGCAAAAGTACACTTCAATATGCCTGGCTTCAAGCATCTGGTATTCAAGGGCCAGCACCGTCGTGAGACGGCCGCTATCTTTAATCGGCTCGTATTGGTGCCGCTGATCGCACCGGTCATTCACAACTGTGACGAGGTCCTCGAGACACGAATTCGTAAAGAAGTAATCGACGGTAAGAAGATAGAAGTCACCTATCATGCCCTGGAGGCACGTGTGGGAAAAGATAGCGTGCGTGTCCGAGTCGTAACTCGCAAAGTTGGAGATAAAGGCCAGCATTACTTTCAGAGCATTATGAAATACTAAAAAACGCCCCAGAGGGACGTACTTTAGTGTACTTGCTTCCGACTTAGGACATTAACCTTGGCCGGTTCTAGGGCAAGCCCCACAAGTACAACCTAACTATACGCTACTTTAATGAAAATGTAAATCACTTCAATGGCACGTGTGTCAACCCATGGAAGCAGTGATGAGAGAGACGAGATATCAACACAAGCTATTCGACAAACGCCTTCAAAAAGCGGCGAGCTTTGTTGAAGCTAGGTTTGCGCCAGATAGAGAGATCCCGCCGCGGCTTACCCGGAGTTACTGGCATAGTCTCAAAAAGATTGTAGCCAACCGTGAACAGACGCTCATACGCGCAGGTCAACTCATCGAAAGCTCTAAACCATATAAACGATTTCTCGCTGCCAATCTTTACAATCAATTTAATCGGGCCATTACGCACAGTACGAGCATAGTCGCCGCACTCGGGGCATAAGCGCCTTTCACTCTCCGACTCCATTCCACTTGGATAAGCTCCAAAGCTACGACCGCATTCGAATCTGGAACAAACTACCTCATCGATTACGATATAAGTTATCTCCACTCTTGGTCATTGTAACTCCCATATCTTACTTCGTGAGCTGATGGTCTCGGAAAGGAATAGCTAAAATCTCTTGCGAGCGAGTGATTTCATCCCTGATAAGGGGTAAGCTTTTACCCATCTGCTTGCACCGGGAATTATCCCAGATAGAGAAAGCGTCAATCCGCTAAGGTAATCATTTCTTGACGTCGCCTAAATCTGAAAATGGGTGAGAGTCTCATGTACTTCTATACACAGGGACGATTGACTTATTACATAAACAATGTAATAGTAATTCTCGCCCCCTATCGAAGGAGTTCAGTGACAATAGATTCCGATTTGGCGATCCCAAAGTTTCGGGAAAACCCGATTTAAGGGAGCTAATACGCCTAGCGGTGCAGCCAAGAATTGAAGGCGAACCGCCCGCGAGACTTGCCCCTCGAATCAGAATAACTATCTGGGCTTCTTCACGACCTGGGGACCGAATCCATATAGTAACCAAAGGTACATTATCAATAACGGCATAGGGACCGGCACAAACTGGCGGCCTTCCGCGCTGCCGCATTGCTGAGAGTTTAACTAGCCTTGTCGAATACCTTTTACAATGGCTTGATAGCCTTATATTAACTTTTCGAGGTCAAAGTTGATAAGGATTAAAAGATAGCTCAGAGTTGTGGCCGAAACCAGGTGTAGCCGAGGCCGTCTCGATTGTTAAACCCAATAAACTGGGCAACTTCACCGATGATATACTCACCCCCTGATTCTCTATGACCGGTGGCTATGGACAAAAACCATCTAAAGGTCTTATAGTAATGCCCCCTGCTAATTCCGAACTTTATGGACTTGTTGTTCGCAAGGTAGAACACAATACGAGATTCAGTACTGGGCGCACTGGGTGCGAGGCCCGTATCGAGGTGAGACACATCGCTTATTAATATCGTCCTATCTTTTGGCCATGGCCTCACTACACCCCAGCTTCTAATCGTTATTGTGCCTGCCTGCTTGTCGATCGTCAGCCGATAACCCCAGATGCATGCCAGCATTCCGATGGCCAAGAGTATAAAGAAAAGGGCAAATAGAAATGGGCCGTAGATGATAAACGGTATGGCAAGGCCCGTAAACGCGAGCACATAAATACCGAAGAAAATATATCGTGGCCTGGCTGTCGCCACGAGTATGTTGTCAGTTTTGGTTTTGATTTCCATTGGCTTGTGGGTTTGTGGGTACTTCCGTCGGCGCGACGGCAGCTGGTGTCTTAGCTTGTTGCTGCTGGATGCAGGCAAGGACCGGGTCTAAGTTCAGATCAAGTATGGTTGGAAAAAATTGAAATACATACCGGCCAGCCGACGTCGCAATTGTAACGATTTTCCTCTTGCCTCGTTGCTGTACGTCGCCCAAACGTACCGATGAGTACGGGAATGACTCGATACTAGTAATCTTTTTGTTGTTAACCTTAGACAGTCCGATGAACAATACACGCTGGTCCGTTGCCACCACTAGATAGCGGCGTATGCTGTAAAACTTAATAAGCATAACTATAAAGAATATGAGCGGGATGAATAATATGCCCGGGATTACTTTGATGAACGTGAGTACCACCACGGCAACCCCAAAAAGCACTCCGACCAGGATCGTATTTTTTTCCTTAATCTGGTTTTGTGGCGCAGCAAGTGATATAGCCTGTTCACCGGGAGTTGCAGCAGGCTGCTGAGTTATAATTTTCTGGGCCATTTGAGCGTAGTTGTCGTATCGCTCCTGCGCTGACATCGATATACCGCTCCTCCCTTAACTCAGTTTACCCGCCATACGCAAGAATCTCGTATGGTGAATTTATCATTATTTTTGGTTAATGCTTATGCATAAGTATTGTACCATACCAACTGACCTGAGCCCGCAATAAGTTCCCAGAGAAAGCCGTTGTGTATGGCACAAAAATAAAGTGCTCCAATCTGGAACACTTTCGCATCCTGAATAATTCCTTGGTGCGCGAGAGAGGTCTCCAGTCGAACACCTTTTAAGGTGGCTGTATGAGCTTATGTCAAGCTTTTGAGATCAGGTGTTTACAGATCAAGCACGAGGTGCAGGCCTTGATCGATTTGGCGCACGAGTTTAGAGCTGAGATCGGATGATTTGTCGCGAAGAAATTGCTTATCCAAGGTAAGGATCTGAGATACGTTGGCCACTGAATCCTTTGATAGACCGGTTTGTCTGGACGTGAGCACAACATTGCCAGGTGCGTCGGCGAGTGCCATGTTCGAACTTAAGGCAACTACGATCACAGTCGAAATCCTACTGTGATTAAAAGAGTTCGCTTGGATTACCAGAACTGGCCGCGCATAGCCAGGCTCCGATCCACTTGGCTCCGACAGATCTACCCACCATATATCTCCACGTTTCACCATTCTTCGCGGGCAATTGACTTCATTTGCATGGTCCCTAGATTTGAGTCAACGTGGCTTTTGTTTTGAGAATAGACTTGATCCAACGATTCCTGAACAACGCTCTCATTATTTCGATCTAGATAGTCGTTTATTGCAAGCGCATACAATTCGCTGCGACTCTTTCCTAGCCGTTTTGCAAGCTGCTCGGCTGATTCAAATACTTCATCTGGAAGTGAAATTGCTGTCTTCATGTCTAAAGTATAACTTTGGTTATACCGGCAGTCAAGAACTACTAAGTTAGGACCCAGAGAGGAGTCGAACTCTCTTCCAGATATGGAAGTTGGAAAACACAAAAAGACGCCCAAAATGAGACGCCTTCTTATCTGTAAATCTAAAATGGTGCGGGTACAGGGACTCTAACCCTGGACCTCTTCCTTGGCGAATACCTTTGGCAAGCGAATTATTTATGTTCGTATCTGTGGCGACACGGTATTATGACCGTTCAGGTGCGTTATTGTGAGAGCATGTTGCCGTCAATCGTACGGTATTGTGTCCGTAATGTGGTTCGCAGCTAACAAGACCCCCTCGTAGAGCGGTGTTTCCACGTACTTGGTCAGCCGTGTTCGATCTATGAATGTCACTCAGACTAGAGCGCTCACTCCGTGACTTTGAATAGCTGGTTAAGTGAATCGTCTGTTACCGTCTCCCAAACAATCTCGGGGTCGACCTGAAAATAGCCATGCGCGATGCGATTTCTAAGCCCAACTATCTTGAACCAATCAAGCTCTGGATGATCGGCCTTAAATTCGTCGCTAAGCCGGTCAACCTCTTCACCCAAAGCTAATAAGCGCATCAGAACGGCGTCTTGCGTTTTCTCGTCCGCTAGATATGCTCCTTTAGTGGACGGCAAGTACTGACGAATAGCCAGAACGTGTTCTCGGATTCCTTCAAGGTGAAACGAATCGTCGCGTTTTGTCATTGATTAAGAGCCAGCGGTTTAAGATCAGGCTCGATACGTTTCTCGAGTCGCGGGCTCAGATGCCGCTGCGAAACAAGATCCACCTTACAACCAAGTGCCCGTTCTAGGTCATCCTGAATGTTCACCACATCAAATAGAGTGGTTCCTTCAGGGAAGCCTACCAGAAGATCAATGTCGCTGCGAGGGCCAGCTTCGCCACGTGCGTACGAGCCAAATAGGGCAGCCTTAACCACGCCATGCGCTCGGAGAATATTGGCAATTAGTCGCTCTTGATTTGTTGGCTGTACTTCTTTCATAGCTATATTGTAGCTTCCAATGTTTATTGAGACAACGGTGCACGCAGCATGGGTAGCAGGTTCCTCAAAATATCACAGGAGCATAGAGTTAGGTGTGAACAGATCGTTTTTCCAGGCGGATTTTTTTGGACTAAGGAGAATAAAGTTCACATCCCTGAAGTGAGTATTCTCTATAGATTAGCGGGCACGGAAAAGGACGCCGAAGCGTCCGATAATTCCCTAATGGTGCACCTATGTCTACGGCTTCAGAACTTTTCAGACAAGATGCGTGTGGAGAGAACTTACCAGAGCCTGCATGGGATGCAAGACCCATTTGAGGCTAGATATCTTGCACGCTGGAATGATGATCCGCTACACAAACCCCGTCTTTCCCTCTATCGTCGTAAAATTAATATTGATGACCTGGCGGCTGATTATGGGGCCGGTAAATCGCTACGAGAGTTGGCTGCAAAATACGGAGTTGATAGAAAGACAGTGGCGCTACAACTGCGCAAAGCAGCCGTGGAGCTGAGATTGCCGGGATGTAATGTGTGGGTGTGTGCGCTCGGCCAATAGGAGCTTCAGCCCATGTTCTCTCCCTTGACAAAGCAACTCGTATACACGGTCACATGCCTTTTGTGCGCTAGGTTAAAGATCGAACTATTTTCGTAAACATTGCAACGAGACCGGATAAATCCATCTGTTCAGAGGCCACCCGAGAGGCTTCGTCATTTTCACTACCCACTACAAGCGTCCAATCAAGCTCATAACCTGAGTCTTTAGCAATCCTATTCCACAGTACTCGTTGCGCCCGACCATTGCCTTCGCGAAATGGGTGGATGTAATTAATTGGTCGTAAAAGTAAGCTAACCGATTGATGAACTCCTCTTTAGATAAACCTCGTAAGTGCTTCTCTTTGGTGAGTTCACCAAAGACATAGTTGGCTGCATCATTAATCTTCGAAACAACCAAGAAGTATTTGGCCCCCTCGGCATTTTTCTTGATATCAACAGTCCTGATTTTACCTGCCCAATCATAGACGCCCTTGAAAAGCTGACGATGGATTAATAGCAGTTCAGTAAGATCATTTGTGCGTGGTATACCTATCGAATCGAGCTCAAGTTCGTTCGCAAAAACAACTTGAGGCTCTAGCTTCTTGAGTTCTTCTGATGAGTTGGCGCCTAATAGGTTCCTGAGGTCGTCAATAGTATCGTCGAAATATGGATCGACGATCGCCAACTACAGTGCTCCGTAACGAGCCCGAATTTTGTCTGCAACCGTCTTTGCCGAGGCTTTTCCAACTACGTAACTGTCAGCAATCTTGAGCGCCTCGCGAGATACCTCTAAACCTTCAAGCTTTTCATTGGCTACAGCTTGTCTGACGTTCTTCTCTCGATTTTGTGACGTAGAATGCATGAGTATATTATAGCAGAAAATGAGTGTTTCAGGAAATTTAGGGGGCACAGCTCAGTAGCATATTTTGACCTCCAGGAGGAGGCCCAGCTGGTCCGCTACCTGTAGAGTTCTGAAGACGTCCCCGAAGGACCCTACAGGGACTCAAACTTTTAATAATGGCTTATGTAAAGTAGAAACACTCATTTCTGAGTGTTTCTACAGATTAACGTCAAATTTGTTGTTTTTGCATTTTTGGCTTCCCCTTGCCAGGAGGAGGCCCAATATTTAAGCATAAGTTCAATGGTGCACCTTCATCTTCAGCTTCAGAACTTTTCAGGCGCGGCGAGAGTACAGAGAGCATACCAGAGCCTACACGGGATGCAAGACCCAGTTGTAGCTAAATATGATCAACGATGGAATAAGCCGAAGCCCAAACATCGACTCTCGCCTGCTCGAAGGAAGATGGATATTAAGAATGTAGCGGCTGACTATGCGGCCGGCCGATCGTTGCGAGAGTTGGCCGCGAAGTATGGGGTTGATAGAAAGACGGTGGCTCTACAACTGCGTAAAGCAGGCGTGGAGCTGAGATTGCCGGCATGCAATGTGAATGTAGGGCCCTTAGCGTAATACGTACGCCAGGAGGTTAGGTTGCTGACTCGTGGCCAATCAGGGAACCAGCTTGGTCAAATACGAAGACCTCACCATGTTTCGACTCAGCGGTCGATTTGGCTTTTTGAAGTGCCTCGTCCTTCGAGGCAAAAATGACTGCCTTGGCGGGTTCGATTGCTGGTCGCACGCTCCAGCCTTCATTTTTTTGCATCACAAATACACTGTTTGCGCCTTTACGCACAGCCGCCATATACTCCTGAACTTGGGTGTTAGATGCTGGTGGTTTTGGAAGTGTCCTGCTGGCCATAATAGATCTCTAATTGCATCTTCAGTATACTGCTGGGTCTTGACGAATTCAACGAGTTGTTGCCGATCTGCAAATTCTTGTTTAATAAATGTCATTCCCGAAGTTGGCTCTCCATTGCTAATAACTATTGTTACAGGGACATCGACAAATTCTCCAGCTACCCCTAGTAGGGTTTTGCGTGAGCTGCTGTGCGTCCGATAAAAATGCTCGACTGGAAACTTCCTGTCTCGGTTCAGAAAGGCTGTGAATGCGACGGGTAGGCTCGACGGCAGGATCGCATGAACTTCAACAGATTTATTAGCTTTACGGGCATTGCGTATTTTAATGCTGGCACCTTCAAATGTCGGCAATGTGCCATCTAGCACTATAGCCTCAGTGTTTGCGAGATAAACGGAGATATATTCTGATTTACCTGAAGCAGCCCCGCCACTCATCAATATTACGGCATTCTCAGGCCGCTCTTTCAGTGCTTGTGAGTAAGCTTTATCTGCCAGCTTGGCTGAAGCTTCATGAAAGTTCTCCGCTTGGTCTGGAGTATAGCCGGGTAATGTCTTCTTTATCTCGTCGGCTACGATTATATAAGCCATAACTCCTTCATTATATATCGTTTGCGAACAATAACCGATAGACCACACCTATATCCAGGAGGAGGCCCAGTTGGCCCGCTACCTGTAGGGTTCTGAAGACGTCCCCGAAGGACCCTTCGGGGAATCAAACTTCTGATAATGGCTTATGTAAAGTAAAAACACTCATTTCTGAGCGTTTTTACAGATTAGTGCAAAAATCATTGATTTTGCGTTTTTGGCTTCCCCTTGCCGGGAAGAGGTCCAATATTTAAGCATAAGTTCAATGGTGCGGGTACAGGGACTCTAACCCTGGACCTCTTCCTTGGCAAGGAAGCGCTCTAACAACTGAGCTACACCCGCATGGGGTTGAACGGATAAATGCTATGGTGGCGAGACTCGGACTCGAACCGAGGACACGAGGCTCTTCAGGCCACTGCTCTACCAACTGAGCTATCTCGCCACGGTTTGCCGGCCGGTCTAAAAAGGTACTGGCAAATTGTACCTAAGGCCAGGCGGTTTTTCAATACTGGACGCGGCTCCTAACGAGGAGTCGCCTGTTCAAGTTTGGTGATACGGACCTCATGATCATCGAGGCGGGAATAAGTATCGCGCTGCAGCAAGCTGATAGCCGTGGTTATACGGCTTTCCATGCGGTCCATATCGGATCTCAAACCTGAAACCTCGGTCCTTACAATTTGACTAATTTGATTCAGATCATCTTTCGTGAGCGACATAGCGATCCCCTTCTTGGTTAGTATACCCCTTATTTCTGATCTGATTGTACCGAACGCTTTGCGAACATGCAAGTAGCCACTATGGCTAGTTTACAACCTGGAAACTGGTGAAGAATTGACGCCATTGGGTGGCTGATAGATTACTTGATGGCTTTATGAACGTCAGCGTACCAGCGGCATTAATGACAGCGGTTTGCTTGCCGCTGAGTTGCGTCGGTGTCGTCAGGTGAACGGTGCCAAGGCTAGTGGCGAAATCATAGTAGTCGTTCATTTGATCGGTGACTTTTTGGTAAACGGCCGGTACATCGGTAAAGCTTTCCGGTGTGGGCTGTTCGCTGATAATGAGCGTGCCCCCAAACGCATGAGTGGTGAAGCTTAGCACTTTGAGGTTGCTGTCGTACTTCACGGTGGCACGGTTGACCGCGAATTGCTTGCCGGTGGGCAGGATCAACGTGGATGCTAGTTGCTGCCTGGTTTTGCTTGGTACCATTGGCTTGGGCAGCAACACGAGCACCAGTGCTGCGACCGCGCCAATTCCCACCACCGTCCCCACTACTCGCCAATACCACTTACGCATGAGGTTATTATATCGGGTTTTGGGGCGCTTGGACTGAATGTACTTTATGGGCCGATGGTTAAGTTCACAAATAGTGAGAGCTGACAGGTGATGGCCGAGGCGCAGGCAGTGCTGGCGGTCCAGGCCTGGTGGCTTACACCTATGAACTGATAGTTGGCAGTGGCAAAGGTCGCGTTTGGGGCTTCGGCAAAGCCGCCGGCTCCGGCTTCAACGTCGTCGCCGAGGACCGACGCCGTCGCAAAGACCTGGTTGACCCAAGCCGGCCCATTGGTGGCAATGATCGCATCGGGTACGCCCCCGGTAACTGCCGTGTTATTGCTAGCCACTACTACCCCCTCTTGGTTAGCGACACCAACGCCAGTGGACGGCTCGATGCCCGAGCCGTCGACCTGCGCCATGTCTCCGATAGGATCGGCGACAGTGGCCGTGACGGCTTCCTTGGTGGTTTCAATGAATGTCCGCGTATCGTAGATTTCACCGCCGGTCGCCATCGAGCCACTGGTGGCCGTGCCGTTCTCGATTGTGGCCAGGCAAAGTATTGGTGCAGTCAGGCTAAAGGTCGGGGCGATGGCCGCGGTGGTTTGTGCAGCGCCGGAGCCGCCGCCGACGAGGGCGGGCTGGTTGCTTGTGCCGGTGAGACAGACGTTTTCCCAGCGATCGGCCGTGGTGGTGGTAATAGCGACGGCGGCCTGCGCGGCGACAACGACTTTCCGGCCGCCGGAATAGGCCGTGCAGGCAGAAATGTTGATGGTAGTGGCGGAGTTCCACGAAACTTTGCACGGGCCAGATACGCCCGCAGTTTCGAGCGAGGCCAGGTCACCGGGAGCGGCGCCGCTATCGGAGAGGATGCCGAAGAGCATGAGGCCCAATCCCTGGGTGGTGAGCACATCGTCCCAACTGCCGCCGACGTCGCATGTGCGAATGCTTTGGGAAGCGGTGTTGTAGTACATGGCCCCCTGGTTGACAGTGGTGGAGCAGGTGCTGGCAGTTTCAGTGTAGCTTGATGAGCTGTCAAGTTGGAGATTGACCTGGTTAGCATCGGTGGTGGCGGAGCCGATGATAACACCCGACGTACCGCTGGCAGTGGCATTGTTGCCGGCGTCGAGGATGAGCTTGCTGGCTGTAGTGGTGGTGTCTGAGCCGATAAGGATGTTTTGAGCGTTGCCCGCCGCGGCGCCGGCGTCCCCGATGTCGATGGTGTGGGCGGCAGTGGAGTTACCGATCTGGAGCAGGCCGGTGTTGCCGGCATCGATGCTGACGGCGGTGGCGGCTGTGTTGTTGCCAATAGTGATGGCTCCGGTGTCTGTGGCGTTGGTGCCGATCTTGACGGCGTGGATGCCGGTATTAGTGACACCTCCGATGTCGATCTCTTCGGTGCCGGCGTCATCGCCGATATTAATGGCGCCCGAGCCGGAGCTAATGTTGACGGAGCCGGTGCCGTCGGTGCTTCCGATATTAACGGTTTGGGCCGCACCAGTGCCGGTGCCAATGTTATCGGTGCCGGCGATGGCGGTGGCGCCGGTAATGCCGAGGCTGACGATTGAGTTGAGACTATCAATTGCGAGAAGGTTAACCGAGTTGGCGTCTTGAACCTGGAACTCAGTAGTGTTGTCATTGGGATTGCGGATGTCGATGGGCGAGGTGAAGATGCCGTTGAAGGTGATGTTGGAGTTGCCGAAGGCGACGGCGGTCGAGCCAAGCACCATTTGCACACCGTCGACGTTCACGGCAGTAACAGCGGTAGTGCCGGAGCTGACAAAGATCGAGCTAATGGCCGTGTTGACCGGGGTTTGGCACACGAAGCGGGTCCAGCCAGTGGTCGCAGGCACGGTGGCTGAAGGTGTCGGTGTGGTGGTGCAGTCGGCGTCGGTAGTGCCGTTGTTGTAGCCCAGCGTAAGGGTAGCGTCGGCAGCGCTAACCTCAACGTAGGCTGAGAGCGTATAGGAGGTAGCGGCCACGGCCGGCAGCTGAGTGGAGAACGTGTAGCGCATGCCGGAGTTGGCCGTGGCGGCGGTTTGAACCTTTCCAGAAGCGATGCCGACGTAGGATTTGGATGTATCGCGGATAAGGTTGGTGGCGCCGTCCATCGTGGCCCAGCCGACCGAGTTCACTTCGAAGCCGGAGTTGGCCACCAGATCCGGGTCGCTGGCGGTGTCGATGTCGAAGACCTGGATCCCGCCGGCGTTTTGGACTTGGAAGGCGGTTGATGAGTTGGTATTAGTCTGGAAGACGGCCGGACTCGAGATGGTGGCGTTGCCGAGCGATATGCGGCCGTCGCGATAGTTGGTGGAGGCGTTGGCGTCGGTTTCGAGCGTGACTGCGTCAACCCAGATAGTGCGGACAGTGGCATCGGTTTGCTTGGCGTAAACATAGGGCGTGCCGGATTGCGCGGCAGCAGTGAAGGTACAAGTATAGCGTTTCCAGCCGAGCGAGGTCAGGCTCTGGGCGGTGAGACACGGAGTGTCGGTGGTGCCGTTGTTGGAGTAGCCGATTTCAAAGGTTGTCATATTGGCCGAGGCCTTGGCATAAAGTGCCAGCGTGTAAGTAGTGCCACTGACCATAACAGGGCTGATGCCGGTCATGTTCATACCGGCGCTGGCTGTGGCGGTGTTTACGCATTTGGCTGATGATGAGCCGTTGTAGGCGGTCGTGTTGTCTTGCGTGAGGGTACAGCCGGTTTTGGCCGCCCAGCCCGTCATGCCGGTTTCGAAGCTTGGGTTTGTGGCCTGGTTATTTTGATTATTATCGAAGGTGTCGACGTCCAAGATGTTCGTGCCAATAGTGTTTGTGATCTGGAAAGCGGTGGTGGAGTTGGCAGTCTCCTGGAAATTTACCGGCGAATTAATGGTTGCGTTGAGGTTGAGCTGGCCCTGGCCGTAGGGAGAAGCAAAACTGCCGGTTTCGAGCTGGGCGGCGTCGATGTAGAAGACATCGTTGACGCCGCCGCTATGGTCGATGTACATGAAGGCGCCGGCGACCGGAGCGGTGCCCGAAGTGGTGAAGGTGCAAATGTAGCGCATCCAGCCGGCTGTGATGACGGTGGTGGAGTTGAGGGTGCAGTTGGCCTCGCCGCCTGTCGTGCCGGCGCTCGAGTAGCCGGCTTGCAGGTCGGTGATGTCGGGCGTAGAGGTGTCAGCCTTGGCGTAGAACGAGAAGGTATAGGTGGTATTGGTAGCGAGAATCGTGCCAATAACCTCCTCGATGCCGTTGCCGGCGGCGGTGCCGGTGGTTTCTTCAGCCGAGGCAAAGTCGTTGTAGGCCTGAGTAGTGACACGAGTGAAGCTGCCGGTGGCGAGGTTCGTCCAGTTTGTGGTGGGGTTTTTCTCAAAGCCGGAGTCAGACAGCAGGTTTTGGGCCGCGCCGGTGCTGGTATCAATGTTGAGCATGCTGACGCCGCCCGAGTTTTGGATTTGGAAGGCCTGGGTATTGTTGGTGGTGGACTGCTCGATTATTCCGGCACCGGAATCAAACTCGACCACGCCGGTGCCGGTGGTGGCGCCGAAGATGCCGCCGTTGGTGGTGGGAGCAAGGTTAATAGCGTTGGCAGCCGTGCCGCCGATGATATTGGTGGCGGAAGCGGTATTGCCAATGTTAATAGTGGTGGCGTTAGAGGCGCCGAGGTTGAGCTGGGCGCCGCCGGTGGTGTCAACGGCGAGATTGGTCGCTGAGGCAGCCGTGACGGTGGGAGTGGTGCCGCCAACGACCACGACGCCGGTGGTGCCGGGGCTGATGTTGATGTTGTCGCCGGCAGCTGATTGGAGCGTGAGCGTGGTATTGCCACTAATGGTGGGAGTGGTGCCTCCTACCGTGACGATACCGGTAGTGTTGGGGCTGAGCGCGACGTTGGCAGCACCTTGAGTAGCAAGCGTGAGTGCATTGGTGCCCGTGGATTCAACCGTGAGCGCGCCACTGCCGGTGAGGCTGGTGGAAGTGCCGAGCGTGACCTGGCCGGAAGCCGACTGGAGAGTGAGGCCGTTGGTGGCGCCCTGTGAGGCCAAAATGATTGCACCTTGGTTGGCCGTGCCGGTGCCGGTGATCTGCAGGAACTTGGTAGCGCTTGAGGTGCCGTCGACGTCGAAAATGTCGGCTGTGGGGCTGGCGGTAGAAGTTTGCTGCACGATGAGGCCGGTTGTGCCGACGCCGGTGGGAGCGATCGTGTTTGTGGCTGTAGAGCTGGGGGCTTGAACCAAGTAAGAGCCGGCGGCTTGAACGGAAGTACACGTGCCGGCCGTGGTGAGAATACCAGCAGTGTAGGCGGCGGCTTCGTTGACCGTTCCGGCGCCGCAGGTGACGCCTTGGCCAGCCGAGCCGTTGGCCGAAAAGCCATTGGCACCGGTGGCGTCAATGGTAGGAGCAGTGACCGTGCCGGCGGCCGTGAGGTTGCCGGAGTTGTCGACTTTGAGCTTGTTGACCGAGTTGATTGCAAGGTTAATGAAATCGCCGGCGTAGCTGGCCGGGTTGGCACCGATGTACGTGCCGCTGGTGCTGCCGCCATTGAGGCCGGTGACTGAACCGAAGAGCAACTGCGCGCCGGCCGAGGCCGCAGTGCCGTTTAGTTGCACTGCCACTCCCCCGCTCTTATTAAATTGCTCGATGCCGGTCCAGCTGAGCGAAGCGGTTTGGTCAACCGACAGGCTGGTCGAGCCGCCGAGCGCGATGCTGCCCGAACCGCCGGTAAGGCCGGTGCCGGCCGTAACGCCAATGGTTGAGTTGGCGAGGGCGCCATTGGCCACCGTACCGGTACTGAGCTGGGCGCCGTTGAGCTGGCCGGAGCCGTTAATAATGACGGTGGAGCCAGTGTAGGTGAGCAAATTGTCCCAGCCGGAGCCGAGGTTGAGGGCGGTCTCGGTGCCGCTGCCGCCGGTGATGTTTGAAACATTGAGGCCGTAGAGTGTGCCGGCACCGATGCCGGTAGCCTCAACGTCCAAACCATATGACGTAATATTACTGGCTGCGCCGGAGGCAATAGTATTAACCCGCAGGCCGTCTAGCTGGCAGGTGCCGGTGGTGCAAGCGGTGACGGCAGGTGCAGCCACATTAATAGCGTTGATGTTTTTGGTACCGTTGCCTGATGTGTTAACCGTGGGCGAAATCGACAAGCCGTTAGTGCTGGCCGTACCGGTGGCGTTGGTGGAGCCGGCGGTGAAGCTGCCGCCCAAGAGGTTTGCGCTACCGGACGCAGCGGTGGCGAACGAAGAATCTGCGAAATCGGCGGCGTCGGTGGTAGTGTTGGCACTGGTGTCGCTGAAGCTGCCGGAGCCTTGCGTGTAGCCGGTGACGCCGGACACCGCACCACCATTAATAATGAGGCTATTAATGGTGTTCGTTGATGTCGGAGCTGAAATGGCAGTAGTCGTGTGGAACGCACCGTTGTTATCGAAGTAACTGGTAAGCACGGGGGAAACAGCCGTGTTGTAGATGTCGAGCAGGTCGGTTCCGGTGCCGTTGGTACCCTTTAATACGAGGTCTTGCGCGCCACTGGCCGCGGTAATAGTGTTGGCCGTACCAACCGGCGCTTGCACGATGTAATTACCCGCGGCTTGCACGGCGGTGCAGGTGCCGGCCGTAGTGAGTAAGCCTTCGGTGTAAGTCGCGGCTTCGTTGACCGTGCCGGCGCCGCAGGCTACACCGGTGCCGGCCGTGCCGTTGGCTTGATAGCCCGAGGTGGCATTAACGGTGGCGGCCGTAGCCGTGCCGTTGGTGGAGATGCCGGAGCTTGAGACCGCAAAGTAGTTGTTGGCACCAGCGTTGTCTTGGACTTCGAACAGGTTCGTGCCGAGTGGCGTGGAATTATCGCGCACAATGAGAGGGTGACTGGAGCTGAGCGTAATGTCGTCGGAGCCCGTGTCGTTACTGTACGACGACTGTAGCGTGGCCGGGTTGCCGGTGCCGGCAACCGTTACGTAGACGGTGACGGTAACATAGCCGGCGCCGCCCGCGCCGCCCGCCTTCTCCGTGGTTGCAACATCTTCACCCATGGCTCCACTACCACCACCGCCGTTTACGCCATTGTTGCCGACGGCTGTTACTGAAGCAATCCCAACGCCTCCACCTTGACCGCCGCCACAACCACTTTGGGCGGCGTTGGCCACGCCAGTAGAGTTGCAGCCGGGAGCTCCACCAGTGGTGACATCGCCGGACGCACCGGATGTAGTGCCGCCCGCGCCACCAGCCTTGGCACCGGCAGTGTCAGAAAGGGCGCCACCGGAACCACCGAGGGCTTCGGCGCTCGGGGTGGTGCAGGCATTAGATGAGTTCGTCCCGAAACAAGTATTGCCGCCGGGCGAACCGTTTTGGCCGGCCGCGAGACTACCAGCGCCGCCGGAACCGCTCGCACCGATGTTGAAGTAGTAGTTTGTAGCCAGGCTGTTGGTAATTGAGACTTTGGAGTAGCCACCCTCGCCGCCGCCGCCGCCGCCCAAGTAAGCCGTGGCACTGCCTGTGCTACCGCCACCGCCGCCCGCCCCTTTGGTTTCGACCACAATCCGAGAAGCGTTGGATGGAAGTGTGAGGGTGTGCAGGCTGTTGCTGAAGCTTGGAGTGGAATTGGCTGCGCCAGTAAACTGGACCGTGGTTAGTTGATTCGTAGTTGCACCTGCCGTTGCGGAACTCCACTCGCCTATCATTTGATCGCCGCCGCCGGCAGCAACGCAGGAACCGCTTGTAACCACGCCGCCGGTGACGGCGATAGCGTTAAGGATTTGGCCGGACGAGCAGGTGACTCCTTCGCCCGTACTGGAGCCAACATCGTAGGTTTGGCCGGTGCCAATGGTGAGGCCGCCTTCGACGCTGACTCCGGCCGTGCCGGTGCCGGAGTTGGTGACGGTGAGCGTGGTGTTGGACGAGCTCTTGAGGTCGATGGTCATGCCGGTGGATGAGGTCGAGTTTTGGATGGTGCCGGCATTGGTGGTGATGGTGCCACCGGAAGACGTGGCATTTAAGGCCGGGGTTTGGACGCTGGTGCCAAAGTAGCCGCTGCGGAACGGGTTGGCCGAGGTGCCAAGGTCGACCGTGGTAGTTGTGTCTTGGATGGTTTGGCCGACGTTTAGGATGCCGTTCGAATCGAAGTAGGCTTGGGTGGCACCGCTGGAGTTTTTGACGTCGAGTGAGTCGGTGGAGGCGGCCGGGGTAAGTGTGATGGCAACGCCGGAGCTGGGCGTAAATGAGTTGGCGGCGGTCCAGGAATTGGCGGTGGAAAGTTGGCCAAAGGCGGTGGAATCAATGCCGTCGAGGGTGTCGGCGTTGAAAGCATAGGGACTGCTTGCGAGTGATTGGCGCGGAGTCATGGCGCCTTCGGTCCAGACCGCGCAGCCGTTTGAAGCGCAGGTGGCGGAGGCTGGGGTAGGTAGCTCTACCTCGAGGTAGAGCGGGTAGGTGCCGGAAAACAGGCTCGGCGAAAGTGTTGGGTCCCCTTGCGAGGTGTCGCCGAATTGGATGTTGAAGAGGCCATTTTCAACTGTGACGCGGTGGTCCGAGGTGCCGTAGACGCGGTCGGCTTCCCATTCGTTGGTGCCACCGGTTGAGGCGTTGAAAATGCGGAACTTGATGTTGTAGCTGCCGTCGGGCAGGACGTTGCCGTTGTTGTCGGTGAGGCGGCCCTGGAAATTGATGAGATAGGGGATGGTTTGGTTGACCGCCGAGGTGGCGGTGGGCGTCACTAAAATCGAGACGGCAAAGAGGGCTGTTAGGATTTGGAGACCGGCGGCTACGAGTACAATGCCTTGAACTCGAAGCTTGCGGCCTAGCCCCATTCACAACCTGACTTACATAAGCATTTTAGCATTACGCTTATGGTATAGGCAAGATTTGTGGCGGTAATTTCTACAACATTGAGCGAGGGCTGAGAGCTAGTTCTTTTCCAGCACCAAGTGGTCTTTGAGCAACTGCTCCAGCGCACGCAAGTTTTTCACTAACTCGCCGGTGCCGCAGACGTAGAGGACGGCGGCGAGGTTTGGCTCGAGCTCGAAAATGGCCAGGTAGCCGGCCAGCTTAAGCGGCTCATAGGCTGCATCGCTGGGGCCGGGGATGAAATTCTTGCCTTTGAGCCCGAGGCCGGGGTGGGTTTGGTTCATGACGTGCGCCATGCCCTCCATGTAGGTGCGGGTGTGGAAGCTACGGTTGCCCGGGCCGATATCAGCATGCGTGGTGCCGGTCCAGAGGTGCAGGCGGCCGGTAAAGTCGCCATTTTTGATGAGCTCAGGGTCGCCAATGTGCTCGAATTGCATGACCGGGTTGGGGTCCCCAAAGTGGTGCAGCCATTTGATTTGGTCGGCCTCGGGCAATTTGAAGTAGTCTTGCGGGGTCCAATCTGGTTTTTGGTCAAAATGCACAAGGTAACCGCCGAGCCAGGCCTGATAGTGCGGGTTGTCGGGGTTGAAGCGGGCGGAGTGGCCATATTCGACTGAGCCGAGTGTAAAGTAGTTGAGGCCTGAGACCGGCAGGCTAGCAGCCCGGAAGGTTTTCGTCATGTCAGCTAGCATGAGCGTGTCGATCCAGCCGGGCGGGCTGTCTTTGAGACTGAGGCGGTAACCAAGCGCCTTTTGGCGGCGCAAGGCTTGCTTGTAGACGTGCCCGACTGCGAACCCCACCACGGGCTTTGCAGCGGTGGTGCCGGTTTTGGCCCGGCGCGTGAGGTGGTAGACGAGCCAGAACAGTGCGAGGATTACAGCGATAAGCAGGGCAAAGGCGTACCCGCCGGTGCAGGCGACGACCCAGCGCGTGGTAGCGGCGCCGGTGGTGGGGTCAATGAGGGTGACGGGCAAGAGACCTGCGTACGAGCCTGGCCGACTGAAGCTAAACGCGCGCGTGGATCCCGGCAATACCAAGGGCCCGGTGAAACGGGTGGCGCGGCCCCACGGCCAAACGTGGCTGGTAATAACGGGTTTCACGGCCGCTGCTGTATCTCCGCCGGTGTTCCCGTACTCACCGGAGCCTGAAATGCCACTCCCGAGCTGCCAAAAGCCAAGATTCAGCTGTTTGATGCGGCCGGTTTTTTGGGCCGGCCCGTTTTGGAGCAACAGCAGCGTGCCGACATTGGCCGATTCGGCAATGAATGAGCTGGAGCTGGATTGGTTCGGTGGTACGGTGCGGAAGAAAATCACGGCATAGACGCCGCCCTTGGGCAGCCGACTAGGGTCAACGGAAAAGCTGACGCGTATGGCCTGACGAGGGCCGAGGCTAAATTGCGGCAAGCCAACCACGATGCCCTGATTTAGCGGGGTGCTATTAAAGAAGGCGAGATCGCCGGCGAGGTCAGCCTGGCGGAACCCTTCAACGTTTGAGACCACGTTGATGCTGGTGTCGCCGGGATTGGCGACGTCGATGAAGCCGCTTTCGATGTCAGTGCCTTTGAGTGTGCTCTGGTACTCAAGCGGGTTAACCTGCAAGCCGGGTGTGCTGGCCCTGGCGGCAGGAGCAACGGCCAGACTTAGCCCTAAGCCGGCCGTAATGCCGAGACCCATGAGCACATGCCGCGTGGTCACGGTTTGAGCGTCGCCGTGTAGATGATAGTGGCTGAGTAGGTGCCGGATTTTTGGCTGGTGGAGGTATCGGCCCGGAACTGCAGACTGGTGGTTTCGGGCGTGCCGCCGGTGAAGCCGTCACGAGAGTGGAAATCGGTGGAGGTTGCGGGTACTGCAGCATAGTCGTAATTCGGGTTGGTTCCCCATTTGGCTTCAACTTGGGTGCCGTTTACGACCGTGAAGCCAAAGCCTTGAGTGGTGCCTTGCACCCAGGCTGCGGGAGAGGCAATGGTTGATGAGATGGCCGGAATGGTGGTGTGGCCGTCAGTGTGGGTAAGCAAATTGGGCTCTTGAATGTAGAGGTCGTAGCCACCGGCGTCGGTCCGCACGACGCAGTCGGTGCCATAGGTGGACGACGTACCGGGGTTGACGTTCGGCATGGTTTGCGCGAACTCGAGGCCGGCAACGCCTGCGGCATAATCGCCTGAGATTTCGGCTGCTGACAGCGCTCGGTCGTAGATCCGCACTTCGTCAATGTCGCCGTTTAAGAAGTTCGAGGCATTAAGGTCGTCGCGAGCACCGAGTTTTAGATTACTGGTATTGGTGGTGGTGGTGCCGACGCTCCCCTGTCCTTCCACTAGGCCGTCGATGTAGAGCGTAGCGGTGCCGCCGGTTTTGGTAACGGCCACCTGGTGCCAGCCGCCGGTGCCGACCGGTACGGTGGAGGTGACCGTGCGTAGTGCCGAATCATAGCCAAGAAATTGCAGATCGCCGGTGCCGGCTTGGGTACGCAAGTCGTATGTGGTATTGGTGCTGCCGGAGCCTACGGTTTTGGCTACGATTTCGTTGGTGTTGGTGTAATTTGCGAGATTAACCCAAGCTTCGATGGTAAGATCGCCGGTTTGGTCGAGACTGGAGTTATCGGGGATGGTGACGTACTGGCTGGAACCGTTAAAACTCAGTGCGTCGCCGACCTGGCCGGTGATCCAGCTGGGGTTACCGGTAAGTGCGCCATCGTTGGAATTGGCACTCATGTCGTAGGCCCGGTCGCCGGTGCCGGTGTCGAGCGGATAATAGGCCTCGGTGCCGGAGGGTAGGACCGTGAGCGAAATGCTTTGCGGCAGCGATGCTACGTAACCTTGGGAAAGCATGTAGCTTTGGCTTGCGCCGGCGCTCACGACCGCCTCGCCGCCGGCATCGGTGAGGCCATAATCAGTCGAGCTGCCGGTGCCGCCGAAATTATCGGCCACATCGGGGTCAAGACGATAGTGGGTACTTTGGAGTAAATCAGCGGCCGCAGCCGACGGCAACAATACCACGACAACGGCCAAAGCCAACCCGAGCTGACGTATACTCACAACCATTAGCGTAATTATAGCAGGCTATTCGCGGCCGCTTAAGATCCTGAAGGCGCGGCCCAGGCGGTGGCGGCCTTTCCAGAAGATCAGGAATAGGATGAGCAGAATGATCACCACCAGGATGATCAGCTTGTAGGGCAGGACGGTAAAGCTGGCCTTGGCGGTGATGGTTTGAATCGTGCCATTGTGCAGCGTGAGTGTGGCGGTATAGGGACCAAACATGAAGTGGCGGTTAAGCTTGGTGGTGAGGCGACGGACCGCACCGGGCAGCACATATTGCTGCTCAAGGGCGAGTTTGTCAGTGGTCACGCCAAGGATGTTTTTTACCACGATTTGGCCTGACGGCTTTTCGTGCACATTGCCCTCGTTTTGCACGCGGGTGGTAAAGGTAACCGGCCCGTATTCGTAAAACGATTTGTCGGTCTTGAATGTGGCGATCGATAATTGCTCGTGGGTGGGGCCGTTGATGCGCAGCAATATGAGCCCAGCCAATTGTTGGCGTACGGCCGCGCCGGACTGGCCGCTGGGCAGAGCCGCCGGGATAGACGTAAACGTGATCGAGCCGTAGCGGCCGCCGGGCTCGGCGTTGAGCGGCACACTAATGGTGTAGTTTACCTGGGCGGTGGCGGTTGGTGCGACCGTTACTTGGCTCGTACTAAGCGTGAAGTACGGCGCCAAGGAATAAAGTGGATCGGCGTTGTCGGTAAGAGCGACCTGGCCCTCTTCACCTTGGGCAACGAAATTCTCCTTGGAGACCGCCAGCGTGAGGGTCCCGGCAGTGAGGTTCGTCACCTTCATGTTGCCCTGGGTGCTGGTACCGCGGTTCATATTGAGCGTGGTGATGGGCGGCGAGATTTGGAAACCTTGAGTGGCGGCACTGCTCGATGGAGCTTGGGCTGTATTGGCAGCGGCGGCGAACATTGGTACCAGGAGGCTTGTAAGCACCATTACGCCGCCTGCGACGAGGGGCAAGCGGCGGTAAATGGCTGCGCGTATCATGATGTAGTTTAGCTTACCGGATTAGTAGATCGGGGTGCAAGTGTAGATCACGGTCGTCGTGTAGGTGCCCGGGTGCGTGGTGAGAGAGATGCCTACCTGGTGACCGATGCGGTATGTGGTGCTCGTGACGCCGTTTGGCTCGTACGCAACTTCAGCATTGGAGGTGGTTTCTGCGGCCCAGTAGAAGTTACCGCTGTTGTCGAACCGGTTGGCGGTGCCGGTGCCAAGCGTTGCGTCATTGGTTGAGTAGCCATAGGCCTCGGTGCCGGGTGCCGAGAAGGTGGTTGGCGTTGTGTTGGTGCCGGTCCAAGGTAGGATAGTTTGGTTCAGGGCGTTAGTTGGTGGCGCGGTGTAACGAGTGTAAATCGTATATCCATTCGTGGCATTGCTCGCAGCGGTGAGATCCTGGCAGACGACACCGTTGGCGGCGGCTGTCACGGTGCCGAACGGGATGGTGGTCGCTGTGGACGCTTGGGTGGTCGTGGTTCCATCGCAACCTTGGCTAGCCGCCACGGCATTGACCGAGAAGCTCAGTGTATTGTTGACTGTCAGCGAGAGGGTCGAGCCCTGGTTATAGATGAACTGGACCATAGCGTTGTCGATCGGGGTGGAACAGCCGGTGTCTGAAAACGTGGATACAGTTTCGTAGTAGCCGACGTTACCGGTACTGCCGTTGGTGATGCCGTCAAGCTCCAAAGTTCTGGCCGAGCTCGATGCCGGAGTCTCACCGGAGCTGTCGGTGAACTGCACGGTGTAACCGTTGGGGTTTGAGGCTGAGCCAAATCCGCTCGGGGTCGGAACAAAGTTACTCGACGCATCGAGCGAGGTAGCCGTAATCCCCATGCTGCCGGGCAGGGTTGAACCACCGGCAGTGGTGGTGAATTGGACGGTAATGCATTTAATAGGCGTGCTGGTTGTGACACCAGAGCCAGTGAAGGTGTAACTTACACCGGTTTGACTAGGCGTCGGGTCGCTGAGCGCGACCGAAGCAGTATTTAGCGTCGCAGCACTGGCCAGGCCAGGCGCCAAACCAATACTTACAAACGCAAGCACAAACGCTAGGATTTTCGCTAGCGTCCCCCGGAACTGTCTGGCTGTTGGTACCCCAAGGGCTTCAGCCGCACGGCTAATTCTCTTCACTCTTCTCTCCACAACTTTTTAATGAGGTCTTTTTAAGCGTAACCGCTATATAAACCGGCGTCAAGCAGTTTTTACAACACCTATGTGAGTAATAATTCCAGGTTTGGAACCGGGGGATAATCCCCGGCCCCAGGCGGCCGGGTTTCGCTTGTCCCGGCCGCCATTGCGAACGCATGCGTGCTCGCCTTCATCTAGCGCCGGCCGACCTGAGGTCAAAGCCGGCTTCGGTCAGCAGAGCGGCGACCTCGCCTCCCGGCGCGGATACTTCAAAATCGTTGCCGGTTGCGCCCAGCGGCAGATTCATTGCGTGGTCGTCGCCTGCGACCGCGGAAACCTTGCGCTGAGTCAGCTCAACTACACGTATCTCTTCGATGACGTCGGGCGCGGGCTGATCGTTCTTGAGCACCCACCTAATAGTGAGTATGAGTTGGCTGCCGTTTGCGACGAGTCGGTCAATCACCCCGATCCATCTATGGATGGCTTTCCGCTTTTTGCTCAGTGGCTGCGGCTCGAGGCTGCGCACCGCGACCCACGGTCGGCTGAGAACCAGGCAGAAAAGCCCACCGGCTTCGGTCACGGCCCATAGCGGACCTGCACCGTTGACCGTAACCAGGCCCGCCCGCAGGAGGCTCATAGCAGGGGTGACTTGGGCTTCGGACGTCTCGGGTGATGGGACGCCGTGCTGCGCGGTGTGGTCAGACCAAATTTTTCCAAGCAGCATTCCCGGTGCCGGCGGCATAGCCGCCAGCAGATTGACTGCCAAATCGTCCAGTACCGGATCGTCCATGGCGGCTCCATTTCGGTCGGCGCAACTTGCGCTCGGATGTGAAGAACTATTGTAAGAGGTTAATACACCGGCGTGCAGGTGTAAATAATGGTCGTGGTGTAGGTGCCCGAGAAAGTTGTTGAGGCAATGCCAACTTGGTGGGCAATGTCGTAATCGGTGGTGGCCACGCCGGCGGACTCGTAGGCAACCTCCTCGTCTGATGTGGTGGCAGCCGCCCACTTGTAGGTCGAGCCATTATAGAAGCGGTTTGGAGTACCGGTGCCCAGAGTTTGATCGTTGGTGGTGTAGCCATAGGCCTCGGTGCCGGCCGACGGAAAAGCGGCCGGTGAGGCATTGGAGCCCGGAGCGTTGGCGATAGTATTGCTGCCGCTCGTGGGCTGGCCGGTGTCGCGTAAATATATCGTGTAGCCATTCGTGGCATTGGTAGCGGCTTGCAGGTCCTGGCAAACCACGGCATTGGCAGCACTTGTGACCGTGCCGAACGGAATCGTGGTGGCAGTGGACGTACCGGTGGTGGTGGTGCCGTCGCAGCTGGCGCTGGAACTTATGCCGTTCACGGTAAAGCTAAGTGTGGGCGTAACGGTGAGCGAGAGGGTCGAGCCGTTGGTGTTAATGAATTGCGTGACCACATTGTCGACCGGCGAGCTCGTGCAATTGGTATTAGCGTAGGTGTTGAGCTGAAAGAAGTAGCCGGTGTCGGCAGTATTAGAATTGGTAATATTGGCAAGCACGAAGGTGGCGCCGGATAGCGTACTTGGCGTGACACCGGACGAATTGGTGTAGCTGAAAACGTTGTTGCCCGAGCCGGAAACAACGAGACCCCAGCCTGCGCCGCTGGAGTTAATGAGCGATGATTGCCCGGCCGAAACGCTGGCGCTACTGCCGTCAAAACCGCTGGGCGCGGTGGTGCCGGTGGCAGTAGTTGCAATAGTCACCTGCACACAATTAATAGCCGTGGATGTAACGCCGGAGCCGGTGAAATCATACGTTACACCAGTGGCGGCAGGCTGCGGGTCAGATAGAGCAACCGAGGCGGTGTTTAGCGTTGCCGCCGCGACTGGGGCGGCCGGCAACAGCATGAGCCCCAGGATTACGATCAAAAAATATTGTAGCGGCCGGCGCGGGTGTGTAGGTAACGAAATACCCAAAACCCGGGCGGCGCGAATTAGGCGCTGCAATGACAAACTCCATCAAGAGTTGATTGGAGTGTAGCGGATTGTGCTTATGTTTGCAATCAAACGCCGCGGATTTTTCGCGCGGCGCTCGGTGTAGCGGAACCATCGTCGTTGTGACCCCGCTAGCGATATTGAACGGTCACTGTGACCTATTTGTCCACAGTGCTCGACCCACCAAGAGTATGAGTGCGACTGCAACTATCCAACCGGGGACGTCTTGGCCGGTAGGTGGAAGCGGCTCGGTGCCACTCTCGCTCATTTTGAGCGCTTGGTCCTCAGGGGCGCTGGTGTCTGACAGGATTTCAAACAGGAGCTTGCTGTTTCCGGTTTTCCAAAACCGAAAACTGTTCGCCGTTACCAAAAGACACACGACCGCCAAGATTAGTGCCCAAGTCGCGGACAGATGATGGGCGTGTTTGACGAGCCCAAAGGTTTCAGGGATCAGCACAATTTCGAAGGCTATCAGCATCCAGCCGCCGAGGTAGAACGGAAGGAATACGCAAAACAGGACGACTTGGATGGCTCGCCACCTCGGTTTGTCCACGTTTATCACTTCCCTGTCTTGGTGTAAATGAGCAAGGCAATGTTAGCGTGGACGTTTTTTAGAGTCAACCGTGACAGTGCGTAAAAGCCGCAGCCAAAGATTACTTTTATCTAATAAATCGGTGTGCAGGTGTAGATGACGGTCGTGGTGTAGGTACCAGGCCGGGTGGTGAGCGAGACGCCGACCTGGTGGCCGATGCGGTAGGTGGTGCTGGTGACACCGTTAGGCTCATAGGCGACTTCGGCGTTACTGGTGGTCATGGCGGCCCAGTTTTGGACTGGGTTAGTAAAGCGGTTGACCGTGCCGGTGCCGAGCGTCGCATCGTTGGTGGTGTAGCCGTAGGCTTCTGTGCCGGCGGCCGCGAACGGCGTGGGCGCGGCATTAGTGCCGGTCCAGTCGGCAATGGTTTGGTTCAGCGCGTTGGTGGGTTTCGCAGTGTAGCGCGCGTAAATGGTGTAGCCGTTAGTCGCGTTGGTAGCGGCAGTGAGGTCTTGGCAGACAATTGCATTGGCGGCACTCGTGACCGTGCCAAACGGAATGGTGGTGGCAGTCGATGCACCCGTGGTGGTAGTGCCATCACAAGCTTGGCTGGCTGCTACGGCGTTGACTGTGAAGCTGAGCGTGTCGTTAACCGTCAGCGAGAGTGTGGAGCCCTGATTGTAGATGAAGCCGACGGTGGCGTTGTCAACCGGTACTGAGCAAGCCGAGTCGCTGAAAGTCTGGAACGTAATCCAGTAGCTGGTGTTACCGGTGCTGCCGTTGGTAATGTTTTGGGCAATAAACGTGGCGCCGGTGGTAGTACTGGGCGCGGTGGCGTTGGTGGTGTTGGCGTACTTAATGCTGTTGGCAGTGTCGGTGACATTCCAGGTGCCGGTCGAGCCGTTCAGTAAGGTTGAGCCGGCGCTGACGGTGGCGGCAGCGGAGCTGAAGCCAGGCACAGCCGTTGCACCGCCGGGGGTGGTGACGTAGGTTTCCTCAATGCAGCGCAGCGCAATGGACGATACGCTCGAGGCGGTGACGGTATAGTTAACAGCCGTGGAATTGGGCCTGGGATCAGACATTGCCACTGAAGCGGTCGACAAAGTGGCGGCATGTATAGGCGCACTCGTTGCAGCAATGACCGTAACAACAAAAGCTACCACAAGCCAGATCCGGCGGTAGAGCACGGGGTGACGTGACGGGCGCTTGGACGATTGGTATGATCCTGAAATTCTTGGCACTTTTGTTTGTTTGGTTTTGCTTCGAACGTTTGATTTAGTGTTAAGCCTACAACAGGCCTGAATCAAGCGTAACCGGTATTGCGCAGCCTGTCAACGATAGCTTGCTTGTGTCGTTCTCCCAACCAGAAGCAAAGCACGAGAAGGCCGCATAGGCTCAGTGTCGGCCAGATTGCTATCAAGACACCGGCATCCGGCTTGGAATTGCCGATGGCCGAGGCGGCTGTCGCCGTGCCATTAATAACAGTCACGACTTGCAGTACGGCTTGGTTACCACTGGCGTCCGTAGCCCGAATCGTCACCTGGTACGATCCGGGATTCGCGTACGCATGGGCCATTTGTACCGGGCCGGCGGCCGGCGCCACGAGCGAATCGGTTGCGCTGCCGTCGCCCCATTCCCAGGTGACGACGTAGGGTCCGCGGCCGCCGGTGATGGTGACCGGCCACTGGATAGTTTCTTGGACCTCGCCGCCGCGATACAACTGATTACCGGCACTGATAAGCAACGGCGCGGGCTGGGCTGGGGGTGCAGGCGTGGGGGTAGCGGTTTGGGCAGTGTGCTTAGTACCCGAGCTGGATCCGGATGAGCCGGACGGGAGCGGGGTTGGTGAAGCCGACGGCGATGGAGACGGCGGGGGCGGGGGCACGTCGTAGAAAACGATCACGACATTTGAATCCGGCCCGTACTGCCCAAGCGCGTCGGCGTGGCGAGCCACAAGGTCGTTCTCATTTGGCACCAGGGTGATGAGCACGGAGTACAGGCCGCTCGCGTCGCACATGGTATCGCCGGCAAAGTCGGTATTGCGGTCAACTTCAACCAATAGCCCGCTTTGGCAGGTACCGCGGACCGTAATGCTATTCGTTGATACGTGGTCGCCGGTGGTGGGGTCGTCAATTGTGGGCGCGGTTGACGGCGGCGGTCCATTAACGGTCAGCGACACCACTGAGCTGTCCGAGCTGTCAGCTTGTGTGGCATATGAAGCTGCAGCGGCCAGTATGGCTGAGACCAGGAGTAAGAAGGCCAGCGCTGGATACGACGTGTGATGGTGCGCAAGCAGGCGGCCGGAGTGATGGTGCGCGCTCAGGCCTTTTTTCTTCGGTTCGTTGAGGCCGTGCGGCGTGGGCAAGTGTGTCCTAACAGCATGACGGAAGCGCAGCCAGTGCGGTTCGAACCGTAATTTTAGCGGCATGATCGCGGAGTGGAGTCGTTCGCGGGCATGCCGTGAGCGGCTCAGGACAACTATTAATATTCCGAGTAACGCCAGGCCAAGCAGGATCATGGCCAAGGTGAGCGGGAACTGCTTACCTTCCGGCTGGCCTGAAACCCTAAAGGGCAACTGGACCGCCGGCGTTTTGTTGTGCGCGCCGGTTGGGACCGGGGTGCCGGCCGCGGTCGGCGTGGTTGCAACCGGGGTCGGCTGGCCGGGATTCGTCTGCGGCGTTGGAGTGTCCGCCGTGCCGCCAGAGGCCGCGGCGGCGTTGCCTCCCCCATTGCTTCCACTGCCCTTGCTGCTGCCCGATCCGGCCGGCGGCGTCGGTGTGGCGCTGGGCCGTGGCGTGGGTGAGGGCGTGGCTGACGGCGTCGGCGTGGGGCTGGGTGGGTTGCCTTTCGTGACCGTGTAGTCGGCCACATTAGTCATCGGGCCGGTGAGCGGATTGCCGCAGGAAGTAATGAGCAGCAGTCCGCCGCCGTCGATGGTAACAAGTAGCGAACCGTCGGCCGCACCATAAAACGCAAATGCATGAGTGCCGTCAAGGGAGTTGGTGTAGGAGCTGTTAAAGCTGGCCCCGCCGCTGCAGTTTATATAGGTATCAAAGGTGTAGGGTCCGGTAAAAACCCCGCCCGACTCCGGGCCGGTGGGCGCATGCACCGTAGGCTGGCCGGCCGAAGCAATGCCCGGTACACCAAGCACAACCACCGCCAATAGTGCCATGAGCAGACTCCACTTGGCGGCAGGATGCGGTTTTCCAACAGGGGTTAAGCCCCTCACAACGCGCGCGCTCATTACCTGTTAGTTTAGCACAAGCGGAAACACTTGGTCGCACTCAACACAAAAACGCCACCGGTTTCCCAGCGGCGTCTTGCCCATCTTGCAGTTTCATCCTCCGATGCGATTGCTCGCCCCCTCAAACGGACAGCCATTTACCGATGGTCGGCCTAGTTTTCACCAGCTGCTTCAGTGGCTGTCGTGTGGCTACTCGTTTGGCCTTGCGACCTCCCCACCAACCTCACTCACTGCTCCTATCAGACCCGAACGGTGTGACTCGAAGTTGCCTCCTCATCTCCTTTTTCGGTAGGTACCTCTGCACAAAGTAGAGGTACCTTTAATGTAGCGCCAGCCTCGCAGCGCGTCAAGGGTTTTTTGCTTTCCTAAGCCAATAAACATAAGCATTATGGGCGTGTTACCAGCGTGATATGCTTGATAAAGACAATTGGAGGCGAGATGAGAGAAGTTAAACGGATGTTGACGCGGGCGGCCAAGAATCTGGAGACGTTCTCCCATCCGCGTGTGAGTGTCGCCCTGGAAGATCTCGACCTCAAATATATTCACGTATCCAATCCCAGTCCGGATCTCGGCATGGATATCCTTGGTAAACGGCTTGAGGATATTGTGCACGACCAGCCCGAAGTGCAGCGACTTACCGCTGTGAAGCGCACGGTCCTTGCAACCGGTCGGCCCTATCATGAAACCGTGTCACTGCCGCTGAACGGCCACAAAGCGCGTACCTTTGACCTGAGCATTGAGCCAACGTACGACGATGCCGATAACATCAATGGCCTGATGTCAGTCAATATTGATATAACTGACCTGGTACAGGCGCGGCAGCAGCTGACCGCTGCCAACGCCAGGCTGGTGAAACTGCTTGATCAGGCGCTTGATGCTGAGAGCGGCCGGGTGACGCGCTAGTAAAATAGCCGCTAGAGCTGGTGCCACTGGCACAAGTCGCCGTTGCCGTTGCTGTCGTTGAGGCCAAGATTGTTGCCGTTTTCGGCGCACAACCAGCCGGGGTCGTTGTAGAAGCCGTTTTTGTAATTTTGATTCGACCAATAGTTGCTTTCCACAAAGCCGGCCGTGCCGCCACCGCCGCCGATGTTCACTACAAATATCGTGCCCGGTCCGCCGCCGGTACCATAGTAGCTATTGCAGCCTTGGAGCCCAGCAATGGTCGACTCATTGTATTCATCACCTAGACAGTATTTCCCGCCTGATCCGTCTCCGACGTAGGCGTATTGAACGATGAGGTCATTAAGGTAGCGGTTATTAAGTCCGGATCCGACCGTAAATGGGCAGGTCGAAGTGACGCGGTCGCCGCCGTTGCAGCGGTACATTGATTCCTGCTCAAAATCTTCTTTCAGCGTGTCGTTATTAATGCTCGTGGTGGTAACAGGTTTGCTTATGCCACTGCCGCTCGGTACGTGAAAACACTGCACGGCCGAATAGTTGTAGTCGCACATCTGAGAGTAACCACCGTCGGCCTGGCTGTAAAACGTGTACTTAATACCCACCACCACACAAACGGCAGCGAATATTGCCACCAATGACAGCGAAAACCGCCGGGACGGCAACGCGCGGCTACGAACTGTGGCATTTTTTTTGTTTGATCTATTCTTGCGGGTCGAAGATGCGGCCTGTTTTCGAGCCATGTTTGTATTTGACGTTTAATTAGCACGAGTATAATGCTTATGGTTTTATCTTGGCAAGCATTAACGCGTTGGAGGTGAGTGAACCTCATTTGGTCTTGGCAGCTAGTTCCTTATCGACCTGCTCGCTAAGATACACCTTCATGAGTGATTGGTACGGAACGTCTTTTTCATTTGCCAATTCTTTAATGCGTGCTAAAAGCGGCGCAGGCAGGCGAATTGAAATGGATTCAGTAGCGAATTTCAGGTTCGGAAAGACGGCTCTCTCGGCGTTGGACCAATCTACATACTCGGTTGAGTCACGGGTGTACCAAAACTCAGACTCTTCTTCAGGGCTTTTGAATTCAGGAAGTTCTTTCAATTCTCGCATAAGCTTGCTCCTCTCTCGGAGTCATATCTCTCACAGAAATGACCCTCAATTTATGATCCCTCATGGTAAAGGCAGTGAATAGTTTCAGGCCAGCTTTGGTTTTACCCAGGGCTTGCAAACGCACTTCGTGCTGGTTCGAGTGGTGGTCATCGCGACGAATGACAAACGGCTCATTCGCAAACAGTTCCTCGGCTTCCTGCGCGGTAACTTTATGCTTTATTAGGTTCTTTTCAAGATCGGCCCAATCCCAAATGAAGCCTTCAAATTCAGGAAGTATCTGCATGATAATTGTATATATGAGTCATATACACCCATGCAAATCAACCCCGGGGCTTTCATCATGGATTTATGACTAAGAATTGTGCGGCTCTATCAAGCCAATAAATCCCTGGTGAGCAATGAGGGGCTCGCACCCTCGAGTCCTCGGTCGCGATCGTCGTCGGGCGGGACCGCGGGCACTGTAATGTGTGGCAGCTGTGCAGTTCGGGCAATGTAACGGGATTGCGTGGGCGATTTTTGTGCATAATAACTATTGCTTTTGTGCTCCATCTCATGTAGAGTGCCGTGGTTGCCGGTTACTCTGAAAATTAGTAGTTCTCCAAGGTCGCTGCAAAGCCATTGCAGGACAGGAGACACTGAGACCTTCAAGATCGCACCCAGCGGTCGTTGTTGTGTTTATACAGGGTAATGACAGCATGTGTTCGAGTTCGTTGTTCGTAGTTCATCGAAAAAACCGCAGGAACCGATTCAGGAAGGCTGTTGTTCCATGCATAAGATCCGTACGTTGGTGGCTAGGCCGCCGCGTGGCAGCGGGATGCCCGCCTACGCGCGCTGGCTACTTGCCCGCTTTGTTCTGCCTGTCGCCATCGCGGCCGGCGGCGCCATGCTCCTTCTCGGCGCTTTCGGGAGCCACTCTGGCATCGGGAACTTCGCCCTGACCGGCGACAACACCGGCATCAGCACCCCGGCCCAGCCGAACGGCGGCGACTGCCCCGGCCTCAACGACCAGCAGGGAAACCCTCACAAGGGTTACTCGACCGATTCCAACGTCACGGCCGCTCAGGGAGGTGGCCAGTACGGCGGCGTGTCCACGGGACCGCCGAACAACGGGTCCAGCCCGCCGCAGCAGATGGGGTGGATACAGCCGAAGTGCCCGGTGAACCGGCCGCCCGTGAGCTGCAATAGCCCCTACGGGAGCCGCGGCCCGCCGAACGGCTACGGCGACAACAACTGCCGCCCGGTCGTGTCTCACAACCCGAACTGCTCGGGCAACCACTACGGATACCAGTTCGTGAACGGCCAGTGCGTGAAGTGCCCGCCGAAGCCTGTGGCCGTCCACAAGATAGGCCACAACCCCTGTACCATCAAGGGATGGAAGCTGGTCAACGGGTTCTGCACCGGGCCGTCCACGCCGGTGGTCGTCGTGTACCACACGAAGCGTGTTGTCACTCCCGTGGTCCGCTGCACGTGCACGAAGGTGGTCGTGCATCACAACACGCCGCTGAAGTGCGTCAAGGGAACCGTCAAGGTGAACGGCAAGTGCGTCCTGTGCAAGCCGAAGCCCGCGCCCTGCACGGCCAAGTACTACAAGTGGGTCAACAACGTGTGCACCTACTGCCCGCCGGTGAAGCACGTGGTCACGACGGTCGTGGTCGTGCACAAGCTGAAGCCCGCGCCCTGCACGACCAAGTACTACAAGTGGGTCAACAACAAGTGCAGCTACTGCCCGCCGCCTAAGTCCAAGCGGGTCTGCTGCTCCAACACCTGCCGGTCCCAGTGCCGCCCCCAGGTGGCACACAGGCAGGTCAGGCCCCGCAACCAACGACCGGTACACAACAACTGCAAGAAGGGCTGCGTCCAGCCCTACACTTCCAGTCAGGTTCTCTGACATCTCCGCGCGGACCCCACCCAACGGGGGGTTCCATCAGGCGCGCATAACATAGATCGCTGACGATCGTGCTCGTCGGCGACTGGCGGAACCGCAGCTCTCACGGCGGTGAGAGCTGCGGTTCCCCGCAATGAATTATTTTAGCTTTGCATTTGACTATTTAAATTATTCTATGGTGAATCGTGCCGGTCTATATCAAGAACTGGTCGAGCGGATTTGGGCTGGTCATAGTATGTTACTGGAAAGCCGAAAGGAGTTGAGATGAATGATAGGCCGAGCGTTGGAGTCGCTGTTGTTGTCGCATAAGGATGGCAAGCTCCTTCTAGGGAAAGACACCCGCATGGGGGTTAAGGGCTGCTCATAAGAAAGACATCAGGCGCTTCACTCGATCCAATAGAATGGTTCGATCTTCTTCCACAGACTAATCGAGGCCCAACTGAGCCTCTTTTGACTACGAACTCATTGCATATCTCCAACCCGCCGCAAACAGATAAGCAGACAGGCCAGATCAACAAAGGCCTGAAACATGCTTTTCTTTCGTTCCCACCGGTAACGTAACTTACGGAAGTATTTTAGCCAGGCATTAGTGCGCTCGACAAAGGCCCGGAATTTGGCCGTTGCTTTGTCGTAACTGGGCTTGCGGCCGCGTTTGCGCCGCTTCTTGAATATGCGCTCAGGGATATTGGCCTTAATGCCGCGCTTACGTAAGGCAGTCCGGAAGGTACGAGAGTCGTACCCTTTGTCGGCGTTGAGTTGTTTAACCCGCCGCTTAGCACCCACGCGAATCTTCCGGATAGTGGCCTCGGCATTGGTCGGGTCATGACGGTTGCCTTTAGCCAGGACGTTGGCCAGTGGCAAGCCTTGTTTGTCAGTCACAAGCGAAATATTGGTGCCAGTCCGGTGGTGTTTGCCGGAGTAACCAGTGCCATCCTTAAAAGCCGGTGACTGGACGAGCGAACCATCTAACGCGCCGAGTGACAGGTCGACTTTGCCTTGCCGGTCGAGCAGTCCGAGAACCTCACGCCAAGTCCCGACCAGCGCTCCTCGGCCACGCCAAAAGCTGAGTCGGCGCCAGCAGGTGCTGGGGTCATGCGGACAGATGGTAGTTGGGATATCCTGCCACCGGCTGCCAGTTTTGAGCACAAACAAAATACCACCGAGTAGCTCTTCGTTTGCCACCGGCGGCTTGGTCTTGGCTACGGGCGCAGGTAGTGCCTGGGATAGCCATTGGTATTGTTGCGGTACCAAGTAGAAGGTACGCTTTGACATGGGTAGTTTTTCCTTTTGTTTTCCTTAAGAGGAATACTACCCGCTGAAATTATTGGAACTCAAGAACTCGGTTCAAACCTAATCATCGCCGCCCTTGCGAACCCTCATTATGGCTAAACTATGCGCTAGCCCAGGACGTGCCGCAAGGGTGAAAGATATGCAATGGGTTCTATGTCTCTGCCGACGCCTTCTATAACGACGGACAGACCTCGGGATCTCTGCACGGGACGCCGTTCGTAGACAATGCTGTGCCAAACTGCTGACCTTAACTCCTGCGACCGGAGGGGCCTATTTAATGCTACGCCACCGCAGTCACTGACGAGCATTGGAATCTAGTCTGGCGCTTGGAAGATACGAATGGCTTCAAAAAAAGAGCCCCGCTTTCGGGGGAGCTCGTTATACGTCTATATCAGTGAATCCGCGCTAAGCGGCAGCCGCCAAAGGGCGCAACGTCCAAACGCTACCGGACTTCTCAGCCTCAACCACGGGGCGCTTCGAGCGAGACTTGCGTACAAGGCTCAGGCTCTTAGAGTTGAAATCGTCATCTGCTTTGACGGTAATTATCACAAGCGCACCGTTAGGAATGTGCTCATACAAGTCAAAATGTTCAGCCAGGTAACTGTCTAACTCGAGGGAAAGCTCGACGTTCTTGTCTATGAATGCTTTGTCCATTGCCATCATTGTAACCTCTTATGCTTAGTATATAGATAGTTTGCGCGCATTTTCTGGTAGTTGACGCGGATGATTCGTTTGGATTCGGTCAGCGCCTGGTTCGAATCCAACCACGGGAATAGTACTTTATATTCTGGGCTCGAAATACGGCAAATACGCTGATGCGGTTCCGAGTCATGGGCGTTATCGAAAGCGGTAACTTTGCGCCACTTACCGCCAATTAGAGCTTCGTATACAACTGAAAATTCGATCGCCACCTTGCCCAGCCTGCGGAAGCGAGTAACCACCCGATCCTCCCCAGTACCGAGTAAGCTAACATATTCTGTTTCATGTTCCTGTGGCGGAGCCATATCTTCCTTTTTAGCTGCGGCCCACCTTTAGACAATTTTACAAAAATCCGGCACTAATTAGCGAGCACAAGCGTGTTGAACCCAAATGGTAAGGGAAAATAGCCACGATCAGCCGGCGCGCAGCCGCTCCTATAATACTCGCGTATGAAATGGCTCACTAAATCCGACTACCTTAGGTACCTCGTCCATCCAGCGTATCTCTGGCGGGCAATGCATTATGGATGAAAGCAATACGCCAGCTTAGAGGACTACAATCTTAGGCTTACCATGTATGGGCAAGGGCGTGTCAAAGATAGCTGGGGTGCATTTGCAGAACACGTCCCATACAACTTATGCTTAAAGCATGAGCGCAAATGCACCAGGCGACCCTAAGGCCACTAAGGCAGCAAAATCACGAATAGCCAAAAAAGTGAATGTTCCAGTCGTAGCAAACTCTGCGCCCGAGGCATTACCACCGGCAGTTGCACCCAAGTCCGCCTCGCCGAAGCCATCAGGATCTCGAATTCATCGGACGATCGAACTCAGCATAAGCGTGCTTGCGATCGTCCTCTTACTGGTGGTAGGCCTCTGGCAGTATCACCTGGCCTCTGCTCATAAGGCCAGCCATACGCCCCAACCGTCCTCCAGCTCCACCATGAGCCCAACACCCACGCCTTCACCAAGCAGTTCGCCAACCCCCGCAAATGAGATCAGCGCCCAGACATATAATGCTGCCGTGCCTCTTACAAACCTTAACTTCTTTAAACCTTCGAGTGTAGAGGCGATGTTTGGTACAAATTGCAGCGGCATAAGCGAGACGGCCGACTGTCCGCCTACCATAACCTCTAGCCAAATCCATTATGTCCAAATTGGCCTCACGGCCGAAAACCAGCCCGTTATTGTCGCCTACAACTACGACCATCCGATGCAGACGTTCTGGTATATCGCGATTGAAACCACCCCGGCTCGCTACGAAATTCTAGGTCTGTACAACGACGCATTAAATCCAGGCATCCCCTCCAATAAGGGCCAAATCAACCAGACCGAAGATTCGCTTGAGACAAACGTCACCCTTAATACATGGGATACCATTGCGGCCCTCGATTTGCCTCAAAACGCGATCGTCTCAGGTCTGGCCATACACCTGGCGGACGACTACGCTGGTCCTGACGGCTATTTCATTGCGAGCTTGACCGGCCTGCGTGGCGCCTACTACCAGTCAACCCCCTCCTCGCAAATCGCCAAGCTCGGTACCATCGGCGATACCACCTACTACGAAGTAACTGTCCAATCTAAATCAGCATACAGCGTCAAAGAAATATACGCGGTTGTCGGCGGAGTCTTTGCAGCCGAATATCTTCCCACCGACCCTCTCACAGCCACCAACTCTCCGTCCATTGAGTTTACAGACGGGGATAATCTCAAGACCTACTTGAGCGGGACGTTTGGTTGCGGCTCAGATGGGTATGTGACACTAGCGGACGTCTCTCCGAGTTCGCTCGAATACGCTGGATTTGGCCCGGGCAATGAAACCATCTACGAATTGCCCCAAAACAGCCCACTCTTTGCCACGATCAACGGGCAGAATCTGCTTGGCAACGCCCTCACACCGTCGCAAATTAACACCGATCATGCCGTCATCGTTGCCAAAAATAGCCTCGGAGAGTATGTGCTCTATGAGCGTTCCGATTTGTATTCTTACGGTGGCTGCGGTAAGCCGGTCATCTACCTGTATCCGGCCCATACCGAAAACGTCAATGTGGCCGTTGGTGCGAACGTAACAAATTCAGATCCCGCCTATCCTATCTCCGGCTGGCGTAATGTGTTAGCCCGCCCGAATGGCGATCTCACCTACCAGGGCCAAAACTACCCATCGCTATATTGGGAGGGCACCGGCTACGGCACCTATCCGCTCATTACCCAAGGTTCGGTCGTTCCGACGAATAAGGCTATATCCACGATCCTTACCCAGCTCGCCGCCCAAGGAATAAACCAAAAGGAGGCCAGTGACTTCATAGCGTACTGGGGACCGCGCTTGCCATCCACCCCCTATGTGCGTCTATCCTGGCTGAACACTGCTCAAATGAATGAGCTGGCACCGCTTAGCATTTCGCCCCAGCCGCAAACACTCATCAGGGTCTTCCTCGACGCCAAGGGCCTCTCTGCCCCCATCTCAATGCAACCTCAGACCTTCACCAAGCCCGCCCGTACTGGCTTCACCGTCGTCGAATGGGGCGGACTCCTCACCCGCTAGGCCAATGATTGTATTATCCCCGGAACTCGCCGGCGTTGGAGTAAAAGTAGCGCCTCTAAACCAGCCTCATGGAGTGACGTTGCCATTATGCAAATCTCTGTGCCCGGGCGCCCTCTCCTATTGGCGCCGTGTGATCCGCATAGCGGACGACGTTAGAACTTATTTGCTCAAGGGCAAGATAGCAAAGGGGCACTAAGATTCTCCAAAAGTATACAAATACCGAGGAATCAATAAAGAATGTATAGATATTTGACAAATTGTATAGTTTTGAGGTAATTTCTATACATGACGAAAAATAACAACCTCATCTCAATAGGTGAAGCCGCCAAGTACCTGGGTGTCACAGTGATGACTCTGCGTCGCTGGGATGTATCGGGCAAATTGCCCGCACTAAAAAGTCCGGGAGGCCACAGATACTATCACCGAGATATGCTTGAACGCTATAATGCCGAACTCTTTAGCCTGGCTCAAGTCTGGGCCGCAAGCGAAGTTGCGCCAGCTATCGCTGATGCCGACTATTCCGATACGCAGGATCGGTTCAGGGCCAGACTCGATCGAATGGCAGGCCTTATAGATCGAGATCCTGGAACTTCTGGCTCAGCACCTCTTGTAACTGCCGTGGCCGGAGAGATTGGCAACAACTCATTCGATCATAATCTTGGGAACTGGCCCGATATTCCAGGCCTATTCTTCGGGTATGATTTGAATAAGCGAGTAATTGTGTTGGCGGACCGAGGGGTGGGTATTAAATCAACGTTATTGAGAGTACGCCCAGGGCTTAAAGATGACATCGAAGCTTTGACCGTCGCCATGACTGAGTTTGTATCAGGTAGGACACCCGAGCAGCGAGGGAATGGGCTTAAGTTTGTGCGTACGGTTGCCATCCAAAATCCAATCGGAATCGCTTTACAATCGGGCATAGCAATCGCCACAATTGAAAAGAATAATTCCAAGAAACTAAAAGTAACCCTCGCAGATCGCAATGTTCGCGGGGTATTAGCTAGAATTGAGTATTAACCATGAGAATTGAACTAAAGAAATTCGGAGATGTATTAACTTCCCGGCCAGCCGGGAGGGAGGCATTTGCAGCGATTCGACCCACGTTAGATCCAGGCACAAAAGAAATCCAAATTGACTTTACCGGTGTGCTCTCGCTCTCGCCTTCTTGGGCAGATGAGTTCTTTAGGGCACTCAAAGAATTGTATGGTGAGCATATCATCTATCTTCCGAGCGATAACCCTTCTGTAAAGGCTACACTGGCTATTCTCCAGGCCCAGTAAGTTCAAATGGTACGGTTCGAGCGTCCAGACTGGGGTAACAAACGCAACAAAAAATAACGGCTCCACCAAGCCGCTATCTAAGCATAAGTCCTTTGGCTCCCGAAGGACGGTTCGAACATCTGACACTGTGGCGTCTTGACGCTATAACGTTAGAACGTTATTATCAACCCAAACGAGGACATTATCATGGCGTCTCTAAGTGAGCGAACAACTGTATATTTAAACCCCTATGTCAAAAAGTATTTACAACATGAGGCAGTCGAGCAAGGCAAATCCATCTCAGAGCTAATTAATGACCAGTTGGCTGAGCTATTAGAAGACGCCCAGGATATTGCGACGATTGAAGAACGTAAGTCTGAATCACTAGTTGCTTGGGACAAGGTCAAGGCAGATCTCATTAGAGATGGCCTGCTTTAGCGCAGGATGTATCAAATCACATTCCGTTCGAGTGCTGCCAAAGAGTTGCGAAAATTGCCCGCTGCTAGCCTAAAACAAGTATCGAGTGTCATTGACTCCTTGGCGGAATTGCCGCGGCCGAACCGTATAAAGAAGATGTCAGGCGTAAACGCTTGGCGAATTCGCCTAGGTGATTATCGTGTAATCTACACGATTGAGGATAAGCAATTAGTAGTTGAAGTTATTCGTATTGGCCATCGACGGGACGTTTATCGATAGCCGGTCGAGTTGTCTCCCGGATTTTGGTTCGAACATCTCACACCGTGGTGTACCAAAATAGTTATGCTTATCTTATCCTTTTGTTAAGGTATTATTTCGTGATTTTATCATTCGAATTCGAGATGGGCAAAGGGTTTGATGTTCGTAAGGTGTGACCACTAAAGCAAAAAGCGGTCCAAGCCGTAGCTTGAGCCGCTTGGGCGAGCAGAACCGCGCGTCTACTCTGCCCCGCCTCCCTTCACTGGGTGTCGCCTTGAAGTGATGATCGGCCAGACCGTTGATACAACGAGGCAAATAATCGCGCTCGTCAAGTCAAGCGTGGTCAATGTTACCAGGGTCAACGGGGACAGATGCGTCCACCAAAGTTGCGGATGCCCTGGTATAGGCCGCGTGAACAACGATGGGCTCATGGTCTGGCTGCTATAGTGCAGCCTGTAGATTGCCTGCGAAAGAATCGACACAGGACAACTAACAAATATTCCGTCGGACACAACAAATACCGCTACCCATGCTATCAGCAGCCGTATACAGCGTCTTTTTAGGTGGCAGCCAATCCGGTTGGCAAGACGTGGGCAGTACAATACGTCTAGCCCAGGGACACACGGGATCCATGTAGAAAGATGGAATACAGCTATTGCAAAAGCAAGGTCATGTGCCATGCTTTCAGATAGCACAGGTCCATATCCAATCGTCTCTCAATAGCGCGAGTGCTGCAACACTTGTTATCTTTATAGCATATTATGGCCGATCAAGCAATAGTTGGTCACGGCGATTGTACCATGACGTCAAGTGATAATGTTGATATAATACTTGCGCCTAAAGGACGACTCGATACAATGACACTGGCAACAAACATCAAACAGTGTCACGGCGTAACTGTTGCCTCCGATGGTTTGGCAAAAAGGATCAGCGATGAGACCGGCGAATTATCATATCTTGATACGCACCCCAAAGCTTTCATCGTCTCAGAGCGCATAATGCTCAGCCGAACCATGGTTTATATGCGCGAGGAGCGAGCTGATAACATAAATGCGTTCTTGCAGGGCTATTGCGAGGGCAATCCGATGGCTTCAGTTGAAGACGTGGCAAGAAAGGCCGCCCGTGTTACAAAACGCCTTGTGGATGAGACGAAAGCCGCAGGCGACCGCCAGGCATCAATGCAGCTTCTGATAGCAGGAGTGGGCGTAGATGGCGAAGTTGAAATATACCATATTGATGACGAGGCAAACGGCTACAAGGTAACTCTGGTCGAGGGGAACTTCTGCAGCATAGGTAACAACAAACAAGCTGATGATTTTCTCGACCAACGAATAAGGGACGTTAGACTGACACCGAAATCGGCTCTTAGGATAATCCAAAGAGCAATGAAAGAATCTGTAACAAAGCAAAGGCTGGACGGCTACCCACAAACTATCGGCGGCCAAATATTCGCCTGGCATATCAGCAAGTCCGGCATTACCGAAGTACCAACAACGGAGCTGGACGTAATTCCTATCCAATCCGATTAGCCATAGCTCCAAAACGCTCATTTCTGCGCTATAATGCCTCTACCAAGGAGATACTTCGTGGAGAGCCCGCAGCCTAAAGAGAAAAACTGGTTTCAGCGCCATCCGGTATGGACTGTCGTTTTGGCACTCCTGGCCGTATTTATGATCGTGGGAGCTGCCAGTAACAACTCGCAAAGTACCAACACGGCCTCGTCGTCAACTCCAACACCAACCCCGGCCCCGGCTGTAAGTTCGACGACCCAACAGGTAGATGCTTGGTTTACCAAGTACGGTGAACCAGTAAGTAGCATTCTTGCCACTGATCTGGGCAAGCTACGGTCGGATGCCAACAACGAAAACATGGCTGCTTCGTCCAATGACTGCCAGCAAGTTGAGACTGAAGTCACAATCGCCCAGTCGGACCCGGCAATTCCAGATAGTTCCATGGAGAAGAACTGGAGCACGGGTCTGGCCTCATGGGAGTCGGGTGCCCAAGATTGTGTATCGGGCGTAGCCGGTATGGATACTGGCCTAATTACGCAAGGCGGAAGCGAAATGCAGCAGGGCACCACGGCTATAGAGGCCGTGGCGGCGGAAATAAAGCAGCTTAATCAGTAATGCCTGGTATTATCACTGTAGAATCAAGGAGCCTTGCAATGAATGACGATAAAGACGCGCCAATCGACGAACGCCGCTTTCGGACGACGCTTGACCGCGCTATTCTAGCGTCCGATCAACCACAGCGTAAAACAGAGGACGGACATCGTGACGATGAGAGTAGCGAAACGCGAACTCATCAACGTAATGCTGTAGATGCTGTGGACTCACATGATGGTACGTCCCCGACAGAGAGCGCTTCAACTGACCCCAAAAACCCTCAATAGTATTTGTGGTGACATTGCCACGCGCATACTCGCGGGCAGCGTGGTTAACTGATTGATGCAGTCTGAGCCGCGAGACATGGTCGTAAATTCGTGAGGTATCGGTATGAAGCTCGGCTTCGGCCGCTACGTTGGCGTTAATGAAATTGCGAGCGTTACTGACGCTGGCCGTGTTTACGGCGTTAGCTTTCACGGAACCGCCGCGCTCGACCAAGCCGAGCACCGGAGTCTTAGAGTTAAAACGCTCGTCAAACTTGTGCTTGCCGCCGATGTAGGTTTCATCAGCCTCGACAATTCCGGATAACACGCCGCCCTCGTCGGTCATTACCTTGCGGATTTGGCGGGCAATTCTCCACGCGCACTTATATGTCATTCCGAAGTGCCGTTGCAGCTCCAGGGCCGCTACACCGTTCTTAGCGTTGGTCATGAGCAAGATGCAGTAAAACCATGTCCGAAGCGGTGTCTCGGACTTGTGAAAGATAGTTCCAGCAGTTGGGGAAACTTGCTTGCCGCAAACTGAGCAGGCATAGCATTTGCGAGCACGAACGCGATAGAAGCCGTTAACCTTACCACACTTCGGGCAAGGCTTATCCGCAAACTTCAATTTGAACATATACTCTAAGCAAGCATTGTCGTCGGGGAACTCGCGTTCAAAATCTCGAATAGTCATACTTTAATACTAATCCAGATATTACTTGATGTCAAGGTATAATTACCTTGGTCACTCATCCGAATAGAAACTTTACAAAAACTCTGATATAGTGTGTAACGGACGTTTTATCCATGTTCCAACCCTAGAAGGGATACAACACGGTATGGCATCCACAGCCCTTACCGCCGAGCCCCAAGACATAACGAGCCGCGAGCTGACACTCCAAGCCATGTTCATTCAACTTCTAAGGAGGCACGGAGCGCCACTGGTTCAGCAAGCAGCCGCACAGCAAACAAGCGTTGACGAACTCATACGCCGGCGCCTGCTGAAGGTATTTGGGGTCGTCCCGCTCGACCTGACCGAGATCCCGGGTCTCATTGAAACCAACCGGCTCACGCTCGACATCCCAGGACACGCCTGCGTATTCGACGGGCAGCCAGTACACCTCCCGCCCATCCAGTTCAAGCTCCTGGCGCTTCTGGCCGGCAACGCCGGCCGCGTCCTAACCAAAGAGGAAATCGCCTGCATCCTCTGGCCTGGTCACCCCAACCCTAATGATGGCATCAGGACGGGCCTGGCGACGCTACGGGACCTACTTGGGGTTGAAGCCAAAGGAGGCCCGATCTACACCATCCAACGTGGGGGCTACAAGTACTTCGAGCGCCCGGTCGCCTAAGCGCCTCCGGCCATTCCAATCCATGCAGGGCCGGACCCATTACTACATCGGTTCGGCCCTGCAGCCGCCACCTCCGCCATTGTTATTTTATAAATATCCCCGTAATCCTTACGCCCTACCCTGTTTCGCGATCTTCCAATTTGTACACGTCATTGACCCGGGAACTAGTCGCAGAAAAGAGCCTTCAGGTAACATTGGTAGAAGTTGCCCTCGGGAAATTCTATGTATTAGCCTGAAAGTGAGGGTTGTTCAGGGCGCAAGCCTTGACAAAATGAAGCACAAGCGTTATAATAGTATATGTAACCTTGATATCTAGTTCTGGCTCCCACAGGAAGGCCCTCCATGAACGCCACCCAGCCCACCGCACGCCGCGGACGCCACGCCCAGTCCAACCGCCCCTCGGGCGCGGAGCTCAGGCAGTCGGCGCTGTCGGCCGTGATTGCCTTCGGCATCCTCATGATCGGCACGGTGCTCAAGGTCTACGCCTGGTCCTCGAGCGGCCCGTACTCGACCAGCCCGGTACAGACCATCCTCGTGCACGTGGTCATCGGCGCCCTCGCGGGCCTGGTGATGATCGGTACCCTGGCGGCCAACATCGTCTCGAACCTGACAAGGCCGCGCAAGTCCCTCACGGGCAACGTGCTGCTGAGCCTGGTCGGACTGGTGCTCGCCGCTTCCTACGCCTGGACGATCTACGAGGTCGTTCGGCTCACGGGCCACCTCTAACCCCTGGGCCCACAACTAGAAGTATCAAGGTCAGCCCCGCCGCGCGTTATGCGGCGGGGCACCTTGCTTTTATGGGCGTTTTTAGGCTTAAACACTTGAGAATTGTTCAAATGATACAGCTCCCGCTCTTCCTAAATGTTCAAGCTCGCCCTTAAACACTTGGGACGATCCCGGTCCGGCCGCATAAAGGCGCCGGACCGGGGACTGGACTTGGGGCGTCCTGCCGTCTAGCTAGTCGATGCATAGTCAGCGCGGCAGGCGCGGCCCAGGAATGCGCCGTTCGTGTGTCAGCTACGGCCGATGTATCGTCTCCCTAAGCTACCATGGCCGGTTGCCGCTCTGAAGCGCAAGCATCGCGCGACCCATGTCTGCCAGGAACTCGTAACGTTCTTCGAGCTCCCCGGGCCGGGTGTATGCGGGTGACTGGGTGATTTGACCAGACCACCGGCGGTAGTGTAGTCCCACTTCCTTGTGTATATAACCAGGAAACAGGGTCGTAATCGCGAGGAACGCGCCGGTATCATCAGATGGTCCAATGGCGGGCCATCCTCCGCGCAGCGCAAGTGCTTCGTACCGGTAGCAGGCCGTCGTCGGGTGGATCGGGAACCGGTAGCCATGCTCGAGCCAGTATTCGAGGATGAATCCCGGCGGGATCAGACCGGTGGGTGGCGGAATATGCGGCTCTTCCAAGCCATCGGGTGTGAGATCAAGGGCATATGACGCTGTCCATCCGATCTGGGGGTACTTCTCAAACGCCAATATGTCCCGTCGGAGAGCCCCCGGCCCGAGTACATTGTCGTAGTCGAAGTGCTTGGCGAGAATCCCTCGCGACCGGCGCAGCGCCTTACTGCGAGCCTCCGCGATGCTCCGCATCGTCCCAAGCTCCGGCAAGACCCAGGGAAGCGTGGGCAGGAAGGGACTAAGCTGTCCGGTTGGGCTGTCTTCCTCGAGGAGCCACTCGAGGGCCCACAGGTCAGGGAGCTCTTGTGTCTGGATCGATGCGAGGCTTTCCCTAAGAAACTGCGGATCGGGATCATATATCGGCGTGCAAATAGACATCAGATGACTATCGCGGTCGCGCATACCTGTCTTCCGTTCGTTATGCCTGAGTGTGGCTAGCGCATGCAGCCCCTTGTAAGCTGCACCAAATCAGTTTACGTGCACAAATAGCCGATTACAACCTGTTAGCCAAATTGAGTCAACTTAAAGTTGGCTATTGATCAGTACAAACTCCATCTCCCGACTCGCACGCGTACACGCCAAAAACGCTTCGCACCTTAGTGGATAAAAGAAAACTGGGAAGCTGCGACTGCTGTAAGCGTCCGGCTGTCCACCTCGTCCCACCCGTCATAATTCATTTCTGAAATCGTCCAGCTGCCGTCTGCACCCACGCTTTCAACAAAGGCCACGTGCCCGAACTGTCCAGCCGTGGTTTGCATAATCGCACCCATAGAAGGCGTATGATCTACCGTGTATCCGTCTGCTTGAGCCCGAATCGCCCAGGTGTTGGCATTACCCCAGGTATTTGGAATCGGATGCCCGGTCTGCTCGCGCCTCAATGCCACCCAGTATGTGCAGTTGCCGAACGCATAGGTGTCGGTCGTGGATACCGGTCCCGTATACAAACTAACACCTGGGCTTGCCAGCGCCACAATATTGGTCGCGGCTGAAAGCACAATAATAGGAAGTGCCATCAGTACGCCAAGCGTTATGAGAACAACCCGGATCTCGCGTTTAAATGAGACCGCGGCAATGATGACTTGGGCGTCAATGCCGGTATACCTCGGCCGGATTCGTCGTAATAAGCGGATGTTCTTTATCCGACGCAACGACCCTCACCGCTACATGGTTCTGGTCGGCGATCATAAGCGCATCCCCGCGCTCGCAGGTTAAAAGAAAACTCTGCTCCCACTCGCTTAAGTTAAACTCGTGAGCCACTTGCCGAATCGTTGTCGTATCCTGCCGCATTAAAATCCTAAGCGCACTTTGAGAAGCAATCGCGCGGCCCCAGTCACTGCGCAAAAAGTCGCTGGCCTGCTGCGAAATAATCGAAACGCCGAGGTAATACTTCCTGGCGCGCCTGACAAGACCCGTCACAAACCGAGCACTCTCTTCATGTTCCAAAAGCAACCAGCCCTCATCAATCACAAGCATCCGCTTCGCAGGTCTGGCTTTAACCTCGTTTTGCACGAAATTTGCCACGATCATCATCATGATCTGGCGTATTGATTCCGGCAGGTCCTTGATATCAAATACCACCAGCCGGTTATCGAGGCTGATGTTAGTTTGCTCATTAAAGATACCGGCCAAAGACCCTGTAAGGTATTTGTCGAGCCGCTCGCATAACGCCTCTTGCCCCTGCCGCTTAAACTCGTCATACAAATCACCCAACAGGGGAGTCAGCTTGCCGCAGGCTTTATACACCCGCACCAAGGCCTTATCCACCGCGGCTTTCTCCCGCGCGTTAAGACCGTCCGCCATCAGCGAGATGACTGCAGTCAGTTCCTGAATGTGTTCCGTCACATGATCAGCCAAAGTGACAGTTGTTGCAAGATCAAACGGGTTAATCTTGGCGCTGGATCTGGCCGACAGCTTGATATATGATCCTTCGACCGAATCGGCGAGCAGCTTATATTCCCGTTCCGGGTCAATCACGATCACCCGCACGCCTTGCATAAGCTGCCGTAAAATCTCCACCTTAGTGGCGTAGCTCTTACCGCTGCCGGACTGTGCAAATACAATACTGTTGGCATTGTGCAAACTAAACCTATCAAGAATGACAAGCGAGTTGTTGGACTTGTTGACCCCGTATAAAATGCCTGATTCCTGTACGAGCTCAGATGACACGAGCGGAAATGTCAAAGCCGCCGTTGAGCTATCCAAATTCCTGCGCTGGGCCAGCACGTTTTCGCTTCTAGGCAGCACCGACTGCAGCCCTTCAGCCTGCTGATACCTCGCCACCTTCGTGTAAAACAGCCGCGCCCCGAGCTCTGTTTCAAGCAGTCTCGTCACCCTATCAAGCTCGGACAAACTGGCCTCGGACAGCGCCACATAAATCGACACCTGAAACAACTTCTCCTGCCCGCGCATAATCTTGTCCCTAAGTTCCATGGCCGACTCGAGCGGGTCCGTTAGTTCCGCCCCCACGATCTTACCGGCCCGAATCATGGCCCGTCTGGTTGATTCCATTTCCGTAATTTTGCGGTGCAGCTTGGGCAACGCCTGCGCTGCCGCAACAGCCGTCATGTGATACGTGATATCGGCGTTGTGGTTAAACGAGACGAGACTACCAAGCCATCCCGATGTCGCGACATAAGGATAACCGGAGATAAACAGCGTCCGCACATACCGCCCGTCAATGACAAGATAGCCAGCCCGCTCCTCCATCCCGGCATAGGAGATGATATCCATGACGTCCTGCTCGCCGTTAGCGAGCGCCTGCCGGCGCCCTACGGTGGAAGTAGGTCTCTTTTTAAACGTAAATCTTTCGTAAAACCGTTCCATCATTTCCCCTTACAAGTACCCATCTCGAAGCGTCTGCATGATAAGAGGCGTCAGCGGTTGTCGCTTGGCGCCATCGGGACTGTAAAAGCTATAAAACAAATTGAGTACCTCAAGGCTTGTCAGGCGGTGCGTCTGAATGCCTAGCCGGCTTAAGCCCTTTGCTACGATATCGGCGTCGGTTATAAGCTGCTCGCCAGCCGCTTCAAACGATTCCTTGTCGGTGGCCGTCCGGCCGACTACCACGTAAAACCGCCGCGCAAGGATCTTGTTGTTTGAAACCAGGCTTTGTACGAACGCCCGGTATCCGGCAATCTGCGCCCGGTAGACGCCTTCACTCTCTGCGCCCTCAAGTTCACGAAACCCGTCCAGGTACCGGGCAACATCAAGCTCGCGCGTGCGTACGAGCAACTGCACCGGGCACGGCAGCGAGTTTAAGAAGCTCTTAAACGCATCGATAATAGCGTCCTGCTCGTCTTCGCTTTTAAGTTCAAAGTTAAGCGACGAAGCCGCAAGGATTACCCGGTAGTTGTTATCCGGCAGCATAAGGATCCCGTCGCGCACATCCTGGATCCGGATCTGCCGCCTCGATGAGCGGTTATTTTTGGGTAGTGCGGACACGCCGTCCTCCTTGACTGATGTGGTCAGTGCGGCCGCGAGTCGGCCGCTCATAGAACACGACCGCTTGACGCTGAGCAGCCGCATGCTCTTCATCCGCTTCGGATAACCACTGGGTAACTTCTGGGCGCGCATCCGGTACCGGCTCGGGCCTGAGATACAGGTCGTTCTTGTCATACAAGACAAAACGCGGCCTGAGACTATACCGCCCAAATCGGACGGCTTGCGTAAGCACAAGTTGTCCGCGCACCCGGATCGCAAGCACACCGCATATAACGGCAGCAGCGAAAAAACCGGCCAGCTTATATGGTGACGCGGCGAAAAATGGTGGCAGCAAGGCATACATGACACCGGCCAGAAATACTGGAGCACCAAGGAGTCCCAGCTGCGAAAAGCTTAAAGCCCCCGCCACCTTATCTTCAACCGTGGTAATCTGGGCCGGAACAATCGACGATCTCACGCTGTTTCTCCTTCTTCTGGTACGTTTCCCCCGGAACTAGGTCGCCCGCTGCGTGCCGTACCCGGCCGGGTAGTCTGCGGCACCGGTACCAGTGCCAGTGTCGGTGCCGGACTCGGCTCAAATCCGAAATCCGGCCATACGCCCCGCCGCGAGGTGCGCTCTGAAGCCGGATTAGAAGTCGCACCGGCCGACTTGCCGGCATAGTAGCTAAACGCATTCATAAATAAACCGCCCAGCTTCGCCGCCGTTTGCGGGCCCAGACTCACATACGACAATTGGTTCATAAAACCTTGAGTTTTGAGTAGTGCCAGGACCGTTGCTACGCCCACGATCATCGACATAAGGGGATTTAAGGTATGATCTGGACTACTTGCCGCCATACCGCTTAACAATGATGCCGCGAGCTCTAATATTACGACGTGTACAAACAAAACAAAGATGGTCGAGGCGTAGACCTTTGCGGCCGCTTCAGCAAAACTTTTAAATCCCGGCACAAGCCACAGCAAAATAACAATCGGCGCAAGGACCGCCCCGATAAACAGTGCTACGAGCCGCATGACGTAATACACCATGAGCATGACGGAAAGCACCAAAAACGCCACCATAATCAAAAGGGCGGCCAGACTCACATCACCTTTTGCGCTCACAACCGTACTAAGCGACTGCCACACCGACACCCCTGGAAAAGCTTGTCTGACGGCCGAAATCATAACGTTGGACAACCCGATAACCGCATCAATCGCAAAGATCGATGTGTTCACCGCCGCGAATACGAGGGCCAGCCGAGGCAGCATGTGCTTAAACTCAAGCTCAGTCGTCCCAAACATTTCGTAGCTCATGATATGAAATCCCAAGCACGCCGTAACCAGTACAAACAAGCCGTCCGCGATGGCAACCGTAGCCAGCCACAGCGAAAACACGCTTCCATTAGAAGCCATGAGCGGCGTCCCATCCGTGAAGTAGGCCAGAGCTGACAAAAACGGCTGTGCCGCCTGGTCGATCAAAACGCGAAACAACCCCGTGACTGCATCAATCAGGGCATTCACCAGGCCGTTCGTAGTTGGTGCAGGTTGCACCGAAACAAGAGCCGGCAGCTTCGCCCCGCCGCTCGCAGCGGGACTGCCATAGGCGTGCGCAAGAACGGCAACCAGCGTCCCGGCCGCTATCACAACTCCGAGGCCAATTAAGGCATTACGGATAACGCGCTTCGCCTCATCAAGCCGCTCCGGGCTGCCGGAACTCGTCATATATCGGATGCCGCCGTAAGCCAAAAGCAGCGCTGCCGCCACCGCAGCAAAGCCACCAAGCACCGTCATAACCGGTGTTACATACGCGCCGATGACCCGTGTCGCCCCGGCCATACTTGCAAGCACCGGGCCGGATGCGAAAAAGGCCATAAAAGCTAGCTTCCGAACGCGCTTGTAGCGAGGCCTGCGACAATACCGGTAAGAACAAATGCCCCGAGAGTAATGGCAAGGCCTATGGCTGCATATTGTAGCGTCCGCTTTGAACGCTCCAGATGCTCGGGGTTGCCGGAACTCGTGATATAACCAAGCCCTCCTACCACAAAGAAGCCGGCTGCAATTAAGGCGGCTAGCCCCGTGACCACGTTGATCAGACTGCGGATAAAGGTCTCGACTTGTGTCACATTACCATCCGACGCAAGCGCCCCGTGCGCCGTAAACAAGGGCGCAGCAAACGCGGCCAACACGGACAGATACGGCAGACTGAGAATTCGTTTCACGAGATAGTCCTCACTCGAAGCTAATAGGCAAGACAATAGCACAAGCAAGGCAAAAACCAAGCACGAGGGCTTTCATGGACAAATTACTGCTCCACCATCAGCATTCTAAAAACCTGGGTTCCAGAACTGCCGCCCCAGCCAGTATCTCTGGAACATTTTTCCAGATGGAGTATTTCCAGAATGTATTAATTACTTTGCATTTCATCCACTTCCCATAGCTTCCAATCTGTTAATTTGGGTTCTAACCCTTCCAGGCCTGTCGAACTTTTAGTATTTATATTCTGGACTTTTCATAGTCTGGATGTTATTATTTCGCTTACTTTCTCGTGGAGGGAGTGACGTGCTCGGCGTCTTTCCGGGTAGTTCCTGCTAGGAGGTGAGCCTTTTGGCTCCCGATATCACTCACCTCGACCTATACCGCGGCCAGCCGTCCGATGCTCTATGGGCGGCCTTCCGTTGGCGAAACGGATTCGCCGACACCGGTCAACCTCTGACGCTTCGATGCAACATCTCAGAAGATGACGGCGTCGGGCATGTGTCAGGGGCAAAGTTCCTGGTGAACGGCATGCGGTGGCCCGCATCGCTGAACAGCGCTTGGGTCCTCGGCGTGGAACTGGCGTTCGCACCTGATTCACCTGTTCATCTTCTGGGACGCTGGGTCGGCTACTACAGTTTTCGCAGCCGAAAAGGCTTCGTCGACTGGGCGCCCCCAGAAGCACAACTGCCACCAGAACTTCTAGCACAGCTGTCAGCCCTCGAGTAATGATCACGATCGCATGCCTGCGATCATGACTACACCCGCCCCTGCAACCGGAAACCCGTGGGGGCGGGTTTCCTTTGGCACGAATTCAGCCATCATACCGAACCTCGCCATTCACAAAGTGAAAGCCTAAATCCTCGAATTTTTGAGCCAAAGCCGACAAACTTGGATAAATCTGGTTCCATCTGAGGGATAGCGCCCCAGCCGAAGTACATATGCTTATTTGATGCAAAATCCTCTGATCCATTTAATTTTTGGGGAAACACTACAGAAGTTTCTTGATCAAACAATTCAGATGTTGGTGGCCGGACTGCTATCTGCACTGATCTACGCCTTCACTATTGCCGATAGGTCACAGCCTATGCCATACTATTCGCTGCAAGAGCGGCCCGGAACCATGTCCGTGCGTCGCAGTGTCGTGGCATGCGCTAGTCTAGCGCACCATAGTCACAAACCTTGCGAACCCTCGCAATCGAGAGAGGACAGGGTGTCATGACCCTAACCGCAGCACCGCACATCTCGCGGGCCAATCCGTCTGACGCGGCCTTCGTGAAGGCGCTATCTGGGGGCTGCCAGGTCCTGAAGGACTCAGGCCTGTGCGTCTACCTCCGGCACCAGCACTACGACGTGCCGCCGGGCCAGGTGCTGTTCGAAGAACCGCTCGGGCCGGGCCGGTTCGCCATGTACCCCGTCGAGCTGGACTACGCGGTCCAGATGGGGCTGCCCTCCTGCTGGGCCATCGGCAGCAATGGCGAAGCCGTTCCGGTGCGCTATGCCGCCGCCTCAATGCATGAGGGCTGCGGTATCGATGTCACCGCCCCCGGCTTCCAGACCGAGCTCGCCGGCTACGCCCAGGCCATAGCGGCCGCGGGCTGGCACGAATACCTCGAGCTCAACCTCTCGGCCGCGCGCATGCCGGCCGACCCCGACACCCAGCTCACCTACGAGCAGACGGATGAGGGGCGCCGGCGGCAGCTGGTGACGATCGTTCCGCGCAGCGCCGAGCTGATGGCCGGAGCGGAGCGCACCGCCGCCTGCTGGCTCTTCAGGGACGGTGTTCCCGTGATTAGGGGGGTTTGCGAGGCCACCAATCACGATCACCAGCACTGAGTTAGTCGCTGACCCCGGGGCCCGGCTGCCACGCCACCCCGGGGACAGCACACCTCCGCTAGTTTTTGGCTTGATATACTAGTGAAATGAAACCCGGAGTTTACCGGCACAAAGAGCATCCGGAACTACTTTATTGACTTATTGGCTCGCGCATCATCATGACACCCATGAAGAAGTAATAGTTTATGTTCCCTTATTCACGCGACCCGAGTGGGAGGCCATTTCGCGAATGACATATCGTTCCGTGGATGATTTTAAAACCACTTTTGAATGGGCTGACGAGCGAATGCCCTAAAAGGGCGAGGTTCGGATAACGTCCCGTAGCCCCAGCCTCATGGTACGAATGGGTTCAAGTTCACGATTTCCCATCTGTAAATCTAGCGGTTGAACCTTTTTCTGCCCTTAGGGCTGACAAGCCCTCTTTCATCGGTCTTAGGCATGCAAACGAACTGGCTTCAATCTTTTAGCGAACCCTCAAGATACCTAACCGCTTGAAGATGTATCTTTATCGGAATGAATTTGCGTTAAAGCAGTTTGGGTATCGCGATATGGCCGAGTCGTACGTTAGACCAAGAAGCGTGATCGCGTTATTGCTAGCAAATTCGTAGGCCCGAAGATCAACACAGAGAGTACTGTTGTATGATGTTGAACTGCTATAGCTTGAGAGATTGAAACTACTTTGGCAAGGTAATTGCACTCCATACCAGTCTATCGTGCATGGACCAGGCGTGGTCGGCTTGGGCGTAACGGGGGGTGTGTTACCGCCGCTTCCGCCGCCAACGGCCTGTTCGTACCAGTTCTGGTTTGAACCGCCGTTGCAAGGCCAAATATCTACATTGTGCCCGGCGACATTTCCGGACACGTCGAGACAATATTGTGTTCCATGGCCGAGAGCATCGGCGTGATTATCTAACAACCGATTGCCGCTTGGGGTCCATACGGCGCCCCACGGCGTTGGCGAGCAACCGTCCGCCACAAGAAACCTACCTATTGAAGTAGAGTTGGCACCAGATACCCCGAGGCAATAGCCGCCTAGGTGGATGACATCACCGACGAGACTATATTGTTGGCCGTACATACCGTTGCACGCCGCAGTGCGCACAGTACCGCCACCGGTGTCATCCAGGCAGTATGAAGGACTTTGATTGCCATTGACCCCGGATTCAAGCTGCTCCGACGAGGCGCGGCTAACGCTATACACGAGGTAGGCGCCAATAACGACGAAAAGACCCAAAAAAATCGCCAGCGAAGTCCTCGTAAACAAACGGCCACGAAACCTGGCGAGTAACGCTTTATTAAACACTTTGCGAGTGGATGGTCTCGACCTGGAACTGCGGGCGGTGGTTTTTCTGGGCATTTGTTTTATAACTCTTATGTTTATTCGAAACTATACAGTTTTTGGTTGATGGATGTCAAGCGTTCAGCCCCATGCTACGCGTGTCCGAACCCTGCCGTCCAGCTCGAATACATTGTCAAAGATTTGTAATAAGAACCATAGCCCGAAGCCAAGGAATTTCTCAGAATACTAGCGACTAAGTTCGAGTGACAGGAAGGGTAGAGTAAACAAGGAGGAGTCTATGTTTCATAGAATAAGAACTAAATTTGCGGTAATCGCTACTGCTATTGTTCTGCCAATGGGTACATTAATAGCCCTGGGAGCGAGTCCCGCATTGGCGACGAACTCTGCCCTGCAGTATTGCGTGAATAATGGCACCACTAATGCATGCCTAAACGCGTGGTATGGTGGGCCCGAGGTGAATGTCTTCACAAACATGGGGGCGGTACCCAACGACGAGTTCAGCCAAAACACCTTAAGCAATGGCAACGGCTACTTAGAGTTTGTTGGTGGCGGTAATTACAATGGCTTTTGCGTAGGTGACTTCAATAATAACTCCGGCAACGCCGACACCGGGCTCGACCAGTGTCCGACGAATAGTAACAGTGGGGGCTGGGGAACCAACTTCAAGATATCGACCTGCAGTAGTGGTGAAGGAGTTGCGTTCAAAAATATCCACTGGGGAGGATACCTGGCACCTGGTGGATTTTCAAACGGTACCTCGTTCTACCTAAATCACTCCGGGGAATACTGTTTCGGGATTTACGATCCGAGCGAGACAGACTAAGTGAGAAAGTAAGTAAAATCCAATATAAACAGATAAGGTGGGGGTCAACACCCCACCTTATCTGTTTATAAGACGGGTTAATGATTCGTCTTGGCATTGTGTCGCACACCTATCGCGAGCTGGGCGTCCCATCGCGCCCGCTTCTTTGGGCGAGACCGTGGAGTTTGAATCAAGAACGATGTCCCCAGCCAAAGAACTTATCGCCACACGTGAGTTGACTTAACTAGCTAATCTAGCTAGTATTTAAGCATGACTACCGCAAACGTACATCAGGCAAAAACGAATCTTAGCCAGCTTCTGAACGCAGCCGCTGAGGGTGATGAGGTAATCATTACTCGTCGTGGGGGCAAGGTGACGCGCTTCAAGCTCCAGCCGCTTGAGGAGCCAAGTAAAATCAAATTGTTCGGGGCGCTGAAGGGCAAAATCAAATACTCTGACGACTACGATAAAGCGGACGTGGAGATCTTGCAGCTGTTTCAGGAAAGCACCAACAAACCGTAATGAAGCTAATCCTAGATACCAACGCTCTGCTGTGGATACTAGACGATGACGAACGACTTGGGGTGGCTGCGCGACGAGCGATTGAAGGCGCTCAGGAAATTGCAATCTCGGAAGCTTCACTGTGGGAAATATCTATCAAGATCTCTACTTCTAAGCTCGCTCCAATCCCTGAATTGCTTGAAACGGTACGCAACCTTGGATTTCGTCGACTTTCGCTAGCCGACAGCTATTTGCGCGCCTTCGAATCATTACCAATGCTTCACCACGACCCATTTGATCGAATGCTTGTCGCCCAGGCCAGCGTAGAAAGAAGTGCACTACTTACAAGCGACATATTTCTTGAGCAGTATGGCATAACTGTTGTAGGAACTTCTTAGTCTTCGAATCAAAGGGGCGAGGTACCGAATATCTTTTCTAAAGTTAGCGAAAGTCGCATGCGGGCACCTGCTACTCCTCTTGGCACCCTCCGTTTAAACTAGCGACGGTAGGCGTGCATAGTACCAGCTATGACTTCCCAGGGCAATGCGTGGACATTTAAAGCAGAACACTTCCGGCCTAATCTACCTGATCAGTCTATCAAGCTCTACAAACCGTACCATCTGCCACGCGAGCCCCACAGATTCAATGCTTTGCATTATTTCGCTGCTGTTATTTTGCGAGAGAATATTCAAACTGCCTTCGTACAGTATTTTTCGATCTAGTACCGCGAGCTCACGATGATGCACGGCGGTATATACAAGGTGGACTCCGATGTGCTGCAGGTAAGCTAGGGCCGCGTGCGCATCTTCCCGGCGGTCCGCGTCATGTTCCTGCGGGTCTCGGGTGTTGACAACGATCCTCACGCGTAGAGCCTTCAGCTTCCGCATGACCGGCAATAACGTTGCCACTCGTCGGTAAACTATGAACGGGCACTCGATTATCATCTCACTGTGACACTTCTCTAAACCCTTAAGAAAAGTATCGTAAAATGAACTCTCGTTAAACAGCTTTGAAGTTACCAGCTCGGGCGAGGGAGCCTGAGATCGACGGAGGAGTTGACTTAGCATGTCGAGCCCTCCTCCCTGGCCTGATCATCTTCATCGAGCAACTCGCGGATTTGCTCCACATTGACCTCAATATCGTCGGGCTCTTGATGCGTAGTATTGATGATTCGCTAACGGCTATGTCAATAGTGCGGAAATCCGACCAGACTCCCAGCCAAGGAGTATTCCGTACACCTTTCTTGACATAAAGTGACTTTTAAGATAAACTTTACGTAAACATAACGAGAATATGATTATGACTACTATTATCGGGCTCAAAGAACTGCGAGAAAACACCGAGGCTGTCGCAGAGCGCGCTGGTCTCGGCGAAACTTTTATAGTTGTTAAGCGCTCCAAGCCGATCTTTCGTCTCGTACCGGTCACCGATTCTGTCTCGGTCGACGAAGAACTCACTGCTTGGACAGCCCAAGCCATTGACCGCTATCGACCCGCGCTTAAAGCTTTAGCTGACAAGTAATGCGGCACCTTGAAACCACCGACATCGCGGCCATACACGACCAGATCATTGAGGCCACCGGTGGCTCTCTTGGTGTCCGCGAGCCTGAGCTGCTCAAATCTATTGCACAGAAGCCCAAGGCCAGCTTCGGCGGTCAAGACTTATATCCCAATATATTTGCAAAAGCGGCGGCGCTATATGAGGCCCTTTGTAATTATCACGTCTTCCTCGACGGCAATAAGCGCACTGCAGTCGTCTCCATGTACCGCTTCCTCGTTATAAATGGCTATGATCTAACGGCCACCAATCAAGAGCTTGAAGAATATACACTCAATCTGGCTACGAGTCACCCAGACTTAGCCGAAGTAGCGGGGTGGATTCAGCGACATTCTATAGCCGACAAAAAATAACAGTTCGAATGCTATCGCCCCAGCCAAGCTAAAAATTCGAACTTAGTCAAAAATATAGTCTGGTCAACTGTTATTGTTCATAACCTGCATACTCAGCCATAAGGTCTTAGGTTTAATCTCTATTGAATGGCTTCTCGAAATACTTACTCCTAACAATACTTATAATCAGAACACCGAATAGGAAACCGCCACAGAAAATAACTAAGCCGTGGAATCTATGGGGGCTGATTAACCTCCATGCAGCCAATAGTACTATTGCCCAAACCACCAAAATACCTGCTATATAAATCCAATACGGATATTTTTTCGTTTTATTCATGATCATATTGTATGCTTTAAGACGAAATAGAACAAAGACTGAAAAGGTTTTAGACCGACATGCTAAGCCATGCTAGTAGATATTTAATTTAAGTCTTCCCAATGAACTTTGGATAGTGCGGCATCAATACTTTCAGCCGCGTCTCCGGTTGCAACTTGCTTTATTTTCCCTACGGTAGAAGCTTTAACTTTGTACCTGTTAGAGCCACCGGAAGGTCCTATATCAAAAATCTTGACTCTTACCCTTGTATTATTTTCCGTCAAGCCAGTAAATGTCAGAACCTTCAAAATTTCATGGAGTTTGCCATGTTTTTTAATCTGTTGAATCACCTGTTCGGTCTGCTCGTCATCCATATTTACATTATACCAGTGGTGTAGCCGTTAGTTTGATTGAAGCTCTCTAGACAGTGTTTAACGCTGAACTAAATGGCTAACTAAGCTAACAGAGCCTTCACTCTTGCCATCGACGAAGGGACGATAACAAGGCTTAAAGTTCTGAAATCCGACCATAGCCCCAGTCAATACCTGTCAGCATATTGCCGCTTTCGTGCATCATAAGGCGGATCTGCTTAGTCATACGCCAAGTGGCCTTGTAGGTGACTCCTAGACGCCGTTCAATCTCTTTGGAGCTCACTCCGTTTTTACCAACACCGAATCCTTTTATAGCTGCCACTAGGTAAAAAGCCTACCCACCGTGATAAACTTAAGCGCATGGTCAAACATGACCAGTTCCTACGGACAAGGGAAGGTGGAAGATGCGCACATCGCGCAGACCCCGCCCACCGGGCAGATTCAGACTCCTGCGCTGGCTGGCGGGGCTAAGCGCCACCACCGTCCTCGCCAGCGGCATGACAGCCCCTGCCTATGCCGGGACTTCGCCTCAGCCCGCGCCGCAATCCCAGCTGGCTACCGGCGTATCGGGCGCCGCAACGGCAGTCAGTGACGGTAGCCTGTCTGAGCAGCTGGCAGCCGGGCTTCCTTTCGTCGGCGCGTCGACTGCGGTGACAGCAGGTAGCGGCGTCAGCCTAGCGTCTCTGCTCTCGGGCGAATCCGGAACCTCCGGTCCATACGTGATCCTGCCGGAGAACGCGAAGGCGATATCTTCGGTCATTACACGAATCTGTACCCCCGCTACGCTCGAACCGGACCCGACACCCAACCAGGAGTACTGCCTAACGGTCACGTCTCCTCATCCGGGAGGCAATTCGCCTGTCGTCGTACAACGTAACTACAACGACGTCGGCCGAGCCGGCCAGTGGCGGGTGGTGGAATACGACACAGTAGATGCCAAGCATCCCAACGTGCTCAACGTGCCCCAGTCCTGGCTCGATGCGCATAACGGCGACCCGCTCGTAGTCATCTACTGGGTAAAGGACCCTAGGGTCTGCCTGGCCTACAGCGGCAAGCAGGTGCGCCTTGGGGATTGCCGTAAGTATGTCTGGGTATGGCGGAACGGCCAGGCCATGTCGGCTCTGGAACGCCCGGCTCCGCCACAAAAGAATGGTCCGGTAATTCCGCCGGTGCTAACGGCCCCTGACCTCAACCTTTCGCCCACCTCCATACGACCATTCAACGACAAGAACCAGGGGTTCCTACAGACGTGGCACCGCCGCTGAGCCCCACCCGCTTGTAGAAAAACCAATGGACCGGCCGCCCGAGACAGGCGGCCGGTCCATTGGCAATGCCTTGCAATTATAAAGAAACATTGTAATATATGTGAGTCGTAATGACTCATTCGCAAACGAGCCCCAGGAGGCATCGTGAGCAGTCAACAACCCGCCGGAACCGCGCGTTCAGGTGACACGCCGGGTCATATGACCCGTATTGACCCGGGTCGGTTCGCCACAATTACGGTCGGCGGCCTTCCGCGGCCCTTCCGGACCGCCCATATCGAAGGCTCACGTCTGGCCGTACATGTCCAAGACCCCAGTCGCTGGCCCACCGGCCCGAACGTGCCGGCAAATGTCGCTGTCCTGATCTTTAGGACCGATGTTGCGACCTTCGCAGGTCTCGAACGCGAAGTCGCAAGCTGGAACGGCACGCCGGTCATCCTGGGAGAGCTGCCAACGCTTGTCGCATGCGGCAGGCCTACACAGATTGATCTGCTCTCCGGCTGGTACTACGACGTCTTCCTCATCGGCCGGGGCGATGACGGATCGGGTCAGACCATCGGGTGGGCGCGTTTTGCGACCACTCCGCGCAGTCAAGGCGATATCCCTGACACCGTAACACTCGACGAAGCCAAGGCCATAGCCTTCCAACACATCGGCATCCCGGCCTCAGACAGCTATCAGATGCCCACCGCGCTTGCACCCAAGTGTCGATGGACGGGCAATGGGCGGCTCGCCATCGTCGAGTTCAACCCCTGTCCGGAAATCGGCTCAAGCCTAAGAATCCAGGTCGACGAACTCGGACGCGCGAGCATCCCGGTCGGCTGGACCGCGCAGCGGGCACGCGCCCACATCAAGGGCAAGCCTCAGTAGCCCTATGCCCCCCATCGGGCAAGCAACGTCAACGCCGGTGTTGCTTGACCGACGGGGCGTTTGCTTGTCTGCATGCCTGAAGGTCATCAGATTAATCTCCTCTCTAACTGCCGTGTTAGCCGCTCATCTACAATTTGACAGTAACTGTCATTTACGATTAACTGTCAGTAAGATTAAGCATAAGCATAAAAGAGAGTAAAACATGGCGAGCCAGATCAAAGATATTGGACCGCGTAAATGGTGGGCTGTCGCAGCCATTTCGCTCGCCGCCATTGCTTTCAGCCTTGATCTCACCGTTTTAAACCTTGCCCTGCCGACCCTGGCCAAAGACTTGCATGCCACCGCCGGCCAACTGGAGTGGATTGCCGATGTCTATGCGCTAGCCCTGGCCGTATTAACGCTCCCGGCCGGCCTGCTTGGCGACCGCTATGGCCGCAAGAAACTCCTCTTGTTTGCGATTGCGCTGTTCGGCCTGGCCTCCGCTGCCTGCGCCTATTCCACCTCGGTCAGCATGCTTATATCAGCCAGAGTTCTGCTCGGTGCCGGCGCTGCTTTCATCCTGCCGCTTGGCATGTCCGTCATGCCTCTTTATTTCAAGCCCGCCGAACGCACGAAAGCGCTGGCCATCTTAATGGGCGGCGTCTTTTTAGCCTACCCTTTGGGCCCAATCCTGGGCGGTTGGCTGCTAACCAGGTTCTGGTGGGGATCGGTCTTTCTCATCAACCTGCCGGTCTGCGCCTTTGCCTTTATAGCGATTGCTATGCTTTTGCCGGAGTCCAAATCCAAGGCCAAGCGCGCTATCGACAAAACAGGCATTCTGCTATCGAGCGTCGGTCTTACCGGCATTACCTACGGCGCCATTCAGGCTGAGTCAAGTGGCTGGTCAGATCGCGCCGTGATTGCCTCACTCGTCCTGGGAGCTATCCTTTTGCTGGCGTTCGTTGCCTGGGAAAAACGGATAACCCGGTTAAAGGGCTCACCGCTCGTGGACCTCAAGCTCTTTACGTACGGCGCCTTCACCTGGGGCACCATTCTCATGACCTCGGTCAACTTTGCCCTCTTTGGCCTGTTGTTTGGCCTGCCGCAATACCTCCAGGGGGTAAGGGCGGATAACGCCCTCCACGCCGGTTACTTTCTCTTGCCCATGATTGGAGGTCTCATCATCGGCTCGGTCATCGCCGGTAAGTTTGCGGCCGGCATTCCAACCAAAATCATCGTGCCGGCCGGCTTTCTGTTCATGTCGCTCGGTCTCTATTGGGGCACCAAGACCACGCTCGCCTCGTCCGGCCAGTTTATTGTCGCCTGGTCAGCCGTCATTGGCCTTGGCCTGGGTGTCGCCATGCCTACTGTTGCCGCTGCTGCCATCTCACCCTTAAACGGGGATCGTGCGGCCTCCGGTACGGCGCTCATATCAGCCGTCCGGCAAGTCGGCGGCACGCTTGGCATCGCCCTTTTAGGTACATTGCTTGGCTCAAGTTATCGCCGTCACCTGGATATCGGCTATCTGCCCGCACGGCTCCAAACCGACATTGGCCAAAGCGTCATAGCCGGTGTCACTGTGGCCAAAGCTAGCCATTTGCCGGCCCTGCTCACGGCGGTAAGAACTGCTTTTGTCCAAGGCCTGACCGACATGCTCGTCGTCTGCAGTCTAATCGCACTGGTCGCGGCCGTTGTCGCAGTGCTATTCTTGCCTAACACCCATGTCAGGACTAAGAGAAGCTAAGAAGCTAAGGACCAAGCGACACATCCAGCAAACTGCTCTTAGGCTGTTTGCAAGTGAGGGCTATGCCAAAACCACGGTTGATGAGATCGCAAAACAGTCAGAAGTCTCTCCCTCCACGTTCTTTCGCTACTTTGAGACCAAAGAATCCATTGTCATGTATGATTCGCTCGACCCGATCATCATTGAAGCCTTTCGTAACCAACCGGCAAACCTTGATATCATCCCGGCCTTAAGGGGTGCAATCCGGCAATCGTTTGCCAGTCTGGAGCCAAGTCAGTACGAACAGGAAATGCAGCGGTTCGCCCTTATCCGCACCATTCCGGAACTAAGGGCCAGGGTCCTCGACGAAATGGCCAGATCCATCGACCTCTTTGCTGCCCTTATCGCCCACAGGTCAAAAAAAGACCCCACCGATCTAAGAGTCAGAAACCTCGCCGGCGCCATTATTGGTGCAGGCATTGCCGCCCTCATCGCAGACAGCGGCCGCCCCAAACGGCTAGATTCCATCGCCGCCTTTGATGCGGCACTCGAAGAACTCGAACGAGGCCTAAGTCTTTAGCCCACAGGGACTGCGCAAGGCCCCGCGCCAACCAGTGGTACCCTTAAAGCCCGACGAATTATTGCATACAAGACTCTTATACGGGATCCAAAAAACCTCAGGGTGGAGCAGCCTGTGCGTGCCGCTCCACCCTGTTTCTTGTAAACTCTTCGAACCGTGCCACAGAATGCACGGCTCCCAGTCCGGCCGCTGGCCGCCTTCCATATAGGCGAGTGTCCAGTGAATCGCGGCCAGCTTGTCAGACATCCTGCGGTAGCCGTCACTCGGCACGAGCGGCGTTTCGAACACGTGTAGCACGAGTGCCCCAACGTGTTCGCGCGGGAACTCAGGCGCACGGGTTATCCTCGCCATCTCGGCATTAATCGAGAGCTTGGCCTCTTCCCGCCGGACACGTGACAAGCCCTGCACGCGGTGTAGCCAGACTCCTGCCGGGTTACGCACAAATCCGGACCCCTGTGGCGGTGCCCACAGCCTTGAGTAATCCTTAGGGGCGTCGGCAGACTCGTGGCCGGCGGGTCGTTGCGCCGCCTCAAGCCAGGCTCGAACCACCAGTTTAATAGCGGCGGCATCTGACTTGACTGATATGCGGGTAACAGCCATCAGCCGGAGGACAAACGCCTCCGCCTGACCCTTCCCCATTCCGGCCCGTGGCCCCCGAAGCTTCGCGATCAGCGCCCAGACCTCGTCCTGAAAGTCTGATATAGCCTCAATGTCACCTTGAAGCGTACGTACCAGTTCGTCCACTTGGTCGCCCTCGGAATGGTCCCTGCTACCTGCAGCCCACTGCGGCTCTGTCATGAAGAACTCCCATCCGGATTGTTGGGTCGCAACAAGCGAGTGCGCCATTTATACCAAAACGTGGCGTTACCATCAACTGCTGCCGCTACGCTTGATCAGCCGAGAACTTACTGTCACAATCCGTTCGTGCACCCGTAGGCACCTTTCTAGATTGAAGAGCCAATGATGGATGAAAACGAGCTGTTTGCGCAGATGTCCGTCCCGCTGCTGCGCCACCTGCGGCACAGGTTCCGAGGCTTGAGCACAGAGGATCTCGAAGATTGTGTGCAAGAAGCCTTTGTCAGGGCGCTTGGGGATGACGTATTTACCGGCATGATCACAGACCCTAAGCGCAGGGCGTGGCTATACACGACTACCCGGAGACTGTGTGTCGACCTGATACGCGGCCGCGCCAAAGAGACCGAACGCTACGCCGACTATTTCATTCTGGCTGTAGCCGATCTGTCGGGCGACGGCGATACGATTGACGGTCTGGACACAGATGAAGCGCTGGCCAGACTGGCACCGCTCATTCGTAAGCTGCCCCCGAGGCAGCGTGAGGTGCTTCAGCTTCGCGTTTTCCTCGGTCTGGATTCGAAGACAACGGCGGATAGACTTAGGATATCTGAGCACACGGTCAAAAGTCACTTGTGGAAGGCTAGGCGCAAACTCAGAGCGGCTTGGCAAACCGCCATGCAGGAGCCAAACCCACCGGTGAGCCCGCCAGCGCCTGCCGTGCGCAGGCCCCCGACCCCAGCTCGCAGAAGACCACAGCCGGCTCCCATGAAGCCGCGAAGGCGAACGAGATCACTACCACAGGCACATCGACCCGCGGCAAAGACCGAGCAGCCGGCCTGCGAGCCTGCGGCCGCAACCTGGCCAAAGCCTCTTGGTCGCTGGGCCGATGCCGCCATCGCGGCCGTCGACCGTTACCGTGCACCGCCCGGCGTTGTTCGTCTGACTGCGTCGGAAAGAAACCGGATCAGGTTTGGACTGGCAGCAGCTGTGACTGCAAGCGACGGCGGCAGGTCGTTCGCGCAACCGCTGCTCGCAGGGTTGGCCGAATACCTTGAGATCAGCCAAGCCACCCTTGGTAGCGCAATTCGCGGTCTGACTCAGCTCCTAGCAACGAATGCCGAGGCTAGGCGCACAGCGGCCGGCGCCATAGCTGAACTCAGGCAGGCCGAAATTCCAGTCTCACTGCCAGATCTGTGGATCAGTGCGCTCAACTTCCAAGAAGGAGGCAACGTATGAGGCACCCTGCCGTCAAGGAGGGTGCCTCATTTTATGCTAAGATCAATTACCTAATTGTCGGCCTGGACGCAAACCTTTGTTTAAATCACCACATGCAAATTGGCACCCAAAAACACGAGCGGCCACAACAGCACCGCCAGCACTGCCGAAAACAGCCCGTTCAAGCTGGCAATATCGACAAAGTAGCCGTTAACGTTGGCAATATACAGCCCGATGAGCAAATAAATGACACCGCCCCAAGAAATTGATCGCATAATTTATTCCTTTTTTAAACAATAGCCGAATCACGTAGTCCGTGCATTCATCACATTAACAAAAAATTGGACCATACGAGTTATTCGTCAAACAGCCAAAATCCAATCCTTTGCTGCGCCAGCTGCTGTACGAAATCCCCAAGCACCACGGTCGAAAGTGAGCCCTGCGGATCATTGCCCGGCCAATACGACCAATTAGTCTCTTCGGAATCTTTACTCTTATCCTGGGCAAACAAATTCACCGCTACACTATAACCCTCGCGCTGCAAAATTTGCGCCTGTGTATCCACCGTTTCCAACACTTCTTTGCGTACCGAAGGCGTCATATATGCGATCTGGCTCGGATCAAGCGCGTACTTTTCGCTAAACGTGCCCGTATTAAACCAAATGTTCTTCGTGCCGAGATAATCGGCCGTCTCGCTGATGATCGACGGGTTGAGGAACTCGGCCGCGTTCAAAATCGGCCCACTACCCCCGGCCGGCGGCAGCCACGGGAAGCCCTCAAGACCGGCGTACTGGATCGATTGTGGCGTAATACCTTTCACATAGGGCAATAAACTCTCGTAATCGCCGTTCTGCCAGTTAAAATCCGTGGTCTGATACGTCGCCGAATTGAGCATGATTGAGGCCTGCGCCGTCGGGAAATACTTGCGCATCGTAGACACAAACAGATTCACATCCGGCGCGAAGTACTGCGGCTGGTTGTTGTTCCAATAGGGGAGGTTAGCCTCGGGGAACGGGTTCCAAATGCCCATTTGCGCATCGGTTACGCCGGCAGCTTTCAGGTCGGAGAAATACCGGTCAATATATGGCGTATAGGCGCCTGACGCCACCTGCGCGAAATCAAGCTGGGCATTAGTAGTGTAATCGGTCGGCTCCACCATCACGAGCGGCCGCACCCCATGGGCCGCGAATTCTTTGAGTTTGATAGCCATCTGGGTCGCGGTCGAATCAGCCTCGGCATTTGACGTCGGCATGCCCTCAAACGTCATCATCGTACCGGTCACATACGAATTGCTGCACGCCTGCTGGTAAACCGCCAGCTTCTGAAGCTCAGGCGCCTTGACGCCGGCAAGATCAAGCGGCGCCTGATTGCTGCATTTGCTCGTTGTTACACTTATGGCCGCCGCCTGCGGCGCGATAGCTGATAGTATGGCCAGTGGCTTTTGTCCGGTGAGGTATTCATAAACAGTCCCCACTGAAAACAGTGCCAGCCCACAAAAGATCAGATTAATAATAAGGATCTGCCGAAACTTCATTTATATGCCCTCGCGCCCCCAGTTTTGCCAGGTGATCGGCTCGCCCCGTAAACCCATATGGATGCTGCGGAGTAACGCATGAAATTCCACCCACACGAGCACGTAAAACAGCGGCCACGTCAGCGGCCACAAGAACATGACCCTAAGCCGCTCGCTTAGCCGCAAATTCCTGGCGAACAATGCCACGGCCAAATACGAAATACCAATAAACAGCATGCTCAAGGCCAAGGAAACGTATTCGCCTGCGATAATGCTATACGTCACGAGTAGCGTCGCGCCGATCGGTTCAAGCAACAGCTGCAGCTCTGAGATGAGCGCCAGCGGCAAAACCATCCAAGCCAGCGGCTTATTATGATGCCGCGCGAGCGAGAAAAACATCCGCCGGTAGTTTATGAAGGTATCAAACCGCCCCTTCTTCCACCGCAGCCGTTGCGCGATCAAGCCCGCGTACGTGGACGCGCCCTCGGTGTAGCATATTACATCTTCGGCATACACTGACTTCAAGCCAAAAAACTTCGTCCGCATCGACATCTCAATATCCTCGGTTTTGTTGGCCTCATCAAACAAACCAATGGCATCAAATATGTCGCTGCGCCTAAAGGCCGCGCACGCACCGCCATAGATATACTCAGCACCCAGCACGCAATGAGCCCGCTTAAAGTAAAAGCCAAACAAGTATTCGAGCCGCTGCATCACCCCGATCAACCGGCCGTGCGTTTTCGCAATTCGCACCTGGCCCACCACGGCCGACACACCCGGATCGCGAAAATACTCGACCAACTTGGAGATCGCATCCGCCGCCAGGGCCGAATCCCCATCGAGCGTCAGTACAATCTTGCCCTGGCTGTGTCGCACGCCATAATTAAGGGCCCGGCCTTTGCCGCCCCGCGACACATAATATTGACGCATCAGGCTACCACTCAGTCCTAGATACCCCGCGTTCGACTCGATAAAACGGTCCACTTTCGCGCGCGATCCGTCAGTCGAGCCATCATTTACCACAATGAGCTCAATATATGGGTAATCATTGGCCAGCACCGAAAGCATTGTGCGCAAAATGCCAACCTCTTCGTCCCAAGCCGGAACGATTACCGAAACAAGCGGCCGGTACACCGGGATCCGCCCCACGGCCCTTGTTTGGCGCTTGAGCAATTTGAAACGCCGGCGCTGCTCCCGCACCGGGAACCAAGCCGCCAAATTGAGAAACAAAAAATACTTAGTAAGCATCAGCGTGGCAAAAAAGATCGTCGCATTGCGAAAGAACTCGAATAGGTCGGCATTGGTCATTGGTTTGTCCCCTGCACCGAAAGCAATGTACCGGTAATGATCAAGTTTGTCCCGGCCTTGGCGTCATTGGCATCAATGACAACGCTGCTGCCACCAGGGTCGGCCGGTACGAACGGCCGCGTCTGCGGATATAACCCCACGCTCGTAATCTTATAGATATAGCGCCACCCGGATTTAGTGTCCATGAATATGTTCTGGCCGGCACTCGGCACATTCTGGTCTGAAATCGTCCGAAAACTCGACCGGCAATACAAAAATGCTGTACCGATATTGCCGGCGTTAGGCGGCGCGGTCACCACAAGTTGCAGGGTCGAGGTTTGCGCCAAAAACGAATTACCGCTAACGATCGCGGGTACAACATTAAGCCGCACGCTGCTCGACGGCAATTTCAGTACCACCGGTTGCCCAAAGGCTCCGAATTCGCTCGAGCTATCGTTTGCAGATTGGACGAGGTTAAACGACTGCTCAAACGCTGACATGTTCACGGCCTGGATCGTGTCCACAAACGCCACCGGCTTATCAAACACCGACTCATAGGCCGAGGCCAGCACAAACACACTGATAAGCGCGCAGGCGGTCATTACCATGCCACGCCATGTCATCATCACGGCCGTCCCCAGAAAACGAAGCAGCCTCATCTAGGCATCTCGTGATTATATTTACGGGTAAGCCGCCGAATCCGAAAGCGGTAAAGTCCGGTCAACAATAACGCGACCACATTGACCGCCAAAACGATTGCAACAAATGCCACAAAAATGCGGAACAAGATCAAATAGGGGCTGGAAGAGTTCGGCTGCGTAAGAAAAAACATGGCGTAGCGTGGCACGCCAGTTCAATATCCGCAGCCCGGCTGGCCGCTATCTCACCTCATCTGGCGTGCACGGTAGAGAACACTACAACAATAATAGTGATTATGCAAGCAAACGACCATCGCACGCAGCTAGTTGTCTTGGCTCTTCACCACAATATAGCTCTTCACCACAAAATACTTGACAAATATTTCAACTTGTGTATAGTAATATACCAATTCAATCAACTGCTAGGTGGGTTAGCGAATGGGCTCCGGAAAGGGCAAAACCAGTTATGAAAAAATTCTTTCTCATCTTGGCAAGCGTTCTTGTAATGCTCAGCAGTATGCTGTCGTTGACTCAGGCGGCCGCCACAACGACGCCCACCAACCTCATCGCTAACCCTTCAGTCGAAACCGCTGACTCTTCCAATAGTGCCGTGCCCGCAGGCTGGCTCGAAGGAAATTGGGGCACGAACTCGACCACGTTCTCATACTTAAACACCGGCCACACTGGCACCCGCAGCGTTGAAGTGCAGATGACAAGCTACACCAGCGGAGACGCCAAATGGTACTTTACGCCCGTTGCCATTACAAGTGGTGGCCAGTACGCGTTTAGTGATTATTACGAATCAACCGTTGCAACCGAATTGGTAGCCCAGTTTGATGATGGTAACGGCAACTATACCTATCAAGACCTTGGTGCCGAAGCTGCCAGTGCCGGCTGGGCTGAGGCCACTGCCACCTTCACGGCTCCTTCGACCGCCAAAAATGTTACCGTCTTTCACCTCTTAGGTAGCGTTGGTTCATTGACCACCGATGATTTTTCCTTAACCGCCCAAGCCGCGGCAACTGCTCCCACCGTGAGCATTTCGAGCCCGGCCGCGAGCGCCTCAGTTAGTGGCACGACCACGCTTTCGGCCACCGCGGCCGACACCAGCGGCAATGGTAGTATTGCAAGCGTCCAATTCCAATTGGACGGAGCAAACCTGGGTTCCCCAGTTACTACTACCCCTTACCAGTACAGCTGGAATACGCTGGCGGCAACAAACGGCGCCCATAGTCTAACGGCTGTGGCGACTGACACCAACGGCCTGAACACGACTTCAGCTGCTCTCACTATTACCGTAAATAATCCAGTTGCGATCGGCACGAACCTCATCGCTAACTCATCGGTTGAGACCGCAAGCCCCACGAGCCCCACGACCCCCGAGTATTGGCAAACCGGCGGCTGGGGAACCAATACCACGGCCTTCTCCTACTTAAAGACCGGACACACCGGCACGCATAGTGTCGAGGTGCAGATGACGAGCTATACGTCCGGTGACGCTAAATGGATCTTCAATCCCGTTTCGGTCACAGGCGGCCTCACTTATACCTTTAGCGACTACTACGAATCAAATGTCGCGACTGAAGTCGATGTTGCCTTCACTATGTCGGACGGATCGACTCAGTATCTCTACCTCGGCGCACCGGCCGCGAGCACCAGCTGGAAGCAATTTAGCGCTAACTTTGTGGCCCCAACCGGCGCCACAAGTGCGACGGTCTATCACCTCATTGAGTCTGTCGGAAGCTTAACCACCGATGACTACTCGCTAGCGGCCAGCAGCCTGCCCTCGGTTACCCTAACCGCACCGACCGGAGGCCAAGACGTCACCGGCACGCAAACCATTACGGCCACCGCCACCGACAACACCGGCATTAAAAGCGTCCAATTCCAGCTCGACGGGGTAAATCTGGGCTCGCCCGTGACGGCCGCACCCTACCAATACACCTGGAACTCGACGACAACTGCCAACGGCACGCACACGTTAACCGCTATCGCGACGGACACCAACGGGAAAACCGCAACTTCAGCGGCCGTCAGCGTCGACGTAAATAATGCTGCCACATCAGGCGGCAACCTGGTCCCTAACCCGCTCGTCCAGACGGCAAACCCGGCCAATGCAAAACTCCCCGAAAACTGGTCAACTGACACCTGGGGCACCAACACCACCACCTTCACCTACCAAACCAGTGGGTACAGCGGCTCTAAGGCCTTAAATGTCAAAACCACGGCTTACACGAGTGGCGATAGCAAGTGGGCCTTCGATGCCATTCCCGTGACCGTCGACCAACAGTACAAGTTCTCCGAGTACTACGAATCAAATGTCCAGACCGAAGTTGAAGCTGTTTTCAACATGTCGGACGGCTCTATCATCTACGACATCATCGGCCAGCCCGAACCCGCTACGACCTGGACCAATTTCACCACCGAATTCGCGGTTCCTGAAGGTGCGCAGACTATGACGATCTATCACCTGATCCAAAGCGTCGGTTCACTGACAACGAGTAACTTCAGCCTCACCCCGTATACCCCGGTAGGCTTCAACCGTCCGCTCGTTACCCTGACCTTCGACGACGGCTACGTCAACCAATACACTGAGACTCTGCCGCTGCTCGAGCAGTACGGCTTCACCTCGACCCAGTTTATTATCACCGACCTGCTTGGCCAGACCGGCTACCTGACCAACGCTGAGGTTGAAGATCTCTATACATCAGGTAACGAAATTGCCTCCCACACGGTTACCCACGACGACCTTACGCAAGAAACCGCCAAGCAGCTCAAGACGGAAATGTCCGGATCACAGTCTACCCTCGAATCCATTACTGGCCACCCAGTGACCGACATTGCCTACCCGTATGGTCTCTACAATACCTCGGTTATCAGTGCGGCCAAGGCCGACTACACGGCGGCGCGTGGTGTCGAAGACGGCTACAACAGCAAAGACAACTTCAACGTCTATGACCTCAAGGTCCAAAACGTTTACAACACCACGACCACAGCCCAAATCGCCGACTGGGTAGCTCAGGCCCAGGCCACCAACACCTGGCTGATCCTCGTCTACCACTCGGTGGACCCGGACGTGAACTCAACCATCGACGGCGGCATCTACAACGTCACCCCCGACCAGCTAAACGACCAGTTGGCGGCCATCAAAGCGAGTGGCGTCACGGTTGAAACCATGCAGCAAGCGCTTGCCGAACTCACACCCCAAGTTAGCCAATAAGCCTTAAAACCCTAGTTTTTGAGCTCCTGCACGGCCTGCCGCACGAGGTCCAACTGGCCGGGATTGCTAGCGATATCGAAATACGAATACAAGAGCAAATTCCTCGCCCCACCGGCCAGGGCGTCCCGGCCCATGGCAACCATCTCAGCTGCACTCGGCGGTCTGGCCTCTGACGGGTTATAGCCCAGGCCCTGGATAACGTCGGGATATGACGACCAGCTAAAGACCTGCTCAATAAACCATCCGCCTTTGTAGGGTGCGGCTTCATTCATAATCGTTCCAATACGTGCAAGCGGCATAAACGGCACTGGATAGTAATCAAGCGCCAGGGCGTCGGCACTACCGGCCACACCCTGAAACAACTCCTGACGCCCACTGGCGTTGCCGTCGCTCCATCCCTCGAGAACGGCCATGACTGGTTTGGCCGTAAGCTGCTTGATCGCAGCGTAGCGGGACGCGAGAATCGGCTGCCATGTACCAAGATCGGTCGCTGATTCCGGGCGTTCATCCGTAATCGAAAACCCCCACACTGCTGGGTTCGCCTGAAAATCCCGTACGACAGTTGTAGCAATCGCGTCATTCGTGCTGCCGTACTGGGCATACGTTTGGGCTGTCTGTGCGCCATTCGGCAACTGGTCGTACAGATCTTGCAGCCCAATAATCACCTTAATCCCTTTGGAACCGGCATAGTTCAAATACGCCTCAACCTGGGCCGGTGTACCGTCAAAAGCCGTGTAGTTGTAGACCAAATTGCAGCCGGTGGCAGCCACGGCATCAATCACTGTACGGCTTGCCGGATCGTTCGGTGAGCTTGTGACAAACATACCGATGTATTGCGGAGTGATCGTATTAGGCATTGGCGTTGAGGTTGCTCCTGTATTTACCTTGGTAGCTTGTGTACTGGCCCCCAAAACCTGACCGGATGCAGCAGGCGATGCCTTAGCAATGGCTATAACCCGGGTGCGCGAGTTTGCGGTAGTAGCTTTTATCGCAACTGCCGTTTTGTACTGCTTACTAATGCCGGCAACGACCTCGGCACTGGCGACACCGCAACCGGCTGAAATGACTGCAATTACGGCAAGCCATATCCCGAAACCCCGCCCGCTTGTTGGTATGTGCATCCATTTCCCCCGCTAGTAGCCAACCCAGCATAGGCTGGCCCCAGATGACGTGTCAACCTAAAAGTTGACAAATAGCATAATAATATAATATAATATAATAATAAGGTTTAACAACCCAACCCTACCAGATACCGAAGGTGTTTCATGCCTCGCGTCACGAGCCTCACACTAACGGGCGTAACGCTGTTGGTAGGTGCTGCGCTGATCAGTGGTTGCGGCGGGACTTCAGTTCCCAGCTCACCGCCAACGATCATGCGTACCGCTGCCGCTTCGCCCACGCACTCGGCGCCGGTGGCCGCGCCCAAGATTCAAGCTGGGTCTTCACGGCTGCTTGGCATCTACGGCTCGGCCGTGCCGGGAACGCCTACCGCCCAGGCCGAGCTGGAGTATGCGAGTCAGGCAGGCTTCAACCTCCTGCTCAACTACTCCAGCGTCAACGCCACGCCGCAAGCGGTCATAGCTTACCTTGCATTGGCCCAGAGCCTGCACATGAAGGTGATTCTCTCGGTAAAGGACCTGCTCGGCCCGACCGACCAGGATCCGACCGACGCCGGCTGGCACCGCCAATACGGCGCCAGCACAACGGCAGAGGTTAGCGGGATCGTGAAAGCCTATGCCGCTAACCCGGCCGTCTGGGGATTCTATACCTCAGATGAAGAGCCGACCGACCCAAGTAATCTCAGCCAATGGCTGCCGGCCATCCAGGCGCGGCAGCGCCAGATCCAACGACTGACGCACAAGCCGACGCTCGTGGTTCTCGACTGGTCGCCGGGCAGCACGGATTACTACCAGCAAATAGCGCAGGCAACGGACCAACTAGGCATCGACTACTACCCGATACCGGCCAGTGCGACCTACGGTCCCGTCAGCGCCATCACCACGATTGGCCGGGCACTCCGCGCTGCGGCAGGCAAAAATACTTGGTTCGTAGTCCAGGCATTCGCTTGGAATCGAGTCATGCACCCGGAAGGGGCCGCCCTCGGCTTCCCGGCTGATCCAGCGCCTCCGACCGCTCGGCAAATGGTGAAGATGGCCAAGCTCGCGGTGAAAGCCGGCGTTCGCAACCTGTTGTTCTACTCCTATATGGACAACATGAACGATCCGGGCCAATTGCGGGCCATCAAGCAGGCTGTTCGGACCATCCGGGCTTCAACCTGGTGGAAGAGGTAGTCAACGAGTGGCCGGGTACGGGAAAGTCCGTACCCGGCCACATGTCTTGACACACGTAGATATTGATATCATTAGAGCTAATAAAAATGAGCTCAGACCGTAATTATAAGCAGGCAAAAAACGTCGTAGAGTTCGAAGATTATACCTATAATAAGGCATAAACAGCGACACTAAACAACCTATTGACAAATTAAGCATAATCATATACACTTATATTCAGTAAAAAGATCAGCGAGGGTAGTGCGAAGATAATTCGCCCCTCGCTGTTTTAATTTGCGCGATGGACCAATACGAGATCACAATTAAACACAAGCGTAAACTTGCCCTCATCCTTCCCGCCCACAACGAAGAGGTGGTTCTTGGTGATACCATTCGCTCGGCTTTAGCTGCTGGCCAAGAAGCCTGTGACATCTATGTTGTCAGTGACGGTTCGGTTGACCAAACCGTTGCCATTGCCTGGCAATACCTAAGCTCATACAACGTGCTCGACCAAGCTCAAACCGGCAAGGCTATGGCGATCTCTAACGGCCTCAAATACTTTAAAATCCCTGAACGTTACACTTGGGTGCACATCGCTGACGCTGACGGCACGTTTGCGCCGACGTATTTTAGTGAGCTTAAAAAGCGCCTCGATGCCGATAAGTTCGTGGCGGCGACCGGCCACCTCCAAAGCCTAAAAGGTGAGTGGATCAGCAAATACCGGCTCTACGAATACACGCTCGGTCTCGAAGTCATGCGCCGGGTGCAAAACTTCTTTAACACCATTCCGGTCATCCCCGGTGCTACCTGCGTTTTGCGCACTGATATCATCGACAAACTCGATTTTGCTGTCCACTCGCTGACCGAAGATATGGATATTACCATTCAGATTCACCGGAAGAAGCTTGGACGCATCGCCTACATCCCCCAGGCCAAGGCCTTTACCCAAGACCCCAAAGACTTTGCCGACTATTTCAAACAGATTATGCGCTGGTATCGCGGTGCCTGGCAGGCCATGATCCGGCATCGGGTCGGGCTTCGTCCGCATAAGCTCGATGCCTATATGGCCTACATGATCCTAGAGGAAATCGTCTTATTGTTAGAGCTCACCGTCCTGCCGGTCGTCGGGATTCTGACGCATGACTACAAGCCGCTCGCACTCATGTTCCTCAATGACTTCGTGATCTTCTTCGCCCTCACGCTGTGGGCCGCCATCCTCAACCGTAGGGCAGATGTCATTGGTGCCTTCCCGCTGTTTTACTTTCTACGGCTTGCTAACCTATTTGCTTTCTTCAGGGCGTGGTTCGAAATCGTCGTCCAGCGCAAGTTCCGCACGGTCAAACCGGGCTGGACTGTGGCTGGGCGCCGATACCGCATCGCGACTGATGCTGTAAGTAATTAATCTAAAGGAGTCGATATGTACGGACAAGGATCTTCCTCTACCCCCACCGCGCTCGGCGCTGTGGCCACCGTTACTGGTCTAGCCGTTTTGCCGCAAACCGGTATGAGCAACGTTGTTGACATCGCTATCGCCGTGGCCGCTGGCCTCGTTGCGTGGGGCGTGGTTTACATCGCTCAAAACAAATTCCAGAAGCGCTAATCATGAAGCGCATCGCGGCTTGGGCTGGAGCCGGTTTGCTGACCGCCTATGTGGTTTACCATGTGCTGACGACCGGCGGGTTTATCCTGTCGCTCATTGGCCTGTAGGCCACAGGTGGTCAAACGAAAATCGGTGCCCATTCTACCCAAAGTACCCTCACCACGATCTCAATAGGAGACATGGCAGGGTGCTTTGTGGTGGCTGCCCAACGAGAGATCTCGATTAGCCAGTCCGAAATCTTCAGTTCTGGGTAGCTTTGTGCCTAAGAGGTGCTATGATTCAACTGGTACCGGGCAGACGACTCCTCGGCCTCTGAGCGACTCATTGCTGAGTCGCTCTTCTTGTTCACATAGTAAGAACAAAAACGAGCCTTTCGGCTCGCCTTGCCTTGCGATAGTCAGAACCGTTCTTGTACCTGCAGTACTCAAATTCGGCTCACCCCACAACACTATCTAGATTGTTTGTAGCATGAAGCACACGAATGCGGCAAGGTCTGACACTACGCTGTGCGCACGAAATACTCTTCAGGTTGCAATACGGCACCGTTCGGAAAGATGGTACTGTATTGAGTTTCGTACTTTTGCATCCGGGAAAGCTTCTCCTGACTGTCGCCATTGAATGAGAACCCTTCGAGGCCGGTGGTAGACTTGCTGTCACCTCGTGCTGAGTACGGGAAATCAACCCAGTGGATGGGGCTATCGAACATCGCGTCGCACGCGGCACTCGTAATCACATGATCAATATGGTTGCCTACGCCAAGCGGACAAAAAACAAAGGCGTCCGACCCAATGACCTCTCCTAGTTTTTGCCTGATCAGGTCAACGGTTTGTCTATCATGCCGTGACAGCTTGGCCTTTATGATGTGCCAGCGGTAGGTTGGATAGAGGGCGGCCAGCTCGGGGAGCAGCCTAGCTATAAGGCTTGCGAGCCTACCAGGTTTGCGGCGCCATAACGCCTCAGTCATAGCCAGGTTTATGATTTCATCCGCAAGCCCTGCAAGTGCTCGTACATCCTCATCTCGGCGATTCTGATATAGTGCCTCAGCATCGTTGTAGCCGCATTGTTTTAAATATGCCGCGGCAGAACGGGTATTGGGGCCCGTCGGAGTGTCGGTGAAAACATTTACGACTACAATGCGGTTGGTTTTCGCAAGCTCAGTAGCAAGTGCGCTGGCCGAAAAGACCATGTCATCAAGATGGGGCGAAACAAAGTAGCAGGTGCGCTTCGATGTGCGAATACGTTCAAGCATGTCATTTTCCATACTCTGCCTCCGGAGTTTTGAGTAATTGGATAATCGTGCGTGAGTACCGCGTCGCGATCCTATCCCAGGAATAGTTGGGCATCGACTGTCTTGCGGCTACTGCAACCGATTTTTTCAAACCTTTATCCGTTAAGACTCTGGTCATGGCAGCGGCATAGGCGTCAGTGTCAAAAGCGGTTGCCTTAAGAGCACAGCCTTCTGGAATCCACTGAAAGCCTGGGATATCGAATGTTACAACCGGCTTACCGTAATGCATGGCTTCAAGAGCAACCATGCCAAACGTTTCAAGTCGAGACGGTACGGCCATCGCCTGGCAGCTTCCTAACAGCTGCTGTTTGCGCCGACCCTCGACCTGGCCAATGAGTTTCACTTTCCGGATCAGGCCAAGCTCTTTGATAAGCGTCCGCACTTTCTGCTCTTCCTTAGGCGTGCCGGAACCGGCGATGACAAGCCGACAAGGGGATGTCTCAACGCATTTCTTAAAGGATGTCAGGAGGAGATCCAGTCCTTTTTGATTTACCTCCAAGCGGCCAAGATACAGGATATAGTCTTTTTTAACAGGAGACTTGAGGCTAGCTAATGGCTGGTCGACGCCGATGGGCCCGTTGGGAATGGTAAAAGTACGGGGTTGGTGACTCAGGTGTGCCAATTTGGCAGCAGTTATCTCTGCCGGCGTGATGAAGTAGCGATAGGTGCGGAGTCCGAGGTTCTCAATAAGGTGAAACGGTAACTTGTATTTGCGCTCCATGTCCTCCGCTGCAAGCATATGTACGAGGCCGACTACTGGTTTCTTGGTATAGAGCTGCAGGCACGAAGTGGAAAACGGCGGAGTCAAATTTTCGATCCAGAGATCGTACTCAAGTGAACGTACGTAAAATGGCAGCATTACATGAAAGAGAAGCTGGCCAAATTTGGGGCCAATGAAAGCCGGCCCGATGCGTTTGTATTCAACTCCACTAAGCACCTGGCTTTTTGCACCCGGATAATTCGCCGTTAGAATCAAGAAATCAAACTTGTGAGCAAGCCGACTGGCGACTTCATGAATGGAACGAGCACCTCCCCCGCCGTAGTACGGATTCTTAATGTCATCATAGGAAGAGATAACGATTTTTGGCTTTATATCGTAAGCAGTCATGATATGCCTCCGATTTGTTCAAGGAACACATCGGCACTCGCTTGCCAGTCGAAGGTATCAGACCAGGCTTTTGCGCTCACTGACATGGTCAGCCGTAGCTCGTTGTCGTCTATCACGTGAAGGATGCTTGTAGCAAAAGCTGCGACATCTCCGTACGGCACCAGGCGGCCGGTTTCCGGTGATTTTACCGAATCTCGCAGACCTGGTACGTCAGATGCAATGACCGGCGTTCCGCAGGCGTTAGCTTCAATCGTGGTAATACCCCAGCCTTCGGCATATGACGGATTCACAAACACCCAGGCTTGCTGCATGAGGCGGATTTTCCGTGGTTCCGGTACATAGCCGAGGAATTTGACCTTGCTCGCAATTTTGAGCTTTGCAGTGAGTCCTTTTAGATCTTCCATGGCTTCACCGGTGCCGCCCACGACAAGTTGAGCATCCGGCCGTCTCGTTGCTACTTGGGCAAATGCCTTGACTAAGACATCAACCGACTTGTAGGGTTTTAGTCTGCCGAGATATAAGACCGTGGGGCGGACCGTTTTCTTGCCAGGCTTAAGCTCATTTGGGTCAATACCGTTATGGACAATTTGGATCCGGTCAGCACGAATGCCGAGTTGGTCAATCATAGCCTGCTTGGATGACTGGGACACAGTCACGTAATAGCAGTCTCGGTAGACCCAGGGCATAACCTTGGCTTCTAGAAACTTAGCAACAGCCGCCAGCGGTTTCGGTAAGTATCTTGCAAAAACTTCCTGGTGCACGTGATGCACCACGCAATAAATTGGCTGCTTGGCATACAGTGGCGTAAAGAATGGTATGCCGTTGTGGCAGTCGATGATGACATCAGACCTACTACGGAAACGAAAAGCGTAGTAAACGAATGCCCACGCATAGGTTAGATAGAAGCTACCTCTGCGTATGACGTGTACACCGGAGATAGTCTCATGACGCTTACTGTTGCCATCATTGCCACAAAAAAGCGTGACATCATGACCCGCGGCGTGCCACCGTTTCGCCAGTTCTTGGATGAATACTTCGGCGCCGCCGGCTTGGCCATGACGGGTATCACGCCAGTTGAAGACGAGAATGCGTAAGGTATCAGCTTCAGGCGCCGGGATTGAACGAGTGAAGAGTTTCTTGGTCAGTCCTCGTAGCCGCTTTGTCGTGCGACGGCCTTGTGAGGTGATGAGGTCAACACCAGTGATTGTGATGAAGCTCACCAGTCCCGAAATGAAGACGGCATGGGCAATGGCGGGGATTGAGCCATGGCCCAGTACGATCTGAATAGCCATGAGGGCTGCCGATGCAAGCGAGAGGGCCGGGAAGAGATAGTGCTTCTTCGCCAAGTGGTACATGACGTTGGTGTTGCTAAGCGTAAAGAACAAAATGCCGGCACTATATGGAACAAGATCCGACACGATTGGCTTGCTGCCGTCCCCAAAGAGTACCGGCACAAACAAGTGGCCAAGCGGGCCCAACACGACGAAGCCTCCCACGGCAAGCGCCGCGGAAAATGCATACATTCGCCAGAAAACCCGGCGTGCGCTAGTAGCTTGAGCCTCTGCCGCGCCCAGCAAAGGTAAGATGAAACTATTGAGAAGTGAGCCGACAAAGTAGATCATTTTGCCGATAAGCGACAACATCGCATAGCGGCCCGCTTCGGTGTTAGACAGGTAGTGCTTTGCAAGCAAAAGATCGACGCTCAGGAAAGCCATCGCAGCTAGTCCAGTGGTCAAATTAGCGCCCAGAAACGTCCAGGGGAAAGCTGACCGCTTCACGATTGGTTTCGCGGCTGTCGGCAAAAGACGCTTGACCGCGATAACAGCTGCGCCCCAGGCGATAAGGACCGACAGCGGTAGCGACAAATAGGCCAGGGCGCTAAAGCCGGCTTTAACAAATGCGACCGCCAGCACTAGTTTAGCGGCTGATTCAAGAAGAAATAGGCCGCCAAATTGGCTAAAGCGCAAACGCCCTTGCACATATCCGCGATGAGTACCGGTCAAGAGTCCTAGCCAGATCATCGGGGCAAAGATCAAAATCGGCAGCAGACTTGGAGCGTGGAAAAAAGTTTGGACCAGGGGGCTTATGATGATCCAGCCCATCATAAGCGCAGTCGCGAGCAGACGCGTTACCTGACGTGACACTAAATAGGCCGACGTGTGTCCCGCCGCATCGTTCGAAGACCTTGCCACCTGGTAGCTCGTGAGTTGCGTGAGTGCGCCCGAACCAACCAGCAGGATGGTCCAAAAAGTGTTAAGAAGGGCGACGAACCCGTAACTGCTCAGTGACAGCGACCGGGCCAGATAAGCGTTAAATGCGAAGTTGAGGATGTTTGCGGTCATGAGCGCAGCAAGGACCGGACTGCCGTTCTTGAATTGATGGATAAGCTTGGTGATCATGGGGTAGTTCCTGTCTGGTCCTGTGAGCCACCCTCATGCTCAAAACCTTGGTGTTAGGTTTACGGAGTCGCCTCCGCAGCTGCCGTTGCCTGTACGGCCTGTGGATTAGGTGGAGCAGTTAGCTGAAAGACATCAAATACGCCCGTGTCTCTGGAGTCATAAGTGAAGACCAGTTTTGTGGTGCTCTTGAGTGTTGCAAGTTCGTCCGGGGACACGGGTTCATACCCTGAGTTCGACAGTGTTTCTGATTCGAGTACATACTGGACATGGTGGGCGGCTAATGCACTTTGGGTTGACCAATCGCAGACGTCGTAGTTGTTGGGGCTTTGCACAAGCAAGAACTCCCCTTGCTCCCAGGCACAGATACTGCTTCCGGCCGGTATGTTTGTGTCGACCCATTCAGCGGTAACGGTCCACCCGTCATCAGGTGTAGACATGTTGACTACATAGTTAGAGAGGCAGACCAGAAGAACCAGAACGAGTTCAAGAAGGCTCACGGCAAACACGAGGTCGCGAATGCCAGAATGAATGCGCTCCCACAGGTCAAAGGCGGCCACAACGCTCGATATTATGGCAGGGATCATGAGGTAGTAGAGATACTGTTCTTCGAAAGTACCGCCAACCACTAAGTAGCTGAGCAGTAACGTTGCAGCGGTTCCGACCGCGCCCCACCGCCTGCGATTTTTATCCTTGGAAGTGAGCAGCAATATGGAGCCTAGTGCTCCAGTAGCCATGACGACATAGCTGATGCCGTACAGTGGGATAGTCTGCATGAGCGCACTGCCCTTAGATGGCGAATTAGGTGAATTAAAGCCGGTCTGCTGAAATAGCCCGATAAGCCTCTGGATGCCAACCGTTTTGGATGCTAAAAACTGCCAGAAGTATCCGCGCAGCGAAACAATGCCCACCCACAGTGCGTAAGGCGCCAACGCAGTCGGTACGAGATAGCGGTACACCTTACGATTGGGGCCAATTTTGAGCAGCATCATGAGCACAAAAACAAGCACGAGAAAAATTGCGGCAACATCTTTTGTCACAATCGCGATACCGAATACCAAGCCGATTGCAGACCAGATCCAGCCCGATACATTTTTTTCGATACGCTCAAACAACAGCCACAAGCCAAACAACAGCCACATCATCGTGTCGGTTTCCATCAGGCCCCGCGTGTTTTGGCGGATGGCAAATGGGTCAATCATAAACAGGGTGCCTGCAACGACCCCCAGCCATAAGTTTTTGGTTAACTTTTGCACGAGCAAGATAATGAGAATGACAGTAGGCACGGCCAGAAACACGCTTAACCCGCGCAGCAAGGTGTATTCGGCAAAAATATTTGTGCCATGCCAAAACAGGGCTCTCCAGATGGCAAGCAGCACAAAATAGCCGGGTGGATGCAGGAAGAATGGGGCCCCGCCAAAGTCACGCGGCAACTGGCCCGCGTCAATGGTCTGGGCGAAATGAGCATAGGTAATCTCATCAATGTGAATGTCATAAAGGTTGATGCCCATGATTCTAATGACGAGTGTCTCGAGGACAACGCCAAAGGCAAAGATTAGGCCAAGAATGTTCTTCCTGAAGCTTGAGCGCATCATGAAGTGACCCCTTGCTGGTCCGGCCGTACTTCTCGCTGCCATGCTTTTTGCGATGATGCCGCGGCCGTTTCAATAACTAGTTGCTGCGCAGCCGCGATAGCGTCCCAGTTAAAGCGACTCGCAAATGTGCGCCGGCTTTCTTCGTTTTTTAGGCTGTCGCGCGTATCTAGCGAGTTGAGAAGCGCTTTGGCATAAACGTCGATATCAAACGCTGGGACCAGCGTGCCGAGCCCCTGCGGGACAACTTCGCGCAGGCACGGAATGTCAAAGGCCACCACGTCAGTGCCGGCGGACATGGCCTCAATTGCCACCATACCAAAGGTCTCAAATCGAGAAGGCATGGCTACGACCTTGGCTGTAGCAAGCATTGTGTGCTTCTTGCTTCCGTTAATACGCCCCGCCAAGGTGACTCGCTGAGTGATGCCCAAGTTTCTAATACGCGACCGAACCCAGGCTTCATCCGGTCCATCCCCCACCAATACGAGCTGAGCCGTGGTTTTTGGGGCAATCTCGGCAAATGCGTCCAGCAATAAATCGAGGCCTTTTTGTGCACGTTCAATCCGGCCAATATAGACAATGTCCTTGCGGGACTGGCCTAGGGGCTGATCAAATGCCGAGGCAGGCACGCCGTTTGGGATGACCTCTACCGAAGCCTTTGGATTGGCCAAACGAATTCGATCCGCAAGCTCCTGTGAGACCGCAATGTAGTGTTTATGCAAACGAAGACCAATTTTTTCTGTAATCCAAAAAGGCAAATGATACTGGGCCGACTTCTCTTTGGCATTCAGCCACTGCACCATTGCGACGATTGGCCCGCGCGACCACAAAGGTGTAAGGCAACTTGAGAATGGCGCTGCAAAATCTTCAATGACGACATCGGCTTTGTATTTTCTTGCCGCGAACGGCAAAGCCGCGAAATAGGTGAGAATGCTGCCGAAGTATCCCCAGGGACGCCCGATATGTATGTACTGCACCCCGTCTTCGACCCGGTCGATAGAGCCCTGGTATTTGCTCGTTAGAACCGTAATCTCGTGCTCCTGGACAAGTCGCTTGTCAATTTCATGCGTCCTGATCGCGCCGCCACCGCTACCCGGCTGTCGGTAGTCTTCAAAACCCAAATGCAGGATGTGCAGCCGCCGCTTGGTCGGCTGCTCCTTTTTCGCCGCTGTGGTGAGGTTGGGACTACTAAGCATCTGGCTCTCGCTTTGCGGCTAAAGCGACCACAGCTCGGGGCTCCGTGTGTGTTGTCATACTTCGCGAAAGAACCATCTGCGCGATTTTTTTACGGTGAAGCTTCACGCGCAGTGCTTGGACAAAGATATCTGTACCCGTTTTAAAGACGTTGACGTGCGAACTGCCGGCCGCACGTTCGGAGAACGAGATATCAATAGTAGTAATGGCATAGCCGGCGTCTTTGGCCTGGACGAGGAAATCAAGGTCGAATGCCCAGGCTGTCGGCGCGAGCCGTACCTTGGCAAGAATCTCACGGCGAAAGAGTTTAAGCCCGGATTGCACGTCGCAGTCCAGGCCATGCATCCATTTGCCATACACATTGCGCCCTAACTGGCTCAGTTGGCGTCGAGCGAATCCGGTATTGGCGTTAACCCGGTTGGCAACAACTATCCCGATATCCCCATGGAGGGCTGTGACCATCTCCGGAATAGCTTCAGGCGGATACTGCAGATCCGCGTCGATCATGACAATGAGGTCATACCGGGCGCGCTTAAAACCCTGAATAAGCGAGTAGCCCTTGCCCGGTTCGCCGTCTTTCAGCCAGACCTTTAACGGTAACGAAGAGCCGTATGACCGGATTTTTTTAAGGGTGGCGTCTGAGGAATGGTCGTCAATAAAGATGAGCTCGTATTGATAACCCAAGTCGCCGAGCGCTCCGGCGAGTCGTTCAACGAGCCCGTCAATGTTGTCGGCTTCATTGAGGGTGGGGATGACGACCGATAGATTCGTCTGGGGTTTACGATGAACACTTGTGCTGTCAGATGGCATGAAGGGTGGCCTTAACTCCTGGTCTCTTGGGCTACCCTCATGTCCAATTTGTGAATGGCTGGGACTATAACACAATATTGTATCTTTGGCGAATTTCGTGCGAAACCGGTGAATATTACCGACCTTTGACGCTTCATCCATGACCTGATTAGATGGGAAAGTACAAAGGGGGGTGCTCTTGCAGAAATCGGCGACGTTACGCCACTTACGAGTAGATCGGCGCAGGTTCATCGGGTTGTTATTCTGGCCGTACGCTCTAATTCTTGTAGGTTGCTGCATAGCTGCAACCCCAACCAGCCCTATGACCACTCCCCGTACTTCAGCAAAAGAAGCCAGCCAGCAAGTGCTGCCGGCAGGCAAACTCGAAACCCCGGCCCCATCGCCGGCTGTTTCAATGACAGCTACCACTGGCAGCAGTGAAAGTTTTATGTTTGGCACTGTTGCAAGTACGAGCAATCACGCATCATCTGATTACGCGGCCGGCATCCGCCTTGTGACGCTAGGTCTCGCCTGGGACCAATTTGAGCCGGCGCCAGGGGAGTTTGACGCCACATATATTGCCAAGATGCGAAGCGAAATAGCGGGGTTTAAAAACGCCGGCCTGCGCATCGTGCTTGACCCGGGCGTGCAGTATACGCCCTCGTGGGTGTTACAAGTCCCCGACGGGCGCTACGTAAACCAATACGGACAGCCCTACGTTGATACGGCATCTGGTAAAAACATTGCAAACCTTGTGTTTAACCAAAAGCAACGTGACGATTATGCGAACTATCTTGCCCGCGCCATGAACGATCTTGGAGCAAATACTTTCTACGGCGTCCGGCTCGGCGGCGGGTGGTATAACGAGCTTCAGTATCCGGGTCAAAACTGGGGCGGACACACCAATTGCTATTGGGCTTTTGATGACCTTGCGCAGGGCCGGGCCACGGGGCTAGCGCAAGGGGTCAGCGCAGATCCGGTTCCGGATTGGAAGCCGGATAATGGCGCAGTTGATCATGCGGCGGCCTCAACGTTTATTAATTGGTACCTGGCTAGCATGGCCAACTTCCAAAACTGGCAGATCGCGACAATGCGGCAGTATTACCCGGGATACCTGTTTATGCTCTACTCGTCATGGGGTGTACGTGATGGCCAAATCGCCGAAGCAGTCGCGGACAACCTGGGCGGAAAATCATCAACTGAGATTAATGGCGAAATCCAGCGCGGTACTGATTACGCGCAGTTTATCGCTGATGTTAAGGATCCCGGTGTTGTGGTTTATACGACCTGGCTTGATGCGAGCGACGGTAGTGATGCGAGCACGGATTCACGCGAATGGCGGCCGGTACATTGGTTAGCACAACTAGCAGCCCAAAATCCAAATCATCTCAAAGTCTTTGGGGAAAACACTGGTCATGGCTCGTACACCGACATGGACTTTACATTAACGCAGGCAAAGGCGTACGGCCTGATGGGTATGATGTGGGCTTTTGAACCTGAGCTTTATGGCTCAGGATTTGCTTCGCTGAAAGATTATCAGACGCTGATATTGGGGCACTAATTCTAGGCCCGTGGATGTCATGACAATCGCCAGCCAGCCTAGGCACTTTATTTGACCTTCTCCGAAAGAGGGTGTGTGCACAAGCACATACAGTGTGACGTAGACGGAATCCGTGGTATTCGCGGAAAAACGCCTTAACAAAAGCGCGAGTTTCAGTGCAGCTGGACTTGTGAGGCGCTAGTTACCTCAATCTCTGGCGCGCCATCGTATCGGGTGATGGAGCCGCTCACCTCAATGGTTTTATTGGCATATTCACTTATTAGGGCGTTACCGAGCGAGCATCCATCAGGAATCCAGGCTGAAAATCCACTACTGTAATCGCTGTACTGATCAAGGTAGGCGTTGCAGCGAGAAGAAACGTATGTCGAGCCAACCGTGAACTCGACGCAACCACTCTGTCCAATTTCGTTCCAGGACTGAGCTGCCGTAAAACATGGTGGTGTAGGCGTAGCTGCCGGCGCCTGTGGCGTGTCAGTCACAGGCGTACTCGTATCGGTATCCGTGCCCGTGAAAGAGACTGATGTATTTGATTGCTCCCTTTGCGCCATGATCCAGCGATAGCCACCGATGAGACCAAAGACGCCAACGATCACGGCTACGATGATGAGACGAGTTTTTGTGGTTTGTGTCATGAGGCGGCTCCCGACCCTCACGCAATAAATATTTACAACATTAAATACGAAAATTAGCCTATAGTCAAGTTTATACGCGGGACGAGTATTCTACAATCCTGACAGCGCCTCTTTAAACGCCAGATACGCCGGCTTTTGCGATCCGTTGGCCCTCAAAAGGCCATAGAAATCCTCGGTGTTGGATGCATCTGTCCCTGCATCCTGATACGTATACCAAAACGCCGGACCGAGCCAAGGGACATTCTCGGCTGTAGTTACAAAATCGCGCGCAATCACTGCCTGCATCGCCTCATTCACATGGTCGGGCGAGGCATTAATGTTGTAATTATTCGGCACTGAAACTGCACCAGGCCCATTGGTTGGCGCGCCGTATTCGGTTGGCCAAATCTGCTTATTGCCATCGCCGTTCGCCACCATAATGCTGCGTAAACTAGGCGTTGTCTGGCCCATTTTGCTCCAGGCATTCCAGCTCACAAAATACGATGCCGGTACCGGAAATGAATAGGGATGATATCCGACGGCATCAAACGAACCCTTGGCGCCGTCAGCATACATTTCGGACAAATAATCCAGCTGGGCGATCCCACCGGCTGCGGTATCGGTCGTTGCCAGCCCCCCACTGATAACCGTAGCTGATCCATCGACGTGCTTTATTGCCGCATAGGTTTGCTTAAGCAGTGTTACGTACGCGCTCGCGTTTGCGGACGGCTGCCAATAAAAGTTTTGATTCTCTTCGTTCCAGATCTCCCAGTTGTGAACGCCGCGTGGCGCGTACCGCGCGGCCGCAGCAGCCGCGAAAGCTGCAAATTGACCGGGACTTGCCGGGGCGCAAAACTCGGCCGACGTGCAGCTGGCCGGCCTCGCCCACGAAGGCGTATAGTCGACGACCGGAAGGACCTGAAGCCCCCGCGCCCGTGCTCCCGCCACAATCGCATCAAATCCGCTCCAATGGTAAGAAGATGCGTTATTTGGCTGGATATCATTCCAGTCGAGGTCAACCCGTATCCAACCAACGCCCAGAGCCTTAATACCGCTAAGCTCGTTTGCAAGCCTGGTACTAGGCATCCCCTGGAGGGTATCGCCCAGCGACAAGCCAAACCGACTGCCAATCTGCGGCAATGCAGTCTGAGTGGGGGCCGGTGTAGCGCTCGCTTGCACCGGTGTAGAACTTGGACTCGCAGACGGTGAAGTCTTAGCGCGGTAGCCGTGTGAGACGGCTAATGCCTGGACAGGGCCTCGGTGATAAAATGACCAACCATAATACCCGGCAGAAACTACTGCGAACACCAAAATAAGCGCGCTTACATACAGGAAACGCAGGCGCCGACGTGCCAATACTAAATCGCCCGCAAACCGAAAGCCGATAAAATGCCCCCTTCAGATTAACTCCACCATGCTACTCGCAAGAGTCGGGCCGCGTCAAAGCTACTTGGCTTTTTGCTCGGATCGCTTGATGACCTCAAGCCCAAAAAAGGCCAGTGCCGATAGGGTAAAACATACCATCCCAAAGGTATCTTCACGGATCCAGGGGGTCAGGTGTGTCAGTTGCCACGGCAGGGTATAGGGATGAACCCAGGCATTCACGCAAATGTAAATGCCGCCCATCAGGCAGTAGAGCCACGTAGTTCGTAAAAAAGGCTGGAAATATTTCATAACATATAGTATAATATATTTATTCCGAGCTTGCCATAGTTTTTAGGCATGCTTTTATTTTGTGTAAATAACAAGGTCCTGTTTCGCCATGCGCGCGTCTGTTTGGGTGAGCCGACTGATCCACCATTTCCGCACCGACACCCTGTTCCAAAACTCCATCTATCTCATGCTTTCGACCCTGGTCCAGGCCGTTTTTGGGTTTGGCTTTTGGCTGCTGAGTGCGCATTTATACTCGGCCGGCCAAATCGGCATCGCTTCAGCTCTGATTTCGGCAAGCACCTTCATCGCCTACTTTAGTCTGCTGGGATTTAATTCAACCTTTATCCGCTTTTTGCCAACCTCAAAAAGGCGTAATGACGAGATTAACACGGGTCTTTTGCTCGTTCTTGCGATGTCGCTCATCTTGGCGAGTGCATACATATTCGCCCTACCCCGGTTTGCACCGCAGCTTATGATGCTCATTGGCCACAACTGGCATATCATTGGCTTTGTACTGCTGTCGGCTGCCGCTGCCGCCAATCTTTTAACCGATAGCGTCTTCATCGCCTACCGCGCCTCAGGTTACAACCTGCTCATTTATAGCATCCAGTCGGCCACTAAACTCGCATTGCCGGTCGCCCTGATTGCGCTGGGCGCCTTCGGTGTATTTGCGGCCTCGGGTCTGGCCGCAGCCATAGCCCTAGGGTTAAGCCTCTACTTTATGGCCCGGAGCTTCAAATATCGGCCCAGCCTCCACATTAGCCGTCAGGTTATAAAGCAGGTGAGATATTATTCGTCCGGTAACTACCTGGCAAGCCTCTTTAATATCACCCCAACACTTATCCTGCCTATCGTCATCGTTGACCGGATCGGTGCCGCCGCCGCCGGCTACTACTACCTTGCCTTCATGCTCGCGAACCTCATCTACACCGTAGCTTATTCGGTCGCCCAGGCCCTGTTTGCAGAGGTCTCGCATGAAGAAAATCGTTTTGAACAGCTGCTTCCGAAAGGTGCGGCCATCTTGGCCGCGATTATGATACCGGTAGCATTACTGCTTGCCCTGGCGGGCCCCACGGCTCTCGATGTTTTCGGCCGTACATACAATACTCAGGCCCACAAAGTCATCGTCATCTTGGCCCTTGCGGCCCCGGTTGTGGCCGCCAATGTACTCGGCGGCGTTTCGCTGCGTATCAGCCGCCACATCCCCGCACTCGTCGTGAGTAATCTTGTCTACGCCCTTACCACCTGTGGGCTAGCGTTCGTTTGGTCGACTCGCGGCCTGACATGGGTTGCGGGCGCCTGGCTAGTCGGTAATCTCGTGGCGGCCATTATCTCATTCTCCGCCTTAGCTTACTCGCACATAAACCTCGGGCGCATCATCACGGCTCGCAGTAACTAGATCTCGATGCCGCCCAGCGAAAGATGCCGGACGCAGCAATCATAAATACAAAGGCCTAGACAAACTCACGGCCAAACATACGCGACAACGCGACATATACCCGGCCGTGTGTGTACACATGGTCAAGCTGTATGCCGCGGAGTACCAGTTTGTTAAATTTCGTACTCGGGCTATCCAGTACACCTTGGCGCATCCCAATCGTCAGATTTTTGCTTGCGATCAACGCCTGCTCCAACAAGGGATTAAGCCCGCGCTCATGAAGTGCATTAATGTTTTCATCCTCACCGGTAAACATTTGCTCGCCTTCGTTAAAGGACGACGGCGTTTCGGCAATCATTTTGAAATCAAGTTCGTGAGGAAACGTCCCGGCCTTATCAAGGGCATCGGCCAGATACAGGTTGACCATGGTGCGGATGCACTTGGAGCAAACCCCGCAGTTGTACGTACCAATTTTATTAACATAGCAAACACGCAAATGCTTGAGCGCCACCGGCGATTTGGCTACCTGCCACCCCACCTTCTCGACCCGGGTCGCCTCTGTTCCGTCATGAACAAACACTATGCGCTCGGTGCTCCAGTGGTGGTCAAGCTTCAGGTGAGAACCCCATGGTGCCTGCGCCGCGACCGTGAAGGTCGACGGGATATAGATGCGGTTCATACCGCCCCGCAAAAATAGACCGACTGCCGCCAGACACCCGCCGTGCGCGAAGTCCCACGACAAGATCGGCTCAAGCAACTTCTGAATATTGCTCTCAACCACCACGAGCTCGACGCTCTCGGCCTTCGCCACCTGCTCAATGTTCTCAAGCGTCATCCGCCAGAGTTCTTTGCTGCGCAAATCAATGTCAAAGCCGTTGACGAGGATCAGGCTATCAACTCGTCCTTCGCCCACTGGATCAGTCTTGTGCTTAAGGTAGGTATAGAATGAATCAACGCCACCGGAGAAAAACGATCCGGCTTTGGTTCCGACGGGCGTTTCGGCATCTTCCGTAATTTTATCGGCCTTAATGGCAATCCGAGAGAGGCCGATATTCCACGTCAGCATCTCATCCATAATCTCATCCATACCCTCATAGAGCTTCTCGGAGATACTACCGTGGATAATGAGGTCCTCACCCTGGCGCATCGACGCCACGAGCAGCGCACATGCGAACGGGCTGGCGTCTTCATATACGTACTCGGGCTGGGGTGACGTCAGCGTAAAGTAGACCGTGTCCCACCCGATTTTACGAATCTTACACTTGGCCGACAGCGTGGTGATATCGCCCTCACGGCTAAGCTTTACGTTTTTGATAATCATGTTATTTATTCCTCACAGCAATTAACATACTTTACGTGTATAAGTTACTTTTGTCAATTAAAGCCTTCACAGAAGCCCCACCCTTATGGGCTTGGTAAGCCTTAGCCATCGCCGCTCTAGCTTCGTCGGCCTGGGCAAGGTAAGGCGGCAGATTGCGATGAAGCTGAGCGACATAGTCTTCGCGAGCTGGGATCAGGCGATCAAACAGCGCCTCAAGCTGGGCTGCCGTAACGCTTTTCATCTGCACGACCCAGTCAAGCAGTCCGAGGTCGCTCATAATGCCGCGCGTCTTGTGCTCATATTCGATCGCGATTGACGGCACATACCCGGTAAGGGCAAAGATCACGCCATGGAAACGAGTACCCACCATGTAATCGAGCTGCTCAATGACGGCCTTGGTCTCATAGTTCGACAGGTTCCGATCAATCAGGAACGCGCCTTTGGGATGCCGCATCAGGTCGTAAATACGCCGGTTAATGGTCCGGTCATCTACCCGGAGTTCAGGCGACGTAATCTGCGGCACAAACACGACTTGCATGTGTTTCTCATTTACGGCCCAGTCGCAAAACTTGGCCAGCTCCCGTTCATACCGGGCTTGCGCCTCACCGGTATAGTGCACCTTGGTCGTAACCCCAACGATAGCTCGCATATGATCCGGTGCAGCGCCATCATCAAAGGCCTGCTCCAAGGGAAAATCCGCCGGCTGGAACAAGAAGCCCACATCCACCGATTGCCGCAGCTTGGCTGGTTGGACGCCAAGGCCCCGGGCAAATTCCGTGCTGACGCTTTCGCGCGTAATCACGAGCCGAGCTCTCTTTAGGGTGCGCCTCACCATCCAGCGTTGAAACCGGTTTCCAAGCGGACCAATCGACTGGGCGTAGTGAATGACGGGTTTACGCAAGCTATGCGCCACCCACAGGGGCAGCAAGATAAAGATCAGGTTAACCGTCGACATCGTACTGCCGTTAGCTGCGATATAGCCGCCTGCCACCGGCACGATGAGATCAGCCGCATACATTGCGTCACAGCTGCGGCGCAGATCGCCAGCGAGCCACCAGCTCTGACTACGCCGGCTCAGGCGGCTCATGCCGGCCCACAGGAGGCTCGCCGCTAAGGTATAGGCCATATGAAGCGGCCGCGCCCACTTCGGCCGGTCCGGGACCAGCGCCAGATACACCAGCGAATCATTTAATTTGGCCCCCTGATACGTCTGTCCGGGCTTGGCGTGGCCCATAAATTGAGCCGTAATGTCAGCCGAGGTAAAAGTTTGTGTGAGTTGCTTAATGGTCCCGATCAAGAGGGCTGAATCACCCTTCTGCTCCAGACTGTAAGCGTGTGTGATGACTATCTTCATCGGTAAATCCTTGCTCCGTTATTGGCGTAAATGAGATCTTTGTGGGTATCGAGAAAACTAGTGGGAAAGCGATAGGTAATCAAATTACCGTCGCTGTAGATCGTGGCCTCGTCGTCGACGGTCGCGGTATAGCCCAAAAATACAAAAGCGTCTTGGGGAATGATGGACGGGTAAACGCCTTCGTCGGGAATCGACACATTGGACTGCTGGCTCAACTGGTTCAGAATGTAGCCGGTCGCCGGCACGCTGGCATAAATCGTGGCCGGTTTGGTTGTACCAATCTCGTTAGCCAGCCAATCAGCTGCCGCGACTTCCGTCCCGTGCACGTAATACAGGTCGTAGTAGGACCCTGAGTTGGCCAGTTGCAACTGAGCCGGATACCCTCCGAGCAGGGTCGTAATCATGCCTGTAGATGACGCCAAAAATCCTAGCGCCAGCCCCGTCGCTACCCACACCCGCATACGCTTAAAACGTGCCGGCACAAGGAGGAGCGTGGCCCATACAATGACGACTCCGGACAGCATGAGCGATTGCTGGAACGCCCTAAGCAAACCATACTGCGCTGACAGTACTGGCAAAATGACGACGGTAGCTAGCAAAAACGGCGAGGTTAGCTGGAACAATCGGTACTCGCGCGAAAGCGTCTTGCGCAGCTTCTTTGACACAAACACGAGCGCGACACCTACAAGCAATGCCAGCTGCAAAAACACGGCTGAGCCCTGTCGCACAAGATCGTTAAATGTCACGACCGGGAAATGTACTGAGCTGAGCAGGCTGCCGATGGTCGTGAGCGCCATATTACTAGGTTCCACGGCTTGGACCGCTGTGCTCAGCAAAGAATAACGATCGTCCGGCGCCACACCGGCCCTCAATTCCGGCACGGTCTGGCTCACGTACTGGTCCAGTCGTTGCTGGTCAGTCTCTTTCGAACCGCCAAAGATGCTATAGCTCGTATCGCTCGACTTCGAATCGCTTGAAAGCCCGTGATCAATACTCGAAACCGTTTGGCCAAGCACATCAGCCAGGTTACCACCCGTGTTGGTAAGCCAAACGCTCCAAACAAAGGTGGCGACCAGCAAACCTGCCAGAACCTCCACCGTGATTGTCACCGGGATCTTTCGGCGCAATTCCCGCAGTGACGCTCGCCGCAGCCGCTGCATCCATATTTTTTGCGGCAAGCGTTTGAGCACCGCAAGCAGGCTCTTGTGGTAGCCTGAGATGACATAACGCGCAGCCACCACAAAACCAAACATGACGAGCATCACGTAGGTGGTGGTGTAATGAGACAAAATGACACCCAGACCGAGCAGGGCAATCAGCCACCGCCGCTGTGCCATTGTCCAAACCTCGCTAAAGGTCGTATAGAGGATGAGACCCATAAAGACAAACGCCACTTCCTGACGGTTCAACATCGGCATATCAGTAAAGTAGGTCGGAAAAGCGATGAAATAGATAGCCGCGAGCAGTGCCACCAGCCGGTCGGCAAAGCGCCTGGCAATGAGATAAACCAACACCGGTGTTAGTGCGAACAAGGCCTGGAACACGGTTTTAAACACATACAACTCCGGAACACCCATAATGCGGTTAACCACCGTCGGCAAAATCGTAATACTCAGGCATGCGTTATAGGCGTCCTGGAAATTGGCCATATTCCAATCAAGGTGCGCCAGCGTAATCGAAAATACGTGAAACTCGTTTTGCACATCATGCCCGGTAATAAACCAGCCTCGCATGCTCGTCATAAGAAGCAGCGACAATGAAGCAAAATAGAGGCCGGTTAGAGTAGTGGTCTCACTAAGCTTGTTGCGCTTTGCCGCCAGCACCCCAAGACCGCCAACGACCAGCGCCAACATAAGCCAGGTAATAAGTCCGGTGCCGCCGTTGTTGAGGTAAATTGCGCCAAAAACGGACAGTGCAGTGCAGATGAGTCCAGTCAGCCCCACCAGCAAGCCGGGCCCCGAAACCCTAGGCATTCTAAGCTCCAAACCAATTGCCGGATTGCGCCAAACCGAAGCAATCGCCAGCCCCAACCATCCGATATACGTACTAACCAACAGGCTTCCGGTAGCCAGCGGCTGGTGGTCGCCAAAATGGGGCAAAATCGTATTGGTGATGAGCGCCACCAGCATCACACTGAGTAGGCTCAGGCCCACGTAAAAGCACAAGCTCTCCCAGAAACTGTTAAATTTGAGCTTCAAAATGCGCGTCACTAAATAGCCGGGCAGCACCATGAGCCAGCCAAAGCCGGCGATTATCTTCAAGGCGTTAAAGCCCGGCACATGCAAAACAAACAAATTAAATAAAGTCGCCAAAACGGCTAGGGTTGCCCACAATGCCGAAGCCGGAATACGTAAGCTTTTCACAGCTCCACCTCTCGGTACAGCGCGTTCACTCGCTCGGCCAGGAGATTCCAAGAGTACCGCTTGGCAGCCTTAAGGCTACGTCGGCTTAACCGGGCGTACTCCTCCGTACCGGCCGCGATAAAAGCCTTAATAGCCTTGGCAAAACCAGCCGGAGTCAAATCAGCCACAAGCAAGCCGACCCCGCGCAAATGCTCGCGAATGCCCATGACATCTGATCCAATCACGGGGAGCCCGGCCGCCATGGCTTCAAGCAGCACGAGGGGCAGCCCCTCTTTGTCGCTCGTCATGATATAGACATCGGCTTGCTTATAGTAATCGAGTAACTCATCGCCGTATTTGTAGCCGTGGAAGGCAATATTACTCGCCGCAAGTTCAGACGCCTTAGCCTCAAGCGTAGCCCGTTCCTCGCCGTCACCCACGAGGTCTAGCTGCACTGCGTCGCCGCATTCGGCTGTCGCTTCCACCATGCGCTCAAGCCGTTTTTGCACGGCCAGCCGCCCGACGTTGAGTAGCCTAAGCGGTTGGTGGGCCGTCTCGCGCACGTCCATAAAGAACCGGTCGGCCACACCATTTGGAATCACAAGCACCCGCCACGAATCGAGCCGGTACAGCCTAATCATCAGCTCACGCTGGTCTTCTGACAGCACCACCACGCGGTCACATGCTCTGAGCACGCGTGACAGGAACACGCGCTTATACGGTCCAAAAATTAACCTGCCCACCACACCGGAAGCGCCCACATCCAGATGCACATGGGCAATAATTGGAAATCCACGCAATTTAGCGGCGAGAAGCGTTACTTCAGGTACGAGGGCCTGGGCCACATGCATATGAACCACGCTGCGCTTTGGCTGCCGCACAATGCTCAAAAACAGCCCCGGCATAATTGGCGTACGCAAAATATCTAGCGCAAAAAGCCTCCGTACATAGGCGGAGTCATCAACGCCGGCGTAAGCCGCGGCGCCAGAGCCTGCTCCAAGCTTGGAAGTAATAACCTCAACCTGCTGCCCTTGCTCGCGCAATACGGCGGAAAGTTCCCTTACCACGTTCTCCATACCCCCAACATGCGGCGGGTAATACGGGGTGACCTGCAGGATCTTAGGCTGCAGCGCTGCCTCAAGCAGCGCCTTCATCGTCTTGGCTCGCATACTCCAGCTAGCTTGCTCGCGCGCCCATACCGCTCCGGCCGCCCCATGCTTTTGCGCAAGCTTATAATCGCCCAGGTATTCGCGCAGTGCCGCGCTCAGCCCCGCCTCCCTGTCACGCACCAGCCGTCCGGTGATGCCGTCCTGCACCATAGTTGGAATGTCGCCGGTGTGGGTTGAAATTACCGGTAGACTCGAAGCCATAGCTTCCAGAACCGTCGTAGGGTAACTGTCATTTGTTACCGGATATGCGTAGACAGTGGCCGACTGAAACGTGTTCACCAAATCATTGCCGTGCAACGCGCCCGTAAATGTGGCTGTGACGCCTGCCGCAGCCGCTTCGGCCTCGTACAGTTCGCGGTGATTGCCGTCCCCAACCACAATCAGTTTAATTTCCGGCAAGTCTTTCTTGAGCTCGGCCATCGCCTGAATGATCTGGCTCACACCTTTGTACTGGTCCGAGTGGTTGAGATTGCCCACAAATAAAACGGTATTGCGAGCAAGTTTGGGAGCCGGAATAAACCGCTCCAGATCCACGCCCGGCCACACGATCGGCAAGTCGGCTCCGGCCATCACCGTCTCCCGCACAAATTCAGAATTACAAATCACCGCAGCTGACCGGTGCCTAAGCCATGTAAGTAGCGTGCGCTCATACACCCAGGCCGCGATATCAAACGCCCACTGGCCCTTTTCCATCGACCCGGCGTGCCACGTTAATGCCACTGGACGCTTGCCGGCCGCCAGTATCGTCGACTCGGCCATGCCCGGCACCGGCGCGTGTGTGCTAATAATATCCGGCTGCTCCTGAGCAATAATCCGCCGCAACTGGCGCGCCCAAGTGGGGCTCCAGCCGGTATTGCCAATCTTAAAGCGCGCCCGCATGCGGTAGACCGTAAGCCCAAGCTCTTCGTATACACCGGGCCGTTGCCCCGGCTCAGTGGTCGTTACCACCACCACCCGCATACCCTGCTCGCGTTGAAACTTGAGCGCAAGCTGCAAAACGTAATTTTCTAAACCACCAATGTGCGGGTAGAAATAGGGTGCGGTAATCAGTACTGATGGCTGCTTACTGGGGGCGAGCGCCTTATTCTCCACATACTCGACCTGTTTCTGGCCGGACAGGTGTGACAGGACATGCTCTAGCCGTTCCCAATCGCCGTTCCGGTCAATTTCCCACGAGTGCCCCCACAAATGAAACACGCCGCCTCGGGCCTTCGTTTGCTCGAACATTGCAATCGCAAGCGCGTCCCACGACCACTGGTAGCGCACAAATCGCACCGGATTAAACCGTGCGAAACGCAAAATACGCCACCCGTCTGACCAGTGCCGGTACGCGTGCACGCTTGTTGCGGCGGCAAGCGCATCGTCCGGCCGGCCGAACCAAAACCGCCGGATCGACCTCGCATAGGTAAAACCGAGCCGGGCCGCCATCGCTCGATGTTGGCGGCGATATGCCCCTCCCGGATAGCAAAAGCTCGTCACCGCCTGCCTAGTTACCCGCTGCAAATAATCTCGCGACTCGGCCATCTCTTGATACGCCGTAGCGTCCTCCAGCTGCGGCAGTCGCGGGTGCGTCATGGTGTGAGCACCAATCTCAAAATTCTTAGCCAAAGCCGCAATCTGTTTGTCGTCCATGCGCTCATGACGATCAAACTCATGATCCCAAGGCGCCACATAGAAAGTGCCGGCAATGCCGTAGCGCCGCAAGAGCTCCGCTACTTTGATGTCTTGTACATGGCCGTCATCCCAACTAGTTGTCACGAACACGGACGACACAACTCTACACTCCGAAAGCTTTCTCGATACTCCTGGCTACCCTATTCCAGTCATACTCTTTAACAGCGGCCGCAGGCTGTAGCTCGGCACCAGACCCCAATACCGCCAAAATTTTAGTGGCCAGCGCCTCAGCCGTAGGCTCCACGGTATAACCGTTCGCACCTTCGATAATCAAGTACCGGGCGGCATTGTCGGGATGATTGGTCGTAATGACCGGCACACCCACGGCGTTCGCTTCAACCACCACCAGGCTAAAGCCTTCGCGCACCGACGGCAGCACAAAGACATCACTCGCCTTCATATCGCTCAGTAGTTCATCATGGTCTTCAATAAACGGGCTAAACGTGACTGCGTTCTCTAGGCCAAGCTCGTAAGTCAGTTGTTTTAAACTGAATTCTTCCGGGCCACTTCCAACAATCTTGGCCGTGATCTTCGGCTGCGTATGCTGCACAATTTGAAGGGCCTTAAGCAGTACGTCAACGTTTTTATGCGCCAGTAAGCGGCCGGCGAAAAACACATTGTATCGTTCGCGAGCCGGCGTCAGCGCGTAAATCTGAGCAAAATCGACGCCCAGCGGGACCGTGTTAATTGGCTGCTTCGCCCCGGCCTCGCGCAGCCGGCTGGCGGTATGGGCTGAGTTGGCAATAATCACATCTGGTAAACTTTGCGAAAAGTGCTCCACGGCGTAACCGACTCTACCGCCAACCCCAAGATATTGCCGCCAGGTTTCGCGCGAAGTCACCTCGTGCCAGGTGGCGTGCAGTTTCTTGCGCCGCACCCAGGTCACGATCCGGGCCGTCATTAGTGGAAAAAACGGCATGGAATCAACATCCAAAATATCAAACGGCACGAACATTAGCTTAAGCGGCGCCAGGCCAAACCACACCGCCTGCCGAATCGAGCGCCGGTGGTGGCGGTACAACGGATGCAAGCGGCTAATAGAGTGGAAAAACACCCCCTCGCGGACAATTACATTCGGCCCCTTCCACCACTTCATGGTATAAATGTGAACCTCGCGGTCAGCCCGCACCAGCCGGCGCGAAATCTCGTGTAGCCGCTTCTCCTTGCCGCCCTTGGCATACGGCCACACCGCATCACTCACAAATGCAATCCGCTGTGGACGCGGCTCCACCGGCTGCCAGTGTAAATTGCGCCAAAACATTCCCAAAATCCTGCTGCCGTCAGCGATTGGTCGCAAATGCGTTTCGTCGCCCGAGCGCGGGGTATAGCTAATCGGTACAGAGAAAATCTCTTCGCCTAAGCGGGCCATTTTGGTAATCATTTCCATCTCAATCGCGAAGCCGCGCGAAACCAGGTTTGGCCGCAGTTTTTCCGTCACCTCCCGCCGCCATGCAAAATAGCCGGTCAAGACGTCGGTCACATTCACTCGGTAGCAGTAGCGGACCAAATGCGAAAACACCCAGTTGCCCAAACGATTGAACCCGGTCATCGATTTCTCCGAGATCCGACCCCCCAGTCTAGAACCGATCACGACGTTTGAAAAACCCGAGTCCAGCGGCTCAATCAACCGCATAATTTCCGTGGGATGATAGGTGCCGTCGCCGTCGAGCATAACTACAAATTCAGTGTCGGGAGTCACGGCTTGAAATCCGGTACGTACAGCAAAACCTTTGCCGCCGCGAGGTTCGAACACCACCCTGGCGCCGGCCGCCCGTGCCAGCTCAGCCGTGCGGTCGCTCGACCGGTTATCAATCACAATGATGTCGAGTTTATATCCGGCCGCCTTCAAGCGCGCTGTTGGGAATCCGCCCACCACCTCGGCAATCGCGAGCTCTTCGTTATAGCAGGGGATAATAACAGCGATTTTCTTCACGACTGGCTCCAGAAATGGATCGTCTCGTTTTGACTAGGCAGCGCCACGATCAGTTCAATGGTTTCGTGCGCCGAAGCTGCGGCAAACACAACCGTCTCGGTAACGCTTTGTTCATCGGCCAAGCTAAACTCCGCGTTGCCGAGCGACCTGGACCGGCCGTTTTCAACCATAGTCACATCAGCTTGGTAGTTTTCGGTCTGGGCTTCATGGTTTACCACCTCATAGCTAAAGCGGGCCGCCACCCGCGCTGTTATCAGCTTGGGCAAATTGTTGGGGTTACTAAAATACAGCTCGGTAAATGGTTCAGGCTGTTTGGTGGTGGCAAGCACAACCGCTTGACGGCCAGCAGGGAGCGTCAAGACCACTGTCATAAGAACACAGATAATTAAAATGGCACCAGCGAGGCGCAACAACATAGCTCTCAGCACTCTTCGAGATTGGTATTACGAGTCGAGCCAACCCGATGATATGCCTTCGCTCACTCAAGACTATCCGAGACAACCCATATATTGCCTCACCTGCAATTACATACGACGATAACATATATATTGTCAACATGCAAGCATAAAATTTAACGCCAATCTGATACCTCGCGCAACCGCTCCGCCACCCCAGCGATGGGCCAAGGGCGGCGTTTGGCGGCTGATTGTAGCTGTTATGATTTTTTCATGCCGGGGCAACAACAATTCGATCGCAGGGTGCAGCAGTTGCTTACGGTGCTTAGTAGGCGTCTGCCTGAGGACGCAACCGTATACCCGAGACTCACTTGGCGCATCTACTGGCGACCAATGGAGCTTATTCGGAAAGACCGTAATCGCGCCCTAAAGCGAGCAAAGACTTTGCTGCGGAGCCGCCTGCTAACAGAACAGTTTTTCGCACTCACATTGCTTGGTCAACTGTGCTATTACAGCGATGACGGCGAAGACGCTGAGGCCGACAAGATCGCACAACTTCTGTCGAAATTTATTAAGCGAGAATCCAGCGTGGTATTGCTTGAGGCAGCAGCCGATGCCCTCGGGGATATCTATCGAGTCAGCGCGATGCCTGCTATTTACGATTTGACCTTTCACCAAAACCCGAACGTTCGCCTTTCGGCGACTCAGGCATATTCATCCGGTCTTGATGTTGACTGCGATAATCTAGAACTAAAATATATGCGGCGAATAGTTGAGCTGACGGAAGATAAAAACCCGGAAGTAAGAAGCTGGGCGACCTTCCACATTGGTCAACAACATCCCTTCTCGGATATCCATTCAGTCGAGATCCGAGATGTACTCATCAAACGCACATATGACCGTCACCGATTTACGAAAACTGAGGCGTTTCAGGGGCTGGCTGAGCGCGGTGACATCAGCCAGCTGCCCCGGTTCAAAAAATGGTTCGCATTAAGAGCCAAACATCCTTGGCATGGAGACATAATCAAAAATGCTGAAACAGCCGGCTATTTTGCCACCCCCGACTTATATGAAGTATTGCTGGAGGCCCAAAAGTTATCTATCGCCGTCGGGGCAGACGAAAACGAGGAAAGCGTCTTCAAATGGGCGCTGCAACGCTGCAACCCGGACCCAATTATCCGAGCTAAGACACCAAGGTCAATGGGCTTAAACATCGAAGAATTTGACTGGAATTTGGCCGACGACGGTGTGCGGGTTGTCTATCCGAATGGAGACCAGATCATCGATTTGCAACATGACTGTGAATTGGTCGAAATGTACACGAACCATCTGGAGTTGGTTTTGGTCCTACAGAAAACAGTTGCAGATAAAGCACCTTATTTTGAAGCGGGGGACAAGCTAGCAGTTGTAATCACTGGAGCACACGTTGCCGAGCTCCCCGAATTGCACTTTCCGACAGCGTTTAATGGCATACATGCACTCAAAAAGACTTCGTGCACCCTGTCAATCAACGACGGAGACTATCGAATAAACGGCTCGGACCTCAGTGTCCAGTTCATCCCGACACGGTAGTTGTAACCCTTGATAGTAAAGATTGACAAAACAGCAATAAATGATATAAAATAATCCGGTTGTAAAGCCACAGGATAAATCCGGCCGATCAACTGGTTCCATGTCCATCGAGGGAGAGTACATGAACAAATCATCGTCACGCCGACCGCGTGGCGCACCGCGCTGGCGGAGACCCGCAGGCGCAGCCGCAGGAGTTGTCCTGGCGCTCGTTTTGGGTGCCTGTAGCAGCTCCAGCACGACATCCACCCCCGCAACTGCGCCGTCGCCGGGAACAAGTTCCGTCACGTCGTCGCAGCCCGCACCGTCGCGCCAGTCTCAGGCCCCGACGGCCTCCGCATCGGTACCCACCGTGGTGTCGGCGGCAGCCATTCAGGGCAGGGCGCTGTGCATCGCCGAGGGCGGCAGCATGCCGTTCCTCAGCCAGGCCGACCTGCAGAAGGTGGTGGACGGCATCAAGAACGTGGCGCACGCGAACTGCGTGCGCTTCGACATCGACCGCGGTGTAGTCGAGATCGCACCGGGCGTCTTCGACTGGACCAGGATCGACAACGTGGTGAACACGTTCGAACGCAACGGGATCAAGGTCCTCGGCCTTCTCGACGGCACGCCCGGCTGGGCGTTCACATCGTCGTGCCCGAACTCGCAGTTCATCATGTGCATGCCGACGTGGACCCAGTACGAGCCGTTCGCCCGTGCTGCGATCCTGCGCTATGAGCCGAAACCCGGCTCCAGCGTCGGGATAGCAGACTGGGAGGTCTGGAACGAACCCAACCTCGCCGGCTTCGCCGGTCCCGCCGCCAACGTCAGCCAGTATCTCGCTCTGCTCAAGCCGCTCTACCTGATGATCCACAAGCTGGAGCCGGGTGCGGTCGTCATCTCCGGCGGCCTCGGGCCGTCAGATACGACCGGCGGCAGCATCTCGCCCGTCCAGTTCGTGACGGAGCTCTTCCAGCTCCACGGTGGCCAGTACCTGGACGCGCTCGGGGATCACCCGTACTCGTACCCGTTGCTGGCCAGCGACCAGGATCCGACGAACGCATGGCAGCAGATGCAGCAGCTGCACCAGATCATCGGCAGCAAGAAGATCTGGGCAACGGAAGATGGGGCTCCGGCCGCTGATCCAGCCTCCCAGGCCCTGCAGCTGGCCATCCTGAACAGCACCTACACGCAGTGGGTGGCAACGCCGTGGGTCCAGAACCTGTTCTGGATGGCGTATGCCGACGACGCCACCCAAACCGGCGACGCTGGTCATCTCGGCCTGGCGACCGCCGCTCTGGCACCGAAACTGGCCCTCGCGCAGTTCTCCAAGGACGAACTCGCACTCGCCGCCGGCTGACAGCCGGAAACGAGAAGCACCCGTCCAGCCAGGGCGGACAACACGCGGGCCCGGGTCCCACAGCATGTGGAGGACCCGGGCCCTGCGCCCAAGTAATTATTATCGTTTCGCATCATCACACATGATGGCCAACAGATTCGAAAACATCAGGCATACCCAGTGCCCTCCGGCCCCACGAAACCTGGAGTAAAACACACTGGGACTTGCCAACCCGTAGTCATGAACCTTAATCGTTCGTAAACACCAATCACTCATCGAGAAGAATAATTGATTATCCTCGTGCTTATTCGTTACAGTTGGATGAGCGCCCTAAATCCGGCCTGAGGTTGCTGCAATTTCGGTTAACAGCCCCAAGCCGGGTTTGGGAAGCGTAGTTCCTACAAGTCCCCCCTAGCCATACCCGAGAAGGGAGTCGTCATGACGACGGCTGACCATCAAACCTCTACCGATCTAGTCTCGGGAGGTCAGCTCTCGCAGCTGCCCGCCTTCACCTGGGGGCCGTATGTCAGCCCCCGGCGCAACCCGGCCAACCTGGTCACGGCCTGCGGTTTCATTATGGGCATCGTGATCATAGCATTGGCCCAGCGTGGGTACATCCTGGTCGCATCAGCCTTCGTTGCCGGCGCCACTATCACCGATCTACTGGACGGAACCATAGCCCGAGCTACCGGCACCGACAAGCTTCCGTACCCGGTCGGCCATCAGCTCGACTTCGTGTCTGACACCACCTGGGCGGCACTCGGCGGAGCGGCCATCCTGTATTACGGGCAACTCCACACGCTGCCCGTAATCGGTCCAGTGGTCGTCATCGGATGGTGCCTGGCCGGCGCCTTCCGGCTCGTCCGCTACACCGTCATGGGTCACTCGGACAACAACTACCTTGGTTGTCCCGCCCCTCTGGCCGCCGACATCGTGGTCATTGTAGCCGTGCTAAACGTCACACTCATCCGGGTCAGCGTTATCCTCACGGCCATACTCGCGGTCGCCTTGTCGGTCGCCATGCTGTCATGGTTCAGGCTGCCCACCTGGAGTGCCTTTGGCCGGCAGATCTCGGACCGAGTCGTTGCCTGGACGGTCGTACGTGAGTTTATCGCCCGAGCCACTACCTCAAAGAGCGGAGACGATGCCTAGTGCTCATACCGACCCACGGACTGCTGAGCGCCGAAATCGCACGTCGGCTGGAATCCGAGGACGTTCTCATGACAGTCATCGGCGGATTGCTGCCGGATATGCCGTACGCCGCCAAGGCTCTGGCCTTGCTAACACGCGGCGAGCTCACGGCCGAAGGACTCGATTATGGCCAGGAAACTTCCTGGCCTCTCGATCTGTGGCTGCACTCGGTTATCCCGCCCGCTATCTTGCTGGCACTTACCGGTAAGAACCCCGGGCTCCGGGCGCTCGCGGCCGGCTGGATCTGGCACAACTTGATCGACTTCTGGTGGCACCACACCGATGCCAGGCCACTCGGCTACCCCGTAATAAGGAAGCGGTTTCACTCGCCGCTCTCCAATTCCGAAGGTCGCTTCAAAGGCGCAGCCCTGCTGCTGGAAGCCGCGATATGTGCATGGGCTCTGCGCTCGATGAAGCAAAGGAGGGAGTATTCTTAAATTCCTTGGGGGTGTGCCGGGCGACAGCGCTGTCACTTGGCATGTCCCCCCAATGCAATAATTACCGACTCATCCAAAACGAACCTGTTTGACGTTACGATCTACCCATACCATACTTAATTGTGCTCGTAGGCGACCCCAAAGCCCGATCGAGCGGCCATGTCCGAACACAACAGCTGAAGGGACCCTGATGGCTTCGAAACAGGCCTTGCTGCTCACCGGAGCAGCGGGACTCACGGCCGGCTGGATGGCCCGGGTCTGGGCAAACAAGTCTGCGTCCATGACGGCAGCCCTTATCAGGCATCCCGGCCAGGTCGGCGAGGTCGTCCCCACCCGTCTCGTCACCTGCCGCATCATGGCTCGTACGATTCTGGGGAATGCCGGGGACGGCCCCGCCATCCTGCGGGACGCCGTGGACGGACCCGTGATCGAGCTTGGGGCCGGTAACGGCCGGCGCTCCACCAAGGCTCTGCTCGCGCAAGTCCTCTACCGGGACGTTATCCTGACCGAACTCGATCCGATCCTCCGGGCGGCGCTGATCAAGCGCCACTGGGGCGATTCCAGGGTCATCGCCATTCTGGCCGACGCCCAAGACGTGTCCCGGCTCTTCACCGGGGAAGGTCTGGACGAACTGTTCAAGAGTCCTGACAACCTGATCAAAGGCGACCCCAGGCGCTTCGTCGGCCGCAAGCCGGTGGGCTGGTACTGCTTCCTGCCGTTGCTCTCTCTGCCCGAAGAGGTAGTGAGCAACGTGCTCAGGATGATCCGGTCGCTCGGCGGCAAGGTCGCGGTCATCCAGTACACGACGAAGAGGGAAGTCGAGTTGCGCGAGCTGCTCGGTGTACAACTCACCAGGCGTTGGGTCTTCTGGAACCTCGTCCCGCCGGCCAACGTCTACTCTGCCGACATCTCGTAAAAGATCGGGATGTCACAATCTGGTACGCCCGGCGGATCGTTCGCCGGGCGTACCACCCAGACGCCTCTTGATTACCGCTTTGATTCTATTAGATACTACGCATGCCCATGGCGTCGAAAGACCGATTGTGCACTCGTCCACAGTCCTACTAGCGAGAGGGAGGCCCATGGCTTCCGATGAAAACACTGTCTCAATAACCCATCGAGTGAGCACGATAGGCGTGCCGGGTCTGCGGTTCTCAGCCCTCAGTGTGCGAGCGGGCGCCCGCTACGTAGTACCCCTGCTCGGTGCAAGCGTTGTGGCAGCTGCTCGGAGAGAGTGGCGGCTGGCTGGTACACTGACCGGTGCAGGTCTAGTGGTAGCTGCTACCTTCCGGCACATACCGCGTCCGCGCGGGCACGACGTCGGCACAGTTTATGCTGTCGCCAACGGCAAGATTATGTCCATCGAGGCTCAGCCGGACGGCTCGCACCTGGTACGGACCTTCCTCACCTTGCTCAATGAGCACATGATCACCTGCCCTGCCGACATTACCGTAGGGGGCATCATCGTCTCGGGCACGAGACGCCGCATGGCCCACACTGCCGAAGCCGCCCGGAGCAACTTCCAGATTCGCATCGTGACAGAGCAGGGCTTCGACTTCACGATGTTCGCCGGCCTCGTGGCCCGGCAGATCACGCTGGCAGACTACGTTAAGGTGGGTGCCACCATCGCAGCCGGCAGCGTAATCGCCGTCATCCATCTCGGATCGGGCACAGTCCAAACCATCCCGGCCCTCATGCACGTCGTCGTACATGAGGGTGAATGGATGCAAGGCGGCGTAACCAAAATCGCCGTATAACCAACCCGGCCCCCAGGCCCTGTTCGTCGGAAGAGGCGTGCGACCACCTAGGTTGCGCGAAAAACCCTGCCGAACAGGGCCTCTTCTGATTGCATGCATCAAAAAAATGCAGCCCGCTGCATCCAAGCAAACACTCATAGTCATCACAGAAGACCTTTGTACACTACAGCGTTCAATGTTCAGGCCGAAGTCAGAAGACAAGATCCACATATAATCGCGCCGTAATAATTGCTATATTGTATCCCTCAACGTACAATGTAGCGTACAAGGAGAAACCCATGAACGTTACATCTATCTCTAAATTCCGGAAAGACTCTAAAAAGTATTTCGACCAGGTCATCGACGACCAAGACATCCTCCTTATTACGCGCAGCGACGGCCAAACAATTGTAGCCATGCCTTTAGAGCAATACACTGCCAAGAAAGAAACCGACTACCTGCTCGCCAATCCCGCAAATGCAAAGCGATTGCGCCGCAGCCTAGCTGACGCCGGGGCTGGCAATGTCACGCGTCACAAACTCAATAATGCATGACAAGGATCATCGCGTTTACTAATGATGGCTGGGACGACTACCTATACTGGCAGTCCCAAGACAAGAAAACACTAAAAAAAATCAACCAGCTCATCCAGGACTGTGCTCGGAACCCTTTTGAGGGAACCGGGAAGCCAGAGCCACTGCGCGGAGACCTATCTGGCGCGTGGTCAAGACGGATCTCGGATGAGCACCGGCTAGTGTATACAGTAGTTGACGACGAGCTGCGAATAATAGCTTGCCGCTACCACTACAAGTAAGCCTCTTAGGCGGCACCTCGTAGTGGACACATTTCGAACTTTGGCCACGGAAAATCAAAGTCATTGTATGGCTCTCGCAAATTAGTCGTGCCAGGACTCCAATTTCCAGATATGATGTACAATATGGCTAACCATAAGATTTATCGATGCCAAAGCGACGCCAAAAACAAAAAAAGCATCTCACAGCCAGCCACATCGGCCGTCACCTCAAGCACTGGCTCATTCCGCACACCGGCAACGATCACCGGCCGCACCTCATCCGGGCGCACGGGCTAGCGCTTGTCGCGCTGCTCATTTTGGGCGCACAAGCCACGGTTATCGCCACCCGCCCGGCAGGTGTTCGAGCGACTACGCCCGGGCAAGTCCTGGCCTATGCCACCGATATCACGCCGGAAGCGTTATTTACCCAAACCAACCAAGCTCGCCAGGCCAATGGCCTGCCGCCGCTAAACCTGAGCGCCCAGCTCAATTACTCCGCCGAGCTCAAAGCCCAAGACATGTTCTCCGAAGATTATTGGGCACACGTTTCACCGTCCGGCATTCAGCCCTGGTACTGGTTTGAAAAAGCCGGCTACAACTACTCGTACGCCGGGGAAAATCTGGCCAAAGATTTTGACACCACCTCAGGCGTTATGACCGGCTGGATGAACTCACCCGGCCACCGCGCCAACATCTTAAATCCGCACTACACCGACGTTGGCTTTGCGGTCGAAAACGGCACCCTCGTGAGCGGCCAAACTACGCTCGTTGTAGCACACTATGGCGCCCCTGCCGCCGGCAGCTTGACCGTGACGGCCACAGTGCTACCACATAGTGCATCTCCCTCGCCCGCGGCTAGCGTACCACCGCAAACCAGCCCATCGCCCAGTGCCACACCGGGACCACTAGCTGCCGCCATCCAGCCCCCAACTGCCAACGGACAAATTACGGCCAGTACCCCGGCGGCCAAGTCCTACAGCCTGTTCGCTCCCCTAAGTCTCACCCGCACACTCAACTGGGCAACACTTGCAACCTTAGGCCTCCTGCTGCTCTTACTCTTAGTCTATCTCGTGACCCATATGGTGGTCTGGCGCAAAGGGCTCCTGCGCTGGCGCCAGCTCAACTACCGGATATATGCAGCTGTTACCGTTGGCGTCCTCATCGCGCTCATTCTAGTCCTAGTCGCCTCCGGACTTGGCAAAGTCGGATAATTATGCTAAAACATATGCACTATGAATTACGGCTTTCAGCTTGACCCCGGCGAAAACATTATCCGCGTCGTCCACCGCTCGTTTATTGACCTGGTCGGCCCAATCGCGATGTCGCTCTTCCTCATCTTGGCCGGCGTTGCCCTGGCCTACCTGGCTGGCCGTCATCCCGAGCTCATTCCATTTCCGCCCCTGCTCGTGCTCATTCTCGTTACACTCATGGCCGTTATCGGCGGACTCATTTTGCTCATCGGCATCTTCACCTATCAACGCAATGTACTGATCTTCACCAACCTCCACATTATCGAAGTCGAGCAGCCCACGCTCTTTAGCCGCCAAATCTCGCAACTGACCTACGCCAGAATTCAGGACGTGTCAGGGACTCGCGTTGGCTTCTGGGCGACCATTTTTGATTATGGTGATGTGCAAGTGCAGTCAGCTGGGGAAACTGAAAAGTTCATCTTTCACCGCGCGCCGCACCCCGAAGCGCTGTCGGAAGAGGCTCTTGAAATCCGCGACCAAATGCTTCGCAACCTGGGTACGGGCGGCCCCGGAGCTTTTGCTGCGCCCGCTGCGGCCGCCGATACGCCAACACCGACCGCGCCGGCCGGCCCGCCCTCAGCCTTCGGCGATTAAGCCTCATATTTGTAACCCCTGTTCTTGACTCGCCTAGGCGTAACCAGTAATATACCGAACATGTTAGATACGATTCAGCCTAGAAAACGCCCATCCCAACCGAACAGGGCACAACACCAGCCGACATTAGATCTGAGCTCACAGCCAGTTCCAGCTCCCGCAGCCGCACCGGGTCCGCAGCCCGCTCCGGACACCAAGCCCGCACCAGAAGCTGCTCCGGTAGCTATCGAGGCCGCGGAGGCCGCACCATTATCAGCCCAAGAACACGCCGCCGGCCTAAGCTCCAAGCTTCGCACCATCGCGCTGGTTGTCGTGTCACTGGCATTCATCATGGACCTGCTCGATTCCACGATCGTAAACATTGCCATCCCGTCAATCCGCACCAATCTCCACGCCACGTATTCGGCCATCCAATGGGTGGTAGCAGGTTACGGCTTAGCCTTTGCACTCTTACTCGTGACCGGCGGCCGCATGGGCGACGTCTTCGGTTACAAAAAAATCTTCATGTTTGGCGTGGCCGGCTTCACCGTCGCCTCGCTGTTTAGCGGACTGGCCGCCGGGCCGGATTGGCTCATTGCCGCCAGGCTCTTCCAAGGTGCCATGGCCGCCCTCATGGTGCCGCAAGTCATGTCCCTGATGCAGATCATGTACAAGCCGGAAGAACGCGGCGCTATCAACGGATTGTTTGGCGCCCTCGGCGGACTGGCCGCCTCGCTTGGGCCGGTCGTAGGCGGTTTGCTGATCAAAGCCAACCTTTTTGGACTCGATTGGCGGCCGATTTTCCTCATTAATATTCCCATCGGCATCTTTGCGCTCATTGCCGCTGTCCGTTACCTACCTAACGGCAAATCATCACACCCGCTCAAGCTCGATCTGGTCGGCACATTCCTAATCATGATCGCAATGCTGCTGCTTGTGTATCCGCTGATCCAGGGCCGCGAACTCGGCTGGCCTGAGTGGTCATTTGCCATGATGATTTCGTCGCTCCCAGTGTTTGTAATTTTTGCACTGTGGCAGCGCCACAAAGCCAGGACTGACGGCTCGCCGCTGGTGTTACCGGAGCTCTTCCGCAAACTGTCATTTAACATTGGTCTGTCGGTTAACCTCATCTTTGAGGCCGCCATGCTCGGCTTTTTCCTCACCTTTGGCCTGTTTTTGCAAATCGGCTTGGGCTTTAGTCCTGTTCACGCTGCGCTCACCGGTCTGCCGGTGGCCATTGGCATTGGCCTCACCATGGCGTTGCTAGGCGAAAAAGTTATTCCCAAGCTTGGCCGCAGAGCCTTATTCCTCGGCTGCATTTACATGACTATAGGTTTGTGCATAGCGGCCTGGACCCTGCACCATTACACACTCGGCATACACTCGTGGCAGCTCATCCCCGGGCTGTTAATTGTTGGCATCGGCATGGGCCACATTTTTGCTTCACTCTATGCGGCAGTGCTAAACGGCGTCGATCCGTCGAATGCCGGTGCTGCTTCCGGTACGCTGAACGCCGTGCAGCAGGTTGGAGGCGCCATCGGCATTGCCGTCATCGGCGTAATTTTCTTTGGCCAGCTCACTGCCGCGGCCCCCGCCAGCTTCGAAGCTGCCGTGCCCAAGCTCAGCTCACAACTCTCAGCCGCCGGCCTCCCACCAGATACCCAAAACGCCGTTATAAGCGGCGTCCAGTCCTGTTTCGTCGACCGCGCCCGCGAGCAAGATTCATCCGTCGTGCCGGAAAGCTGTCAAAAGATCCAAAATAGCCCCGCCTTCGCCGCCGATCCGTTCCTTTCCCGCCAGATCACCGCCAGCGCGATCAGTGCAGCTGCCGCGGCTGAAGGCGTCGATTTCGACAATGCTTTCCGTTGGGGTGTGGTTTACGAAATTTCGCTCCTGGTCCTCGTTTTTTGCCTTAGCTTCTTCCTACCTCGGCGCTTCCGCCCTGACGCATTTGCCGAAATTTAAGACTCAAACCCTCGTAACCGGTCTCCATTGACCAATCGGCCTGATAATTAGACAATTAAGCTCAAGAGTTATCATGACGAATAAACTTAAGAACTCGGGCTTTACACTCATTGAGCTGACACTTGTAATGGCTATATCTTCACTGCTATTGGTGTTGGTTTTCCAAGGGTGGTCAACGATGCTCCAGCGTTCCAGATTCGACACCGCTATTGACCAAACCGTACAAGACATTAGCTATACCCGCAATTATGCCCTCTCGAACGACAATCAAACCGGTCCAGGCAATACCACCACATCAGCGGTCGCCGGCACTGGGCTAGAGTTTGACGCGAACGATCCGCTCGGCTACCTCGTCGAGCTCGAACCTTTATACGCTGACTATGATGCAAGCGGTAATTTTACCGGGTATGTCATAGCGCCAAACAACGATTTCAAGGACTACTGCGACCCCGCAAATGACCCCTCCGGCGACGGCGAATGCTTTGAAATGTACTTCCACACCTTACAAACTTCGCAGTACAAAATTTACGACACGGCCGGCAATCCGATGCCTGAAATTGAAATATATTACATTCATAATCCGCCGGATGACCCGGGCACGCCGCTCGAGGTTTGCACTAGCTCTCCATGGAATACTCCCGCCTATGAGTGCTCGCACAACGCCGGCACAATGGATCTGGTATTTGAAAACAATGACGGCCTAAAGGCCACCATTGAAATCAACGGCACAACCGGCATACCGAAGCGCTTGAATTAGCAAAATAGTCACCATAAAAACGCCAACGCGGGCGCCCAGGAATTGCTCCCGGGCGCCCACAGTTTGCCCGCTCAGTTAAGAGCAAGCGTGACCACCAGTGGTGCGAACGCAAGCAGGTAGGTGCCCATAACCAATCGGGGCAGCGAAAACAGCAAGCCTGTTCGCGCGTTGAAGTACAGATGCGCCCCGCCGTAGGCCAACATCACCGCGATTGCAAGCGCCACGCAGTGCCATGTGAGCGCCCAGAGCTTGGCATTGGCCTGCAGCACGGCCGCCAGCTGGACGGCCGTAATATGGACTCGCGGAGGAGGCAATACACCCGAACCTTCTGTCGCCATCGTGCCTCCGATGCTCGCAAGCATTACCGACAGCAGCGACCAAGGGGGTTTGCTGTCGTCGGTCACAAAATATACGACGGCCGTCGCACTCAGCACCCACAGCGTAAAAAACAGCGCGAACAGCTTATTGCCGGCTGTTGCTTGGGCCGCCAGCTGGTTGAAAAGTAGTTGCATATTTCACTCCGAGGGGCCGTATGTAAAAGGGCAAGCGTAACCAACAATGCCACATAATTTAATAAGTTTCAAGGAATTGCTATAATAAGACTATATGCCCGAATTCAAGCTTGTAAGTAAATACCAACCCGCCGGCGACCAGCCTAAGGCTATCGCCCAACTCACGCAAGGGTTGCGACGCGGCGACCGCGAACAAACCTTGCTCGGCATAACCGGATCGGGAAAAACTTTCACAATGGCGAACATCGTGCAGGAACTGCAGCGGCCCACGCTTGTGCTCTCGCACAACAAAACCCTAGCCGCCCAGCTTTACTCCGAATTTCGTCAGTTTTTCCCCGACAATGCCGTGCAGTACTTCGTCAGCTATTACGATTACTACCAGCCCGAAGCCTACGTGCCGCGCACCGACACCTTCATTGAAAAAGACTCTTCAATTAACGAGGAGATCGACCGCCTTAGGCATGCTGCTACCATGAGCCTCTTAACCCGCCGCGACGTGTTAATTGTGGCGTCAGTCAGCTGTATTTATGGCCTCGGCAATGTCTCGGATTACACTGCCATGACCATCGACCTTAAGGTGGGGGAGCGCAGGCTGCGCGACAAGCTCCTGCGCCAGCTCACCGATATCCAATACCAGCGCAACGACCTCGATTTCACCCGCGGCCGTTTTAGGGTCCGCGGCGACGTGGTCGACATTTTCCCCGTCGGCGAAGAAGTAGCCTACCGCCTCGAATTCTTTGGTGACGAGATCGAACGCATACGCCAGCTTGATTCGCTCACGGGCGAGCTCACGGGCGAGCGTAAGGAGCTTAAGATTTTCCCGGCCAAGCACTACGTCACGCCGCAAGAAAAGTTGCGCATCGCAGTTCAGAAGATCGGCGAAGAGCTCGACACGCGCCTCTACCAGCTCGAACGCGAGCACAAACTCCTTGAAGCTCAGCGCCTCAAGCAGCGCACCAAATTCGACATGGAGATGCTGCTCGAAACCGGCATGGTGCCCGGCATCGAAAACTACTCGCGTTTTCTGTCCGACCGCGAACCCGGCGAGCAGCCCGCCACCCTCCTCGACTACTTCCCGGACGATTTCCTCATGTTTGTCGACGAATCGCATATCACCCTGCCGCAAGTCCGCGGCATGTACAACGGCGACCGCGCCCGCAAGGAAACGCTGGTAGATTATGGCTTCCGCTTGCCTAGTGCACTCGACAACCGCCCGCTCAAATGGACCGAATTCGAGCGCCACTTAAACCAAGTCATCAATGTTTCCGCCACGCCGGCCGAGCTCGAGCTCTCGCGCTCCAGCCAAGTCGTGCAGCAAGTCATCCGTCCCACCGGCCTGCTCGACCCAATGATCGACGTCCGCCCCATCTCAGGCCAAATCGACGACCTACTGGCCGAAATTAGGGCTACCACGTTAAAGGGTCAGCGCGTGCTCGTTACCACCCTCACCAAACGCATGGCCGAAGACCTCACCGAATACTTAAACGAAGCTGGTATCAAGGTCCAATATCTACACTCCGACGTCCACACCCTAGAAAGAGTCGACATTCTCCAAGACTTGCGCGCCGGTGTTTACGATGTCGTGGTGGGAATCAACCTCTTACGCGAGGGCCTCGACTTGCCCGAGGTTTCGCTCGTCGCCATCCTCGATGCCGACAAAGAGGGTTTCTTGCGCGGCCAAACAGCCCTTATCCAAACCATCGGACGAGCCGCCCGCCACGTTGAAGGCCGCGTCATAATGTATGCCGACCGCATTACCGACTCCATGCGCATAGCCATCGACACGACCAACAAACGCCGCGAAGTCCAGGAAGCCTACAACCTAGAGCACGGCATTACGCCCGAAGGTATCAAAAAGGCCATGGGCGAACGCATGCGCCAAGCCGAAGCGGTTGAAACCGCCGATGTGCGCGAATTCGACCCCGACACCATTCCCAAAGAAGACCGTGCAAGGATCGTCAAAGAACTCACCGAGCAAATGCAAATGGCGGCCCAAAACCTCCAATTCGAAAAGGCCGCCACCCTCCGCGACCAAATTGAAACTCTAAAACCGTCCCGCTCCAAACCAGCCTCCGGCCGTCCGCCCCGCGGGCGGTAACCCAGTCAAATTTGTCCCCCTTCATATATGTCAGTTATGATTAGCCCATAAAGGAGGGGTACCCCTATGACCACGCAAGGAGAACTCGACGGCCCCGGGGCGCAAGGGCCTCGTGGCCTCGGACGAAACGCTGATGAAATGGCGGGGCTAGCACACCCGGACGGTGCCGAGCGCCGGCGGCGCGAATCGACCGTCGCCGAGTTTTATGGCGGCTTAGTCCATGAGGTTAAAAGTCCCGCTCTCGCCGCCAGATTGCAGGCTCTCGCCGCCCAGGATCAGGGTGATCGGATCTGGCCGGGTCCTGATGCCGAGTACGACGTTGAAAATCGTTCACAACCGCGGGAGACCGAGGATGGGGCTCGATCGGATCTCAGGCATGACATTGAGGTTATTGATCGAGTATTACAGGATCCGACTCAGCTAGAAAATCCGCCAAGAGTAGGCCTTGAGGCCGCCAGTGCAGATGATCGGTTCGTCGCGGCGCTGCGACACCGAACCGATCAGGTACTCGGCTTAAACCCCGGTGAGTCACTCCCCCTGAACACCAGTCCGGAAGACGACGGACGAGGCCACATAAGAAACCGTTACACTACGGCTTACCCGGGCGTGGGAGTAGAGGTGTGGCAGGAAACAAGTGGCACTGGGCCCGATGCGCACGTCGTAGATACCAGATACAACCTGATATCACTCGCCGCCGAATCACAAGAAGCAGCCTAAGCATCTCGTGCGAGCTGCCCCAGCCCCACCCATTTACTGGTGTATCGCGTCGTACTAAATATCGAATAACGGGAGCACAAACATGCCGAGTGAATACAGTGGTCCAGATCCAGAAAACTGGGCGCGTGATCGTGCAGACGAAGGGAGATCCCTCCCTTACGCTGGTACCGACCATTACCCAAGCGACGCCGCCAAAGCACTAGACCTAGGCGCTGCCGAGCGGAACAATAAGGCCCGAGCAGCCGGCGAGGTCGGAGCAACCGTTGCTGAATGGGAAGCCATCCGGGCCGGATGGGTTAGCAGTGGTCAGCCAATGCGGGATGTCACCGAGGCCGATGTCAGGGCTTACCAGGCTCGCCAGGCCATCGACCAGAGCGAGCAGTAGCACTAAAGTCTAGCGTAAACCAATAAAACGTGCTATAATTAACAAAACAACCGCCACCGGCGTAATAAGCAGCCCCGGTGTTTTAATGTGAGCCTATGAATCCGACCATTACCGCTACCAGTCAAATCCGCAACGTTGCCATTATTGCGCACGTCGACCACGGCAAAACCACGCTCGTCGACGGCTTGTTAAAGCAGGCCGGTACATTCCGCGACAACCAGGCCGAAATGAGCCAAACTACCATCTTAGATACCGGCGACCTCGAGCGCGAGCGGGGGATTACGATCTCGGCCAAAACCATCGCGGTCAGCCACAACGGCTACAAAATCAACATCATCGACACACCCGGACATGCCGATTTCTCCGGTGAAGTCGAGCGAACGCTCAATTTGGCCGACGGCTGCCTCCTGATCGTCGATGCGGCCGAAGGTCCCATGCCCCAAACCAAGTTTGTGCTGTCGCGCGCCCTGGCGCTGGGCCTTAAGCCGGTCGTCATTATCAACAAGATCGACAAGCGCGACGCTCGCGCAGCCGAGGTGGTGAGTGAAGTCGAGCATCTCTTCCTTGAACTCGCCGTTACCGACGATCAGCTTGAATTTCCGGTTTACTACGCCATTGGCCGCGACGGCAAAGCCTGGGACCACGAGCCCACCGCCGCCGAGCTAGAAACTCCAGCCAACCTTGAGGTTATCTTCGATGCCATTACGAATGACATTCCGGCGCCGCGCGTTGATCCGCACGGCGATTTCCAATTGCTCGTAACTGCGCTGGCTTGGGATTCATATCAAGGTAAGTATGCCATCGGACGTGTCCAGCGTGGGGATGTGCGAGCCGGGCAGGCCCTCGCTCTAATTGACCGTGAAGGTAACGTCACTTCGGCTCGCGCCGAAAAGCTCTATGTTGCCGAAGGTCTTGGCCGGGTTGAAGCAAATGAAGTGGCCGCCGGCGATATCGTTTGGATTACGGGTGTACCACAGGCTTCCATCGGCGCCACACTGGCCGCCGCGGAAAACCCCGAAAGCTTGCCGGTCATGCAGATCGAGGCACCCACACTCCAAATCCAAATCGGCCCCAATACCTCGCCGTTTGCCGGGCGCGAAGGCAAATTTACCACCTCGCGCCAAATTGGCACCCGCCTCGAACGCGAGCTCGAAACCAATGTGGGCTTGCGCGTCACCGACCGCGGCACCAATTTCCTCGTGGCCGGCCGCGGCGAGCTACATCTCTCCGTGCTCATCGAAACCCTGCGCCGTGAAGGCTTTGAATTTGAAGTTGGCCGGCCGGAAGTGGTTACCAAAGAGGAAAACGGTCGCACACTCGAACCAGTCGAAGAACTTACGATCGAGGTGCCGGAAGAGCACGTGGGTGCCGTTTCGGCCGAGCTTGGCCGCCGCCGCGCCCGTCTCGACACCATGGAGCCCACCACCAAAGCTACCACCCGCCTTGTCTTCACCTTGCCGACCCGCACCCTCATCGGCCTGCGCAACAGCTTGCTTACCGCCACCAAAGGCACTGTCATTATGAACAGCTTACTCACCGGCTATGAGCCGCTTGGCACGCCACTGCAGCAACTACGCAATGGTGTGCTCATTTCGGCCGCCACCGGCCCCGCCACCACCTACAGCCTAGCCACGGTCGAAGAGCGCGGCACCGCTTTCATCGGCCCGGGCACGCAGGTGTATGAAGGTATGATTATTGGCTTAAACCGCCGCGGTGATGACCTCGAAATCAACGTCACCAAAGAAAAGAAGCTCACCAACGTGCGCGCGTCCTCAACCGATATGACGACCCAACTTACGCCGTTCACCAACCTCTCGCTCGAAGAAGCCCTCGACTTCATCGAAGCCGACGAATTACTCGAAGTTACCCCAGCCAACCTGCGTCTGCGCAAACGCTATCTCACCAATCTCGAACGTAAGCGCCACCGTTAAGAGGCTTCCACTCGTCGATCGTTTGGCAAAATCACCAATGATCAGGCCGCCCGGCTCGTATAAAATCCCAACTTCATTAACGGAAAAGAAGGCGAACACATGGATCCCGACACCCTTGAATCAACCGCAGACGAACTTGACGCAAAAGCGACCGATAATCGTGACACCGCGACCAACCACCGCAGCCAGGCCGATGATCACGTGAGACAGGCCGCCGGTCTTGAAAGCGATGCCACCGATCAAGAACGGCAAGCCAATGTTAATCGCTCCCAAGCCGCCGATCTTCGCCGCCAGCAAGACATCGCCGCCGCTACCGAAGCCGACGCCCAGCGATTAACCTAACATCGCCGTAAAAATCAAACCAGCCCGGCCGCTCGCATCTGCGCGAACAGCCGGGCCATCGTCATCGAACGAACTTACTGCCCTGGAACGGGGACCCACCGCCAGCCTCCACCAGGCAGCCGCTTAATTACGTCCGAACCCGTCAGGCCGTTGCTCCAGTCGTAGTCGCGCGTCTGAACGAGCGCATGTCCCCCGGGGGCGTTGATATCCATCAGCCGGTCGGCGGTTGTCGCAACGACGCCCCAGGCGAAGAGCGACACGAGCGGGATGAAGGCGACCAGCACCTTTGTGCTGTGTTGCCTGCTCCCGCGCGCCTCAACGATCCAGTACCAGATCGCGGGCGAACCCAGGATGATCAGGTAGCTGATGAACGTCACCGACAAAACATTGTGGAGATACTTCCATGGTGCGTCATCTGCCAGCGGCGGGTAAATCGCACGCTGCGTCCCCCAGAACCAGACGGCATACACCAGTGCAAGTCCCGTGGCCGCAAACGGCCACCACCGCCGGTTGAACAGGTACGGCTGTCGGAGCGTCACGTCCCGCTTGGGCAAGTGGTCGATCATATACGACAGCGGCGCCAGGGTGCCAAACGGCAGCAGAATAAGGTCCCCGCTCCAGAAGCTCGGGTACTGGTGGGCCAAGTTAAGCGCCCAGAAATGTCCGAAGTAGAGCGTCGTCAGCTGGTACAGGACGAACGTCATGATGCAGGCCAGGGTGACCGCGTACCACCGGCGGCGGTACAGCCAGGGCCCGAGTACGAGCCCCAATGCCAGCAGTGCGAGCACGATCACGACAAACACCCAGTGCGGTATGGGCGGGCCAATAGTAGCCACGCTCACCACATCCTTTCCAAGGTTCAGTAGACATGGACGTTAACACAAATATAATAACACAAATATTAGAAAAATCAATAAAGACAGGTCTGGCCCGGCCACTCTCACGTTCGAGCAGCCGGGCCATCGGATTGCGGCTAAGCCGCTTCGGGCAGGTCGGGTACCCACTCAAAGGTCTTGCCGTCCTTGTGCCCCAGGTACTTGCACGGAATAACCGCACTCCGTTCCCAGTCCCAGCCTTCAATCGTCACGCCCTCCTTGTCCGGCGGCAGATCCCGGTCCCTCTTACGGTCTCGAACCCGGGCAACGTACAGCCAGATGCCGAGGCCGATGAGCGGCACGAGTGCGAGAACCGATGTGGCGTGGAACGACCGGAAACCCCAGCTTGAATACCACAGGGCCGGCGCATTCAAGATCAGGATGAACGACAGGAACGTAAATTCGAACCAGTCGTGGATGGTCTTCCAGGGTGCCGCCAGCGCCTCCTTGCAGAAGACCTGTCGCTGGGTCAACCTGAACCCGGCTGCAACCGCCAGTGCCAGCGTCGCCGCCGCCAGTGCCCACCACCTCTCCTCGAACCAGTACAGCTGGGTGTGTGTTGGCAAATGATTCGCCAACACCGCCAGCGGCGCTGACACGAACAGTGGCAGGATGACAAGGTTTCCCCACCAGAAGGAGGGATATTCCTTACTGGGCTTCAGTGCCCAGTGGCCGGTGTAATACTTGATCGTAACCTGGTAGATCACGAACGAGCCCAACCAGAAAGACCCGGTCATTGCGAAGGTGTTGCGGTGAAGTCTCCAGCCTGCCACGAGTGCAGCCAGCAAGAGAGCAACCGTCAATGCTTGAAACGGCCGCCGCCCCAGTTTCCTGGATCGCAAGTGTCGTGGCATAGCCCACCTCTTATCAAGCAACCAACGAGACACTCGTCCCGTGTTAATATAATATCATATTTTTAACAATAAATCAACTAATAAGCCAAAATTGGGGCCGGAGCCCCGGGGCCTAGTCGGCCCCAGGGTCCGAATCCTCCGAACGATCGGTCTGCCTGCTGGCTTGCGGGTCCGAGTTCGTGCGCGTGCGTACGATTGCCATTGTGACGATTACGGCCACAACGGCCGTAATCACAGCGACGACTGGTTGGATCGCCATACCTCCGAAGAAGAAGACGATGGTCATAATGGCAGCCGGCGCTCGCAGGTACGGCATTCTTACGATACTCAAACCGCAGAGCACCGCTACGACTTCTACCGCACCTGCGCCAACGCCCTGCAAAATTGCTGACATGGCAACCTCCCGAGTTGCGTACTACTCGCCTGATGGCGATTGGCCGACTGATTGCCGCCGCTGGCGCCACCACGACTGCAGTTCCAGGGCACCGCATATAAGCACGTAGCCCATGCAGGGACTCCCGATGAGCAACATCCACCCTGCGGCATAGCGATAGTCGGGCGCGCTAAACCATATGAACGTGCCGATCACTGCGCCGTAGATCGCGGCTGAGTAAAGCGCGGCTATGCCGATTTGCTTCAGTATCCGGGAAGCCCGCTTGATTCGGTATGGACCGAAGCCCGGCAGAGTTGGTGTTACTATGGCCACAACGGTCAGGATCGCAGTCGTCTGGATAAGTCTGCCGACAACACCAGGCAGGTCCGGTGTCGCGATCGCGATCACCACCCACGCGGCACCGGCACCAAGTGCCAGCGTTATACCCGTGACGGCGATGCCCCACCTGCGCTCCGCCAGTGTCCTCGGTAGAGAGTCGTTTGATGCTCGAAGGACTCCATTACTCGACATATCTCACCTCCTGAAGTCGGTATGGATAATATAATTATAGCATAAAATAATTAAAAAATAAACTAGACACTGAAAAGCCGAGGCCGCCCCTGGTACTCAAATCCAGGGGCGGCCAAGCGTTAAGGCTCACCTGTGCCACGGCGAATCGCCAGTCTAAGGTCCGGGTTTTCCAGTAGCTCGCGCGGTTTGGCTTTGTGAGACACCAAATACCCTTGTACTAGAATCCGCACCTTGCAATAGCGTGCCAACTCCCGGACGCGGGCCAGTTGCTGCTCGGTCTCCACGCCCTCGGCGATAAAGAGCGTTGTCGTAAGCCTGGTACGGCTGCGGACGTAATAGTCGCGTGCGGCTTGCAGGTAATAGGCGGCCAGCGCGAAACCGCTTTCCGACTCTATATTCGCTATCAGCTCGCGGGCTAGCTTAAGCCCATAAAAACTGGGCTGGTCAGTGGCACCGGCTTCGGTATTCACTCGGGGTTGGTTCCTAAGAGTTCTGACTATGAGCCCGGGATATTTGGCGTACTCGGTACCGGCGTCATCGAAAATAATCCGGATACCCGCTGCGGCCAGCCGTACGATGTTAGGCTGCACGCCGGGGTAGTCAATCAGCGGCGGGCTGGACTCTAGGAGCTCCATAACGAAACGCCGAGGCGGAAAATCGGCCGCAGCCAGAATCGCCAGGAGGTTGATGGCGTAGTCGTCGAACCGCAGATCCTGCCACGACGTATTGGCACTCAGCCAACAATGCCAATCTTTTACCACGACGGCGGCAGCGCCGATAGCCAAAACGTCAAGTTCACGCCGCTGCGCAGCCGTGAATTGCCCCAGAACCCGCGGGTCGAGACGCAAGGCCTCTACGAGCCGAACGGTCCACGGCGGACCGCCGGGCTCGACAATCGGTTGGAAACGCAGCGACAAAGAGTCGCCATGCGCCCCCGGCACAGATACAGGCATGGCGCTCCCCCTCGTTATTAGGTTGTTCGCGTACTCCAAGCCCCACGCGGAGGTGGTTGTATCTCTATAGCACAAAGCCATCAGGTTTGCCATGTCCGCCAGTTGCAAATCGCGCCAAAATTCGGTACAATAACTCTCCGTAATGCCAGGCCCAAATGGCCAGAGGTGGAGGTCTATGACAGATAAAATTGTCGTGCGCGGCGCCCGAGAGCATAATCTCAAAAACATTGACGTTGAAATTCCGCGCGACCAATTGGTGGTAATTACCGGCTTGTCGGGATCCGGCAAATCGTCGCTCGCGTTCGATACTATTTATGCTGAAGGGCAGCGCCGCTATGTTGAGTCGCTGTCAGCTTATGCACGCCAGTTTTTGGGTCTCATGGAAAAGCCCGACGTAGATCAAATCGACGGGCTCTCACCCGCCATCTCTATCGACCAAAAAGCTCCAGCCGCAATCCCCGCTCCACCGTCGGCACGGTCACCGAGGTGTACGATTATCTGCGCCTGCTGTATGCGCGCATCGGCGTGCCGCACTGCCCGCTGTGTGGCCGCGAAGTCACGCGCCAAACACCCGGCCAAATCGTTGACCAAATCTTAGAACTCGAAGCCGGTACCCGCATCATGCTGCTAGCACCCGTGGTTGACGACAAAAAAGGCGAGTACCGCTCGCTCGTCGGCGAGCTCAAAAAGGCCGGCTATACTCGCGTGCGAGCCGACGGCACGATTTATGAGATCTCCGAATTTCCGACTTTGGATAAGCAAAAAAAGCACACCATCGAGGCTGTGGTCGACCGCGTGGCCGTGGATCGCGAGATCCGCCAGCGCCTAACCGAATCAGTTGAGCAGGGCCTGAATCTTTCCGACGGCATCATTAAGGTACTCCAAGCCGACACGAATAAAGAGCAGGTTTATTCCGAGCATTACGCCTGCCCGGTTCACCGTGAAATTTCGCTGCCCGACATCGCGCCGCGCAATTTCAGCTTTAACTCGCCGCACGGCGCCTGCCCGCATTGTACCGGCCTTGGCACGCGGCTCGAAGTTGACCCCGAAGCCGTGATTCCCAACCGCCGCTTAACACTGGCCGAGGGCGCCATTCGCCCCTGGACCAAAACTACCAGCCGCCTCACTTGGTACACGCGCCTGCTCCAGGGTGTGGCCGATGCGCATGGTTTTTCGCTCGATACGCCGGTGACCGAAATGAAGCCGGCCGATCTGCGCATTGTGCTCTATGGTGCCGGCGACACTCAAGTTGCCCTGCGCGGACCCGGCGGCCGCACCTACCACACCACCTACGAGGGTGTCATCCCTAACCTTGAACGCCGCTATCACGAAACCGATTCCGAATTTGTGCGCAAAGACATTGAGAAGTACATGGCCGAGCACGAATGCCCGGTCTGCCATGGCCAGCGCCTCAAGCCGGAAATCCTGGCTGTCACTATTGAGAATAAGTCCATCGTCGATGTTACAAGACTCGGTATCGGCGAGGCTACCAAATGGTTTAGCGAGCTCAACTTAGGCCCGCGCGATGCGCAAATCGCAACGCAAATCCTCAAAGAAATCCGCGCCCGTCTAACATTTTTAAAGGACGTCGGCCTCGAGTACCTCACGCTCGACCGCTCGGCCAACACGCTCGCCGGCGGCGAGGCTCAGCGCATTCGCCTGGCCACTCAAATTGGCTCGAGCCTCATGGGTGTGCTCTACATCTTAGACGAGCCGAGTATCGGCCTGCACCAGCGCGACAACGACCGCCTCATTGCCACGCTCGTCCGCCTGCGCGACCTCGGCAATACGGTGATTGTGGTGGAGCATGACGAAGACACAATTCGGGCTAGCGATTACGTGATCGATATCGGGCCGGCCGCCGGCGAGCACGGCGGCCACGTAGTAGCCGCCGGCACACCGGATGAAGTTGCTGCTACACCTGAGAGCCTCACCGGCCAGTACCTCTCCGGCGCCAAAGCCATCGCCCTGCCCACCAAACGCCGGCCCGGAAACAAAAAAACGCTTGTCATCAAAAATGCTCGCGAGCACAACTTAAAGGGCATCGACGTTACGATTCCGCTCGGCCTGCTCGTAAGCGTGACCGGCGTCTCCGGCTCGGGCAAATCAAGCCTCATCAACGACATTTTGGCCAAAAAGCTCGCCCAGGCTTATCACCGCGCGGGAGACCTCCCCGGCAAACACGACAATATCGAAGGCATGTCCAACCTCGACAAAGTTATTTCGGTTGACCAATCAGCGATCGGCCGCACGCCGCGTTCCAACCCGGCGACATATACTGGGGTATTCGCCGACATCCGCGAGTTGTTTGCGGCCACGCCCGAAGCCAAAATTCGCGGCTACAAATCCGGCCGCTTCAGTTTTAACGTTAAGGGCGGCCGCTGCGAGCTGTGCCGCGGCGACGGCATCATTAAGATCGAAATGCACTTCTTGCCCGACGTCTACGTAACCTGCGAAGAATGCAAAGGCCGACGTTACAACCGCGAAGCGCTCGAAATCCACTACAAAGGCAAATCCATTTCCGACGTCCTCGGCATGACCGTGGAAGAAGCCGTTACCTTTTTCGAAAACATCCCGGCCATCCGCCGCAAGCTCGAAACCTTAAATAACGTCGGCTTAGGCTACATCCGGCTCGGCCAGTCTGCCACCACCTTTTCCGGCGGTGAAGCCCAGCGCATCAAGCTCGCCACTGAGCTCGCCCGCCGCTCCACCGGCCGCACGCTCTATATTCTCGACGAGCCCACCACCGGCCTCCACTTCGACGACGTTCAACGCCTGCTCGGTGTCTTAAACGCCCTCGTCAATACTGGCAACTCAGTGCTCATCATCGAACACAACCTGGATGTCATCAAATCCTCGGACTGGCTGATCGACCTCGGTCCCGAAGGCGGCACCGGCGGCGGCCAAATTATTGCCCAAGGTACGCCTGAAGCCGTCGCAAAAGTTGAAGCGAGCCACACCGGCCACTACCTGGCCCGCATTTTTGCCGCATCGAACAAGGCCGTTGCCCAACCTGTCAAAACTCCGGCTACTAGCGCCCGCGTTCTGTGATATAATAATCCGACGTCTACGCGAGCATACATTGAAATGAGGTGAGATACGTGTCTGACACCGCAACTGCACCGGCAACACGCCGGCGGATCCCGGCTCCAACCAGAGGGGTAAATACCGGTTGGCCGATACCCCCGAGACTGATACTGGCACTAACCGGCATCCTGATCGAGCACGCACTGGGAACCATAGCAGCCGCGAAAGCAGCGGCCATGGCGCCTAATAAAGACGCGACCATCAACCACCCCGACATGGAGGTGATTGCTCGTTGTCGGCAAGAGGCCGAGCGATTGTTCGAAGCAACGGTGCTCGACAGCCCAGCCCACAGCGTCATAGGCGCCGATCTTTTCAAGTTCGATGTCATGACAGCACTCGTGGAGTGGGTCACGAGCCAATACCCCAAGGTCGCAGCTTTTTCCCGTCGTCCTGGTGAGCTTGAAGTAACCCTGGACGCTTTCTACTCGCTCATGGGCATCAGGCGCTACCCCGTAGCACCCGTTCCCCAGCGGCGCCGTGCGCGCCGTTCTGCTAGGCGTTAACGACCCGACTACGTTCAGTGGCCGGGTCGTTATCCTGCTTTGATCAAAAACTAATTATAAGATATAATAATCAAACCAAACGGGAGGGTGCTCGGTAAAGGAGCCACCCATGCCCGCAAACGAAAAAACCACTTCGAAGCGTAAGACCACCAAGGCCGCCCGCAAAGCACCCAAAACCCGTAAGAATCAGCCGGTTACATTTCAGGAAGTGTTAACACCGGCGCTGCCATTGGCACCGGCCACCCTTCTGCCGGCTGGACTCGCCGGCTTTCCCCACCTCAGCGACCGCACGCTACGTACCTTACTAATCGTAATCTGGCTGTTCGCGCTTATCGCAGCCGGTGCCGGCCTCGGCTTGTTGCTCAGAGGTCACTCCATCGCCCTAGGCCCAGCCCCTGAACCAGTGGCCTCAACCAAACTAAGTGTCGGGACCGTTACTAGCCCTGATATTGCCGGCACGGTTAAACCGGACGCCCCTAATCTGACCGTAACACCGGCCTCGGCCGTCAGCCAGGCTTCGGCCGGGCAGCCGTTTGCTACTGCCAACATCGACACCTATCAGGCGGCCACCGGCCCTGACACATTGCAGCCCGGCTATTCGTCTGCTCCTAGTCCACAAGGCACCCGCGGCACTGATCCGGTTGAATAGTCCGGACAGCAAAAATCCTGCCACTGCAGGATATGCGATTGTTTCAACTATTAGGGTCTCCCCCGCCCAAACGACGCCTGGGCGGAGGAGAGTACATCGAAGTAAGAGCCGGCGCTAAGCCGGCTATCTGGATGAGCCGGCAGCCGCTTCACTCAGCGGAGGCAGGTCTACCCCTGCCCGAATGAGATCGGAGCAAAGCATCGGCAGGTGTGGGAGCGGCCGTGTCGTGTGGAAAATGAGCCAGCCGCGAACCGAAGTCTGCGTACCGAAGCTACTCCGTGCACGGTCGGGCGAGATGTCGACACGAACAGCATTACCATGGTCAACGAGCATGGCACCGACTGCGCGCAGCTTCTCATCGAGTAGACCATCGGCCCGATCGTGATCATCCGTAATCGCGATACTAATGATTTGCGGGTAAGGATAATCGGTCATCCAAACTCCCTCCTGGCGGTCATGACCGCCAACCTCGGATGCTGAATTTTTAGAATGACATGATGCTATAAATAAAGCAAATAGATATAGCATATAATATCCCATATGACCGAAGCCCTCAAAGCCAAATTAAAGACCCTCCCAGCCGAACCCGGCGTGTACTTCCACCGCGATGCCAACAAGAAAATCATCTATATTGGCAAAGCCTCCGTACTCAAAAACCGGGTCATGAGCTATTTCCAAAACAAGCACCGCGATCCCAAAACGCTCGCACTCGTGGCCGACATTGCCGACACCGACTGGATTGTTGCCCGCTCCGAGGTTGAGGCGCTCTTTCTTGAATCCGAGTTCATCAAGCGCTACAAGCCCAAGTACAACATCGACCTCAAAGACGACAAGCACCGCTGGCTGTATGTAAAAATCTCGGCCGACGAATTTCCGGTCATCAGCTATGTCCGCCACCCGCTCGACGACAAGGCCCACTATTACGGTCCGTTCACCTCTACCGACGCCCTGCGGCGCGCCATGCGCATGTTGCGCAAAGTCTTTCCGTACGTTACGCACGAGCACTGGCCGGCCCGTGGCTGCTTGCAGTATCATCTTGGCCTCTGCCCCGGCCCGGAAGAGGGCGCCATTACCGCAAGCGAATATCGCAAGACCATTCGCCGCCTGGAATTGTACTTAAAAGGGGAGTCAACCAAACTGCTCGCCCAGCTCGAAAAGGATATGCAAAAAGCCGCTGCCAAAAAGCAATACGAAGCCGCTGCCCATTTTCGCGACCAATTAAACGATCTACGCTCGTTTAGCCGTCACATGGTGTTTGGCGAGCAGGAAATGTTTGACCTCAATCGAGATCAAGGCCTCACCGGCCTGGCCGAACGTCTCGAGCTGCCCGGTCCGCCGCGGCGTATTGAAGCCTACGACGTCTCCCACCTCGGTGGCACCGACAACGTGGCCAGCCTCGTGGTGTTCGCAGACGGCATGCCCGACCGCGAAAACTATCGGCGCTTCAAGCTTCGTCTCGCCGGCAACAACGACGTCGGCCACATGAAGGAGGTCATTTCGCGCCGCTTCAGCCCCAAAAACCTCGAGGAATGGCCGGCACCCGACCTGCTCGTAGTAGACGGCGGCCAACCACAGCTGGCGGCCGCCCTCGGAGTGCTGGCTGAGCTCGGTTTCACGCTACCGGCAATTGGTCTAGCCAAGCGCCTGGAAGAAATCATTCGCCCGCGGCCAGACGGTACCTACGAATCAATCCTGCTTCCCAGCTCCAGCCACATTCTCCAACTCCTCCAGCGTGTTCGCGACGAAGCCCACCGCAGCGCCATTACCTACCAAACGCTTCTGCGCGGCAAGCGCGCTACCACCAGTCTGCTCGACGCTATCCCCGGTGTCGGCCCGAGTACGCGCAAAACCCTCATCCGCCGCTTCGGTTCGGTGCGCGGCGTCCGCCTCGCTAGTCTCGACGAGCTGAGCGCCGTTGTTGGCCCGGCAAAAGCAAAAATTGTGGCCGAGCATCTTGGCCAAACTGAAACCAAAGGAGAAGTACTATGAGCACCCGCCATGTCGACCGGGCGTTGCGCCGCGCCAAAAGCCGCGACCGCAAACGCAAGCCCGGCATGAAAGTCACGGGCACGAGCGTCTTCGCGCTCCAAAAGCTCCTGCGCAAAAAGCGCTAAAGGTCACTACCAAAAGTCGTCCTTGCGTTATACAAGTATATTGTTGTATAATAATAAAACTGGTATCGCCAATCCATAAGCAACATCGCCCTTCAGAAAGTAGGCAGACGTGGAAGAACGATTTGTGCACACCGTCACCTGGAGCCTCCAGACCGGCGGCACCATCGTGCTGCACACGGCTAAGGCCGATCTCACGGTCAATCGGAGCAAAGCGGGCGGGGACGCAAGGCTTACCATCTATGGCTCCTCTCCAGCTGCCTCATTCAGGACAGATCGTAAGGATCGGTGCGCAGTCGTGGCGAGGGTCAACGATCTCGGTATCGACCCAGCGGAGTACTGGTGCCAGCACACCCAACCCCTGGAAGTAATACCGGAGCCATCGTGCGTCATCGACATCCCGCCGGGTGTACGCCTTGAAGTCGGGTACGTCGGCTATGTGCACTTGGGCCGTGGAGCCTGGGATGAACTTCGTGCCCAACTCTCGTGGCTCCGGGGTTGGCGCAAGCGAATGGGCTGGCTTGCCTCGGTCCGGAAGATCAACAACGAACCTCAGCAGGCCACGGCCTAGACATGCGGGCGGGCTGGAGCAGAATGTGCCCCAGCCCGCCCGCTCACGTTTACCGTCCCCAGCTATTTTTAGGGACCTCACAACAACAGGACGAAAGATGCATTTTGTGCTACCATACTGAGGTCATGCTGCGCAAATTTTTGCTCCGGTGGCTGGTCAATTTCCTCGGTCTGTGGGCCGCGGCCGAGCTTATGACCGGCAGCATCCAGTACAATAATAAAATCTGGGTGCTCTTAGTGGCCGCGCTCATTTTCTCGGTCGTTAACGCCATTATCCGTCCGCTCGTGATTATCCTTTCGCTGCCGGCCATTGTGCTCACGCTCGGCCTGTTCACACTCATCATCAATGCATTCATGCTGTACCTCGTCACCAAGATCTATCCCAGCTTCCACTTGCGCTCCTTCTGGACGGCAGTGGTCGCGACTGTTATTATCTGGATCGTCAACTACCTCTTAACTGAACTCCTGGAGCCCAAGCATGAAAAACCTGTTTGATGCCGTCACGGTCATCTCTGCCGCGCTCATGATCATTTGCATCCTCATCCAATCACGCGGGCAGTCGCTCGGAGCGGCCTTCGGTGGCGATACCAGTTATTACCGATCACGCCGCGGCGGCGAAGCCGTTATCTTTAACGCCACCGTCGTTTTAGCTGTTATTTTTGTGCTGTCCGTGGTTCTGAGTATTCTGTCCAAGAAGTAATGTGGGAGTACCTGCGATTTCGCTATCGGCGCGGCGCGCGTCGGACCCGGCGCACTGTTCGCATCCTGCGCCTGTGGAGCGTAAATTACGTCGACCGGCACCTATGGGGTAAATGGCACCAGGTCGGCCTGATACGGCGCTTTTTGTTCCTCTGGTGGACGGTCATGGCAGTAGCATTCATCGGGCTCTTACAGCAGCTCGGATATCTGGGTAGCCTGGCAACGATATCCGTGCCTGAACCCGGCGGTACGTACACCGAGGCCGCCGTGGGCACGGTCAACACGCTCAATCCCTTACTGCCGGAATCAACCACAGCCAGCGATATCAATAGCCTAATTTTCTCCGGCCTGACCCGCTACAACTCACGGGGCCAGGTGGTGCCCGATCTTGCTACCTGGACCGTCGGGAGCGACGGCACGACCTATACCTTCCACCTCCGTCACGGCGTGAAGTGGCAAGACGGCGTACCGTTCACCTCGGCCGACGTAGCCTTTACCCTTACTGCCATCCAGGACCCCGACTCGCACTCGCCGCTCGCGAGTTCCTGGCAGGGCGTGCAATTTGCTACGCCCGACAACTATACCGTGGTCATCACCCTACCCGAACCGTTGAGTTCATTCATCGATTCCACGACTGTCGGAATCGTACCGCGCCATCTACTCGAAGACGTCGACCCAAGCGAACTTCGAACTGCTACTTTCAATCAGGACCCCGTCGGCACCGGCCCGTTTGAGCTCAAGACCTTTGCCCCCGGCGCCGGCGATATTGAACTGGCCGCCAACCCAGATTATTACTTTGGTCGGCCCAAACTCGACGAATTTGATTTTAAATTTTACCCCACGGCCGCCGATGCTCTCACCGCATATGCCCAGCATCAGGTAACCTCTCCCGGCCAACTGCTGCCAAGCGAGCTGGCCGCCGCGCAATCCATGCCGGACCTGCTCCAATACAAATTCTCCCTGCCCGAAGAGCAAACGCTGTTCTTTAATACCAAAGATGCGGTGCTGTCCGACGCCACGCTGCGCCTCATTTTGTCGCGCTCGCTCAATCGCCAGGCCATATTAAACCGTGCCACGGCCGGCCAGGCCACTGTGGTAACCCAGCCGCTGCTCCCCGGCCAGCTCGGCTACACCAATGCCTATCAGCCCACACCGCTGTCACCCTCGGCTGCAGCTTCCGCGCTCTCGGGTGACGGCTGGACGCAAAGTCGCCCCGGTGCCCTGCGCACCAAAAACGGCCAACAGCTCACCCTTCATCTTGTCACCCTGCAAAACAGTGAGCTCAGTGCAGCAGCCGGCGAAATCAAACGCCAGTGGGCGCCGCTCGGCATTAAAGTGAGCATTACCACCGTTGGGGAGGATGAACTCCAGCAAACCTACATGCGCCCGCGCAACTTCCAGATGCTATTGTACGGCCTCAATGTTGGCGCCGACCCCGATGTGTACGCCTATTGGCACTCGTCGCAGGCCACCGACCCAGGCGTCAACCTCTCGCAGTACGCCTCCGATACGGCCGACCACGCGCTCGAATCCGGCCGTATTACTGCCGACCCGGGTCTGCGCGCGGCCAAGTATCACATCTTTTTGCAAACCTGGGACCAAGACGCCCCGGCCGCGGTGCTGTATCAAACCGGCTACGTCTATGCTACGGATGCGACTGTTGCCGGTATCCAAGCCGAGCGTCTCATCTCACCGTCCGATCGCTATTACGATGTCTACCGCTGGACCGTCCGCCGCCGCACCGCCCCCGCCTACTAAACCGGACCCTGCCGCAGCTTATTCTCCAAATACACCACAGTCGGCAAGTTCAATAGATGAAACTTCACTGCACAGCGCGCAAGCTTGAGGCCGATCTCTGGGTTAATGCCACGATCCGCCGAGGTCATATCAAACGGCTTGCCGGCGTATTTGGCGAGAAATGTATCCTTATCATCAAACAAAACGAGTTCCACATGCTCAAGTCCTTCAGCAAACGGCTTGCTAGCCTTAGGCGCCGGCACCTCGACGGCATCGATCCGCCAGCTCTTATACCGCACCGGCTGATGTAGCCGGTATACGGCAATGTGCCGCCCGCTGACGATGCTCTCACCTAGCAACCGGCCCACTACGGCCAGCTCGTCCTTTTTAGCTTCATAGTTTTCCTGCGATACGGTCCGGTAGCACATGTGGTCAATTTGCACAAAATCGGCCATATCAAACTCAGCCGCCGCCATATCCTCCAGCACCGTCTGCAAAAAGCCGTTGTAGTCGCCGATAACCTGCCCAAGCGTATCCATTGCCACCATCATACCAAAGCGGAATAATAAACATATGCCACAAAAAAGCCTCGGACAACCCGCTAGTCCAGTCGCTATCGGCGCAGCTCTTGTAGCCTTTGGCTCCGGCTTGGTCGCACTCATAAACTGGAAGAACCTCAGTCTGCTGCTCGTTCTTGCCGTCATCTTCTTCGTGGCGCTCGTGGTTCTATTTGTAGTGCTGGCAGAAATCTTCGGTCGCAACGGCTAACCCAAATGGTCGTCGCAGCCAAGCTCGCCTAAGGCACAAAATTATGCTAAAGTAACGCAGTTACAAACCCACTCGCGCGAGTGGTGGAATGGTAGACACGCTAGTTTCAGGTACTAGTGCCAGCAATGGCGTGGAGGTTCGACTCCTCTCTCGCGCACCATTTTAGTTTTACAGATAAGAAGACGTCCCGACTCGGGCGTCTTTTTGCATTTATTCAATTTCCTATCTGGCACCGGGTTCGACTCCTCTTTCGCTCTGAGCATTGACAAAGTTAACAAAATATAGTACAATGTATAGCACCGTGAACACCTTGTCACGGCACTGAGCAGATTGGCATAACGATGGTCACTGGCACCCTGAAGTACCACTTCGCCCCGGGCGACGGCCCGAACATCGACGTCATCACCCTCGAGGTGAACGGGGCCGATGTCGACTACTACCTGCCCCACGCTCTGACCATGCAGCACTGGCCGTTCGGTCGGGTGGCCCAGCATCCGCAGGTGCGGATCGAGACCCACCCCACCCAACGCCAGGCGGCCGGCAGCCGAGGAACGATCGAAGTCGTCACGGCTTTCGAGTACCTCCCCTGACCATGCCCCCACTGCACCCCACCGGCTTGACCGCTTCGGCGAGCCGGTGGGAACCACCCGAGCGCTCAAGCGTTGTGTTTGAGCCTTCAGGTGGTTCATCGCAAAGTCCCATCTTCGGCGGCGTGGCAGACTTTGCCCTCCACTAGAACCACTCCTAATTCCGCTAGTTTCCTGTGCATAAGGTACAGGCTAGGCACGAAGTGGTTCCACCTACTATCCAGTACGCGCACCATCGTTCTTATGCTTAAAACTCCCACGTGGGAGTTTTTTGCTTTATTTCTTCGAAATTGACAACAATTACCAAAAATGCTACAATAGTACAATCCGAAAGTGAGATCTTGCCCACGAGAGGAAGTTCCCGTATGTCCGAACCCACTGATGATCTCGGCTACCTTACGCTTTTCGGCCCGGATGGCAACCAGATCGACGCTTCGCGCGGGGACCTCTTGTCCATCGAAGGCCAGAGCTTCGACGAGGCCCTTCACCGCCGTGTCGTCGGTAATCGTTCCGGGCGCTACTGGCTGATCTCCAACCGTCCCGGCTTCTACGCGATGCTCCTGGAAGTGACCATCTTCCAGTGCTTCCCGCGTGAGCCCGGACACGACGAGTGGCAGATCTCCTACTGCTCGAACGGCATCGCCAGCTACCCGCACTGGACACTGGAAGGCGCCCTCCGGATTTTCCGGGAGCCGGGCATCGGTCCGGACCCGTGGGACAACGCTCCCATCCCGGAAAACGTCGTCGAACTGGCCCGCCAGCACGTCACGTTCCGGGCCGGCCGCGAGCCGGGCCCCGACCCGCTCGACCTGCATGGCGTCCGCACTCGCGACGCCGCGGAGATCCGCGAGCTGCTCACCGAGTTCCTCGAGGGCACAGTCAACCCGACCGAACTGCTCCGCCAGGTGGCCGGCAAGCGCATCGCCGTCTTCGAACTCCTGCTCGCCGTCACGTTCTTCTGCGGTGAGCACGGCCTTGACGGGAAGGAGGACGACATCCTCAACATCCTGGTTCCCGAGGACCAGCACGAGCGGCTCACAGATCTCGCTCAGGACCTCGCGGACCAACTCGGTTCGGAGTAAGCTACTCAGGACCATCCGCCCTCGCATTGTAGCGCGAACCTCAGGGTGACTGAGGCCGCCGAGCAATCGGGGGCCTTCAGTTTTCTGCGGGCTAAACACGGGTCATCTCCGCGTCTGGTTCGATGATAGCGACTTCTCCGTCTAAAAAAATATACCCGAGTTTGGTTAGTCTCGCGTCAACTTTGAGCACACCTTCCAGGAGTGGGTTCCAGAATGTGTCTCTCTCGCGCACCAGAGGAATTATTCAACAAATCTATAGCGTTTAATACAAAAACGCTATGTTCAACGCTATGTTCAAACCATTGTGTTTTTGTACTGCACACCAACGCGTAATTTCTTGACCGCAGTGTAGCCAATATATACAATATATGTATATATCATGTATGTGGAGCAGATACATATGCCGAGTCAAACAATTAATATTTCCCTTCCAGAGGAGCTAGTAAGCCAGGTTGATAAAGTGGCCAGGGCTGAATACACAAACAGGAGCGAATACATTCGCCAAGCGGTGGTGAAGAAGCTAAAATCTGAGCAATCAGTTCAGCAAGACTGGGCAGTTCTCGAGGCAATGATGGCGGATGCTGGTGTGGCCGCCGCCGAACGTGGCTACGTCACGGATGATGATTTCGTGCGGGCAGTAAAAGAAGTTCGCCGCGAATACTTGTCGCCCGAAAGTTCGAGCTGAGCAGCGAATGCGGTTTCTGTACGATACAAACGTTCTGGCCACTATGACAAGGAGAGAAGAGCTCGCTCGGTTTAGAAATCTGTTGGAGACCCCGGCAAACGTTCACGTAACGTCAGATTACATCCTGGCCGAACTCGAGGCTGTTCTCCGGACAAAATTTGGCTTCACGAGTCAAAAAGCCAAAGTGACCAGTAACGCCCTAGGAAAGCTGTCTGAAGTTGTGGTCCCCAAAATCGTCGAGCACATCTCTCGCGATCCACTCGACGATTATGTACTAGCCGCAGCAATAGAGGGCAGAGTGGATTATCTCGTAACTGCAGACAACGACCTCCTTACTCTTAAGGCTCACAAAAATACTCAGATAATGTCGCCAAACGAATTTACGCAAAAGCTGACATAATCCTATCAAACCATCCTAAAAGGTGTTCGACTGGAGACCACTCAGGGGCACCAGAGGAATTATCACAATCAAAAAAATGTCGCCAAACAAGGCGGTATATTTTGGTTGTTCATTGATACCGTGTTTAACCAACTGAACTACCAACATTTCGCGCCTCGCCTCGGCCGGTAAAGCATGGGGTGGGGCCCCTTTCTTGTGCTGAATGTATGAACCATGTAAGGTTCATATAACAACATGAGCGTCAAACTTTCGAGCAAAAAGAAGTCGGTACTTTATATCCTTATTGTTTTGGCGCTCGGTTTGCTTATAGGCACCTTCAGCATTTGGCGAAACAGTATTAAGGTGAGAAGTCGCGTAAGTTCAATATCAAACCAAATCATATTGCCAGGCCAGTTACTAACCTCAAATGTCTTCAGTACGTGCGAGAATGAAGCTGGAGGCATGTCGGCAACTTTCCAGTGTTCGTACTATTTTTTAAAACTGTCGAAAAACAACGGCAATTTCACTCAGAACCTGCGACAGCTTGATGGCGAGTTAAAAGCGATGGGGTATTACACAGATGCTAGCCCAGAAGCGTCCGGCGGACTCACATTGGATATCCAATTGAGCAAAGACCCATTAACAATGAGCGAAAATGGCGTTTTGGTTGAATATTTTAATCCCAAATTTGGACAATTATGGCTTGAGGGCGATGAGTACGGTTACAAGGACTTACCGTTCATTCATGACCCACAGTATGACGCGATGCGAAAATACACCCTGCACAAAGGGGAGTACATTATAAGTATTTGGTCCGATGCCGAAGATTATCTCAATGTTACTTACTTGTGACTACGAGCGTCAACCTAGTTGATGCCCCTGGATCTGGGACCGTTACGAGCAGGTTGAGTGTCCTGCTCATCCCCGAGGCTGAAGCGGCACTGCATCATCATGAGGTTGAAGCTAACCTCACTCGTACCGATGCTGCATGCCAACTGCTTCAGCTCGGCGGTTTTTGCTTCGCGGAGATTCGAAACGGTGCACAACTACTCGTCCGCAAGGGCGGGCAGACGTACATCATTTCTGTCTCCAGTGGAGCAGCGCGGCTGACCGCCGCGGAAGATTAGGCGCCCCCAGCGCCTACTAACCGCCTAGGGGTCGACCCGGCGAAGCCTCCTTCCGATTTACTTGTTCGCATTCATCTCGGGACTGAGAACACTGAGCAACGGTCCCGCCCGGCAGCTTCCAGCTGCCGGGCGACCGATCACCCGGAATATCCACTTCGCTTAAAAAGCAAAAACTGGAACACGACAGCATTTTAACCGCAGTGTCAAGAAAACACACTCGGTCGAAAAAAGACGATTTTAGGCTAAAAAGTTGACATAAGGCCATCAAACCATTGTAAAAGGTGTTCGACTAGAGTTCCCTCTGGGGCACCAAGGAATCATTCTTATTCTTCTGGTCTTGGTAACAACAAAAATCTGTAACAGACCCATCTTTAAACGTCTAATTAAAAGCCAGACCGGTGGCGGCACCCGCTCCTGCGGGGCGCCGCCACCGGTGATGCTTGCGAACTTACCCGTGACCAGCTGGGGCCAGGCGACGGGCGGGCTCCTTGGCCAGGTCCCACCGGATAACCCCCAGTAGCAGTTCGGCCAGCAGCTGGTAGGGCTGTACGCCCTCGACCGGCTCGCCAGCTGCCACTGTACAGAGAAAATGGTGGCTCCGTGCTATCGTCACCCGGCCCAGCGCTGCACCAGTAGGAAGATTCCCGTCGATCCGGAGCTCGGGTACGAAGGTACGGTCTCCTGGAGGATGCGGGCCGTTCATCCTATTGTGAGCCGCTATACATGCCAGGTCGTGTGGTGTGTGACTGTCGAAGACCGGGTGCGGCCACCTCTGGTTTGGGAGCTCCCCTACGGACCAGGAAATCGTCTGCGACACAGCATGCTCGGTGCGGCCAGAGCAGCCACCGGCACAGGGCTGATCGGCATTTGTGGGCATCATGAATGCTGCCAGAATACTGGTCTCGGTATTCAGCCCGGGCCATCCGATAAGCTCATCAACCCTGGTCCAGACACGAAGCAGTGCGCCCTCGTGGGGGCGGACAAGCCACCGGCTGACGTACGCACGGTTAGCGCTGTTCAGGAACATTGCGAATCCTTTGCACTCGCCGGTTTCGGTTTACCGGATCAACAAATTATACAAGGATTTGGTCAACTCGTCCATTATCAAAGCAAGCGACGTTGAGTTGGCGGTGCCTGGCTCCCGATGCTTGACATCATCCGATCAAGCCAGCACAAAGGTGTTCGACTGGCGACCGCTGAGAGGCACCCTTTGAAATCATCTATACAAAAAAATATCTTACACAAAAGCACCGTCTATATAAAGAAGTGGTGCCGGGAGCACCACCCGAGTGCTTAAGTTTCGTACTTGAGCCTTCAGGCGGTTCATTTGATAAGCTCGTCAGTAAGACCAAGTTTCTCTAGCTTACTGTCGATCTTGAGCAAACTAGGGTATAAAGTGTTCCATTCTAGAGCCACTTCGCGCGCCAAGGGTCTTATGTTTAACAGCCCAAACGAGTCTTTTCGTTGATCTGCAAACAAAACTGTCTTGATGAACGCGTCAAAAGTGAGCTTGACACTAATAGTTTCTATGAACAATAATAAAAACTATTAGGAAAGAATTAGAATGAAGCAGCCAAAAACCATTGCCAGCTTTTCAATCGAGCTAGATGTAAAGGATGGGATTGACCAGCTCGCTGCCCAAGAGCAGCGCTCTAAGAGCGATATCTTGCGCGACATGTATAAATCGTACCGGTTTCATCGCGCCCTGGACGACATACAGGCCGAAGGGCGAGTTATCGCGGCCAGGTTAGGTCTGGAAACTGAGGACGACGTCTATCGATACCTCAAAGAAAATTAGGGTTGTTGCTGACACCAACATTTTCATTGCCGCCGCCTTAAAACCGGGTGGACCAACCGAGATGTGGCTTAGAATTGCTGGCCAGCCACGAAGCTCGTTCGAATTGTTTGTTTCGGACCCGATTCTTGACGAGCTTAGAGAAAAGCTTGTCCATGAATTCAGCTTCAGTGCTGAGCGAGTAGACGCATTTATTAGCGGGATCCGAGAGCGTGCTTCTATAATAAATCCATCCAGTCACCTGGAACGGGGTACGATTCGCGATCCGGACGATATAATGATTCTCGAGTGTGCTTTAGCAGCACCAGCACACCTAATAATTTCAGCCGATCAAGATCTATTGCTGTTAAATCCTTTTCGTGGCATCGGCGTAACACATCCAAGAGAGCTAAAAAATATATTTCGGAGCGACCTACCAAAGTCAGCCTAACAGGCTCGCTTATTAAAATTTGACATAAGGCCATCAATAGACATGATGGTATATACTGCCAGGAGAGCTAATATGAAAGTCGACGCAAAAGTTAAGAAGTGGGGGAACAGCCTCGCCATCCGAGTTCCGCAGCACGTAGCGGAGGACCTGGGCCTCTCCGACGACTCCGACATTGAGATTAAAAGCAACGGCAAAACAATGGTAATCACAGCGACACCGACGCGTAAGCTGACACTTGAGGACATGCTCGAAGGAGTCACTCCCGATAATGTCCATCCACAGTCCGACTGGGGACCCGATGTAGGAGCCGAACGCTGGTATGACGAGTAACCCGTATATACCTGACCGCGGCGATATTCTGTGGTTACAGCTCGACCCAAGGACCGCCCATGAGCAATCAGGCCGAAGACCAGTGCTCGTGCTTTCCAGGGAGTTGCTTGCTGCACGGACCGGCCTCGTAGTAATTTGTCCGATTACGAGCAAGCCAAAGGACAAGCCCTATGAAGTGGCTATAAATAGCGGCAAGATCCAAGGCGCTATACTGACTATCCATGTTCGAAGTGTTGATTACCAGGCAAGGGAAACGGCATTTATAATGAAAGCTCCTAAGTCCGTTCTTCGTGAGGCAACCGAAAAAGCCACCTTGCTAATCAGCGGCGAGTGAAATAGCGGAAAACCTCAGAGAGATTATGGTGACTAATCTGCCGCGTCAAGGTGGTGCTTTTGTCTATTCCAGTTGATCGTATACTACCAAAGGTATATACTTTTGGTATGAGTAAATATTCTGTCATCAATCTCAAGACTGATCCTCTCCTCAAGGAGGAGGCTGCAAGAACTGCAGACAAACTGGGCATCAGTATCAGCGCGGTCCTAAACAACGAGCTTAGACGCTTCGTTGCTGAACAAAGCGTAGCCTTTGAATTGCCGGAAGTCCCCAATACGGCCATTGCAGAACTTTTGGCCGATACGAGTAAAGAAATCAAAGCCGGCGATTATTACACATTCGATAGCAATGAAAAGGCGCTAGATTTTCTTCGCAAAGAAGCCAAATGAAAATATCCTTTTCAAAAGGATTCGTTAACCAAGTCAAGCTACTCGACGTCTCGCAAAGGCAGGTCTTAACCGAAGTCATCGAGCTTTTCGAACAAAATCCTCTGCACAAGTCCCTTCGCAACCATACCTTAAGGGGCAAATACAAAGCTTACCGGAGTATTGATGTGCAGCCTGACTTGCGGGCATTATTTATTCTGAAAAATAACGACGAGGCAGTATTTGTAGCGGTAGGCAGTCACTCGCGGCTGTATGAATGACTGAGCGCTAAAAAATTGACATAGTCCCATCAAGCCATTCTAAAAGGTGTTCGACAAGAGACCACTCAGGCGTACAAAAACGTGACAATATTGGATCACACTTTCGTATAAACTTGTAACGTTGCTTTTGTATATACAAGAAGATACAATAATGTAAATGGAGGCGTAACGCATGAAGACGACTGTTCAGGTAAAAAAATGGGGAAACAGCCTGGCAATTCGAATACCGTTGCGCATCGCACGTGATCTCGGCCTACAAGATGACACCCATGTTGAAATCACGACTGACGGTAGCACTGCTACCATCAAACGGGAAGCAGATGCCCCAATTGCGCTGGAAGACCTAGTTAAACGCATTACTCCGGAAAATATGCACGGGGAGACAGACTGGGGCGCACCGGTTGGCAAAGAAGTATGGTAAATGCCTACGTACCCGAAAGGGGTCATGTCGTCTGGCTAAACTTTAGCCCCCAAGTTGGCCACGAACAATCAGGAGTCAGGCCGGCACTCGTGGTGTCGCCAAGATCATACAATGCAAGTAGTGGCTTGATGCTCGCATGCCCCATAACTTCCAAGGTGAAACAATATCCTTTTGAAGTACGAATCAAAAGCGGAGCCATCGACGGTGTTATTCTTGCCGACCAAATGAAAAGCCTGGATTGGAGAGGCCGCAGCGTAAAGTACGATCGATCTGTTGATGAAGATGTCATGAAAATGACGCAACGACTGGTTACGAGTCTGGTAAACGGCTAAAAGATTGGCATAGCCTTCAAGCCATTCTAAAAGATGTTCGACTAAAGCTCCCTTTCTCGCGCAGCCATAACGGCATTAGGCAACGCAAAAAGCTTGTGCTAATCCATTTGGGGGAGGAAAATTGAGACAGTTTTGTGTGATGTGAGGATATGCCCCCAGAGCAACCGTTAAGTATGCGGCCGCCGTCCCCCAACAAAACTCCAACGACGCGCAATTTCGCACGGCGCTGGTTTCGTATACTCTCGTATATTGGATTTGGTGTAGCGGTTGCGCTAATTGTCAGCTTTGCGGTTATTAAACTCGCTCACTTACCAGGTCTGGACGAATCGCCTACTGCGGCCACGAAATCCGGCCCGACCACCACCATTCCGGCCTCAAGACTCGAGCAAGTGCCGGCACCAGCGATGGGACCAAGCCAGCTTAGTGTCACCTATCTCGAGTCGCAAGCTGCAAGCCTCCAAACCCTGCTCGCCCATAGTCTGCAAGTGTCCGGCGATATTACGATTCAGGGCAACGTCACCGGCGCCCAAAACGGCACGTTTACCGGTACGCTCCAGGCCGGCGCTCTCGCCGGCAACGGGGCTGGTCTAACAAACGTCGATGCCAGTCTCTTGGGCGGCAAACCGGGTTCCGCCTATGTACTAACTTCGTCCATAGCGAGCCTGCAAAACGGTGCGGCCCTGCTGGGCGCCCGTAATACATTCACCGCGACAAACAGCTTTAACGGCAATCTAAACGTCGGCGGTCAGACCACACTGGGCGGCTCGGTGACCATCTCCGGACCGGCCAGCTTAACCGGGACTACCACCATCTCTGATCTGATCTTAAGCACTCCGCTCCCAATCACCCAGGGTGGCACGGGGCTGACAAGCGTACCGAATCTCGGCATTCTCTACGGTCAAGGTGGCCCCTCATTGGGCGTAGCCACACCAGGGTCGGCCGGCCTGTGTCTCGAATCGGCAGCTACCGATCTGCAGTGGGGATCCTGCGCCGGCGGTGCGGCAGTAGCATCCGTCAACAGCCAAACCGGGGCAGTGACCATCGCAAATGCTACCGGTGCCGGTGGCACAATCACCATCGATAGCGCCACCACGGCCACGCCCGGCCTCGCCAGCTTTAACGCGGGCAACTTCTCGGTCGTAGCCGGCGCGGTTAACACCGTCCAGAACATAGACGTCACGGCCTCGCCCACCTTCGCCGGGCTCACGCTTACCGCCCCGCTCGCGGTTGCCAGCGGCGGTACCGGTGCGACCAGCCTACCGGCCAACGGCGTTGTCGTCGCCGAGGGTACCAGCCCACTATCAGCGCTGGTTTCAGGCTCCGCCGGGGATTGCTTGGTATCAACGGCCGGCGCCCCGATTTGGGCCGCCTGCCCCGGCACCGGCGGAGTTGCTACCGTGGACAATCTGGCCGGCGCCCTCACCGTCGCCGATTCGACCGGCACAGGCACCACCATTACCATTCAGGACGCTTCCACCGCGCAAAAAGGCATCGCCCAGTTTAACGCCACCAACTTTTCCGTTGCCGCAGGCCTTGTGAACACTATCCAAGATATTGCTACCACCGCCAGCCCAACCTTTGCCGGCATTAACACGAACAGCATCACACCCAGCGCTGCGCTCACGGTCGGCGCCATTGGGCAATCCCTTACTCTGCAAGGCTCGAACACCACCGTCACTGCCACAAACTCCGGTAACACGGCCCAGCTTACGTTCGTCGCGCCCACAGCCAATGTCACGTATCGTTTGCAAACTGCTGCTGCCGGCACCTATGATGTCTGCACCACGGCCGGAAACTGCGTCGGTGTAGGCGGCAGTGTTTCAACCTCAGCTGCTGTCGCCGGCGATATTCCCAAATATACCTCAGGCTCCAACCTTGCGCCTTCGCTCCTAACTGACAACGGCACGGTTGTAACAGACACCGGCAACCTGTCGGTCACCGGCACGGTGACGTTCACCAGCGCATTGGCCGTAAACCAGGGCGGTACCGGCGCCACCGCTGCCGCCGGCGCCCGCACAAACTTAGGCGCCGCTGCCTCAGGCCCCAACTCCGACATCACCTCGCTCTCCGGCCTCACGACCGCTCTTAATGTGCTGCAGGGCGGCACCGGCGCTACTACGCTCACGGCTGACGGTGTGCTCCTCGGTAACGGCACGAGTCCCATTAGTGCACTCGCGGCGGCTTCCCCGAATTTGTGTCTCGAATCAACGGCCGGCGCTCCCACCTGGGCTGCCTGCACCGGCGGGGGAGTCGGCGGCGTTACCTCGCTGGACAACCAGTCGGGCGTCGTCACAATTGCCGATTCAACCGGCTCAGGCTCAACGGTAACTATCCAAAACGCGGCCGCCGACGGCGCGACAAAGGGTGTCGCCGCGTTCAACGGTACCAATTTCCAGGCGGCAAGCGGCGTCATCAACACGGTTCAGGATATCGACACTGGTGCGACGCCGACCTTTGCCGGGCTCGACACCAACGCGATTACGCCGTCCGGAGCGTTCACCTTGGGCGCGACTGCCCAAACCTTTACCCTCCAAGGTAATGCCTCAAGCGTCTTTACGGCTACCAATACGGGCAAAATCACGACCGTCGGCTTCGATACGCCGACCGCGAGTGCCACCCTCAATTTCCCGGCCCTAGCCGCCGGTAGCTACGATCTTTGCACCACCAGCGGCAACTGCGCAGGCTCCGGCGGCGGTGTTACGGCGAGCGGCGGCGCCAATGGCAGCATCGCCGTGTTCACGGGTGCCCAAACCTTGAGCAGTTCTGTCATCTCGCAATCCGGCACCACCATCACCGTTGCCGGTGCCGGAGTCATTCAGGGCACGGGCGGCCTCACGCTCGGTACGACCTCGGGCAATACCGGTAGCATCACCTTCGATAACAGCACCAATAACAACACGTTTACCCTTCAAGCCGGTGTCTCCGGTTCAAATCTCACCTTCACCCTGCCAACGGCCGACGGTTCGAGCGGAAACTGCCTCACCACCGACGGGCATGGCAACCTAAACTTTAACGCCTGCCTGTCCGGTTCGTCCGGCGGCAGTGGGGGAGTAGCTTCGCTCAACGGCCTGTCCGGCGCCCTCGCGGTCGCCAACGCCACCGGCTCGGGCTCCACCGTCACCATCGACGACGCCTCCACCAGTCAAAAAGGCATCGCCCAGTTTAACGCCGCCGACTTCACGGCTTCTGCCGGCGCGATCGATACCATCCAGGGCATTGCTACCACCTCGACCCCAACCTTTGCGGCTGCCACACTCGCCGGTGCGAACGCGCTCACGCTCGGCTCCTCCTCCTCCGCCGGTTCACTGTTGTTCGACGACGGCACCGCCGACGGCTTTACGACCACGGTTACAACCGCAACCCTAGGCGCCAGCCAATCAATTACTGTCCCAAATGCTTCCGGCACCTTGGCTGTCTCAGCCTCAGGCAATATTGCGCTCTCGGCCGCCGGCAACATTACCTTTACAGGTCAACTGGGCATCCTAAACGGCGGTACCGGCGCAAATAGCGCCGCCGGTGCCCTCGCCAACCTCGGTGCTGCCGCCTCGGGCTCCAACTCCGACATCACCTCACTCTCTGGCCTCACGACTGCGCTGAGTGTGGCCCAAGGCGGCACCGGCGCCACCAGCCTTGCCGCCGACGGCGTGCTGATCGGAGGCGGCACGAGCGCACTGTCATCATTGGTGGCCGGATCTCCCAGCCTCTGCCTGGAGTCAACCGCCGGCGCCCCCACCTGGACCTCCTGCCCCAGTGGCGGAGGTGGCGGGGTTACAACTCTCGACAGCCTACCCGGCGCCCTTACCATAGCCAACTCCACCGGTACCGGCACCACGGTTACCATTCAGGATGCCTCAACCTCCCAACTTGGTCTGGCGCAATTTAATGCCACCGACTTCACGGTTTCATCGGGCAACGTTGACACTATTCAGAGCATCGCGACCAGCGCCACCCCCACGTTCGTAGGCGTCGACACCAATGCGATTACACCGTCGTCTGGCCTAACGCTCGGCGCCACCGGACAGGCCTTCACGCTCCAGGGCACGGACTCAAGCGTCATCACGGCAACCAATTCCGGCAAAGTCACAACTATCGGTTTCGATACGCCGACCGCGAGTGCCATCCTCAATTTCCCGGCCCTAGCCGCTGGCAACTACGATCTTTGCACCACCAGCGGCAACTGCGCAGGCGTTGGCGGCGGTGTTACCACCGGCGGCGGTACCAACAATACCATCGCCAAATTCACCGGCACCGGCAGCATCGGCAATTCTGACCTCACCGACAACGGCACAACAGTTGCGGTTGGCGCCGGTGTAGGCTTTAGCGTCCCGTACAACTCAACCTTCGGAACTACGTCCGGCACCACCCTAACCGTCGGCGTCAACAACGTCCCCAACGCCAAGCTCAACGTCAACACCTCGAGCGTACCGGCCTTCAGAGCCTATCAAGCGGGTACGTATGATGTCGGCCAGTTTGCTTCCACCGGCACCGGCGTTGGCACCGTCACCACCAACGGCACCACCACCGTCACTGGCACCGGCACCCAGTTCACACAATACTTTAGGGTTGGCGACGGAATCCTAGTGAACGGTCAACTCCGCAGTGTGACGGCCATTGCCAGTGACACGAGCCTGACCGTAAGCACCTCAATTTCTAGCGGTAGCAGTCAAACCTATTACAACGGCGTAGTTGAACCCGGCACAATTACCACCAATGGCACGGCCGCAATCGTCGGCTCCGGCACAACCTTTACCACTACCTTCCAGGCCGGCGACACCATTCTCATTAACGGCGAATCAAATCCCGGGATCATTGCCGGCATTACCGATGACACCCACCTCACGCTCTACAGTGCCGCGGCCACGTCGGCTAGCGGATTAGCCTATGCAAGGTCAGGTTACGACCGGCTCAACGTCAAAGCCAACGGTAACGTCGGCGTCGGCACCAATAGCTCGAATTCGGCGCTCGAGGTTGAGACTGACGGCGTCGGCCAAACCGGTCTTACTGTGCAAGGAGCCAATGGTCAAACTGCGAATCTCCTCAATGTGCAGGCGAATACTGGTTCAGGTGACGTGAATGTGGCAACCATCACCAATACCGGTGCTACTACACTTGAGAACACGGCCGATTCCACCGCGGCCTTCCAGGTTCAAGACGCCGGCGGGGATAGCCTGCTCAACGTCGACACCGCCGACCACTGCGTGGTAGTTGGGTATGCTCCCAGCACCTGCAGCGCGTGGCTTATGGCCAATACTGGCAATGACGAAGTTGGATATGCCCAATCAGACGGCACCGTGACCGTCGGCTCGGCTCTCAATGACGCAGAGGGTGGTGCCTATGGAACCTTTTCAAATAACCCCCTCCTTTTCTTCACGAACAACCAGACTGTTGGGGCCGAGACCATCGGAACCAATGGCTCGGCGACATTCGAAAACTACACGAATTCCACCACCGCCTTCCAGATACAGAATGCATCAGGTGAGGCTTTGCTTACGGCCGACACTACCAATACGGCACTAGTTCTGGGTCAGGACAATACGCCGACCGCGCTCACGGTCCGAGGCGGCGCGGCCATTGGCACTGACGACAATGGCGCCAACATTACCTTCGATGCCTCCAACGGCACCGGGTCCGGTGGATCGGGGTCCCTGATATTCAGAACTGCCAAACCCAGCGGCAACGCCATAGCACTTGATAATACGGGCTCAATGATTGGCGGCTTCCCGGCTAACGCCACCCTTAGCTTCACCACCGGCACTCAATCCAATCGTTTACTTATGGTCACGGATATCACTTGCACCACCGATTCATACACCTCAGTTACGTATAACGGAATAAATTTGACCCAGCTTTCCACTGTAGCGGGCGCGGCCGGCCCGCACGTGGAGATGTGGTACCTTTTAAATCCTCCATCCGGGACCCATAACATTGTGGCCACACTATTAAATAACGCCTGCGGCAGGCTGATAGGCGCGAGTACGTTCTATAATGTCGACCAGACAACGCCATTCGGGACTGTGGCCACGGCCTCTGGTACCGGAACGACCGACAGTAGCCTTAATGTAGCCACGACCTCAACCGCACAGGTAGTAGTAGACGGCTTGGGTTCGGACGGCGGTGCCCCTATAAACTACCTCGGCGGCCAAACCCAGCTCTGGAATCAGCCGCCCAGTGGCGGCGATTGGCCCGCTGCAGGTGCTCTGCAGCCTGGTACCGGCGGCACGGTAAATATGAGCTGGGATGTAAGTGGCGCTGACTGGGCCGACATCGGCGTACCACTCAACCCGGTCGCAAACACTACGGCCGACAGTCTCACGGACACGCTAGATCTGGCACCTTCAGGAGACGTTGGCATTGATAATGAAAATCCGACCCATACCCTGGACGTGAGCGGCAATGCCAGTTTCCAGAACGCTTCCGACTCGACGAACGCATTCCAGATACAAGACGCTGCCGGCACATCCAACCTGCTGGTGGCGGATACGACCGACAACCGTGTCGGCATCGGCACTGCTACGCCCTCGCAGCTCCTTGAAGTCTCCGGTGGCAACGCGCAGGTGACCAATGGCAACCTCAACGTCAATTACGGCGGTGTTGATGTATCGGGCATAGCCCCGCCCAACACCGCAGTCACCGCCAATACCACCGGATCCGGCGTACTTAACGGCACTTATTACTACTATGTGAGCTACCTAACCCAAAGCGGTGAAACTACGGTTGGGCCCAACGCAACCTCCGTCACGCCAGCCAGTCAACAAGTTGCCCTCACCAATATCCCGATTGGCCCAGCGGGCGTAATTGGTCGCCGGATCTACCGGTCCCCGGGCAATCCACCCTGGCCGTATACTGGCTATCTACTTACTACGATCAACGACAACACGACCACCACCTACACCGATAACGCTCCTGACTCATCTCTCGGCGCCCCCCAGCCGGAGTACAATACGACTTCGTTCATCTCCAATCCCCAGGGCGAAGCTAACGGCGAAGCCTTTGGACTGGACGCCACACTTGGCCCGTGCAGTGACGAAACCGCCATTGGCTACAGTGCAGTTGCCGGCTGGTGCGACACTACAGCGCTAGGCACGGGTGCCGTGGCTGCCAACTCCGGTGCGGTCTCAGTCGGTACCAGTAGTTTAAGTGCCTGGCAGGGCACAGCCATTGGCTCTTATTCCACTGCCAACCAGAAATCAGTTGCCCTGGGTGCGAATGCTTCGGCCATCGACGAAAGTATTGCCATTGGCGAAGACTCCTCTGCTACGGCCTACAACCAGCTGGTCATCGGGGGCTCGCAGTCAGATGGCTCCTTTATCCAAGACGCCTACATTGGCTCCGGCATCACCGATATCGCCCCACAAAGCATCACCATTCACGCTACCGGCGGCTCGGGCTCGAATGTGGCGGGTGCGAACATCGCCATCGCGGGCGGTATTGGCACCGGCACTGGCGACGGCGGCAACATCAACTTCCAGGTGGCCCAACCGAGCGGCTCGTCCAGCTCAACGCCTAATACGCTCGGCACTGTGGCAAGTATCAATGGCGCCAATGGTGCCGCCACCTTTGAGAACTCGGCCAATTCCTCCACCGCCTTCCAGGTGCAGAATGCGGCTGGGGCCAATCTGCTCGGTATCGACACCTCAGGCGACAATGTTAACGTCGGCTCTACGGGATCCACGGCGCTGGCCAGTACTATCAACGTCGGCACCTCCACCGGTGCGGCCCAGACCGTCAACGTCGGCTCAAACGACGGGGCATCGGCGACCACAATTCAGGGCGGCACCGGCAACGTCAACGTACTTTCAACCGGCAACATCACCATCGGCCAGACCCCATTGAGCGGCTCGGCGTTCGGCTATGCCGGCACCGGCAACAACACGGGCGGCTGCGCCGGCACCTGTCTGTCGGGCTCTAAGTTCACGACCGGCGCCGGCGGCACGATCGCATCAATGTCGGTCTACTTCAGTTCCCCGAGTTCGGGCGATCAGTACGCGTACGCCATCTACGCAGACTCAGGCGGCGCCCCCGGCAGTTACATCGCCTCGTCGGGCGTCGGCACTTTCGGCTCGGGCGGCGGCGGCTGGTACACGCTGCCGATTACAGCGACCTTGGCGCCGAGTACGACCTACTGGCTGGTGTTCAACGCCAGCGGCGGCACCGGCGTCAACTTCTATACCGGGGCCGGCGCCTCGGACGCCAACAACACCTCGTACGCCTTCCACAGTGGCCCGGACAATGGCTTCCCGGCCACCTGGCCGGGCGGCGGGGCGATTACCGGTCTCAACGCCAGCATCTACGCTACCTACACCACCGGCAGCGTGGCGGACGTCGCGATCGACCCCCTGGGCAACCTAACCGCGACCGGTGCAACCACCTTCGAAAACGCCAATAACTCCACCACCGCCTTCCAGGTCCAAGATGCCAGCAGCAACGATCTACTGACCGTCGATACTGCAGGCGACAATGTCAACGTCGGCGCCACCGGCACCACGGCCTTGGCCAGTACTATCAATGTCGGCACCTCCACCGGTGCGGCCCAAACGCTCAACCTCGGCTCTACGGACGATACGAGCACCACCAACATCCAAGGCGGCACCGGCGGCATCGCTATCCAGACTGGCGGGAATGCTTCGGGCGACAGCGGCTCTATAATTCTCGAGACCGGCGCGGCCAGCGGCACCTCCGGCAACATCTTGATCGACAACGGCGCCGGCGCCTTCAACTCCGGCTCGAGCGCCCTGGACGACACATTCGAAGACAGCCCATGCTCGTCAGTTACTACCAACTTTGGCCCCTGGGGAGGCGGTGCAAGTTCAATCGTCGGTTCCAGCGCCCAGGCCCATGGCGGCTCGTGCTCCCTGGCGGTAACCGAAAGTGCTACTGACGGCGGCTACTGGGGGATCCAATCAACTAATTTTGCCATTACCCCCGGCGAGCAGTACAATTTCACAGCTTGGGTGCGAGCCGGCAGCCTGCCGCAGGCTATTCAAGGAATCGTGCAATGGGGCGGGGTAGTTGGCAGCGTCACGCTCTCAACGGTCACCGACACCACCATCGGCTGGACGGAAATGACCGGTTCGGGCGTGGCGCCGTCCGGTGGCTATAACTACGCCTACTTCCAGTTCTACAATAGCGGCGACGGCAACGGCAGTTCCACGACCTACCTCGATGATATAACCGCCACGACCAATGCAGGTGCGCCGGCGCTTGACATTGGCACGTCCAACGCCCAGACCATTACCGTTGGAAATGCCAATCAGCTTGGTACAACCACCCTCCAGGGCGGCGGCACCTCGCAAGCCGTGGACATTCTGGCGTCGAGCGGCGGCACCATCAACGTCGCCAACTCAGTCGCGGCTAACACGCTGAACCTTGGCGCGGTCTTCAACGACGAAGCCAGCACGGTCAACATCAATAGCTACAGCGGTGGCAGTGCTGCCAAGACCACCAACCTTGGCAGCGGGGATGGAGCATCTGCCACTACCATCGAAGGTGGAACGGGCAACGTGGCGATAAACACTGGCGCGGCCACCGGCAATACGGGCTCCATCATCATCCAAACCGGCAACTCTGCAAGTGGCACGGCGGGCAGCATTTCCATCGATGCCGGCAGCGGGGCGATATCGAGCGGGTCCAACGTAGAAAATGACACTTTTGAATCCGGTACCAACAACTGGGGCTATTACTATAACGCGACGGTTACCCAGTCAACGGCTCAAGCTCACGGCGGTACACACAGCCTGGCCATGGATCACGGCGCAGGTAGCACTTGGGCCGCCACCACCGACTATCCCGGTAACGCCGTTACGGCCGGTCAGCTGTACAATTTCTCGGCCTGGGTGCGGGGCACAAGTGCCGAATTGCTTACCCTCGGAGTTACGTGGGTCGGTGGATCTGGTGGCTTCCAAACCATTGGCGCTGTCACGGACTCGACCACCGGCTGGACCGAGATTACGGGATCTGCCGTGGCACCGGCTGGTGCGACTGGTGAAACTTTGAGCATCTACGGCAATGATGGTGGCTTTGTTACAACCTATCTGGATGACGTCGTGGTCAGCGGTGGCACATCGACACCCGCCGTGCTGCTCGGCTCCACCAACGCGGCCGCCGTGCTCATCGGCAACGGCAACGAGGCTGGTACTACGACTCTGCAAGGCGGTGCCGGCGGCATTGATATCGTTACGGCCGCCGGCAGCAATCTCAACGTCGGCACCGATACCGATAGCATTGTTACCGTGGGTGATAGCGCCGGCACCGAACCACTGACACTGCGAGGTGACGGCATTAGTCAGACCATTACGGGTAGCAGCACAGCACCCTCGGATATTATTAAGACGACTACCGATTCCACTACCGCATTCCAGGTGCAGAACACATCTGGTGTTGCTGAGCTCACGGTCGACACTACCAATGCCAAGGTGGTAATCGCCACTGCCAGCAACACGGCTCCCGGCCTAGTGGTTGATAACTCAGACGGCACCCCGGCCATTGAGGTCAGATCCGGCGGCAGCGGCGGCTACAATTCATTCGTTGGTGACGGCGCTGGCGCCAATAACGCGCTTAACGTCGGTTCGACACAAGGCTTCCAAAATAGCGCCTTTGGCAACGGGTCCCTTGCAGACAACACAACCGGCTCATACAATACCGGGCTCGGCATGTACACCTTACACGCCAATCATGCGGGATCATACGATACGGCGGTCGGAAACGGCAGCCTGCAGAACCTGGACAACTCTACCGCTGATTTCGATACGGCTTTGGGCAATAACTCAGCAAATAACTCAATAGACGGCATTTCTAACACTGCAATCGGCAGCTACTCGCTGTATTACAGCAACTCAAACGACAACACGGCAGTCGGCGCCTGGGCACTAACTCCATACGACATGACCAGCGGCAGCGAAGATGACACCGCTCTTGGCTATGAGACGGCCGGAATTGACTCGGATGGGTTCGATACGCCTGGGTCAATCCAGGGTTCGACCGCGATTGGCTACGAAGCCCAAGTCCAGGCCAACAACAGTCTTGTTCTCGGCGGACAGGGAGCCAATGCAGTCAATGTCGGCATCGGCACGACCATCCCGCTCAATACGTTCAGTGTCAGTCCAGTCTATTACAGCACCGGACAGGCTGAGGTACTCTCAGCCGGGACTACCGTCACCGGTCTCGGCACCACCTGGACGAGCGCCATGATAGGCATGCAGATGATTTTTGGTGACGGCCAAAGCGGCATCATTACGGCGGTTGGCAGCGGTACGAGCCTCACCCTTAACGCTTCGCAGCCAATCACGGGAAACTCAAATTACCGGATCCAGGCAATCGGCTTCCAGGTCACAAACGCGGGTAGTGCCTATGTCCAGAACACATCTAACACAGCCTTCCAAGTTCAGAATTCGGCCGGAGTAGACGAACTCGCAGTCGATACCAGTGGCGACGTCGTAAAAGTAAAATCCGCCATCGACACTACGGCCAGCACCGGGCTGATAATTGCGGGAACCAACGCCACCGGCGTGACGATCGGCAACGCCGCCGCCAACAACCTGACGACAATCAACGGCAATGCGCTGGTAAAGTCGTCAACGGCCGGCAACTCCACTACCGCTTTCCAGGTGCAAAACACCAACGGAGCCAGCGTCTTAAACGCCGACACATCAAACTCTATCGTGGGCGTGGGGAATTCGGCCGCACCAAGCGCCGTCCAGGAATGGGACAACCAAGCCTCAAGTCTCACGACGCTCAGTGTTGCGCCGCACACCGTTGGCAACCTCATGGCACTGGCGATTAAGGATAACGTCTATGTGGCCTCAGTCTCGGGCGGCGGCGTCAGCCAGTGGCATGTGGTGACTCGTCACGACGGCAATCTGCACGAAGAAATCTGGGAAGGCACCGTCACCACGACCGGCGCCTCGGCCATTACCGTAACGTATCGGACCACGCCGGGCATTAACTGTGAGCTCGCAGCCCAGGAGTTTACCTCAGGCCTTGGCGCAAACACCAACTGGTTTGTCGCAGCGCAGGGCAGCATCACAAACGTAGCGTCAACAACCATGACGTATCCAACCCTCAAGGCACCAGAAACCGGCGGCCTGTATTGGGGCTACGGTTACACGGGCGGTACCGGCTCGGCCGGCAGTACCAGCGGATTTAGCTACAAAGTGACCAGTGTCGGAACCAACGTCATTGCCTACGATCCAACTATGGCCGCCGGCACAAGTTATAGCCCCACCGCCACTACCACCTCGGCCGTATCAGATGCCGTGGCCATGATCATCACGGCTTCCGTAAGCTCTCTCAATATTAACGGCTCAACTCAGTTAAACGGCGATGTCACCTCGCCGGTTGTGATTCAAGGCACAAGCAACTCCACCGGGGCTTTCCAGATCCAAAATGCTTCCGGCAGCACGCTCTTTAACGTCGATACAGCAAACGGCGTCGTCAGCAGTCAGTCTGAGCTCACGGTTGGCTCCAACATCGACGGCACCACCAACCCGGCGTATCTCTACCTCAACGACGTTTCTAGTCAATCCACCGGCAACGCCCTCGTCGTCGGCCAATGGGATAGTTCTGGTACCTGGGGCATTGGCCCGAACAGTAACACCACCGACTCCACCTTGCGCATCGGTGTTACCGTCGCCGGCACCAGCGGCTGGAGCACGGGCCAAAACGTCAACCTCCTGGTCGCCGGCACGGAAGAAGTTGAGCCCACCTCGGGTAACGATTCCACAACCGCCTTCTTGGTCCAAAACTCAGGCGGCGCGAACCTACTGCAAGTCGACACCTCAGGCGCCAATGTCAACGTCGGCGCCACCGGCACCACGGCCCTTGCCAGCACCATTAATGTCGGCACATCTACCGGCGCGGCTCAAACCGTTACCGCCGGCTCCACCGACGGCGCCTCGGCCACGGCCGTTCAGGCCGGCACCGGCGGTGTAACAATTGGCACCGGCGCGGGTTCGGGCACGACCGGCTCCGTCGCCATCACCACCGGCAATTCATCAACGACCGCCTCCGGCAATATCACGATCGATAACGGCACCAACGTGCAATCCGGCACCCAAATCGAAGACGACGACTTTGAAACTGGCACCACCGCCACGTTCACCTGCTGGTTCAGCTGCTCGCCGTTAAGCCTATCAACCGCCGAGGCTCACAGCCCCACGCACAGCTTGGCAGTGGCTGAGACCGCCGGGTCCTGGGGTATTCAAGAAGGTTACGCCAACATCAGCGTTACCGCCGGCCATGACTACGCCTTCACGGCTTGGGTTCGGGGCACCACAGCCGAAACGGTCAACGGTAATATTACCTGGGATGGCCCCGGCGTCGGTGGCGGTAATTGGGATAGCGTCACCGACACGACCACCGGCTGGACCGAGCTGACCGGCAATATCACGGCTCCGCCCGGATCGACCAATGCCTACTTGAACTTTACTGGCTCTGGCGGTGGCACCACCGATTACATTGACGACATCACTGTCACCGACCTTGGGTATGTCTCAGCGCCTTACATTCACATCGGCACCACCAACGCCCAGGACGTCACCGTTGGCAACGAGAACGAGGGCGGCTACACCACCATCTATGGCGGCGGCGATGGCATTTCACTACAGGCGGTGGACAGCGGGATCATCTCACTTGGTACCGTAAACCAAAACAATGTGAATATTGGTGCGGTCGGCACAGATTACAACGACGACGACGTCGAAATCGATAGCACTTCAACTTCCGACCAGCTCGTGGACATTGGCGGCGATGCCACGAGCGGCGGCTCATCTGCCGGCACCATCGTCAACCTCCAGGGTGGCCAGACCGGCGTCACCGTAGCCAACACCGGCGCCACGGTCCAGACCTTCAGTGATTCAGCCACTGCACTTCAGGTCGACGACGCATCAAGCGTTACCGCCCTAGCCGTCAGCACCAACAATGTCACGGCCTATGCCGGCGGCACGACCGCCACACTTGAGGTTGGCGAAGATTCTTCTTCCGGCTATTCAATTACAGCCTACGGCACCATCGCCGGCGGTCTCGGCGACTATGCCGAGTACTTCGAGCAAGTCACAAACGGGCAACTGCAGCCGGGCGAGCCGGTTTGCCTTGATAGTGCAACCGGAAAAGTTGACCCTTGTGGCGCAGGCAGTGCACAAATGCTGGTCGGAGTAGTATCAACTTCGCCGGGATACGTCGGTAACTCCAGGATCTATAACGCCAAAGACCCCGGTGCTACCGCGCTTGTCAGCCTGGTTGGTCAGGTGCCGGTTAGCGTATCAACCGCCAACGGCCCGATTAACGTCGGTGATCGGCTGACCTATTCAACCCAAAGCGGAGTCGCCGAGCTCCAGACTGGGCCTGGTATGTCAATCGGGACCGCGATGACCAGCTACTCAGGTACAGGCGTCGGATCAGTAGATGTTTATTTGAACATCGGCTATTACGATCCGGATGGTTCAAGTACGACCCAGCCGGCCGAGGGCAGTGCCGTGCTCGACGGCGACGCTGCCGCCTTCAGCTCACTGAACGTCTCCGGCATGGCCACACTAACCGATCTGACCGTGACGGGCACGGCCGAAATTGCCAACCTGACGGTAACCGGCACGTTGACTGCCGCCAACCTGACCGTCAACGGGCACATAACGACCGGCGGAAACGCCCCGTCCGCAACGAGCGATGCCTCGTGCGCTACCGTTACCATTTCCGGCACCGATACAGCTGGCCTTATCACGGTTACGTCAGGCGCGGGCTGCGACATAACTGCAAAACTTGCCTCGCTTGCATTTGCCAAACCCTTTACGGCCGCCCCGCACGTTACCCTAACTCCGGCTGACGCCGATGCCGCTACACTTTCGACCTACGTCGACAGTGACACTGTTTCGGCAACTGGGTTTGACATTGACGCACTAACCAGTAGCCTCCCGGCCACCAAGACCTACAAATGGTACTACCAAGTCATTCAGTAGACCGCAGGCGACCGGTCTAGGAGGTGCGTCCCTGCGGTAATGAAATTTGGCCGCGCAAAATCTGCACCACGTACGCCGCCACCAGTGACATGGCCATCACCGGCACGAGGTTAAAGCTCGAAATTTCTGTGAACAAAAAGATGGTAAACAGCGGCAGCGGCACGGCTTCGTACATGGCGCTCGCCATGCAAGCCACCATCGCGACCGCCGCCGGCACAAACCCAAATAGGCCGTGAATAGCCAGCCCAACCGCGCCACAAATAAAAATGGTAGGAAAAATATTACCGCCCTGGTACCCTGCGCCCAGCGCCACTCCCGTGCACACGATGCGCACGACCGCCAGCACGATGAGCGCGCCCACCGAATACATGCCCATATGTGTCACCAGCTGGTTGAGCTGAGCGCTGCCGTCGAACATCACGAGCGGCCAAATTGCGCCGGCCACGCCCAAAATCAACCCGGCCACCAGCCCCCGCCCAATTGGGCTCGGAACATACTGCCGCAAGACGCCCCGCACCGCAAAAATCAACCATTTCACAGCCGCGCCAATCGCCAGCCCCACAAGCCCAATGACGAGTCCATACAGCAAATCCACCGGCCGGAATCCGTTGTACGCCGGCACCAACTCAGTGCCTTTCAACAGTGCGGCCCCGAGCAGGTAGTAAATCGCAAAACCCACGCTAGCCGCGATCATACTGGCAAACACCAGCACCTGATTAGTCGGCGTATCCTTGGTCGGCGGCCGCTCAGCAAACAAAATCGGTCCGGCCACCGGCGAATCCACCAGCACGCCCATTGATCCGCCCAGTGCAATCGTAATAAACGCCATGACTTGCTGACGACTTACCTTAAGCGCCTTGGCCAAAAACTCACCACACCATGCGCCAAGCGTAATGAGTGGCGCTTCCGGGCCGATACTGGCCCCGGTCACAAGGCCGACGTAGGCATTCAGTACCACTCGTTTTAGCTGCTTGGCGCCAACCGCGCCGTCGTGCACGACCGAGCTCATGACCGCCTCGAAGCCAACTCCGTCGTCGTTAGTGCCAAAATATTTCACGCACAGGCCCATAATGACCCCACCCAGCACGCCCATAACTACGGCCAGTACTTGATGATGTGCTACGGCCAGCGAGCTCTTCCATACAAGGCGGCTCACAACCTGGATCGCTCGGATAAACAGGTCCGAAACCACGCCTACGATCAGGCCGATCGCAGCCGAAGCTACAAGCAGTTTTGCAAACGCACGCTTATCCATGCCCTCACTATGGCAACACGACCGGGCTTTCTCAAGGGGCATATTTCACAATTACGAGCCGCCGGTCCATTACGCATAAACTAGATTTCGTCAACGAGAACCGTTACCATAAGCACTATGGAACAGCCACCGGGCACCCAACCTGCGCCAACACCGGCCCCGGTGACTACACCGGCTGTACCGGCGTCGCCAACGCCGCCTCCAACGCCGCCGCCGGCACCGGCTGCGCCCCAATCATCCCCGCCGCCGTCACTCAATGCCGTTGTGTCGCAGCCAATCGTTCCCGCAGCCACACAGTTACCGCCACGCACGCAGCCGACTACTACATATCGCGCCCTACCGAAAAACCAGCAACTTATCATTTTAGGTGGCGCTGTTCTCACCGTCGTCCTCACGGTCATCGTAGTCGCAGTTGTCGCTCACTATTCAATCAGCAGCTGGGATATGCTGGCAGCCAATAATTCCGCCTCTGAGCTGGGTCTTGATGTCACGGATGTTGCCGCGGATGTTTCGAGTATGACTTCCGCCACCTCAGTACCCGAGTTTAATACTGCCAGCATGGCTCTTTCGAGCGACATGACTGATGCAAACAAACAGTATCAGCTCCTCAAAGACTCGCCAGTGCTCAAAAATGCTACTATCAAGAGCACCTTCGCGACCTTGCAAAACAAATGGCCGGCCTACATCGATTTTGCCCAAGGTACTTACAACGACTACAAAGTCCTCGGCCCGTTGCTTATTAACCTCACCAACTCCCAGCAAGCCATTCAATCCGCCGAACGCCAGCCATCAGCCTCGCTCTCGGTTGAGATCGGACAATATATGACGCTCATGAGCACGACCGGCAAGCAGGCCGCCAGTCTAAAGATGCAAACTGGGCCCGACCAACAACTGCTGAGCGATTTACGAACCCTGGTGAGCAGTTCAAACGCCGCCCTTGCGCAGACTGCCAGCGATGCTGCGCACGGAAAAAGCGCCAGTGTCATTGCCGCTGACGGCGCGAATGTTGTTGCTCCCGCCACCGCGTTTAGCAACGATCAACTATCACTCGGCAATGCAGCAGTCGCACAGCTCAAAGCGCTCGAGCCTTCGAGTACGCTCACCGCTTTCACCCAGGCGGTAAGCAACCTGGCCGACAAATCCAGTGGCAATTAGCCGCTAACCGTAAAGCCTTCACCGTCCCCCGATATACCCGACGGCGAAGCCACGGTATTGCCGGTCGGAATCTGCATAATAATAGCCTGCGCGCCGGCGCCGGTGAGCGTTTGAGCGCCGCCATTTTCAATCATAGTCGCGCCGGTAAAGTTCACCGAGCCAAAATCATCAAACGGAATCTGGCGCCCAGCCGCATAGCTCGGATCTTCCTCAATCCACTCGGCCGTTGACAGCGACGACGAATACGACACCGTAATGTTGTATGATTCGCTCTGGGTCACGTCCGTGATGCTAATTTTCCACTGCCCAGATGATACCTGGGTAATGTTCGCGCTCATGACGTCGCCCGGCGTCACCGTCATACCCGGCACCGGAGTCGACACTGCCGGCAACATCTCATAAAATGCTTCGGAGCTCACTTGCCCGCGGCTAGAAACCGAATCCTGCGTGCCCACCTGAATCAAATCCGACGATGTCACCCCGCCAATGCCAACCCAGGTCGCATCAGCCGAGGTGGAGTGGCCGTTGCCGGAAACTTGTGGCACCGACCAGCCTCCGCTCACGCCGGTAAACGTGCCGGCCGAAGCCAAATACCCAGACCAGTTTGACGACGTGTAAGCGTACGTCGGTGGGGGAGCGGGTGTACTTGTGGGGCCGGGGGTGGGAGTCGTGCTGGGAACTGGCACTTCCGCCACCGGCACCAGGTTATTTACACTGCTATGGGGTGACGTCTTGACGGCCGGCACCGTTTTTACAATGGTTCTCACATGCGGCGTTGCCACCGGTACGCGGCTTGGCGCAGGCGTTGTTTTAGGGGCCGGCGTGGCAGTCGGGGCAGCACTCGGCGCTTTGTCGGCCGTTGGCCCCATAAGGGTTACATCCGAGCCACGAGCCAACATGCTCGAGCGCGTGGCAAGATCGGCCCGCACCTGGCTCGCCAACAAAAGCCCGCCGCCAATCACCACGACGGCCGCGAGTCTTGATCGAACTATTGATCTGGTTTTTCTTTTCGACTTTTTTCGCATGACTGCACCAAATTTTGTGGTGCCAAGAATTTTACTCTTGCCACTATCATACCACCGTGATAAAAACGTACCAGGTAGTCGAAAGAGTGTGGGTGGAACATTTAGGATATTCTTATTTGTTTGTGGGTACTTGCAGGTATCACTTCACCAACATGTGACTATCCGCAAAGCGAGCCGAAAGGCTCGTTTTTGTCATACAAGGCCTAATAAAAACGAGACAGCGGCCCCGGTGTCCTGAACTTCAGGATCCGGTAGCCGCGATCTCACCTCTGTTTCTCACCTCTTATTGTAGTTGCTGGACTCCTCCCCGGTCGGTCGGCTAGACCGAAACGGGCTGACCACGATGGTGGCCGTTGAGCCGTTCGTCCGGCTGGGCGGGTCCATCAGCCTCAGACTGTTCGTCACCTGCTGATACCTGAGCCACACTTTCGTCACGGTTATACGTCAGCGTGAACCTGGTGCTGCTTCGCATCCGCACGCCCTTGAGCTTCTCCACGACGATCCCGACGACCCGGCCGATCGGTTCAGGATCAGCTGCGTCCACAGTCTTCGGGTCGAAGATTTCGCACACCTTGCGGTAGCGAACCTTCAGCCAGGCGGCGTGAACCAGCATGCGTCCGCCGGTGTAAACGTTCTCGGCGTCGTCGCCGCGCGGAATCGTGCGCAACTGGCTGATAACCCAGAGACACGTCTTGTACTTCGGAAGGTCGTCTTCGAGAAGGCGCAGCCAGGCATTGAAGCCACGGGTGATTGCGCCATTGGCGGCGCGGTGTGTTGTGGCCTCCTTGCGGCTTCGCATAGCCGTCACCGAGTCGATGACGACCAGCTCGGGTCCGCGTCCACGCTCCTTGAAGCAGTCCTCCAGGTAGTCCGTGATCGTCTCAAGGGCATCGTCGCCGTTGTCGGCCACGACTATCAGCAGGTCGTGCGGCTTGATGCCCACGGCCTTGATGTGCGCCAGGCTGAGCGGCTCGGTCGGGTAGATAACCGCGGTCCCGCCATCATCAATGACCTGCTTGCAGGCTCTGAGCGCGTCGTCGGTCTTGCCGCACTGCTCTTCGCCGTAGGCGAGGACCACTTTGCCCATCACGATCCCGCCGCCGGTGATACTGGCAAGCCACGGGATGCCGACCTGCAGTATCTCGTCGTCTGGGGGCAGGTCCGAAGCGCGGCCGATTCGACCGCTCTTCTTGCTGTTTGCGCGACGCTGATTCACGGCGTGCGCCACGGGCTCGAAGGCGGCAAGGCCATCGTCCGCGGAGTCCGACATGAAACAACACCTCCTGATGTCGATGGCTACGGGCTACAAACCCGCCGAACCCGTCGGTGGGTTGGATTGCCAAATTGTGTCGAACGATGACAAACAAAACCTGAGGCTATCACACCTCAATATTGGCTCCGCCTGTCTTCGCTATTACAATACACACTGATTGACATTTTGTCAATAATAATGCTATAACCAGCTAAGCATAACCCACGTTATGAGTGAGAAGGGCGGATAGGCAAATGACACCGGATCCACCAGCGCCCGGAGCCGCAGGCAGTGCGAGCCCCGGATCAGTCGAGGAAGCGATTGCCGATGCAATGCGCCGCATACAATCTGAGCTAGCGAGCTCAACCGTCGCAATCCAAACCTGGTTCGCCGGGCTGAGTTTCGTAAAGCTCGTAGGCGACGGTCAGGGTTTCCTCACGCTGACGTTTCACGACCCCAACCGCCGCCTCGGCTACATCATGGTCTGCCGCGCCAGCGATATCGGGCCGGATGTCTACATTGGCCTGATGGGCCGCACCCTACACGTCCTGGAATCGGGGAGCCTGGTTGAGTCAGTCTATGTGCTGACTGCGGCGGCCACCGACGGGTCGTGAGGACCACAACAATGGCGGGACGCCGGGTAGGTATCAAATACCCGGCGTCCCGCCCGCGCTAAGCCAAGCGCTTTGTAATTTTACCCATTTGACCGTATTATGAGGCCATGAAGAAGGCCTATCTCAAAGAGTTGGCGAGCGGCTTGCTCGGATCAGTTACCGACGATCCGGCCACGCTTGAGTATTTCTCAACTGATGCCAGCATTTTTGAGGTTACACCAACGGCCGTCGCCTATCCGGCCAATACCGCCGACGTGCGCCGCCTGGTCGAGTTTGCGCGCGACCGCACGGCTTCCGGCAAGCCTCTAAGCCTGACTGCGCGTGGATTTGGCGCCGGCACCACAGGCGGGGCGCTCGGCGAGGGGGTTGGGGTAGTGTTTCCAGGCCACATGGACAAGCTCCTTAGGCTTGAACCAAGCGCCGTCACCGTTCAGCCCGGTATGAGCCTCCATGCCTTGCAACAAGTATTAGTCACACACGGTCGCTGGTTACCGCCGGCCCATGGGCTTGGCCGCCACACTACGGTGGGCGGGGCCGTGGCCACCGGTGCGGCCGGTCCTAAGGCGCTCAAATATGGCGGCCTCCGCCATTTTGTTAAAAACCTCAAAGTGGTGCTGGCCGACGGCTCGGTGGTTACGACCAGGAAGTTAACTACCCGCGAACTCAGCCGTAAGCGTGGCCTCGCCACCTTCGAAGGTGAGGTCTACCGCAAACTCTCAAATCTACTATCCGACAACGGCCTGCTCATCGCCGCGCATGCACCGTCTGCCACGCGCAACGCTTGTGGCTATGCGCTGAGTGCTGTGCGCAACGCCGGTGCCGCCTTTGACCTCAGCCAAATTATTATCGGCTCCGAAGGTACGCTCGGCCTCATCACTGAGGTAACACTCGCGACCGCACCGTTTCATTCCCGCACGACGCTCGTGGCGGGCGGTTGTGATTCACTCGACCACGCCGACAGCACCTTGACCAAATTGCGCGAGCTCGGCCCCAGCACGCTTGAATTCGTCGACCGGGCCTGGCTTGACGAGCTCCGGGAGCATCACCCCGGCTATCTCGCCGACCTCATTAAAGATCACACCCCGCGGCTCTTCTTCTTAGTTGAATTCGATGATGTGTCGCAGCTGGCGCAAAAATTCAAATCCGTCCGGGCGGCCCGATTGCTGACTCGCGGCGGGGGCAAGCCCCACACCACGGTTGATCCGCTTGAGCAAGTGCAGTGGTGGAAAATTCGCCGCTCAGTTGGCGAAACGGTTTGGCCTGTCGCCGGTTCCAAGCCGGCGTTGCCGCTAGCGGATGACGCTTTTGTGCCACCGGCCAAGTGGACTATGGCTCTCGATAAAACCGCCAAATTACTAACCAAATACGATCTTGCTACCCCATTATCCGGCGCGGCTGGTGACGGCCAGGTGAGCCTGCACCCAGTCCTTGATCTTGGCCGCAAACGGGACGTCGACAAGCTGCTCAACCTTGGCCGCGAATTCACCGACATGGTCGTCTCACTTGGCGGCACACCCACGGGCGGTGCCGGCGACGGCCTGCTGCACGGCCCGCTGCTGGCCGGAGTCTACGGCGACGAACTGGCAGCCGTGCAGGCCGAGGTAAAAACCGTCTTTGATCCCCACGGCCTGTTTAGCCCGCTCGTCAAAACCGGCGCCACCGACAGTTACGCCCGGTCCCACTTGCGCGGCGACTATTCTGCCGCCCGCTTCGCCGATTATCCACCGAGTTCGTAGCGAATTAATAGTTAAGGAGGCATCATGCTAATCTCAAGTTTGTTCATTCGCCACAAAGTCCCGCCGCCGCGGTTTGCGCCCGGACTGTTTTTACTCCTACTGGCGATCTTTGCCTTGCTCGGCCAGGGCCGGCCGGTCTTTGGTCTGGTGGGCATTGGCACAACGCTCCTTGTAGCCGGCGCATTAGTTGAAGTCAACCGCGATCGCATCTGGGAGTTGTATCTCAAAAATCACAAGAAATCCAAAGGCGAGGCGTTTTGGCGCCGCCCCGACCCAGTCTATTACAACATCAACGTCTACTTTCTCTGGCCGTTCACCATGTTCCTGGGCTTAATTTGCCTATGGGTCGCCTACATAGTGTCGTAGCGCCTAGTGCCGCGGCCATGGTTATGCTATAGTTGTCCGGTTACCACCCGCGCGAGTGGTGGAATGGTAGACACGCTTGTCTGAGGGGCAAGTGCCGCAAGGCGTGGAGGTTCGACTCCTCTCTCGCGCACCAGAGAATTTATCCCCCTGTTCAACGTCCAGAAAAGCCCTATAGAAAGGGCTTATTTTGGTGTTCGACAAGCCTGGATACTGCCACATCATGCCTTCCGGGAATGTCGAACACAGCAAAATTTTTTTCTGCTCCAGACTCGCTTTCTGGTACGTTTTGTTCCAATCCTCGAACTTGGCGTGCATGAATGCGCTTATATCCTCGAGCTTGTATTTCTCGAGCGTTGTTTCATTCTTAGCCTCGTAGACAGTCTTTAGCTGGTCCTCAAGCATGGCATTCTGCTCCTTGTAGACGTCGTCGGAATAGACGCCGGTTAAGTTCTTTGTGATTAGGGCCTGCCGCAGCTCCTTGAGCCGCTTAATCTCGGCGTCGGCCTGGTCTCGCAGCCTCAGGATCGGGGCTAACCGCTCCTGGTAGCGCTTGCGAATCCGGTCCATGATCAGGTCAATGGTTTCGGACTTTAGGCTGATACTTGTCAGCAGCTTGGCCAAGTGCTCCTCGGCCAAATCAACTGGCACCGACTTGCCCATATAACAGCGTTTGTGGCAGAAGTAGTACCCGTACCGCCGCAGCCGACCCTTGCTCCATGCGCCGGTAAAGGGCTCCAAGCAAATTGAGCATTTAATGACGCGGCGAAGCGGAAAGTCCTCTTTGTCCTGAACGCGGTGGCTAAGATCGGGGGATGCCGTCAGCCGACCGTCCAGTATGGCCTGCACCTTGTAAAACAGCTCCTCGGTAATCATCGGTACGTGCTGCCCCTGTGCCTCAAGCCCGTGCTTTCGCGACACAACTTTGCCGGCGTAAAACTTGTTCCGGAACATCTTGCTGACTGTCTGCTTTCGCAAGGTACGCTCCCCATAATCTTTGCGCCGGTTCCGGACGCCAGCCTCATTGAGAAACTGAATAATCTCACCCAAACTCTTGGTCCCGGTCGCCATCAGCTCCCAAGCGGCCCTTATGTTTTCAAACGTTTCGGGGTCTTTCACCACATATCCGTTTTGCGCCCTGTACCCCATCGGGGCAGTCGCATTGTGTAGTCCAGCCAGGAACCTAGCCCGCAACCCGTTTTTAGTTCGCTCGCTGCGGACGTCGTTGTCCATCTGAGCAAAGCCGGCCAATAGTGTCTCGACGAACTTCTCAGTTGGAGTGTCGCCGGTCGGTTCCGTGGCCGAAATGATAGTAATTTCGTAATCCGCCAGTTTCTTGCGAATTGCCAGGTAGTCCGCCGTCTGCCGCGAAATACGATCCAAGCGGTAAACGATAACGGAATTAACCTCACGCTTGTGCCTTCTGCAGAACTCCAAAAGCTGAATAAGTGCCGGCCTATCCTTCATGGTTTTGGCCGATCGGCCCTCCTCTCGAAAGACTTGGGCAATCTCAAGTCCGCGCCGATCGGCCTCCCGTTTGCAGATTTCAGCCTGCGTCTCAAGGGAATAATTCTCGACCTGCTCTTCGGTCGAAACGCGCAAATACAGTACTGCTTGCCGTGTTTCCGGAACCACCGATTTCACTGCAAGCCCACCCATGTCAGCCCCCAATCATCTGCCGCAGCGTCCGGCCCTCGAATGCTTGCCGCTCGAATTCATCAAGCCACTGGTCGATTAAGTACTGGAACTGCGCCAAGTGCTCGGTCAGCTCCGCATCACTAAGCGCATTAATCTCGTCGCCCATAATCCGGCGGGCCTGCTCCAGTCGCGCTTCATCCTGACTCTTAGGAAAAATTCGCATCATCGCGCCTTCAAGCGAGCGGTCCTTGACGACCGGAGCCGGGGCCTTGTCGCTGACGGGCGGCACTAACGCTAATGCGGTCCCCGCTGTGGGCAGTAGCTCCATCTGTTGCTGTAACATGCTCATCCCTCCGAGCTATCCATATATTGATAATATATCCAAATATTGATAGTGTCAAAGACAAAATATAACCCACATAGGAGGGATACATGCAGACAAAAGCCATCATTCTGGCTAGGGTTTCGAGTAAGTCACAAGAAGACGAAGGCTACTCCCTTGATTCACAAATCAAACTCCTTCGCGACTATTGCGCCGCCAAAGAGCTTACAGTGGTTCGGGAATTCCGCATCACTGAAACCGCTTCCAAACAACTGCGACGCACCGTGTTCCAGGAGATGCTGAAGGTAATTACAAAGGACAGAGTCCTCCACCTGGTGGTAGAAAAAACCGACCGCCTTACCCGCAACCTCCGCGACGCCGCTCGCATCGATGATTGGCTCGAAAGCGATGAGCGCCGCACGTTGCATCTGGTAAAGGAGGGACAAGTCCTACAAAAGAAGTCTCGATCCGACACCAAGTTTATGTGGAGTATCAATCTGGCCCTGGCCAAGAAGTACACGGACAATCTCCGGGAAGAAGTCATGAAGGGATGGGCCGAAAAACTTGCGCAAGGTTGGCTGCCCGCTCCGCCGCCGCCGGGGTACATGACCATCACCGAAGCCGGCAAGCGCATTCACGTGCCCAATCCTGCAACCATGGCCCTTGTCCAGCGTGTATTCGAGCTATACATGACGCCCAATCACAGCGTCCAATCCATTACATTGGAGATGGCCGCGATGGGCATTGTTACCAAGCATGGGCATCCGCATGTAAAGAGTGCTGTGGCCAAGATGTTGGGCAACCCGTTCTACATCGGAATCAACCGGCTCGATGGCAAGGAATATCCCGGCGCGCAGGAACCAATCATAAGCCAAGAGCTATTTGATCAGGTGCAGGCAAAACTACACCGCAAGTCCCTCAGTAGGTCCAGGAAACACGACCCTGTCTTTAAGGGCATGGTTCGATGCGACTCTTGTGGCGGGCTGGTTAGCTGGGAAAAGCAAAAAGGGCGCTATTATGGATACTGCCAGCGCACAAAGGCAGCTTGTAGTGGGAAGGGCTTGCGCGAAGACCGGGTTGAGCAAAAGGTTATTGACCTACTTGAGAAGATCCATGACTCAAACGGAGCCGTGATCACAGGTCTCAAGCAGGCGATAGAAAAAAGCCGGCCGGCCGAGACAGTCGGTGCGTACCGGGCAAAAGTGGTTGAATCCATTAACGCCCAAGTTCAACGTACCAAACGTATGCAAGAAAGGCTTTACGAAGAGAAACTGGCTGGAGAGATTAGCCAAGACCGCTATGCGGGCAAGGCCCAAGAGCTCGAATCTCAGTTGGCTCAACTCGCAGAGCGGCTCCAAAGGCTTCATGAGGCCGAGGGCATTAACGGTACCACAAGGCCCGAGATTGAAGCGCCCAACCCAATCGTGCGACTGTACATCAACAGCTCGCCAGGAGAAAAGCGCGTAATTATGTCAAACCTGGGCCTACACCTCAGGGTATCAGGCATTGGCTTACTGATTGAGCGAAGGGTCAAAACCCCTTAGGTGTATGTTGATGCGGGCGAGCCATAAATATACTGGAATGATCGCATTTGCTCAGATGTCACAAAATCAGTAGGCACAAGTGTCTCCTATGCCCACCTCGGTTTAGTATTGTGGCTATCCAATCAAGAAATGGCTCTACAATCAAAAAAAACGCGCGTAAAAACTCAGTCATCGAAGCCCAGCCTGCTCCGAGACTTGTGTAAAGCGGCAATTTATGCTATAATTAACTCCTGAGAAGTTAGTAATTCTCATTGCTAGAACGCTTTACAACCCGACCCCTTCGACCCGGCAGAAACAGGAGATCTCCATGGCCGACAGCCCGGAATGGATCACTTCCGACATCGCCCGCCCGGCCGTCATCCAGCACGGCCGCCGCGATGTCTGGCTGCAGATCCTCAAGATCCTGATGACCAAGCACGGCAAGAGCCTGCGCGAGTTCGACTACCGCGCCGCCCGCCCCATCATCAACGCCCTGCTGGACGAGTATTGGGGCGTTTACCTCTACGTTGGCCCCCGGGGCCGCATCAGCCGGCGCTACACCGGCATCGCGGCCGCCCAGGCCGCCGCGCACCGCTACTCGTCGAACGCCGTCCTGGTCATGCTGCACAGCGGCCACACCTCCAACCCCTTCGCCGAAGAGGTTGCCCGGTACATGCGGGCCTTCCCGCACTGGCCCGAGATGGTGGAGCGGCTCTACCGGATGATGCGCGACGACCGGCCGTCGAGCTTCAACTTCCCGGAGTGCCACGACCTCATCTTCCGGGATGCGACGGCCATCACGACCAAGGCGGCCTAGCCCCCGCGGCAGGAGGGACAGAAGGAACAAGCACTAGCGAGTGGACCCTGGGAAACCAGGGTCCATCTTCGTGTCTGGATACATGGTGTGAGTTTTAATATTTGTCGTCGCGTTCGCTATCCGTTAGCATTGTGCTACAAATCTGTAAGGTGATTTTGCGATTATGCAGCGGAATATCGAGCTTTTGCGAGAGCTACTCTTGCGCCACTGGCTACTGGTGGCGGTCGTTTTGCTTGTATTCTTCATCCTGCTCGACCTAGCGATCCGCCTACTCAATCTCCGGCGCAATCTTCAGCGAAATCTAGTCTTCCTCGAAGTTACGCCGCCGGCCTTCTCAGATAAAAGCCCGCTTGCAACGAAACACTTGTTCGCCGTACTGCATAGCATCACTTCGTGGCGATCCTGGCGCGACCGACTCTTGAATCGCAGCCAGATAGTCTCACTTGAAGTACTGTCCACCCGAGAGCACGGCATCCGTTACTTGATTCAAGTTCACCAGGCAGACATTGCTGTATTGCAGCAGAGCTTGGCAGCCTACCTCCCCAACGCACGCTTTCAGGTGGTAAAAGAGCCTCCGTACAGCGTATCGGATCAGGCTGCGCCGTATGTCCGGGTGCTCGAGTACAGCCAAAATCGTCACTTTGCGCACCCACTGAACGCCCAAGACTCGCTCGGCCAGCATGACCCAATAGCTTACATCGCCGGCGCCATGACCAAACTAGAACCAGGCGAGACCGTGGCGCTTCAGGTGGTGCTCACGCCGTACTTCGGCCGGGAGGCCCGTAAGGTTCATAAAAAGCTGCTCAGAGGATCGAGCCCGCTCCTAGAGCATAAGTTCAGGCGTTACTTCCTCGCTACTACGCTGCTCATTGTGCTAGTTGCCGTTGGCTTGGCACTGCTAGCTGCATTTCTATTCCTAGCCTTCATTGTAGGCCTGATCGCAGCGGTAGCGGGTATGGACCTTCCATCACCTCGTCCCAGCCAGAAATCAGCAGCCAACGACGAAAGAACTGCCGCCCAGCAGCGCATACACGACAGGATGCTTGAAAAGCTAGGGCATGATCTTTTTCGGGCAGATATCAGGGGCTATGTTGCCGCATCGAGCCAGTACAGCCGGTACAAGAAGATCGCCGCGCTCTACGCGTCACTGGCCCCGCTGAGGATGCCGGGTTACCAGAGCCTTGGAGTTGGTCGGACATTTCCCCGCAGACTTTGGCAAAGATACAGTTTGTTCAAATTCCGGCACCGTCTGCCGTCAATTCTAATGTGGCGTTCTAGCGTGCTGGCGGCGTCAGAAATGGGAGACCTTTACCACTTCCCGTATGCCGATAGCTCTCAGACCGAAAATTTGGTTAAGTCACATAGCAGAACGCTTCCCGCGCCTCTCCTCCTTAAGCAGTATGCCGATGCCAACGAATTCGTCATACCGATAGGGGTTAACCACCATCATGGAACCGCCACCGAAATTGGCCTCACCGCCAAAGATCGCGAGCGGCATGCCTACATCATCGGCGGTACCGGTAACGGTAAAACCACCTTGATGCTTGGGGCCATGATTCAGGATGCTCATAAGGGGAAGGGCTTTGCGTTCATCGACCCGCACGGCGATGCGGCGGAAACGCTCATCAGCCATATCCCGGAAGAGCGAGTAAAAGACGTTATATATTTCAGCCCCGACGACCTCGGCCACCCTATCGGCCTCAATCTACTTGAGCTGCGGGAGGGCTTAACGGACGATGAACTCTTGCGCGAAAAGGACCTGGTGACGGAAGCGACCATATCCGTATTCCGCAAAATCTTCTCGGAAGAAGACGAAGGCGGCCACCGGATTGAATATGTGCTCCGAAACGCCGTCCAGACGGCGCTAACCCAGCAGGGCGCAACCCTGTTCACGGTCTTTGACCTCCTGAACGATCCCAGGTACCGCAAGCAAGTCGTCTCCAAGCTCCAAGATAAAGACCTTAAAAACTTCTGGCAAAACGAGCTAGGCAAGGCCGGCAACTTCCAGCGAGTCAAGATGGCCGCCGGCATCACCGCCAAGATCGGCCGCTTCTTGTTCTCGGCCTCCGCCAAGCGCATCCTCGAACAGCCCAAATCCACCATCGACTTCGACGACATCATGAATTCCGGCAAAGTCCTGGTCTGCAACTTCTCCAAAGGCTTGCTAGGTGAAGATACTTCCGAGCTTTTCGGAATAACTGTATTGGCCAAACTGCAAATGGCAGCACTCCGCCGCGCCCGAATTCTTCAAGAAGACCGCCGGCCATTCTATCTGTATGTTGACGAGTTCCAGAATTTCGCCACCGCCTCGTTTGTCCAAATGCTATCCGAAGCCAGAAAGTACCGCCTATACATGACTCTGGCCGAGCAATCCACCTCCCAGCAAAAAGACCAGCTCATGGTACAGGTCATCCTGGCCAACGTCGGCACGCTCGTCTGCTTCCGTACCGGCAACCCGGCCGACGAGAAGCTCCTGCTGCCGTTCTTCGCGCCCTACATCGATGCCGGCGAGATCGCAAACCTCCCGGCGTACAACTTCTACATGCGCATCGCCGGTATCAAGACCCAGGAACCATTCTCGGGCGAAACTATCCTGCCGCCGGAAGAGGGGAGTGACTCAGTGGCGCGGCGCGTAGTCGATTACTCGCGTGAGCACTACAGCCGCAAGCCGGCACCCCCATCAACTAGTCAGCCATCCTCGCAGCCCAAGGACAAACCGGCCGAAAAAGACCCGGACCGCAAACCCGAAGACCGCCGGCCGCAGAAGAAGCACAAGGTGGCCAAGTGAATAAATCGGTTTATGCTTTTATGCTATCCTGCGCCAGATGTGAAGGCACCAAAACAGTCTCCCTCCTATATACTTACGTATATGCGCATTCGCTATGAACAAAACACAACCACTCACAAAACAACAACAAACAATCCTCACCCTAATCTACCGATTCCGGTTCATCAGTACCAAACACGTCCAGCAAGCCTTAGGGATCAAACACATCAGCAATGTCCAGCCAAGACTAAACTCGTTAGTTGAGAAAGGTCTTATCGGCCGCAACTACGACGGATCCCAAAGGCTTGCTGGACTTCCCGCTTCGTACTACCTGCTGCCGGCCGGCATGAAGGCCCTCAAACAATTCGACCCGGATGTCAGCAAGTCCGTCCTGCACAACATGTACAAGGATAAAGACGCCCAGGAGCCCTTCATCCGCCGCTGCCTGATGGCCGGGGACGCTAACGTTGAGCTCGAACGGCGTTTCGGTGACCGACTGGAATTCTTCACCAAGGCAGAGCTCTACCATTATGAGGACTTCCCCGAATCCCGCCCGGACGCCTATTCCCGTATCGGCAAGGGCAACCAGGAAAGGCAGTACTTCCTCGAGATCTGCCTCGAGGCCACTCCCAGCTTCCAGCACAAAAAGCGCATCCAAGAGTACATTGAGTACGCCGAAGAAGGGGAGTGGGAGGCGGCCACCCACACCAAACTGCCAACCGTGCTACTGATCTGCGAATCCGACAACTTGCGCCGTCGCCTCCAGCGATTTGCCGCCGCTGAGCTTGAGAATACGTTCGAGGACGACATCCATTTCAAGGTGGTAGCCCTCGGCCAGTTGGTCCCGGCATTTGCTACAATTAGCCAATGAAGAGCCTAATCTCGGAAATTATCGGATCCAGTCTGGAGGTAATAACATACGGCGAGCAGACGCGCGATTGGATTTTCAAGTTTGATTCTGGAAACCAATTTAGGGTTGCATCGTTTTGGCGCATAACTGGCAATGGACAAGTATTGCTCTGCGACATGGATCATAGCCAGAAGTTTGGTATGCCTGAGCCAATTGACGCAGCGGTTGATGCAAAAAAGCTGCTTGGCGGTAAAGTGACGACTGCAATCATTGAGGCCCTTGGTGACGTTAGAATCACGTTTGGCAACAAGAATGAGCTCGAGATATACATTTCTTCCTCAGGCTACGAAGCGTGGACGTTTGAGGGTTCAAATAGGCTATTGGTCGCGCAAGGCGGCGGCGGCATAGCGGAATTTCCTTCGACCCAAGAAAAAGGCCCGGAAGCCTCGTAAGCTCCGGGCCCTTCTCTAATACTCTTCGGCCAACATCACCGTCAGCACCCGCCGGCAATGCCGTGACAGCGGATTCTCACCCCCTTTCAGCGCCCGGTCGTAGTAATCTACCTTCCACAGCACCGTCTCGTCATGCCAAACGATGCTGCCGAAATCGTGTTCACCGTACGGATCGTTATCCTCGGTAAACGTATCAAACGCCCTCACCGCCCGCATCAACCCCGGCAAGTCCTCAATTGCCCTCACTCCTTGCGTCACCGTCACACCAAACCCTCCGCGCCGAAACGCATCATTTAACTCCGCGATCATCTTCCGTTGCTCTGTTTGAGTCTCCATATCACACACTCCTTTCTTATTAACTCCGGCCGAGTCGACCTCTCGCCCTGGCCCAAGGGCAAGGACAGCGCGGGCTGGCCGTCAATGTGGAGCTCCCCACGGCAGAACGACATTGATGGCCCCAGAGCTGTCCTTACGATGGGAAGACAGGGGAGAGGTAAATGCCTTATAGTAGCGAAATGAAGAAGCATATCGAACCAAGGCAGAGGGGCAGGGTGGGGTGAGCACTGTACTTGCTCTAATCGAATTGCTAACAAAACGCCTGCTCACCTTGAGCTCGTTCCTCGGCGTGATTTATTTTTTTCTGATTGTGACTCCGTTTGATGTCCCTTATGCGTCATTGCCTCCCAGTTTTCAGGCAAACTGGGAGGGCTATGTTGCCAAAATCGTTTTTCTAACAGTAATCTTCGTTATATTTTCCTGGGTTACACTGAAAATTGCCTCGAGCGTATTCAAATCTGGCGACACGCTCGATGTTCGGGAGATAAAACCCATCGAAAGTACAGCAATGCCCACATATATTGGACTTTTCGTAATTGCACTCGGTCTAAAGGACGACAAAATTGCACAATCATTCGTAGTCCTCGCCGTCCTGCTCATTCTGTGGGGCTACTTCGAAAGAGTGTTTTATTTTAACCCAATCTGGATTCTGTTTGGCTTCAGGTTCTATGAGGCTAAAACTGCTCAGGAGAACACATTTACATTGATAACGAAACGGCAAGATTTAAAGCAATCTCAGCAGTTCAATGGGCTTCGCCGAATCAATGAATACACCTTCCTGGAGGTAAAATAGTGCAATGTTTCTTGCTAAGCTAAAATCTAAAAGCTTCAAAGTTGTTTTCAGCGACGCCAATGACATAAGCGAGTTGAATTTTTACCGAGCTCCGGAGGACCTCACTAGGTTGCGTAACTTCGATCCGGAGCAGGGACTTGAGGCAGATGAATGGTATTACGTAGACTTAGATACCGAGCAGCAGAATAGTATGATGGGCCCGTACTACGAAAGCGCCGAGAGCAGTGGTGACCAAAATCGAGTTAGCCGGCAGGACTATAACGAAGTCGACGTTGTGTTCCTAATCCGTGATAATGAGATACTCTTCACGAAGATCACAGGAAAATACCGGATTGAAAACAAGCGTTTCTTGAACTTTAGTGGCACCCCTAAGATGGACAAAGAGGAACATGCCATAGAGTTCACGGGTTTAGTAGATACATATTATGACGGGAATGGCCGACTATATTTTAGAAACTTCTCAAAAATCAGGACATTATTTGCTGGGATCGAAGACTTTTTCAAAGAAGCCACAAGAGAGGACAAGGAGAAATTTGCCAACTATAGCCTATTTGACAGCAACGGCTTAGACATAGGCCGAATCGGTATGAGGGCCTCTCGCCGTATCGCTGCAATTCTCGCAGACGAATCAATTAACCTAGACGACGAAGAAACCCAAGAAAAAATACGGCAATACGCTACGCGATATCCTGAGTGTGGCGTCGAAACGAATACAAGTGGGAAATTGGTCGTAAACACTACCAAATCTCTTGATGGTGTTTTGAACTTGCTTAGTGGTCGGTACTATACATCCGAAATAACCGGAGACAAGATGGAGGCACGTGCAACGAGCAGATTAGCTTCGTCTCAGTAAACCACTTATGACGCAATCGCACTGCTCTTCCTGGTGACTTCGTGTTTGCTCAATTTTGCATGCGCATGCATAATAACGCTTGTAACGAATACTCCAGATGGCAGTGCCCCAATATTTTGAGATGTTCAACCCCACCATCCAATCACTTAAGGAGCTTGGTGGTTCTGGCGTCAACGCCGAGATTAACGCTGAAATAGCTGATCTAATGGGCCTAACTGAGGCTCAGCGGCAAGAGATTCACAAGGATAAGGCAACAAAGCTATCCTACCGCGCCTCCTGGGCAAGGACATATCTGCGAATGTATGGTTTGATTAAATCCACAGGCACTGCTCGCTGGGAGCTGACCCCCCAAGGATGGAAGACAACAGAAGTTAACGTTGCCGAAGTAAACCACTTAGTGAAGAGGTTGCGAAAAGGTCAGGTTCGGAAATCCTAGTCGGTCTGTTCACCTTCTGCCGATACGTCTTGCGGAAAGCTTTCTCCAGATTCCTCTCATTCGGGTGAGGTCGTCTCGCTCTAGCCCTATCCCCGCGCTCAGCACTGCGGCATCCACAATGTCGAGAGCCTCTTCGATCTTGCTGGCTCGCACCAGCCCGTCTATCTTCTGAAACAGGCCGCCTGAGCCTTCCATGTATGGTATCAACAGTTCCTCTGCCTCATTCGGCTCGAGCTCTAGCACCCCGCCGCCGTAGCTGCGCCCGATAACCTCAGACATTGCGAATGTCAGTGAATTAAAGAAACTAACTGCCATGGCGTTGGGATTTACGTGTTCTGCGAAGCGAACCCTGTGTATTGTATCTGTGCAAGCCGCTCCGGCGGAGTTTAGGATAAGCTTCGGGAAGCCGTGGATTTGTCTTAGAAGGAAAGCATCAGAAATCCATGTTGATGGCACAACGTACCAGTTCTTACGTATTCTGCATTTGTAGCCTTTGTGAACTTCAGCTTGAATACCGAGATCAAGGTATTCGCTAACTCTTTCACCTACAGGGTCAGAATCCTTTAGGAATAGCAGGTGTGAGGGAAGTCCAAGCGTGGCTAACTCCTTCCACTTATCTTTACCGAAATCTAGTCCCATCAGGCTTGCGCTCTTTCCGACCAGAGGCACCGTACTATTGAGAATATTGTGTTGTTCAGCCTGATCTTGGCTCACTACGAAAAATTTGTTGTTGCCAGTAACGATACCCACGTCGACCGAAGCAAGCTGCCGCATTTCTGTAAGTCCTTGCAATGCCCTAATCTTCCGTAAAAGAAGGATCTCCTCTTTACTCAGGAAGTATTGCGTCCACTTGTCGGTCTGATGTTCTATCGGCTTAAGGTGCCCCGGATCTTTAAGTGCATGTTTAAAATTCTTTAAGGCGACTAGGTTTTCAATTTCAACTACGTCGATTCCATGAGATGGCGATGCAGGATTTTTCTCGGCCAGCAGAAGTACTACCTCTTGTTGAATGCCATCGAAGACCAGACTCTTAAATGTTACGACGGTAACTGAACTAAAATGCTCCGCAATAAATTCTCGCGCTTCGGCAGCGTACTTTACCTGAAGAAGTTCAGCAGGAATGACCATTGCTAAACGGCTTTTGTCCTTCATCATGGTGATGCTCCTCAGCAAGAAGAACAGCCAAGCGTTCGTAAGCTTATTGAGCTTAAAACCCAGTGCCGACAGCTGCGACATCGCTTCGTCACGTTGCGCGTCTGGAAAACTTTGGTACCTAATGAATGGAGGGTTGCCAAGGACGATATCAAATTTCTGATTTTCCAAATACGTCCTGGAAGTTTCAAAAAAGTCGCCAGAGTAAAAACTGAAGGAGCTGGAATCAAAGGCACTCCCTTCGAGTCTTTGCTTTGCAGTCTCGATCTCTTCGGGGAATAACTCGACGCCGTGTATAGTGGGGCCAATTTGTCCCGCCTTAACACCTCGATCTCTCAAAGCTCTAGCGAGTTCTATCACAAAGGCACCATCACCCATACTTGGCTCTAAAACGCGGGGCACGGATTCGCCTCCATTCAACGCCCAATCTACCAGAAATCGCGCTATGGGTTGAGGTGTGTAATAACCGCCTCTAAGTTTCTGCTTGTCGGCCTCTTCAGCTGCTACTACCATTCATTTCCCCCTCCGTTGCTATGCCGTACAGACTGTTTATTTTCTCGTTAACACGCAAAAGTAGTTGCTTTCTTCGCTCAGGATCGGCAGGTGGCGAATCAAGCACCCCCTTCCATGCCAAGGCTATCTCATTAACTTGAGCAGAATTTTTCACCAAGTCAATAACAGGAAAGTTCTCAATAAACTGCTTGCCGTACGAGTAGTACCCCCCTCTAAAAACGCTACTTCTGGCCTTTACCCATCGGTCAAAAAGCTCACTATTCAGTAAGGCATGCACGAAATAAATAGGCACGCCTTCGTTTGGGAGGACGCCATAATAGGGCCCATTCCCGCCGCCGGTGAAATGAATATCGGCTGTATCTAGGGCCACTGTCGCTCTAAGCGCAGGATTTTTAATGATTAACTTGCCGCTTGTGCCTGCACTGAACAAATTTAGGTTTTGTGATCTACCAAAGCGGTACCACGGCCCACTTCCTTGCATGGATCGGCTGCTCAACTTAGCCTTGAATGCCAACAAGTATTTATAGGCTAAGGGGAATCTGCTTTTCATTACCGCTTCGGGAATCGGGCGATTTTGGCCGCCTTCCATAGCATACGGGAAGATCATAATCTTGTTCGGCGCTAGACCGCGGAGCGAGTCGAAGTCGTCAATATCGAGAATGGCTGGCCTGGTGATTGATTCCTCGACAGTCCACTCCCGACCATCCTTATCGCGGAACATAAGCTTACCATTCTCTGCACGCAAAGGAGTAACGATGTAAATGTTATCAGCGCTCGTTTGAAGCGGAACAAAGATCTTTGCAGCACTCGTTCCGAGCCTCCCTGGGTTCTCGCCCTCGATCTTGTTGAAAAGCTCCTTATCGTCATGAGACAAAAATGTCCACGGCTCTTCTGAGATACTATCGGAGCTCAAAGTTTCAGAACTTCTATCGCCTGACTGCCATTCTTGCAAGGAGTCAACTCTTTCGAATTGAAAGGATTCCCGCTGCTTTCGAGATATAAATAGCAGACATGTGTAAGTTGTAGCCTGACCAGGGAACAATTGGAGCGATCCAAAATGAACAAATTCTGCCAATGCATTAGCTTTCGATATCAGTCTCCTTAAAGGTCGACCGGCCGCATTGGTTGCAAACTTATGGGGGACAATATACGCAAGAATTCCCTCCCCATTCAGTAATTGGTATCCTCGTTCAACAAAAAGCTGGTATTTATCAAAGTTTCCGCCATGCGATGACACGTAAGGGCTCGCATCGCTAGTGTAGAATTCAGCTTCTAAGGGCGAATAATGCACTATGTTCTGTATGCGAATGTATGGAGGGTTGGCAACAACTACATCGAAGCCGCCGCTGTCCATTACGGGCTGAAACTGCTCCCCCCAATCAAACGGCGATATCTTGTCCAACTCTCCAGGTTGTATCTGACCGATATCGTGGAATTGAAAATAGGATCGGCTATCAATTAGCGAATTTCCCGGTTTAATATTGTTCTCTAGATGCGGAAGTGCATTTTCACCCCTCGCCATCACTGCGGCAATTTCTCCACTAGGAACGTCTTCCAGCAACTTTAAATAAAGACTAAACTTCGCAACTTCAACGGCTTGGTGGTCAATATCCACCCCAAAGATCTGGCTTATGAGGATATTTTTTTTAGTATCCAGTGAAAGGTACCAGTCACCGTTGTCATCATGCCTAAGCTTTGCCTCTTCGCCCGCCTTTACGTAATTATCCAGGTGCGCCTGGAGTAGTTTGTCAAATGCCTCGGTAATAAAAACACCGGACCCGGCAGCGGGATCAAGTACCTTTGCCTCAAGCACATCTCCCTTTAAGGCAAAGGTATCCTCAACAATTGTCCGCACTATGTACTCGGGAGTTGGAAACACGCCGTTTGACTCACGAACCTCCGGCTTCTCAACCGCCTGGGCTTTGCCGTTTTCGATAGTTATTGCGCGCGCGATAAACCTCTCATAAATGGACCCTAAAATGGCTGGGCTTACAACACTGAAGGAGTAAGGACTTTTTGGGTAATAGAGATCTCCAACTATTGCCATAATCACCTCATTGGACAGAAGGACCGACGGCGTCAGCTTCCCCTTAAGCAATTCAAATAGCCCAGAGTCATATTTACTATCAGCGTGTTTGAACAGATCCATTAACCTCGGAACTGCCTCCGCAGCGGGGATGTTTTTTAGAGTTTCGTATTCTTCCAGATTTCGATCTTCGCAAATGCGAAGAAACACAATTCGATTTAAAAATAACTGGGTTAATCTATCCACCTCATGCGCTGGCAGGCTTGAGTCGTGTTTGTGAATATCGTTGGCCAGAAGTAGTCGCCATTTCTCGGTTTGGTCGAGAAAGAACTTATCAAAGGCTTGATCACCCCGGGCTTTTGAGATTAACTCGGCAAACTTGGAGTCAAAGTCACCGGATGTTACAAGCTCGTGAGAAACTAGGCCTTTCAGCTCATCGAACTTTGAAACAAACTCGTGATAATCAAACGTTGCCAGAAGCGCAACGCGCGGATTGTCGCCTTCCAGTGGTTGAACCGTGCAATCGTAAACGTAGAATTGTCTGAAATTAGTGAGTACCGAAACTGCCAAGCCGGCGCTCCAGCCATAGCGACGCAACTGAAGCGCAGGCGCTGGGTCGGAAGATATGTCTACTGACGGCTTTTTCGCTTCAACAAAAAACTTACGGTAACCGTTGTGTCTGAACTCATAATCGGGTTTCTTCGTTGCTTCATTAACCCGTACATTGGCTTCAAGAATTACCTCACGCAACGGACGGGCCAAACCACGACGATTGGTCACATCCCAGCCAAGAGCCTCAAACAGTGGATTGATAAAATCCGATCTTGCCTCCGACTCATTATAAGTTGAACCCGCGCCGCAATATGCGGATTCGTTAGCAGCAAAATTCGCCACTAGCTGCTCTAAGTCGGTGGAGGTTGCTCTAGGCATGAGCTTATTGTATCTGAAACGTAAGCCATCTAAAACGCTTGAAAGTTAGCGTATATGGTTTCACTTAGCGTCGACCCATCCTCTTCACACTGTGCGCAATGCATAAACTGCGCAAAAGGGAACCGACAGTAGAAGCCGCTACAGCCTAACCTGCCTGATCAGCCTCAACATCAGTGGTCGCCCCATTGCCGGAATATAGCACAAAGTGTGGCAAATCCCGGAGGCCAACATACCGGAACATACGGTAGTTTGCGCGCCGCGCAGTTTCTGGAAGTGAGTAGGTGAATAAATTCTTCTTCGCTACGAAAGGGTAGAAGAGCACAGTCTGATATTCCGCCCCTTTCTCCTGCCATTTAAAGTTTGCGATGAGCGGGGGTACTAAGTAACCAGACTTTAAGACCTTCTCCATGATGTCCCAGCCGGCCCCGAAGATTACGTCTTTCGGCCTCGAGTGGTTTGTCTTTACCTGGGCCCGAAACGAGCACCCGGTGCATTGAACATCATATAGAGGATAGTTCGGTGGAAGTAGCATTAGCGGTTTCGAACAGTTGGGGCAGGGGATCAGCGAAACCACCTCCTTCTCGCCGTCGTCTCCATGTAGCTTATTATTCGCCATGCTCACTCCAGCCGGAACGGCTCCGACTTCTTTGAAGCCGTAAATTTCATCTTTGCTTCAGCCAGCTTCTCATTGATGACGTCAAAAATTTTATCTATATCAGCCTCAGTATATTGGTACAGCGTCTTATTGCTAGTATTTGCGATCAGCCTAATGTCGTTGATAATCATGTTCGTGCGGCGCTCAGCAACCCGAAGAAAGCGAGCCCTCTTAGCCTCTGGGGTATAGTCCGCTTTATTATATGCGGTATTCTTATCGTCCATAAATCACACGATAGCACAAGTGAGCAAGATATGCAATCTCTAAGTAATTAGTCTTAGAGCACAAACCGAAGCATACAAACAGTATTTAGAAAAAAACTTGACGATAAAGTTCTACGGCTCAATAATAAAACCCGTAGACAAAAACCGCCGGCGTGAACCGGCAGTCTGCGCAGGCCGAGAATGGAACTGCCCATCCATCGTACATTATTTACGCGGGGCAGCGCAAAGTAGGAGGGCGCCATGACTTACAAGCCTGGCGACACGGTGCCGCGCGACGGCATCGTCCAATGCCTGCAGTACCCAGGTACGCGCGACAGGGTGAAAAAAGGCACCAAATTCGCGCCATGCGACCACTGGGGTGACCACCACCCGCGCGGTTGTGTCTGGCAATACGTGTAGGTCCGGGACTCGCTGCGGGGCCGGCGATATTGCCGACGCCGCAGCGGAGCCACCTACAATAACGACGGCCGCAAGCCGGGGATGAGAGGAGCACGTATGGCAGACCACAAATCAATTTACTGCCCAAGCTGTGAAAGACACACCAGCATATCCGAGCGGGCGAGATACCAGCCCACAAATGGGGAATCATTCCTTTACGAGATAGGCGAGTGCAACAATTGCTCTCAATGCCTGCTGGTCGTCCGGGCCATCCCGTCCGGCTCAATTGTGCGCACTTACCCCACCTCATTGCCGAGAGCCGTGGACGACAGCGTCCCAGCTCCAATCAAGAAAGACCTCGAGGAATCTCTGCTTTGCGTCTCGGTAGGTGCATTCCGCGCTGCGGCCACGATGGCAAGGCGCGCAGTGCAAAACATCTGCCTGGAACGGGGAGCGCCAGCCACCAGAGAGGTTAAGGACGGTGAAAAAACGAAGAGCCTAAAAAATGACTTGGCGCGACAGATTGATTGGCTCCACGAGCAGCGAATCATAACCACCGAGTTGAAAGATTGGGCGCACGAGGTAAGAGTGGTGGGAAATGCAGGTGCACATCCGGGAGACGCAGAAGACAAGGTAGAGGTTACAGAAGAGGATGCGCAGAACGTTATCGAACTGGCTGAAGCACTCTGCAGTACGTTGTATATCAAGCCTAAACTTTATCGGGATCGGCATGCCAAGCCAGCAGAATCAACCGACTAACGCCCCGCCGCCTTTCGCGCCCATCCGCACCCGCGGCCTGTATGACCCCGCCGCCAACGCGCCCGGTCCCGGAAACAAGCCGTTCACGCTCAGCCGGTCCAAGCTCGAAGACTTCGTGCGCTGCCCGCGTTGCTTCTACCTCGACCGGCGGCTGGGCCTGCGCCGTCCGAGCATCCCGGCCTTCACTCTCAATTCCGCCGTCGACACACTGCTCAAAAAGGAGTTCGACATCCATCGCACGGCCGGCACGGTGCACCCGTTGTTCGCGAAGTACGGCGTAGGTGCTATCCCGTTCACACACGCCGAGCTCGACGAGTGGCGCAAAACCCCGTCCGGCGGCGCGGCCTACCTGCACGAGCCCACGGGTTTTTTGGTGAAGGGCATCATCGACGACATTTGGCTGCTCCGCGTGGACGGACGGCTCATCATCGCCGACTACAAAGCCACCAGCACTACTAAGGAGATCACCCTCAACGACCATTGGAAGGCGTCCTACAAGCGCCAGATGGAGGTCTACCAATGGATCTTCCGCCGCCTCGGCCACGACGTCAGCCCCACCGGCTACTTCGTCTACTGCAACGGCCGCACCGACCTCGACAGATTCGATGCCAAGCTGGAGTTCAATATTGAGCTAATTCCGTATGAGGCCGACGATTCGTGGGTGGAGCCGGCGCTAATTAAGGCTCAAAGAGCCATTGCCTCTGCAAAAGCACCCAAACCAGCCGAGGCCTGCGAATATTGCGCATACTCGGACGCACGGCAAGGGCTGGAAGCGATGACTACTTCACCTTCTTAACTTTAAGTGACCAATCATCCGACAACGCCGCGCCGTGGCCGGTGTTGCCGTAGCCGTTGGCGCGCTGCGTTACGACCAGCGACACGCTGCCGCCGTTCACCGCTACGTTGTTGAACGTGTTGGTTAGGTGGACCCAGCTGCCCCCGTTGTAGCTGTGTGAATCAGATCCCACGGCGCCAAACCAACCCGGATCGCCCACAATGTGGTCGCTCGGCTCTGTGTAGAGGTCACCTCGTACCCAGGCGGCATTGTTCGCATTGTCGCTGTCATACTGCCATGTCCAGCCCGACAGCGTGAAATTGTACGTCCCGTTCGCAAGCGTTACCGCCTGAATTATCGAGCCGGTATTGTTTTCAGTCTCACCGGAAATTACAGACGCGCACTTGCTGCCCCCATGACACCCCGGATACGGGTCAAGCGTTAGATGGCCTGTGCCATATGAATACTGAGTCTGAATATACGACCAGCCCGGCCCGAAATCGGTTGTTGAGCCGTAGCTTGTCGCCTGCTCAAACCCTCCGTTTTCTAGCCCACTGGCTGCATTCGCACTGCTAAAACTAAATGCTGAGGTTAATGTCACGGCCATTACCGCCGCAAGCCCCCGCCCAAAACGGCTTCTTAACACATTCATCGCACCCTCTCCACTTATGTTAAAGATATAGTCGCGGATGCGGGCCTCCAGGGCAAGCCGTTGGTTTCGTCCACTACCAACGAGCCAATTCCTTGCCGTCCACTAGCGCACAGTCATTACTTAATGCCAGCTTTTCGGCTGGTCGGCTAAATTTGCTATTGGTCACCACCATAGCTCGCTGGCAGCCATAGTAATTCAGTGCGGTCACGACCTGGCGCACGGCCGAGGCCTTCACGAGCCCGCGGTAATACTTAACCTGAATGCCCCACGTCACGCCGCCCTTCACAGCGATAATATCGATTCCAAGGTCATATCGCTCTGTAAGTCTAATGTTGGTAAAACCAAGTCCGGGAAGCAGTGACGCCACATGGCGTTCAAATGCCAAGCCGTCCATCTTCCCAGAGCTCTTCTTGGCTTGCCGTCGCCGAAGCAGCCAAACTATAGCCACAAGGGTACAAACTACTGCGCCGACTTTGACGGCCAGAAACAGGAGCTGATCGAAGTCACGCAAATAGCCCTTGTGATAAAGTGAAGCCAGCACCAGGACACCAAGAATTGCCCAAGCATCGCTCCTGGATCGGCGCCTATACCGCCTAAGCATGCCGACAATCCCCCTGAAATGGTATAGTTATCCATATATGGCTACAAAAGATCAAGAAAACCCACGCAAAGAGCTCGGCGAAAAGCTCAGGAAGGCCCGTGAACAGGCCGGCCTGACCCAGGCCGCAGTCGCTTCCGCCGCCGACCTCAATACTAACTACTACGCCCGCATCGAGCGCGGCGAGGAAAACCCATCCTTTGAGAAACTCCAACGCATTATGAAGGCCCTCGGCATTAAGTCGCTGGAACTGTAAACCCGGCGTAAACATCAACTTTCCCCTCGAAAAGTTGACATAAGGCCATCAAGCCACTGTAAAAGGTGTTCGACTGGAGACCACTCAGGGGCACCAGAGGAATTATTCAACAAATCTATAGCGTTTAATACAAAAACGCTATGTTCAACGCTATGTTCAAACCATTGTGTTTTTGTACTGCACACCAACGCGTAATTTCTTGACCGCAGTGTAGCCAATATATACAATATATGTATATATCATGTATGTGGAGCAGATACATATGCCGAGTCAAACAATTAATATTTCCCTTCCAGAGGAGCTAGTAAGCCAGGTTGATAAAGTGGCCAGGGCTGAATACACAAACAGGAGCGAATACATTCGCCAAGCGGTGGTGAAGAAGCTAAAATCTGAGCAATCAGTTCAGCAAGACTGGGCAGTTCTCGAGGCAATGATGGCGGATGCTGGTGTGGCCGCCGCCGAACGTGGCTACGTCACGGATGATGATTTCGTGCGGGCAGTAAAAGAAGTTCGCCGCGAATACTTGTCGCCCGAAAGTTCGAGCTGAGCAGCGAATGCGGTTTCTGTACGATACAAACGTTCTGGCCACTATGACAAGGAGAGAAGAGCTCGCTCGGTTTAGAAATCTGTTGGAGACCCCGGCAAACGTTCACGTAACGTCAGATTACATCCTGGCCGAACTCGAGGCTGTTCTCCGGACAAAATTTGGCTTCACGAGTCAAAAAGCCAAAGTGACCAGTAACGCCCTAGGAAAGCTGTCTGAAGTTGTGGTCCCCAAAATCGTCGAGCACATCTCTCGCGATCCACTCGACGATTATGTACTAGCCGCAGCAATAGAGGGCAGAGTGGATTATCTCGTAACTGCAGACAACGACCTCCTTACTCTTAAGGCTCACAAAAATACTCAGATAATGTCGCCAAACGAATTTACGCAAAAGCTGACATAATCCTATCAAACCATCCTAAAAGGTGTTCGACTGGAGACCACTCAGGGGCACCATGGAATTATTCAACAAACCAATAGCGTCCTAACAAAAACAAGTGCCACAGAAGGCCTGTGAAGTGCATTGCTCTTTCGGGCTCAAAAGGATGTTAATACTTGAAAATAGCACAGATATATTGCAAAATATGGCAAGCCCCTTAACAGAACAGGATCGAGGTGGGAATTGTGGGTCTTGGCATGGCCGAGCTCATGGCTTTGACGTACAAATTGGGCTGCGACATCGACGTCACCGACGTCGAAGCAACCGAGCGCTTTAACGAGCTTCTAGCAAGCTTCGCGAACCACGCCCAGCCCAACACGGCCGCCCACGTCCAGCTGCTCGGTGAATCCCTCATCACAGCAGCCGCGGATTCACTGCCTCGGAGCCTTAAGACGCACGCTAAGCACTGGCGGCGCTATGACCCCTACCGGCAGCTCGAAGTACTCCGGGAAGTCGGGCGTACGCTCCGCTCCTATCAATGGTACAAGGTCCGGGACCGCAAAGTTAACTACGGCCACGAGCAGGTCTACCAAGACGCATTGCCCAAGCAGTTCGGGCGCTGGCGGACTGGTCCAGTCATACCAAGTTGTTTGGGCATGGCTACAATGCTCGCGGGCTTTGCGGCCACAGCGGGTGCGCCGCACTGGGTTGCGCTGGTCCTGCGCCCTAGATACTACGAAATCTACGCGCTGGACACCCAGTTCAGATCGCAGACAATAAAGTATCTAGAACAAAAAATCCCGGTCTTTGCTAAGCAAACCCGGCTCGGAGGCATGCGGTCTGAGCTGAGAGAAATCAAAGAAGCCTTGGCTGAGATCGCCGATTATAGTTTCCATCCGGCTCTCATTGTACAGCTCTCAGATGGGCAGTGGGTGCTGCTGGACGTCTATTTCGAGGCCATCATGGCCCTGGAGCGCGACCAGCAGGCTGTAGAGGCGGTGGTTGAAAAACTCAGCACCGCGCCGCCCCATGCGGTTGCAAATCTCCAAATTTCAGTGCTGGCGGAACCTATTGCTCGCTGGAACCGCGAGTGGGACGCCCTCACCCGCGTCACCGACCGCCTGCTCGCACGTCTGGGAGAGCAGGCGTTTTCGGGCTCTAGTCTGTGCAGTGCCGCTACGACGTTCAAACGCAATTGCCGAGCAGGAGGAGCGCTTGAGTTTCTGAGCACAGACGTCGGCAAGCTGACGACTGCGGAGCTGGTGGAGAAGGGCCTACGCGTCGAACCTTCATCCGAGTCCGCAGACGATCTCTGGGCTCGACTCGATCAGGAGCCGGAGTTTGCCGAGTTTATCGTTGGGCGGCTGGTGCACTTTGTGTTTCGGCAGTGGTACCAACGCGTCTCAGACGAACAAGACAATCTTGCGCTTCAGATGCCGCATCCCGCCCTGGAAATCCAGAGCGCTGCCACTCGTATCGCCGTAGGTGTCTTGAATAACGTAAGATGCTTCTACGACGAGCCGGTGGACATCGGTGCCGAGCTTGTGCGTTACAGTGACAGTCAAGCCATGTGGTATAACTCACACTTGTACGCGCACGTGGGAATGCAGGCCCCGGACGTCGAAGATAGGCTTAGGCAACGGGAGGAAGCCTTGCGAGCCACATCGCCAAATCTCCTCCATCCCCGTGTCATGCAGCTGCTGGCTGCATGCGACCAACAAGGAGGGCTTCATGCCTGACGACAAAGACCAGCCTCCGGCCGGTCAGGACCCGAGTGCCCGGCCCCAGCCTGCCGAGGAGATGCTCGGCCGCCCCCTACCCGGGACTGGTGCCCCGGCTGCAGGGACACCGGCTAAGGGCACAGCTGCCAGCGCGCCGGCCGGAGCGACATCCGGTGCAGCGCAGGGCGCCGGATCTGGACCAGCGGGCGCGTCCGATGGGCCACTGTACCCGGGCCCCGCCCGTCGCAGGCGCGCGCTCACCGACGACTAACGACCGGAGGCATCAGAGTATACGGCCGCCATGTCGTGTACAGCCCGTTTGGCCGGCCCCAGGTTCACACGAAAACCTGGGGCCGGCCGGAGCTTCCAAAAACCAGTTCCATTATCGCCAACAAATAGTTGTCTATTTTGGACGCGTTTCTTTGCAATAATTATTTCTTGGCCTAAGCGCTCGGGGCCGGCCCAGCATCAGCCGCGTGCGCTTTCGCCAGCACCGACCGCACCAAGGCCACCATATCGCCGGGCTCGGTGTTGCTTTTGACTACAAACTGCACAGCACCCTTGGCCTTGGCCTGGTTAATCACCACCGTATCCGAAACATTACTAAGTACCACGACCGGAATATGGCTCACGGCAGTGTCGGCCTTCAGGGCCGTCAGCACATCGAGACCGTTCATCGTTTTCATCATAATATCGAGCAAAATCACATTAGGCTGAAACGTCTTCACCTTGTCCAGACCGGCCTGTCCGTCTTCTGCCACCTCAACCTCGAAGTTCTCCATTGCGAAAATCGTTTTGTATAGCCGGTACATCTGCGGATCGTCATCAATAATGAGAATTTTTTGCATGCCCAAGCCCCTAATTATTGTTTAAGCCTAGCACAGTCGCCGGCAGCAAAAACGAAAACGTGCTGCCTTCACCCGGCTTCGACTCTTCCAGCTTAATCGACCCGCCCGATAATTCGACAATCAGTTTGGAAATATATAGGCCCAACCCCGTGCCCTTCGTGGCATCCCGAGTGAGGAGACTCGTGCCTGCTTGCTGAAATTTGCGAAACAGCAGGCGGTGGCTATCGTCAGACATGCCCAGCCCCGTGTCTTTGACAAAGCAGCGCACCATCTGGCCTTCAGCCTTGCCGCTTACTATCACCTGCCCCCGATCGGTAAACTTGATGGCATTGCCGACCAGATTGTAGATGACTTGCTTGATGCGCTGCTCGTCAGCCGTCACGGCCGGCAGTGATGCCAAACTCGGATCAGCTACCAGCCGGTCGCCCTTAGCGCCGGCCACACTGCCGAGGTCTCGCAACACCTCGTCCACCACTTGGCCAAGTTTAAAATTAGCCGGCCGCATCTCAATCTTGCCTTGTTCAAGCGCCGAAACGTCCAAAAAGTCGTTCACAATTTCAATCAGCCGCACCGACGAATCGTGAATATCCTGCATCATCTCCGCCACTTCGGTGGCTTTGAGCTTATCCCTTTTGGTAATGATCAACGACGAATTGCCGCGAATAGCCGTCAGCGGCGTACGCAGCTCGTGCGAGGCAATAAAGAAAAACTCATCCTTCGAGCGCATCATTACAACCTGCTCCGTGATATCTTCCGCCAGAATAATTGCTCCAAATTGTTGTTGCGCGCCGTTAACCTGGTTTGCCATCGGCGCGATCAGCATCCTCAAAACCAGCTCCCCGCACGGCACTTCCCTAAGCTCCATGGTTGTGCCTTGCTCGAGGCACTTTTGGACCTGTTCCCGCAACGGCTGCTTTGGTCCTAACGCCAGCTCCATCTCCGCCAGCGTCCAGGCCGACTTCTTGCCTGATTGGCCGTTCAGCATGCCCCGCATAGCGGAGTTGGTGAGCACTACCTCGGGGTTGATGTCGCACATGACGAGGCCCATATGCAGGCTGTCCAAGAATGAATAAGCCTGGGACACCGACGCGATTAACTGGTCGGTCCGCAGCTTAATCGTTTTCTGGTTTTCAGCCTGCTCGGTTTGCATGCGAGCATAGGATTTGGCAACCGAGCTAAGTAACATCGCGACCGGCGCCGGCAGGTCTGAGATCTCCACCCCGGCTTCATCCAGCTGGTGCCGCAGAAGCTCATTGTAATTGGTGTCAGTCATTGCCGCCGGTGGTCTTAAATGTAGCTCGCCCCAGCGGAGCCGGTATTCGATAGTACGTCTTTCACAACCGCCACCATGGTAGCCGGCTCGGTCTCGCTTTTAACCACGAATTGTATAGCACCCTTGGCCTTGGCTTCGTTCACAATTCTCATATCTGAAATATTGCTCAGCACAATCACTGGAATGTCCCGCGCGGTAGGGCTGGCTTTCAGGGTCTGAAGCACTTCCAGGCCGTTCATGTTCTTCATCATAATGTCGAGCAAAATCACGTCCGGACGGAAATCTCTCACCCGTTCAACCCCAGTCCGGCCGTCATCGGCCACCTCAGTCGTGAACCCTTCCATGTCAAAGGTCCTTTGGTAAAGTCTGTACATTTGCGGATCATCATCCACGATCAGAATTTTTGACATGGGGCAACCTTAATTATGCTTCTAGACTACCATAACCAACGGCTCAATGGCGGCCCTTTTTATGGGACAACCTACCCCCGACCGTGGGTACCGGCCCGGGAGTTGTTGAGGCTAGCATAATGCACACAATTCCGCCCATGCTATCTGCGACCGGGTTGTAGCTACGTAAAGGGTAATCGTTTATGCTAAGGATGATCACAGCAAGGAACTTACTATGAGCACCCACAGCGCCGAAGCGCCGGGATATAGAGATCCGGCGAACCCAAGACCAGGCGATACATTCAATCGTCACGAGCTACGTGACCTCTCAGAGCGTCGGCCTGTCCTGGTAAGCGAGTTTTACGAAGGCGTCGCGCATACTATTGCGGCACGTGTCCAAGCACTGAGGAAGCAGGCACAGTCTGAGAACGTCGGCATTGAGGCAATGACCCTAGCAGCGCATCTCATGGATCGTGCTTCCGAACCATCATTCCTTCAGGGTGGCAACGAGCTGAGCCAAGGGCTCGCGGCAGATGATAAAGTCCGGTACGAAATTAGCGCAGCGCTCGGCAGGGCAGTGGAAGTGCTCCTCGACGCCCCTAAATTCGCCGGGCAAAGGGTCTTACTCTTCAACGGCGAGGACTGCACACCGGAACAGGCACTTGTCATCAATACGGAATTGGAACGCCTGCTTGGTACCGCCCCAACGGAAAATCCGCAAGAATATGCAACCGATATTGATGGGGTGGGCATCATATACCAGCAGCTCAATTCAAATGACCCACAACGCCGAAAAATCGAAATGACGTTTGACCAGACACGTGCGGAGACACGTGACTTTGAAGCGGCTCGTGACCAAGGAACGGTTATGGTCGGATCAGAGAATTCAAGACGCACCCCTGAGTGGCCTGAAGCCCCCGCCGCCAATGCCACAACCCAACTCTTCGCTGATATGGCGGTCGCAGTCCCATCACCTCAAGAAACCTATAGCGACGGCATAAGAAACGCCGTCCAAAATGCAGCGGTCCTGCGCGAGCGCCTCGACATCAGGGCCGACCACGCGATGCGGCATCCGGTACCGACATTAGAAGACCAGTCAAATGCGGGGATAGAAGAGAGTCTGACACTTGCTATTGGAAGGGCGGTTAGATTTGCTGCACCGCGCCGCGGCGAGCAGTCGCTCAGCCAGGTTGTTCTGTACGAGGGCCCGATTCATTATCAAAAGAGGCCTGGAGGAAGTGCCGAGCCCCATTTACCCACCGAGGATCCTAGGATCGCACTGCTCATGAGCGAACTGCAGTGGCTCCTGGGGGCCAATGTGTCCGAGGCTGAACCACATGAATTTCGTTCAGAGCGCAATCGAGTGAGTTCGCGCATTTCGGGTACTGACATCGACCCACGAATACAATTTGTCGCGACTCACATGCAAGGCTTTGACGAACACGGTCAGCCGCGGCCGGATCGGTTCCGAATTATGCTCCAAACTCCGCCGGAAAACCGCACAGCCGTCCAAAGATCGTAAAATGCAAATACTGATTTCCACACTCTGCGGACAATACCGTATAATGTCCTCCAGTCCCACCCGGGCAATTAGCTCAGCTGGCTAGAGCGCCTCGTTTACACCGAGGAGGTCGGGGGTTCGAGCCCCTCATTGCCCACCAAAAGTTTATGTTCAGAACCTTCGGCTTTATAAAGAGCCGAATTGCTTAAAACAAGGCCACGAGGCCTTGTTTTTGGTTCAGGCAAGGCTAATTTACTTAGTGGCTGCACAGGACGGTTCGTGAGCGCCATGATGACTCCAAACGGCTCTGAGAGGTCCACAGCCCGTGTTTTCGTTATCCCGGTATCAGATTCTTGATCGACGTACACGTGCGAGAACAACGCCTGATTCATCATGCGGCGGATCTTATCTGGCACTTGCTCATAGGTCGTGTAGCAGTCTTGTAATAGCCAGATTGCCTTTTCAAAAATCTCACTCAACTCCTCAAATTTCGTCGTGCCCTTTGCAAGGATTGATTCGGCCTCCTGAATATCCCGATTGATACGTGTTTGCTCGGTAGTGAGCACATCGAGCGGGATCGCATTGGCGTAGTAGGCCTGCATGAGCTTCGCTCGCTCTGCTTTTAGTTCGTTGAGGCGTGAAGTCTGCCGTTTTGCATCGACTTCGGCCGAATGACGACCTTTCTGCAGATTAATTGCGACTTGCGCACGAATCTCATCCACCTCCTTATCAGTGAGCTGCACTGTGCGGTAACAATTGAGCAAGCTTTCCTCGATGCGCCCGGCTTCAACGTAGGGCAGATCGCACTTATGGCGCTTTGGTCGTGCTGAGCAGAAGTAATACAAATATGCGCTCTTGGCGGCCGTGATACGCAATGGAGCACCGCACCGCATGCAATACACACTGCTTTTGAGGTAATGCGTATGCACACGCTGTTTCTCGCCATTAACGCGTGATTTCAATACTTGTTGCACTTGCTCAAACAACTCTTTGGAAATCAGTGGCGTATGCCGACCTTCATACCTCACGCCTTTATATACAATGTCGCCGGTGTAGTAGGGCATATTTAAGATCTTGCCGAGGGTACTCCAGGTAATCGGCCGTGAGATGGCTTTTTTACCGGCTCGCGAGCGCAGACCTTTCATGCTCAACAGGTCGCACAACTCGATAATCGAATATTCGCCGGTAGCGTATAGCTCAAATGCCTCGCGGATCAGTGGAGCCCGCTCCTTGTCGATAGCAACAGAGTGGATTACCCGCTGGCCGATAACTTCAGGCACGTTCAGATAACCCAATGGAGCGCGGGTGGGCGTCCCGCCGACCTTAGCCTTCTGATCCATGCCCTTTTTGACCTCCAAGGCGAGATTGTTTGAATAGTACTCGGCAAAGCTTGCGAGCATGCCGTGCATGAGCTTGCCCGAGGGCGTCTCATCGATATTCTCACTACAAGATATGAACTTTACGCCGAGCTTGCGCAGTTCAATTCCAAGAAATACATCATCATCTCGGTGGCGGATAAAGCGGTCAAGCTTATGTACGATCATATAGTCAATGTCGTTATGCTCACGCAGGAATTTCATCATGCGCTGCAATTCCTCGCGATCGGCCGACTTGGCCGATTCGCCCTGATCTTTAAACTCCTCGACAACCTCAGCGCCTAGGCTCTCGGCTTTCAGAACACAGGCTTCGCGCTGAGCTGGGATCGATAGGCCCTCGGGGTCGCGATCCGTATTGCCTTGGCTCGGGGTCGATACTCTCAAATAAATAACGGCTTTCTTCATACGCACTTCTCCTCACTTAATTGAGGAGGGAGGATACCACGCTTCCGACGGATCACTGAGGCCTTTCTAACGCAAAAATCGGGCATGCGTGCCCGATTCAATATCCTCAAATGTGCAAACTGCTTAGTCTTCGGTGTCCGGCTTAACCTTATACTCTGCTTCCAAAATCTTAAGATATTCGGCCATGTCGTCGACAGCACCTTCCGGCAACTTGTACTTCGCTTTAAGGTAAGCTGGAAGATCTGGCAGGTTGCTAGACATCGGGTAGCCAGCCATTTCATACAAGTTGTAGCTATCAAGCCCCAGCTCGTCCGCAATGCGTGCAAGCCGGTCAACTGCATACCGTGGAACCGTCTCACCGCGCTCCATACGCGAAATAGCGGCCGAATCAATATCGGTTCGCCGACCAAGTTCGCGTGCGGAAATACCCTTACGCTCGCGCGCTTCTCGAATGTAGTTGCCCAGTTCAGTGCGACTAACTGGTGCCATTGAATCTCCCTGAGTTCATTGCTGGATTTGCATTGTATACCTATCGCTGTAAGTTTACAACAGGTATTGCTCAAAACATCAAGCATTGGCGTGATCCCCAGCGGCTTTGATTCGGTCCTTAGCAAGCTGGATGTACTCCGGGTTGAGCTCAATGCCGATGTAGTCCCGACCTAATTTGCGGGCGACCGCGCCGACGGTGCCACTGCCGAAGAATGGATCCAATACCACACCGGGCACGGTCGGGGCATTACACAAACAATCTGGTAGCAGCTCGCCCGGGATGTAGATCACATCCTGCATCGGATAGTTCATTTGCGCCCGCCGGATCGCGCCAATCGAGCGCGAGGTTGGGACATACAGTGGTGTAACCATGCGCCGCCACGGCCGCTTACAGGCGGTACAGATCTTCTCTGGGCACGTCGCCAGCAGCGGACGCCTGACCAGTTCTGGCGGAAAGGTCGCGAAATGCGCCCCGGCATAGACGCTGGGTGCAAACCGCCACACATCGCCAGGATTACGACCGAGCAGTTGGGTCTTTGGCACGTTTTGGAGCTCTGGGAACGCCGCGATTGCTCGCTCTAGTGTCTTTGGTAAGTGAGTGTCCCGAATCGCGTCCAGATCAAAGTGATACGGCCGGGAGCGTACCAGGTAGTAAATGACCTCATAGGCGGGCGTGAGCCGGTCTTTGGTCGGGTGCGGCGTGGTTCTTGTCTTGTCCCAAATCACCTTATTACGCACAATCCAGCCGTCTTGGGCCAGGGCAAACAGCAATCGCTCAGGTCCAAGCAGTAGGGAATAGGCGGGTGCGCCCTCGGCGACTTTGCCCGAATAGGTATCTCCTAAGTTGAGCCACACCGAGCCGGTTGGCTTCAGGACGCGGACAAGTTCGCGGAATACGGCGCGTAAGGCCTCAACCCAGCCCGTGACGCCGGGTTCGGCCCCGATCTGGCGGTTGACGCCATAATCGCGCAAGCGGTAATAGGGCGGGGAGGTGATTACACAGTCAATCGAGGCGTCGGGCAATTCTTTCAGACGCATTGCGGCGTCACCAAGTAAGATTTCGTTTCGTGGTAGTTGGGTCATAGGCTAAAGTCCTCCAATTAAGGTTGGTATGGCGTCTGCTTGCAGGGCAGCCGTGAACAGGGCCTGCATGTACTTGGGTTGGTCGCTAATTATTTGCTGGATTTGCGTTAGACGCGTCTGGTTGGGAACCAGAAACAGCACCCGCGGAAATAGCTTAGTGCGCTCCTGTTCGCGGCCGCTGGCCCAGTAGTCGTAATACTGGTTAAGTTTGGCGCGAATCCGCACGGGCGGCTCGGTCGCCATATCCATTTCGATGAACGTAGCCTGGATTACGCGCTGGCGACCCAAGAGTAAATACATATCGGGCTTTAATGTCCCGGATCGTAGCGCCGATGTTCTCCGCCAGCATCGCGGTTCGGTTTGGCATCTGCGGATCTCAACCGCCCCGGAACTAGCGGCGACATGAATTGCCACATACAGATCCGTCAGGGCCAGGATATGGGCGCGAAACTGACTGCCCATCGGCAGAATTTGGGGATAGCGCCTACGCTCCGGCCAGACCAAGCGTTGTCCGACAGAGCCGAGTCGGTAGTAGTGAGGCCATCGGCCACCATTACTGCGACGCTGTCCCTGGTCGAGCACGCTCACCACCCCGAGCCCGATTAAGCGGTTGAGGACTCGTCGGCAGTCCCGGCCAGTTGAAATTGGTGAACCAGTCGCAAAGTGGAGTTGTCGAATATGCTCGGCAGTTGCCAGGCGCACGCTTGCCAGCGTTGCCACAATGGCGCGGTCACGGTCCGTTAAGCGCTTGGCCGTCGTTAGCAGGTCATCACGGCTGTGCCGCTGAAGCTGCGTCATTGCACATGCCTTAGTACTAAGAGAGTCACCTGTCTTAATCTGTGATGAAGGTTGCCCCAAAGCCTGAAGATGCGAGCGCATCTACAAACCATCGGTAAACCCTTCGGTAGATTCAACGTCGGTCCCCGTTGACTGATCCGGGGCGGTGGCATAGTCGGCCACATGGCGTGAGCGCATGAATTGCTCAATGTCGTAGCGGCTCGTTCCGTACTTGGCCGCCGACATGGCCTTTATCCGCTGCGGATCGCTTGACGGTGGTGGCGGCGGAGCGGTCGCGATACTGGTAACCGCCGCTGGCTGGTTGTTCAATGCCACCATTGCAAACGCCTGATGTGGTTCGAGGTTCTGTAAGTCGCTCGCCGTAATGTGAGGCTCGAATTCGTCCGCCAGCGTCCGAGCGTCACTGGCGGCCGTCTGGAACACCACCTTGGTGCGGGCATTGGCCAGCACGCCGTCGCGGACTTCTTTGGACAACTGAGCCAGGTGCTGATGCGCCATAACCAGGGCAAATCCGAACCCTCGCGCCTGGGCCAGGATCGTTTCAACTCCTTGAGGCAGGTTCAGATAGTCCTGAAATTCGTCGATATAGCAGAAAAACGGGGTGCGCTGTTCGACCGGCAAGCTGGCGCGTTGTGTTGCCGCCTGGTACAAATTCATCACCAACAGTGAGCCCAGTAACGAGCTGGTATCCTCACCCAGTAGGCCTTTTGGCAAACTCACAAGCAGAATCTTGTTCTGGGCGATAATCTCGCTCATGCGGATAGTGGACTGGGGTTGTCCCACAATGTCACGGACGGCCTTACGCAGCAGTAACGCCCGCAATTTGTTCAGCACCGGCCCGACCACTTGACTACGCTCTTTGTCGCTTAAGGCTTTGTACCATTTCCAAAATGGTGCCAGTCCAACCGGATCGTCGATGGCGTCGACCAGTCGATCCCGATATTTCGAATCCTGCAGCAGTAGCGGCACATCAACCAGCGTGGTATCGGGGTGGTGGGCCAGTGTCAGGAGGCACGAGCGCAGGACGTCGTCGGTGCGCGGTCCCCAGAACCCGACAAACAGTCGCTTGAACGTCCCCACAATCTGGTCAACCGCTAGTTCGCTACTGATTGACGCGCTGTGATCGAGTAAGTTGAGGCCAACGGCGCGAGTTGGGTCGGTCGGGTCAATCACGACGACGTCACCCAGCCGATGTCTCGGTACGCGCGCCAGTAAGTCCTCAATGAGGTCACCCTTGGGATCGAACACCGCCAGACCTCGTCCGGCCGCCATGTCCTGGACGGCCAAGTTGATGAGGAGCGTAGATTTCCCGCTGCCGGTCGGGCCAATGACGTAGGTGTGTCGCAAGCTGGCGCTCACACTGACCGCCACCGGTCTGGTCGTGCCGGGATAATTCGCTTCGCCTAAGACGTGACCGGAAACCGGAATAGCAACCGGCGGTGGCACCAGTCTGCTGGCTCCGATCCTAAGTCCGGGGAGAACCGGTGATAGGATCGGCCAGGTTGACAGACTGGCCAGCTCGACCGCATTGAGCGTGACCGGAAATAGCACGATCGGCAGGAACGCCCGTTCAAATGCCCACGTCGCAACGACGCTTGGCACGCGGCGGCGAACGAACCGGGCTTGCTGGGTGCTCAAAATTTGCAGTGGTGCGATTTGGCACCGCACCAGGTGGCGACTGCGGCGTCGCGTGCGAGCTTGTGCTCCGATCCGCAGCGTGCCACTAAAGGCCGGCTCGGCTAGCTTTAGCTCGGCCGCCGCCCGTTGATCCGGCGTCAGCGGGTTTGAAGTTACAACGTCAAACAACATACGCGACCACCAGGGCAGGGGGATCTGATACGGCTTGGGCGAACGCTGCCGGGGCAGGCTCGGAGACGTGACCGGGGCCATAACCATCTGGACGACAACCGATTCACCGCGCTCTAGCGGCTGCAGACTAGCCAGCATGGCCAGGGTTGCGGCATTGGCATGGTCGACATTCAGCGGGTAGAGCCGGTTCGTCAGTCGCAACTCACGAGTTACCAGGGGTTGCACGGTTCTGCCTGCTGAGTGAAGTTGTACGGCTCGAACGCCCGGAACAACCGCGTGTAATTGCGCCAGAAGCGTTCCAGCATAAGTTTCAGGCAGGTGCACCACGTGCCGAATGCCCTCGTGAGATGCGCGGGTCTCAAGCACAAACGACGTGTGCGCAAGGATGCGAAATTTTGGCCGAGGCAACATATGGGCTACGATCCGCATGTAGTCAGCGACAGCGTCAGGCTTCAGCCCATGCGGAAAATATAACTCGTAGGCCAGGCGGTGCATCTCGATGCGATATTGCTCCACGCACCGGACGGCCACGACGCCGGTAGCACCTAACAGCAGTAGTTCGGCAAGCGCGTTAAACATCGGACCGCCTCACTCGCCGTGCGTCGCGTGGCTTGCGGTGTCGGCTCTTGTTAAGCGACAGAATCGCTGGAACATCCGGCCGATCCGAACCAATCTGCTTGATCTCCGGCAACCTGCCGCGCGCAATTCTCGCCCGAATATGATCATTCATGGTCAGTTGTCCCGTTAGCCGAGTCCTTGCTCGTCGTTTCGCTCGGCTTCTTAACCACCCTAATGGCGATTTCTACCAGCGCTGAGGCGAGCTTTTCGGCGTCGATCGGCTCGCGCCGTACCACCTTCACTTTGATTTTTTTCGTCATACCTGACCCCCTTTCGGTTAAATGCTGTAAATTCACAGCGGATGGCTAAGAGCATAGCGCTGTAAAATTACATCAGTCAAGCATGACAGGCTTCAAACCTGAAAAATGGCCCTGGAAAAGCAAAAAACATTGACACGACAGAAAGTTTGTGTAATTCTATCCGATTACCAAGTTTGTGAGGAAATAAACAAGACAGTATGTCTAGTGCCGTCGAACAAACGATTCAGCGTCAAACCGCCAGTTACGAAAAAACTATGCGGTCTATTGCCGCGCGGCAGCACGTGGATCTCACTGAGCTCCGGCGCACGACCAAATATGTCGGTCGTAACATCGCCCGCATGGACGATAGGGTGGATGCTGGACTAAGAGCGATTACCCAACTTGAGACCGAAGCCGCAACCGACCGTAGGCACATTGCCCTCAACCTGGGCAATTTAGTTGCGATCACACACGTCGGCTTCGTGCTGACGCTTCGCCAGCTCCTACAGATCTCAGCCCAGCTTGATCAAATCGTGCAGATCCTCTCAAACTGGGATGATGCCAGGGCCGCCGCCAGGCGCGAAAAGGGCCTGTATCTTGCGTCCAAAGATAAGTTGCTACTGGCTGTCCAGCACCTCAAACATGCTGTCGCCCTCAATCCGACGGACTTTGTGGCCTGGCACGCCCTGGGCTTTCTGTATGCCAGTAACGATCAGCCCGATGTAGCAGCGGCGGCGTTTGCCGATAGCGCTTTGTTTGCTGACGCTAACCCAGCCTTGAGCGCTGAGGCCGCCATCTTATCCGCCCGGTGCTACGCGCAAATCGGCAACGAACGCGCCGGTTGGGAAGTACTGCGGCGCGCCATATCCCGCGACTGTCCCGACGTTGCGTTGCCACTCATGAAGTACGCCAACGGACCGCAGCAGCGAGAGGTGGCTGAGCGGGAGCTGGCTAAAGCCTTTCTCATCGACGCGGAGCTGGTAATCGCCGCCGAGTCTATGGAATTAGATCGAATTGACGAAGCCACCCAGGAGTCCTGTCGAACGCTCGTGACCCAGGCTCGGGCACTCAATACTTCGTGGGACAATCTCTACGACGCGTGCCACCAAGCCGGCGTGCCGATGACGCGCGAGAAGCCGACGCCGCCCAAGCGAGCGCCAGGGCCGCGAACGAATGTACTCAACCTGGCCATCTACCGCCGTCGTATGCAGATGAGCTTGTCGAATATGCGGGACGAAGCCAGTGCATGTCTTAAAAATCCCGTTGCCCTGCCGACCCCTCCCCGAGAACCGGTGCTTGCCACGATGCTGGGACGGCGACTGCAGATGGCGGTGTTCTTCCTGGTAGTTGGCGTGATATCGGTATTAATCCAGCAGTACCCATTTGTCGTACTCATGGCGATAGTTATCGTAGCCATTTTGATCCACGACGTTCCGCTGGTCGTCGAATATTTCGGGGACAGAGCGCATTACCGTCGCGCGCGCGATCAGGTTCAACAGCAGAGCCGTGCGGTGCACCAGCGGAATGCTCTATTTGAGGCGCATCGGGGGATGGTGACGGAGGCTGTTAGGGACGCCAATGAGACTCTGGCAGCCACAATCCCGCCCGCCGTTCCTCGCGCCTTTAGCAGTGAGCTCGTAGCCTACACTGACTATCGACCGCACAGCTTTTAATTGCTGGGATACGGCACGATCCACTGGCTACCGCCACTACTGGGCCGGATAACAAGCACTACCTTCGTGCGATTGAGGGGTGCATTAAGTTCGTTTAACTGAATTTCCTGTGGCGTTGGCGAGTAATCCGGTACGTTCGGGTCATCCGCAGACGCGGTCGAGTTGCTTTGGTCATTCAGGCCTTGGAACCACTCACACCAGCCAGCTTTCTGCGGGACGGGCACGAAGTAGTTAATTTCCTGCACAAGAGAATCTGCCGGGATTGGTGTCGGGCTGACGCCACAATCCGGTGCTTCTGCTTTGGGTATCGCGGCATCAATGTAAAACGTATCGGGCGTACGATTCAGATTGGCAGGTTGAGACTTGATGGTAAAGAAGTATTCAATTTGCATGCCAGTTGCCGATTGAGTGCTTTGACCTTCTAAATCTACACCAGCGAATTGGACCGTGTAGGTAATACCGTTGTAGGCAAATACTGTACCCTTACCAATACTGGTGGTGCCGTTGGCCGCTACTATGGGTGCGTTGCTTGTGGTCCCGGAACTGCGATTATAGTGGCCGGCTACAAGGCCACCACCAATCAGTACCACCAGGACCCCGAGGCCAATAAGGCGGTTGCGTTGCAGGCGAGTAAGTGACTTCCACCATGACCTCGTCACATCTCCGTAGCTTGATGGCGGCGGGCTGGCCACTGGCGGGCTTTGTTGATGTGGGGGACGAATATCCGGCATGGGTCGGCCTCCTCTATACAGCTAAAGTTTAGTAACTATGTGCATTTATAACGGATACAACCATAAGAGGCAATAGCGCACATAGTAACTGGTCTATATGCGTTGTTCCATCTATTCATAAGGAGTAATGAATGAAGAACTCTCACGCGGCCACAAAAAGATTGGCCAGAAGATCCGGCGCTACCGCGAACAGCGCGAAATGTCGCAAGAAGAACTCGCCTGGAAAATTGGAATATCTGCCAGCTACATGGGGCAACTCGAGCGCGGCGAGCGAAATTTGAACGTTGATAAGATCCTGAAGATCGCGAAAGCGCTCAAGGTAGATCCGAGCGAACTACTAAAAGGTCTGTAAATGACAGACCAACGTGTGCCGCAATACTAGATCTCTAAAGCTTATTGAGGCGTTCCGACATGTCCACTAAGCTGGTAACAATAATGGTAATCGCTATCAAGTAATTCCCGTCTTCAGACACGGCGTAAATCCAGGGGAGGCTGTTAAAGGTGTACGCAGGACAGGTTCTTCAAAGAAGTACTCAAAACTCACCGGGCTTCATTAAAATTGGTGGAGAAATTGACTGCGAAATATGGTTTGATGCCGAATCTCTCGTATATATCAAATCCCCACTCGAAGCTGGCGAGGTTGTCATTTTTAGGCTCAAGGAGCACCCTGAGCTTGATTCTCGCGCCCCGCAGAATCATAAATGGAAATGGCAGGCTATAGGCATAAGGCGTATCGCCGTTGCCGACGATATTAAAGCAGCCAACCACCCCGCACAAAACTCGGACAGTCGTTCCGACCGTGTAGCCATAATTGACCACAGCATTCGGCTCGCCGAGAGTGACTATCGCCTTGTACTTGCAAGCTACTTGATAGGTGAATTTAAAAGAGAACAAGGCATAGACTTATCGCTTGATAAAGCCGCTCAGCAGCGAATGCGAGATGCAGCAGAAGAGGCAAGGGTCCTGTTAGCCGATGCTGAGAAGTATGTAATTAATCTGCCATTCATTACAGCAACCGCTTCTGGCCCGAAACATTTCGCCTATGAACTAAGTCGGTCTAGATTGGAGCAAATGGCTAGCGAAGCGGCTGGTAAGCAAATCCGACTATCTATTTCGGAGGCGCACATTAAACCTGACATAGCCGGTGCGGCACCAGCTTCAAAGCCTCAGGCCAACGTCAAAAAACTTCCATCGAGCCAGGAGTCAAGCGGCACGACTGTGCAAGATGGTGCAGTACCCCAGCATGTAAAAGCCCCTGTTTCAAGTTCCAACGAGCGCACATCCGCCATTTCTTACAATATCCCAAAAATTAGTCTGCTTGTTCGAGGCTATCGGGGCGGGTCTACCAAGTATGATGTCTCACTGATAGTGGAGTTCCTCGGACATATTCTGACTTACCCACGGCCGTTAGGCATCGCAAATTACCTGTCCCAGATTAAAGAAGAGCCTTTTTTCCTTGTGGCCGCAACTGGCTTGGGCAAGACTGTAGCAGCACCTGTGCACGTCTTCCTTCGCATGTGCGAGAAGTACTACCAAGGTCGTGATGATGGTTCAGAATGCACCGACTTACCTCGAGTATTCGTCGTAGAGCCCACAATTCCTATCGCCACCAATGAAATGGATCATATGAACGATTCATTCGAAGATTTTTTGAAGACACAAAAAAGCTCTCAACTTAACCCTTCGAGATCAGCGGAAATATTCGGATGCGCAACATCCGCAAAGTCTCGTAATCCAGACGCTCCCATAAAATTCATTACTACTGGCGTGTTTGCGCAAATGGCCAAGAACAACAACCTAGTGCCGGGTGCTGATAGAATTATCATCGATGAAGCTCACATAACAATCGGTCAGAATTCTGAAGTAGAGTTGGCCATCGCTCTATGCAGGAATCGAGATATACCAGTAGATTACATGTCGGCAACTGTCGAAACGCGTGGCATCAAGGACATGCTAGCAGTACAAAATCTTATACTGGCCAATAAGCAGAGCCACAAGATCTGGCTTCACAATATGAAGCAGCCAATGATGGATTGCATCGTCGACTTGGTGAAAGGCACGTTGGTCCAACCGGACCCTAACTCTAAGTATTTCCCCGATACCTCATACCCCTACAGCGAAGAGGTGAAGAAAGCAGTACTTGGTAGCAACGACACAGCGCAAGGGATGCTAATTATTGCCAACAGCTACGCCTCGGAGACGAGCGATATTAATCGTATTGCTGGCCTCATTGAAGGTTCACTCAACAAAGAGGCCATAGTTGTCCGAGTAGTGAAGCTTGCAAGTGCTATAAACCGCGACCCTACCTTGAAAGCAGACTTCGAACACAGAATGGAGCAAATTGAGAGTGAAAAATCAAAATACGTCATTATTTCTACAAATGTGGTTGAGATGGGCGTCACCTTTCCCAGCTTAGACTTTGTAGTTACGATGGGTAGCGCTTTCGAGAATATAGTGGTTGCTGATGAGGTGCTCCCAAGATTAGCACCGCTCAACGTAAACTCTCTCTATCAACGGGTAGGGCGGGTAGGTAGGGTGAGATCAGGCATTGGCTATATCACGAATGAGCAAGATGCATTCTTCTCTACTTATTCGGACGCAGAGCTCAACAGCGAAGGCATGAAGAACGAGCCGATCAAGCTGCCCTTCAAGACCGCTTCACTTGAGCCATTAGCACTTTACAGCTTTGAGCAAAAGTGGGAAGACCCCGAGCTAGAACTCTCACGCCTTAATCTTCCGTCGCGGGTGCACCTCTCAAGAGCGCGCGTGGAAGAATTCCTCGCACAGCGGCGACGCCTCACAGAAATGGGGCTAACAGATAGAACCGGTTTGTCGGAGCGCGGGCAGATGTGCCAACCATGGATTGGAATGACCGACGTTGGCTACGCAGCCGGGCTCGAGGAAGCCCTATTAGAGCGCAACGACCATAAGTTTGGGTTCTTTCTTGTTCTAGCGGCCTTATTTCGCACAGGATTAAAGGACGTACAAGAGCGACATTCTGATTTTTGTGTAGGAGGCAGCCTGGAACTCGCTACCGAGCGACCATTTTTCGTCGACGAGCAACAGGTGGAACTTCTAAAGACCTCTCTGGGCCAGGAAGGGTACACATGTGTGGAGACAGAGACGGGCGAAAGTCAAGCGGTGTTGCTAGCGCATAAGCACGCAATCACACTCTCTAGGGAAAGTGAGTTGGTGTCGCTCTATAGGATCATGTGCTATTTCGCCAATGAGTTTAGCGACAATCTGTTTGGCAACCTCTCTGAACTCGAATACTATGCGCAGTCGAAAGCACTAGACCAGGAGGCTGCTTCGATGGGTCTATTTGGGCCAAATATTCGATCATCTCTTAATGCCATCGAAGCAACCATTAAATATATCAATAAGCAACACCGGGCCGATTACCAACTAATTCACGAAACGTGCGAACTAGACGAAGAACTATCCCTATTAACGTATTTCCTGCCGACTCTAGCGGATCATGAGGAGGCCCAATTCTGTCGGGAGCTTGCAGCAGATACAACTCGTATCTTAATCAGAATCTCAAAAGCTCAAAATGATACCAATAACGAGCTTTACAACTGGGGTGAGGATACAGAAGAAAAAGGCGGTCGTAGAGGGCATCTAAAGCAGGGTGGTACGCCCCTCAAATTGGCCGACGGAATGATTCTGAGCGCAATCGCCGTACCCTATCTTGGTGACGACGCGGACGAAGGCGAGAAATGGTCGCTGATTCATTTGCATAAGCCCGAAGAGCTGAACTAGCATGGCCGCTTACAGCGACACCTGCCGCCAGGCGTACTGCGAAGGGGATGGGAACATTGAACTTGATGAGGGAGAGGTCGGGTACTACGAGATGAGGGGCCTGAGCATGCCGCTTGCATGCAAGGCCTGTATAGCCTGGCGCAAAGGCCAATCCAGCGTGCAAGTCATCTGTCGAAACTGCGGGCGGTCTCAACAATTTTCGCGCAATAGCATAATCATGCATCACAAAAAAATTGGGGAATGGATCGAGCCAGCCCTGTGTGCGCCATGTGAGAAAAATAAATCAGATGCTGCGAGAACCAATATAAAAACAAAAGCCACCGACATGATTGGCAAGTATTATACCGGCAGGGCGCAACATCCAAGAGCATATTTGCTTGATAAACCTCAAGCTAATGGGTCAGGGCACCCTTCGCCTAGAAGCGTTGCGCGTGCCACCAAATATTTTAATGGCTGGACTAATGCGATTGCGGCATCTGACCCCAAACCTAGATTTGGGTCGTCAGACCCAGCCTTAGGAGCTAAGCACCTCCAGTCCGTGAGTGCTGTAGCCGGACTTACTCCCCTGGAAATTCGCGCAGATCCCAGCTGGTACTTCCAACAACCCGATAACACCTGGCGCCATCTGGAAAGCAGCGGCCACCATATCATAAATCATGCTGACGATCTGCATATTCAGGGAAGCGATGCGGAAAAGCTTAAGCAAATGATCCAGCTAGCCAAACCTATCGCCAGCTCTCTCGATCCAAGCCAAGTAGCGGAGTTCCGCGACTCGACTTCCGGAAGACTCATCAAATATGAGATAAGCAGCCAACTTGTAGTTATTTTGAACGATAAGTTCAGCCCTCCGAGCATCCGAACCGTCTATGAAGCCGATCGCGGGATGGCTTACGTCGGGGGCAAGATGGCCAGTGCAAGTTGGGTGACTAATGTTATACAATAATAAGTACTATGAGTGAAGAGACGCGAGCTTCGAAACCAGATAAAGATGTCTATACACCGGGGGTAGTAGAGGAATATTTGGGCAGCCTCGAAGCAATGGCTGCCATGTTGGAGGAAACAGTACAGCGCAGTCGCAACTTTGGTGCGGCTGATTTGGTAAGTGAGTTTTACTCAGATGGTTGGGACGCAACCTACGGAGCTAAAAATAATGAAATACACTCAGGAGATCGTTATCAAAACATAGCCAACGCCCTAGATTACTTGGCCAAAAAACAAGTGAATATCGCAGAATTCCGGAAAAGATTCGTCGCTAGTCTCGAAATGATCTGGGCATTATTGCCTCAGTTTTACGAACTGGCAAACAAATACTACCTTAGCAGCGATGATGAGCCCATCCAGTTACCTGACGACTATGACCCGCATAAGCCATTCCCTGAAGTTTTGCAGCGAGAAACTAGCTAATGCCTCAAAACGAGCGAGCCGATAACTTCAATGCTCCCTTAAAACAACAGTGGCTTACAGCTTCAATCGCGACCACTATGGCTGAAGTCGAAGCTGCAAGGATGATGTATTGGTGCAAAGATCTGGAAGAAGAGGCTCCTCCAAACCTCGTACTTCTTATCAGTTTGTGGGCACAGGCATACGATCTTTCAGAGCGCTTGGATGAAACTCCACGCGGGACGAACATTGAGTTCGGAGAGGCCACGGCAGAATCTGGCGTACTAACTCTGGATGAGATCAAGGATAAAGTTGCCGAAATTGACGGATTCATGCTAGCTAGCGAGCAGTACCGCAGCAAAGAATACCAAGAGCTGCTGCAGGACCAACTTAGTGACGCCCTCACAAAGCTTACAGACGGCGTCAGTGAGCTGGAAGAAGGTCATCCTGACGAAGATGACCTGGGCCTGCTACTGGAGAAACGCGATCAATTAGAGTATGCCCGAATGGGCATCAACGTTCTACGAATGGAAAAGCGTCTCCTGCAAGTCAATTATGACAATGTTGCCGATACGCTCGCCCAGATCGACGGGCTAGGGGCGCGAAGTACTGGTCTAGTGGCAATCGTCAACAAATCGCCGCAGCTTACAGTACCTTATTCTCCTTCTACATTCTGGTGGCGACACAAAACCAAACGATAATGCTACTAGGTCCAATTTTTTACATCGGACTCAAAAATGGCTATTCTCGTCAGACTAAGTCGCTGCCTCTTAGGCAGCCTTCTTTCGCTCTTTCGAACAAGTTGGACAATAGCGGGGAAGCTGACCGATCCGTTGCTCATAGTAATCTTGTTCCTCTTTTGTAATTGTAAACTCGCCACCACTCTTACACGTGTCACTCTTACAGTATAAAGTTACTTTGTCGTCGGCCATTTTTCCTCCTATAGATCACCTGTGACCTATTTTAACGCGAGCTTTGCCACGTGTTATACATAACCATCTTGAATATGTATTGGGCTAATGTTACAACCAACTTAGATAGTCATATGTGTGTGAGGTGGAAATCCACGCTTTGAGTACGTGCAGGCACTTGTCCAGCTCAAAGACTATCCAGACCAAAACGGGCTCTAATAAAGCCCGTTTTGGCGTTTGGCGTATAGTCACATTCAAGCATGAGCAGCAACTTTCAAATGGTGGTAAGATATAACTCCTATCCCGGACAAGGAGGAGTACACGTACGAGCAAGTATTACTTGACGGTGAAACGATCTCAATGGATTTTGGGATATTTCCAGATCAAGCAACGAAATCCATCTCAGTCAGATATTGGGTGCACAAAAATGGCGTACCCGGCGGAGGTCGACCCGACATCCGGTACGATCGCGATGACCTCGAAGAGTTGGAGTTGGTTGGCCGATACAATTATGAATCAAATGAGCTAACTGAGGCTGTAAAGCTAATGTTACAGACTCATATTGCAGATTTGCGGGATCATCAGCGCGAGCTTGTTCTAGACGACAATACTGCTATGGCATGGCTCGAAGAGGCTGTTCAGGAACTACAGAAAAGCGAAAAACCGTGAAGTATATTGAGTTTGCCCAAGGGTATAAGCAATTTAATCCGGGCGATCGTAGGTATGTTAGAGATACCGATCGTGCGCAAGAGTTAATAGATGTAGGCGTTGCCGTGGCGGTCGAGTCACCTTCGAGCGCAATTGGCAGCGGACCGCAGCCATACCGTACTCCGCGCCCGCGAGGTCCAAAAGACAGCAACGAGATAGTAGACCTGTAGCATTTTCGGGATCACAGAACGCGGGGACCAATTAAATAGACATATCAGATTATAGAACGAGCACAGTGCCTGTTCTTTTTTAATGTTTTCTCGACGCCATCCCCCTCAAGCTTTCATCACGATTAGATCTCTGGTATCACCTCTGGTGCCATATCAATAAGAAGAAGGGATAAAGTCCTGTTTCAAAAAATAAAGCCGCAGCCCGCCTATAAAATAAACCGCCAAGGTAGAATATCGTGGATCATTGTATTTGAGCTCACGGTTGAACGAGCCTACTTCACGAAATATCGTGCCGCCTTCGCTGTCAGCTATGACTACCTAGTTGCTGTGTTCGGTCCTCCTACGACCAACGGAGACCAGGATAAATCAGACGCAGAGTGGATCATAAAGACCCCCGATGGATTGGCAATGATATCTAATTGGAGAGATGGCCGGGCATACCTAGGTCCAGAGGGCAAAGACGTAGAAGATATCTGTCTCTGGCAGGTAAAAGGTGAAGATGAGCGTGTAGTAGTTTGGTTAAATGACGCACTTCAGGCACCACCCCTGAACATACGGGTAACCCGCTTAACCAACTAAACGCGAGAGCGGGGCTCCAAATAGGCCCCGCTCGTTCGTTTGAACTCAATTACCCAAATTTGTCGAAGCGCCCGCTTTGAGGGTGTAAGCCAACCAAAGGGTACGGCGCTTGGGGCGAATCTCGCGCATGGAATATAATGGAAGTCTCATGAGTGAGACTTTTTACTTTTATGACCTCGAAACATCGGGGCTTGATCCACGCAAGCACCGAATAATGCAATTTGCCGGTCAGCGCGCAACTTTGGATTTACAGCCCATTGGGCAGCCAACCAGCGTCCTGGTCAAATTAGCAGATGATGTTCTGCCGGCTCCGCAGGCTATTCTTACGACCTCGATTACTCCACAGCAGACATTAGCTGACGGCATCAGCGAAGTTGACCTCGTCCGGCTATTGATGAATGATGTCTTAACGCCGGGAACAATAATGGTTGGGTTCAACAATATTCGCTTTGATGACAATTTCATCCGTTTCTTGCTTTACCGTAGCTTCTACGACGCTTACGAATGGGCATGGAAAGATGCAAGATCGCGCTGGGATCTGCTGGATGTAGCCAGAATGACTTGTGCACTACGCCCTGATGGCATCAATTGGCCAGTCGATGAAGATGGTAGAGCTATCTTCACGCTCGAGGCACTAGCAAGGGCCAATGACATCCAGCACGACGAAGCTCACTCAGCATTGGGTGACGTAAATGCCTTGATTGCCTTTGCAAAGCTGATGATGGAAAAGCAGCCCAGATTGTTCGACTACCTGCTCCAGCTGCGCACCAAAGCTAAAGTCGCGCAAGTTATTAAACCGTCATCGCCGGTTCCGTTCGTCTACACCACGCGTATGTATGGTAAGCAGCACTTGTTTACTAGTGTTGCTGAAATTATTTCGACGGGGCAACGCAAAGACAGCTATATAGTGTTTGATCTGCGCATTGATCCGTCACCATTTCTCAATATGACAACTGAACAACTGAACAAGAATATTTTCGCAAAACGCGAAGAATTAGATGCAAACGGCCAAGCCCGCGTACCTGTAAAGGAGCTGGCTCTAAATAAATGCCCTGCTGTGGCACCAATTTCGGTTATGGACTCCATGATCAGTGAGCGGTTGAGTCTCGACATCGATCAGATTGAACAGTACCGGCAGCTACTGAGGAGCAGCGATTTTGGCGCAAGAATCAGCGCGGCTTACGACTATGACGGCCATGAATTCATCTCGCCAAACGACGTGGACGCCGATCTATATGGGGGCTTTATCAGCGACAATTCTGCCACAACCGTCAGGGCGGCTTCCCATGAACAGCTGGTGAGTCTAGCGCCAAACTTTACGGACCCCCGCTTGCCAGAATTATTCATACGCTATAAGGCTCGAAATTATCCAGATACCTTATCGACACAAGAGCGCGAGATCTGGGAGACTTACCGCTCCAAGCGTATCTTAAACGATACAGAAGAATTCAATCTTGAAGTTGAACGGATATGGACTGAGGGGCAGCCCAAGGCCCGCCACCTCATGGAAGACCTACAACTATGGTATGAGAGCATCTATCCAGCTGAAGCCGCGTATTAATGGTCGGCTACTTTGCTAGTATGCCAGATTTAGAGATTGTCCCGTATAATAGGCTCCATGGCTGATTTTGACCTTGAATACGCAAAACTGAATATCGAGCAGCGCGAGGCGGTCGACACTATCCAGGGACCCCTGCTAGTGGTTGCCGGCCCAGGGTCCGGCAAGACCCAATTACTATCCATGAGAGTGGCCAACATCTTGCGTCAAACCGACGCGCAACCGTCGAATATTCTGTGTTTAACATTTACAGACTCGGCTGCCATGGCCCTGCGCGAACGCCTTTTGCGGCTCATTGGTACGGCCGCACACAAAGTGGCTATTCACACATTTCATAGCTTTGGAACCGAGATCATCGCAAGTTACCCAGAGCATTTTTATATGGGTGCAACTTTCGCGCCCACCGATGAATTAGCGCAGCTCGATATCCTGCAATCTATATTTTCAAACCTGCCCTATGACGATCCTTTAAGTTCAAAATTAAATGGTAAGTACACGCGGCTACGGGCAGTCTTAAGTATCATTGCCGATTTGAAAAAATCGGGCTTAGACCCAGATGGGCTGGATAAGATTATTGGCGAGAATCGGGAGTGTATGAAACTACTCGAACCGGGCCTGTACGACATTTTCGCTGCACGCGTCTCCGCGGCCACCGTGACTGCACTTGAGAAGTATGCCGAAAGTGTTACTCGGGAACGCGCCGAGGTGACTGTCGGTCCTTTCCGCACACTGTCCGGCATTTTCTTAGAGTCACTTGATGCAGCCTTAGCAATGGCCGCCGAAGATAGCAGTACTAAGTCCGTCACGGCCTGGAAAAACCAATGGCTCGAAAAGGACAACATCGGTTCGTTTGTATTCGCCGATAAAAAAGTGTGTGACACATTTCTGTCGATATCAAAAGTCTATCGAGGCTACCAGCTAGAGCTTTCTCGGCGTGAATTGTTTGATTATTCGGATATGGTGCTCGAAGCCGTACGCGTGCTGCGGGCCAATGATGAGTTACGCTACAACATCCAAGAACGCCACCAGTTCATCCTTGTCGATGAATTTCAGGATACAAACGACGCGCAAATGCAGCTACTGAGTCTCGTGGCTGACAACCCTGTGCACGAAGGACGGCCCGATGTAATGGCCGTAGGAGACGACGATCAGGGGATCTATAAGTTCCAGGGTGCGGAACTATCCAATATGCTCAATTTTGCACGGTCATGGCGCGACACAAAAATCATCACGCTCGTTCAAAATTACCGATCGGGCCAGCAGATTTTGGACGCATCCCGCGCAGTCATAACACAGGCCGAGGATCGGCTTGAAAATCGATACGACTATATTGTTAAGGATCTGGTCTCAAACCGCGAAGGCCCCACAACGATCAAGGCTATTCAGCTAGAAACCTCCGAGCACGAATATTCATGGGTAGCGAAAGAAGCAAAGCGCCTATTAGATGCCGGCCAGGACCCAAGCGAAATTGCCATTCTTGGTCGCCAGCACAGCAACCTGGCTCAAATGTTACCGCACCTTCAATCGTTAGACATCCCTGTTGCATATGAACGCCGGTCAAATGTTCTTACCGAGCCACACATTATGCAGCTCATTGGGCTTGCTAGGCTTGTGCAGTTGCTAGCACTTGGCCGCCACGATGAAGCTGATGCCATGCTCGCCGAAGTCATGAGTTATCCTTTCTGGGAAATAGACCATCTCGACCTATGGCGGTTGAGCATTGAGGCGTTTAGCATGCCTGCACCTGGCCGTTGGATGCAGGCTTTGGTCGCAAGTAAGAATGCCCAATTAAGTAGCATCGCCAATTTCTTGCTTGAGGCAAGTCAGTTGGCCTCAAATGAGCCCATGGAATATTTGCTTGATCGACTAATTGGATCGGTTGCCACTGATGTCGCCGACACCGAAGACGACGACGCGCTAGGCGAGGAACCGACTCATACTGCTGCCGACAAAACTGCATTTGTGAGCCCATATCGCTCATATTATTTTCCAGCATCAGAGTTGACCGCTCATAGCACTAAGCATCTTGCTTTCTTATCTTCCCTGCGGTTATTGCGAACGCGCCTCCGTGAGTATAGGCGAACGGAGCACCTGACACTAAAGGATTTCTTACTATTTATCGACCTATTTGAGCAGAATGACATCCAGCTAATCGACTCTTCTCCATATGTCGGTGCGGATAATGCAGTGAATTTGATGACTGCACACAAAGCAAAAGGGCTAGAATTTGAAACCGTGTTTATCCTGAACTGCCAAGAGGACGTATGGGCCAGTGGCCATGGTCGCAACAACATAAGACTGCCAAAGAATCTGCCCATTGGTCCGACTGGTGACTCCTTTGACGACCAGTTGCGCCTGTTCTTCGTTGCAATGACTCGAACTAAACAATCACTGTATCTGACCGGGCACCGCTTTGATGAGCGCGGCAAAGAATCACAGCTAGCTACGTTCCTTCGAACGGATACGGTAGGTATCGACTTTGAAGAAGTAACGGATGCCGAAGATAAGCCGTTCGCCGCCGCAGCGCTGGCAGTCTCATGGCAGAGTTACCACCCACTGCCCCAGAGCAAAGACGATAGAGCGGTGCTACAACCTTTGCTTGAAGATTACGCTCTGAGCGTAACGCACTTGAATAATTTTCTCGACGTGACTCACGAAGGCCCACGCACGTTCCTGCTACACAATATGTTGCGTTTTCCGCAAGCTGAGTCACCGGCAGGCGCGATGGGTAGCGCTGTCCATAAATCCATTCAGATTGCATATCTGGCGTTGAAGCAGGGGAAGAAGCTCACTGAAGATGAAGTACTCGAAGTCTACCGCAAGCAACTCTTGTCACACCGGCTGTCCGAAAGTGAGGAAAAGCGCTTCCTGAAGAAGGGGCAGGACACCTTGCGTGCATACTTGAGCGAAAAGTACGCAACATTCAAAACAACCGATGATATTGAGCAGGATTTCCGCAAAGAGGGAGTCGTAGTGGGCGAGGCCCGACTCACGGGCAAAATCGATAAAATGACGCAAGTTAGCAAAACGACTATCAACGTGATCGATTTTAAGACTGGGTCCGGATTTGAGGCCTGGAAGCAAAGTGACAAATATAAGGCGCTTAAGAGCTGGCAATACCGGAACCAATTGATCTTCTACAAGATACTGGTAGAAAACTCGCGGAACTGGGGCAAGTTCAGTGTCGACACGGGCACCATCGATTTTATTGAGCCGGTAAACGGAAAGATTATCACACTTGAGTACGAAATCTCTGATGCTGATGTTGAACGGTTATCGCTCATCATTCAAGCCGTCTGGCAATCAATAATGTCACTGGACTTTCCCGACACGAGTGATTACGAGCCATCAGTTGCCGGAATCAAGCAGTTTGAAGATGACCTAATCAATAAATCAAAACAGATCGAAGTCTCGTCGGGCTCAACACTCTTGGCATCCTGAGTTCCGATCGACGGTGGCACCATCCGCACAATCGATCATGACATTCCGGTTCAAGAAGCAACTATTGGCGTAAAATAGAGCTTGATGTCACAATTATACCGACGGGATATCAACCCGTTTACGATTGGCGATACACATTGGTGGCATGGGAGTGCCCGTCTTTGTTTAACTCGCCTTTCACCTGGTAGTAACAATGTTCTGTAATCTCAAGTCATGAAATATTTTGTAAGTGCGTCTGAACTCACCAAGAACCGAAAAAATGCTTTAGTAGCTAGTTTACTCAGCATATTCTTTGGCTCGCTCGGCCTGCACCGATACTACCTAGGCCGAAAACTGAGCGGCACTTTAATCTTACTCTCAACGATCTTGACCTTTGGTATGGCCATCTTGTTTTGGATCCCGTTTACGCTTATCGAGGGCCTAATACTTCTGAGTAAATACAAGCCCAGACCTCGTGTGGCACCGCCAAATCCAGGTGTGATCGAATCGAGGTTGCCAGATCGTAGTAGTGCAAGCCCTCATGACGTGCCACGTCCACCCGATACTAGCGTGGCGCAAAGCCAGACGGTGGTTGCCGCACCTCAACGCCCTCAACCGAAATTCTCCGATATTGTACGGCTCTCCACTACTCCAGCGCGGCCTCACACAGTTGTAAGACCTGAGCATGACATCAAAATTTACGATGTTTCGAACCTCAAACCAACCGCAATTTTGGCGCCAGTATCGCAACCACAGCAGCTGACGCCGACACATACAGATTGGGTGTCTCGGCTCGATATCCCTTACGAGCGCAACAATCTCAGAATCCCGCAGTTACGGGAAGCTGTTTACGAGCTTTACGAGCAGTTAGCAAAATATATAGATACTGAGCTTAGCAAGAGCGGATCGTCACTGGAATACCTAAGGACTCACATGCCACAAGATCAGTATTCACACTACAATAATCTTCTGTACACAATCTTCTGCATCGCGGAAGGACATGTGACAGAGCATTATACGGGTAGTCGTGCTTACGATAATTCATTCTCATACCAGTTATTGGAAAGAAGTACCGGCATACAGTTAGTCACGAGTACAAGAGCCTACGCGCTAAAACTCTGTGAGGAACTGCCACCCGCTAACAATGATATTAAGCGCGCGTTCGGCCTAACACCAAGCGGCTTCCCGATAGTTTGGTGGGATACCGACGGGTTATTACGAAAATACTATAAATTGAGCGAATCGCAGCAGAGGCTGCTCAACATCACGCCTCCTCGCTCGACTCGGATCTTCGAGATACCCGCAGTCCGCGTACTCATATATCGCCATTATCTACGAGTTCTTGACGTTCTAAATAAGCAACGGTCAACGTCTGATGGCTGGAAGGTCCGCATCAGTAAGTACCTGGATGCAGTTTTTGGAGGAACCAGTCGCTATGTCAATGATCCGTATCAATTCATGCTGCTCAATCATATCCTCAAATTGTGCGAAGAAGCTATTCGCGAGAAATTACCTTACGTTCGACAGCTGGCCGTAGACAAGGAGCTCGACTTGATACGGCGAGCTATCCCAAGAGACGCGGCGAATGCGGTTATCGCTGCTGCTCAAGATGTGCAAGAGCCAATTAGTCTGTCCAGCGAAACCATGGAGAAGTTAATCTCGCAGAATCCCTCGGCGTGGAAATCGGATATTGCAGGGGTGGAGAACAAATCGCTCGCTGATGTTTTAGCTATCTTACACAAGTACGATGATGGCTCAGTTACAAGCAGGCTGACACGAGAGATACTTAGATCTCACCCGGACAAGAAAGTGCAGCTGGTTTCCATCTATGCGATGAACATCAAGGTCGGTACGCTCGACGACTGGACGACCAGGCAATTAGTGAAGCTGATTCACCCGGATCAACTTGGATCGTATCAAGCTCTCGTCGCGAGCAAACAGCCGGTGACCGCTGAGGTAGCAGAAGAGTTAGCCTCGTTTACGAAGCCGCCTCTTCGGCATGTTGTGTTAGATGAGGGCAAAGTACGAATGGCATACGAGGATCACAATCACGCCGTACGAAGCGTCGCTGGCTACCTTGGAGACGATGATGACGAGGTCTCAGACGAAAAGCCTCTCGCGCCCATTACTACCATCGAAATAGCCCGGTCCGCCTCGGCACCGGATACCAAGTCCGATGCCGTCACGCCCACCGTCATTGAAACGCTTTCCGATGATCAAAAAGAATTCTTGCGGCAGATCTGTGAAACACAAGACGGATACGCGATCGGCGATGGTGCCACCTTTGCTAAATCTCGCGGCAAACTTATAAATGCCTACATTCAAGCTGTAAATAAGGTACTCTACGGTTTATTCGAAGATCAGGTAATACGGCAAGTTGATGGTAAAATTATACTAGAACAAGAATACAGTGACGCTGTAAAGGAAATGATCTAATGGAACTTGTAGGGTTAAAGGCAAAAGAATCTTCAAGTATTATTAACGCCCTGCAAGGTGGCGTCGTGCCAAGTACCGGCATCCAGCATATGCTGGTGGGTCGCGGCAAAGAAACAGATGCCATCATTAGCTCACTAGAGAACGTTGCAAAGGGCAACAGCGAAGTTCGATTCTGGATAGGTGACTTTGGAAGCGGTAAAAGTTTTATGTTGCAGCTCATCGAGTCGCTGGCCCTAAAGACCAATTTTGTTGTGTCCAAGGTTGACTTCACGCCAGTCAACAGATTGTATGCAAGTGACGGTAAGGCCCGAGCACTATACTCCGAAATAGTTAGCAACTTAGTTACGCAGACAAATCAGGACGGCAACGCCTTAAGTAGCATTCTTGATCAATGGATCGAATCCTTGATGAACGAAGTGATTGAAGCCGCTCAGGTTGATTTTGATTCTCTGGTTAAGGACAACCGTAAACTTGTTGTCGACAAAATAATCGAAACCACGCGAAAGTTCAGCGCTCCAGGCGGTTTCGAATTTGGCCAGGCCATTGCGAAGTACTTTGAGGGCTATGCAATTGGAAGCGTCGAACTGCAAGAAAGTGCACTTCGTTGGCTTAAAGGGCAGTATACGGCCAAGACTGATTCCCTCCGCGAGATTGGTGTTCGCGAAATCATTACCGATAGCAATTACTATGACATGCTAAAAAACCTCGCCGAACTGTTCATAGCCGTCGGTTATCAGGGCTTCGTGATCAACTTAGATGAAGCGATCAACTTGTACAAAATCGCTCAGAGTCAGACTCGCGATAAGAATTATGAACGGATCATGAGCATATATAATGACTGCCTTCAGGGCCGAGCCAAGAATATGTTTGTTAACTTCGGTGGTACGCGGAGGTTCCTGGAGGATGAACGTCGCGGGCTCTTCAGTTACGAAGCACTTAAAGGAAGACTCTCATTCGGAAAGTTTGATGATAACCAATATGTAGACCTATCCCAACCTGTAGTCTATCTCAGGCCGCTATCCCAAGAAGATATTTTTACCCTGTTGAGTAAACTTAAGACAATTTTTGAACAGCACTATAGCGTAAGCATTCCGTGTAACAGCGAAAATATCACCAAATACATGGAAGGCCAGCTAAACCGTCCTGGCGCGGCCGAATTCCTGACGCCACGAACAGTCATTAGGGAATATCTTCAAATTCTCAGCGTCGCGCGTCAGAATCCAGAAACGTCCATAAACGAACTGCTCGACAAGACCTTTGGTACAACCAGCAATGTGTCATTACAGAAAGACGCCGACAACCACGACGACGACATTGAGGTCTTGTGATTGGGTGTTTTAGATCTCCTCAAACGAGACATTGTTAAGTACATCTACGACCAGGGGTGGCCGGAGCTCCGGAAGATTCAAGAATCGGCCATCCAACACGCGCATGACGGCAGTAACAACTTAATATTAGCTGCACCAACTGCATCAGGAAAAACAGAAGCTGCATTTATTCCTGCCATCAATGCGGTCGAGGACTGGTCGCGTGGCGTAAAAATAGTCTACGTATCACCGTTGATCGCGCTCATAAATGACCAATTTGATAGGATAACGGAATTATGTGCTTACTTAGATATCCCGGTAACAAGCTGGCACGGTGAGTCGTCTAGATCACGGAAACAGAGCTTACTCAAAGACCCCAAGGGGATACTGCTAATAACCCCTGAGTCGCTTGAGGCAATGCTTACTCGTCGCCCCGGCGAGGCACAGTCTCTGTTTGGCGATACCGAGTGGGTCATTGTTGACGAACTGCATAGCTTCTTGGATACGTCTAGAGGCGTTCATGTTAAGTCTTTACTTGGGCGAATTCGTAAACTTGCTAAACGGTCTCCGCGCTACATTGGTATGACCGCCACGCTCAATCGTGATTCTTATGTTATCGCAAAGCACTTTTTTGGTGCCGAGCGTGATGCCAGTGTTCTCCTCGACAGTAGCAGAAACGAACTAACAACAACTATCCTGTATGAGCAATCTGACGGGCCCACCACCTCGTCTGGCATTATCGATGACATCTTCGACTACTCGTGCAGGGAAAGCATGCTAGTGTTCCCAAACGCTCGGGGTCGAGTGGAAGAAATAGCGGTGGGCCTGAAACGTCGGGCAAAACGGACGAAAAACAACGTTAGATACTTTGCTCACCACGCATCTGTAGACAAGGATTTACGTTTGGAAGCGGAGGAGTTCGCAAAAACATCCAAACAACAGCTGTTCACAATCTGCTGCACTTCGACCTTAGAGCTAGGAATTGATATTGGGGCAGTTGACAGCATTGCCCAAGTTGAAGGCGCACCTTCCGTAGCGTCGTTAACCCAGAGACTGGGACGAAGTGGCCGACAGAAGCATCACAGCATCCTTCATCTGTACGCTTCCAAAGAATGGTCGTTATTGCAGAGCATTGCGACCCTGGAACTTCACAAGCGCGGCACTATAGAGCAGGTTGTGCCCATAAAGAAGCCATATAACGTGCTCGTCCAGCAAGCGCTATCTCTTCTATTACAGTACAGCGGCCTATCTCGCCAAGACTTATTAGTGCAGCTAAATGCGTTGGATTGTTGGGGAGACATAAGTGGAGACCAAATCAAGCAAGTCATCGATCATTTGATGGAAATTGATTTCATTGAAGATGTTGATGGCTCGTATGTCACCGGACTAGCGGCTGAAAAATCGATTGAATCAAGAGACTTTTATGCGCACTTTGAGGCAAAGATGGAATTCCAAGTTATTAATAACCATGAACATATTGGTGAAATGCCCCTTACGATGGCGACAACCATAGGGGCGAACGTATACTTAGCGGCTCGCGTTTGGACAATCACAGATATTGATACCTATAGCAAGAAGATGCACGTCACGCCGGCGACTGACGGCAAAGCGCCAATATTTGGAGGGGGCGCTGGGGATATATCACACGTAGTGCGGCGCGAAATGTTGCACTGCCTCCAAGAAGTCGAGGAGATAAACTCCTATTTCGACCCCGTTATACAGGATGCTTTGTCAAAGTTGAGCAAGGAGAACCTAACAGCGAACGGCGATGACTTCTTGATACAAAACCCGTCTGGCCAAAAGCAGACCCTAATGACGTTTGCAGGCTCTAAAATTAACAGAACCCTGCGTCTCTTTCTCAAGATGAGGAATAAGGCTGATACTAGCGAGGAGATCACACTTGATGATTTTGAGTCGTCAATATCGTGCCCAAATCTTGTTACCTATTTATCATCGTTACGGAACGAACCCATTACATCACAGGCCTTAGGCGATTGGTTCGGCGATAACGAAAAAGAGCTCAGCGACTTGCTAATCGGTACCAAATATCTAAGCTTGCTTCCAAAGGTGCTACAAATTGATTATCTGGTGAGCAACCACTTCGCGGTGGACGATACTAACACTTTTTTGGCCGAGCATGGACAACGCATACTATCCATGAGATCGGGTTTGCCGGATCAAGCATAACTTTTGCTAGGCAGTGGAAAGCGCCACCGTGGGCTCGCCAAACCGGGATCGAAGCTAGCTCTAACGATCAGGAACTCTCGCCTGTTTGATGCGCTTCTTTGCCTTTCTGCTTCTAAAGTACTTACGAATGACATTTTCGAGCCTGCGAAATAGAATTCTGGACCGTACCCGCTTATTTTTTTGAAGGGTCACTCTATCGAGCGGGTAGTCTCCATTTTTCATGGTAACGGCCTCTAAATCGTCCGCAAATAATTTCCAGTCGGTATATTTGTACTTGGTATAGAAAACCGGCTCACCTTTATCTGACCAGTCAGAATTAAAGTCGTAGCCAAATATATTTTCAAAGGGGATACGCTTCAGTAGCTGTTCGTGGGTAAGCTCGCGATATTTCTTAAACGAACGTCCTTGCTTATCGATAAACCACTTACCGTTTTTGGGATTAACATAAAAGCTGGAGCTGAAATATCTTATGTAATCAAGCACGTACAAGCCTTTGCCGGAAATGTAGCCGCTTGGTTTATGACGCTCGGTCATAAAATAGTAATAAAGCATGAACCTAAAGCCGTCGTTATCAAGGTTATAAGGGTAATTCTTGATATAAAGCAGCCTGATGCCAATGTCTCTTAGGTTTGTCGGCGTCGCACCAAAATCTTCAACGTACTCCTTTAACTTGTCATGGACCTCATAGTATAACTTGGCGTCATTTTCCATTTCCTGTCTTTTGTTTAGCATCTTCCGCTGCGTGAGGAATTTCAGAAACTTGATATAGCCATAAAAAGTCGCTAGTACGCCAATAGCAAAAATGACATCCTTAACAAAATTAATGTCATTCTGGTGTTGGGCGTACCAGCCGACCATGTCGTTAAAGGTTTTCATACCCGTATTTTACAACTGGCTGCGTAGATGGTGGAACCTTCATTATGTCTTCAGCTCGTGGGCGGTTCATGGCTGGTAGGCCTGTTGAGTGATGGCAGCCTATAATGATGCAATGTTAGTTAAAGCCTTATCACTCCAGCAACCATACGCAAATCTTGTAGCCTCAGGCAAAAAGACCCTAGAAACCCGCACCTGGACCACCAAATATCGGGGCGATATTCTTATCTGTGCCTCAATGAGTGGAGTGGGCGAGCCCAAAGGCGTTGCGCTCTGCCTGGTTACCATTGACTATATCCGACCCATGACGCAGGCCGACATCGAAGATGCGTGCGTTGAGTTGTACCCTCGGGCCCAAGTGTGGGGACTGAGCAACTTGCGGGTTCTTGAAGACCCGTTTCCTGTCAAAGGCCAACTCAGTCTGTACAATTTGGAAGTGTCGCCGGAATTACTCAGATTCAAAACGGAGCCATTAGCTGTGAACGCCCATCGTAGGAATATCGCTGAGGAAGTTTAAGCCACCCTGTACATCATCCAACCGAACAATTACCATATACGAAGTAGTCATACTTCAGGGAGGGTTTGAGTGTTGCAAGTAGTGGAACGAATGGGGATGGAGCCGAGTCGGAAGATAGTTCTTGATGCGGTCTCCGGGATAGAGCCCTTTGATGACCTTGAACGTCAGCATCAATCAGACGTGATTGCATGGATAAAATCGGGGGCACCCATATTCCGAGTCGCTAAACCTGACAAGCCACCGCGCCACCTTGTGTCATATTTCGTCCTCGTAGATCTTGCCGAGTCTTCGATGCTTCTGGTTGACCACCGCAATGCCGAATTATTACTACCAACCGGCGGCCACATTGAACCAAACGAAGACCCTCGGGCAACGGTAGAACGTGAAGCAATCGAAGAGCTTGGTATACCAGCCAAGTTCACGACGCCTGTTGGAAATAAGCCAATCTTTATCACCTCTACAGCTACTGTTGGCCGGACCGCCGGTCACACTGATGTGAGTCTTTGGTATGTACTGGAGGGCTCAAAAACAGATAAACTCGACTACGACGAGCGAGAGTTTGCTGGCATGCGGTGGCTCACCTTTGACGAAGTCTTGGCGATTGATCAGACAAAGTTAGACCCACAAATGCATCGGTTTGTACGCAAATTACGGACCGTACTTCGTACGTCGGGAATGACGGTATAATCAAACTATGGATAAGCATGTTGTGAGTAAATCCGAAAACTATGCCGTAGTCGATATTGGTACGCTCAAAGTTAAGTGCCTCATCGCGTCGATGTCACCCAACGGAAGTTTGGTGAAGCAGTATGCATCGAATACTCTAACTTGTTTCGGTTGCGACATGTTGGACGATAACGTGCGGGACGACTACTTGGTGCGCACAATTACCGAGCTTAAGCGATGTCGGGATAAGCTGACTGAATTTGACGTTGAATCGTACCGGGTAGTCTCGACACACGCCATGCGCCGAGCCAAGAACCGTGCCTATGTAATGGATCGCATTCTCAAAGAGACTGGATTCTCGGTTGAGAATATCAGCTCAGAGGAAGAGGCGACCTTGTTCTTTAAGGCAGTTTTAAGGGACTTCCCGGCAGATCGCCCATACGCCCTAGTCGATGTGGGTGGGGGCAGTGTCCAGGTAATCGTCGGCCGCCAGGGTACCCCCGAGCAAATGCATCTCCTACCAATTGGCTCTGCCACCCTGCATGAGAAGTTTACGCATAATTCATTGGACGAGAACAGCTTCAACACACCTGAAGATATCGACCGGATGAAGAACTTCATTCTGGAACAGCTAGTTGGAGTAGCGCCAGCCGAGGGCTTACCGATAATCTATGGATCCACCAATGTGATCGATATGATGAAAGCCATTGGCTTACCACTGGACGAGCACACCGATTCCGCCTCTCACCCGTATAAAACCTATACGAGGTATCTTAATGAGTTTGTCGCTCAAGTACTGCCACTAACCTTTGCGGAGCGTGAGGCCAAATACGAGTTTCAGAAGGGTTACATGTGGGGTATTGATAAAGCGTTTGTAAATATTGCGATACTGGCCGAGCGCTTGGGCAGCCCTTACATCATCCCGAGTAATTCCAACGTGGCCGAGGGAATTGTATATTCAATGATAGGAGGAGCATAGTTGTGGAGCTACCAGCCGATGACTCATTAAAGAAGCTGCAAGCCTATGTCTGGCAAATGAATATTGAGCGCAAGTTCAACACCGAAGACCCGAGCAAAAAACTAGTCATGCTCATGGAGGAAGTTGGTGAACTGGCCAAGGCGGTTCGCAAAACCATTGGCCTAAAATTCACTGATACTACCCGCCAAACTGACCTCATTGAGGAGCTTGCCGACGTTCAGATCGTACTTCTAGGCCTCGCAAGCTTGATGGATATTGATATGTATGATGCCGTGATTGCTAAAGAGTCCAAGAACCGTAAGCGATCCTGGACCTGAAAATATGGACTCCAAAAATAAAACTCCAATCGAGCCAAGACAGACTACTCAAAACACCGTTGCCCTAGTCTCTGAACTGCTAATTCCGGCGGCCACTACGTTCCGAACCATTAAAGTTCAGCCGGAACTTGACCGCTTCGAGAATGATGCCGAGCACAGCTTTTTGCTTGCCACCCTAGGATGCGCCATAGCCCATGAACTGGATCAATCGCTCGATTTGGGCAAAGTGAGCCAGTACGCACTCGTTCACGATCTCGTCGAAGTGCATGCTGGCGATACCACAATCTGGTCATCGGCGGAGAAACTTGCGAGTAAGGCCAACCGCGAGGCCGAAGCACTCAAGGTCATTGAGCGACGATTTGGGAAGGCCTTTCCCTGGATTACACAAACCATTGAGGGTTACGAGCAGCTGGAAGATGCCGAAAGTTGTTTTGTCTATGCACTTGATAAGATCATGCCATATCTTGTTATGGCCGCAATCGATCACCAGCCATTCCCACCAAGCAAAGCCGTCTACGAAGAGAAGATGCAGGTAGCAAGAGACAAGATTGCTCGCTATCCGCGGCTACTCGCACTATTTGATGATCTGTACGACATTTACAATTCAAAGCCCCATTTCTTCGCACCAACAAAGAACTAAGATTTCTACCAATGGCCATTCACCACTCAAAACTCATTATCCTCCGTGGTAACTCCGGGTCAGGAAAAAGTTCAGTTGCCAAACAACTGAGAGAAGTTAGCTCTCGCAAGATCGCCTATGTTGAGCAAGACAACATCCGCCGCACTATTCTCAAGGAGAAAGAAACTGACGATGGCGCGAACATTGCGTTAATAGCGCAGATTGTTGAGTTTGCCCTGGCTCGTGAGTACGATGTTATCCTTGAAGGTATTCTGAGCTTTAGGCGCTACGGTGGGATGCTCACGAAACTGCTGGGCCAATGTCCGGAGCACTACGTTTACTATTTTGATGTCTCACTCGAAGAGACTCTTAGGAGACACGCTACCAAGCCGCCTCACATTCGCTCCGGTTTTGGCGAGAAGGAAATGACGGAGTGGTATCGGCACCGCGACCTCACCAGTTTCGAGGGTGAAAAGATCATCCTAGAAGAATACTCGCTTGAGCAAACAGTAAAGTTTATAGCTCGTGACGCAGGCCTGTAAGGTCCTGGACCTAACAACTGGTAGTACTGGTAAAACGGCCCGAGGAGTTACGCGGCGGAATAAAATAACTTAACTTTCCGCGCATATTGCTTCCTCTTGGCCGAATATTGACTCCCGCCTTCTTGAGTTGCAGTGTTACCGTATCCTTATGGATGCCGTTCTTGTCGGCCAGCTGTTGCAACGTCCAGCCGGCCCGGTAGTCGGTAGCCAGCCGATCAATATCAAGTCCTCGGCGGGCAGGGGAGAGCTGAAGCGCCGGCACTCGTCGAGTCTTATTCTGGGACCGGGATTTACAATTCTTGACTGCATCGTATAATTCAGTGATCCTCTGAGTGGCCGAAATGTTCTGAAGAGCAATCGTTAAGACCACCATGGCGGACTTACTAGAACCAATGCCCCCTAGGCCAAGTTCTAGCAGATCAGCCGAGGTTAGATCATAGGCCAAGATGCCTTCGTGGAAGACCACTCCGCTCAACGGTGCGGGTGGTCTTTTACGTTGGTAGGTGCGTCGGTCGTAGGCCCGACCAGCAGGCACGATCACGTCGAACGGCTCAGCCAGTTCATCAGCTGTAACTGCACGGCCGTCTAGCTTGAGCCTGGTAAAGATCGCTTGGTTCATCGCCTTCCGCAGGGCTGGCCCGGCCTGCCGGTACAGCTCCTGCGGTTCGTCGAGCAGGTAGAGCGCGAGCCCGAACACGGCACGGCCAGTCTCAAGCTCAGCGTCGAGCCGTTCGATATCGCGCCGAATGCTGGCACGCTCGTCTCGGATCGTACGCAGCTTCTCCCTGATCTTCTCCTTCGGTAGCTCGCCGTCCGCGGCCAGGTCAAGCAGGTTGTCTTCCTTGGTGTCGAGTGCGGCAAGCCGGGCCTCCAGCCGGTCACGGACTGCTTGAGTGCTCCCTAGATCATGGGCAAGCGCGCCATCGAGCCTTGCCCGTACAGCCTCCTTGAACTCGTCTGAGAGTGTGACCGCGGCGTAGTGGTCGATTACGGCTTGCTCTACCGCATGGACGTTGACGTACGGTGCATCGCACAGCCCCTCTTGTCGTCCCCGGCAGAAGAAGTAGAAGTACTCGCCACCGTTGCCGCGGGCCCGCTGCACGATGAAGCGGTGCTCACACCGAGCGCACCAGAGCACGCCCTTGAGGTAGTGGTTATGCGTCCGCGTCCGCGTACCCGTGCCCGAGTGGGAGTCCAGCACCTTCTGGACGCGCTCAAACAGCTCTGGGCTGATGAGCGCCTCATGCCTGCCCGCGTACTCGATTCCGTCATACTCGACGTAACCCAGGTAGTAGCGGTCCCTGAGCAGGTCTCCGAGCTTGTGGCCGGAGATTGTCAAGCGAACAACGCAAGTTGCTGAGCACGAACGCCCTGAGGCTGCAGTAATCCACGATCCGCTCTTATCTTGAATAAAGATAAGCACTATTGGTATCTTACATATGGCGCTCCCATATCCGGCTCGGTACTTTATTTATGAGCCACGAGCCGGGTTTGGGAAACGCAGTACCAAATCCGAGAAGGGATTGTCGTGCCATCGACACCCAGAGCATGGCGCTTGCGCTTGCGCCTGGCCGTGCTCGCGGCCCTGTCAGTAGTCTTGACCTTGCTTCCGGGCCTAGCCATTTCAGGCTCGGCCCAAGCCTCGGTCAGTTCCGGAGACGTGTTCTTCCAGAACTACTCCGGCGCCAACCCTGAGATCGAGCAGCTGTCCGGCGATACCGTCACCGACATAGGCCCCGGCCAGTATCCGGACGTCTCACCGGACGGTAGTAAGATCGCGTTCGTCGGCACCGTCGGCAGTAGCGAGCCTGTCGAGGTTATGAACAGCGACGGTTCGGCAGTGACACAGGTCGACTTCCCATCGACCGACAATGGCGACGATTCCGTGGTTGACTACGTGCCGCGCTGGTCTCCAGACGGACAATGGATCGTCTTCGCCAAGGACGAGACTTACGAGTGGCCTGACGGTAACATCCAGATCTTCAAGGTCCACCCAGACGGCTCCGACCTGACAGATCTCACCGACAGCACGGGCTCCGTGAGCAACAATTTCCCGAGCTGGTCTCCAGACGGCTCGAAGATTGTTTACTCAACGAACACCGGCGGCAACAACCAGCTGTACATCATGGACGCGGACGGCAGTAATGCCCACGTCGTTGATGACAGTAATAGTGAGAACCAGATAAATCCGGTCTGGTCACCGGATGGATCTCGTATCTACTTCACCGGGTACGCAAACGAGATTCAGTACTACACCACATCGGACGGTTTCAGCGGCACCGACGCAACGCTGAATTACCTCGACGACAGCGACGTCCCTGGTAGCGACCTCAGGCTGTCGTCGGATGGTTCAACCTTGTATTACGACGACGGTGAGCAGGTGTACTCGATACCGACAAGTAGTGGCGGTTCGACGCAGCTCACCACTGCAACTGGTCCGAACACCGAACCGTCAGTGGCGAGTGCAGATTGGTCAATCAAGCAATTCGTGGTGCTTGGCGATTCGTTCTCGTCAGGCGAGGGTGTCCCCGCAAGTGGGTTCATTCCACCGTCCGACACCGATGGCTGCGATCGCAGTACTGAGTCGTACGCCGAAGACATCGCCGGCAGCCCCGACGGCTTGTCGCTGACGACCTTCAGAGCCTGCTCGGGCGCAACGACCGCAGACATGATCGTCGGGATGGACGATGAGCCCACCCAGCTCGACGGCATCACGAGCAGTGACGACTACGTAATCCTGACGGTCGGCGGCGACGACGTTGGTTTCAGCGACTTCGCCGCCTCGTGTGTAGATCCTGAGGTTGGCTGTGGTACCGATACCACAGCCTACGCGGACATCACGACGGCCATCGATGACTACCTGCCTGGCGATCTGGCGACACTATTCGGTGACATAGCTGGGGATGTGTCAGCAGGCACCCGCGTCCTGGTCGTGGGTTATCCGAACATTCTGCCCGCTACAGATGTCGGATGGCCAAACTCCTGCGCTGGCGACCTAACGACCGCCAGTCAGGATGCTGCCAAGACCGTCGAGAGTGACATCAACGCGGCAGTCTCAGGCGCAGTGAGCACGTACGGCGCTCCGTTCGAGTTCGTAGACGCGAACGCGGATGGATCACCATTCATCGGCCACACCCTGTGTAGCGATGATGGGTACTTCAACGATGTCGACGTGGACCACCCGAAGTACTCCTTCCATCCCAACGCAGAAGGTCAGGCAGCGTACGCTGCTCTGATCAATGAGTACCTCGCCAGTAATCCAACGGCACCGTAGGGGGGTATGACAACTTAGCAAAGGATGCGAGGGCCTGGTCGACGGCAACGTTGACCAGGCCCGCTCCTTAAATTCATGGCTAGCCTCATATCATGGGAGCTAAACAAACGGTGTCCTCAAGAAATGCTTATGTATGCTACACTCGTACTCAGAATGCCTGGCAAGAACCCCAATAAACTAGAAACAGTGTCATTTATGTGCTTGGCCATTGTGTTGCTCGCCTGGCCCATATTTGTTGATGCGGACTCTTTGGGGTCTTGGCTATGCCCTAACCTTTGCAATGGCCATGGCGTACCGATACCCTTCATTTTGAAATCAGCATCAACGCTTATTGGCGCACTTATAGTAGCTGCGAGATCAACACCTTCGAAACTCAAAGGCTGGCAGCGCTGGGCCTGGATATTAGTATGCGCAGCTCTTATTTTCGTATTGTTCTTCGCGGTAACTTTCTTCGCGGATTTTTCCCGAGAATTCACTTTCTAGATATTTGAGTTCGGCTCCAGCCAACGAGGAGGGCCTGGGTCCTCCAAGAGAATGATGATCCAATTGATATCGAGGTCTACGAGGCAAAGAACTCAAACGCCCCCTAGGCCCATTGCTTTAGGCCGCCGCTCTACGGTCACCATTAAGCCAGTCAACCACTGCACCAAATGTCAGCCATAGCCGGAGCTTTCCTCGTCGCAAGCTCGGATCATGGTCAAGCGAGTTGAGATAGCAGCCGAGAACTACTGCATTCGGAACAATCTGGCTGTACGCTGCATCAACTATGCGGCGGTGCGTTGTGGTGATGCAACCGGCGCGGCGATAGCCAGGGCCTACCAAGCGGCTCCGATTATCGACCGCGCGGCGCTCCCGGCATACAAGGCACTGCGTGAGGAAACCTGGCGTCAGTTCGAGCAGCTCTCCAAGTACATCGAGGTCGAGGTTACCCCCGAGGGTCCGTACCGGCATGTGACCGAACTCCTGGCCGAGCTGCGCGAAGGCCGGCTGCGGGTGTGGGCAACGGCCGCGGGCGATAACGCGCATCCCGTCCTGAGCAACGATGACAACGATGCCTTCCGCGCCGTCCATGACGGCTTTGGGCACGGGGCCACGGAGTGCGGCTTTGACAAGCACGGCGAAGAAGCCGCCTGTGTGAAGCATTCCCAGATGTACTCGCCGCTCGCGCGGAGGCCATGACCACCGAGACACGCGGGCAAACCTGCATATTCTGGTACGGAAACGGCGGCAGGTTCTTTCCAGAGCAGAAAGCCGCTATTCTTCCCCACGAGTTTTGGGCATAACGCTGCATGCAGCAGAGTGATAAGCTTAAGTTGAATAGCCAGGAATTTATAATCCTTATGCTAGAATTCGTCTATGAGCCGGGCCAGAGCCAAAGTGCCGCATTTTACCAAGGATCCACTGTCCAATAGAGTCTTTGTTGCCACTTTAGCGTCTGGGATACTATCAGGGGTTACCTTCCTGATGATTCCAGGGGCTTGGTGGATTGGGCCCGGGATTCTCTTTGGCGTGGCTACAGGCTGGGTCTTTGTGACAAGCAAATGGCTTGATGCAGTTCAAGGATTTATTTGGTTGATTGCTTCAACTGGGGCCTGGTACTTAGCGTTTCATTCCTACACGATGCACATAAACGGATCAGATAGTACTAACGGTTCTGATCTAAGTAATATGCTGCGGGCAGGTGTCGTTGGTGCGCTCGTGCTGGCACTAGTCTTCTCCCTCCTCACGCGAAAGATTAACTTGATGGCGATTGGTGTCACGGCTATAAGCGGTTTAGCTTTAGCCGCCGTAATGAATTGGATCCTCGCCTCCGGCGCTGGGACACAACTTAACGGAGACAGTTCCACATCTATCGTCAAATTTGCCGCTGCGTTCACCGTGTGGCAAGTAGGCGTCGGCTTTAGCCTGCTGGCTTACAAGCCAAAACAGGCTCGGTCATGAAGCATAAGAAGATCGTTGACGCACTCCCAACAGTATTCGGCTTGATATTTGTCTGCGGCCTAGTTTTGGCCCTTAGACATGCTGGAGTATCGACCCTATCAAGATGGGTCGCGGCACTGTGGCTACCAAGTTGGATCTTGACGATCATAATGTCATTAGAACCCATCTCAAAAACCCTGCTACCATCTAGCTAAAGAAGCAGGAAAATAAATAATGCAAAAACTGACTGACCAGCAATGGGAGTTACTGACTTCACTGCTGGAACAGCCCAAACCAGCTAAACCAGGACGAGGTCGTCCTCGGGTACCGGACCGACCAGTGCTTGACGGTATTCTGTGGGTGCTCAAGACCGGCGCCCAGTGGAATGAACTACCGGACAAGTACCCACCTTACCAGACCTGTCACCGGCGGTTCCAGGAGTGGACTAACTCCGGCACCTTTGCCACCATTCTCCAGATCCTCGCTCAGGACATGGAAGAGCGTGGTGGCATCTCCCTGGAAGAGTGCTTCATTGACGGTACGTTCGCTTCGGCTAAAAAGGGGGCCTTGGGGTTGGCCCCACGAAACGCGGCAAGGGTACCAAGCTCATGGTTATCTGCGACCGAGAGTCTCTTCCGCTCGCCGTCACTGTGGGCTCTGCTTCTCCGCATGAAGTCACCCTGGTGGAACAAACGCTTGCCCACAAACTTACCCGAGCTACTCCAAAACGTCTGGTAGCCGACCGGGCGTATGATTCGGATCCCTTGGACGCCAAACTGGCAGAACTTGGCATTGACCTTATTTCACCCCACCGCCGTAACCGGGTGAGGCCCAAGACCCAGGATGGACGATGAGCCCACCCAGCTCGACGGCATCACGAGCAGTGACGACTACGTAATCCTGACGGTCGGCGGCGACGACGTTGGTTTCAGCGACTTCGCCGCCTCGTGTGTAGATCCTGAGGTTGGCTGTGGTACCGATACCACAGCCTACGCGGACATCACGACGGCCATCGATGACTACCTGCCTGGCGATCTGGCGACACTATTCGGTGACATAGCTGGGGATGTGTCAGCAGGCACCCGCGTCCTGGTCGTGGGTTATCCGAACATTCTGCCCGCTACAGATGTCGGATGGCCAAACTCCTGCGCTGGCGACCTAACGACCGCCAGTCAGGATGCTGCCAAGACCGTCGAGAGTGACATCAACGCGGCAGTCTCAGGCGCAGTGAGCACGTACGGCGCTCCGTTCGAGTTCGTAGACGCGAACGCGGATGGATCACCATTCATCGGCCACACCCTGTGTAGCGATGATGGGTACTTCAACGATGTCGACGTGGACCACCCGAAGTACTCCTTCCATCCCAACGCAGAAGGTCAGGCAGCGTACGCTGCTCTGATCAATGAGTACCTCGCCAGTAATCCAACGGCACCGTAGGGGGGTATGACAACTTAGCAAAGGATGCGAGGGCCTGGTCGACGGCAACGTTGACCAGGCCCGCTCCTTAGTTCCCGCCCTTGATAAGTCATTTCCTGAGCCGCTAGAACGTCAGGGCAGCAAATGACCCCGCAAATACCGCAAAGCTCAGTACCAATATGCCCAGTATCGTGACTACAGCAGCAACGCTCTTATTTCGAATAATGGTAAAGACGCAAAATCCAAAAACGCTAATGGTCAAGAGTCCCATCACAACCAGGAGGACAACCACTTGAAGGCTCGAATGCAATGGGGTCGAGCTAAGGCCGAACGGGACATATCCCCAGCCCAACAGCCTGACATCTTGGACTAGTAACACGTAAGTAACCACAAAGGCTGCGAGTGATAGCAATATTCTATTTGTATTCTTCTGCGATTTCATGCCTCAAGCTTAAAACAAACGGCGTCTCAAATAAAGCACTTATGCCTATCTGGCACGCAAACGCGTGCAACCGCGATTCAAAGCTCTTGGCCACGCGCTGGTTGCGGGTCTCGTAATCGTCTCCCTACGCAAATAAAGTTCGCTCCAATTTGATGTATCTCCAAAGATCCCGCCCCAAGCAGGCGGGATCTTTGCGTAATCAGTGGCATCAAAGCACAGAGTTTCCCTGGCAAAACTGTACGTTTGAGCCCTCAGATCAGGCAAAACGCCAAACTCTACTCGACGCGACCGCAACGCTGCCGCTCGGGCCCTGTAGCCGGTCCTGACAAACGAGCCGCTTCATCTAGACGCCAGCGAGGACCGGTCCCTATTTGCCTGGCCATGGGACTTAGTTATAGTAATTACCATAAGTGTTTATCGGGAGACCATTTGTACAAAAATGAAACATGTACCACATCGGATTATACGAAGAGTCTTTCTGTCGGCCTGTGTCTTAACTGCTAGCTTTGCATCGACGTCGAATATACTTGCAACCGGCGGCTATACCTGGACCGATCAAACCGCAGCTGGCTCACGCAACTGGACGGACATAGCCTCATCCAGTGACGGCAGCCACTTGGCAGCGACCGTCAATGCTTCCGGTGCCGGCGACATATACACCTCCACCAATGGAGGTGTGATCTGGACCGATCAAGCTGCAGCTGGCTCTCGCAGCTGGCAAGAAATAGCCTCATCCAGCGACGGCAGCCACTTAGCGGCTGAGGTCCACGGAGGCGACATCTACACTTCCATCGACGGAGGCGTGACCTGGACCGATCAAGCCGCAGCTGGCTCACGCTTCTGGCAAGCAATAGCCTCATCCAGCGACGGCAGCCACTTGGCAGCGACTGCCGTTGGGGTTGGTGGAGGCGACATCTATACCTCAACCGATGGAGGTGTGACTTGGACAGATCAAAGTGCAGCTGGCACACGCAACTGGTCGGCCATAGCTTCGTCCAGCGACGGCAGCCACTTAGCAGCGACTGTCAATGGTGGCGATATTTATACCTCCACCGACGGCGGGGCTACCTGGACGGACCAAGCTGCAGCCGGGACGCGCAGCTGGACGGACATTGCCTCATCCAGCGACGGAAGCCACCTTGCAGCGACTGTCAGTGGCGGCGACATCTACACCTCCATCGATGGAGGCGCGACCTGGACAGATCAAACAGCAGCTGGCTCACCCAACTGGTCGGCCATAGCTTCATCCAGCGACGGCAGCCATCTAGCGGCTGTAGGCATCGATACCGACATATACGTATCTACCGACGGTGGGGTGACCTGGGCGGACCAAACCGAAACTGCCGCAGTAAGCGCACCTAACTGGGACGCCATAGCTTCATCCAGTGACGGCAGCCACCTGGCGGCGACTGTCAGTGGCGGCGACATATGGACGACTACCGGTGTATTAGCTAGTAGTAGCTCTGGCAATTCTGGTTCATCCGGCACGAACTCACCCAAAGCTCCAGATACTGGCCTAATCGCTGTCTCAAAGCAACATCCCAACATTCCACTTGCCACCCTGTCTCTAATCAGCTTTATTGCGGGATGCGCCATTGTGCGCGGACGTCGGCCTAAATCTGCTGCGTAAATATAACTAGCCGCTGGCTGTATTCTTTAACCCCGCCAACCGTAATAATTTGCCCTGCACACGTCATAAGGTTTAAGGCTGGAATGCCCGCACTTGCGGGAGTTAACACCCTGCTCATATCGACCGCATTGTACGGGTATGTTTCAGACCCTGTAACCTGGTAGCGAAATATCGTATTATCCCCCCTGGTTATAATCACCTCGTCGCCCGGCCTGAGCATATGCAACTTTGCAAACACGCTATACGGCGTAAAGCTCGCTATGTGTCCATAAATAAACATCACTCCGGCCTGTCCGGGTTTACTACTCCCGTCAAACCAACCAGTTTCATAAATCGAATTCGGGGTCGCGATCGTACCGGTTGCTGATAATCCAAAGGCCAGTATCGGCGTATTGCCTAAATCGATCGCTGGGATCGCTATAAACTTAGGATCAGATGGAGGCACTGCATAAGCCGCCACCTCCTTTACAGTTGGTTTCGGCGCTGACTTTGTCACAACCTGGCTTTCAACGATATGCGCTCGTACATGGGTTGCGGGAGCGTATAGCCTCGTACCGAAGAGTCCCGATATCCCGATTGCTATGAGCGTCCAGCCAACAAGCCGTCCGCGCCTCACATCTCGTATTAGCTCAAAAAAAGATGCCATTAATCAAAGATTACAGTAAGTGCTCGAACTAAAGTACTGACAGCTTATTTTCCCGGCCATATTTTCGGACTGGGGAAGATACCCTAGAGCTCACACTGAAGGCCTAACTAACCTGCCCCGCTTCTCGCCGTTGGCCGTTCTGAATCGGGCTTTCGTTAGCCGCTCCTGCAGGTCGTAACGGTTGCAGTAACGGCAGACGAGCTCCACCAAAGCACTTATGCTTAATAGCTATATGAAGGCCCTAAGCTGCACATTATGGTAAAATCGATCTATGAATACCCAGGTTTATACAGTCATATACGAAGCCGACCCGGAAGGCGGATTTGTCGCTTCTGTTCCATCCTTGCCGGGCTGTTACAGTCAAGGCGAGACACTTGAGGAGGCAGAAGTCAATATTACCGAAGCCATCGAACTCTACCTTGAGTCACTGAAGAGTGAGCACAAGGATTTGCCACAAGATCATATCTGGCAAGGTCGTGTTCAGGTTGCAATTTAATGCCGGAAAGCCCATTACCAAGCCTGTCGCCTGAGAAGGTCGTGAAGGCTCTGAAAAAATGTGGATTTGTTGAGCTCAGGCAAAAAGGCAGCCACCTGATATTATTCAGTGAACAGTCCGGCAAGCGGGTGGTCGTGCCGATGCACCGGGGCAAAGACATCAAAAAGCCATTGCTTAGAAAGATTATTGAATTGGAAGCGCAACTAACGATCGACGAATTCTTAAAATTTCTATAACTCCCCTTTGCTACACTTAACGCATGGCATACAAGTTACTCATTCTCGCGCCCTCCGCCGGTGGTAAATCGACGCTTCTGCGTTACCTCCGCGAACATACAGACCTCAATATCGCTGAAACCGATGAAGAGGTCATGAAGGCCAATATGGGAGAATGGCCCGACGACAAGCTAAAGAACGAAATACTGGTGCCGCAAACCACCAAAGAAATCATTTCCCGGCCTGCCGTAGTCTATTTTGCAAGTTACATTCCTGAAGAGCTAATTAAATCTGCTCGGAGTAACGGTTTCAGGATAATCCTTCTCGTAACCCTCCCAGAGACCCCTGGGCCTTTAGGCCAGGGATGAATGGGTCCGCTTAAGGCGGTAGCGCCAAGGCAAAACCGGGTGACGTCCAACCTTGGCGCTGGCGCCGACAGTCTGGCATGCTGGGTATGTGAAGTCAGGTAAAAAATATTATTCCGGTGCGCATACGCTATATCGCCTGCAATTTCATATCGTCTGGATACCCAAGTACCGCAAAAGCATCCTGCGGGGCGAAGTCGCCACTGACCTGAAGCGATTATTCTTTCAGTGCGCAGAGATGAACGACTGGTGGATTGAGCGGCTGGCAGTGATGCCCGACCACATTCATATGCTTATTGAACTACCTCCCAGCATCTCGGTGTCACAGGTAGTACAAATCTTCAAGGGCGGATCAAGTCGGGCTATCCGCCAGACGCATCCTGAACTGGAAGAATGGTTATGGGGAGATAGCTTCTGGGCGGATGGCTACTTCGCCGAGAGTGTTGGTCGTAACACGGAGCAGGCGATTAAACGGTATATCGAAAATCAATGGAAAGCTAAACCCAGCATGCCGCCCCAAGGAAGCCTCGGGCTTTAGCCCGAGGTGGTTCACAACTTACTATCGAACAGCTCGCCCAACGCAATGAGCAGCGCATGCGAATCGAGAATTACCAAGACGCTACGCCATGGCTCCAACGGCAGCTTGACACGTTCGAACGATTAAGGCGTAGCGGACTAGTCGATAAGGCAATAGATGGCAATCAATCAGTTGAAAACATTGCTAATCGCATAGTCGCACTTGCCGAGTCGCAGCTGTAGTAAAGCCCCCGCTCCTCGTCTTTGTCCGAGCTACCTTATTGGCACTTGCTTAATCCGGACATTGCTGCCTCGAGCTCGAATACGTACCCCGACCTTGCGCAATTGCAATCTTACAGTATCTCTACAAATACCGTTCTTTTGGGACAGCTGCCGTAGCGACCAGCCATCCCGGTAGTCGTTAGCCAGCTTGCTGACATCCAGAGCACGTCGAGCAGGGGACAGCTGTAACGCCGGAATCCTACGCGTCTCTCCCTTGGGCCGAAGTTTGAAATCCTGCAAGGCATTGTATAATTCGGTAACATTCGAGGCACCCAAGATGTTCTGATACCGTGCCTCATTGCCCACCAAAGAACTTATGCTTAAAAACGGCCTCGTTGCCGTTTTTGTTGTAATTGTTGACTCGCAAAATTATATATACAATAATAGATACATGAATATATACACTGCTACCGTCATCAAAACCGGGAACTCCGTCGCGCTCCGTGTGCCCAAGCAATATGCTGACGCCGCCAAATTAACTCCCGGCGATAAAGTTAGTCTAAGCTTACCGGTTAAGCAAAAAGAACAAGATCACGCGAAGATTAAACGTCTCATTGCAAAGCTGCAAACACTGAACGCTTATGACACTATTGCCAATCCGGTGAGCTGGCAAAAGGATATACGCCAAGACCGCTCGCTGCCGGGCCGGCCGTAAGCCATGATTCTACTCGACACCAATACTTTTATTTACCTTGCCAACGGCAGGATCGCCCCAGACGTCTTAGGTGACACCGACATTGCCTACGGAAGTATTACCAAGATCGAAGCTTTGGGCTATGCGCAGATCACCGTGGCCGAGCAAAGCTACCTTGAAGCACTCTTTGTCGAATGCGAGCAGCTTGAGCTTGATGAAGCCACTATTCAACGCGCTATTAAATTACGGCAACAAGGCAAAATGAGTCTGGGGGATGCCATTATCGCGGCAACAGCTCTAGAGCAGGACTGTGAGCTTTGGACTGCCAATACAGAAGACTTCGAGAAAATTGAAGGGCTCCGGCTTCATAATCCTTTGACTAAATAGCGCGACCAGGTCCAAGATTACACCTTTTGGTATGATGAATCGGTGGAAGAAGATCAAGTCATTCTATTAGGTCGAGTGAAGCGCCTAATGGCCTCCTACGACCAGCACTTAATCCCAACACTTGCTCAGCACGAAGTCCATCCAAACGTACATTTGAACAGTCGCGAAAACTATCTTTACTTCACGCTTCCTGTCTGCATCAACTTTCAACGAAATTCTCCGGCCATGTGGGCGTCAGCGCTCAAAACCTACGAGGACGAGACCACCCGCTACGTTTTCTTTCCTGAAAAACTCGGGGACGCACCTCTTAAGCAAGTCCGAGATGACCTCGGTAAATATCGCTTAGCCCTCCAGCCCAACAAGCACACGTTGATCTGGACCACTATTGCCCAGACACTGCATGATTTCTATGAAGACGATCCCCGACGCATTATTGCTGAAGCGCACCATGATGCTGGCCAGCTGATCCAATTGCTACAGGTTACTCATCGCAAGCGATTTCCCTATTTGTCGGGCCCTAAATTATCAAACTATTGGCCGTTCATCCTATCACGTTACACGGATGTCGAGTTCACCAATCCGCAAGAAATCTCAATTATTCCCGATACTCACGTCATACAGTCCAGCGTCCAACTCGGGCTGGTGCCTACCGGAGCAAGCCCATTGGTAGTTGAAGCTGCCTGGGAGAAGCTTTTAACGGGAAGTGGTATCAATCCTTCTCAAGTCCATCCGGTTTTGTGGAACTGGAGTCGCAACAAGTTTCAGCCTGAGGTGTAGGCTGATAGGATATGCTAGTCCGGCGGAATAAGGAGGCCCCATGGCGGTTGAGCTACTATTTGGAACTGAGAACAAAGCCAAGATCGACCAAGTGCAGGGTACACTCGAACCATTAGGTGTACTTGTGCGTGGGATTAACGAATTAGGTATTAACCTAGAAGTACCGGAAGACGGAGTGACCGCCGCAGAGAACGCTCGCGCCAAGGCCCGAGCCTACGCCCGGGCAGCTGGTAGGCCGGTTTTCTCTATGGACAATGCTCTCTACCTGGATGGTCTGCCAGACGACGAACAGCCTGGTCTGCATGTGCGTCGAATTCCCGGTAGTACCGGTCGTCCGAGCGACCGGGAAATGCTTAATTATTATGCCAAATTAGTCGAAAGTCATGGCGGTTCTATGAAGGGCCATTGGGAATTTGCCGTTACGATTGCAGCTCCTGAGGGAGGGATAGCGGAAGCAACTATTCGCTCGCCGCGCCAATTCACTGCCATCCGAAGTCAGCATATTGTTGAAGGCTATCCCATAGAGTCAATTCAGATCGATCCGGCGAGCGGTAAGTGTATCGCCGATATGACCGCCGCAGAGCAGGCCCAATTTTGGCAACATGCGATCGGACAACCGTTGATGCAATTTGTCGGGAGCAATATAGGGCTCTTAACGGCGAGCTAAGTTAATTGAGTTAATCCGTACGCTACATCCGTGCGGTCGAATCTCAACACCGACTTTGCGCAGTTGTAGTGTCACTGTCTCCATGTGGATACCGTTCTTATCGGCCAACTGTCGCAAAGACCAGCCGGCTTTATAGTCGTCGGCGAGTTTGCCAATATCTAATGCACGTCGGGCAGGGGAGAGCCGCAAAGCCGGTATCCGTCGCGTCTCACTATTGGCCGGTGCTTAAATTTCTGCAGTGCATGGTATAATTCAGCGACCGTCTCGGTATCCAAAAGTTCTGATGCCGCGCCTCATTGCCCACCAAGGCCCTTATGTTTAAATTAGTATTTTCTCCTTTTTGACGAAAAGGTCCTTTCGAGTACAGATATGAAGAATAGAAATTGACGTTTCTATAAAATCGATGTTATAATATACTCAAACCGTAAGGAAGTTCCTATACCGGAAGAGGTCACCGTGATCCTTCACCAGATCTATGTCGCGATTGTGATTGGCTTCGTGGGGTTCACGTACTGCCTGACCTACGAGACGCTTGTCACGGCTCGCGGATTTGAGCGCCATGGAGCTGAATGGCTCATTCGCCACAATCGCCGGCGAACGATTCACCTGCTTGGCTACTCCATGCTCTTTCCTGCGATGGAGGAGGCAGGCGTGCGGGGCGTCCCCATGCTAATCACCTCCAACCGGCTATGGCTGGCGTGCATTCTGGTGAGCATGAACGTCGCTTTTATGGCCGCCCACCGGGACCGTGACATTATGGCAACCAGCAAGTCAGATGCGAGCTTCGTCCAGAAGCATCGATGGGAATTGAGATTTGCCAGCGGTCTGCTGTTCCTGATTCCAGCTGTAGTTTTCTACAATCTCTACGGCTGCATCGCTCTGCATTCAGCTTGGAACCTGCAAGCCGCAATCGATCGCCTTCGGCGCAATCGCTACGCGCTTCGAGATGGCCGGATTATCGTCTTGTCCGTCCGCCCATTCGAACTGCTGGTTGATCCAGATGCTAAGCCCGCTCTCAACATGCGCAAAGTGCTACGGCATATGCGCACAATCCGGTATTCGAACCCCACTCCTACGTCATGAGCCGTTAGGTGGAGCATTGAGTTGCCACCTGGCGGCTCTTTGCTTGTTTTATGCTCACATTGCTACCTCGCGGTCGAATCTTAACCCCGGCCTTTCGGAGCTGTAGCGTCACGTATCTCGGCAGATCCCATTCTGTCGGGCCAGCTGCCGCAGTGACCAACCGTCATTGTAATCACGGACGAGTTTGTCGGTATCAAGTGCACGCCGGGCGGGAGAGAGCTGCAATGCTGGCACCCGCCGTGCCTCGCTTGTGGCCCGGGGCTTAAAGCCCTGCAGAGCATCGTACAATTCTCTAACATTCGAGGCACACAAAAACTTCTGATACCAACCCTCATTGCCCACCAAATTTGAATGTTCAACCGTCTCTAAGCCAAAAATTAGGCCGAAAGAACCCACGCTTTATCCGACAGCTTATCATCAGTTTTTGGCTCTGCCACGGGATTCGCTCGGTTCGAATCCCGTTTGGTACCTAGACTTTTACAGTAGGTTAAGGCTCAGTGCTTATCGCCAAAAGCTCATTACGTAACGCCAAAAGGCCTGGGTCATTCGAATACCTAATGTAGTTGAGCGCAAAGAATATGGCCGTAAGATGCAGACTCTGATATGTGACGCTTGAATCCAGGCGCGTGACGGCTTGGACAAAATCTGTAAACTTAGGCTTTTCAATCACGAAATCAGCACCAGTCTCTTTGTATGTCGATTTCGAAAAAGTGCCGCCTGCGGCAAGAAAAGAGTACACCCTATTGTTCTGGCTTGACGGATTAGCAAAAGAAACACCGGTTTGGTAGACATTACCGCCCTGGTAGCCTATTTCTTCAACTAATTCCCTCCTTATAGAGGCCATCGGGGTATCATCTTTTTCAACGGTCCCAGCGACAATCTCTTCCACATACTCATCGGCGCCATGCCGGTAATGACGTAGCAAAGCCACGTTAAATTCGTTGTCCACCGCGACACAGTTTATCCATTCCGGATATTCGATGACATACCAAGGGTCCAGCGTCTTGCCGTCTGGAGTAAGGCATGTATCTGCGCGCACTTTTAGCCACTTGTCGTCAACCACATATCTTGCAGTAGTAATCTTCCATTTCGGTAGACTGTCGATGCCCATCGCGTTCCTTTTTATCCATCTATTAGCATCAGTATAGGCACTCAGAGTCCGCAATGACAGTTCTCGCCGGAGCATTTGCTCGGCCAGGTTGCGTTGCCCCGCACAGATCCAGTGAGGTGTGCCCCGGCCCGGAATCCAGGCCGAGACACGAAACGCCGAGGTCAAGGCCCCAGCGTGAGTTAGGCGCGTCTCACGCCATGCTGTCTCAGGATGTTCTTCGCGGAGGTCACACTGATTGCGTATCGTTCCGCTAGTTCCCGCTTGGACGTACCGGCCAGGAACTCACGGATGAGCACCTGGATGTCAGCGTCCGTCAGCCGGTCACTCACCCGCCAGGTGCCTGGAACTCGACCGCTGACGACGGGTTGGTCGCCGTCGTGCTCTCGTCCAGCCGGTTGATTGGCCTCCGACCTGGCATCTGATAGTCGTTCCTGCAGGTCGTAGCGGTTCGAGTAACGGCGGACAAGCTCCACCAAAGAACTTATGCTAAAAGGAGATCCTCATGGGTCTCTTTTTTGTCTGTCGAACATTTACAAACCATATGCTTTGTCATAATATAGGATCGTGAAATACTACGACTGGGATGAGTTTAAAAATAGTCGGCTTAAGACTGAACGAGGAGTCTCGTTCGAAGATGTGTTGGCTGCTATCGATGACAACAGGTTACTTGATGACCTAGAACACCCCAATAAAGGTAGATACCCCGGGCAACGAGAGCTAGTAGTCAATTTAGATAATTACGTTTACTTAGTGCCATACGTCGAAGATAACGAAAAGATATTCTTAAAAACTATAATTCCATCACGAAAAGCCACCAAGCAATACTTAAAAGGAGATAAATCATGAACTACTATGAACTATCAGACGAAGAGCAAAAACTTCTTGATGAGTTCGAAAACGGTGAACTCGCGAGCGCGCCAGATCTTGAGAAACGTAAGAAGCTCCTGCAATCTTATGCCAGGAACACCCTCAACAAGACAAAAAATATAAACATCCGTCTCTCCGAGCGTGATCTCTACAGACTCAAGTCCAAGGCGATAGAAGAGGGAATACCTTATCAGACTCTTGCCGCGTCAATAATCCATAAAGCGTCCACAAAATAAGCCTAGAACTCGTGACAACATTATCCAACTTGTTTGAGTTCAAAGACATCGCTTTAAGACGTATCACAACTGCAGACATCGATGATACCGTGACGATGATCAATGCGGCCTATGCATACCAAGACGCCGCCAAGGGTGGGCCGCGCACCGACCGTGAGCATCTAAGCCAAAGAATTAGTGAAAGCGAATTCTACATCGCAAAACGCGGCATGCAAGTTGTCGGTTGCGTCTATGTGCAGCGGGACGGGTCGAGTCTGCACTTCGGATTGCTTACGGTCGTACAGCAATTCCGCGGAATCGGACTCGGAACCGCCCTAATAAACGCGCTTGAAGCCTATGCCAAACGCCTTAAAGTCAACCTCTTAGAGTTAGACTACATGTCGCTAGCGCCCTGGCTAAAAAAGTATTATGAGCACCACGGGTTCAACGAAACTGGACAGGTGACACCTTGGGGATCAATCGACCTCATTCGAATGTCCAAAGTCGTCAAGTAATCCGACCAACATATAATTACCATTCATGGTGCATATTGCTACCTCGCAGTCGTATTGTCACCCCGGCTTTCCGCAGCTGCAACGTCACTGTCTCCCGGCAAATACCATGCTTGTCTGTCAGCTGCCGCAGAGACCAGCCAGCATTATAGTCGGCAACCAAGTTATCTACATTGAGGCCACGCCGAGCAGGGGATAGCTGTAATGCCGGCACCCTCCGTGTCTCAGTTTTGGTCCTGGGTTTAAAATCCTGCAAAGCATTGTATAATTCGGTAACATTCGAGGCGCCCAAAAAGTTCTGATGCCGTGCCTCATTGCCCACCAAGGCACTTATGATTATTTTACTGCTCGTAGCCTCAAGATTATACTAAGGCCTGCTACAATATCTCTATGATTGACCTTATGGTTAAGCAAAACTGGCTCGAAACTAGCACCGAAACTGCGCTAGAGGAGTTCAAGTCCGTGCTCGCCGATGTTTTAAATAGCTTTCCGGTGGATCGTCACATTGAAGCTCGTTGGTCTGTCTCAAAAATATCTGAGGGTGATACGGCTCAGCTTATCTACGACGAACGGGCTCTTGTTGCACTCAAGATTGAAGACAAAATGCTTCATCTTAAATCAAACGAAGACGATATTCCGCGCCATGACGACATCATGTACTCAATCCGCTATGCCGCCAATCGGTTGTCGCTCGCCGTCTACTCAAATCTTCATAGCGGCGCCCGGCTACCACAAGACCCTGGATTGTCATTCGATCACAGTTACTTTCGACGTAGTCGACCGCTCGCAGAGTTCTTTAATCAATCTGACTTCACGCCTCGATTCGCCCCGGAAGGTCTTGAAGTAATCGGTGATGGCCGCGAAGCGCTGGTTATTTATAGCCCTTATTATGCAGAACATAAGCGTGACGGGTCGATCCATATCCTCAACAACGCTATGCTCGACTTTGTGGTTGATAAAGACAACCAGCAGACAAATCCAGAATTCTCCTACCTTGTCGCTGACTCCATGGCGGACTTTGCTCGCAAATACGACCTTGGACTTATACCCAGAAGCTTCTACCAATCTTATGGCCTATCAACTAAGCTCGTAAACGATACACAATTCGATGCTCTCCATATCAAGCGTAAAGTTTTCATTGACCCCTATGTCTGGGACTTCGATGACGAACACGAACGCAAATTCTATCGTAACGTAAAAAACGGCCTCCATTTGATGGACAAAGTCCGCAAGGGAGAAGCTTTGGACGATGCACTTAAAAGGGTGTTACGAGAAGAACTCCAGGTTGCCGATGATTATGTCAGTGCAAGAATCTGGGGTATTGAGTTCGATCGCGATAGGGAAGGTCAGCTCACGCCCAGGCTGAAACTCAACATTTTTATTCATGGTTTGGCCGAAAAACACCGCAGCCAAACTCATGATTGGGTATCGATCAAATAGGTCTCGCAGAATTCATAATCGCAGTTCTAACAGAACCTACTACGCCCCACCAGGAATTATCCCCTTAAGGAGCCAAAAAATTGAATCAGAAATAGTCGGGCGAGCCACCATTGCTATGGTAAAATATATCTATGAAAACTCAAGTTTACACAGTTATATATGAGGCCGATCCAGAAGGTGGCTTTGTGGCATCTGTACCTGCGCTGCCTGGCTGCTATAGCCAGGGTAATACCCTTGAAGAAGCCGAGATCAATATTACCGAAGCTATCGAACTATATCTTGAGTCGTTGAAGAGCGAACACAAGGAACTACCCCAAGACCACATTTGGCAGGGCCGTGTCCAGGTTGCTATTTAATGCCCGACGGCTCACTACCAAGTCTATCGCCCGACCAAGTCGTTAAAGTCTTAAAGAAATGTGGCTTCGTCGAGCTTAGGCAAAGAGGCAGCCATCTTATCCTCACGCCCCACCAAGGCACTTATGCTTGCTTTATACAAAGTTTAGGCACGGCATTGACATAATTATACTTCTTTGATACTCTATGAGCATGAGTACAGTTAAATTACAAGTACCACTAGATAAAGATATTCGCGATGAGTGGGAAAACTTCGCCCACCGCAATGGCTTTGACTCACTCCAGGCCTATATTCGCTTCTTGGCCAAGGCCGACGTCGATGGCAGGAGGGTCAATCTCGAGGAATCGGTGCGACTCAGCCCTGAAGCCGAAGCCCGATATGCTCAGCAGATTAGTGAACATGAAGACCTCCGCCGTCAAGGCAAGGTAAAGATCTACGACGATGTCGACGACTTCATGAAAGATCTGCTGTCGGATGAAGCCAATTGAATATTCCCGGCAATTCCAAAAGCATCTCAAGCTGCGTTACGCTCGCCAGCCAAAAATGATAGATCGTTTTAAACAACACCTGGAGCTATTCCGCCATGGAGTGAGACGCGAGCCATTGAATGATCATCCACTCACGGGAAAGCTCCAAGGGCTTCGAGCTTTTTCAGTAGGAGGAGATGTGCGCGTTGTATATCAGGAGACCGAAGATCATTACTTGCTGCTAGATATTGGCTCGCATAATCAGGTATATTGAGCGACTTTTGTAGAACCCATTGCATATCTTTCACCCTTGCGGCACGTCCTGGGCTAGCGCATAGTTTAGCCATAATGAGGGTCCGCAAGGGCGGCGATGATTAGGTTTGAACCGAGTTCTTGAGTTCCAATAATTTCAGCGGGTAGTATTCCTCTTAAGGAAAACAAAAGGAAAAACTACCCATGTCAAAGCGTACCTTCTACTTGGTACCGCAACAATACCAATGGCTATCCCAGGCACTACCTGCGCCCGTAGCCAAGACCAAGCCGCCGGTGGCAAACGAAGAGCTACTCGGTGGTATTTTGTTTGTGCTCAAAACTGGCAGCCGGTGGCAGGATATCCCAACTACCATCTGTCCGCATGACCCCAGCACCTGCTGGCGCCGACTCAGCTTTTGGCGTGGCCGAGGAGCGCTGGTCGGGACTTGGCGTGAGGTTCTCGGACTGCTCGACCGGCAAGGCAAAGTCGACCTGTCACTCGGCGCGTTAGATGGTTCGCTCGTCCAGTCACCGGCTTTTAAGGATGGCACTGGTTACTCCGGCAAACACCACCGGACTGGCACCAATATTTCGCTTGTGACTGACAAACAAGGCTTGCCACTGGCCAACGTCCTGGCTAAAGGCAACCGTCATGACCCGACCAATGCCGAGGCCACTATCCGGAAGATTCGCGTGGGTGCTAAGCGGCGGGTTAAACAACTCAACGCCGACAAAGGGTACGACTCTCGTACCTTCCGGACTGCCTTACGTAAGCGCGGCATTAAGGCCAATATCCCTGAGCGCATATTCAAGAAGCGGCGCAAACGCGGCCGCAAGCCCAGTTACGACAAAGCAACGGCCAAATTCCGGGCCTTTGTCGAGCGCACTAATGCCTGGCTAAAATACTTCCGTAAGTTACGTTACCGGTGGGAACGAAAGAAAAGCATGTTTCAGGCCTTTGTTGATCTGGCCTGTCTGCTTATCTGTTTGCGGCGGGTTGGAGATATGCAATGAGTTCGTAGTAGGCGTTATTCCAAGGACCGGACGCAATCCGGTACCACCAGGTGTTACCGTCTGCCACTTTGAAGCCGGTGACTCCGAGCAAGCAAACTAAAAAATAGGCTACGATTCGCTGAAGAAATCGGCGTCAACTTTGTAAACATTGTAGGTGTCTGGGATGGAAACACCTAAGCAGAGATTTATCATGTGGTCAGCGAGAGCTTGGCCATTAATGAGGATGATTTGGGGGCCGACTGATATAGCTTCTGCGTTGCGGGTGTGCTGAAATGATTATGTTAATATGCATGTGACATGCGGCGACGCCTGTCGGGCAGGAAGAGCAAACGTTCTTTCATAATGCGCGCCTGAAGTGAGCCATTTCTATGTGATCAGGTTTTCTAACCGACTTCACACTAAATGGTTAGAGGAAGGAGAGTCAAAAATGACTCGATTGAACTCAACTAATGGTAATGCGAGGGTGCGCAGGCCAAAACCGGACGCGCAGCGATCCAAAGTTATTAGAGGCTCTATCACCTGGGAACTAGTTATAGATTGGCCGTTTTGGCTGATAATGTCAGGGTTCTTTGTGGCTCTGTACATTACCTACACTATGACTCGGTGGTTGGGCTGAAAGTGCATGGATAGCTGTAGTGACCAGCAAAAAACACACACATGCGCCCCTTAGGCACGTTGTGTGTTTTTTGCCTCATTAGGCAGCGATTCCGGTATCGCCACAGTACTTGATCCCGCAGGTGCGCTTTGTAGAGCTTGAGGATCGCCTGGTGGGTTTAATGCCGCATATGTTCTAAGTATCACCGTTTCTATCCTTCGTATCATAAATTTAGCATCATCGGCCGTGGATACGCGCGTGTCACGATGCGTGTCATAGTGCACTAACTGATTGCGATACTCCTGATACGTGGCGAAGATCTCATGCGGAACGGCCTTGTCGCGACGTGCATCGCGGAGGTGTATATAGATTTTCTCGCTGGTTCCGTCTTTTGGGTTAAAGTACTTGTTAATGCTTTCGTCTGGCTTTTCTGCGAACTTAAGTTCCTCTACCACGCCATAACGCATGAGTATTTTTTTTAAGAATCCTTCATATGCTTTTGACATTGGCACGACGATGAATGAATAATCATGTACCGTTGGAACGCTGGGACTAGATTGCCAGAGGCTTGCTAGCGCATAAGCATCGTTTCTGAGATCTATGAGGTCCTGGCCTACAAATTCATCGAACTCTTTGCTAAGCCATCTGACTTTATAGGTTTTTTCGAAGCGTATTCGCTGCTTGAAGCCGTTAGCAGCAAAATACTCTACTAACGGCTCATATTTGGCCGCGGCGATACTCGCGGCGGGTACAACAACAACGAGGACGAGTAGGCAGCTGAGAATCCAGAGGTGGGCCGGAATGAATAATGACAATAAAAGACTAACGGGAAGAAATACTACTATCGCCAGGACTACACAAAATGCACGAAGATTGTCCTTGGTAGTTAATACTTCTGCCAACCCTTCAGTTCTGACACTCATGAGCTGTCTGTAGGAATATACGGCTAGCTTTTTGAGAAATTCTCGCTTCACGTACACAAGATACGACAACCATATTATGACCGCTATAATCAGAATTACTAATAAGATTATCCCCGCCAGGTCGAGTCTGGCATTTTGAACCTTCGGGTTGTTCGATGATGTCATCAACATCACAAAAATGGGCAAAACTATAAAGCATAGAATGGCCACTGCAAGCCAAGGCGAATCATCATTTTTCTTGCTCACGCTGTCCTCTACGGCGATTATACGAGATTTAGCACAAGCTCAAAAGGACAGGCCCGTATTCCTGGCATGGGTGTAGACGGCTTCAATCGGTAAGCGGTTTAGTTTTGATTTACTAGCTGAATAGTTTCCGTAGTGCACGGCGGCACAGCGGACGTGAGATCGCTACTGTCTATCGAAGCGGCATCCTGTGAGTTCTCCAGACATGCATCAAGCGTATACGTGGTATTTGAGTTAGCTGGCGTGTAGATGTAGACATATGGGCCGCTGTTGAGGGGGTCGGTTGGGATGGAATCCATGATCGGGGTATCGCCGATGGTCAGTTCGGACAGGGTGTCCGGGTACTGATTGTTATCGACGAAGTATTCTTCAAGGCCCTTTTGAATCGTGTTCAGATCCGTTGAGCGTTGTGAGTCTCGTACGCTCTCCTCTGCCTGATTAATGGTAGTAGACGAGTCATCGGTTGAGGTCGACGCCTGGGAGCCCGAGTTTACCGAGGTTGAGGTGGCCGCATTTGCCGTAGGGTGCGGCTTACTGGAGTGACCTTTAACAAAGAAGAAGATGGCAGCTGAAATGGCAATTATTGTCATTGATAGCGAGAAAATGCCTAAACCAAGTCCCCATTTTGCTAGGTTACGCCCTGGCTGGCCTGATTGGCGGATTTGGGTTAAAGCAATTGCCCCAAAGACTATTGCGAGAATGGGTCCAACCACCGGTAGCACTAACGAGCCGATAATGCCGACAGTCAGTGACGTGATGGCAAGCGCATTGGTAGTAGTATTTGCAGGCCGCTGGTGGTCATCCGAAGGTCCATGGTGTCGCGTCGAAGCATAGTCGGCGGTTGTCGCTGGTGGAAGAGGCTGGCGGTGTGGCCTGTCCTGACGGTTGTCCATAAACTACTCTTTCTCGTGATACCTGCTGTGCGAAAACACTTTTGTTTTTCTTGTCCTTATGCTACACGCTATCCTCTTATGAAGCCAAGAGCCGTTTATGCGCCGAAGCTAAGGCGGTATGATTCTTAAAAGGAGCTGGCTTTTATCTTCATAACCATGAATATGCAACCACAAGACAGCCCATCGAAATGGCACGGTTCGCGACTGAAGCCTTTCCTAAAGTCAAAAGGCTTTCTTGCAGTCGTGAGCATTATGGGGCTGACAATGGTTTGGGGGATTGTGCTGTGGTTTCATCGCAATCCTGATCCCACGGCCCTTTATCACGGTAGTGTCAGCCTGGGCCGCTACAGCCAAGCGGATCTGAGCATTGGTTTTGGCGATCGTTCGCGCCAAACGGTTCACGGATCTCAAGGATTTTCCGTACCTGCTAGCACCATCACAACAGGTATTGCTACAGCCGTGACGCCGCAAGGGCAGTTAGTCGGCATGACGGTAGTGCCGAAAGACGCTCAGGCATTTAAGACGACGCCGGTATCTATTGACTTCCGTAGTACTGCGCTGGCGCTGGTAGCTTCAAGCCCGGGCATGAGTCAACCTAATCCCATTGTCGCTACGGTTGAGCTAGGTTTGGTGGCCAAAACTCCAGAACTTGTTACGCTTACCAATGACTTGGCAGCGCAGGCCGCCGCGGATCCGTCATATCTTGCCCATCCGGATGCCACAGTAGTTTCCGACCTGGACGCGGTTGAAGGAGCTTTTATCGTCCAGGCTAATAACTACATCACAAGTCACCAGGTTAGCTTAGCGCCAAAGTCCAGCTGGCTTGATACTTTGGTTCCTGATGCCTATGCCGACAGTGACTCATCGACTTCGACATCATCGGATTCGTCGCGGCCGGCGTTTGGTTCGTCCTGTGACGAAAACGATTCGCACCTTAAAGAGGTGTATGACAAAGAGATTGACGGGGTGTGCCTCAAACTTACCGGCAGTAATATTTTGCAGCTGACGAATCACACTGAACGCTGGGGGCTTTATTACTTGGGCAGTTCGGATCTGGTTCCCGCAGCTATTGCCGCGCCCAAAACATGGGCTTTACCAACGGTCGAACAATTAGTGGAAACTATTACGAAACTGTCAGCGCAAAGTGCTCTCCAAAGCGTAGGGCAACTGGGGAGCCTTATCGGCCTAAAGGTACAATCCAACCCGGAACCGATACAACAACAGCTTATGGATGCGATGAAAGCTTGGGACCAAAATACTCAGGTCACCGCTGTTTTGCCTGATAGCTCCAGTCAGCGCACGTTGAGCGAAGTATCCACCGGATTCCCCAGATCGGATGAGTCCGTCCAAGGGCTGACGGCTGTGAGATTTGGTGGCTCGACAGTTATGACCATTGCAACTCAAGTCGCTATTCCTCTCATAAGTATGGCACTTGATACCAAGAGTGATTCGGCTGATCCCAGCCAGCAGGAGGGATTGGTGCAGGCTGTACTCGATTTTGTCCAGAACAACCAACAAGCCATTGGGCAGCTCACCACTGCCATGACAAACGCTAGTCAGCTCTCGGCATCCCAGCGCGCAGCGCTGGTAGCTCAATATCTTGCACAACTGAGTGGTGAAACGCTGACAGATAAAGGGATGCGCTCCGCCATGATTAAATATGCCTTTAATAATTTGGCCGACAACGCAACGGATATTATTTCAAGCGCTACGACGAATATTCTGTTGGATTCGCTTGCGGCACCGGTCGCTGCGGTAAAGCTTGCCATTGACGAGGGGGTCCCGGCTATAAATCTGAGCCTCAATGTTGTCCAGTTATATCAAGACTCATGGGATTATGGCGTGGTGGATGATTACTCGCTGGGGTCAACAAATAACAATAATGCCAGTACCAGCGTTCGGAAGTTAGGATACAAGTTTGTTCACGATAATTCGGTTAAGTTCCCAAATGGGCAATACTCAATTAATGCTAACTATGTTCAGATAACCGGAGCTTCTAACCTAGAAGCTGTGAATAAAGCGCTTTACGAAGCTTCAAAGAAAGATGAGGATCAACTTAGTACCGGAGTAGCAAAACTGCAGCCAAGCAACCCTGGCTGCAGCGACGGAGGATGCTTCTACTACTCGGGACCCAGCGCGCAGGTCAATGACCCCGATGCCGAACTTGTCGTGTCAGCTAGCACGGCTGTAGTGAGTGTATTGATACCCGTAAGCAACGAAAATGGCGGCGAGCATGACGTATGGTGGATACCGGTCACGCTCAAGGTGCCGTCTGCGCAGCCAATAAAGTTGTCGAATCTGTTTACAAACCAGTCTCAAGCCTTATCGGTAATCTCTGCAATTGCCCGAAATCAGCTTACCAATAGCGTTGGATGTGTAGCGCAGGGATTAAGCGATCCGATGTCTGGGCCCGTAGAAGCTGCACAGTTCGCACCTACTGAGCAAAATTATAACTACTTTGCGCTGACGACCGAGGGCATTGTCATAGGATTTGTGACCGGACAAGTCGCAGATGTGGCATGCGGCGAGCACGCGACTACTATTAGCTGGGATTCTCTTCGACCCTACCTTAGCCCGAGTGGCCAGCAGATCGTGGCAGACCTACGATAACTACACGGCCGCTCTTGGCTATATTTGGTCGCCCGACCACTGGGTCAGGTTGTACTCTTTGGCGAACGGCAGCCATTGCCCGGCCAGCGTCGCTTTTATCGTGGTAGCTTGATCCGAGGCCGTATTGCCGGCCGTGTAATTTGTGTCACCGGAATTAGTCGTACATCCGGAAGCATCCATGTCCTCGGCCCAGCTAAGATAATCGGTATTTGCAGTAATCGAGATGTTCATGGCCGATTCTGCGGTCTGAATGACAGTTCCTAGGTAGCCCGATTGGGCTAGGGTCTGAAGTTGGGATTCAACCTGTTGTCGTATCGAAATGGTTTGGTTAAATTCTTGCTCTGCTTGTTGAGGCGTAATTGAACAGTTGGCTAGTTGGGCAACTGTGTTGACGGAAATTTTTCGTCCTTGAGCTGATTGGGCAAGAAGCGTGTTTAGTTGGTTCGCCACGGAGGCTTCGCTCGCACCCTGCGTGACGGCCGGTGTCGGTGTCGGTGCGGGCGCCTGCGAGGATGATATGGCCAAACTCCCTGACGGAGCTTTGACGGCGGCAGCGCTATACGCCTTGGCCGATGCCGACTTTAATTCGACATAGCCAGTAAGACGCATGCCATATATGACACATACGGCCAATAAACCGCCTGCTAGGGGAACAAATCCCAGCCATAGGCCGGCCTTGGCGAGACCTCTTCCTGTTACTTGCCCGTTCGATCGTTTAATCCTGCGCAGACCGAGTATGCCGAATACTACCGCAAGTATTGAGCCAATAACGGGCAGTAAGATGAAGCCGAGAATGCCAAGCGTTAAGGACGCGATGGCGTAACCGCTTGTGGCCACGTAACCGTCATGCTTGGGGGCGGGTTCCTTTTGTGGGGCTGTCCCACCTTGCTCTACGCCTACTGGTGGGATTCTCTTGCGATGGTCTGGCGTAGAATCTTCTGAGTTATTCATCATGGTCGTCCGGATAAATACGCTAAAGCTATTGTGCTTTAACCGTTCATACCACTAATTATTGACAGAATCATCTGGCCGTCGACCTTTTAGAACCACTGTACTGGCCATCGAATCGTGCATTGTTTGTCGGTGCGGGCTGCCCAGCATAAGGAAGAAACCGACATAGAATATGATGATGCTCAAGAGCTTACCCCATGCACGCTTCATTGATTGACCAAAAATCAGACGGTCGCCGTACATATCTGTTACCACGAGACCTAGCACCCGCTTTCCAAGTGTTGCCTGCCACGGCGAGCTTTCCATAATTGCCCAGTAGAAAACGAAGACAATCGGGGAAAGGATATCAAGTATGAGCATGACCCAGAACGTAAGGCCGAGCGCCGCTCCTGCAACAGCAGAGGAGTAGCCGGGTGAGCTGAGGGATGAAGTTAACAAGTGCGTGGAAATCGCGCCTGCAATAGCTATTAGGATGATGTAGATAATGACATATGGTATGCCGACCGCCAGCAAGTCAATCAGGTAGGCCGCTAGCCGGCTGCCAAAGTCAGCATATTCGGGCCGCTCGGTTTGGCTACGCCTTTGTTGTGGTTCTTCGACAGGCCGTAGCTGTTGCCGATTACGGACTGGGCGATTGGAAGGCGACCCGCATCGCGCACAGACGAGTGCCTGCCTGCTCATAGGCGATCCGCAATTACTACAATATACCCTATCTGCCTGGGACGAGGTATGAACTGCCGGACGCGATACCTTTCTCGAGTGAGAGCTCTGGGGGCGTCGGGTCATTGGGTCCATGCGAGACCACCTTAATTCTTGAGGTCATTATGAAGGAAACAGCCGTTGTTAGGCAAATATTTAGTACTTGGCTTTTATCATACCAAGCAGAGTGCTGGTGGACGGCTTACGATACCAGATCAGTTTCATGGGTGGTTTCCTGGCCGGCTTTGATCCTGGCGTTGATAAACTTGCAGTATTCACAGTCATTACTGGATTCGGGGATCGGCTCTTTATCCAACCATTCGTGCAGTTCTCTCTCGGATGGGAAGCTGACAACGTACATCGTGCCTTTCATCGAGCCATCGTCACCAAGCAGCGCGGCGCCGTACCAGAGATTGCGGGACGCCAAGAGCTTCTCGCCCATAGCGATATGGTCTTGACGCACTTTCTGCCGGCGGGCAGGAGCCTCACTATCCGTCCCATCAAGGCCAATGACTACGAACTGCATATTTTAGCCTTTTACCGCCACCACGCTCATTTCGATGCTGGCACCGAGCGGCAGGGCTGCGACGCAGACGGCCTCACGGACCGGGAACGGTTCGCTGAAGTAGGTTGAATAGACTTTGTTCAGTTCGGGCATGATCGACATGTCGGTGACGTAGATGACGACCTTTACGATATCGTTCAAGCCGGCGCCGGCAGCTTTTAAGATAGCCTCAATATTTTTCATTATTTGGGCTACCTTTTCTTCGGTGGTGTCGCCGACGAGTGTATTGTCGGGCAGGCCATGAATCTGTCCGGATAGATAGATGGTGTCACCATTTGTGATTGCTTGTGCCAGGAATGGCGCATCCGGCGCTTCAGTGGTTGATGCTGATTGTTTCATGGCTATTTCTCCTCACTCACAATCTTAATTTGAGTCATTTCATGGAATCCCTCGATACCGAGTGAACGACTATTGCCTGAAGCTTTATAGCCTCCAAATGGTGTCACGGGACTGAAATATAGTGCATTGTTATGTGCGACTATGCCGCTTTGTAGCTGCCGCGCTACGCGGAAATAACGCTCTTTGTCAGTGGTGTAAACATAAGCCCCGAGGCCATATATCGTGTCGTTGGCGAGCCGTATGGATTCTTCTTCGGTCTTAAAAGTAACCACCGGCAGTACCGGCCCAAAGATTTCTTCCCGCCAAACACGCATATCAAAAGTGATATTCGTGAGGACGGTTGGCTCATAGTAGGCGCCCGTAAGGCCATCGGGCTGCTTCCCGCCAAAGACTATCTGCGCGCCTTTGTCGATAGCGTCTTGCATTTGCGCTTGAAGCAAGTTGAGCTGACGCTCAGCCACTAGTGGTCCGAGATTGGTTGTTTCATCCAGTGCGTCGCCCACCTTGTGCTTGTCGTTAACTTTTTTAAGCTCGGCGAGGACTTCATCGAGTTTGCTTTCGTGAACAATGAGGCGTTTTAGGCCGTCGCAAAACTGTCCAGTGTTGTCAAAACGCACTGCGTAGAGCGTATCGATAATGGCTGGTACGTCGGCATCTTCAAACACGATGCCCGGAGCTGAGCCGCCCATTTCGGTCAGCACTTTAGTAGAGCGTTTGGCGGCCAGTTCAGTGATGCGTTGACCGGTGTGGGTGCTGCCGGTGAAAGCAATGGCATCAACCGGCTGAGCAACGAGTATTTCGCCAACCGAGCCGTCGCCGAAGACCATGGTAAATACGCCTTCAGGCAGTTTTGATTTAGCCGAAATCTTAGCTACTAGTGCCGAAAACAGGATAATCTCTTCAGATTGCTTGAATACTACGGTATTGCCGGCGAGCAGTGCCTGACCGGCTTGCCACGGGATATTGAGTAAAGGAAAGTTCCATGGACCGATGCAAGCGACCACGCCGAGTGGTTCGCGAGTGAGGTGGTGGCGCTCGGTGTTGTTTTCAAAAACTATTTCCGGGGTGAGGGCTTTTTCGACGATGTCTATGTGGGCGTGGAAATGAGCGGCACTCTCGTCAATCTGTGCGCGGGCCTGAGTGATGGGCTTGCCCATTTCTTGGCTCATCAGGCGGGCAAGTTCTTCGGCGTGTTGGCTGCAGGCTTCGACGAAGGATTCGATGGCGGCATTGCGTTCGGCTTGTGCGAGCGCCGCCCAGGCAGGTTGAGCTGCCCGTGCTCTCGTGACGGCGTCTTTGATTTCTTGCTCGGTGGAGGTCTCAACTTCGCCGATGGTTTCGTAATTTCGGGAAGGGTTGGTTGAGATGGTCCTCATACGTTACTTCGTTCTTCATTCAATACTTCATACTCCACACGCAGATACGAATCATCCAGTGGCTTACAGGCTTTAAGCTTCAGTGATCTGATCTTTGCGAGATCTTCTACGGTTCGTAGCGATTCTCCGTCTACCAATGTCGACGTGCTACGTCCGCCAATGAGACAAGGCGCAATAACGAGCAATATTTCATCAATGAGGCCCGCACGAAGAAGGATAGCATTCAACTCACCACCCGATTGGATGGTCACTCGCTTGGCTTCATACTCAGTCTTAAGCTTTGCGAACAGGTCAATAAAATCTATAGCGTTGTCGTATTGCAGCACGACGACATTGGAGCGTTTGTTGCTCAAATCGTGAGCAGGATGAGCATTGTCGGTCGTTACGACGATGAGATCTTCGAATTTATGTGCCAGAAATTGGACGCCATGCGCAGTTAAGTGAGGCTTATTGTCTATGACAATGGAGGTTATGGGGATTGGGTCTATATTATCGAAGGATTTGGTATTTGCGCCGATCTTGGCCATTGACCGGCCGGTCACAAGTGAGAATGGATCGGTTTCGCCTTCTATTTCGTAATAATGGTGTAAGCCTTCTTTGATACCTGGTAACTTGGGGAAGTCGGCATCAATATCCCGTTCGTCAACGTCGCCGGTGGATATCTTACCGTCAAGTGATTGAAGAAGAAAGAGCGTGGTATATGGTCGCTGGCTCATTTCTTTTCCTCCCTCATCCACGGCGTGTAGGTTAAGCCGGTCAATATACCTTCCGGACTTAAAAACCGTGTGACAATCTGCTCCCAAGGTTCTTTACGCGAAGCAACGAGGAGTTTGTAACCTGCGGCTTCCAGCTCCTTTGTTGCAGCGTCAATATCTGCAACATCAAACTCTACCCATGATGTCGGGGCCGGGATATCTTCAGGCCATTTATCCGTCCCAAAACATGATTCGGCTGCTTGTGAGAGAGGCCACAATGCAAAGTGTTTCGCACCACCTAACTCTCCCGTGTGGAAGTAGTGGTTGTCTTCTTCCTTGAGCGGTAGCTCGAGTGTCTTAACGTATAGGTCCCGGCTTTTGTCTATGTCAGTGATGATTGGTCCAAAGCCGGCGATAAATAATACTTTCATGATCTGATAATACTCCATGCCGGCGCCTGGGAGCCGATTTTCTCATAGTAGCGAGATCATGTATTCTGGCCCGTCTTTGTTATGTAATCAGGACTTTGGGCAGCTGAAAAGTTCCATAAGGAAGGGCCCGAGGGCCGTGGCGGATGCCACGGCCCTCCATGTGTCTTGAGTGCCGGCGGTCGGCTGGGTGGTTGCCGCCGCCTGGAACACGACTGCGAGTATGGTTCCCTGATACCCGGGAACGGTGAACTGGCGTACCTGGTAGCCCAGGTTCTGGGCGGTGTCCAGCAGGACGGCTTCGAACACGGCTCGACCGTACTGTTCGCCCTCGTACCGAAGCGCAACGCCTGGCGCCAACCACTGGTCGCTGACCGAAATTGAGGCTGATGCTGCCGTGTGGAGCAGGATGGCAACGGCCGGTGCCATCTCCATCACTGGCTGGCCCGGCGCAGTGCTTACACCCACGCGCTGAGACAGGTACGTGACCGTGTAGCCGATGGTGTCCGAGTCCGAGAAGAAGATGAAGCGGCAGCCCAGGGCGTAGCCGGTCGCCTCGTCGATCTGCGCTCCGGCGGACTGCTGAGGCCCGGCTGCAACAATTTGCGTTGTCCAGGGGGCCTTGGTGGTGCACATATTTGTGACCACCTTGACAGCGTCATTGGCCTGGGCGTTGGTCAAGCGCGGAACGGCTGTCGCACTCGGCCGCGCGGACGGGCTTGCGGACTGGGCGGCCGAACTTGACGCGCTGCTACAGGCGGCGAGTGCGACCATACTGGCGACTGCTAGTGCGCACGCTGCTGGGGTGCGCCTGCGGCCAAGGATATTGGGCACGCATTCCACCTTTCCTAGTCGAAGTGCCATGCCTCGTTATCTCACAAGCGTGGGTAGGGCCACGCTAAGGGCTGGAGTGAGACGCGATTATTATTACATAAATGCTGTTATCATCAATAATAACTGATTCGATTCGTTGCTGGCTTAGGTAGAGACACCATTCATGCTTGTACCGTCAAGGTGGCTCCAGCCACTTGTGGCGGAGTGGCTCCAACTGATTTGCCCGATGCATTGCCGTTTATTTGGACACTTATGGTGCGGCTAAACGACAGACGCCGCCGACCCTGAGGCGGCGGCGTCTGTCGTCCTTGGGGTCAGCGGCTGCGAGCATGACTCGGACCTGGGCCGAATCTCGTTCATCGGGTGTTGTGGCATCCGGCACTCACTCAGGGGTGTCGCTGTGCCTCCGGCGCCGGAAGACGAAACCTTCCACCATCATGCAGCACGTTAGGCCGATCAGGCCGGACCCGATTGTCCATGGGGCTAGGGCATTGTTGGCTTTCGAGTTGAACGAGAATAGCTCCCTTATAGGGATACCGAGGTGGATCGCCCCAATGACTCCGCCGATGGCGGCCGGGATCACTAGATACGCAACCGGCAGGAATATTCGTACCCACCAGAAGTGCGGCAGCAGTAGTGGTGACGCGCTAGCCCTTTGCTGGGCGCGAAAACGACGTCCGAGCACGATCATCGCCACTTTTCGCCTGATTTTTCTGGGCCATGTCTCCATGCTTCGGACCAGCCTGGGGTCGGGTTTCGAATCGTTTGGGGACGCCACTGCGACCTCCTACGTGGTTGTTTCGGATTGGAGCTTTTGCAGATTTGGGTAAATCACGGTAGCCAAAACACAACGTAAACTCTTAGCACCTTGTTCAGGAGCGACCTCGATAACGTCGAGGTCAAAATAATACCATGATTAGTATAGAAAACGTATCTGGGTATTACGATTACTTACTGGCGTGATCATAAAACAGTGTATGATATGGGACACCGTTTCTGGCATCTGTGCCTTCACAACACAACAAGGGGGCGCTGTGGCGCTGTCACTGATGGAAGCTTTGAGGTTGGTCATGGATCCTAGGACTGATCCGGCGGATCCCCGGTACCTCGAGGCCTGCCTGGTCATAATTCGCAAACGTGCGAAGCTCCAACACCGGGTATGGGTGCGGCTACCGGATGAGCGTGGCGACGATGAACGACTGTGGCGGTACATCCTGGAGCGCGGTATAACCGCGCGAGAGGACAACTCGGCAGTGTTTATCGAGCCGTCCGGGATACGTCAGCCATTCATGGCGTCGGGCGAGCCGTTTGTTACGGTTTACGCCGGCGCGCCGGTTCATCTCAAGACTCGCGGCAGCCAAAACATGACCGCGCTCGAACGGGTCCATGTTTTGAGCGGCATTCCTGGTCTTCAAGACTCCCTGGTGGAGGTGATTGACCCGCTGGTCGAGTCACTCATCATTCCGATGAACTGGATGCGCCAAAAGACCCTGGCCCAAGTTGCCCGCGAAATCGACAAGGCTGATGGAATCGTCGTTAGGCGGGGGCTTGCGAGTAATGAGCTGGTCCCCATGTTTCGAATCGTCGCGGTGGATCTGGCGGCGCCATCCGTGACTATCCAGCTCGACCAGGCGATGGAGGTCTTTACGCCCACTGCCCAAGAGGCAGCGCACAGTAAGGGCCTGGTGGTACTGACCTATGAGGAGCCTGAAGGAGGTCCCGGCTCTGGGTGGTCCCCGAACTGACGTGCGAGATGACCGGCCCGGGTGCGCGATGCGCCCGGGCCGGTATTCGTAATCTGAGTTAATTTTTTTAAGAGGCCTGGGAGTCGCTAACGTCTTCTACGGGCTTGGCTTTGGCTTTTTTGATAAGTTCTTTCGAAGCTCCCAACAGCTTCGGTAGGTAATACGAATGGCTGTTGGGAGCCGGATAGGATGCCGCAGCAAGCGGCGTCTAAGCGATGTTGCTGCCGATGCTGGACGCCTGGACCCAGGCGGTGCGACTGGCCTGGTCCGCTGCCTCAGCGACTTCGGCTTCATGCGCGATGTATTCTACGCCCTCCTCGATGATGTCATCGAGCGTTGAGAGCACTCCGCCCATTCCGGGCGAGTCGTCGGCTGCAATCACATCCCGGACGAGCCGCAGCACAGAAAGTTCAGCTTGGGACGTAACTTTCAGACGCTGGCGAGTGGTAATCGGTGATCCCGTTGCTACACCCCTGACAAGCAGCTCGATGGCTTCGTTCGGGCCGGTGGTAACCGACTGCAGGCGGCGGACAGCTACGCCAAGCGCCCTAATGCCGAAATCGGTGAGATGGTCGCGCAGGAAGCGGATCTGAACTGCCAGCAGTGCAGGGTCGTAGTCGTCGGGGCGACGGTTCAGCGCGGCCGCTACCTGCGCTGCATACCAATTGCCGCCTGAGCCGAGACCGGCCTTCATGCCAGCAGCAGTTGTCAGCTGCTGAGCGAGTGAGCCGTGAGCGAGTCCAAGCCAGTAGGCGGAGGTGCGCTGGACGCCGAACATCCAGCCAAACAAGCTCGTCAGCGACGCCTCGTTCTCCTGATCGAACTGCTGCGGACCGAAGCCCAATAGAGTCAGGAAGAGCCTGACCAGCAGCCGCTGATAGCAGAAGATGGCTGCACCCACTTCGAGGTCCATGTCCGCATCACCAACGGACATATACAACCTGGCCTCTGGGAGTGCGGCGGTGAGGATCTGGACGAGCTCGATACGCAGCTCCGGGCCAACGTTTGCGAGCATGCCCGGTGCCTCGAGCGCCTGGTAACGGTCCTTCCAGGCGAACTCTCCGATAGGAACAGGTACTACGCCGATAGTCTCGCAGGCGAGAAGCGCCAGGAATGCCATGAGCTGGAGCGTCGGAGACGGAGCGAACGGCTCTGCACCGCCGCGGCCGGGGGCGACGCGCCCCATGGCGAGAGAGACCACACCTTCGAGTGTCAGATTGCCGTCATGGACGAGACGGCTCCAAGCCTCGATGTCTTTCTCCCCGATGGGCAGCGGAGGGCCACTAAGCCCGACCCTAACCCAGGCGGGCGGATCGAGGACGGGGTTGGTTGCGGGCAAAACGGCGGATGAATCTGTCACGGTGCCTCCAGAATCGGTTTTCAAGAGCCATGGGATATGGCCCGACGGCATACGCTCGGTATATACGACCGCCGGGGCGATGTCAAAGCAGGCTCGCGACAGACGCATCGCGGCCGGCGGCAGGGGCATAGCGGTTGTCTTTTCTATCGTAAGGCCAGGACAGGAGGTCGACCCTGGGCCGAAATTGATAATGCGCGGCTACCTGAAGGTTCAATGGGTATTGAACGCTCGGGTCGCCCCACCGTGAGCTGGCTGCCCACGGTGGACGGTTTTGGGGATATGGATGGAGTGAGTTGGGGCGGTCGACCGACTCTTAGAAGTGGGGCAGGGTGTTTGCGAACAGGTCTGCGATGGCGGCTGTTATAGCCGGGTAGCCGCCGACTTCCCCATATCTATTACGAACATGACCGCCCTGAGAGATGACTAGGTAGCCGGTTTTGTCGTAGCCGAAGTACCAGTCGGGCCGTCCCGCTCCGATCTTGCCGCTAAGCAGGCCCATGAACCCGTTCCAGCGCTGCCGGGAGGGCCCGGCGTAGGCCGTGCTGACGCGAATCAGGCAGTGGCCGTTCTTGAAACCGACCCCGGTATCGCCGCAGTAGGTTCCGGGGACGTCTAGTCTGCACCCGAACCACTGGGCGCCGCAGGCCGTGTAGTGTGTGAATCCGGGCATGGGCTGATCCGGGCAGACACGCTTGGCGGCAGCCCTGAGGTTTCCTGCCCAGACAGCGGCCATGCCCTCGGACACAGGTCCGAGTGCATCCACCACAAGGGCGGATAGCTCATTTACGTCGGAACGTGCAATGAGATCCACGTGATACTCCTCTCACAATGGGTCCGGCGAAAACGTATTATTACTATATACTATTTTGACTCTTTGTCTATATTTGGCGGGGTAGGCGTGGTCTCAGTTGCCGTCTTGCAGTACATATTGTAAAGTAGTGATCTCCATCCCCGAGTACAGGCTAGGAGTAAGCATATGAACGGATGGGACTGGCTGGCCCTCTTCGGCGGTCTGGCCCTCGTGATCGTACTCATATATGTCATGTGTGTACGCAGGTCACGAAGAGCACGTCAGCAAGCAGCGGACAGGAGGGCGAAAGAGCGCGTCCAGGCAAACCGGGCGGTGTGCGACCTAGTGACGCGGGCTGGGCAAGGCGACGACGACGCCCGGGACCGGATCTACACCGCCTCCGAAGAGGCCGGCAATAGCCGCTCGAAGGAAGCTTGGGCCAGTGAGCTCGTGGCGCGTATTATTGCGCTCGGCCTTACGGCTGACTTCGACCAGATCGTGCTTGAGGTCAGGAGTGAGAAAGAGATCGAGCGGTACACCGAAAGGGCGGCGGCGGCGCTCGAGCATCGGCGCCAGCTTATGGCCGCGGACACACCGGATCTCGAAGCCATCATCGAAGCTGAAGCTCAGCTTTCGGACATGCTGGCTTGTCTGACCACAACGGCGCAAGAGACGCTCATCGGCGATTCGGACTACGATCTCGGCGGGGCAGAAGAACGGGTGGCCGCACTCTGGCTTAAGCTGTTCAACGGCCTGGTGGAGCAGTTGAGATATCCAGCGGCGCTGGATCGCGGAGCGCGCGAGACGCTCCGCAAGAAAATCGTGGGAATGTACACTGCGACTCACGTCAGTCACCGCCGTCCGTGGAGCTGTCCTGAGCTCAGCTATCCGGACGATTGGAATGAGATCGTGGCCCGCGCGTTCATTAACCCGCCGCTCGGGCACTTCGTGGGTACGCTTTCAACACTGGACCTGGAAGATGCAGCCGTTTTCGTTGCGACTGCACTCAAGGCCCTGGATGACAACGCGGGCAACGAGATCGAGGCGGGGCACCTGCTCATCAAGCTAGCTACCGCGCATCTGGCGGACAGTCTCACTCTCCAGCTGCGCTTCCCCGGCGCATACGAACGGCTGCTCAACAGCGCGGTATTTACTTTCACGGAGGGAGTTCAGCTGGCCCAGCTCATGCAGCTGCAGCCCGACCGGGCTGCGATCCCCGGCTAAGGCCTGCACGTAAGTTGTTGCGGGCCGCAGCCAACATTCCTGCCGTGCATAAACATGTGTACGGCAGGAGGCCCCAGAGCTTGCAACGCGAGGCGTTGTCAGTTGTGGAGCCTCAGGCCTCGTGCCGTCCCAGGTGAACTTTTGGGCGGGCGGTTACCTAAGATTTACTGATGTCTCCTAAGAAAGCACTGCTCTAGGCACCGGGATGCCGCGAATCAAATATTGACAAATGTTATTTTTTGTGTATAATTGTCTTTATTCTGCTTCTAGCAGAAACCTTTACAAGCAAGGGAGTAGTCGGTTTCCGGTTGCAAGGCCCTCATTCGTTAGAGCTTTACAACCGGGAACCGCGCCTGATCATCGCGGTACATCGCCTCATCCCGGTAGCACTGCTAGACCCTTGTGAGGTGTCATGCCGTTAACGGTTGCCCTTAGGGGCCGGCGCTGAGCCCTACTACAGGGTAAAAGCGTCACGCACCAGGCTACCGCCCCCCGGCCCCACGCGGGGCAGGCGGTACGCGCGGGAACGTCAACAAGAAGGGAGCAGTCCATGCGGCTGGTTCTATACGAGTCGTGACAGCCCCGCAAGGGGCCTTCGCCTGCCGTAAGGACCCTTGGGTCCTGTAAGGCAGACGCCTCCCGCGGAAGGGAATTCCGCAGTGTCGTTCGACTACCGGAGGGGCAGCCCGTGTGCTGCCCCTGCCGCGCTAGCGAACGGCCACCCGGCCGGGGAGAGATGGAGCCGCCGGCGCTCCACTCCCCCCGGCCGCCGCATATACGGCGCTCTCTTGCTTGATCCATTGCTATTATCTGTAAGCAAAGCGACCCTAATTGGGGTCGCTTTTGCATGGGGACGAGAGGTAGCTCTCCCCTTGTCTTTCCATCGTAAGGCCAGCCTCGTTTCAAGCGTCAAGGTAGTCCCAGCTCACCTCCCCCAGGCTCCACCTTGACGCTTGCGCGGCTGTCCTTTGCCGCATGTCCAGGGCGAGAGAACAGCTCGTCCGTAAGAGTTAAGGAGGTACGAGTGAAGACCAAACAAGCATCAGTGGTGGCTGCGCTGAACGACGAGTTTCGGCGCAAAGGGTTTGGTGTTGTGATTACGCCCGGCGTGCAAGCGATAGATGATGTAGCGGGGCTGATGCGGGCGGTGCGCACGTTTGATGCGTTTACTTCAGATAACGATCCATACGGTGAGCATGACTTCGGAAGTATTGTCTGGCATGACGAGACGGTGCTGTGGAAGATAGATTATTACGACGTACAGCTGCGCGGATGGGAGGATCCGTTAAGCCGCCGTTGCCGGAGGGTACTTACGGTAATGCTTGCGTCCGAGTATTAAGAACGGCAACCCGGGATTCTTTTGTAGAGTCCCGGGTTGTTTTTTGGTCGAGCATGATTTATTTATTTTGCAATAAGTGCGGTGTCACCACCGGGCCGTGGCGGCCCGGTGGCACTAGGCGCCTGCGACACCTTGGTCAAGCGCTACTTTCCAGTCGGCCGGTATCTGGATTGTAAAGTCGAGGCCGGACCTTTGGAGTACCGGACGGAGGCATTCGATCGCTTGCGTGATCCGGTCTACCGCGAGCCGGAAGCGGATGCGTGCCTCTTCGTTTCCGCCTAGGAGTGTCGGCATGGCCTTGACGGCTCTGTAGACGGCCGACACACTCCCCCTTGCTTGGGCGGCCACCCCTGCCTTTATGGCATCGCTCGTTAGTCCGCCTACCGCCAACGTGGCCACGGCCAAGCGAAACACATTCCGGTCCCCTGAGGTCAGGGGCTCGACTTCGACCGGGTTTCGGTCGAGATGGATGTCCGCTATTAGAGGAAAGACGGCCGCGAGTATCAGCGCGTGATGATCCGTGAAGGCCGGTGTGGCGGCGGCCGACGGTGTTTGTTCTGCGGCAAGGTGCATGGACCAAGCCTGATCTAGCTGAGTCTTGGGTCCTAGCAGGGTCAAGCGCTTACACGTACAGGTGAGCCGACTCGTGTCATCCCCGTTCCCAGCGCTATAGCTCGCCTCGTGACGCCTGGTCATGTGGGCCTCTCTCGATAGGTGTGATGCCAACTATATATGAATACTATAAATTATATTTATTAGCAAGCTTAGCTGGCTGAACCACCCCACACTTCCTTGAGCTGCAACTAAAAAGACGACACACTGTTTTCTGTCCACTTCAAAACAAACAGGAAAACAAATATGTCGTCACCCAATATTGTACGGGGTATCCGTACTCGTATACAAAAGCAATTAATGCCCAGTGTGCCGAGCCGTTGGCGGACGCAGCTGTCGTTTGGCCTGCAGGCATACGGACTTAGAGCTTTCCAGAGCGCCAGCGGCAATGCCCGCATGGTGGTTGCCAACCCCCACACCGGTCTGCGTAAGGCAGAGCGCATGTTCCAAAACACCGCCTTTACCGACCAGCTCGGAGAGGTTTTTGACCAGCTGGCGCTCGTCAAACCACGCAGCTATGTAAATGTAGATCACTCGGACATGCATGGGCTCACAGCCTTGGTAGGTGCCGTACAAACCCGGAAGGGCAGATCCCTCCCTTGTATGGTTGAGACCACTTACGCTCACCATATTCCTGCCCACGAGAATGCCGCTCCGCACTGGAAGAAACTCAGAGCTGCCATGCAAGCGGCCCGCCGGCAGCAGTCTTTTACCGAGCATACCGTCACTAGCCTCCAAGCCATGGCTGACCGGCTCGGCTTCTGGCCCCGACTGGTCTTTGACCGCGGTTTTGGCAACCGGTCCATTGTGACGCATCTAGCAGCAGCAAACGCTACCTTCTATGTCCGCCTCAAGGCAGGGCGATATGTTGAATGTGACGGCGAGGTGACCGAGGTTAGTTCCTTAGTAGACCGGGATACCACGGTCCAGATATATGGACTGACTCTCCGGGTTATCCGCTCGCCCAAAAGCCGGCGTGCCAAAGAGTCCTGGTACATACTCACTAACGATTTCAGAAGCAGTCGAACTAAGATTATCCGAATTTACTACCACCGATTCGAGATTGAAGAGACCTTTCGGGACATTAAACACATCTTTGAGTACAAACGCACCAGGTTAACCAAGCCGCATAACCTAAAGCTCATCTTGTGGCTGGTCAGCCTTGGCATTGCACTACTTTATCTGGAAACGAAGCCCACTAAACAAACCGTGACAAGCGCCAACCCCAAGAAGCAAACGTCCTGGCTCCGCCAGGCCTACGAGCAACTGCAGCAGGCCTCGGGACAAATCGTCTGGAGTGGAGTGTGGGGTGGTTCAGCTTAGCTGGTTTACTTCACGTATTACACGACGAAGGCTCCCGGCAGGAGTCCCGCCGGGAGCCTGAGCTCCGCTTGTTGATTTGCGGCCGGTCAGCCGTGGGCGCGGTTCTGGGCCGCTGCCCGCGTCTGGTCGAAGATGTCGAAGAGGTTCCCCATCCAGCCGAGCAGGTCTGACCAGGTGGCGAGATCGTTCTCGCGGCCTACCGCCTGCCTGGCGCGATCACGTTCGGCCTCGTAGAGGAGACGCCGGCGCCCGGCTTCTTCCATCTGCGCAGCGAACGCGTTCAGGGCAAGGCGGTGCGGGTTCCAGATGATGCATTGCTCGACGGTCGGGTTGGACCGGGTATAGGCCATGGCGAGCAGGTAGTAAAACCTCAGCCGCGGGTCGGTGAGGCAAAACTGCGTGAGCGTGTCGGCGATGACACAGGCCATGAGCTCGAGCACCTGCGGGGTCCGGTCCGGGAGATCGAAGAGCCCGGGGGTGGTGTACATGATGCGCGGGGTGCGCGATCCCCGGCCCCGCTGGCAGCTCCAGAAATGAGAGTAGCGCCTGGTGTCCGGTACTCCGAGGGCCGGGATTGCGGCACAACGCCGGGCGAGAAGATCACCGAGATCATCCAGAAGGTCTTCGCCGAGCCCATCGGGCCAGCCCATTCCAACGAACTGGGGCATCACTACCACCTTCCACTTTGTCGAACAACGGGATTTTGTAGTTATATCATATGCTTCGATATAAGACTAGGTACGTGCTTCGGTCGGTAAGTTTGGCTTGCCCGAAACGGGTCAACGGCACAAACGACAAACGCCGCCGGCAGCGGGGACCGGAGGTGTTTGTCCCCGCCGCTAGGCGGCGGACGGCGCAGTTAGCGCCGGCGGGTGTGGGCGGCGAGTCAGGCGACTGGGTTGACGCGCCCGAACCTCCACCAGACCTCGAAGGTGCGGATGTCTCCGGGACCGAACACGAGTGCGGCCGACGGATCCAGGATGATCGACCGCACAATCATGGGCAGGTCCGGGTGGAGTTCGTGCGCGAGCGCGATCTCATCACGGGCCGCCGCTGGGATGCGGCGGTTGTTCACCAGGAGCTGGGTGATCCGATCCGGCTCGTAGATGTCCGGTTTCCAGACGCAGCCGAAGATGCTCGAGTAGACACACAGGAGGCCCAGGAACAGCAGGGCCAGGCCGGTGACCAGCATGGCAGCGCCGGCCGAGTCGGTGTAGGGACCGGACGTAGCCACGATGATGTAGACGCCAAGACCAACGGCGGCAAAGCCTGCAACCAGCAGGACACAGGCTGTGCCGCGCATCAGGCGGCGGAGGCGCTGCTCTACACGGCATTCATAGTCCCAGATGGTTTGTGCGGAGTAGAACGTGAGGGCACGCCTACTCGCTTGCGCCGGAGGCGCTTGAGGTAGAACTGCTGTGGTCATGTGGCTCCCATCGTCTAGGTTGTCATGGTGCTTGGCTGTATTTAGACACTTTTGGCTGGTTTTGGGAAGAAGATTTTGTCGTTCCAAGCTGCGAAATCCAACATGGTGAGCACCTTGAATTCGAGGTCGTCTTCAAAGGTGTCTTCGAGCAGTGCATTGACCGTACGCTTTAATTTCTTGGCCAGTTCATCGGTGTCACAAAGCAGGAGGACCGGCGGCAGCCTCGTACCGGTAGTTTCGGGCCAGAGGCCGTCTTCGGCAAACGAGACATAGCGTTTAAGCTGTGATCTGAGCGCAAAAGGCGGCCGCGACGTTTGGCAAACTTCGAGAAAGAAATGGACGGGATTGTCGTCAGATCTTGTTTCGTCCGGGATGCGGATGTAGGCATCCGGAAGGGGCTGCGGGAAGTAGTCGTATGGTCTTGATTCACTTTTGGTAAAAAATTCAAACTGACCGCCAAAGCGCGTTGAGAGTGCCAGGTGCGTATCCGCTACCATGAGACAGCGGCGGATGAAGTCGTCACTGGCGTCGACATCTTTATAGGCGGCGTGGAGGGCAGCACGGTCGATTTCGGGCCTAAGCTCACGGAGTGCTCGCATTCCTTTTGGCATGAGGAAATATGCAGCCGGCCGGCCGGCAAGCTTAAACTCGGATTCATACTTACGACCGATAAGTCCGCGTCCTATGAGCCAGTTAAGTCTCGGCTGAACGTTTGACACGTATTTGATTTTCAATTTCTTTTGGACATGCCTGGTTGTGATAAACCTAAATCTTGCTATAAGCGTAAGGATTGCGCTTTGTTGTTTCGTTAGTGATTGATGTGCGTTCGTCATGGGCGCGCGTCTCCATATACATATGTATATAGGGGGGAGACAAAAATATTAGTCTTATATCTGGAATTGAGTGATTTATATGAATAAATCGATATATTCATGAGGTGCCACTTTCCAGGTGCGATTTTGGCCGGGTAAAGCCGGGTTTCTTATCCAGCGAATTTGCGGCCGTAGCAGCGTTTTTTGCCGTGGGTGCGGCCGGCGGTTCGAACCTCTTGGCGTAGTGGGCTCTTGAGTATTCGATAATGGCCGCGGCGGTAATGTCGCTGCCATCGCTTGCCGGCAGGACCGTCTTGCCGGAGAAGGGCTCCTGGGCAGTAACACCTGTCATGCGCATGTAGAAGTTAAACGACGGCAGGTTGCCGATCTCCCCGGACTCGATAAAGGGCGCAAAGAACGGCAGCAGGAGGCGTTCGTCAGCGGGGCTGGCGGTGCGGAAAGCGATGAGCGTGCCGACGTTGGCCAGAACTACATTGATTAAGCGCTGGTCGGGTTGCTGGGCGGTGGACTGCTGGGCGAGCGTCATGAGCACCTCGTACTTTCTTGCTTCTGAGAGCATTTGCACGAACGAGGTAGTGGCGAAGTTTTGGAACTCGTCGACATAGAGGTAGAAGGGACGACGGTTGCCGCGCGCCATCCGGGCCCTTCTTAAGGCGGCCAGCTGCAATTTAGCGAGAATCGTGATGCCGAATAGTTCGGCCGTATCTTCTCCGAGCAATCCTTTTGAAACGTTGCAGATTAAGATTTTTCCGGAATTTATGATGTCATCGAAATTAATGGTAGACCTTGGCTGCTCCAGCATGCGTTTGGCTGATGCCGAGAACAGGAAGCGGCCGATTTTAGCTGTGATGCCGGCGGCCATCTTAACCCTTTGGAAGTTGCCGGCCTTGCCCAGCTCCTGCTGCCAGAAGTTCTTTAAGTCCTTGTCGCCAAGCGTTGATACGACGCGCTTGCGGTAGACGGGGTCGTTTAAAAGGTCAAAAACCGTGAATAAGGTGGCGCCGTCTTGGGTAAGCGCTGTCTGGATAGTGTTCCTAAGCACGTATTCAATCCGGTGGCCGCCTTCGTCTTGGTCTGAGAAGATCTTACGAAAGACTGAGACGGTGGCTTCAGTAATAAGATCCTTTTCGCGCAGCAGTTCATCCCCCGCCAGACCTTCACGCAGCTCGAGGAGGTTGAGCCCGATAGGGTAACTTAAGTCGTCCGGATTCAGGTAAACTACCTCCTCAATACGCGCGCTTGGGATATGGCGCAACAGGTTTTGGGCGGCGTCACCATGCGGGTCGATGAAGGCAAATCCGTTACCGAGGTTTGCATCCTGGATCATGCAACTCTCAAGCAGCGTGGTTTTGCCGTTTCCGGTCCCGCCGATGATGTAACAATGGCGTTCGCGATCCCTGCGGGTTAAGACAATATCAGTTTCGGCGCCGTGGTAGATATTACGCCCGACAGTGATGCCGGCATTCGGAATAGACTGTTTGAGAGAGACGGGCGCCGGCAGGGTCCGGCTTAGGGATTTCATAACGTTTTCGGTTTTTGCCGAGGTAGAATTCGGGAAATGAAAGAGCCCGGCAAGTTCTGATGCGGCAAACAAATTTGCCCGCCCTGGCCTGAAACTTGGCAGCCTGCGCGTGACCTTTGACATGAGGTAACGGCCCCCAAGTGATCCCGTGAGCTTCGGCCTTGCGGCAAGCGACTGGTACGACGAATCCCCGTATGAAGCGAGTACGGCTTTGATCCCGTTCAGGCGGCGCCTGGTGCCGGCGCGGTTTTGAGATACGGCGATTGCCCGCAGGTCCGTCCTGAAGACGCTTTGCGTCACCTTGTAGTGGATGGCCCTTGTCAGCTGCTCTTCTTTAGCACTCAGCGTTCTTTCGGGCTTCAAATGGTTTTGCGCCATGAGCAGATGACCGGTCAGCTGCCGTTCGCTTCCGGTATTTTGCATCGTATGGCCCCAGATGATATCCGCAGGCAGTGACAGGATGGATGCGATCAGTTTGGCCAGTGCACTACTTCCCCTTACCGGTGCGCCTTTGCCTGACGTGAGACCAGCGACTACGTCTTCGTTTCTCAGCAGGCGCCTGGCAATGGCCGCCGCCGCTTTGCTTTTGACGGGGGAAGCGATGAGTTGGACGGCCAGAAGCTCACCGTCTCCAAGCCCCGTCATAGCCCCGGTGAGGTAGCCGGCCGGGTCGGTATCGTCAAGCGCGTCGTTACGGGCTAACGGCAAAGCGAAATGACCGGATTGGCGAAATTCAACCGCCCTGACGTGGGATCCCTTTAGATTAAGCCCCGGCGCCCGGACCAGTTCGGTCCTTGATTCCGGAACGTAGGCAATGAGATGGTGCCGTATCATGTCCATCTGACTAACCGGCGCACCAATGTAGAAACGAATGCCTTCGGTTTTGGATGATACGATCTCAAGCGAAACCGTTACTCTTGTGAATAGTCTGCGGTACCAGGGCCGGGCAGCGTTTGCCCCGTGCACGACCTTAAAGAGCTGATTGGTTGCGACCGGCAGCTTGTCGGTTGCGGCAGAGGGACGCACCTCGAGGAATGCTCTTTTGGTGCGCAGCTGGACTATCCAGTCGATTATGCGTCGAATGCCTAAAGCCAGTACCGTGCAGACGCCCGTTATAAGTACGAGGCACGCGACTGCCCGCGATGCGGGCAATACATCGGTCAGAACGGACATTGTGCGATCTGAGGTGAGCATCGTGTCCTTTCATACTCACCTCGAAATACCTGTTTGTTATATAAGCAAATCGTACCGGCTGGAGCAACCGGGTGTCACTAATGGATATGAAATAACACCGGTGTGCAGCGACTGCCAATGCGATAAATGGAGTTATTGCTTGGTGCGGCTGCGGCTACAGGAACTCGTGACGTATTTTCGGGCGCCAACTTGCACGTGATGATTTAGTCAAAGGTTGCGTGGTGTCGGGGCTGGGTGCGTAATGACCCCAGCCCCGACCACTCACTCGATCAGCCCGAGCCACAAAGCGATACATACAGCTTGACGTGGCCCAGATGCTCCCAGCGGGGCGCACACGTCTGCTTCGTACCACCAGATGAACTCTTGCTCGATGTATTCGGTGTGCTCCAATCTGTAGTCGGGCAACGGCTGGCCGTTTGCGAGCGCCTGCAGGAATAGCGTGACGTCAACTACCGTTTCGCTCAGGTTGTAGCGGCTATGCCACCAGGGCCTTGGCAGGGTTCGGTCCCGGATGGCTTCCACGCACTCAGCGAAGTTGCCTCTGAGCTGATCGGCCAGAGGCTTGGATAGCGCCGCTTCCCCTGTCATTACCTGCTCGTTAAACCGGTTTCCGGCAACGAACTGGGCCGCGCGGGCCACAACGGTGGTAACGCGCACGGCCTCACCCGGAGCCGCCGCTGCCTGCGGAATGACCGGCGGCCCGGTCACTTCGATTTCGTCTCGGCGCACCAGGACCGCGATCACGGTGTTTGGCGGCAGGCCCAGCGATGCGATGCGTTGGTCGTCATTCGCGACCCAACGGCCTAGTGTGTGGAGCGACGATACTCCGAGGCGAGGTGTGGCGCTCTTTCTCGTGAAGCCATTCGCGATCAGCGTCAGCAGACGCATGTAGAGCGGCGAGAACATACTTGCGGTCACCTGGCGCAGGTCGATGGTTTCGAACCATGCATCCAGCAGCCCGTCCCTTGCCGCAAGGGCTACCGCTTGCTGGGCGCTTGAGGCGCCTAGTTTGCGGTAGAGGTCGCCCAGGCGGTTGCTGGAGGCATCAGGAGAAATGCCCAGGGTATGGGCGATCTCCACGCCGGTCAGGCCTCTTGCCAGCCCCACGAGCTGCTTAATCTCGATGGCCGTAAAGGCGGGTCCCGGCCCGGCTGGTTCCGCCAGCGGTTCACCGGCCCAGTGCACTACGGCAATGAGCGCCGCGGCATCATGGATATCGGTGCGTCCGTAGAGCCTGCGAAGCAGTTGGTCGACACTCGTTGCGGCGTATTCTGCTTGCATTTCAGCCACGAGGTCGCCTACCGGCTTGGTCTGAATGATGTTTTGTACGATACCCAGACCAAGCAGCTCGTTTAGCCCGGAATCTCCCAGCTCTTTTGCCAGGATCTTCTTGATTGTCGTCCGATCGTGGCCGAGGCCGAGGAGCCCTACAACAACCAGCTCGAGAGCACTGAGACGGTCTAGTGAAAGGACGTCTACGGCCCCCGTAATCCGTTCGTCCCAGGTTGGCATCTTGAACCAGCCGTTGCGCACGCACCGGTCGACCAGTTCTTCCTCTGAGACAAGCCCCATGCGGAATAGCAGCGCCCTGAAATGATACTTGGCGGTGGAGCGGCTGACGCGTAGCCGAGCAGCCGTTTCATCCAGGGTACGCTCCAGGATGATGTCGAGAACGAGCGCAAGGTCGTCAGCGTCCGGTACGTACTCGCGGTCCAGTTCTAGCCCTCTGAGCTTGCCGGCCCAGATGGCGGCGACGGCGACGCAAAACGCTGGGTAGAGTCTGAGCTCGGTCCGGAGCCGCATCTCGGCCAGCCTCGTCCGAACCGTGGCGGGCCGCATCCTCAGCTGGTCAGCGATCTCTGTGATGTTGTTGCCTTCGGCGACTAGCTTGAGGATGGCGGGGTCATCCGCCTCCCCAAACTCAAAGTCGTCGCTTTGCATCAGGGCAACGGCTGCCTCAAGCTCCTCGGGCGGCTCAAGTCCATAACGTCTGGCGGCAATTGCGAGCGCATACGCCCGGCTTTGCTGGCCAAGGTCGTGGACACCGAGCAACTTGTAGAGTTGCTTGAGCATGATGTTTACCTGGCCGGTCGTCAGACCCCACAGCACTGCAATTTGTGGGTTACTGAGGCCGCGCGCGACTTCGTGCAAGAGCCTCACGTTTTGGGCGTCAAGCGGCACTTCAACTTCGGTTTCGGTCATTTCGACCACAACCTTCCACTCGGGCGAATAGGTACTGCCACATCTGAAACGTGGTCGTTTCATGATGCAGTTGACTGGGCTCTCGGTCAAGTTTTGACTGCGGCGAGTTGGCATAATCAAGTTGCAGTGATAAAGTGCTGGGTGCAGCGCGCATATCCGAAATCACAATCCTGCTAGAAAGGGTGATGCAGATGCCTACCAGGCGCAGCGCATTCGTCCTCGGCTTGCCGGGGTCTGGTGCGACTCAGTTCGCTCAGCTGCTGGGCGGTTCAGGAGTGGCCGGCACCGCATGGGTGCAGTGCTTCGACCCGGTCATGGAGCAAATGCTGTCGGCGGAGGTCGGCGGTATCGCTGACTGGCCGTCCTATCTGGCATATGTTCTCGACCAGGGTACGACCGCGAACGGCATGTTCGCCGCTACGCTTTATCCCGAACACCTTTCGAACCTCCTGCGGCAGCTGCGGCTGAAGTTTGAGCAGGAATGGATCGCATCGGACCAACCCGCGAACGAAATGCCGGAGCCGTCCGATTTCAGGCTCATGCGACAGGCCTTCCCAGGGCTAGATATCGATGTCAGCTTCATCTACGTCTGGCGAGCTGATCTGCCCGGTCAAGCCGTATCGGGTGTCCTGGAAAAGGGCCGAATCTGGAACCCAGGCCAATCGACAGGTGAGGGCCCGACCTTCAACCTTCCCCTCATCCTGGAGCAGTACTGGAAGGCCCTAACCCAACACCAGGCCTGGATCACCTGGATCGAGCGGTTCGGGATTATGCCGTTGTACCTGAAGTACGAGGATCTCGTGGCGGATCCGGACGCGGCACTAACAGCAGCCTATGGGTATCTCGGAGTGCAAGGGCCGGAAGCGGCGGCGCTCGCGCCTCTGGCCGGACTCGGCGAAGACCCGAGGCTGGTGGCCAGATGGCGTAGCCGGGTGGCGCGAGCTCTTCGGGCGCAGTTCCCGTACGGCTACCAGAGGGAACTGACCCAGCGCAGGTTACGGTTGAGGCCGTCAGGGCCTCGCCTGCGAGACGTACGGGCGCGGGGACAGCAATGGGTCCCCGGCCCCGGAGCGGTTTGGAAACAAGCCGCTCCATTTATTGGCCGGCATATAGGCGGTATTAGTTGCTTAAATTAAATTAATGTTGCATTATTATAGTTTGTACGCACAATTTCTGGAGGTGAGACAGCGTGCAAATAAACTGGAACAGCGTTTCTGAGCGGTGCCCGCTCGATGAAACAGCGCACCCTGACAACGCCAACGCGGACAGGATCGAAGAGACGCTGCTAAGGTACGGGTTTGATACCGACAACCTCGCACATCTGTTCGCGCTCGTGTCGGCCGCTTCAATTTGCGGCCAGATGCTCGTCAAGTATCTCAAGCCGGACGGCGGTCGGTATGCACCGTTCGTCGATGCCACCGCAACGACCGTGACCGAGCTTCGCGAACAATGGGTTCGGGACCTGCTGGCATTCGCTCCCGCATCCGTCATCTCGGCGTGGCCGGTGGACCAGACGCTGGAGCTGGTTGCAGGCGACATCGGATGCCTCGCATGGGAGCCGGTGATCAAGCCGCTTAGAGCGTTGCTGTCCGTGGATGACGAGTTCGCGCGAGGCCCGATGGCGAACAACCGGTTCAGGGGAGCGGCTAAGCTCATCATGGGCGACGACCAGAGGGCCGGAGCACTGGTGCCATTCGGGGCCATTGTAATCCTGGTCGAGCTGGCGCCCGAAGTGATCGCACGGATACCGCAGGATGTTGACCTGGCGCGGTGCGAAGCGTATTTCCGCAGAGCTGCGGCCATGGCTGCGCGGGCCGTGTCAGATACGCTGCGAATGGATGTCCAATGGGCACTGGGCGTCGGATAAATTGAAGAGGGAGTGGGCGCGGGGACAGCAATGGGTCCCCGGCCCCGGAGCGGTTTGGAAACAAGCCGCTCCATTTATTTTGCGATTATGAGACGATTGGTTGTGGATTGAGAGGAGGATGTTTCATGGAAGAAGGTTTGACAGCTGCCGGCACGCTACAGATTGGTGAGCTCGCGGTAAGGCGCATCGGGCTTGGCACGAACCGCATTACTGATACGCCTGAGGCGAGGGCACTGCTGGAGTATGCGGTTGCGCTTGGCGTTAACTTTATTGACACCGCCCACCGGTATACGAATGGGGCGAGCGAAACCACGATTGGCGAGACGTTTGAGCCGTATCCGGCCGGCTTGGTGGTTGCGACTAAGGGCGGTTTGCGCGCCGACGGGCCGCATAGCGCGCCGGAGGAATTGCGGGCGGAATTGGAAGAAAGCTTGCAACGGCTGCGGGTTGCGCGGATTGATTTGTATCAGCTGCACCGGGTTGATCCGAAGGTGCCGCTGGAGGACAGTGTACGGGCGCTTAAGCAGTTCCAGGACGAAGGCAAGGTACGCTATGTAGGCTTAAGCGAAGTGACGGTCGAGCAGATTGAGCGGGCGCGTAAGATCACCAGCATCGTGAGTGTGCAGAACCAGTACAACATTGTGGTCCGGCAGTACGAACCGGTAGTCGATTATTGCACCAGTGAGGGCATTGTGTTTATCCCCTGGTTTCCGCTGGGCGGACTGGCCGGGGGCGCACAAAAGGTAGTGGCGCTGCTTGGCGAGCTGGCGACAAAATATTCGGCCAGCGCTCAACAAGTGGCGTTGGCGTGGCTAGTCAAGCGTTCGCCCATGATGTTGCCGATTCCGGGCACGCTATCAAAGACTCATTTGGAGGAGAACTTGAGGGCGGCGGCGATTCGGTTGAGTGATGAAGACTTTCAAGCGATGGACAGACTGGGGCGGGCCGGCGGGCAATAGCTTTTTCGTTTGTTCATTCCTCAATCTCTAACCGCGTGGGTTAGAAACTCAGGAATGCCCTGCGGCTCCCGGGTGTACCCGGAAGACCGCAGGGGTTGTGGAGTTGGGCCGGTCAGGCGTGCGCTCGCGCGCGCAGCCTGACGGTGCGGCGCTTGAGCGCGCGGCGCTCGTCCTCGCTCATACCGCCCCAGACGCCGGCATCCTGGCCAGAATCGATCGCCCAGCGCAGGTACTCGTCCATGACCGAACAACGCCGGCAGACCTGCTTAGCTTCGTCGATCTGAAGCAAAGCGGGGCCGGTATTGCCGATGGGGAAAAAGAGCTCAGGGTCGACCTCGCGGCAGGCGGCTTCGTGACGCCAGTCCATATCACACTCCTAGGCGTTTCTGTCGGGTTGCGATCCGGGCGTTATCACGACCGGTTGTTATAGATTATAGCATAATTCTTATGTTTTTGCAAGTTTTACAATCAATGTCATTGTGGGCATTCGCGCGGGCTCGTAGTCACCTTAAACGTCACCGGTTGGGGCAGTTTAGCTGTTTCGGCGATGTAGTAGCGGTTCGTTGGGGTGTCGGCGACTTTGCACGTAATACTGGGGATTGATTCAATCGCGTCGACAACTGAGCCGGCGGAGCTTACACTAACGCCCGTCACTTCGAGCGTGTAGCCGTTTGTGGCTTCGGGGCCGGAACTTAAGGCGATAACGTTACCTGAGGTGAAGTCGACCGATAGGATTGGGGGTATGGCAGGGAGGCTGGCGTGCACAGCGTGCCAATAGGCTTGCCAGCCGGTTTGGGTCGTGATGATTTGCTGACCTTTGGGATAGGCGCCGCCGGAATCGCCGTCAACCAATAGGTTAAACGGCTGGTTAACGCTCGGCGGCGGGGTGGTGCCGGGTGTTGCCGCGGGGCCGAGCAATAGCCCGGAGCCAGTATCGCAAGCCGGCGGGTTGGTGTCGGTAATTGGGTAACCGGCGTTGGCGCACTGATTGAAGGAGTCGATTTGGGCCGTACCCGGGCCGGACAACAGCCATTTTAATCCAATGAGCACAAGTACGATGCCGGTCGCAACAAACGGCCAGTGTGGATTTAGAACGAAGCGTTTGCGCCAGCCTGACACACGCATGTTCCGCTAGATCTCCGAGGTTAGGTCGGGGAGCTTGCGGTTTTTGAGCTCGATAAGGTCAATGAGATCGTCGACCAGCCGCGCCGGGTCGTGGCCGAAAATAATGCCGTTGCGGGCGCGCTTGGCGGCTTTGAGCACCGCCTCGACCTCAACGGTCATGCCGCCGGAGCCGAGCAAAATACCGACTGGTTTGCGTTCTTCAATGGCGATCGTGAGCTCGTTGAGTGTGCCGATGCGGCCGCCCACCATAATGACACCGTCGGCCGAGCGCACGAGCAAGAGGTTGCGGCCGGTGTATTCGAAGCCGGTGTAGAGAATGGTGTCGAAGGCGTCGATTGGCAGGCGGTATTTTTTGACGTGTGCAATGCGGGAAGCCGCCGGCGAGAAGCCAATGGATGTAACATGCGATCCGTTTTCCGCTTTGGCGGCTTTCGCGGCATAGTAGGGCAGGCCTCGGGTGGCACCGGAAGTTACGAGGTGGCCGCGGCGGACAATCTCTCTGGCGACCCGGCCGGCCAGCTCGTGGGCGAGCTCCACGCTGGGACCTTTGGCCGCGCCGGACACGCAGATTTGGTAGCGCGGCCGCTCCTTAGGCACGGGCGGACTCGCGCGTTAGGGTCTCCGGCTTGATGACGGCGTTGTCGAGTTTGTCGAGCAATTGTTGCTCGAGAATCTTCTCACCCAGGTAGCGGGCAAAGACTTCATTCCACAGCGCTTCACGGAAGTGATAGAGGTAGCGATCGTCATAACTAATGCCGTTGGAGTAGCTTAAACTGACGTCCATAAGATTGAACGTAACCGTATCGTGAGCCGGATCTTTTGGCGTAGCAACATAATCGAGGCCGCGCCAAAATTCGAGCTCAGGATCGATGTCGTAGAGCACTTCTTCGGCCCGGCGCCAGTGTAAGTCTTCCGGTTGGACGTGCGGTTCGAAGATTTCCGGGTGGCGTTCGTTTGGCAGCTTGCCAAAGTAACGCTGAATGACACGCCAGTGGATGTGGGCCGAATCGGTGAGTTTGACGTGGGCCGGGTCGGCGATGAGGGTGTCTGACACAATGGCGCCGAAATTCTTCTTCGTCTGCATAAGCTTGAAAAAGCTGGAGTAGAGGCGGATTTCGTTGAAATAGTGGAACAACAGCGGCATAACCTTGAGCGTAACGCCGGGCATGTGGGTTTCGGTCATGGGCGTAACCGCGATGGCGCCCATTTCCTTGGAGTGCGTGATGTTGTGGCGCTTCTTGGCGATGAAGTGTTCGGCAATGTCGCCCCATTTTTCGACCGCAAACGGCACCACGCGGATAGTGCGGGTTTCGAAATCCGCGGGTGTGAGATCAAGGTAGGTGCGGTCGAAGTTGTTGAGCCAATCCGGAGCTTCAACAAAACGCAGCGCCAACATGAGCTCGGTTACGTCCTCGGCCTCGAGCAAGCGCGACACGAGGTGGTAACCAAGGCGGTCCATAATGGCGAGCGGTGGCTGGCGGCGCAGCATTTCTCTAGCCTTGTCCTCTTTGAGGAACCAACCGTCTTTGGGTAACGGGGCCGATTCAGCGGCCTTCACGATGAGCGGGATCATTTCGGCGATGTTGTCGGGTTCGGTGCCGCCGATGGCGCGGGCCAGGTGCGCGTCGTGGGCCGCAACTTGCTTTATGAGCGCGTCGTACAGCTCAGGGCCGGATGCCTCGGACGTTAGGCCAAGACGCGTGTTGGCGACAGCGGCTTTTTCCGTGATTTCCGCAGCCAGCTTCACATCCACCCCTTTTTGGTGCGAGGCCAGCTCCAGTTGGTGCAGGGCGTGATCAAAAAGCGGTTCTTTGGCCTGAAGAAAGCGGCCGAGATTGGTCATTGGTGCGGCTCCGTTATCTTTAGCTTCATGCGTTTGACGCGGCCGGTTTTTAAAATGCCGGTTTTGGCGCCGATTTGGGCAACCACGCCGGAAGCGTTAGCACTGCCGAGAGACAGGGCGTCTTCAACGGACAAGCCTCTGGCCAGGGCAGCCACAAAGCCGGAACCAAAGGCATCGCCGGCGCCGAGACGGTCTACCACCTTAACTTTTTGATACTGACCCGCCTGGTAGAGCCGGCCGCTGGCCGCGGCGTAACTGCCGGACGGGCCATTGGTGCCGACCACGTAGGGGCAAGTGCCGGCGGCGCGCAGCACGGTGTCGCGCAAATCCTCGCCACCAAACAGTGTGCGTAGCTCCTCGGCATTGGCCTTGAGTACGGTGAGGAGCGGCAGAAGCCCGCGCATTTTTTTGGTGAGGGCTAGCTCAGCGTTGCCCGGGTCGAGTGCGACCTGGATACCGCGCTGATTGGCGTGTTTGAGCAATTTCGAGAGCAAGTCCATATTGCCGGCCAGTGACGTAATGTAGAACCAATCGGCCTCGAGCATACGGATAGGGATATCTTTGGCCTTGAGCTCGTGGCTGGCGCCGCGATAGTTCAGTACCGTGCGCTCACCATTGGATGCCAGCATAATGGCGGAATAGCCGGTGCCGAGTTTGGGATCGTAGACGACCCGGCCGGTGTCAACACCCTCGCGGCGCAGGATGCGGATAACCTCAGCGCCGGCGGGATCGTGGCCAATTTTACCAATGTACGATACATCGAGCCCTTGCCTTGCAAATGTTACGGCCGCATTGGTGGCGCCCCCGCCGGTATCGAAGTAGACGTGCTCGACATCGACTTTGGCGCCGAGCGGGAATTGTTCAACGTAATCGCGGCTGCGCACATCTCTTCTGGCGTGCAGTGCCTTACCGGTCAGGAAAACATCCTGAGTGGCAGCGCCAAATGTAATAATTTTGACATTCACCTCTGGCATCATATCTGATGATAACAGTTGTGGTTACGAAATGATAGAGATTTTGCGGACCGACATGGAAGGCCCGAAATGTGCTATAAATTGCGGTACAGAAACTTAAAAACGCCCGAGCCTTAGAAGGTGGATAGCATGGCCGGTATACTGCCTGCACCGATACGCCGAAACCAGGACGTTCTTACAGACCTCGGAATGCTGGCAGTTGCAATTCTCGCCGGCACCGCTTGTGTGGTTCTGATAGTCATCGGGACCTGTACCTACCTCTACTCAGCGATTACGGGCCAGTGGCTTCCAGCCGATAAGTGGGTATGGGCCGGTGTGCCTCCGGTATGCGGCGTCCTGACCATGGTAGCGACAGCGCTGATGGATGATGCTCCGGCCGCACCTTGGCAATGGGGGCAAGACGCCGATGCTGAAACGGCCGCTCACGGCCCGCTGACCGCACTGCATACACAATTTGTCACTCAGTCTGAGCAGCTGGACAAGTCCACGGCAGCGCCGAGACGATCATGGCTGGAAGCCGCAGGCCTGCTGGTGTCGGGCATAGCCGCGGCGTGGTTTTCGCTGGCTCTCGGCGGTCTGGCTACCGCGATGCTCGTCGGCTGCTGGACAAGTGGTGCACCATGGGTCCTAAACGGCCTGTATGGGCTGGTCGCATTGCTGCTTGGTCTGATAGTGCAGGCGGGCGCAAATCGCTGCGACCTTGTTCTAGAGCCAATCGTCAAGTTTCTTAGCTCGATCATCTGAATGGTGTGAGGCCCCAACCGGGGCCTCACACCGGCCAAGTTATTATATTAGTACCATTGTTAAACATATGATTTGATTGTATTGTATGCAGAAGTGAGACTCACTCACGCACGTCCCCGGGCCCGTCCGTGGTCCGGCCTGACATCCGAGCGAAAGAGGCTGCCATGACCGCCATGACCGCACCTGCCAATACCTTCGCCGTTCCGCACGTGCGCTGCTACTGCCGGCTTTACACCGCGCTGTTCGACGCACTGTGCCCAGTGCTCGCTGTGCTTGGCCTAGCATCACTAGCCGGTATCGGCTACGCCTGGACGCATGGTTATTCTCCGGTTCCGCCGATCCTGGCCGTGTTGGTTGCCGGCATTTTGATTGCCCGGCGCCAGCTCATCGCCCTCGCGCGCAACCTGCGCGACACCCTCAAACTCCTCGGCGCACTCGCGCTTGGCATCATGTTTCTGATCGGCGCCCCGGTGGCGTTCGCCGCCATCGCCGGCGGCTGGATCACGGCGTCTTCGCCGGCTCCGTGGCTGCTTCTCGCGCTGATCGTACTGGCCACGGCGTTCTGGGTTATCTGGAACAAGCGCGCGACGCTTGCCGGCTGGTTCCGAGAGCCGGTTCCCGCGTAATACCACGACTTCACCCGGCGCCCTTGCGCTTACCTGCATCCGGCGCCGGATCGCGCCTCGCATTCGTTCGGACCAACCGGGAGCCAACGCCTAGGCTCCCGGTCTCCATATACCTATTGACTTTTTATTGTACTTATGCTAATATTATTTGCATCGTAAGTGAGCCCACAGTGGTCGGCTTGCGAGCAGCGAGCCCCTATCTGGCGGCTTGCCAACAACCCGAGAGAAGGAGCACGCTCGTGCTTTCACCCACTCCCGTTCCATTCGGTTCACAGCGTGATGTGGTCGCGTTCGCGGCCAATCACCTCCGGACGGGACGTCCGGTGAACCGAGTGTCTGTAGCTTGCCTGGTCGTGATCATCGTGGTGTTTGCTGTTAGTTTGACGCCTTCCGCCGCTGCCTTTTACGCAGTGGCCCTGGCGATCATCTACACCATCATCCACACGACGATCGCGCTCTTCCGCCATCAAGCGGCGGCGACAAGGCCCCAAGGGCGGCATCAGCTTTCGCCCGGCATCAAGTAAACCTCGGCCAGAACACGAAGGAGACATGATGACCACAACCGCTTCGAGTGACCCCGCGGTTCAGGTGCCCGCGGACGAGAGTCCGCTGGACAACGTGTCGGTCGACGAACTGCGCGGCCGCTACCCGACCCTCCTGGGGGCGCCTGCGCCCTCGACCCGGATCTAACCTCCGGGTCCAGACCACCTCCCCTCTCGCCGGTCGCCGGCCTCCTCCCCTGCGGGCTTCCGTTCAAGCCCAGAGGAGGCCGGCGGCCTCAACTAGCAATTATCCGAAAACCGCTCACAATGTGAGCGGTTTTGTTATGGTCATGCGGGATTATTGCGGGCAGGCAATGTTGGTAATTTGGAGCGTGGAGAGGCTGACTGTCAGGGTGACGTCGACGTCGGGGCTGTTCACAAACGACTCGTCGGTCACGATGGTGGCGGCATTATCTGACGACGTGGGCGTACCATAGCTCATGGAGCTGGGCACGTTGAAGCTGCAGTATACTCCGGTAGCAGAGTTACCACCGGCGCCTAGTTGGCTGGCGAGCTGGGGCGAAACGTATTTGGATAGTGTCTGCGCGTTTTGCTGGTAGGCCTGATAGAAACTTTGAACCTGGGAGAACGCCTGGCCGGCGTCGTAGGAGTTGGCAGCCGGCGTTTGGTTTGGAGTGGGCGTAACCTGCGGCGTGGGAGTGGGGGTGGGGAGCGGCGTAGGGCTGCCGAGCGGATTCACATCCAGCCGGCGGACGGCCACAAATGCAATGGCTCCGAGAAGTAGTATGGCCACAATTATCATTACGGCTGTGGTGGCAAATCCTGTCTCACGCATACAGACATGCTACAAATACCTGTGGGGGTCGTCAAATTTACGCAAACTTGTTTCGCTGTTCTCCGATAACCGCTACAATGTTAACCACAAGCATTGTGAGTTTGGGCTTATGGTAAAGGTCAAAGTGTGGTGGAAATGGGCGGCTTTGGGAATGCTGCAGGTGACATTTGTGTCTCTGTATTGGCCGGCAATGCCGGTGAGTGCGGCTAGCACTGGGGCAATTTCGCAAAGCTACACGGCTGCGAGTAGCAATATCGCACAGGGTACGCTGCTCAGTTTAACGTCCAGTGGCTCGGGCACAGTGGAACCGGCCCAGGCCGGCACCACTGCCACGAACCTTGTGGGTGTGGCCGCCCAAAGTCCGCTCGTGGAGTTATCAGACGCGGGCAAAAATAGCGTGCAGGTGGTTGTAAGCGGCTCGACGCTAGCACTCGTGAGTGACATTAATGGTCCCGTGGTCGTGGGCGACAAAATTACCATCTCGCCACTCGATGGTATTGGCATGAAAGCCACGCAGTCGGGCGCCACAATCGGTGTGGCCCAGACCAGCTTGAGTTCGGTGACGACTGCGACCAGAACGGTGTCGGGCAAAGACGGCCACCAGGTGAGCATTAAAGTCGGTCTCGTGCCGGTGGCAGTTAATGTTACTTACTATCCGGCAGCCCAGAGCGGCAGTTTATCGACCATTGTGCCGCCGGTATTGCAGTCGGCGGCCAACTCTTTGGCGGGCCGCCAGGTGGCGCCTGTGCGGGTCTTGTTGGCGGCGTTGGCGCTCGTACTCGGCTTTATTATTACCGTGGTCATGCTGACAACCTCGATTCGGAGTGAAATTGTGTCGCTGGGGCGCAATCCACTAGCCAGGAGAACACTGCTGCGGGCGCTCATCGACGTGCTGATCGCAGCTTGCGGCGTATTGCTCGTGAGTTTGGCTGCGGCCGTTGCCGTGGTTTGGACTAATTAGAAATCCATTAAAACCCCGCAAAAATGCCTTCAAATACGCTTGTGCTTATCTTGAGCATAAGCGATAATTAGGGGGTATCAAAGTTACGTTTGAGGTGGATATCCGAAGCGGATGAACAATGACGTTACCAAGGGTGCGAATCACGCGGTTGATCTAAGTAACCGTGAGATTACGCAGTCGGATCCGGCAGCGGAACCGGCTGGGTTGTCGTCGATTCCGCAGGCAGAGTCGTTACCGGTTGGCCTAGGAGAAGGAGCGGCACCGGAAGCGTCGGAACAGACGCCTACGCCACAGCGGCCGGGGGGTAACAAGCCGTTCATGTCGCTTAAGCGCATGAGCGGATTTGCTTTGATTGTGGCCGCGTTTGGTATCGGCACTCTCATTTATGCTTCGGCCCAGGGCAAGCCGGTGGCCTCAACCACGACCGCGCTTGCTGAATTATCATCGCAATCGATCCCGCTGGCCGCTTTGAGCCAGAGTTTGTCGGCATCGCAATCAGCGACCGCGCGGCAGCTCACGGTCAACGGCCAGCTGAGTGTTGCTGGGCCGTTGGTGCTTGTGCCAAGTTCCCAGCCTACAGGTGCCACAGCCGGCGAATTGTATTACGATTCGACGAGTAACTTGCTGTCCTACTATAACGGCAAGCAATTTGTGAACTTGCAGGGTGGCGGCAATGTAACGAACAACGTTACCAATGTAGCCGGCAATACGACCAACGTCACCAATCTGACAGATGTGACAAATGTTACCAACGGGGGTGGCGGCGGCGTGGCCGGTACCGGAACGCCGGGTGATTTGGCCTACTTTGCAACCGCCGACAGCCTCAGTGATTCGCTTATTAACGAGAGCGGCACAACCCTTGACGTAGGTGGCACAATCCTGAACGTCGGCACTGGTAACGGCGTGCAGAGTGTGGCCGTGGGTTCGGGTAACGGAGCGGCGGCAACGTCGGTGCAGGGCGGAACCGGCGGGCTTGCCCTTACCACCGGAACGGCGGCCGGGGCCAGCGGTAACATTACGCTTGAAAGCGGCACCTCCGCTACCACAGCGGCGGGTAATGTGACGGTCGATACCGGAGCTGGATTTGTGAGCGGCACCGTGGTGCAGGACAACGACTTTGAAACTGGGATTGACGGCATTGAGCCGTGGATCCTGCCCTCGACCACGGCGCAAGACTGCACGGTGTCGCATAGCGGTAACTGTAGTTTGGCCGTTACTGGGAATGCCTTCTGGGGTATTCTCCAGAACAATCCGGATGACGTCAGCGTAACCGCGGGCCATCATTACTTCATTAGCATGTGGGTGAAGGCCGCAACGACCGGTACGCCGATCACCGGGGCGCTGATTTGGGGCGGCGGCGGCCTTGGGTTTGATACGAGCTTTCTAGCGTTTCCGGTTGTTACAACAACGACTGCCGGTTGGACCCAGCTAACCGCTAGCGGAGTCGCTCCGGCTGGTGCTATCACAGGCCAATTCAGGATCGGTGGTACGGGTGGTACTAGCAACGGCACGCAGTACATTGATGACCTCACCGTGACCGACCTTAGCTCGGGGTCATCTTCGTCTGAGCTTGATTTGGGTGCGAACAATGCTCAGGTGGTGTCGATCGGGAACATGAACGAGGTTGCGCCAACAACGATTGACGGCGGCAGCGGTATTAACCTTAACGCGGGGACTGCGAACATTGACGTGAACGGCGGCGCGATTACCGTGGACGGTTCAGGAGCGTCAAGCTTTAGTACCACGAGCGGTTCGCTTACGCTCGGCGCCGGGGGCGGGACCGCCGGGGGTGTGATTGTGAAGCCACAGTCGGATACGACGACCGATTTCCAAGTGCAGTCGGCGGGCGGGATTAATTTGCTAACAGCTGATTCAACCGACCGCGAGGTAAGCTTAGGCGTGGGCGCGGGCGGGGCACTGGGCAGCACCAGCGAAGGATCCAACGTCGGGTCGGCCATTACTCCGGGAACGCTAGCGGCATTTAAGTTTACCACCGGCGTGGCCGGTACGCTGGGCTCGATGTCAGTTTACATTGGCGTCGGCCAAACGGTGTCACCCAACAATCAATATCAGCTCGCGATTTATGACGATAACGGCGGCGTACCCGGCAATTACGTCGGTTCAACCGGCATCGGTACGCTGACTTCACCGTCGGGCTGGAACACGTTGAGCCTGACCAGCCCGGTGAATGTGCTCGCGAACACGAGTTATTGGTTAGTGTTTTGGGCCAATGGGAACGACACCATCACCTACTCAAACGGCTTCCCGTCGGCCACAGTCGATGGGGTCGCGAACACGTGGCAAAGCGGCCCAGACAACGGCTTACCGGCCACGTATCCGTCCGGCTCAGTGTCTACCGGCTCGTTGTACTCGATGTATGCCAGCTACACCACCAACGGCCCGGCGACGATTATCGGACCGTCGGGCACGCTGACACAGGATGGAGCAGCGGTTTTTCAGGATCCAACTGATACGAGCCAGGCATTTCAGGTGCAGGATGCGTCCGGGAATAGTGTTTTTACCGTGGATACGAACGCCGACCAGGTTGTGCTTGGCACTCCCGGGAGCTTGGCCGGACAACTTACATTGGCCAACGCAGGCACGACGCAAACCGTGGCTTTGCAGGGTTTGAGCCCGAGCAGCACCGGCAATGCTACCATTCAGTTCCCGTCGATTCCAGGTGGCACGACTGATACGGTATGTTTGTTTACTCTCGGCAATTGTAGTATCGGCGGAGGTGGTGGAGGGGTCGGCGGCTCGGGCACGGCCGACAAGCTAGCCAAATTTACCGGCTCGGGCACGACGGTTGGCGATTCGTCTATCACTGATACCGGCTCGAGCATCACTGTCCAGCCGACCTCTGATTCAACAAGCGCTTTCCAGGTTAAAAATGCCTCCGGCAGTAACACACTCCTCAGCGTCGACTCCACCAACTCAGCGGTTACCCTTGGTACGACTAATGGGGCTGCGACCACTTCAATTTACGCCGGTTCCGGCGGCGTGACGATTCAAGGCGGTACCGGTGGCGTTGCCATTAACACCGGCTCGGGTACCGGCACCACTGCCGGGATCGGCATCCAGACCGGAGATTCATCCACCGGCAACTCCGGCAATGTCACCATCGACAACGGAGCCAACACTCCCAGTGGCACCCAAATCAGCGACTTTACCTTTGAGAGCAGTACCGAGAACTTCGGCAACTACATTAATGTGTCGGTCGCTCAATCCACCGCCCAGGCCCACGGCGGTACTCACAGCCTCGCTGTAACTGAGCAAGGCTCAGGACTCTGGGCCACCACACAAGGGGGCGGACTCGGACCTACGGTGACCCCAGGTCACATCTACGCCCTGTCTGCTTGGATTCGAGCCGACACCGTTGCCGAGACCATTAGTGGCCAGGTGCAATGGTGGAATGGCCAGGCAGGCACCACAACGTGGGCGTCGGCCACCGACACCACTACCGGCTGGACCCATCTTTTCGGTAATGTCGTGGCGCCGGCCGTCAATCCCGGCCATCCAAACGAGCAAATGGACCTCCAGTTTGCAGCGTCCAATGGCACAAACGGCCAAATTCAGTACATTGACGACGCCACCGTCACCGATCTTTCCACTGTTGCTTCGCCCAGCATAAATATCGGCGCTACTAACGCCCAGGCAATCAATATCGGTAACTATCAGCAAGCCGGCCTGACATCCCTGCTGGGGGGCGGCGCCGGGATCGACGTTCTTGCGGATACTAACGCCAATGTCGACATCGGTACCGCGAACGCCAACGATGTCACCGTCGGCAATACCGGTGGCGGCCTGCTCACCTTTCAGGGATCCGGCGTGACTCAGTATTTGGGTAGCGTTGATCTTGTCCAGTCCACCACTGACTCACCCACTGCTTTCCAGATCCAAGACTCTGCCGGTAATTCATTGCTCACCGCCGACACCACAAACAATGCTATTGTGTTTGGTCAAGACGACACGCCGACCGACCTCACGGTGAGGGGCGGGGCGGCCACCGGCACCAACGCCAGCGGTGCCAACATTACATTCGATGCTTCGAACGGCACCGGTGCCGGCGGGTCGGGCTCATTTATATTCCGGACGGCCAAGCCCAGCGGGAGTGCAGTGACATTGGATAACACGGGCAACGAGATTGGCGACGACGGCAACTGTGGTGAGGCCAAATTGAGCTTTACCACGGGCAGCCAGTCCAACCGTGTGCTTGTCGTCACGGTCATCTCGGATGTGAACTATACCTCGGTCAGCTACGATGGCTTCCCGCTGACGCAATTGGCTGTTAAGGATAACTCGGTTGATGTTGAGATGTGGTACCTGCTCAACCCGCCCTCGGGCACTCATGACGTATTGGCCAACATTCCGAACTGTACCGGTATGCTGATCGGTGCATCGTCGTACTACAATGTGGACCAAACCACGCCGTTTGGTACGGTTGCGACTGCCAGCGGCACGACCACGGGATTGCAGTCGACGAGCCTTAATGTTGTGACAACCAGCGCGGCCCAGCTGGTAGTTGATGGCATTGGGACAGACGGCGATGACCCGACGGTCAACCCGGGCCAGACTCAGATCTGGAACCAACCGCCGTCCGGCGGCAATTGGCCGGCGGCCGGGTCGTATGCTCCTGGTACTGGTGGCACGGTCAACATGAACTGGTCGGTTAACAACGCCGACTGGGCGGACATTGGCGTACCAATTAACCCGACTTCTAACTCTATAACCGACACGTTGAGTGATAGCCTGGTTATCGGAAGCAACGGCGTCGGCGTCGGCACTTCGAATCCGACCCATACGCTAGATGTTGGTGGGGATGCCAATTTCCAAGATGCATCTGATTCAACCCAAGCTTTCCAGATTCAGGACGCTGCCGGCAATGCGTTGTTTACGGCCGATACGGCAAACGACGACATAAATGACACCGGTAATTTAATCGTTAATAATACTGCCGGGTGTGATTATTCGGATTATGTAAGCGCTATGAACGGCTTGAGCCCGGCATCGTACTGGAAGCTGGAGGACACCGGCTCGACCGCGGTCGATAGTTCCGGCAACGGCAACGACGGCACGCTTTCCAATGTGACGCCCGACCAGACACCGGGTGCATTCACGTGCGCCCCAAGCCATCCAGCGATGTTGTTTAGTAGCGCCAGCAACAGCCAAATTACCACACCAAACGCAATCAATTCGCCGAATGTCTACAGCGAGATCGCATTGTTTAAGACCAACGGCGGAAGCGGCGTGTTGGAATCGTTTAGCGATAACGTAACGTCTTGGGACCGTGAGATGTACGTCGGCACAGACGGCCGGCTGTATGCAGGGATTTTCAACAACGGCCAGGGCGTACAGGTAATATCAAGTGCGGGCTCGGTGGCAGACGGCAATTGGCACATGGCGGTCGTGACTGAATCAAGCAGCGGCTTGTTCTTATACCTAGACGGCCGGCTGGTGGGGGCAAATCCCGGCTACAATAACCCGGCCGACTACACCAACGGCACTTGGTGGATCGGCAATTCCTTTGGCGCCAGTTGGCCCAATATGAGCAATACCGCTTTTGACGGCGAGATCTCGCAGGCTGCCGTTTCGCTTTCGGTTGTTACAGCACCGCAGATTCAGACGCTGGCGACAGATGCGGGCGTGTATAACGCTGAGCTGGCGTCAATCGGTGTTGGCACGACTTCTCCGCAGGCCAACATTGACGACGAAGGTACGGCGCTATTCCGTGACCCCAACAATACCAGCACCGCATTCCAGGTGCAGACTGCCGCCGGGGTGAACCTAATCTCGGTGGACGGAACAAACCAGACGGTCACGCTCGGCGCGGCCTCGGGCAATACCGGCGTCGTTGTCCAGTCCAACAACGACACTACGACCGCCTCGCAGCTAACGGTGCAGCAGGCGGGGTCGGGCGATTCGTCGATTCAACTGGCTGATGCCAACACGAGTTTCTACGAGGGCGTGAATCCAAATGCCGGCGATTCATTTAACATCAACTCAGCAGCAACGGCTCAGCAAGCGGTTGTGATTGGCAACAATCTCGCCAGTATGACGAATTCGTGCAATGACAGTAACTCTAACGAGGACCAGACAACACAGTATACGGCCCAGGCCAACGGCACGCTGACGTCGCTTAACGTGGCGTTTGACAGCGGCGGCGGGGACCCGTTTTCCGTGGCTATCTACAGCGATAATGCGGGCACGCCAGGAACCCTCCTCGACCAACACACCGGCACACAGACAATCACTGCGCCGTCGCCTGGCAGTCCAAACTGGAACAATATTACGCTCGATACTCCGCTCAATGTTACGGTCGGTACCAATTACTGGCTGGTCATCGGAACGTCGAGCTCAGGCGATGTATTTTACGCGACGTGTGATGGCAGCGGCTCCGACTTTTTCCAGGGCAGTGTAACCCCTGGTACCTGGAATGCGAGTTGGTTTGGCAACGGCACCGATGACGGCAACGGCAACTACCACTTGGCGATCTACGGCTCGTACAGTGGCACGAGCGACATCTTCCACGGTTCGCTCTTCAACCTGACGACCAGCGGCGCAGCGACCCTACAAAATAGCACTGATTCCACATCTGCGTTCCAGGTGCAAGATGCCACCGGCTCAGATGTCATTGACGTGGACACGGTTAATGGCCGGGTGGGTATCGACACCGCGCCGACCGTTTCCGCACTACAAGTATCAGGCACTACGAGCGTCGGGTATGTTAATTCACTCGGCGCGTTCGGGGTTATGGACAGCGGTGGTGCACCCGAATTTGACGTCGACACTGTTGATCATGACGTGCAATTACAAGCACCCACCAATGCCACTTCTTTCGTGCCGACAGCAAACTCTGACGGCCTGCAGCTTTTGAGTAATTACTGGAACGGCTCAGCGACAGCGTACGACAGCTTCACGCTGCAAAACGTGGCATCGACGAGCTCTCCGTTTGAGACGCTTCAGATCGAAAACAACGGTGGTACTCCGGTGGTGTCAATCGACGGCAACGGCGCGACTACGTTCCAAAACTCTAGCGATTCAGCGACGGCCTTTGTGGTACAGAATACCGGCAATACCCCGTTGCTGACCGCCGACACGACTCACATGATCGTGACCGTGACGGCGCTCACCGTTTCGGCCGACCTAACGGTGGACGGTCACGTGATTACCGGCGGGAGCACGCCCGGGATTGCGGCCGGGACCGCTGCTTGCACCAGCCCAACCGTGAGTGTAGCCGGCGATGACACGAGCGGTACCATTACGATTACGACCGGGTCGGGCTGCTCCGCCAGCGGGAAGCTTGCCACCATCACGTTTGCGACAGCGTTTGGCGCTGCGCCGCACGTAACGCTGACGGCCGGCGGATCTAATGCCGCAGCACTTAACGCATACGTTGACGACAGTACTGTTTCCCCCACCAGTTTTGACCTTGGCACCGGCACAACTCCGTCGAATACGTCGACCTATGAATGGAACTATTGGGTGGCACAATGAACGATATTACCCCAGGCTCAAACCAGCCAATTGATCTCAACCATGACGCAACGTATGAGAAGCCGGAGAATCTACAGGCCGTGCCAGAGGCGACACCGGTGCAGTCAGCCGATGAGACGCACCCAAGCCCGCAACCACCCCGGCCGAGCGACAAAAAGCCGTTCATGTCACTTCAGCGCATGGCCGGGTTTGCGCTCATCATTGCGGCGTTTGGGGCCGGCGTGTATTTTGTGGCCTCAGCGGCGAACAATCCGCCGGCGGCCAGCTCGGCGCTGCTTGCCCAATTGCCGACCTCGCAATCAGTGCCACTGGCAGACGTTAGCCAGTCGCTGGCAGCCGGGCAGACAGCTGGCGGCCGGCAGTTGACTGTCAACGGCCAGCTTAACGTCACCGGCCCGATCGTGCTTGTACCGAGCTCGCAGCCGACCTCGGCGGTCGCCGGTGAGCTGTATTATGATCAGACCGGTAACGTACTGGAGTATTACAACGGTAAGCAGTTCTTAAATCTGCTGGGCGGCGGTAATGTGACCAACAATGTCACAAATGTAACGAACCAGGCCGGCAATACCACAAACGTCACCAATCTTACCGATGTTACGAACGTAACTAACAGCGCGGGCGGCGGAGTGGCGGCCGTGGGCGGAACCGCGGGATCACTCGCCTACTTCACCGATGCCACGACGCTTGGCAGCTCAATGGTGACTCAAAGCGGCAACAACCTGAGTACCGGCAACGGCGTGGAAAATGTGAGTTTGGGTTCAGCCGAGGGTGCCAGTGCCGCATTGTTGCAAGGTGGTACCGGAGATGTCGCCATTATCACCGGCAGCAGCACCGGCTCGAGCGGTAATATTACCCTCCAGTCCGGAGATTCGTCCACGACAGCGGCCGGCAATGTCTCAATTGATACCGGAAATAGCGTGCTATCAGGCACCTTGATCGACGATAAGACATTCGAGGACGGCATTGACAACATGGGCGACGGCATCTTTGGCGACAATTCGGTTATAACCCAAACGAATGCCCAGGCCCACAGCGGTACCCACAGCTTGTCAATCGCCGTTGGCAGCAACTACTTTCCGAGATGGGAAACCGCAGACGGTATAACAAATCCACCAATGATTATTCCGGTTACCCAGGGCCATACCTACGCCGTTGAGGCTTGGGTGCGGGCGGCCACAAACTCGGACAACATCACCGCCGGAGTGACATGGTCAAGTAACGGATATTACGGCGGCGGCGCAATTTCGACGCAGGACTTCGGGACGGTTACGGATATTTCAACCGGTTGGCGCAAAGTCGTAGGCGTATTAACGGCGCCGGTGGGTGCAACGGAGATGGGCTATTACTTCTCAGCCAACGACGCCCAGACTATTGGGGAGGTGCACTACATTGATGACGTTACGATTACTGATCTTAGTTCGTCTTCGGCGACGGCAGCGCTCGACCTGGGCGCCACGAACGCGCAAGAAATAACTATTGGCAACTCCGCAATGCTCGCGCCGACCTCGATTTATGGCGGCGGCGTGAACATCAGTGGCGGCAGTGGTTTTATTAACATTAGCGGTGCAAATATTGCCGCTACGTCCGGCGGCGCTAGTTACACCACTACCACCGGCGCGCTCGACATTACAGCCGCTACCAGTTCGACTTGGAAGATTGCCGGCTCCGGTGGGACTGGCGGTGATTTGACGATTGCGGCCGGGAACGCCGGCGGCAATGGCAACGGCGGCAACTTGGTATTGCAAAGCGGGGCCGCTGCCGGGACCGGCGCGGGTGGAAGCGTGATCGTTCAGCCCGGCACTGATTCGTCTTCGGCTTTCCAGGTTCAAAATGCCAGCGGTAATCCGTCGCTAAACTTTGATTCGGGTAACGGCACCCTAACTGTTAACGCACCCACCAACTGTGGAGTCTCCACTTATGAGAACTATGTGGACAGTTTTGCGCCTGACGCGTATTGGAAGCTTGATGATACCGGTGCTACGGGAGCCGACAGCTCGGGCAATAACAACACCGGCACGCTCTCGAATGTCACCACGAACCAGACCCCGGGCCCATTCTCGTGCGACAATACACAACCAGCGATGGCATTTAATTCAGCCAGCCCGAGTGAAATTACGACGGCGAATTCCGCAACCCTGCCGACAACGTTTAGCCAGGTCGTAATGTTTAATACCACTAACGAGGGCGAGCTGATCGGCGGCGTTGGCGGCGCTGCACATGATAGGGAACTCTTTATTGACGGCAGCGGCAAGTTGAATTTCCGCATTTATAACAACATTCTTGGCAACGAAGTAATTACAAGTTCGGCGGCCGTCAATGACGGCAGTTGGCATATCGCGGTTGCCAGCGTGTCCAGCGCCGGCATGTATCTCTACGTAGACGGCCAATTGGTAGCCTCGAACCCTTCGTACAATACACCTCAGAGCTACACGGGCTCGTGGTATATTGGCGACGACCCCTTTAACGGTCCGTTTACCGGCGAAATCGCCGAAGTAGCAGTCATACCAACTGCGCTCAATTCCATCCAGTCTCAGACGCTGGCTGCCGACTCCGGCTTCTTTACCGGTAGCACCGCATCGGTTGGCATCGGTACCACCACGCCAAGTGCCAACTTAGACGTTGAGGGTTCGGCAGTGTTTAAGGATCCGGCCGATTCAACGGACGCCTTTGCGATCCAGAATGCCGCCGGAGCGTCGCTTATTTCCGCAGATACGACCGATATGGCGATTATTTTGGGGCAAGATGGAACGCCGCAAGATTTGACCGTGCGCGGTGGGGAGGCGACGGGCACCAACGCCAGTGGCGGCAATATTACATTCGACGCTTCTAACGGCACTGGTGCTGCCGGCTCGGGCTCGTTTATCTTCCGGACCGCTAAGCCCGGCGCTAGCGCGGTAACCGTTGATAACACGGGGGAGATTGCAAGCTTTGGCAGCAGCACGGTTACCCTAAGCGGCTTTACAACCGGCTCCGAAAGTAACCGGTTGATGCTAGTGCAAGTTGAGACGAATCAGCAGCGCACATTCACCGCGGTCACCTATAACGGCTTGGCGCTGACGCAGATTGCAGCCAAAAACTCGCCGCAGGTGGTTGATCCGGTGGGCGCGCATGTTGAGCTGTGGTACCTTTTGAATCCGCCGAGTGGTAGCTATGATATCGTTGCCACCATGAGTTCAGCCGGCACCGGCTCGATTGGTGCGGCCACGTTCTACAACGTTGATCAAACCACGCCGCTGGGCACGTTTGCCACGGCTAGCGGTACCACAACCGGTTACCAGGCAACGAATCTTTTGGTGCCCACGACCAGCACATCGCAATTGGTAGTCGATGCGATTGGTGTGACGAACAACAATAGCAGCCTCTACAGCGCCGACACTCAGAGCCAAATGTGGTACCTGCCAAATACATCGTCGGTGTACGGCGAGGGCGGCGCTGATGCGCCCGGCACCGGCGGTAATGTTGATATGAGCTGGTTTGTTGATACCGCCGATTGGGCCGACATTGGTGTGCCGATTAATCCGGTGGCAGATTCTACGACCGATAGCCTAAGCGACAGCCTGGTAATTGACCGCAGCGGCAATGTTGGTATCGGCACGTCGGCGCCGCAGCAAGCTTTGCAGATCGCAAACGGCAACGTTTCGCTGGATAACAACCAGGCGATTTACCTTAACGGGCCGTCGGATACAGCTTGGACAATCGGCCGCGAAGGGTCGAACGTGACTGGGGCCAACATTGTGACAAAATCGGCTACGGTGCTGACGGTGCAGAACACCGCGGATGAGGGAGTAATGATTCGCAACGCCGCGGATCAATCCGTGTTTGAGGTGAGTGGGCTGGGGCAAACGCTCATTAAAACTCCGACTGATTCGACCTCGGCTTTCCAGGTTCAAAATCAAATGGGCGCAGCAGTGCTGACAGCCGATACCACGACCATGACGGTTACGGTCAGCTCGCTCGTGGTGACGGCCAACCTAACGGTTGACGGCCATATTATTACCGGCGGCAGCACGCCCGGCATTGCGGCCGGAGCGGCGGCGAATTGCAGCGGGACTGCCAGTGTGAGTGTGACCGGCGATGATACCAGCGGCACGATTACTATTACGACCGGTGCGGGGCCATGCTCGGCGGCCGGTGATTTGGCTGATATTACGTTTTCCAATGTGTTTGGTGCTACACCCAACGTGGTACTGACGCCGGCCGCAGCCAATGGTTCGGCGCTGCAGTATTACACGTCGCCGTCAACCACGGGCTTTAGCCTTGAAACCAACAGCAACAACTTGTCTGGTGCTACTACCTACAAATACAGCTACTTTGTGACGCAGTAGTGAAAACCCTGTAATTGATCCCTTTTTGAATCCGGCAATGGCTACTTGGTTTTTCTTTGCCTGCCCCGGGAACTACCGTACAGCACGACCAGCAGCAGGATTTCGGATGCCGCAACAGTAAGTTTGTCCTTTGATATAAGGACCGACCCTAGAATTACCGCGGCTGCGGCAAGTGCCTGGACGGAGACATGAATTGTGATCTTTGCTTTTTGTAGGTCATTACTTTTACATTATTAATTCTTGCCACAGCTAGATCCCGGTTGGTCCGCGGCGGATGAACACGAAGCCGGCGGTTGCCAGCAGTATTACGATCACTACGACCACGATATAGGGCAAGGCCGGCTTGGCAGCACCCAAAACGACCGTGAAGGGATTGGACCCGGCCGACTTGTTGTGGACCGAGATGGTTTGTTTGACCTCAGTAGTCTTGCCATTCACGGTTTGGGTAGCGGTAATGGTGTGGTCGCCGTCGCTCAGATCAGAGGTGTCGACGGTGTCGCCGCTAACGCTTTGCCCGTCGAGCGTGTAAGTAGTGGCGGCGCTAGAGCTAAGGGATGGGCTCGAGAGTTGGATGGTGTCGCTCACCGGAATGGGTTCGCTGCCGCCGGTAATTGAAACCGGGGTGGGTGACGAAGGTTTTGGTGTTGGCGCGGGTGTTGTGCTTGTACTACTACCGGTTCCGCCGGTGAGCGTGTAGCTACCGCCGGTTTGACTGCTGAGAATATTGGAATTAGTGTCGGAGCTGACGATTGCCGAGCCGGAAGCGGCCGTGAGGGCGGCGGTACCACTAGTAACGGCTTTGAGCGTGACTGTTGCCACAATGTGGTCGCCGGTGAGTGGGGCGCTGCCGCCGGTGACGCCGCGGGCAATGCGGATTTGGCCGTTATCGCCCGAGGTTTGGGCTTCGACCGCAAAGTCGCTATTTGCGGCTGAAATTGAAACATATTGGAAATCACTGGTGGAATAATCATAGTTGGCCTGGACGGCGTTGACCGGCGTGGAACCGGAGTCTTCGTGGATATCAAAGATCAGGTCGGAGCCATTTGTGATCGTACCGCTGGCAGGATTGAGGTAGATGGTGCCGGCGCTCGCGGGCGCAGGCGTGGGAGTGGCTGTGGGTGTGGGCGCGGGAGCCGGCGTTGGGGTGGCGGTGGGCGCTGGAGTTTGCGTAGGTGTGGGCGTCGGCGTGGCCGGTGCGGTGAGATCGAAGCTGGCGCCGGCGGTTGACTGGACAATGTTGGTGTTGTCGGATGCCGATACGACGGCCGAACCACTGGCGAAGTTAATATCTCCGCTCACGCCACTGCCTAAAGCCGTGAACGTAACCGTGGCCACCAGCTGATCGCCAGTGAGTGGGGCGCTGCCGCCGGTGACGCCGCGGGCAATGGTTACAGTGCCGTTGCCGCCGGTGGACTCGGCCTCTACACCAAACGCACTGTTACTGGCATCGATGCTTTCGAATTCAAATTCAGCCGGATCATAACTTAGGTTGGCCTGGACGGCGTTGACGCCCGTCGTGCCGGAATCTTCATGGATTGCCACGCTGACCGTATTGCCCTGCAGCACGGTGCCGCTGGACGGACTAAGGTACAGCTGGTTGGTGTCGGCAAAACTGTGGCTCACAACGTAGGCGCCGGCCACCACTACGGCTGCCACAACCAGGCTTAAGACCCCGGTCTGTATCCGACTGCCGTGCTTTAGAAGGGTGTCTGGATGTAAACGTGTGATTTTCATTAGTGTTTCCCGCTAGGTCCCCCAATGGCTGAGAAGAATGGAAAGGTCGAAAACATTCACCGTGCCGTCGTGGTTAAGGTCGGCAGTGGCATTATTGGTACCCCAGTCGCTGAGGAGAATAGAAAGGTCGAAGATATTGACTTGGCCATCGTTGTTGAGGTCGCCTGTTGTGCCCGAGGGCGAAGACGAGGGGGTAGCGCTCGGGGTTGGAGTGGCCGAGACGGTCGGGGTAGCCGTGGTGGTGGGTGTCGGCTGAGGACTGGCAGAGTAGGTGCTGCCGGCATCCTGTTGCCAGTCGGTTTGCCAGTCGGAGAAGTCAACACTGCAGGCGCCGGCCGGCATGCTCTTGTTGGTGGTGGGGTCGCTCGGCTCGTCACAGCCGCCATATGAGTAGGCATTCCAGGCCCACGGTCCGGAATAGGTGTTATCTGACCACACGTCGTTATTCGCTGCCTCACCGTTATTTGCCGGCGCGTCGGGCGGGTTGGATAGGGCGTTAATGTTTTTGAGAGGGCTGGATGAACAGCCGGAATCCCACGACGGACAGGAGGTGAGGGCAGAGTTTGAGTACATGGCGTTGCCGCCGATGAAGGTACTGAACGGTGGTTCGCCGGCCTCCTGGTAGGCCATGAAGTTGGTGCCGCAGTCGTTGTTGTGGTCGGCGGTACAGGAGGTGGTGGTTTTGCCACCGCTCAGTGGGGCGCTGGCCGCCATGGTGGTCGGATCGAAGATGAAGTTGTTGCTGGTGATGCTAATGTTCTTGGTCCCCCACTGGCAGCCGTCAAAGTACGAGGTGCCATTGGGGGCTAGAGGGCTCGTCGGCGTGGCGGCGCTGGTGGCATAGAGCTGGCAGGTGCCGGCGTTACTCACCTCGGCGCCGGCGGCCGCAGAGGCGCTGAGGCCCGGTGTGATAGTAAGCGCGCAATCGTTGGCGTAGCAAGTTTCACCCGTGATTTTGTATGGCTGCACTTGTAGGATGGGGCCGGCTAGGGTGCCGGAGCCGCGCACGAGCGACACACCGGTGAAACTCGTGCCGGTTGTGCCAGTGTAGCTTAGGATGGCGCCGGTATAGCTGCCGCCGGCGTCGCTCCAGGCCGCTGATGTCCCGACGCGCAACTGGCCTGAACTCGGGAAACCGGTGGTGGAGGCGGCGTTGATCGTTTGCGAGCCGGCGAGTGAGGTGACATCCGTGGTGCTCGCTGTGGTGGTGGAAGCCGGGTCGCCGATGCCGATTTGATCATCCGTAGCCATGGAGCCGTTGACCAGAAGCGTTGTACTGCCGGACGAGGCGGCTTGTACGACCGCGTTGGAAGCGCCGCCATATTGAGTGTCAGCAATATGAGAGAAATAGTACTGGCCGCCGTTTGACGTGTTGGAGGAATTCGGGAAGCCGCCGGAGCAGTACGGGGCATCCTGAGGCCAGCCTTCACCTGAGTTCTCACAGGAACGAGCACCGGATTGCCAGATGCCGACACCGCCCCAGTCGTCAATGAACTGGTTATCGGAAATACTAATCTGGTTATTGTAGCGGCTGCCGGGTATATTGAAGCCGCCGGAGCTATTTAAGCCAACGTCGCCAGTACAATTAGAGTTACCGCAGCCGTCACCGGTCCCCCAGTTGTCATTCTCGAACAGGTTGTCGGTAATATCGAGGTTGAATCCTGTTTCGCTCGAAATGGCCGGGCCGGCCGTTTGGTTGAAGAAGTTGCCGGATATGAGTGTGCCGGTGTTCCCGTTGTCGAGCCAGATGGCAAAACCACTGTCGCCGATTCCATCGTTAACGAAGGCGTTGTCTACGATGTCGGAGTTGAGCGTGCCCCACCATTTACCGCCGCCGGAGCAGCCGCAACCGGGGTCGGGCTGGTAATTTGATTCGTAGACCTCGTTGTAGTCAAATTTGCTGCCGGTGCCAAAAATGTTCTCGCCATAGTCCCCCATTTTGGATAAGCAGTTGTACTCAATCGTGCCTTCGTCGCCACCGTAAAGGGCAACGCCGTACCCGGGTCCTTTCGAGTAGCCGTCGTGAATGTTGTCGTGGGTTATGGTCCAGCCGGAACCGGTGTAAATGGTACCGGTGGTGGTGTGCTGGTCGTTGTTAATATTCAGATACGAGACAGTCACATCTCCGGCCATGCCGTCGTAGTAGATCGGCGTGCCCGCTGCCAAGGCCGTATCCAAGCCTGGCACACCGACCGTGTAGCCGGACTGGTTACCCGAGACCGAACTGAGTGTGTAATTATCGGCGCCAATTCGAATGTTGCCGTATTGCACGAGCGGCAGCGCTGAGCTGTCGAGCGTAACACTCGTGGCGCCCTGGCTGGCACCTGATGCCACCTTGCCAATCGGCGCCTGGCGGTTGGCCCAGACAGCGCTACCGGCTGACTCGCTGCTCGTTAGAGGCGAGTCCAGCGTGATTGTTGTCCCCGAAACGTTGCCAATCGGGTAGGTGGAACCGTCGGTAAAGGTAAGATCGGCAATGTAGCCGGGAATGGCGTCGGCGGTCGTAATGGTCGTCGCTCCGGAGTTTGCGGTAGCGGTAAGTGTGCTGGCTCCGCCTGAAAAATCAAAAGTGGCATTTTGCCCATCAATGCCCTCGGCATTACCGCCGTCGTCAAACGCGGGCTCCGGATAGCCGGCCGCCGATCCACCGATGAACTGATCGCCGCTTACACTATCAAAGCCAATGTCGTTATAGGCGCCGCCTTCAAAAAAGGACACGATGGGCGTGTTTGGGAAATTGTAGGCCGGCTCATTGACTGTGCTGCCAGGCGCATAGATGACGGCCGCTTCAGTCGTTGAGTCCTGGGACGAAATGTATGAAGGCAGTGGCGGTAAGGTCGTGCCATACCCGGACAGCGCCTCGTACTGTGCCACTGTATAACTTTGGCTGCCACTGGCCAGCGCATCGTACGTCCAGGGACTGGTAAGATATTGCGACCCTTCGTTGCAGATTTCGTAATTTACCCCATCCACTTGATCAGCACGCGAATGGGGCCTGAGGACGAGGCCAACCACTACACACAACGCCACGAGCGGGACCAAAGTTGCCCAGGAGAGCGCTTTTTGTTGGGCAAGCATGCTCTTCAATCCCTGTCCGTGACGGGGAGAGATGAGTCTAGGCGTCATGCGGGGCCGTCGTGCTTGGAGTTGGCGTCCGGGTAAAATGTCTGGTTTGGCGGCTGGGCGGCCGGCGGGGTGGGCCCACTTGGCGGGGTGGTTTGGCTCGGTGGCGCCGGCTGGCTTGGCGGGACTGGCTGGCTTGGTGGCACTGGTGCCTGTGGCGACGGTGGTGGTGGCGTGGGCGGCAATGCTGTGCCGTTTACCGGCATGGTCGGAGCAGACGGCGTAACGGGCGGGGTGAGAGGCAATGCGTCGCTGTCAGCGCCGTGTGACGCCACACTCGGGATGTGCGAGCGGCTGAGAATAAATGCACCAAGGACGAGGAGGGCTAGAATCGGAATGCCAAGGGCGGCAATGCCCAAGATTTTGGTCGAGCTGTGTGATGGCGCCGGGGTGGGCGAGGTATTAATACTGATGGGCGTTGGGCTGGGCGTGTTACTTGTTGTGCCGGCGGCGGCTGAGGGCGTTGGCGAGGCGGATGATGACGGCTTCGGGGTGGGACTGGTCTTGCTGCCGCTGCTTGGAGCCGGTGTGGGAGTGTGAGTGGAGCCTGAAGGCTTGGGCGTGGAAGTCGGCGTTGACGCGGCCGCAAGGGTAAAGCTGGCGCCGGAAGTGGAGCTGAGGACGTTTTGGTTATCGGTGCTGCGTACCACCGCGGACGAGCCGAGATAGCTCAGTGATCCTGAGCCGGCAGCGCTGACCGTGAAATGCACAACCGCCACGAGCTCTGTGCCGGTAAGTCCGCTCGTGTTGCCACGGGCGATTTTAACCGTACCACCACCACCGGTTTGAGAGGCCGAGATGCCGAAGGCCGAGCTGCTACCGTCAATGCTTTGGAATGTCAGTGTTGAGGTGGGATACGAAAAGTCGGCCTCAACTGCATTGACCGGATCGCCGCCAGTGTTGGTATAGATTGTGACGGTCAGCGTCTGGCCAACGGTATACGTGCCTGATGATGGTGTGAAATAGAGCGTGGCTGAGCCGCTAGCTTGCGCATAGTTGGTAAGTCCGCCGGCGCCCACCATTGCCACTGCGGCAATGGTGCTGAGAATAAGGCTGAGAAAGGTTTTGGGACGAGTAATCGAGGGAAGCAAGTGATAACGTCTCATAGATGGTAGTTCTTTTGTTATAGCATAACCAGTATAGGACCGGCCGTAAAGCTTTTTCTTAGGAACGACCGGCTGAGCCAAAGGCATCAATTTTGGTTTCGACAACCGCCTGGACAGCGTCGATGACCGGCCCCACGAGTTTGATAACGGCCGACTGATGCGGATTGGCAGCGAGCTGGGCCTCAAGTGTTGTGCGGTAGGCGTGGCGCATATCAGAGTTGATGTTGACTTTGGACACGCCAATGTTCACAGCCTGCACGAATTGCTCAAGCGGCGTGTCGGAGCCGCCGTGGAGCGAGATTGCGCACGTCAAGGCATCGCGGACTTGCTGGAGCAGGTCGAGGTGCAGTTCTTTGGGTACCGGATAGTGACCGTGCAGGTTGCCGACGGCGGCGGCATACGTGTCAATCCCGGTGGCGGCCACAAACTTGGCTGCTTCATCCGGTTTTGTGAAGAATTTTTTAATGGTTTCGTAATCGATCGGGCCGTCGAAGTCGTTGGAGCCGCCGCCGAAATAGTGCGGCTCGCTCTCCACCAGCGCGCCGGTGGTTCTGGCGTACGCCACCACTTCCTTGGTGGCAGCAATGATGTCATCGAGGGTGGCGTCGTGGTTGGCTTGCGAAATGTCGATGTGAATGAACTCAAAGCCGGCATCAATACCGGCTTTGGCGGCCTCGACACTGGGCGAGTGGTCAAGATTGACGAACATTTGTAAGCCATACTCGGCCCGGTAGTTGTCAACTAAGCAGCGGATGTTGGACAGGCCGATCATGCCGGCCTCATCATTCGAAACCTCGACCAGCACCGGAGCTTTTTTAGCAGCTGCAGCCCTGGCTACTGCGACGAGCGTCTCTTGGTTGTCGATATTGAACGCACCGAGCGCAAAGTGTTCTTTGCGCGTGCGTTCATACATGGCGCGGGCGGCAACAATGGTAGGCTTCATGTGTTTTAGTGTAGCACCTTGCTAAAAATAGAGGCGAAAACGAAAGCCTTGAAAATGACGGGCAGGCTGAGTTTGCGTCAACGTGTATGCAGCACCGGAAGTGCTGCCGAGCGCGTTAGTATTGTCTGTGCTGGTAACGAGTGCTGACGAAGCCAGAAAATGCAAAGCGGCTGAGCCGGCTGCTATAACTTTAAAGTTGATGACTGCCACGAGCACACGGCCCGTGACCGGTTGAATATTCCCTCGTGCAACCTGAACAGTCCCGCCTGACCCTGAGCCGGCGGCGGCAATGCTGAAGGCTGAGGCACTCGTATCTAGGCTCTCAAACTGCAGTTTTTGCTGCGGGTATGCGACATCGGCCTCAACGGCATTAATGGGCGCGCCGCCGGTGTTGGCATAGACCGAAACGACGATGGCCTGGCCGACCGTATAGGTGCCGGAGGCCGGAGTGAGGGTAAGCGTGCCAGAGCCGGCGGCCTGAGCGGCCCCGGCCATGAAGATTCCGCCGGCGATCCAAACGCTCGCGGCTATAATCAGGCCGATATGAGCGATGCGGGTTTTAACGAGGTTGATGAGCCCTGCAGACGACATGAATACGTACCAGTTAGTATGGCCTTACCATAACCGCTTTACCAATGAGTGTAAATAATGACTAGGTACGACTACCGCGCGAAGCGGCGGCCAACGGCAGCTGACACGACGTAGAACAGGCCGTAGAGAAGGTAGGCTGCGAACGTGAAGAAGCCGAGGTCTTGTTTGGTGTGCACGAGCCCGATTAAATGCAATAGAAGTTGAGCTCCGACTGCCGCCAGAATGACGGCACAGACGGCGGCTACAATGATGGCCTTAGCATTTCTGGACCGACCATATATCAATACTGCTAGCGCGGCCATGCACAGACCATATACACCGAGCGTAACGCTGAGATGCCAGGCCTCGGCAATAAAATGGCCGAGGTGCGGATCCGCAAGCTGTGCCACCGCCTGTCCGCTCAGCCAAAAAGCGGCGATGCCGGCAGCAAAGGTCACGAGATACTGGATTTCCCCTTTGGACATGGGATTAGCTTACGCTATCTTCCTGATCTGGCCAAGAGGAATTTTTAACTTAGGCTTTGCGTTTTAGGAGTTCGCGGGCGCGGTCCGCAATGTGAGGCGCGGTGAGGCCAAAGTGTTCGAGGAGCTCGTCTGGGCGGCCGGACTCGCCGAAGCGGTCATTCAAACCAACGCGAGCCATGGGTACTGGATAGTGATCGGCCAGAGCCTCGGCCACGGCGCCGCCTAGGCCTCCGGTAATTTGATGTTCCTCGGCCGTAAGCACAGCCCCAGTGCGTTTGGCACTGGCTACAATCGTGACAACATCGAGCGGCTTGATAACGGCGGCATTAATTACCTCAACCTCGAGCTGGTGATGTGCGGCCAGGCTTTCGGCGGCCATGAGGGCCTGATACACGAGAGTGCCACAGGCAACAATGGTGAGATCGCAACCGTGGCGGAGAATTTGGGCCTTGGAAAGCGAAAACGGCGATTGTTCCGTAGTGATCACGGGCGATTTTTCCCGCGCCAAGCGCACATAGGCGGCACCACGATAGGCAGCGAGCACCTGGGTAGCCTTAAACGCCTCAACCGAGTCCGTCGGGACGACCACGGTCATGCCGGGTAGAACGCGCATGAGGGCAATATCCTCGAGCATCTGGTGTGTGGCACCGTCCGGCCCAACTGATACACCCGCGTGGCTGCCCACGATTTTAACGTTTGTCTGGTTGAGGCAGATTGTAGTGCGGATTTGCTCCCAGTTGCGGCCGGGCGAAAACGCGGCGTAGCTGGACACGAACGGCGTTTTGCCAGCCAGCGCCATGCCGGCGGCGACCGTAACGAGATTTTGTTCGGCGATGCCGATTTCCACAAAGCGTTCAGGGTAGCTCTTCGCAAATTCGTTCATTTTGGTTGATTCGGTAAGGTCGGCGCAGAGCGCCACAATGTTTTTGTCGTGGTGGGCGGCTTCGAGCAGGCCGCGGCCAAATCCAGCCCGGATCGGTTCTTGCTTGATTTCCGGACTTGCGAGGTCCGGCGTGAGATGTTGCTGGGGGTCGATCATGGCATTATGATACGGCCTGGCCTGGCAAAATGCTAATGCTACTGGCCCGCGAGTGAGCTGAGGGTGACGGTTGCAATCGTGATCGGGGCTGAGCCTTGGGCTGCGGGAGGCTGGATATGCATAGTCAAGGCAACATCTTCAGTGATGAGGTCACGATACAACGTCGCGGTGCCGGCAGCATTATTAATGACATCCGGTTGATTGGCGTCGACTTGGTAGGCGCCGCGGCCGAGCTGGGCTTTGGCCGCGATGATAGCCGCGGCCGGATTTACATTGGCAGTGTAGTTGTATTGCCACTGTTCCGGGCCGGCGTTCCAGGCTTTGGATTCGAGTACAAACGGCGCGCCAAGCGGCTGCGTGGCATAGCCGCTTTCCAGGGCGGTACGAGTGTCGGCCTGTTTGTGCGACATCCAGGTGAATATGCCCACGGCCAGACCGCCCACTACAATGACGACTACGATGGCGGCAAGTGCAAACTTAAGCGTTCCGCCGGATCTCATGTACACATGTTTAACAGGCAATAGTGCAGCATGAACTCAATCATAACAGCCAGATTAAGATAGCAAGCTGCTAGGAGCAAGAGCTTGGTGCGGCTGGACCTGACCGTAACAATGGTTAGCGTAACGATGATATTAAATAAGATCGGCAGCAGCATGAGCCATAGAAAGGGCGCCGCATACCAGACCGTCACCACCAAGGCCAAGGTAGCCGGCCAAGCCGCATAGAACTGCCACATCGGCGCTGCGACGGACGCGGCCTGCTTGTGGGTCTTGGCCTTACTCATGTTCGCTCCTGATCCGGCCGGCCAGAGTGCGGAGTTCGTGTAGCGCTACCCGGGCCTGGTCGCTGGCCTTGGGCGCACCCGGCACGTCGGCGAAGTAGCCGTGCCAGTGGTAATCATATTGCATGAAGTCGACGCCCTTGCCCGGGATAGTGTGGGCAATGATGACGGTGGGGCGTTCCACCACAGCTTTGGCCAGGTTGCACGCGGCAATGATGGCCTCGAAGTTGTGGCCGTCGATCTCGATAACGTGCCAGCCAAAGGCGGCCCACTTCTCGGCTAGGTCACCAAGCGGCATGACGCGCTCGGTGGGGCCGTCGATCTGAATGTTGTTGCGGTCGACGATAACGGTGAGGTTGTTGAGCTTTTTGTTGGGTGCAAACAGGGCTGCTTCCCAGACATTCCCCTCGTCGAGCTCGCCGTCGCCGGTGATGCAGTAGACGCGGTTGGTGCGGCCGTCCATGCGCAGGGCAAGCGCCATGCCAGCGGCTTGCGAGAGACCGGATCCGAGCGGGCCGGAGGTAGTTTCGAGGCCAGGCAGGCGCACCCGTTCGGGGTGACCCTGGAGGCGGGAACCGAATTTGCGCAGGGTTTTCAACTCCGAGACCGGGAAGTAGCCGGCCCGAGCCATAGTGGCGTAGCGCACCGGTACGGTGTGGCCGTTTGAGAGAATAAGGCGGTCGCGGTCCGGCCAATCCGGTTCTTTGGGGCGGTGGTTAAGAATTTCGAAATAGAGGGCGGTAAAGATATCGGCGAGGCCCAAAGGTCCGGCGGCATGCCCACTCCCCGCCTCAACCAGCATCTTGATGATATCTTCGCGGATTTGGTCGGCCTGGAGTTCGAGCTGTTTGTGGGTCATAACCAAAGCATAGCCGCAATGTCGACTTTTGGCGAGATGTATGGAACTCCTTGCGTATATGTGTCATAATTTTTGCCTTAGCCCAACCGTTACGGCAGTCTCTGGGAGGTGGAAGATGATTTCGATCGAGGGCTTGGTAAGCGTTGACGTGTTGATAGCCCTGCATGCGAATGCCGTGTTGCTTCCTGCGGCAGCGGCGGCGCTGGAGCGCACCGGCTGGGGCGAGCTGGCTGCGAATCTCACAAAGGGTGAGGCTTACCAGTACCTGCACCGTCGTCGCCCTGCCCGAGCCATCAGATTCCTCGGTGGCAGACAGCTGAACCTGGGCATCGCCGGCTCAACCAGGTTTGACCCGCGCGGATATGACATGGTAAACGGCGGACCAGGTACTGCAGAGCGTGTAATCACGGATCTGCGAGCTGGACTCGATGCACCTGAGCAGCAGGTTCCAAGGTCTGAACAAGCTGAGCATTTCACTGTCGTTCTGAGCGGCTTCGAAAGGGCTATAAGCCCCATGCCGGCTCAGCCGAATATCCGCATGCTTGTGATCTGGTGCACGGCGACGGTGGAGGGCGGCGGCAGCGGCGGCCTGGTGATCCACAACATCGGCATCGGACGGTCGGCGGGCGGTTTCTGGTTTACGCTTGAGCACAGCGATCTCGATACCGGGCCTAACGACCCGCTCAAGCTGCGAGCCGACGACGCGTTGGTACAGACGATAGGCGACGTTCTCACTGAACGCGCATTCATCCGGCAGTTGCTGGACTTCCTTGACGGCAGCGAGCCGCCGTATGAGCTGGCGGCGGAGTACGCGCCGCCAGCGGTCAAGTTCGATGCGTTGCTACGCAGGCGTGACGAGGATGGCGATTATGTGCCGCCCGACGACGACCAACCACGGCGGTGGCTCATCGACCTGCTACTCTTGGTGTACTCCGGAGCCGCCGATTGGTCGCTCTATGTGACCGAGCACCGGGCCATGCTGCTAATCCAAGAGTGGTGCGAGGCGGACTCGCGCCTTGAAGGCTGGTACGAGCGGGCGGCGGCGGAGCTGCGCGGCAAAACGCCTGCGTACTACGTGAGGCAGCTGGGGGAGCCTGAGATGGTACTGCCGTATTTGGCGGCGACGATTCTGGCGCCGGCTGCGGCATGACACAAGAGGGGTTCTAGGCTTGGTTTATGGCCTAGAACCCCTTTTTTTGTTGGTTTGGCCCGGCTGAGTTAGCTCGTGCCTTCGGCAATGGCCTGGATCGCGATGTAGGCGATTTCGGGGTCGTCGGAGTCGTGAATAAAGCTGCCAACGTCGAGCAGGTCGGCGCCGGCTGCGATGGCGGTGCGGGCGGTTTCCTGGTTAATGCCACCATCGACGCCGATTTCGAGATTTGCATTAATGGCCCTGGCCTGAGCGATTTTATCCAGGCAGTCGGCGCGGAACTCACCGCCGTTGTGGCCGAGTTTGCCGGTGAAGACAACGAGATGGTCGATATTCGCCAGCATATCCTTAGCTTGCTCAACGGTAGTTTCGGTCTTAAGCGCCAAGCCGACTTTGATGTCGACCTCGCGGAGTTGCTTGAAAAAGGCCTCGTGGTCGAACGGCGCTTCAAAGTGCGTAATGACGAGCTGCGGGCCTAGCTCACAGATGGCTTCAAATTGACCTTCGGGGTGATTCATCATGAGGTGCAAATCGAACGGTACGCCGTCAATGTCGTAGATTTGGGATAATCCCACAGACTTCTGATCTTCGAACACGCCGTCAGCAATGTCGATGTGGAGGCGGGTAGCGAAAGGTTTGACGTTGTTGATGCGGCGGGCGTAATCCTCGGGCGTGGCGGCGAGAATCGTGGGCGCGACGCTAGCCATAAAGTTCCTCCAGCTCGTCGAGGCGGCGGAGGTATTTGGGATCTTTTTTAAATTTGGCTTCGAGCCAAGCGTCGACCATTTCAATGGCGGCGTAGTCGGTGATGAAGCGGGCCGGCAGCACCAGCACGTTGGCGTTGTCGTCTTCTTTGGCAGACGCGGCAGATTGGACGTTCCAGGCCAGGGCGGCGCGCACGCCGTTGACGCGGTTGGCGGCCATGCTCATGCCTTGCCCCGAGCCGCACAGGAGGATGCCGTGGGCGTCATCGTCTTCCTCACCAAGTATTTTGGCCGCCATAGCATAGGCATAGCGAGGATAATCGTCGTCCTCGTCAAGGGTCTTGGCGCCAACGTCAACCACTTTGTGCCCCGCGTGATGCAAGTGCTCACGCATAACGTTTTTGAGCTCGTAGCCGGCGTGATCGGCGCCAATAAAAACTTTCATGATAAGCAGTATGCGTAACTTGAAGGTTTAGGGCAAGTTGTTTACAGCTGCACTTCACACCTATCGCTTATAATAGGCTGGCCGGTGCACAGATTTGCCGAAGGAGTGGAATTTACATGTCAATTCTGCAGATGTACGTCAGGCTTGAAGGCCTGCTGCCTCTCGAACTAGCTGAGCTACCAACAACCGGAGGCGTAGCTGTCACGATTGGTGGCACGCCGGCTATGGCCAATCCGGTGTCGTCCGGTGAAGTGGGCAATGCTGAGGTTCGTGTTGTTCACTGCGTATTCAGTGTCGGTCACGGAAACTGGCTTTTTGCTATTGTTCGCGCGGGCGATAGCACCTGGACGGTCCATAAACCCTGCCTCTATTACACGAGGCCCGATGAGCGGGCGGACGCGCTCGCGACGCTGCTGTCGCTGGTTAGCCATGAACCCGCGGGCGAGACTCTACCCTCATCGCCCTGAGGAAGGTGGAGCACGACGACCTTTCTCAAGCCGGTGGACGGGGGCGCTAGACGCTCCCGTCCACCGGCAGTGTTGATTGAATTATCTAGTTCGCTTTCGCAACGTTTAAGACTTGTTCAACCAGGCGATTGGAGTAGCCCCATTCGTTGTCGTACCAGGCCACCACTTTCACGAGGTTGCCGCCCACGACCTTGGTAAGTTTTGAATCCACGATGGCCGAATGCGGGTTGCCGATGAAATCGGAACTAACGAGTTCTTCGTCGGTGTAGTCCAGAATGCCCTGGTAGCGGGGCTCGGCGGCGGCTTTTTTCAGAATTTCGTTGACCTCTTCCACCGTAGTATCGCGCTTGGCGACGAGCGTGATGTCGGAAATGGAGACGACCGGCGTGGGGACGCGAATTGAGAGGCCGTCGAATTTTTCTTTGAGTGCGGGCACGGTGAGAGCGGCGGCAATGGCGGCGCCGGTGGTGGTGGGAACGATGTTTTCCGCGGCGTTGCGGCCTTCGCGCAGGTCCTTGTTGGGCGCGTCCTGAAGGGCTTGGCTGGCGGTATAGCTGTGGACGGTGGTCATGAGGGATTTTTCAACGCCGAGTTTAGACGTTAACACAGCCATAATTGGAGCAATGCAGTTAGTAGTACAAGAAGCGTTATCAACGATGGTGTGGTGCGGCTCAAGCGTATCCTCGTTGGCGCCGATCACAATGGTATCGTGAGTGTGATCGTCTTTTTCCGGAGCTGACAGTACGACCTTTTTGGCGCCGGCGTCGATGTGTTTTTGCAGATCGTCGTGGTGAGTGAAGCGGCCGGTGGACTCAATAACGACGTCGACGCCAAGGTCGCCCCATGGCAGCGCCGAAGGGTCTTTTTCGGCGATTACCTGGATTTTATCTCCACCAACAATGAGGTTTTTCTCATCGGCCGACACGTCTTCGTGGTAGGCGCCGTAATTGGAATCGTGCTTTAGTAAGTGCGCCAGCGTGGACGGCACCGTGAGGTCGTTGATGGCGACCACCTCCAGCTCGGGATGCTGGCGGGCAATCTTGAAGGCGTTGCGGCCGATGCGGCCGAAGCCGTTAATGGCAATTTTGTAGCTCATGTCTTTGTGTTGATCCTTTGTTGGTTCAACCATATAAGCAAAAGTAGTTTAAAGCAAGTTACGCTCAAAAGTCGCGCCCCGGCCGCCAAGCGGTAAGGCTCGGCGGCGCGGGGCTGGGGCGAATAGGTATCGGTCCGGTGTCGATGGCGTGACGGTCGCAACTAGAAGGTTTTGCCGGAAAATGTGACTTTCCAGGCAGTCACAAGCTCTTTCCAGAGCCCTACCGCCAGGTTCAACGTAGCGGTTCCGAACTCGGGGAAAGATGCCGCCAATGCACCGATGGCGAGCAGGAGCCCGGCGCCGATGCACACTGCCACCAAGTTTTTACCCTTGACCTTGCGCAAACCAAGGATGAGGAGGCCGATCCCGACGACAAATACGACGAAGCCGGTCGGGCTGAAACCTGGCCCTCCTCTGAAAGCGGCGTCCCACCAGTGGGCCAGGGAGTTACCGGCGCTGGCAAAGAATCCCCTTGCGGCCACAGGAAAGCTGTCGAAGAGAAAAACGACCCCGAGGAGGGTAAGGGCCCCGCCAGCGCAGGATCGCCACCTGCCAGGTTCTCCGATTACTATCAGCAGTATTCCGGCTGCCAAGGTGAGGAGCGATATGACCATGTCGTTAACCTCCCTTCCGAGGGTACGAGATGCGACACGGTATAGGATCAATCCCATGCGATGAGATAACGTCAACAAGATCAGCGGCCGGCCGTGCGGTCAACGGCTGCGGGTGGCATGATATGCTTGAGCCCATGAATGAGCATTTTGAGGCTGAGCACCCGGTCGAACAGGAACGGCCAGCAAATGGAGATACATCGCCCGAAGTTCGCCGCCCGACTGATAGTGTCAGGATCGTGCTTTTTGATCTTGAGGATCCGGAATCATTTTTGGCTTTAACTGAGGCCGACGATACAGAAAATTGGAAGTTGCCTGGCGGTAAGTTCGATCATGCGCAAGGTCAGGCCGAAGCGCCGGACGGGGCGGCGGCGCGGGAGCTTGAGGAAGAGATCGGCTTGGCGGCTACCGATGTTGGCTTGGTCGCCGTTGATGAACTTGTAAATGACGACGGTGTTTCAGCGCGTTATATTTTTGCTGGCCGCGTGGCGAGGGATCAAATTCAGCCCACGAGCGAGATTGCGGAAATTGGCTGGTTTACTGAAGAAACTCTGCCGGAAAGTAAAAATCGGGGCCACGTGCTTAGCGCTGTGGCTGCTGCTCGGGAACAGTTAGAACGAGCGTCTTAGGCTGACAGTAGTTCGCGCAGGCGCGGCCGGAGGCGGGCAGAGGTGAGCTCAAGGGCTTCATCCGGCGTGACCCATTTGTAGGCGGTAAGCTCGATGGCTTGGAGTTTGAGATTCGCGATTTCTTCTGTGGTGACGCCCGCCCGGTAGGTAGTGAATTCAAGCTTTCCTAAGGGACGTTTGATAACCCGGGTGCCGGCGAATTCAAGACGGTCGGACGTGAGGCGGATGTTGACCTCCTCGCGCAGCTCGCGAAGGGCGGCTTCGAGCGGCTGCTCGCCGCGGTCAACGTAGCCGGCCGGGTACGACCATTCGCGCCGCAGGCGATCGCGCACCATGAGCAGGCGGCCGTCTGGTCTGGTTACGAGCGCACCAACGGCGCGGCTGGTGCGGTTGAGAATGTGCGCTAAATCGATCGGGGACAAACCTTACTTACCACCATTTTTCGGCCTGGGCGCGTTGCACGCATTCGGCAATGATTTTCCAGGCCTCGTCTGGGCCCAAGATGCCGCGCACTTTGGTGCCGCCTTTTTTTAAGTCTTTGTAGTGATCAAAGTGGTAAGTAATTTGGCGCTTCCATTGCTCGCCGAGCTCGTCGACGTGCTTGATGGGGCCGCGATTGCGATCGTCGACGGGCACGCAAATAATTTTGTAGTCATCGTCGCCGTTGTCTTGAAAGTCTACCATGCCGATGACGCGCGCCTCCTGGATCACCAGCCCCATCGGCAGCGGCTCTTCAGTAACTACGAGGGTGTCGAGCTCGTCGCCGTCGGCGTCCAGGGTTTGCGGGATAAAGCCGTAGCTGACTGGTTTGGCAAAAATACCGGGCTCAACGCGGTCGAGCACAAAGTATTCTTCGTGACGGCGCCACTCGACTTTGAGCATAGAATCTCTTGGAATCTCAATAACGGTGGTGACGAACTCGCCTTGTTTGCCAAATGGGATGTGGTTGAATGGATAGCTCATTGGCGCATTATATCACGGGAGAATGAGGCTGGGCTTATGGAATTGGCAAAATGCCCATTTCGACCGGCCCATTTGCTACGGTACCCTATGGAAAGCATTATCAACTAATTGTGAGACAGGAGGATAAGCATGTTCTGGACAATTGTGACGTGGATTATTTTAGGCGCGATAGCCGGCTGGGTTGCGTCGCTCATCACCGGCATGGACGCGCGCGTGAATAACTGGATGAATGTGGTCGTGGGGATTCTCGGTGCGATTATCGGGGGCTTTGTGCTTGAGTTGCTGGGGACCCCAACGACGACCGGCTTTAATGTTCCGACGCTACTGACGGCTATTTTGGGTGCGGTGATTCTTTTGGGACTGGTGCGGGCGTTTCGGCACCAGCCGATGTAATGGGCGGGCTCTCAGTTTAGACCCTAATTACTAATGCCAAGTACAGTCGAGATGCGCACCCGGTCGAAGCCGAGCACTGTGGCAACGGAGCTGTCGGGTTTGATTATGACCGTAAACGGTACGCCGAGCTGATGCGAAAGATTCGCCAGCTCGGCGCTTGCTTTGGGATCGGCTTCGACGTCGAGGGCATCATAGGCCACGCCATGCTGGTTAAGAAATTTCTTCTCGGCGCGACAGAATGAGCACCAGCTGGTGGTATAAATTTTGACGGTTGGGCCCGATGCGGTAGCCATGACTTAGCGGTGGATATATTTATAGGCTGCCCAGATACCGACCAGGCCGCCGATGGTGGAAAGGAGAATGCTCCAGCCGCCGAGCAGACTGCCGCCCCAGATCGCGGGTACAAAACTGCCAATGGTGCCGCCGACGCCGGCGCCCAGCCAGATGAGGCGCTTATTGCTCATGGTTGGGATTATACTCCCTGTTGCTGGGAACACGCTTATGCTCCGAGTTTACCCTTTAGATATTCACGGAAAACCGGAGCAATGGCTGGATCGGCGAGTGCGACGTCCACAATGGCCTCAAGGTATTTCTCTTTATTACCGGCGTCGTGCCAGCGGCCTTCGATGACCTGGCCATAGACCGTGTCGCGGCTAGCCAATGTGTTGACGGCTTGGCTGACCCATAATTCGCCGTTGCGCGGGTCGGGCTGTTGCTCGTGCAGGATTGGAATAATGTCGGGCGTTAAGGCCATGCCCGAAGTGGAAACGTAAATATTGCCGTCCTTGTGCGGGGCGTCTTCCGGCATGGGTTTTTCGACCAGGGCGGCGACATGAAACAGCCCCGGTGATATCTCCTCTCGCACATCGGCAATACCATAGCTAGCGGCCCGTTCGCGCGGCATGGGGGCTAACGCAATGACGGACTTGCCGTGTTCTTCGTACGCTCGCACGAGACTGACCGCGCGCGGGGTTTCGGACAGGAAAAAGTCGTCGGCATACAGGTAAAGAAACGGGTCGTCGTTGAGCAAGTGGGCAGCATTTAAGATCGGGATAGCGTTGCCGCTGTAAACTGGTTTTTGGCGGAGGTAGACAAAATTTGCCAGCTCGGCGATGCGAGTAAGTTCTTCCACAACCTCGGTCTTGCCGTCGCGAGTCAACTTGGCCTCGAGCTCGTGTGAATGGTCGAAATGATCTTCAATGGCGCGCTTGTGGGCCGAGCCCACGATAATGACGTCGGTGATGCCGGCCGCCACGGCTTCTTCAACCACGTATTGGATGATGGGCTTGTCGATGATGGGCAGCATTTCTTTGGGCAAAGCCTTAGTCATGGGTAAAAAGCGGGTACCGAGGCCGGCGGCAGCGATTACAGCTTTGGTAATTTTCTTTGACATGTCGTTTTCCTCTAACGAAACGAGTGTAGCATTACTCGGTACTTTTTGCCTGAAATGCGGCTTTACAGTTGGTGGCGGAAAAGGCCGGCAGTGGTTTCGGCCACGCGGCCCGGCCAACTGCGGGCGGCCCAATGAGGCGCATGCACTTCCCGGGCCCGGCTCACGTCGGCCTCAAATTGGCGGTCAAGGGCGCTTACGATGCCGGGATCAACAGTTGAGACATTAACCTCGTCGTTGAGGATGAGTGAGCGATCGTCGAGGTTGGTGGTGCCAATGGTGGCCCAGGCGCTATCGGCCGTGAGCACTTTGGAGTGGAGCACGGTGCCTTGGTATTCGTATAAGCGGACGCCGGCGGCGAGCAGAGGGGCATAGGTGGCGCGGCCGGCGAGTTGCGTAACTTTGTGGTTTGACTGCGGACCGTTGGTCAGCACACGCACCTCTACACCGCGGGCAGCAGCGGCCGACAGAGCGGCGATGAAGTATTCGTTGGGTACAAAATAGGCGGTGGTAATCCATAGCCTGTGGCGAGCCGAGGCGATAATGTTTAAAAACAGCCGCCCAATCGCGGTGGGGCGGCGGCCGGCGGTGGAGTTGGTGGTGTGAACAGCAATGTTGCCTACGGGCTCGAGTGCGGTCGGGGGTTTCAGCCGTTCGTGGGTGGCGTCAAGCCAGCTTTCGGCAAACGAGGCATGGAGATCGGCGCAGGCCGGCCCGATAATTTGGCAGTGGGTTTCGCGGAAATGACCGGAGGTGTCAGCGTGGCCGGCCCATTGGTCGGCAATGCCCACGCCGCCGGTAAAGCCAAGGGCGCCGTCGATTACGAGCAGCTTGCGGTGGGTGCGATTGTTGAGCTTGGACAAATATTGGAAGCGGGCGGGACGGAACCAGGCCAGTTTAACGCCTGAGCGCTCAAGCTGCCAAACGGTACGCGAATTCATGATGGCGCCGCCGATGGCGTCGACGAGCAACCGTACCCGCACTCCGGCACGGGCGCGCTCGGCCAGGGCTTCGGCAAAATCGTTGGCAATGCGGCTATGCCAATACACATAGGTTACAAACTCGATGCTCGACTTGGCTGAGCGGATGCCCGCAAGCATAGCTGGGAAGATTTCGTCGCCGTTTTGTAGGATGGTAAATTGGTTGCCGGGCCGAAAAGGTGTGCCCGTGGCGTCTTCAACCAGCTTGATGTAGCGGTCGCGATCGCTGGTGGCACCTGGTATGACAGTTGCCGTAGGCGGCTCCGCAGTGGTGTTCATGGTAGGCTTATTCTACCAGAGCATTACTGGTTATGCTTATGCGATTGGGACAAAGAGCACGGTTCGCATCATGGCGCCATTATAACCGACTTTGGTGAAACGCCCTTCACTTAACAGACCTTCACTATATCGGAGAATTGTGTCGTAATATTATTTGGCCATGCCAACTTCAGAAAGCATCCGCCAAAGAGTCGCTGCCAAAGCGCTGATCATGAATACTGAAGGTAAGCTGTTGATATTGCGTGAGGCAACAACATACAAGGAAGGTACCAACCACGGCCGATACCATGTCCCCGGTGGGCGCATTACCCCCGGCGAACCTTTTTTTGACGGCTTAAGGCGAGAGGTGCGGGAAGAAACCGGGCTGGAAATCGAGATTGGGCATCCAGTGTTTGTGGGTGAATGGTTTCCGGTGATTTCCGGACAGGCGCACCATATTGTGGCAATGTTTCTATCTTGCAGATGCGTTTCGAAAACGGTCACTCTCAGTGATGAACACGATGATTTCCGATGGGTGAATCCAGATGAAATCGATGTGTACGATGTAATGGGTCCAGAGCCGGATGCGATTCGGGCTTGGCTGCGACTGCGTCCCAGGTAGTGAAGGGCGTTTCACTATAATTTGACGCCCGGTATACAATAATGTCCTTATGCAGCAAGACCGTGATATTAATAACGATATTCAGATGGGCATTATGCGCCAGCTGTTTTTGCGTGACAGCTTGCGCTTTGCCGAGATCAATGTGGACAACGTTCCGAGCGACCAGTTTTCGTACCATTTACGACAGCTAAAGAAGTATGGGTTGATCGAAAAGCAAGCTGACGGAATGTACACACTGTCTGTATTGGGCCGGAGCCGAGCTATCATGCTGTATCCGAACAAGAACAGCTTTATTGTTCAGGGTTTTTTGGCTGTGCGAGTACATCTTTCGAAAATGGAAAACGGGCAGCGCTACTTCTTAATGCAAGAGCGGATGATCGTGCCTTATAGGGGGACATATGGCAGTCCGGGTGACAAGGTGTTCTTTGGCGAAGACGTGGCTGACGCCGCTAAGCGGGCCATGCGTGAGCAGGCGGGATTTGAGTGCACCGTTAAACTGTGTGGACTCGCCCACTACAAAGACAAGTACATCGGCCGAATCGTACAGGATAAATTCTTCTTTATTTTCAGCGCGCAGTACGTCAGCGGTACGTTTAAAGAGATTGGTATTAAGGGTAACAAAAACATTTGGCTAACCCTTGATGAGCTTCGAAAGTCACCAAAAACCATGCGGGGCTCAGTTGAAATGATTGAGACTTCGATGTCTGAGAGTCTTCAGATGAGTGAGGTGACGATGGAGATGGACAGCTATTAGGCCTATTTGGTCGGCATTTTGAGTCGGTCGGGGTAACTGGCCTGCCATTGTTTGATGGCATCTACCTGGGCTTGTAGGTCGGCAAGCTGCTCAGGCGTCATGCCGCTTTGCTGGCGCAGTTGCAGGTAATAATCGAGCAGAGCCGGGAGTAAACGGTCGCGGCCGCGGAATAACATAAGTGGCTCATCAGCCGGTATGGGTTGGCCGTTTGAGGTGCACATGACGTCGCCCTGGATTTGATACTTGGAGCCGATGGTTCGCATGAACAGTCTTCTTGATTACCCGTAAGCCCATTGTAGGTTGGTTGTCTGTGAGATGGATAGTGAAACGGCCTTCAGGCTTTGCGGACGAGGCCGGCGTCGGCATCGACTGTGACGGTTTGGCCGGGCTTGAGCGCGGTGGTGGCAGTGCCGGTGGCGGTGAGACACGGTTTGTGGAGCTCGCGGGCTACAATAGCGGCATGCGAGAGGGTACCGCCCAGATCCGTAACAATGGCCGCAGCTTGTTGCATAACCGGGAGATAATCGGGTGTCGTCATGCGGCAGACTAGGATTTCGTCCGGCTCAAGGTGGGCGGTGGCGACTTGATCAGGCATGACAATGTGGACACGGCCGGTAGCAGTACCCGGGCTCCCGGCTTGGCCACGCACGAGCGCCCGACCGTGCGCCGGACTAACGTGCTCGACAAAATCCTCGTATAGCCGCCCAAGCGCCGGACTGTAGTCGAGAAACGAGGTTCCAAGCGTGCGCGAGCAAGTGGTTTCGAAGTAGCCGCAAAGATAGTCGTGGGCAAAGCTAGCACCTAGCTTGGCGGTTAATTTGTCGCGACTTTCGGGATCATCGACCTTGAGTTTGGCGATGAGTCCGCGAATATAGGCTGCAGCCTCGGCGTTGCTTGGATCGAAGTGCCAATCGACGAAGTTGGAGCTGAAAGTGGCCGGGTGCTCGTCGGCTTCGTATAAACCCTGCGTGAGTTTGTTGTGCTCGCCGTTGATGGTTTCTCCAAACACGCCGTGCTGGTTGACGACAAAAATGGTACCCCAGCTGTGATCCTCGGCGTGCGGGACCAGATAGATGTCGTAGCGGGCCGGGTCAACGGCTTGTTGCTTAAACCATTCAATAGCCTCAGCAATGGTCTTGCCACGCATGCGGAACTTGGGATTGCCGGGATCATGCGGCACAATACGGATCATGCAGAGGTCTGAGGCATGGTCGTGAACGTAGGTCTCAAACTCGGGATCGCGCGCCGCCACAGCACCCGCCGGAAACTGCCGGGGGCGGCCATAGGGCAGCCCAATGGTTTGGCACAGAACCTCAAGGCGGTCATATTTTTCAAAATCTTCCCGGCGGAGTACCGCGGTGTCGGGATGGTCCATATTGCCAAGCCACTCAGTGAGTGAGATTTGTTTGCGGTAGAATTCAGCCTGGTCGGATTGAGGCATGATGATACTCGGTTATAGCGTAGTAATAGGGCGAGCCTGTAAAATGTAAAGCTTTCCCCTAGCATAGGCAAATTCGATGTCGAGCGGGTGGCCGAAACTACGCTCGAGGTTCACCGCCAGGGCGGTAAGCTGGGTGAGCTGAGGCGGCGTGAGTGCGGCCTGAGTGCGGCGGGCTGCCGGCACCGGTCGCTCAGCTGGACCGGTGTCAGTACCTGTCATCATAACGGTCTTGGGCGCAATGGTTTGATCCATGAGCTCACCAGTGAGCTTGGCCACAAGGTAATTATCGGGCGTGGCGAGACCTTGGACGAGGAGCTCGCCCAGGCCCCAAACGGCCTCGATCATGAGCTCATTGGGATTTTTGGTGACTGGATTGACGGTGAAAAGCACCCCCGCGGCGTCCGATGCGACCATAGCTTGTACGACGACGGCTACCGGCATATTGGCGCCGTTAGCGTAGGTCCGAGCCCGGGCGGTGCTGCCGGAGGCGCGGCAATCCGCAATGCGGGACGACACTGCGGCCGGCGACACGTACAGGTAGCTTTCAAACTGGCCGGCCCAGGATTGGGTCTCGGAATCCTCGCCCGCAGCTGATGAGCGAACAGCCACGTGCCCTGCGTTAAGCTCCGCTAGCGCATCTTGAATGGCCTTGGAGTGGGTAACGAGGTCAACCTCGGGCGGCACGACAAATCCCGGCGGCACCGGCGCTCCCAAGGTTACGAGACGGCCGAGCGCGGCTGCCTTGCCGCCGACGTGCACGAGGGGGAGGTTCGCGGATTCGGTCAAATCTATGAGCGGCGGCGATACGGTCATCGTCGTTAGGCGAACCAAAATATAACACTTAGGCCTGCCAACAGGACGATTAACGCTGCAGCGCAGTCCTCGCCGAGTCGGGAGGTACGGTTTTCGACTTCGCGCAGGTTGCGAGCCGCTACCACGTAGCCGCCGTTCCACGGTACGATTACGGCCGCTTCACGGATGCCGGCGGCCGGCTGCCACGTCACTCGATCCTCGTGTGGGATATCGGTGTATTTTCCGTGGCCCGCGGCTGCCGCTTCGAATGTTCCGGCCGGCGGCAGCGGCACACTGCCGTTCAGCTCACCGGAGCTCGCCAACACGTGGCGGTTTTGGTCGGTAATAATGATGGACGGGGCCAGGCTCGCGCTCATATTCACCTGAGTGGCAAACACGAGGCTTGCCGGCGAGTGCCCAGCATTGAGGGCGGCCGCCGCATCTTCGGCCAGTTGAATCTGCGGATCATTGGCTGCCTCACGGTAATTTTGCTGCACGACGCCATACACCAACCCGACCAGCACAATACTCATGAAGCAGCTAGCAAGCCAGATGTGTAATTTGGAGGGTGAGCGTTTCACGAGCGTTTCCAGCTACAAGTGCCACTACTATATCACGCTGTCACGCGCCGGGTTTGAGGCGGGCGGCGAAGGCAGCCCGGAGCTTGGCCAGTTTTGGGTTAATGACAATCTCGCAATAATCAGGACGCTGACCACTGTTATAAAAGTCTTGGTTTTCGGCTTCGGCTTCATAAAAGGCTTCCAGCGGTTTTATCTCGGTCACAATTGGGGCCGCCCAGAGCTTGCCGGCAGCTTCCAGCGAGGCCTCCACTACCCGCCACTGCTCTTCACCTTGATACAAGATGGTGGAACGATATTCCGGGCCAGTGTCATAGCCCTGGCGGTCTTTGGTGGTCGGATCGTGAAGTGTCCAAAAAATGTCGAGGATGTCGCGGAGGCTGATGACGGATGGGTCGAACGTGACCTGCACGACTTCGGCATGGCCGGTGGTCTTGGAAGCAACGCGCCAATAGCTCGGGTCGGGAGTGTGGCCGCCGGCGTAGCCTGATACGACGCGAATTACGCCCTCGACTCGCCGGTATACAGCATCGAGGCACCAGAAGCAGCCACCGCCGAGCACGATAGTTTCGGTCCTGGCCGGTGATTGGGTTGGGTGGGTGTTTGTCATACTTCTATTTTATAAAAGCTGGCAAATTTAGGCCAAACAGAGAACGGACCGCATGCGGCCCGTCTCAGCGATAGTCCCTGAAGCTCGATTATTTGATACCTGCAGTACCCAGCAAAAGGAGCAAACTCAACTTTTGCATTTTGATCTTGCTCCACCTCGACTATCTACTTAGTTCTTAGCACAACCGGAATGCGTACGTCAATACGTATTTTTTTGATAATTACTTAAGCCTCCCAGCCGCGCCCGTTATGCGGCACGGCCGGGGTCTCTTCGGCTGGCAGCGTTAGCCCTGCGGAGGGGCCCGAGACGACGGCGGTGCGATACCGGCCGGACAGTGGCCGGAATCGTTCAGGCTAATCGCCACCTGGTTGTTCGGGCCGTCGAGCGGGTACATGACGCCGGGCGCAGTGGTCGGACAGCCGGCCACCCAGCGGCCGTTGATCTTCTCGATCGGCACGACCGGCTGGAAGCGAGCGTATCCGACGGCGATGTAGATGGTGACAGTGCCAGAGGTCAGGTTGCTGAGCGTTACATCTGGCGGGTCGCCACTGAAATCGCTGACGAAGCCCTGGGTCGCGAGTTGGTTTGTGGCAGCGGTGGTCGCCTGGTTGAGCTGACTCTGGTAGACCGCATTGACCGACGCGATTGAGGCCGCGGCGCTCGCGCGTACGGCGGCTTGCTGAGCTGCGATGGCCCGGGCCGGGGCCTGCTGGTCGTGGCGCTGCACGCCGCTCAGAGTGTTGAGCCAGACCATGACGGCCAGGACCGCCACACCCAGTATGCGGACGAGCAGGTGTAGACGCGGTATTATCCGCTTCCAGGGCCCAGCGAGGGCGAAGCCGCCGACCGTTGTGAATATCACCGTGAACCAGGGCAACGACCCGGTATAGACGTAGTGCAAACTTATGAGCGAGAACACCACGCCGGCATCGATTGAGACGAGCAGTGCGCCGAACACCGACCATGTGAGTCGGGAGTCGGATTCTACTCGCTCACCGCTTTGACTTATCGTCATCGACCCTCCCGGGCCAAATCGGGTCCGCTAGGCGGACATACGTTGGACGAAGATGATTCTACAATCCTCTGCGACTATTGTAAAGCTGACGGACTTATTAGATTGCATCAGCCGGCGTGCCGGGTTCGTAGATAATGAGGCCGTCACCGGATTTGGACCACTCCCCTACCACTGCGTCGACAATCCGCCAAGAGGCCAACACTTCGTCGCTAGTGGTAAAGAGGGTCTGGTCGCCGCGAATGCCATCGAGCAAAACGTGCTCGTAGGCGTTGGGCTGCGAATCGGGACCAAAGCTGCCGGCGTAATCAAAGGCCATTTCGACCGGCCGCGTGCGCTGGTCAAAGCCGGGCTCTTTGGCCAGGAGTTCGAGCGCGATGCCTTCGTTTGGTTGGATGCGGAATGTCAGCGTGTTGGCTGGCTCGCGGCTGTCGCCACCAAATGTGAGTGTGATATGGGTGGAGCGTTCATTGAGCCTTTTACCGGTTTGCAGCACGATGGGTACACCCCGCCAGGCGTTGTTGTCAATTTGCAACTTGAGACGGGCGAACGTTTCGGTAATGGAATCGGGGTTGGCAACCTCATCACGGTAGCCGCGATACTGGCCGCGAGTGGCAAGATCGACAACTTCGTTTGGCGGGATAGGCTTAACGGCTTCAAGAAGCCGTAATCTTTCCATATGTACCGAGCCTGCATTAACAACGCGTGGCACATCCATGGTGGTTATGGCAAGCAATTGCATGAGGTGGTTCTGAACAAAATCGCGCAATGCTCCGACCGGATCGTAAAATGCCGCCCGGCCTTCGATACCGATAGCTTCGGCCGCCGCAATGGTGAGGCTGGTAATATGCTCACGATTCCAGATGGATTGAAAGATGGGGTTGGCAAAGCGAAAGGTGAGAATGTTTTGAGCAGTCTCTTTGGCCAGATAGTGATCGATGCGAAAAATTTGCGACTCTTTGAAGCTCTTATGCAGGCGCTCAACCAGCTCGGTGGCGGAGGCGAGATCATAGCCGAAGGGTTTTTCAACCATGAGGCGCGAATCGGCCGTGCCGTGCTGGCAGCCCGCGCCTAGGCCGGAGCTGCCGAGCAGATCAACCACAGGACCGTAAATCCCGGGCGGAATTGAGAGATAAAACAGCCGGTTGAGGCAGACGCCGCGCTCGTCCTCGAGCTTGTCGAGCGTGGCCTTGAGCCGCAGGTAGTCGGGGGCGCTGGTGGGGTCCATGGTGACAATGCGCATGCGCCGGCCCAGGCGGGCGAGCACGGCGGGCTCAGTCTCGTGGCCGGTGGTTTTGAGTTCGTCTTCAATGCCCTTTAGCAAAGCCGAGACTTCGGCGCCGCGCCGGGTGACGCCAATAATTTCAAACTCGTCTGGCAGCAATTGCCTACGTTCGAGCTGGTAGAGGGCCGGCAAGAGATAGCGGTGAGCAAGGTCGCCGGTGACACCGAAAATTACGAGCAACCCAGACATGAGCGGCTCGGCGGTTGTGGACTCTGGACCCGCCATGCTTACTGTGGCTTCCCGATGGCGTGTCCGCCGAAGGCTTGGCGAAGCGCCGCCAGCAGTTTGGTGCCAAAGTTCACCTGCCCGGCTTGCGAGGCACGGCGTACGTCCATGGCCGACTGAATGGCCGGCAAGTTGATGTTCTCTGAGGCGGCCTGCTCGAGCGTCCAGCGGGCTTCGCCGGTTTCGGCCACGTAGCCGTCGATGCCGCCTAGCCCGGGGTTGGCGCGGAAAATCCCGACGGCCAAGCCGTTGAGATCCGAGGCCACAATGCTGCCGTGTTGCCAGACTTCAGCGATTTTTGCGAGGTCGAGCCCGGGAAAGCTCTGCCCGTCGTGGAGCAAACGATAACCTTCGGCGTAGGATTCCATCATGCCGTATTCGACAGCGTTGTGAATCATTTTAATGTAGTGTCCCGCGCCGGTGGGTCCGAAATGCCCCCAGCCCCCGCGTTGGGCAAGGGAAGTAAACGCCGGCTCAAGGCGCCTAGTAATTTGCGGGTCGCCACCAACCATGAGGCAGTAACCGGCCGAGGCACCTAAAATGCCGCCGGACGTACCACAATCAACCAGGTGGAAACCTTGTTTCTCGATGAATTTGGCGCGACGCAGGGTTTCGCGAAAGTCGGAGTTGCCGCCGTCCACGATAACGGCGCCCTTTGGCAAGTGCGGTATTAGCTCGGCGAGCTGATCGTCGACCGCAGCTTGCGGCACCATGAGCCAAACAATGGGGTCTTTACCGAGCTTTGCTATCATGTCGACATAATCCTTCGCCGGTATCGCGCCAGACTCGGTCGCCGCGGCCGCCACGTGCTCGGGATTGCGGCCGGCAACGATGATCTCGTGGTCGTCCTTTACCAGCCGCGTCACCATGTGGCCGCCCATGCGTCCTAGTCCAATAAACCCAAGTTTCATGCCGGATCTCCTTTGTAGTCATTAAATACCGTAACGCTGGGCGTCGATTTCAACGCCTGAGCCGATTGTTCAACAAATGGCAGGTCCCTCGCAAACCGCTCCACCTGCTCATGCTTGTCGGCTCCTACCATGTAGACCACGGCTTCGTCGAGACGGGCGATGGCCGCAGGCGTCATTGATAGGCGTTTGAAAGAGCCCGATTCGTAATACGCGGCTACGGCTGCGGTGGTGGTCATGGCTGCAGTGCGGGCAGGAAGGCCGGCGGTGTGGCCATCGGGTCCAACGCCAAAAAGGCCGAAGCGAAATTCATTGGCACGTAACTCAACGTCGAGAAAACGGGCAAAACTGGCAACATCGGATTTGGTGCTAGCACCGGTGAGAATGGCCTGACGACGGGCACCAGCTACGTCAAAACCGGCAGCCAGCAGACCAGCCCAGTTGGAATCGGCGTGCCCAGGAAAGCCGGGGCGCTCGTCGGTGAGTGAAACTGTGAGCGCACTTAGTGGCGTGCCTTCGAGTTGTTTTGCAACCTGCACCGCCACCTTGATGACCGAGCCGCCGGCGATCAGCCAAAGCACCCGCTCACCAGCATTTAGATGAGCCTTCAGCGTATCGGCGACATAGGCCACCACTGGGTCGGGTGAGCTAATTTTGACAAATCGAATCGCCATGCAACCAGACTATACCTTTATGATGGCCGGAGCCAGGTCAGGTCAGCCAACGGCCGTTTTTCATAACGGTACGGCCGTCGAGCTCGGCCTCATTGTTCCAGCACAGAATACGCTCGGGGGTCATGGCAAGCCAAACCCAGCTTCCCCGGGCTTTACGCGGATCCCAGCCGTTGCGGGCCGCAAAGTCGTCGGCGACCGCGTGATCGAGGTCAGACATTGCGATGGTTTTGGCCGTCACATCAATGAGGTTTACATCGCGGGTGTCACCGACGGCTAGCCGGGCGCGATGCGTTACTTCAAGGCTGCGGGCGGTCACAAAGGCAGCTTCCGTTGCCACAATTACATGCCGTCCGTCCCAGCCGAACGAGAACGGCACGAGATGCGGGTGCCCGTTTTTGTCGGCGGTAGCGACCCAAACATCACGCTTGCCGCTCTCCAAGAGTTCGAGCAAATGTTGTTTACGTTCACCGGTGGTTCGCATAGGAAGATTGTACCAGGATGCTCCCAGCTTTACCGAGTATAGTGAAAGTATGAAGATATATTTGTACCTGGGACACGAACAATTTCAGCCTGAAGAGCTCGTGGAGCACGCACGGCTGGCGGAAGCGCATGGGTTCGACGGCGTGGCGGTGAGCGACCATTTCCACCCATGGGTCGACGACGTCGGTGCGGCCGGATTTGTATGGTCAACGCTGGCGGCAATCGCACAGACGACTGACAAACTTGAACTTCTAACCGCCGTGGTGACGCCGCTGTGGCATATGCACCCGGCCGTGGTGGCGCAGGCCGCGGCAACGGTGGATCGCTTAAGCGGTGGGCGGTTTGCCCTGGGAGTGGGCACGGGCCGGAGCGAGGGGGCGCTGGGCTATCCGTTTCCTGGTTACGCAGAACGGGCGGCGCGCATGGAAGAGGCCATTACGATCATGCGCCGATTACTTGACGGTGAGCGGGTCGATTCTAGCGGCCGGTATTACAAAACGGTGGGAGCTAAGTTGTATAGCCCACCAATGCACCGAGTGCCGATATACATGTCGGCGGCCGGCCCAAAGTCGGCCAAACTGGCAGCCCGGATCACGGACGGGTTGATTCTGAGCGTCAAAGATACCGACGATGTGATTCAGAAGGTTGTGGAGCCCGCTCGCGCTGTGGCGGTGGAGGCTAAGCGCCCGGCACCTACGATTGTGGCGTCTCAGTGGACGATACGTGGCAGTAACGACGATGAGGCATGGGAAGCCCTCAAACCATGGCGCGGCTTGAGGGCGCCCAACCGCGACTCGGAGATTGACCCGGCTAAATTGCGGCAGGCAGCCGACGAGTTGCCGCGCGACCAAGTACTCGGCCAATACCACCGGGTCCAAACCGCGGATGATTACGTGGCGGTTTACGGCGAGCTGGCGAGGCGGTTGCAACCGGATATTTTGGGCATTCAAACCACCTCGGTTGAACAGGGGGACACGATCAGGCTGTTAGGGCACGAGGTGTTGCCCAAGCTGCGCGCGCAGGCGGCCGAATTTAAGCAAGCAAAGGAGGGACGATGAAAGTAGGACTGCAAATTAACCGGTTTGACTGGCCGGGCGGGACGGAGAAAATTGGTGCAACACTGCGCGGCATTGCGGGTAAGGCCGATGAAGTCGGATTCGACAGCGAATGGGTTATGGACCACTTCTTGCAAATCGGCCACCTAGGCCCGGCGACCGATCCAATGCTCGAGGCCTACACAACGCTCGGCTTTATGGCCGGAGTTACCAAGAAGGTGATGCTTGGTACCATGGTGACCGGCGTAATTTACCGCGAGCCGGCGCTACTTATAAAGGCCGTGACCACGCTCGATGTGCTCTCCGGCGGGCGGGCGTATTTTGGTGTCGGCGCCGGTTGGAACGAGGATGAGGCCGTGGCATTGGGCTTGCCACGACCACTGGCCGGTGGACGGTTTGAGAAGCTGGAAGAAACGCTTAAGATCGCAAAGCAGATGTGGGCCGGAGATGAGACGCCGTTTCATGGCAAGCACTACAACCTGGAGCGGCCGCTCAACAGCCCACAGGCTGTGCAAAAGCCGCATCCGCCGATCCTGGTTGGTGGTGGTGGCGAGCAAAAGACGCTGCGCCTGGTGGCGCAGTACGGTGACGCCTGCAACTTCTTTGGCGGGACCGAGCTCGCGCACAAGATGGACGTACTGCGGCGCCATTGTGATGAGGTGGGCCGCAACTTTGATGAAATTGAAAAGACCTCATTGGGCGGCATGGACGTGGTGACAGCCGCGAAGCAGCCGGACGAGCTGCTTGGCCAAGCCGCAGCAATGGCCAAGCTGGGCGTGTCGCATATCATTTTGCGCAACGGCCCTGATCCGGATCTCGCGGCCTACGATGAGCTTGGCAAATCAGTGCTGCCCAAGCTGCACGCGCTCTAGGCTTTGGGCTGCGGTTCGCCTGCGCCGATGTTAATCATCCAGTGAGTGCCGAATTTGTCGTCGACCATGCCAAACAGATCACCCCAAAATTGCTTTTCGAGGGGCATGGTAATCTTGCCCCCGTCCGCCAGGGCGTCGAAGGCCTTTTTTAGTGTGTCTTCGTCCGGGCCCGTGAGGCTGAGGCTGATGTTGGAATGGGTGCTTGATAACGGCATGTCCGGCGGTGAATCGGCGGCCATAATGGTGATATGGTCGCCGGCCTCGAGCACGCCGTGGAGGATCTTATCTTTATGACTATCGGGTGCCGGCATGGGCGATTGCCCGTAGGTCTGCAGGTCGAGCTGGCCACCCAAGATGCCGTGGTAAAACTCGAGCATTGGCTTGGTGTCGCCGTCACGCGCGATATAGGGGTCCAGTTTTGCGTCCGCTATTGCTGTTTCCTCCTATTAATTGTTGCCTTTGCTGATATTGACCATCCAGTTGATGCCAAATTTGTCCTCGAGCCAGCCGAACATATCGCCCCAGTCGGCTTTCGTAAGCGGCTGCTTGATCTTGCCGCCCTCGCCTAGCATCTCGAAAGCCTTGGTAAGGCGCTCTTCGTCAGAGCCGCCGAGCGCTATGGCAAAGTCGTCGCCCTTGGTGGTCGGATACTCGGGCATGCCGTCAGTGCCCATGATAATGGCGCCGTCGGACTCGAGCCGGGCGTGCATGACGGGGTCGTTTGGCCCGGCCGGTTTGGGCGCCTGGCCGGCGACGCCGGCTTGCAGGTCGAGCTGGCCGCCGAGTGCCTTCTGATAAAATTCCATGGCCTCTCTGGCGTGGCCCTGAAAGTTAATGTAGGGATTGATAAACAATTGGCTCATATTGCGGTTCCTTTGCTTCAGTTAGGCCGCAATCATGCCATGCCCGGGCGGGCGTTGCAATGGGGTTTTTGCTAACTTTTGGCGACAGTGCCCTCCTTAGTATCATTGCTTACCGGTTCTTCCGGCATAATTACCCAAGCGATCAAGTAGGCAAGAATTCCAGCGCCGGCAAACACGAGCACGAGTGCGACTAAGCGGATCAGCGTGGAGTCGAGGTCGAGGTATTCGGCAATGCCACCGCAAACGCCGGCGATAAAGCGGTCGGACCGGGAGCGGTAAAGTCGTTTGGCTGTACTCATTATGGCTTGATAATAGCACTTCCCGGCCCTAAACTCGCTGGTGATTTGGCCAGTGAACTTGGGTCCGGGCCGGCGCTGCAGTGGACGGGAGCTGCAGCGCCGGCGGCTTAAAGCTCCGGGCGGATTGCCCGGGGCCAAATTGTGGTCAGACCGATAGTCTCTCTGAGGTCGCGAGCAGGCCATTGAGATAGCTGTCGTCTTGTGTGACGATGTCGAGCTCAGCCTCTTCCGCCGCCGCATTCGTTGGCAGCAGAAGGAGTTGCAATAGCTCCGCTTCGGTCGATCCTTCGATCTGAGTGACGAGGTAGGCAACCCAGGCGCGCCGGTTGGCTTCGCCGGTCAGGACCTTGCCGGACTCGGTGACGATCTGGTGAAGCTCAGTGAAGTACGAGAACGCCATTATGGCGGCGCTCTGGAACGGGCTTTGCCGTTGCGGCAGGTGCCGGCATCGGCGCCAGACGTCCCGGAGCTGCCAGCCAAGTCGGCGGCGTTCCTTTTGTCTCGCTGCTACGAAGCGCCCGGTATGACTGATTAGCTCACCGAGTCGCCTGTTACTCCTTCTGCCAAGCGCACTGACATCGAGCTTACCGTCGATCATGAAGACCTGGATCGGCTCGACTTCGCTGCAGATATCGGTCATGCAGATACTCTCCTCTGGGATTTTCCGTGATGGAATTTCACCGTGCGATTGTACTACTGCAACGTACAATTATCAGGTATTATTACGCTTTTGTCAATAGCTTATCCACAATGCATAAGTGGTGCTTTTGACAAATTTTTGGCCATTTGCCCAAACTGATTATGGCTCTAAATTGACACTGCTCTTCTATAAGGGCTAACCTCAAAGATGGACCCAATTAAGACAGGAGGAATGCTCATGAGGCTTGACCGCATAGCAATGGCCGGGATATTTACAGCAGTAATGGGAGTCGCCGCCGGGCTCGCTCCGCTGACAGCCGAGGCCACCACTCCTCCGAGCGGCGCATGGTCAGTTGGCAGCCCAACCTCGGGCATTTGCATGGAAGTGAGTGGCTTTACGAGCGGCTCAAAGGTGCTTTTGGACAACTGTAATGGTCTGCTTAACCAAAAGTTTTACATTAACCGGGCCGGTTACTACGACGGCACCCAGATTGCGTATACGCTTGAAGACACTAAGGCGGGATCGTTTCAGTGCTTAAACAGCACCACGGCGGCCGGAAACCCAATTAACTTGGCTGCCTGCAACGGGATTGTGGCAGCCCAGCGCTTCGTGATCGTAAACGGCAATGAGTTCTTCAATGTCGCTACCGGCAAGTGCCTCGATTCATCAGTAGTGGGCGTACAGCTCGATGAAAACGCCTGCAACGCGAGTACCGCGAGCCAGCAATGGTTCCAGATCGCCAACAACGCCAGCCCGTTCTCAAACTAGAGATCGCTGGAATAAAAAATGCCGGACCTGTGCCGGCGTTTTTTATTGGCGACGTTACTTCCGGCGGTGCACGGCCGCGCCGCCGTAGGTTTGATCGAGCGGCCATACCTCGATGTTGTCAATGTTGACGTGGGCCGGTTGGTCGATGGCCCAGACGATAGTGCGGGCGACGTCTTCGGGTTGAAGCGGGTACGTGCCTTTGTAGTAATCGTCGAATTTCTGCTGGTCGCCAGCATAGCGCACAGTGGAGAATTCGGTCAGGGCCATGCCGGGTTCAATGTTGGTAACTTTTACACCGGTGCCGGCCAGATCGGTGCGCAGGTTGCGCGAAAATTGGCGAACAAAGGCCTTGGTGGCGCCGTAGACGTTTGAGCCTTTGTACGGCAAAAAGGCCGAGACCGAGCCGAGGTTTACAATGAGCCCGCTGCCCTTTTCGATCAGGCGCGGGACGGCGCGGTGGGTGAGGTACAGGAGGCCTTTGATGTTGGTGTCGACCATGGTCTCCCAATCGTCGAGGCCGGCTTTGGGCATGGGGTCGGCGCCGAGTGCCAGGCCGGCGTTATTTATGAGCACGTCGATGTCGGCGAAGGCGGGTGGGAGATTCTCGAAGAGGCGCTCCACATCGGCGCGCTTGGTGATGTCGCAGGACGCGGTGTGGACGTTGGTTTTGAGCTCTTTCGCGAGCTTATCGAGCCGGTCTTTGCGCCGGGCCACGAGCACGAGATTGTGGCCGGATTCGGCCAGTAGGCGGGCGGTGGCTTCGCCAAACCCGGAGCTGGCGCCGGTGATGAGGATGGTGAGTGGTTCTGACATGTGACCATCGTAACAAAGCGCACACGAACCAGGCATGTGCATATATACGAAGACGGCCCATGAAGCGGGCATGGGCCGTCTTCATGGGCCGTCGGGTGTCAGGCGGTTCGCCTGGCGAGAATCGGTAGTGGCGAGGTGCGGCGGACCGCCCGGCGGTTGGGGCGGCCCGTGCGCGCCTCTTCCCACCAGGCGAGTGCCAGTTTACGGTCGAACTCCCGCCCGCCGGTTCCCGCTCGCAGGTCGCGGGCGATGAGTCCGCGGAGGGCGAGCCATTGGACGCTTTTGTACCAGTCTCGGTCTGACAAGCTCAGCTCGGACATGCCGAGGCGGAGGCAGAGCTTCAGCACCAGGTGAATTGATGTGGCTTCACCATTCAGGAACACCTGGCAGACGATTGGCACTCCGCTCCGGCACCAGCTGCGCTTGACGTACTTCCGCCAGTCTGGGTCGAGCCCGTCGAGCAGCTCCACCATGACGTACAGCCGCTCCTGGACCGGCACCTTCTTCACCCGTGCCCACAGGATGTCGCCTTCGAGCCCGCCGTACCAGAACCACAGATGGCAGGCGTCGTCGTTCGCCGATCCCTTTTCGCTGTGCCAGCGGCCCTGTTCAGCGCGCCACTGCTGTGCCAGGAACGTAAGCACAGTGTCGAGGATGGTGCTGGGCGAGCACGTTTTAACCGTCGCAATCAATCTCAGCAGCGGCACGACAGCGTTGTACTTCGCAACGATTTCGCGGGGCGTGAGCTGTGCGTCGGCGGTACGGGTCAGGTCCACCAGAAACTTGGCAACTGACGCCAAGACGGCCCGATCGTAGGACTCGTAGTTGATCGCGGTCATGCAACCACCGATCCCGTCGTAGGATTTATTCACATTTATATGTGCGTCGATATATTAGAACAAAAACAATATATAAAAGCAATGACGCCTCTTTGGTGCATAATGTAACTGAGTAAGGAAATCTGGGATGGCGGATTCGCGCAAATATATCAAACCGGATGGCAAAGCGCGCAAACTGAATAATTTCCTGGCCCGAATTGGTGCGCCGGCAGTGGCAATTCCCGGCCGTCGCAGCGGCGTGGTGAGGGTGGCGGCCGTGATACCCGTGACGGTTGAGGGTAAAAAATACGTGGTTTCAACGCGCGGCGACAGCGATTGGGTGCGCAATCTGCGCGCCGCCGGGCGTGGCGAGCTACGGCGCGGCTGGGTTAAAAACCCGTTTACAGTGGTGGAGGTATCGGGTCCGGAGCGCGAGCGGGTGGTGGCCCACTACCGCCGGCGGGTCGGCCGTGAGGTGAACCAATACTTTGACCAGCTACCCGATCTCACCGACCACCCCACGTTTAGGCTGGAGTTTTAGGGTTAGGCTACCGTCGCACCGGGCTCAGTGCGGGATTTCGATCCAGACGGCCGGCTCGTCGCCGACGGTCCAACCGTCGTGGCCGGGTGGGATGCTGGCTAAGTCGCCGCCCGCAAATTCCACTTCCTCGCCGCTATCGGCGCGTGCGGCCACCCGGCCGCTCAGGATATAAAGTAGGTGGTCCATCTGGCAGGTCTTGGTGCCGACGACGGGTGCCAGGTCTTTGGTCCAGCGCCAGCCTGGCTGGATGGTAACGCGATAGAACGTGTGGCCGCCGAGCTCCACCGTATCGACTGTCATGTTTTCGGTCGGGTGCATTGTTTGGTCGGGTTTTGCGAAATTCGATTTGGTTGGTGCTGCCATGCGTGCTCCTTATGGTTATCTAAGCGCTTTCGATCGGCACTTGGGTCTGTTTAACCGATAGCGGCATGTTCTTTGAAGCGTCCAAAATCTCAATACCCACCACCGTACCACCTTCGGCATAGTCAACCATGACGTCTTCAGACACCTTGCGACTAACCTGGCATTTGGCCTTATTGGTCAGCTTAATGTAAGCCGCATCCGCCTGTTTGTCGTAGGTAATCTTCATGACTCCGACTCCAAGAAATATTCCGTAATAATGATGAGCTTTATTATCTTCTTGTTTCACTACCACCTCAAGCGTGTCCGCTTCAACAGCTTTACCTGCCGTTTTATAATTATTCGTATTAGACTTTGTTACCTTAGTGCCCGCCCTCGACGCGGAAGCCTTGGCGTGTGAGTTCATGGGCGACGCGGGCTTCGAGTTCTTCGGCTTGGGATTGAGAGCGGAAGCGCGGGAGGTGCGAGTAGAGATCCGGGCGGAGGACTCCCCGGCTGCCGCGCTTGAACGGGCGGGCGGCGTGGAAGGCCGCGAAGCCGGTGTTGTGCTGTGCTAGACGCTCGTGCGGCTCGTACCAGGTTTGGCCGACGTAGAGGTGGTTTTTGTTGTTGTCGAGCTCGATGATGTAAACGCCATAGGAGCGCGGTTTCGTGATGTGCTCGGCGCGCGTGATGAGGTCGAAGCCGAATTCGAAGTCGTCGCGGTCGCGGGTTAAGTAATCATCGTAGACGTGGTAGCGGTAGAGGCGCTGGGGCACGAGTTCGCCGGTGTCGGGGTCGAAGAGGTAGTCGATGAGGAGCGGGCGCAAGCTGCGGCTAGCTTGGCGGATGAAGGTGCTAATTTCGGCACGCCATTGGGCATCGGATTGGGTGGAACGGGTAACAGCTGAAGTGGTCATGGTATAGATTGTAAGGCTTTACTCAAAAAGTTGAAAAATGCTTCATTTTGGTGGATAATTGTGTCCCGCGAATCGTACCTGACTGCCGAGACGAGAGGAGTTTTTCGACATGCCTGTAAACGTGACCATCCTGGGGATCGACCCTGATGGCCAAGTGGCATCCATGCTGGTCGGGACTGCCCGGATGGGCGCCGGTGACGTCTTCCCCTACTTCGCGCGTGTGAGCAATCACCCCTTCTGCGACGGGCAGCGGCGGGATGGCAGTGTCTACTCGGTGCGCTTGCCGGAGCTAATCGAGCTGCCGGTTGGCGAGACGCGCACTGACGTGGGGCAGTTCGGTTTGTTTGAGTACATCTTCGAGCATGAGGTGAGTGACGGGGACGGACAGATCCACATGCTCACCGGCGAGTGGGCTTACAAGTAGGTGGCCAACGCGCCCAACCCTGTGGCGCTCGCCCAGATCGTCCGCGAGCTGGCCGACGCGGCAAGCATCGGATTCGGGAACCCGGATGTAGAGGTAATCCCCCTGCCCAGCGGCGCAGCCATAGTTGTCGTACGAAAGTGGACGCCGATGTAAGCCCAGGACCAGAACGGCTCAGAGGGGTGCAGATGAAGAACCGGTGGCCGCGCGCGAACGTATTCGCGGTCACCGGTGTTTTTTTGTTGACCGAGTGACTATATGGGCATTTAATATTGTTCACGCCTCAGCACACACGAAGGGATGTGGCGATGAATGACACGGCGATGAAGCTCGTGGTGACGGTGTACGGCATTCCCGACACCGACTCCAGCGTTCCGCTCTTTTGCGGCGTGATGCCGTTCGAGCTGGCCATGGGGACGCTTGCGCTCGTAGGCAGCGCGGGGTCCCAGGACGTGAGCGCGGCCTACCCCGATCAATTTGTAGCCCTGCACAGCTCAGAGCTCCTGGCAACGCGGACGGGCATGGTCCAGCTCGTCGACGCACTGACCGAGTTCCCGGAGTACGACTACACCTTCGCAGTGGCGGAGGGCGGGCGGCCGGTTGGGCTGGGACCGGGGCTGGTCGGATTCAAACTGCTCATCCCGCAGGAGCGCGGCATCTCGGTGCTCAACGGTACCCGCCTGGCGGAATCGCAGCTCTGGGTTCCTGCGCGCAGGCTGGCGGCCGAGATGAGCCTGACCCCTTATGACTATCGCGTGATCCGCCTGGCCGATGCCAGCGTTCTGGTGATCGTGTGGCGTCAGCCCGAGTAGCGATCGGAAACGGCGGAGTGAATCACTCGTGGTCCCAGGCTGGACGGCGAGACAACCGGGGCCGCGTGCTGATATGCGCGGCCCCGGTGATGGTTGTATTATTGATTAGGGTTTTAATTTAGTATTTAATATTCTTTACGCCCAAACGAGTGGAAGGATGGGGCGATGGACGCATTGCTAGTAACAGTGCACGGCCCGGGTCGGCAACAGCTGGCAGAAGGGAAGCTAACGAAAGAGGCGGCTCTGACGCTGCTGGCCAAGATACACCGCCTGGGTAACCCCAAGGTAGTAGATATTGACCCGGGCTCCCGCTTCGTGACCCTGCGGTTGTCGCGGCTACTGCGACTGCCGCAGGGCATGAGTCAAGTAGAAGAAGCGGCCGCCCGGCGAGCCTATGTCGACTACACCATCGCGGTGCCCGAGGAGAATCCGGGCGAATCCTTCGCATCGCTTGCCGGATTCGAGTCGCTCGAGCCTGGTAAGCGCGGGATGGTGGTCGTGGCCGGTCCGCTGGAGCCGGCCGCGGTCAAGCTAGCTGCCCGCGGCCTATGCGCGAAGCTCGGTGTCGACGCGGGGCTGCCGTTCCTGCACATCTACTTGCCTGGAGGAGGCGCCGTTCTCATTGTGGTGGAGACGATGTTCGCGGAGCCGGATCCGGAGCCCGGGCCGCCGCGGGCCAGTTGAATCACCAAGTGGGGGGTTCGTGAAGTAGCCGGTGGCCGCGCGTGAACGTATGCGCGGCCACCGGTGATTTTTTGTCTCATTGACTCATCTATTATATTAGTATTTAATATTATTCACGCCAAGCGAACAACAGCAGGTATTCTCGATCCAGCGAACAAGGGAGCGTACGATGACGAGTGCAGCGGCAGAGTCCACGACGCACGGCACCACAAAGACCCTCGATGTCATCATGATGGTATCGCCGCCGGGAACCGGTGCGTCCGGCGACGTTCCCAACTGGCAGCTCGTCGGCGACAGCGCCGCGATCTTCGACCGGGCGGTACAGAGGATCGTCGAGTTGGCCAATCAGCGGCCGATCGTGATCATAAACGGCGGCCTGGCGCCGGCGTTCCATGGACAGGCGGCACAGCAGGTCCTGGAGCGCATGCAGGTCGCCGGCTGCGACGTCAGGATGACGCACGACCATATCTATCCTCCGCTGCAAGAGAACATGTATCCGTATCTCGAGCAGCTCGGTGGAGTGATCGTGCTAGTGGCAAGTTCGGAGCACATCGGCAGTGACCTGGCCCGCGGCGGTATCGACTTGCAGGACGCCGAGTTGCTGCCCGGCTCCGTGGTCATGCTCACTGCGACCTACATGATGGTCGCACAGGGCGAGGCCGGTGGCACGGTCGCACGCGAGGAGTCACGCCAGTACGTGTTCTGATTTTTCTGAGGCCAATCGAGAGGAGGCCTGAGATGTGGGGTCAAGCCCGGCTGAGGTCGGCGTTTCAACGGCTGCAGTTTGCCGTGAGCGGTGGTACCCTGCCGATGCCAGAGCGGCGGACCGTCGAAGCCTTGCTGGTGATGCCGTGCGATGCGGCCGGCGGTCCTGATCGCCGCGAGTGGGAGCTTACGACGGAGGGCAGGGCTCAGGCCGGCAGAGTGGCGGAGCAGATCGCGCAGCTGACCGGTGACCGGCCGGTTTTGGTGGTGCGGCAGCCGGCCCACCACTGGGACTACTGGGAAACGGCTTCGGTGATTGCGGACGCGCTGACGAAAGCCGGCAGACGTGCCGTTGTGGTGCCGGCGGATACCGACATACCACCCAGCGCCTACCACCTGAGCCGGCTAGCTGACACCGGCATGGCGATCGTCATGGTCGTGAACCCGGTGAACGTTGAGGCCGAGCTGCAAATGCATCTGATCGCCGGTGCATCAGCGGATATCGTGGAAGATTACAGCCTGTCGCCGGCGGCAATCTGGCGGCTCACGGCAACCTTCAACCGCCATGTGCAGGGCTGGAAGAAGCGGCTGGTTGACCGGACCTACCGGTTTGTGTGCCAGCCGTAAGCGGTTGGTTCCGGGTGGCCAGTAAGGCACCCGGAACCAACCTGAAATGCAATTATTTATTTGATATATGCTGGGTGCATGATTCATGTTTCTGAAGATGAGTTTCAGACGCTGGTGGAGCGGGCCGTGGCCGAGATCCCGGAACGGTTTAAGTCGCATCTCGAGAATGTGGCGTTTTTGGTGGCGGACGAGCCGAGCCGGCAGCAGCTGACATCCGGTGGAGTATTGCACGGGCGCGGTACGCTTTTGGGCCTGTATCAAGGCATTCCTTTGCCGGCTCGTGGTAATGGTTACAACGGCGTGGCGCCGGATACGATTACAATATTCCAGCGGCCGCACGAGTGGGTGGCGCGAGACGAAGCCGAGCTTGAGCGCCTGGTGCACCAAACCGTGTGGCACGAGGTAGCGCATTACTTTGGCCTGGGACACGGCGCGATCCGCGAGCTGGAGCAGCGGGGCTGATGTATGACAGCTGACAGCCGCGGTTGACTTTGCTTGTTTCTAGGCTATCATTTTTGTTCGTACCAGACACCGAACCGTGAGAGGAGAACGACGATGCTGTATGGACACGACGTCGCAATGGGCGAGGTCCCCGCGGGGCCGATTGGTAGTGTCGTTGTACCGATCAATGGCCCGCATGGCGAACTGCCGCTCGGCTACCTGCAGCTTGACCGCGAGCTCGGCTTGCGCCGGATTAAGCGCGTTGACATCGGAAACGAGGGGCCCGGCGACGTGGAGGCTAGGCTAGCGGTAGGCCACGCCGCGTACGATCACGCGCCTGGTACTGGGGCGCCCGACTGGCGGCTGTTCAAGCCGCACGAATCGCGCCTGGGAGCTCGGTCTCAGCCGGCGGTTGTGCTGTGGGATGAGCAGACCGGCTTCGGCAAGGCCTGGTGGGGCGATTTCGGCCAGAGCGCCAGCGGCCTCCTGGAACTCGTATTCGCGGAGGTGAAGCGCCAGTATTTGTGGTGGCAGCGCCTGCCGCTCGCGCGGGTGAGCCTGGTGGTAGCTAGTGAAAACGACCATCATGTCCAGTACCTGTCCGAGCTCATGGCCCAGACCGTTCCCGGCACCCAACTCCAGTCCTACTTCGCCGAATCGGCAGTCGATGCAAGCGAGCGATGCGAGAGGCTACTGGGCGCCGGGGTCGAACCGGTTCTGCTGGTTCGTGAGCAGATCCAGGGAGAGCACGGGGACATTGCACCCACCAATGCGTCGACTCGGCACCTGATCGCCGCTGTCCGGCTCCGGGTGCGGTTCATCGCCTGGCAGCCAATCGACTCGCCGCACGAGGTCCCGGCTCCGCCGTGGGCGCGGGGCTGTGCGCAGTTTTGGCCTTTCGGGACCGACTACCAACTGATCGGCGCCGTTCTTGACGTCGCCGGCGTGCCACGCGAGACGGCCGACGAGTAACACCGGCCACAACTTACCAGCCCTGGAAGGGGTGATGCGCATGCTTAACACAGCGGATCCCCATTCCGGGGCTTCGCTGTGTTAAGTGATGTGTTAACCCTGAATCTAAAAACCCCGTCCCATCTGGTAGCCCAGCAAAATCCTGACGTAATGGAGCAGATAGCCGTTTTTGCTCCGCGGGAATGAACTAACTAAGTTCAGATGTTCTTTTAAGTAGTCAAATGTGCATTCGACTTTGACTCGTGCAGCAAGAAGTTTTTGTTGCCACGAAGCCATAATTTGAGAAACTTGCCGGTAATGAACCGGTGCTACAACCACTACACCATGCTCGCGCCAAAGCTTTTCCCGGGCGATTTTGTCGCCGTAATGGCTGTCGCCCACTACAATTTTAGTTTCGGGCCGTACCAGCCCGGGCGTCACATGACCGTCGTAGACGTCAGCTGGAGTAAAGGTCACGGCCGAAAGCCACCCTTCCACGTCCACCGCCGCGTGCAACTTAAATCCAAACCAAAAGCCCTGCCAGTTTTTACCCCAGCCCGCCAGACCGGCTGCCACTTTGTAACTGTCGGCCCGGTGGTTACGGCACACCGGCAGCCTGGTTGAATCTACTAGCTGGATCTCGGCTGGAACCAGCATCTGCCCCAAAAGCTCGAGAAGTTGAGGCAAAAGACGGTGGCAATGGGCCACAAAAGCCCCATATGTACCGAGCCTGGGCACGTCACGACGGTGGTACAACAAGGCCCAATGAAAGATGGATTTAAGGGTACGCTGACGCGTATCCGATATACAATTCCAGATTAAAAGGGTAATGATTTCTGAGTCACGAACAAGTTTTGGCCGGCCACCCTGCGGCCGGGTCGGTTCTGCTACGGCGTCGTCTATGACGACAAATAAATCCACGATATGATGTGATTCGAGAGCGAGTGGTTGCATGTTTGTTTTCTCTTACAAGAAACAGTATGCGCCCGCTCGTTTTCTAGTTGGCTAGGTTTTTAGATTCAGGGAAAGTTGGCTATTGATAATTTATTATTTTCATGCTATAATATTGCGATCTAAATCCGCAAGAACCACATTCTACCTTGAAGGGAGGGACTGGCGCGATGAAGAGTAGGTTCAGAGGACGTTGGGACGAGCGCCATAGGGCGCCCCTCACCTCCTTCTGACTGACAAGTTCACACTTCAACCTGTCTGTCGTCGCGGCGCGCGAATCCGAGGTGTGGGGCTGATGGTCCCGCGCCAAGTTTAGAACATTCGTTCGAAACATCGGAGGAGACGTCATGAACGACATGGACAACGAGACCATCGTTCGCATGCGCGATGCGGCCGTCGGCGAAGAGCTCGGCCGGAGGTATCCGGACGAGGACAACCTGCCGGCGCGGGTACTGTTCGAAGCGCTTGAACTGGGCGCATCGGACGACCTGCTCGGCAGCCTGGGCCGGAAGTTCGTCGAGGTTCCGCTCGTGGAGTGGGGTGGCGACGAGGTCTACGGCAACGGCGTCCGGCTCAAGTACGTGCCGGAGCTGCTGGCGGCCGGCTACAGCCGTGAAGAGGTGCGGGCCCTGTTCGAACGGCTCGCGCAGACGCACGACAACTGGCACTTCCGTTCCTACCACCGGCAGGCGTTCTGGAACGACGAAGCGTCGGCCCAGGTGCTCTACGGTGGTGCGCCCGAGGCGCTGCGCGACTTCGCCCGCAAGCTGGCACTGGACAACGCCCACGAGGTGCTGAAGCACCACGCGGCGCTGGCCAGCATGCTCAGCAACCGGGAGCTCTTCAACGAGGTCATGGCCGAGGTCGTCAAGCACCTCTACATGATCGACAGCGAAGAGCAGCTCCAGGTGATCCTCGGCCTGCCGATCCCGATGCGGATCGAGGCCGCGGCGGGGGTGAATTCGCTTCACCCGTGGAACCTGGTGCTGCAGGGCTATGTTCTCGTGCGCTACAACGCGCGCGGGCGGCGGAGCGTGGAGCTGTTCCAGCACCTGCGGCACGAGATGCACCAGACGTTCTGGAAGGATCGTCCGGCGCAGACTCCGGCTCGCTGGCGCTGGCTGGCCGAGGGCTTTCGGCGGGGTTTCCGCCCGCCCGAGCCGATTGGCGGCGAGCCGGTGCTCCTGACCTGGCGGCACATGATGGAATACGACCACGATCTGGAGCTCGCGCTCCGGGACGCGGACATCGAATTCCTTAAGGTGCAGCCGGTGCCGATGCCCGGTGGGCGCGCGCTGCAGGTGACCATCAAGACCCCCAAAGGTCCGGTGATCCTGCGGCACGACCCCAAGGGGCCGCGCGGCGAGCAGCTGGCGCCCGGAGACACGGTGATCGTGTCGCCAGCGCTGGTCGACGGCAAGCAGCCGGACTTCCTGCTCGGCGGCCGGCCGGTGTTCCTCGACGGAACTCCACAAGGCCGACGTGCCCTGCGCGGCGATGTTCGCCGACCGGAAGCTCGCCACGAAGTGATGGAACAAGCCGGGCCCGCGTTCTCCTGGAAAGGAGGCGCGGGTCCGGCAGAACCCAATTGAAATCCAAATAGTCAGCCCACCATAATAGCAACGAGGAAAGGACGGGCATGGAAGGTAATGATGATTTGATCGCTGTAACTGCCTGCGCCGCCACGCATCACCCTTACGAGAATTCCGTGACTTTCGGTTTTGCCGGCTGGGCGCAGATGACGCTAGGAGAAGCGTGCGCGAAGCTGGTCCCCTTGCTGGGCGATCCCAACTTCGCGATCCGGGTCGAGGAGATCGACCTGGTGACCGGTCGACTGGTGGTCGGTGCGATGAGTAGGATTCGACACCGGCGCTTCAACTACCATCAGTGGCCGGACCATTACTGGTTCACCTACGCGTACGAGGTCGCGGCCGGGAGCGTGGACGCCGCGTTCAACTCGCTCGCTCGCATGCTCATGGTCTACGCCATGAGCAACCCGAACCTCTGCTCACTCCCGATGCACCGTTATGTGCTGGCCGCCGAGGCCAAGGCGCGGAGGTGCGAGGAGTAGCGCTCGTCGTGCGAAGTGTTGTGGTGGGTTGGTGCTGGGGCCTTAAGCGCCCCGCACCAACCACCGGCTGACTGTTTAGATTTTATGAGTGCAAATGTAGGTGCAGATAGGCCACGAGCGCGTGATAGTGCCGGGCAATCAGCCAAACGTCGAGCACAAGCAGCCCGGGAAAAATAATGAACATCTCGACCGATTTACCGGTGGTGACGCGCAGGTCTTTGAAGGGTGGCAGGCCAAATTTAATAGGTATGGGCAGCAGCCACGGCACGCCCTCTTTGGTGAACGTGTCCATTATGAGGTGACTAACAATGCCGATTACAAAGGCGTACCACACGAGCGTGATGTCCACGTGGGGCATAATGGGATGCAGAAAGACCAGCAGCCAGTGCGCCAGCCAACAGAACGCCGCCACACCAATGATTGAGTGCGTGAGGAAACGATGACCGCCGGCTGCTTTATCGAATAGCCTACCCAAGAACCCCTCGGCCGGCAGGTTGCGCCAGAACGGGGCTGTGGGTTGGTCGATGTCGGGCGTGATGCCGCCGATTTGGTTGGCCAACAGAGCAATAAGTGCCGTTGCCAGCGTAATACTACCCGGCGGGTACAGAATGGCGGCAATGATGAGCGCGGTCAGAGCCGCGGCGTCGTGTGTGCGTCCGGTCATAGCATTAGTAGTTTACCACCACAGGGCATGAAGGAGGCCCGCAAAAGCGGGTGGTCTCCTTCGGCAGAATTCACCACCCTCTTTTACGGGCCAACCGCTCCTCGCCGTTTTACGGATCGAGTTGGCGACAGTATGTGCCCACAGTGGTGCGCCCTTCCCAGCACTCGAAGGTAAAAAACGGTTCGCCCGGCCGCGCCCAGGTAACAGGTTGCCCATCTGCTTCGGCCAAGCTCCCGCAGGTTATTACGACGGACATGTACGTGACGCCATCTCCCTCAACTGGCATAGGCTGCACTCGCACGGGAATGTTCGCCACTTGCGGTGCCCGATAGATGTACTGCTGTATGAGCAAAATGGCGGCGCCGAGGGCTCCGGGTAGAGCGGCCACGGCAGTGAGAAAATCCCCGATAGAGCCGGCGTAGACCGTGCGCATCAGGTAGGCCGCGAATCCCCAGGATAGGAATTTTCGCAGCGTCCTGGGAGCGGTTTTGGTGCGGAAATTCTCGATGATTTCCTTAGGCATGCCACCAAAAATCGCGGCAAGGCTGCATGCCACCCATCGCTGCACCGTATGACCGCACTACCCAAGGCGAGATGTCCTCGAGCAGCACGAGTACCAGCACCAGGATTAGAGGCACGGCTACGCAGAAGACAACCGTTATTGCTATCTGCATGCGTCTGGGCAGCATATCAAACAGGTCCTGCGCCCAGAGTTCCAGTCGACGCCGGTAGCAGGCAACTTCGTCCGCGCAGTATTTGGCAGTACGAGAGAGCTCAAGGCCAACCATGTGATCACCTCCCGGTGTCGGGGCCGGCTTGATGTGATAGTTATACCACAAGCTTGTTGATCTGGGAAATCCAGGGATAATTGTGCCGGACCGGCCCCGGATATGAAGAGCGACCCATGAAGCGGGGCATGGGCCGTCTTCATGGGTCGCTTGAACCGTTGGTGAGGCCTAGCCGACTGCGTGCAAACTGGGCGGCACAAGCAACTGCGGTAGCGGCTCTGAGCGACCGGTTCCCTCCAGTAGCTTGCCCTGCAGGGCCCGGGCGAACTGTAGCCACGCCATCCCGGCCGCGTGGTGGTCTTCGTCGTCTAGGAATCTGAAGCCGTGCTCGTATCTCCAGAGCGTCAGACAGGCATCGGTGAGATGTCCGGCGCCGAGCAGGCGATAGACCTTTTGCATGCCCCCCGCCTGCTGTGGTGAGAAGATTTGCGCCAAGATCATGGCCTGCTTGCTGATGCCTGTTTCCGTGATCTTGAAGGGCCAGTACTCGAAACGGCTCGTGAGCAGCTGAGCTCCGGCTGCGATACGCTCGTCCAGCGGGATTGCGGCTCCATAACTGGCGACCAGATGCATACACTTGACCCGGGCCCAGTGCGCTAGCACCAGATGCACCGCTGTGGGCCGATCCTTTGCGTGCAGGTCGACCTGCCCTTGGCGGAGGTAAGCATGCTCATAAAGCGCTTCGAGAGCAAACGCCGTGTCATCGAGCAACTGCCGGGCCAGCTCCGGCCTGAGCCGCGGGTCTGCGCCGCCGGGCGTGTATGGCCCAGGCCCTAGCAAGGTAACCATGAGCCGGGGGGCGACTCGCCGGCCAGTTAGGTCGATGAGTTCCTCGGGTTCCGGGCCGTTGATGAGCTGAACGAGCTCATCAAAGAAAGTGCCTAGTGCCACTGATGCATAGGATCCAGTATCCATGTCGCCAGGTCCTGTTCTTTGATTGTGGAGAACGACGATAGGTGCGAGTATGATGCCCTGCTGAGCGCGTAATATCAAGACCCTTAGGCGTTGCTAAGTGAGGCTAAATCTGGTAAGATGCCGGTAAATGAGAAGTAGTGAACCCCAGGCAGAGCGCCCCCGGCAGGATCGGGACAACGCCCTGAGTTTAATTGTGAGTATAGCTGACACGACGTGGCGCATGTTTGTGTGCCCGGCGGTATTGGTATCGGCCGGATTGTGGGCCGACCTGCGGCTTGGCACACGGCCGTGGCTCACGATATTGGGTGCACTCGTGGGGCTGGCGGGGTCAGTGCTACTCGTGCGGGCACAGCTGAAGGGGGCATCATGATGATGCTTTTGGCTGCGGCTGCAACCCCTCACGTGAGCGTGGGCGCGGACACCTTGGTGAAAATTGGGCCCTTGGGTTTTACAAATTCAATGCTGTATGGGCTGATCGGTTCAGCCCTGACCTGGTGGCTGCTGTTGTACTCGAAGAAGCGGATCGCTGAGCGGCGTTACGGCTACATCGCGCTGGCCGTACTGTGGGCGTATGAATATTTGCTCGACACTATGGTAGAAGTGCTTGGTGACCGTAGTTTAGCGCTGAAATTGTCGCCGATTGCGATCACGATGTTTTTTTTCATCCTGATCAATAACTGGATCGAGATTTTGCCGGTGCTGAGTCCGATCACCTGGAACGGCGTACCGTTGTTCCGTGGCTTGGCGGCAGATCTCAACTTTACGTTTGCACTGGCGACGATAACGTTCGCCACCGCACAGCTCTGGGCGATTCAGCACCTCGGTTTTTTTGGCAATTTGGGCCGCTATTTCCGGAACCCGTTTAAGGATGTGCTGGGTGCATTTGAGGGCGCGTTGGAGTTGGTCTCGGAATTCTCACGCTTTATCGCCCTTTCCATGCGGCTGTTTGGCAATGTATTTGGCGGTGAAGTGCTGCTGGCAGTGATGGCCTACATTACGCAATTTGCTACACCCCTTACGCTGCCGCCATTTATGCTGTTTGAGCTCTTTATCGGGCTTGTGCAGGCCTATATCTTCTTTATGCTCACAACCGTGTTTGTGTCGCTTGGCCTCAATAGCCATGACGCTCCGGCTTCGGAACCTGATACGTTTACATCCGAGGATGAGGCAGTGCCCCGGCGCGTGGCGGCGGAGGCGCATTAATTGTTAAGTAAGAAAGGACAAAGTAAAACATTATGGACCAACTAGCATTTGGTTTAACCTATTCGATCGCGGGCGGATTGGCAGCCGTGGGCGTAGGGCTCGTGGGTGCTGCAGCAGTGGCAGCCGTGGGTCGCAACCCTGACGCCATTGGTACGATCCGCACCATGATGATCTTGGCCATTAGCTTCGTGGACGCGTTGGCGATCATCGGCCTGGTGGTGGCGCTCATTATTAAGTTCTTGCAGTAGGAGTCTTGGTGAGCCCGCATTTTTACATGGCAGATAGCGGCTTGGGCGGATTGTTCTCCGCACTAGGGCTGAACTGGCCAGCGTTCTTGCTTAACTTGGCTGCCTTCTTAGTGACGGCCTGGGTAGTGGGCCGGTATGTGTTTCCCCCACTCACCAAGGCGCTGGATGCCAAACGCGAGGAGCTGGAAGCGGCTGCCAGGCTGGAGTCCGATGCCAACAAGCAGCTTGAGGCGGCTCGCGGAGAGGCGGCCGGCTTCATCAAGCAAGCCCGGGTCGAAGCGGATGCGATCATCGAGACGGCCAAGGCGGACGCGACCGGTGTGGTTGAGACGGCCCGCAAACGTGCCACTGAGCAAGGTGAGCGGCTGGTGGCTGAGGCGCGTGAGCAATTGGCCCGTGACGTATTGGCGGCCCGACGTGAACTGAAGGCTGAGACGGCCCGGCTGGTGGCTGATGCGACCGCGGTAGTACTGGACGAAAAACTGGATCCCGAGCACGATGCCAAGTTGGTTGCACGAAGCTTGGAGGAGGCGAAGTAATGGTGAGCCGTAGACAAGTGGCGGCCGAAGTGGCGGGGCGGCTGCGTGGCGGACGGAAGCAGGCGCTGCTGCAGGCGGCTGCCTGGCTGGTAGCGTCCGGCCGCAGCCGGCAAGCACGCTATTTGGCGCGCGATATTGCCGCAGCGCTAGCTGAAGGCGGCTATGTGCTGACCGAGGTAACAACCGCCCAGCCGCTGACAGAGCACACCCGCAGGCAGGTGGTGAGCTTTGTGAAAGAGCAGCTTGGGGCGCACGAGGTAGAATTAGACCCGGCCGTGGATGTGAGCGTGATCGGAGGGGTGCGCGTAAGCACACCTGTGGCCACGCTTGACGCCACGGTACGGACAAAACTGTCGAACTATGTGGAAGGAGCAATGCATTGAGTGACTTGAATGTTAAAGAGCTGTCGCGCGAGCTGGTCGAGGCGATCGAAGGGCTGCGGGCGACCGAGGGCCTGAGAGAAACCGGCGTGGTTACACGGGTGAGCGACGGTGTGGCGTGGATTTACGGCTTGCGGGGAGCGGGCTATAGTGAGGTGCTCGAAGTTGAGACCAATAGCGGCAAGCCGGCCCAGGCGTTTGCGCTCAACTTGTTTGAGGATGAGATCGGCGCCGTGCTACTCGACCAGGAAATTGAGGTGCGGGCCGGGGCGCAGGTGCGTCTGTCCGGCCGGACACTTGAGGTACCGGTGGGGCCTGAGCTGCTCGGCCGGGTGGTGGATCCGCTGGGCCGCCCGCTCGACGGGCTGGGCGACATTAAGACCAGTTCGACCGGCCTGGTGGAGCGCACGGCGCCGGGCGTTATGGACCGCGAGAGCGTGTCGGAGCCCCTGGCCACCGGCATTACCGCGATTGACGCCATGATTCCGATCGGCCGGGGCCAGCGCGAGCTGATTATCGGTGATCGTCAGACCGGCAAGACCGCGATTGTAGTCGACACCATGATTAACCAGGCCAGGCAGCAAACCGGCGTTATTAACGTATATGTAGCCGTTGGACAGAAGCTCAGCAAGGTAGCGGCATTGGTGGAGCGGCTGAAGTCCGAGGGGGTGATGGAGCAAACTATTGTGGTGGCGACGAGTCCGGCCGATCCGGCGGCTCTGCTGTATCTGGCGCCGTATGCCGGTACGGCTATGGCCGAATATTTCCGCGACCACAAGCAGCATGCGCTCATTATTTACGACGATCTCAGTAAGCACGCGGTAGCATACCGGCAAATGTCATTGCTGTTGCGCCGGCCGCCGGGCCGTGAGGCTTATCCCGGCGATGTATTTTACTTGCATTCGCGCTTGCTCGAGCGGGCGGCTAAGCTTAACGAACGACTGGGTAATGGTTCGTTGACGGCCTTGCCGATTGTTGAAACCCAGGCCAACGATATCTCGGCCTACATCCCAACCAATGTCATTTCGATTACCGACGGCCAGATCTTCTTGGAATCGGCGCTGTTTTACCAGGGCATACGGCCCGCAATTTCGGTTGGCCTTTCCGTCAGTCGGGTGGGCGGCGCGGCCCAAACCAAGGCGACCAAGAGTGTGGCCGGGAGTTTGCGCGTGGAGCTGGCGCAATTCCGCGAGCTTGCGGCGTTTTCGCAGTTTGCCAGTGATCTGGATGAAGATACAAAGAGGCGCATTGACCGCGGGCGGCTGCTGACTGAGATTTTGAAGCAAAAGCAGTACTCGCCGCTCTCGGTGGCCGAGCAGGTGGTGATGCTGATGGCGGCCACGCAGGGTGCATTTGACGGTTTGTCCACGGCCGATGTGGGTAAGGCGGCGCATGAACTCATCGTGAGGCTGACCCAACACCATCGCAAAGTCATGGATACGCTCAACGCTGGTGCCAAGCCGGACGAGAAGACGGTGGAGGCGGTGGTGAAAGTGGCGCGCGAGGTCGCGGGTACGTATAAGGTGGCCGAAGGGGCCGAGGAGACTAAGAAGTAATGCCCAGCCGCCAGATTATCGGCCGGAGGATTCGCTCGGTGCGCAATACGCGCCAGATTACCAAAGCCATGCAGATGGTAGCGGCGAGTAAGCTTCGGCGTGCACAGACCGCGGCGCTCGGTCCGCAGGCGTATACGGCCGCGGCGCGCGAACTGCTCGCCAACCTGAGCGGCCAGCCGGTGGTGAAGCGGCACCCGCTGCTTCAGGTGCGGCCGGTGAAACGGCGACTGGCGATCGTCATTGCCGGTGACCGAGGACTCGCCGGCGGCTACAACCATAATGTAGTAAGGGCATTGGTGCGGGCCGTGCGGGCGACCGGTAGTGAGTACCAGGTGATCGCGATTGGGCGGCGGCCGGCGGCGGCGCTGGCCAGGGCGCGCAATGTGCGAGAACTGGCATCGTTTGAAGTTGAGGCCGGGGATGCCGTGACCGAGATCGCGGTGCCGGTGCTGGAGCAATTGGCCCGGCTATTTACGAATGGTGAGGTTGATCAGGTTGACCTGATTACGACCGAATTTGTGTCAACCGTAAGCCAGCGGGTGGTAACGCGTCAATTGCTACCGGTAGTTATTCCGGCCCAGGCCAAGCCGCGGGGCGACGCTGAGATGGAACCAGAGGCCGAAGATCTGGTGGACGTGGCAATCCGGCGGATTTTGACGGCTGAGCTCACCCAGGCAGTGCTTGACGCTCGAGCCGCTGAGCAAGCCGCTCGCATGCTCGCCATGATGAACGCGACCGATAACGCCGATGATATTATTGGTGACCTTACCCTGGCATATAACAATGCCCGGCAGGCCGGCATTACTCAACAGATTTCTGAGATTTCGGCCGGCGCAGAGGCAATGACTCAGACATGAGTGCAATTATGAAAGAGATGGAGAAATTTTAATGGAAACAACTGCAACGAAACAAATTGGCACGATCACCCAGGTGGTGGGCGTGGTGGTGGACGCCGAATTTAAAGAGGGCAAGCTGCCGGCAATTTATGATGCACTGGAAGTGAAGTTAGGGAACCGGAAGCTGGTGTGCGAGGTGGCACAGCATTTGAGCGAGACCACGGTGCGGGCAATTGCGCTGTCATCGACTGACGGCCTGAGGCGTGGCGCCGAGGTAATAGCAACCGGCGCGCCGATCAGCGTGGCTGTGGGTGATGCGACCCTAGGGCGCATGTTTAACGTGGTAGGCGAGCCGATCGACGGCCGGGCGCCACTGAAGAACGTGAAGCTGGCTCCGATTCACCGTGAGCCGCCAACACTGGGCGAGCAAAGCGGCAAGGTTGAGGTTCTCGAAACCGGAATCAAAGTGATTGACCTGCTCGCACCTATTACTAAGGGCGGCAAGGTTGGCCTGTTTGGCGGCGCCGGCGTAGGCAAAACAGTGGTGGTGAAAGAGCTCATTAATAACATTGCCAAGTTCCACTCGGGCTATTCGGTATTTGCCGGCGTAGGTGAGCGTACTCGCGAGGGTAACGACTTGTACTACGAGATGGAAGAGTCCAAGGTACTTGATAAGGCTACGCTGGTGTTTGGCCAAATGAACGAGCCGCCGGGCGCGCGCCTCCGGATCGGACTGACGGGCCTGACGCTAGCCGAGGGTTTCCGCGACCAAGGTAAGGACGTGCTGCTCTTCATTGATAACATTTTCCGGTTTACACAGGCAGGGGCCGAAGTGTCGGCGCTTTTGGGCCGGCTTCCGAGCGCGGTCGGCTACCAGCCGAATTTGCAACAAGAAATGGGTGCGCTGCAGGAACGCATCACCTCGACAAAGACTGGGTCAATCACTTCGATCCAAGCCGTATTCGTGCCGGCCGATGACCTCACTGACCCAGCTCCGGCCACTACCTTCAGTCACCTCGATTCCACTATAACTTTGAGCCGGAGCCTGTCCGAGCTTGGCCTATACCCGGCGGTGGACCCGTTGGACTCTAACTCAACCATTCTGGACCCGGCCATCGTCGGCGAAGAGCACTACAATACCGCACGCGAAGTACAGCAGGTATTGCAGCGCTACAAGGATTTGCAAGATATCATCGCGATCTTAGGCATGGACGAACTGAGCGATGAAGACAAGCAAACGGTTGACCGGGCCAGGCGCATCCAGCGCTTCCTTACGCAGCCGTTCTTCGTGGGCGAGGTGTTCATCAACATCCCAGGCACGTATGTGAAAATTGAAGACACAATTAAAGGCTTTCGGGCGATTTTGGCCGGGGAATACGACGACCTGCCCGAATCGGCCTTTTATATGAAGGGTACGATTGAAGAAGTGCGAGCCGAACGTGACAAGGCTAAAAAGGAGCAGGCATAGTGCAATTTGAGCTGCTAACGCTCAGCGGTGTGAAGTGGCGCGGTGAGGCGGCCAGTGTACAGCTGACAACTGTGGAGGGCCAAATGGGCATTCTCCCCCATCACGAGCCCTTTATCGGCGCGCTTGCGGGCGGCCCGGTGGTGGTGAGGCCGAAGCAGGGTGAGAGCCAAGTGTTTGCTAGCTACGGCGGCTTGCTGGAAGTAACGCGCGACCACGTGCGCGTGCTGGCTGACGAAGCCGATTTGGCCGACGACCTAGTGGAAAGTGAAATTGAGGCGGCCCTGAAGCGTGCGCGCGAACTGCGGGCTGCGGCTAAGGATAAGGCCGAGCTGGCCGACGCTGAGGCGTTGGTTGACCGCGAGCAAGTGCGGCTCGGCGTGGCACGGCTCGCCCGCCATCGCCGCCCGCGACCCGGCCGGCCGGGACAGTAGCATGGCCGATAATCACAAACCGTGGAAAGTGCTCAAAACGACTCCGCTCGTGCAATCGCATTGGTATAACGTAGCGAAAGAGCAGGTGCAATTACCTGACGGATCGGTCATTGATGACTTTTACGTGGTACGCAATGTTCCGACGATTTGTGTGCTGCCGATTCGTAAGGATAACAAGGCAGTATTCACCCGCCAATACCGACATGGCATAAAGCGTGTCATGCTGGAGCTCCCGGGCGGCTGCGTTGACCCGGGTGAATCTTCGCTGACCGCGGCTAAGCGTGAATTAGCCGAGGAACTGGGCCTGGTTTCGAGGCAGTGGCACAGGTTGCTTGGCGCTTACGTCGATCCGGCACGTTCGGATGCACATGTGGATATTTATACTGCGCTTGACGCAGAGTTTGACGAAAAGCTGTCACCGCCCGAATTTGAGCCTGAATTTATTGATGTGCAGCAAGCGCTGGAACAGGCGGAGGAATTGGGCATTATATCGGTCGAGACTATTTTGGCTCTGCAGACATATGCGGCTAAAAGTGGTGGCGGACCGGAGATGCGCTAGGCGCCCCAGTGGCCTAGCAGGATTGAAAGGTCAAACACGTTGACCGTGCCGTCGTTATTGAGGTCCCCGACAATGCCCGAGGGCGAAGACGAAGGCGTGGCGGTGGGAGTAGGCGTAGGTGACGTACTAGTCTCTGTGCCGTTGTAGGTGCTGCCGGCATCCTGACCGAACCCACTGTCGCACGTCCCGCTGGAGATTTCGCCCGCCGTGCCGCACTTGTCGGTAACTGGAGCCGACCATGTAGCAAAGTTCACCGGATTATCCGCGCTGCCCTGGCTCCAGGCCACGAAGCTCCATGGGCCAGTATGGGTGTTGTCGGTGAAGCGGTTACCTTGATTGAACATGATATTCGTAGGCACTATCGAATTAGTGTAAGGGGCGGTTATACCATACTCGCTGAATATTGCGTTCAGTCCGCACTCATTGGCGACCGTGCAATCTGAACCGATAGCGGATGGCGTAATACTGAAATTATTGTTATTGACCGAGACGTTTTGAGTCTTCCACCGACAAAGGTCGAAGTAGTCAGGTGAATCACCAGGCTGATTCTCGGCTGGGTTGGCGAGCGCCGACTGACAGCTGCTCGCGGTCGCCACCGAGGGATCGACAAGCGTACATTGCGTGGTCGGCAGGCCGTTTGAGCAAAAGCGATTAGCATTTTCCCACAACACCACGCCACTCCAGTTATTCAGGAAATTGTTACTCGAGATGGTAATGGTCTGAATCCCGGACGAGTTTGTTACCCTTGCATCGCCTCCCGACTCCGATACATAGATCGCTCCGGACGGAAAACCGGCGCTGGCCGCACCGTCCCCCCAGGCATTATCAACAAAATTGTTATCCTCAATTAGCGCATTATAGCTAACCTCATACTGTATGGCGCTAGAATAGTTGTTTGAGAAATAATTATTCTCAATGGTGAAGCCGTTGTTATTCGTGTCTGCCCACATGCCAACACTATAGTTGTCATGAACATAATTATCTTCAACCGTAGCCCCGTTGACCTCCCAGAATTTGCCTCCGCCGGTACAGCCACAGCCTGAATTTGCGGTTACGGTTCCGCAATTCGACGGGCGGCTACCCGCTGGTACTGGATTCGGCGAGACTCCTTCGAGATTGCAGGTATCATTTTATGAAATCTCGTTATCTGTAAGCGTAAGATTGGCGGGGCCTCCGGTTGTAGGATCAGTTTGGGTAGCACTATAGGCGCTGAATCCGTATTGACCGTTTTTCGTTAAGCAGTCATACGAAGCCACGTCGTTACTACCCAGAAATAGTCCCGCCCCTGGCGCATTGTCCTCGATCGTATTGTACTTAAAGGTCCAGTTGGTACCGGCATCCTGGTTGACAGCTCCCTGACTGGCGGGGGGAACGAAATCTTCTATGGTCAGGTACTCGATCGTAACGTCGGTCACAAACGGAGCTTCGTATGACGCGGTGAAGGAATAGTCGTTCTCCCCTTGGCCGGAAATAATCGCACCCGGGGCGCCAATGTAGGTATCGCCCTGGGCGGGACTGATTTGAGAGTACTGGCTGGTGCCGAGCGTATGTGTGCCGGCGGCAGACCAGTACGTAGTATTGGGGGTACTAAAGTTTTCGGCACTGTTGTCGCCCGCCGCTACGGTGACAGCTCCGTTAGGCGCCGACGACGGCCCATCCAGGACACTGGCGTTGCCGCAGATCTGCGCTGGCGGTGTAGTTGGATAGGGCGAGCTGGCATGCGACGGCGGCTTGATCGTAAGCCCAACAAAGACCGCCACAGCTCTAGTGGAATTACCGCCAGCCAAGCTAGTGGCTTGTATGTAAGCAATGGATGCTTGGCTTTTTTTATCTTTCCTAAAGACCTCGCAACCATAAACTTTTTTAGCCTGCTTAAAAATGGTCGCGGACATGGCTGAAGGACCAGGCCCAGGTGGCGTCGGCTTTTTTGTGAGGGTTTAGGATGTCTTGGGGGTCGAAGATGCGCTTGACGTCTTTGAAGTAGCCGTAGATTTCCGGGCCGTAGGCGCGCTCGAGCCAGGGACCGCGGATAAGGCCGTCGTTGTGCTCGCCAGAGAGGACACCGTGATACTTGAGCACGAGCTCATTGGTTTCGGTCATGGCCGGCTTGAGCTTAGCGCGCTCGTCTTTATCTTCAAGCTTCATCAGCGGAATGATGTGGAAGTTGCCGTCGCCGACGTGGCCTTGGACCGTGGCGAGGAGCTTGTATTTCTTAACGATCGTGCGCAGTTTGGGCAGAAACTCCGGCAAATATGGCGGCGGCACAACCAGGTCGTCGATGAACGGCGCAGTGTGCTTATCCTTAACTTTTTTGCGCAACAGGTTGAAGGCGTTGCGGCGCATGGTCCAGAATTTTTCGCTGGCGCCTTCGGTGGGGTCTTCCTCAAAGCCGTTGATTTCGTATCTGGCGCGATAACCTGAGAGCTTACGGTGGAGGGCTTTGATTTTTTCGCGCACTTCGCCTTCGGTCTCGCCGTTGAATTCAATCATCAGGATCATTTTGGGAATGCCGCGCAGGAGCTGAAAGCCGTCGGGAATGAGGGTTATGAGCAGCCAGATGAACTTTTTGAGCCCGAGCATTTTGAGAAAATAAGGCATGAACTTGATGGTGAAGATGAGGGTAGCATCGTCGAAGGATTCAAAGGTAGCGGGCTTGGATTCGAGCACGGTATTGATGAGCTCGCCGAGGTTGTCGATGTCGCGCAGGAACAGCACCAGCAGGCCGGAATGTGGGCGGTGGGGTACGAGGCGGAAATGAATATCGGTGACAAAACCGAGGGTGCCTTGGGCGCCGACGATGAGGTTGGCTAGATTGAACGTACTGGATTCGCGGTCCCAGACGTCCCAGATGTTGTAGCCGGTGGAATTTTTGGACACGTGAGGTTTGGCGGCTTTGATGGCGTCGTAATGTTCGTCAACGAGTTTGAAGACGCTGCGGTAGATTTGGCCCTCGAAATCCTTTTGCGCCATCTTGGCGTCAAGTTGCTTTTTGGTCATCGGACCAACCGTGATGAGTGAGCCGTCGGCTAGTACGACTTCGAGCTCGGTTACGAAATTTTCGGTTTTGCCGTATTCGAGCGATTTTTCGCCGCCGGAGTTGTTGTTGACCATGCCGCCGATGGTGCAAAGGTCGCGACTGGCCGGGTAGCTGGGCATAAGCGAGCCGTGCTGCAGCGTGGCTTTTTCAAATTCGCGGTAGAATACGCCGGGCTGGGCGTGGGCGGCTTCGTGGGTGACGGATTCGATTTTCACAAAATGGCGGTTGAAATCGGCAATAATGGAGTCATTGATGGCGGCGCCCGACATGTCGGTGCCGGCAGACCTAGCCGTGATGGACAGGTGGTGCTCGGTGCGCTTGTGATCGGCCACAAATTTTATGAGCGCCTGAACGTCGGATACGGTTTTGGGGTAGGCCACGACCTGGGGTTTGACCTCAAACAAGCTGGCATCGTGGCTATAGATCTCGATTGTGGCTGGGGCATCATCGACTTCGCCGGTGATAAGGGGTTCGAGCTGAGCTTTCAAATTCATAGCATAAGCATAACTCTTTTTGGCGAGTAATGCTTGAGGGACGAATGAGCACACCGGGCGGCAATGCGCTCATTCGTCCCTGGACTGTGGTGCTGGTGCGGCGGCAGCGGCGGACCTGTCGCCATGGCCTCTTGGCGTGCCGTCCCCGCGCCGGTATGTGGCTGCATGCCCAACGTACGCGAGCAACTGCTAGCCACAGGCTCGTGATGGTAGCTGCTATGGACCCAAGAATGAGTACAACAACTCGCGCACCATGACTGGTCAGGTCGGTCATTAGCCACAAATCCGCGGCTGCAAACAATATGGACATCCGTGCCCATCCACTGAGGACCGCCAGCGCGAGCGAAATGCAGCCAACAACCGCTATTACAAACATGCCGGTACTGATTGAGGTTTGCGACGCGACGAAGATGCCCACGGCCGTACCCACCATAATTACAGGCCATACCAACCAGTCGAACTCAAACCGCTGTCGCATGCCGCCTCCTCTCGGGTCAGATCGAAGTGGGCTGTCTACGACTTAGTCCGTGTCGCGCACTGTAGTGCCTATAAGGGCATAGGTCTATCTTAGGACGACGGCGCGGCGGTCGGACTGGCACTTGGCATGGGGCTGCGGCCGCCGCGCAGATGTGGGCGCATGGGGCCCAGCAGCCATTTCGCACTGATGTTGTTGGCCTTGGCCCAAGCCTGCGCATCGCTGCGAACTTTTTCAAGCGCGGTGCGGCGAGTAGAGCCGGTTTGGCTCATGGCAGCTTTGATTTCCGCGGCTAAGGTGTTGTGTTCGGTCAAAATGGCCTGCTCTTGAGACGCGGTGAGCTTGCCAGCGGTTACGGCGGCCTGGAGTCGCTGTTCATAATCTTGCTGGTTGTGCTGTGAGATGACGTTTTGGACTTGGGTCGGATCAAGGTTAAAGGCACCGGCAATGGCCTGAGCTAAGGTTTGATGGTCGGCCGGGCTGTTTGCGGCCAAGGCCACGTTGCGGGCCGCGTACAGGCCGGCCGCGCCGGCGATGACAGTAACAGCGGCGGCTGGGATAATGATTCGTTTGCTAATTACCATTGGTTACTCCCCTTGTTTCATCTGGTAGCCGCAAGTGTAATCTGTTGGTCTGATAGGGAGCTTAGAGGCTAATCGGTGCCAATCTAGGTGGTTTTGAGGTTGACGTTTGAAGGAAGGAAGGCTTTGGCAACGTTGATAGGGATGGCGAAGCCGATATTTTGAGCCGAGCTGGAGACCGCGGTGTTAATGCCGATGACATTGCCGGAGGCGTCAACCAGCGGGCCGCCGGAGTTGCCTGGGTTGATAGCCGCGTCGGTTTGGAAGACATTGCTTAGATTCTCGGTGCTGGAATAGCCGTAGTCGCCCCCGCTGTCGCCGGCCTGGACGTCGCGGCCGGTAGCCGAGATGATTCCTTGGGTAACGGTGTTTTGGAATTGCCCGAGGGCATTGCCAATGGCCACCACTTCTTCGCCCACCTGCACACTGGAGCTGTCGCCGAGCGTGAGCGGCGTGAGGCCGGTGGCATTAACCTTGAGGAGAGCCAGATCTTTGGTGGTATCATCTTTGACGAGCTGGGCAGTATACTGTTTACCACTCGCAGTGACGACATTGATAGAGTTCGCGCCGGAGATGACGTGGTTATTGGTCAAGATGTAACCATTGGACGAGACCACAATGCCGGTGCCGGCGGCGGCTTGGGTTTCGGGTTGGCCAAAGAAATCGTACCCGGCCGTGCTTTGCGTAGTGACGCTGACGACGCCGGGCGAAACAGCGGCAGCGATGGCCTCAACGCCGTTTGTACCGGACGACTGGCTCGTGAGCTTAACCGTTGGCGCAACGAGGTCCGACTGACCAAGAAATCTAACGGTACCATAAGCACCGGCCCCGCCGCCGATAAGACCAACAACGAGTGCGAGTGCGGCCACGCGGCCGAGGTGTGTGGGGCGGCCGGTTTCCTTGTGAGGCGATGGTGCTGCAGTGGGAGATGATTGAGGCTCCATAATTGCTGGTGTCCTGATTACATGCTCAGTGTATTCCGGCCGACTGAAAGAAGGCTGGGTGAAAACTTACAAACTTCTTAATAGGTTACGCTGTTGCCGGTTGGAACGATTTCGTACCAGGTGTTGCCGCGGTCAAATTGCACCGGCTTGCCCGTGGTAGCGTCAACCAACGAGGTGGGTGCAGGATCGGAGGCTTTGGACCAGGTAGCGGATTCCACACCACCATCTTCAAACACTAGCGCCTTGCCGGAGCCGATGATGTGATAATCGGTCTCGGGGTCGCCGTCATTTTGGGTGCCATAGGTTGTGGGTACGAATTCGACCACGATATTTTTAACTTGGATTTGTTGATTATTAAGTCGGTCAACGTGGGGCGTACCGCCCATAAAGCGTAAGTAGTCATCGGCGGCCGTGTTGAACTTGTACTGAACACCATAGTAGTAGGTCGAGAAGTTGATGGTAATGGTGGGGTGCGCAGCGCTGCCTGCCGGGGGCTGGTCAGCTTTGCGTGGTTGGGGTGTGAAGTCGGGCGGAGTGGCGAAGCCGAGTTTGGAATCGAGCTGAGCTAGCAGCTGGGCATTCGTGTAGAGGTTGTGGGGAGCGACGCGGTCGGACGTGCGGTAGAAATAGCTGCCGTCATAGATGAGCGCATTGATATCCTTGAGGTGCAAGGGTCCAACCTCGGCCAGGGCCGGCTGCGAACCGCCGGCATGAGCCACAGGAATATCGTGCTCCAAGCCCCAATCGAGATAGTAGGGCCGCAAACTACGTACCGGACCGAGACTTGATGGGAACGGTTCTTGGAAAATCGCAAGGAAACGCGTAATACCGCCCTCGGCCAGAGCTTCGTAAACGATACCGGCTGAGCCTAGGCCTGATTGCGGCCTGGCATTGGGATAGAGGTTTTCGATCATGACGCCGACGACCGGCTGGGAAGCCGCGGCTGCAGATGCTACGGGCAGGCCGGTAAGCGGACTGTACGTGGGCCCGGGCGTGGATGACGGAGTGGGCGATGGAGAGGGCGTTTTGGCTATGGCCACGGGCTTATGCTTGGCCGTCAATTTGTAAATGCCAAAGCCCCCACCCGCGATTATGATAGCCACAGCCAAGCCAACATAGGCCCATTTGCTACGGTACCATGGGCTTGGTGACAGGTTTTGGCCGCTTGAAGCGGGGGGTTTATCAGTTTTTTTGATGGTCTTGTCTGACCCTGAGGGGCCAGACGATAGGGATCCGACCGCACCAACTGCCGACGGAACAATCGTTACCGTGGGCTTTGGATTGCTCGCGGGAGTGGACCCGGCAGGGCTTGCCGGCTTGAGGGCATCAATTGGTTTGGGTGCGTTTGGATCGCTCACGGTTCTATTATGTCATACTTGTTTTGTTTTTTCGGACCGGGCGCTGCGACTACTGGCCTTGTTGCACTTGCTGCTGAGCGGCGGCCGGCGGCGCAAAGAAGATGTGGGCCGAAACGAGTGCCAAGCCTGTAACGGCGACCAGGCTGAGTATAAAGAGCAACTGTTGGGTCAGGCGCAGCGCTTTAACCCAGGCTAATGATGAGCTCGCGTTAGCTTTTTTGGCCGGAGCTTTTTTGGTGTCGTTGTCGTCCTTAGTATCCTTAGCGTCCTTTTTGTCGTCTTTGCCTTCAACTTTGTCTTCGACTTTTTTGTCGGTTACCTGCGCGGCTTCGGTTGCAGACGGAACCATTAAAAGATTGGTGACGGCAAAAACGAGTAAGTTAAGCGGCAATATAATGAGTGATGCGTAGCAGAAGTAACTAAACAGCGGCTGCGGGTGCTGCAGACCGACCGTGAGCAGGAAGGTCATGAGCGCCAGGACGCCGATGAACAACCAGGCGCTCATTTTGGCCAGCTCGAGCTGGTAGCGCTGGGCCAGGTGGTGCTGGCGGTAGTTGATAAGTTCGCTTGGGGTAGGTTCGTTGGTTGACATGGGCGCATTGTAGCACGCCCAGGCAGACAATGGCTAGCGATGGTCCGGTAATTCGGCTAGTTTGGCGCGGAAGTGCTTGCTGCGATCGTCGCGCAGAATGGCAAGCGTAACGGTACGGCCAATGAGCTCGCCCACCATGAGGCGCTGGAGACTGCCGGCATCTTCAACCGTAGTGCCTTCGATCTGCAGCAGCACATCTCCGGGACGGACCCCGGCAAGGTCTGCCGGACTGCCGGCGGCGACACCTTGCACGGCAACTGCCTGGGTTTGACCAACGCGGGCGGCGAGCAGGGGCGCGAGCGGACGGCCAACAGTGGCTATGCCGAGGTAGGCCCGCCGGAAGCGACCGGTGTGGAGTAGGCCGGAAATGATTTGCAGAGTGGTGGCGCTTACTGGGACAGCCAGACCCAGGCCGACCCCGGCCACTGCGGTGTTGACCCCCACTAGTCGGCCCTGCCAATCAACGAGCGCGCCGCCGGAATTGCCGGGGTTGAGCGCGGCATCGGTTTGAATGACGTTTTCAATTATGCGGTTTTGGTTCGGTACCGGCAGCGCACGGCCGAGCGCGCTTACCACGCCGCTTGTCACCGTACCGGCGAGGCCGAGCGGATTGCCGATGGCCATGACCAGCTGGCCAACCTGGAGCGTATCGGCGTTGCCGAGCGAGATAGCTGCGAGGTCATTGGCGTTCTCTAGCTTAATGACGGCAATATCTGAGAGCGCGTCGCGGCCGATGGTCGTGAAGGCAAAATCACGGCCGTCGCCAAAGCCGGCCCGACCGGTGCGGGTTCCGTCGACGACATGCGCCGACGTGGCAAGGTAGCCGTCGGGAGTCAGTACCACGCCGGAGCCGCCGCCAACCGTAACCTCGCCCCGAGGCGTGGTTGCGACCAGCTCAAGGCTTGCGACCGACGGCGCTACCTGCGCCGCTACTGTTGTCACTACTTGCGAATACGCGTCGAGTGCCACCTGGCCGGTATTGTGCGGCTGCTTGTTACGATTCGATGAATGTTTTGGCTGCAAAGATATCCCCCTCCTAATTCAACATTAGCAAGTGGGTCAAGCACGGGCGGTTTGAACAAGCGCGCGGCGGCCGGCAAACACGGCCGAGTCTCCAAGTGACTCTTCAAGGCGCAAAAGCTGGTTGTATTTGGCAACGCGGTCGGTGCGGCTTAAACCGCCGGTTTTGATTTGACCAGTGGCGAGTCCCACGGCGAGATCGGCGATGGTGGTATCCTCGGTTTCGCCTGAGCGGTGCGAAATGACTGCGGCCCAACCGGCTGATTGCGCGAGCCCGACGGTGGCAATGGTCTCACTGACGGTACCAATTTGGTTCAGCTTAATGAGAATGGCGTTGGCAGCCCGCTCTTTGATACCTCGGCTGAGGAACTTGGGATTGGTTACAAACAGATCGTCACCCACGAGTTGTAATTTGCCGTCCAGCTCGGTCGTAAGCTGGGCCCAGCCCGCCCAGTCGTCTTGGCTGAGGCCGTCTTCAAGCGATACGAGCGGATAGGCGGCCGCAAGCTCCTTATAATAATCGATCATTTGCGCGCTGGTGAGATCGCGCTTTTCGGTAGTAAGACGGTACAGGCCGTCGTGATAGAGCTCGCTTGCGGCAACATCAAGCGCCACAGCGATATCACGGCCGAAGCTGTAGCCGGCTGCCTTCACTGCCCGCTCGATCATGTCCAGTGCCTCGCGGTTGCCGCGCTTAACCGGAGGCGCATAGCCGCCTTCATCGCCGACTGTAGTAGCGTAGCCGGCGGCGAGTACTTTTCCAAGCTCGTGAAAAACCTCGGTGCCCCAGCGCAGCGCCTCATGGAAGCTCCGAGCGCCGAGAGGCACAATCATAAACTCCTGGATATCGGTAGGGCCGGCGGCGTGCTTGCCACCACTAATAATGTTCATCATTGGGAGTGGCAGATGCGGGTCATTGATGCCCGGAGCTAGGTGTTGGAAATGTTCCCACAGCGCCTCGTTGTGTTCAGCTGCTGCGGCTTTGGCGGCTGCCAGCGAGACCGCTAGGACAGCATTGGCGCCGAGCCGGGATTTGTCGGGCGTGCCGTCGAGGTTGATCAGTGTCCGGTCGAGGCCTTCTTGGTCGCCGGCGTCAGCGCCGATCAATGTTCGGGCGATCTCGTCTTTAATACCCGCCACTGACTCGAGTACACCTAGGCCGCCGAAGGGCCGACCGCCGTCGCGCAACTCAACGGCCTCGCGGGTGCCGGTAGATGCGCCAGACGGCACCGCAGCCCTGCCAACCAGACCGTTCTCCAGCTTAACATCGGCTTCAACGGTTGGATTGCCGCGCGAATCGAGAATTTGCCGTGCGGTTATGGCACGAATTTTCATAGCTCGTAATCCACCCTTCCTCCTTCACTATACCAGCCTGCTTAGCGCGTAATGTGCGTTGAGATGTCATAACCATATATAAACAGCTGTTTTCCACCCGTAACTGCTACAACCCTCTCCGGCTCACCAAAGAACCTGGTCAGGTCGGTCGCCCGGCATTTGGTAGCCTCAGGGTCTAGCAGATAGAAGCTTTTACCCGAGGTCTTGTTCCATTCTTGCTCATTCACCAGATATCGAGACAGCTTGACGCCTGCTTTCGGCGTGCAGACAGACTGGATGAACAACACTCTGCTGTCCGTGTAGTATTGATTGATGCCGGCGTCCCAATAGCTGGCGTAGCCCTTGGTAAGGTCGAGGCGCTCAACCGTGCGAGCGATAACTTCATTTTCGATATGAGGGCTCGTACCCCGGCCGATATACATTTGAACCGTGGCCGCTACGTTTAGGGCTACTGCTACCACCAGAGTACCTATCAGGACAGTCTTAATTCTGCCTGCAGTTTCGATCAATATTAATGTCGTGATCAATACCGAATAGAACGGCAGTATGACTAAGTAACGTTCCGACCCCAGGTCCACCGGCACGCTACTGAAGATGAAGGCGAGCGATATAAACAGAGGTTGCAATACAAAGAAAGTTTTCCAGGCATCATGTCTGAACTTCTTCATGAGCAAGAGCAACGGCGAAAGAATCGTTACCATAAGCACAAGGAAATTCAGCACCAGCGTTAGGGCCTTCATACTTAGCACTGGTTGCCCAAAGAAGTTAGCGTTAAATACATCGAGTGCTCCTGACACAAATAGCTGCAGATTGCGGCCGACCTCAGGCAATGTCGCGAACACCGCCTCTCCTGCGCCACTGTGAACTCCGGCTTGCCAGAAGACCCAATGCCAGGCTTGAGCCGCTATAACTGCACTTACCATTGAGCACGCGACCAGCAGTGCTTTACCCTCCTTACCGAATAGCAGCCATCGGCCGCCGAAGAATAGAACAAGAGGGGCGGCCAAGACAAATTCAAAGTAGGGATCGTCGTAGAACAGCAGACCTACAAGTAGGACAAACGATAATGCGAGGCCAAACGTAGCCTTCGAATCCAATGGCCGGCCGGCCTTATACCAACGGGCCAGTATCGCAAAGATGACAAACGCAAGGCCAAGTTCGAGGTTTCGCGAGTTGGGATTGATTAAGGAACCCACAAAGCCGCCGCTTAAACTTGCCAGCCATAAGAGCGGTCCGGTTAGAGTCCATACCACTTTCGGCTTGTCGGTTAGTATGCCCGCGGACCAGTAAAATAACGCGATTGCAGACAGGCCTAGGACAAGGATGGTTAACAGCAACCCGGTGGCAGGGCTGATCGGCAGGGCTGCCACGATCGAGTAGAGTGGCAATTTTACGATATAGGTATTTTGGGGGAGGTCGATCGTCGGATGTGAATGGGGCGACAGGGTGGCAACAATGTTTTGCTGTGCGACGGCATCACTGCCGAACATGTGAGACTGGGTCGCTGTAATTAGCGAGAGGGCTACCAGAGCCAACATTAGCACCAGTGTTTCGATGCTATGTAAAGAGTTTTTCCCATTCACCCGCATGAGCTTTACGTTAGCACAAGCCTTGCTTGAGAATACCTGCCAACTTTGCTATAGGCAGGATTAGGACGGTGCTGGCGGAGGCGGCTCCTCGGTGGGCGGCGCTATGGCGGGTAACGGCACGCCGTCCTCGGCTAGCATGTCGGCCACTGACTCGAGATTGTTGGGCAGCGGACTTGAGTTTGGAGCCGCCGGAGGGGGTGAGGGCAGTGTTGGTGGCACGGGTCGCGGAGGAGGGGGTGGTGGGAGAGGCGGTGGCGGTAAAGGAATCGGTTGAGACGGAAGTTCGGGCGCTTCCGGCACGGCGGGCTCAGGTGGCGCCTGCGGCGGGGGTGGTGGGGGCGTGGGTGGTGCCGCAGACGATGGATCCAGAGGGGTGAAATCGCCCAACACCTCAATATTGGCGTAGGGATCGCCCTCCAGGGGTTGGCCGGATCCGATTGGCGGCCGAGTCGGGGGTGGGGGCGGAGGCGGGGGTTCGCCAGGAATGAGTGGGATGCTGGCTGGGTCGAGATTCGGAGGCGGGGCGGAGGGGTCGGTGGCAGTACTTGCACCGTCGCTTGCTGGTTGCGGACCGCCGACCGGCAGATCAATCGGCGGAGCGCCAATCGGCGGCGTTGCGGCAGTAGGCAGTGATGCGTCGGACGCTGGATCCGGGCCGACGGCACTGGTCCGCGGACCGTTTTGATCATTAGGGTCAAGCCGATAATTACTACCTGGTCCGGCCATGGCTCGATTCCTGCAACCCGGCGCGCCTCAAAGTCAACTCAGATGTGACGCCATAACTCACGTGAGACTGCACCTACTCCTTACTCCATTCGTTTTTTTCGTTATCCTGCCTCAAATTTTAGCATGAGTGGTATGGAATGACGACCGATACCATCTGTGATTAAATAAAGCTATGCCTTATTTGTTGTTCGCCAGGCATGGCGAGTGGGGATATAACTCGAAGAATTTGTGGGCCGGACAGCACCTATACCAAATGAGAGCGGGATGTGATCGTGCAAAACAATGATCCGAATGCACAAACCATTCGGTGTCTTAATATTATTTTCTGCATAATGCCCAACGCCAAGGGCATGGTGGGGGCTTCACAATATCGATCATGCTATGAACAAATCAGGAGCGACCACCAATACGGGTGAGCTCAAGGCGGAGGTGGAAGACCTGCAGCGGCAGCTCGCATCAGAGCGCATTATGCACAATGCGTTGCTTGATAGTCTCGATGAGGGCCTCGTTGTGATTGGACCGCAAGGCTACATTCGAGAAGTAAACACCTACGCCGTGCAGGTACTGGGTTTTCGTGAGGACGAGCTGGTGGGGGAACGTTTTTCGCATGTGCTCGTGGCGATTGATGACCACGGCGAGGAGATCACATTGCTCAACCGGCCGATGACCGAAGCGTTTGTGAAGGGCCGGCCAGTGACCGCTTATACCAATATTAGGCGCAAAGACGGCTCGGCCATTCCGGTTGCACTGACGGCCTCGCCGATTATCGTTGACGGCCGACCAGCCGGGGCGATCGATGCATTTCGGGACCTTACCAAGGAGCGCCAGCTTGACCTGGCGAAGAATGAGTTTGTCTCACTGGCGTCGCATCAGCTGCGCACTCCGGCCTCGGGCGTCAAAGCAGTGCTGCACATGCTGGCTAGCGGCGACTTTGGACCGTTAAGCGATGTGCAGCGCAAGTACTTGCAGCGCGCAATTGACAGCAACGATCGTCAGATACGCATCATCGAGGATTTGCTCAACGTAGCTCGAGCTGATGCGGGTACGTTTGATTTGGCCCTAGATTATATTAATCTGGCTGAATTGGTGCGGGCCGTGGCCTATGAGCATCAGGCGCCCATGGCGGCCAAGCAGCAGTCATTTGAGGCCGACATCCCAGACGAGCTATGGGCGGTGGTAGACGGTCCTAAACTCGAGATGGTGGCCGACAACTTGATCAGCAACGCCGTCAAGTACACGCCGGCCGCTGGACGAATCATGGTTACGCTCCAGCAGTCGCACCAGGAGGTTATACTTACGGTAACCGACACCGGCGTCGGTATCGCGCCCGAGCAGCTCCCGGTGATTTTCGCCAAGTTTGGCCGGGTTGAGAATGAACTCTCGGCGCCAGCCGACGGCACTGGCCTCGGCTTGTATTTAGCAAAACACTTGGTGCTATTGCACAACGGAGACATAACGGTGGCGAGCCGGCCTGGGCGCGGGAGTACGTTTAGGGTTAACTTGCCAATTATCAGGGAGGAACGACCCCGGCCATGACGGCAAGACATTTAGCCATTCAAAGCTATAAGCAAAACTGGCCGTATTTGATTGTGGTGGGTATTTGCTGGTTGATTTATGCTGCGCTGACCCTCTATGCGCCGGAGCATGGTAACACCTATCACCTGACGCGATCGGACATTGGCTTGCTTGATTTTACCTTCATGTTGCCAATACTTCTCATCTGGTTATTGGCGGCCAATGGCGCCGCCAGCTTTAAGCGGTATGCCGGCATGATTCGCGGTAGCGCTGACGGCCGGGGACTCAATACCGTTTCAATCGGTCTGCTTTTGGTCGTGGCCTATTTCGTCCTCCAATCCTTGCTCGGCTCCATGCCGGCCTACTTAGTGAGCGATAAGTATATCGACGCGTCGGTGATGGTGCTCAATCACGTACCGCTCATTGTGGCGATGGTCGCATATGGGTTCATCTTGGCCGGCGCGTTGCAGCTGAGGCGCTTAAGTATCCGGCGACTCAGAGTGAGCGGACTTGCGACCATCATATTCCCCTACTGCTTACTTGGCATTATCTACGCCTGGTTCTTCTATCATCAGCTGCCTCTTGCGTCCATGGATGGTGAGCCAAGGTTTGCGATGCCGGATAAATGGCCGTTTTATACCCTGGCACTGCCATATATCGTGACATGGCTAGCGGGAATTTTAAGCATCACTATGATAGCTGAGTACGCCCGCACTGTGCGTGGCACGATTTACCGGCGGGCGCTGCGAAGCTTGGTGCGAGGTATTACCGCGGTGCTGGGTTTTTCGATTATCTTGCAACTTCTGGAGCTTAGCGCAACCACGATGGTGAAGTGGACTTTGGGCCCGATTTTGGTATTTATTTATCTCCTGATCATACTGTATTCGCTTGGCTTCATATTCATTGCCCGAGGCGCAAGTGAGTTAACTTTAATCGAAGTGACACTATGACGAGCCTGTTTGATGAAGTGGTGAGCCTCACTGAGCCGTACTTGGGTCCGGCTGCTCATCGGTTTGTGTCGCGCCAGATCGCGTTTCATTTTGGGAAAACGCCGGACTCGCTGGAGGCTCGCGACTTGCCGGAACTGGCCGAGTGGGCAAGCGCCACGTTGTCAATACTGACTGAAGACCAGGACTTGGTTGCCGAATATGAACGCAGCATTTTGGGGTTGGTCGGTTATGAATAAGCGAGTACTCATAGTTGAAGACGACGAGACGTTGCGCGAAATCTATGCGCTGAAGCTTGAGATGGCCGGCTTTGAGGTTGAGACGGCCGGCGACGGCATGGAAGCCCTGGAGCGGGTGCGACTTTTGGCACCGGACCTGATCATTCTTGACATGATGATGCCGCGGCTCGATGGGCTACAATTTTTACGCCGGTATGCACGGCTGCGCCCTCCGCTGGTGGCCAAGATTCTGGTGGCTAGCAACAAGACCTTGCGCGCGGAGATTGATGAGGCGCGGCAGTTGGGCGCCAGTGAGTATCTAGTGAAGTCGCGGATTACACCGGATGATCTGGTAGAGCGCGTTCATAAGCACTTAGCAGTGGCAGAGAATTAGACTAACCATGAAGGGAGGCTTGTGATGCCTACGATTACGCCATTTTTGTGGTTTGAAGATCAGGCCGAAGAAGCGATGCAGTTTTACGCGTCTGTGTTTAAGGACTCACACATCGGAGCGATCCGGCGCTTTAGTGATGTGGTGCCAGGACCGAAAGGCAAGGTGTTGACCGGCACTATTACCCTATGTGGGCAAGAGTTCATGCTACTGAATGGAGGGCCGAACGGTCAGCAATCTAAATTTACCGAAGCCATCTCGCTGTTCGTACAGGTTGACACCCAAGCAGAAATTGATTACTACTGGCAGGCGCTCACGGCCGGCGGCGGGCAGTCCGGGCAATGTGGTTGGCTAAAAGATCAGTATGGTTTGTCGTGGCAAATTGTACCCAAGCTGCTGGATGAACTCATGGGCGATCCCGATCCCAAAAGGGCGGAACGCGTTACCAAAGCCATGCTGACGATGGACAGGCTGGACATCGTCGCCCTTCAGGCGGCCTACGACCGCGAGGCCTAACCACCCCTGATAATGCTTGTGTTTGAGCATTACGGCAGTTATTGTTCACAATAAGAAGCTGTGAAACACCTTATTCGGTTGCATAAACGAACCATTCAATATCCGCAGGCAGCGGCAATCGTGCTTGTGGCTGTGGCGTTGGGACTGGTGATTGTGCACAGTTTCGCGTCGTCGCTCGTGGGCGATCTTAATAATGACGGGGTGGTCAACGTGTATGACCTCTCGATCATGTTGAGCGATTGGGGTACCAGCAATGCTACGGCCGATCTTAACGGCGACGGTACGGTGAACGTGTATGATCTTTCAATTCTGCTGTCGCACTGGGGCCAGACGAGCTCAACCCCAACGCCGACCCCCACACCAACGTCGACGCCCACGCCGACACCAAGCTCGAGCCCAGTGGCACAGACGTGCACTAACCCTGTCACCAGCAGCTCCGACGCCGAATTCGGCTGGACCGATACCAACGGCTATCAGGTCGGTAACGATGCTTGGAGTGGCAGCCACGGCCCGCAAACCATATATGTCTGCAACTCCAAAAGCTGGTACGTCGAATCCAACCAACCGAACGACGGCGGCCAAGTTGAAACCTATCCCGACACGCAAGTTGATCTGGCACCGGCACCGTACGCCTGTAACATGCCCGACTGCGGTCCGGTTATCTCGTCCTTAACGAATGTTACGAGCACGTTCGGGATGTCAGCGCCGGCGGGCACCAGCCTTGGTTATGATGAAGCCTACGACACGTGGATTGACGGGCTCAATAACGGCAACTGTGAGGAAATGATGGTCTGGAACCAGTGGGAGAATGACCTGAGTGGCGCCTCCTTTGTAGATACGAACGTGAGCATTGGCGGCAATACCTGGGATATCTGGACGTTTGGCAATCCCGGCGGCGGCAATTGTGGGTACGTCGGCTTTGCACCAACGACTCAGACAGCCTCAGGTACGGTAGACCTGCTGGCCCTCTATAACTGGGTTATTGCCAATAATCCGGCCTGGTTCGATTGCACTTCTACAGCGGCGTGTAAGGCCGGTGGTGCTAATCCCGCGGAGCTGAGCGCCGTCGAGTATGGCGTGGAGGTCGCATACACGGACGGGACTCAGAGGTTTGACCTCAACAACTTCTCCCTAACATGCGCACCGATATCTTGTGCGGAGGGAGACTAGAGCTCATCGCATGATTCGGTTGCCGAAAAAATTTGACCACTATCCCCAGGCGTCGTTGGTGGTACTTGCGGTGGTGGTGTTTGGGCTGGTGATTTTCCATACCTTTGCGGCCGGCCCGCTGGTGGGTGACTTGAATCATGACGGGGTGGTAAATGTGTTTGACCTCTCAATCATGCTCAGTGACTGGGGTACGAACAACGCTACGGCTGATCTTAACGGTGACGGTACGGTCAATGTGTTTGACTTGTCGATTCTCTTGTCACACTGGGGGCAAACGGCGGCGACCCCCACACCAACCCCGAGCAGCACGCCGATAACAACCCCTACCCCCACTACAACGCCCACACCGAGCTCGACTCCGGTCAGCCAGACCTGCAGCAACCCGCAGTACACGATTCCGTTCGACCCCAACAACGCCCAAAGCGGCGTCACAATCGGAAACTATTACGTCACCAACGACACCTGGAACGCCTCGGGTTACTCGGTAGCGCAGACCTTGTACGCCTGCGATTTCGACAATTGGTACGTCACCGCGAAGATGAATAACAATAATGGCGACGGGGCGGTTAAAACCTATCCCAATGTGCACGAAGATTTTGACTCGAGCCCGCTCATTAGCTCGTTCCACACGATTTCGAGCAGCTATGCTGAAACTGGTCCGCATGTGGGCATTTACGAATTTGCCTATGACATGTGGCTGAACGGCGTGGCTGATAATAATTCTACTGAGATCATGATCTGGAACGATAACTACGGCCAAACGCCGGGCGGAAGCTTACGGGGAACGTTTAGCGACGGCGGCCAGACGTACGACGTCTATAGCGACGGCACGAGCTGCGATAGCGGCTGCTACATCGCGTTCGTAGCCGAAAATAATACCACGAGCGGCACAGTGAATATTCTCGACTTCTACAACTATGTCATCAAAACCAAGGGGTGGTTGGGCTCAAATGCAACACTCGGCCAGATAGATTACGGCGCCGAGCTGGTCTCGACCAATAACGAGTCGGTTAATTTCGCGGTTAACAACTTCTCACTGACGGCTAATTGAGGCGCACAAAAAGACTCCCGAGCGGGAGTCTTTTTGATTGGTTTAGGGTTGGTTACTTTCGGTTTTTACGCGACCGGGCGTATGCCACACCGGCGGTAATCATTGAGCCAAGGCCAATGGTGGAACCGCCGAAGCTGGCACCGGTATCCGGCAGGGTTGTAGCCTGCGTGGAGGCGCTGAGCACCTGAGGCGTGGGCGTCGGGGTCGGTGTTACCGACGGAGTGGGTGTGGGGGTAGGGATTACTGTCGGGGTCGGGGTTGGTGTAGGGGTTTCTTTAGGCGGGCAGGGTTTGCTCGTCGGTTTTGGTGTTGGAGTGGGTTTGGGCGGGCAAACCGGCTTAGGCGTAGGCTTCGGCGTCGGGTTGCAATGCTTGACCACCGGGGTCGGGTGCGGACTTGAGCAGGCTAAGGCGATGCCGGTGCCCGCAACCGTGAGGGCAACTGCCGCAACGGCCACCTGGGTCGTATAGCGGGCAGTTGAGTAAGCTTTAATAGACATTATCTACACACTCCTTAATGGAATGCGAGATATTATATATTATTTTTATATCTTTGTCAATACTTTATGCTATCAAACAAACTATGAGCCAAGCATTGGTGCTTAGCTCATAGGTTTAATTTTTTGGCTGTGTAAGCTACTTTGATGTGGTCATGTCGGGACAGGAAACGCTGTTGATCTGCCATTTGCTGCCAACCATCTTGAGGCCTAGGTGAATGGTTGTGGTTGTGGAACCGGAGTAAACGGCACTGGCTAACATCGTGGCGGTGTTGCCGTCCGCAATCGGGTTGGAGAACTTGTACTTGTCAAACGCGAGCGCGGACTGGTTGCAGGTAAAGAGGTCATATGTCTTGGCGGCAGCTGCAGCTGAGACCGCAGTTGAGGTTAGGTAGCCTTGCTGCTCCATGCTGGAGGCTGTCGGCATCGGATCTGCCAGCCAGGCCATGTAGAAGGCTTTGACGTCTGTTAGGGCAGCCTGCGATTGCTTGGCGTTTGCAGCCGCGGTTTTAGCGTTGGCCGAAAGTGCAGCAGCTGTGGTGCTGGAAGCCGATTGCGACTTCATGTGCTGCTGGTACGTCCAGTAGGCGCCGACGGCCAAGACCAAGACCACGACCGCTAACACGACTTCTAAACCAATGTTGCCGGCTTGTGAAGTGCGAAGTTTCATAATGAGTCCCTTAGATGTTGCCCTGACTATAACAGATTTTTAAGCATAAGCGTAGTGCAATTACATGTGCAGGAACAACAGCAGCTGGTATACGAGGAACGCGGGCCAAAGAATGGCTTTGATGACGGCCAAAATCACCAGCCAGAGGCTGCCGGAATGAAAATGAATATAGTATATGAGGGCGCCAACAAGTCCGAGGCCATAGACGGCGCCGGAGCCGCCGGTTTGAACTACTCGATTGGAGTGAGACATGAGTGCCTCCCTAAATTGCCGCCATTATATACCGCGCTGTGACTATTTCCAGTGACAGGGCAGACACATTTCGCCTAGACTAACAACAAACTGATTGGAGGATGCAATGCGCGCGATCTGGTCTGGGGCAATCTCGTTTGGGCTTATTAATATTCCGGTGAAGCTCTATTCCGGCGCGGAGACGCGCGACGGGATTGATTTGCACATGTTACACAAAAAAGACCTGTCCCCCATTCGCTATGCCAAGATCTGCAAAGCCGAGGACAAAGAGGTGCCGTTTAGCGAGATCGTTAAGGGTTACGAATACGAGAAAGGCGAATTTGTGCGAATTACGGACGAGGACTTCGAAGCCGCGGACGTAAAGAAAACGACGACGATTGATATTGTGGAGTTTTGCGACGAGCAGCAGATTGATGTGCGGTATTTGGAACGGCCATACTATCTGGAGCCGGGCAAGGGCGGCGAGAAAGCATATGCGCTTTTGCGCGAGGCTTTGCGTAAGCGGAATCGACTGGCGGTGGCAACGTTTGTGCTGCGCGAACGGGAACATTTGGCGATTTTGAAGACTGTGGGCCAGGTGCTCGTGCTAAACCAAATGCGGTTCCCGGCTGATTTGCGTACCCCGGGCAGCCTTACGTTACCGGGAAAAGATGTAGCGAATGAGCGTGAACTCGACCTGGCCGTTGAGCTGGTCGATCAGCAAACGCAACCGTTTATCCCTGAGGATTTTCACGATACCTATACTGAGGAGCTGCAGGCACGGATCGAGGCTAAGGCGAAGGGTAAGGAGAAAGCAGCGCCGCACGAAGCGACGGCCAAAGCTCCGGCCGATCTGATGGCCGCACTTAAAGCGAGCTTGGAGGCGCAGGTCAAGTGAGTTTGGACAAGTACCAGTCGAAACGTACGTTTGACACGACGCCCGAGCCGACCGGCGGCGATGATCAGAGCGATGAGCGCGGCGGCCTGCGGTTTGTGGTGCAAAAGCATGACGCGTCGCAGTTGCATTATGATTTTCGACTGGAGATGGGCGGCGCACTCAAGAGCTGGGCCGTGCCCAAAGGCCCGTCACTGAGGCCCGAGGACAAGCGACTTGCCATGATGGTCGAGGATCATCCGCTCGATTACCGGACGTTTGAGGGTACGATCCCCAAAGGCAATTACGGCGGTGGTACGGTCATGGTATGGGATGAAGGTACGTACGAGCCACTCGGCGCTACCGGCGACCGCGAGGAGGATGATAAAAAAGCCCGGGCCGGTGTGCATGCCGGGCATTTGACGTTTATTTTGCACGGGCAGAAGTTGAACGGCGAATTTGCGTTGGTGAAAATGAAGGACGCCGAGGAGAATGCTTGGCTACTGATTAAAGCCGAGAAAGACCAGTGGGCGCGGGACGAGGATGTGACGCAGCGTAACCGGAGTGCAGCCACAGGCCGGACGCTGGAGGAGATTGCGGCTGGGAAGCCGGTTGTGCAGGATTTTGACGATGCACCCAGGGCTCAGGCGCCGGCGGAGTTGGCGCCAATGCTGGCGACACTCAGGGAAACGCCGTTTGACGATCCGGAGTGGTTGTATGAGGTGAAATGGGACGGCTACCGGATTATGGCGCATGTGGGAGGTGGCCGAGTGCGGCTTATCACTCGCGGTGATCAGGATTACACAGAGCGGTACCAGTTAGTGGCCAAGGAGCTGTCCGGCCTGGTCGTGGATGCCATCTTGGACGGTGAAATGGTCGTGGTGGACGAGGCCGGCCGGTCGGATTTCGGCGCGTTGCAGGACTGGCAGCGGACCGGCAGCGGCACGCTCGTGTATTATGTGTTCGATTTGCCGTATGCCTACGGGCACGATTTACGCGGTTGGCCGCTTACGCGGCGCAAGGAGGTGCTGGCGCAGCTAGTGGCGCCGTTTACGCGGGTGCGCCTGAGCGATCATGTGGCCGGCGTTGGGAAAAGGCTGTTTGCATTGGCTCAGGCGCAGAATCTGGAGGGCATTATGGCTAAATCCGCCGTAAGCACATATCAGGATGGCAAACGCAGCCGGGATTGGCTCAAAATCAAGACCCATGCCCGACAAGAGGCTGTGGTAGGCGGCTACACTGAGCCGAAGGGCAGCCGGCATGACCTGGGCGCACTAGTGCTCGGGTTGTACGGCGAGGACGGCCAGCTGCGCTACATTGGGCATACCGGTGGCGGGTTTACAGAACAGTCGCTCGCCGAGGCGCATGCCCGGCTGAAGCCGCTCGAGCGCAAAGCCTCGCCGTTTGCGACAAGCTTTCGAACCAACGCGCCAGTACATTGGGTGAAGCCAGAATTGGTGGCGGAGGTGAGTTTTGCCGGCTGGACGCAGGACGATCATATGCGACAACCGATTTTTGTGGGTTGGCGCGAAGACAAGTCGGCTCGTGACGTGCGACGCGAATTGCCGCAGGCCGCTGCGGAATACAAATCCGGCGCGAAGACTGATCAGCCGGATAGCCGAGCACACATTACTCACCGCGACAAAGTATTTTGGCCTGATGAGGGCATTACCAAGGGCGATTTGCTGGATTATTACGATCGTGTGAGTGAGGTGTTACTGCCCTATCTCAAAGACCGACCCGAATCACTCAACCGTTATCCCGGTGGCATTAGCGGCCAGCATTTTTTCCAAAAGGACGTGGAAGGGGCGCCGCATTGGGTGAAGACGGTGCCAATATACTCAGAATCGAGTAACAAGGACATTCGTTGGGTGGTGGCCAATGACCGCGATGTTCTGGAATATTTAGTTAATTTAGGCTGCATCGAGCTCAACCCATGGCACTCGTGCACGCAGAATCTCGGCCGGCCGGATTATTGCCTACTCGATATTGATGCCAAAACCAGCGGGTTTGATGCAGTGGTGAAAGTAGCCATGGCGGCCCATAAGCTGCTTGATGAATATGAGATTCCGGCCTATCCCAAGACAAGCGGCAAGACGGGTCTGCACGTTTGCATTCCGCTGGGTGCCAATTATACGTATGAGCAGAGCAAACAGTTGGCCGAGATTATTATGAATTTGCTGCACAGCCGATTGCCCGAGCTGACGAGCGTTGAGCGCAGTCCAGATAAGCGCAAGGGCAAAATTTACCTGGACTACTTGCAAAACGGGCACGGGCAGACCATGGCGGTGGCCTATTGCGTGCGGCCGGTGCCCGGGGCGACGGTGTCGACGCCGCTTGATTGGGGCGAGGTGAATGAGCGGCTCGATCCGAAAGCGTTTACTCTCAGAACCATGCCGGAGCGTCTCGACAAGGTTGGCGATTTGTGGCAAGGCGTGCTCGGAGCAGGGGTCGATGTGCTGGCTGCGCTTGGGCGGATGTCAGTTTAGCCGCAACCTGTTACTGAGCACCGATGTCATGACTGGTTGCCCGCTTGATCGCGCCGTTCAAGCGCCACGACATAGCCTTCATATGGTGGAATCGTGGTGCGCGCGAGGTTGATGAGCACGCCTTCGCGAGCTAATTGCGACGAGTACATGAGTAGCCCGGGGCCGAGGTCGGTGGTAATGGCAGCGGTGCGGCCGGAGAAGTTGAGCACGATTGCCAGCTCGAAGCCGTTGTGTTCACGCACGTAGCCAAAGACGTCGCAGTGATGAGTGTCGAGCGGACGATAGACACCATACTGCAGAATCGGCGACGTGTTGCGCAAATGAATGAGCTTTTGGTACAGGTGTAGGCTCGAGGCTGGGTCGCTGAGCTGGCTTGCAACGTTATGGGTACGGTAACCGGGACCAAGCGGCAACCACGGCTGGGCGGTCGAGAACCCGGCGTGGATACTACCCGTCCACGGCATCGGCGTGCGTTCCGGATCGCGGCCGAGGCCAAGGTCCGGCACGCGCTTTTCAAACGGATCCTGGACGCGCTCGGGCGGAATCGCAACGTTTTGTAGGCCGAGTTCTTCGCCGTAGTAAATGAAGGCTGCGCCGGGCAAGGTTAAGAGCATGGTAGCGGCGGTGCGGGCCGCAGCCGGCCCGATGCGGCTGGCCAGGCGCGCGGTGTCGTGGTTGCCGAGCACGTAGATGGGCACATAATCATGCTCGAGTGAGGCTTGATAGCGATCAATGAACTGTTTAAAGGCGGCGGCCGACCAGGGCAAGTGCAGGAGTTCGAAGTTGAACGGCGCCGAGACGCTGGCAAGGTAATTGCGGTAGATCTTGCGGTACTCTTGCACGATGTCACGGCGCTCGGGGTAGGTTTCGGTAACCATGAAGCCGTAGGGCGACTCTCGCACAACCTCGGCCATAGCGCGCAAATAATGGTAGAGCTGGGGGCCGTTTTGGCTGTAACGGTGGAGAAATCGGTGATAGGGGTCGCCGATGCCTGCGCGGTAATTGGGATTTACCGGGTTGTCACGGAATTTGAGATCTTTGGCCATCCAATCAACCGCGTCCACGCGGATGCCGTCTACGCCCAATTTAAGCCAAAAACGGATGGCCTCGAGCATGGCGGCACGCATTCCTGAGTTTTCCCAATTGAGATCCGGCTGCTCCTTGAGAAAGCTGTGGAGGTAGTATTGGCCAGTTGTTGGATCAAGCTCCCAGGCCGAACCGCCGAAGACGCTGAGCCAATTGTTGGGCGGCCCACCACCCGGCGCAGGATCACGCCAATAGTACCAGTGGCGGCGGGGGTTTTTACGGCTTTTACGCGATTCGAGAAACCATGGATGCTGATTGGATGAGTGGTCGGGCACGAAGTCGATCATGAGTTTTATACCGCGACGGTGAGATTCTTTCACCAGCAGTTTGAAGTCGGCCAGCGTGCCGAAAATGGGATCGACATTGCAATAATCCGACACATCATAGCCGAAATCGGCCATAGGCGAGGGATAAAACGGCGACAGCCAAATCATGTTGACGCCGAGCGAGGTGGCGGCGGCCGGGTGACCGTCATTAAGATAGTCCAGCCGGCTTATGATGCCGGCCAGATCACCAATGCCATCGCCGTTCGAATCCTGGAAACTGCGCGGATAGATCTGGTATACAACCCGGCCGCGAAAATAGTGATGCTCATGCCTAGCGCTCGCCATACAGCCACCGAAAGCCGTATGGCCCAAGCTTAAGTTTACCGGCATGGAGCGGCCCGTACGGCCGATCGCTCAAGATTTCAGTTAGTGCCTGGAGCTTGATCCCGATTGGAAGCGAGACTGTTTTTGACTGGGCGGACAAATTGTGCACTACAACCAACCGGTGCTTGTTGGTGTAGCCTATCGCTAAGACGGCCGGGTCACCGCAGTCGAGCTGCGAAAATGTACCTTCGCCGATGGCCGGGCAATCTTTGCGGGTGGCAATGAGCCGCTTCATAAAGTGCCAGAGTGAGTTGGGGTCGGCTTGCTGGTCGGCGACGTTCACGGTACGAAAATGGTAGCCCGGGTTGGTGACCATGCGGTGAATCATGTGACTGGACTCAGCAGGAGAAAAGCCGGCCTGATCTGAGCTGTTCCATTGCATGGGCGTCCGCACGCTATCGCGCTCGGTGAGCATCAAATTTTCACCCATACCGATCTCGTCGCCGTAGACGATCATGGGCGCCCCGGGCATGGCGAACATGAGACTAAAGGCGAGCCGCAGCCGACGCCCATTGCCCTTGAGCATGGGTGCGAGCCGGCGTCTGATGCCGCGATGGTAGATTTGCATATTTTTCCTGGGACCGAACTTTTTGTATACCAGCTGCTGCTCGCTTTCGCTCAGGCGTGCGATGTTGAGCTCGTCCAGGTTGCGCAAGAATGTAACGTATTGCGCTCCACTCGGAAGTATCGGTAGCTCCTTGAGCGTGCCGATGACGGGATCGGCACGGCCGGCGGCGAGAGCATAGATAATGGTCTGATTGGTCCAGAAGTTGAGAAACATATGAATGCCACGGCCGTCGTTCACATACTTGTTGATCTCCTCCATTGGAATGTTGGCCTCGGCCATGAGTGCGGCCTGGGGGTTGCGATGGCTGAGCCAGGCCCTGATGCGGTTCCAAAATTGGCTCGGCTCAACCTCGGTGCCGGGCAAGCCTTTGCGACCGATGATAAGCGGGGCGGCATCGAGCCGGAAAGCGGATACACCGAGTGCCAGCCAAAAGTCCATGATGCGCAATACCTCCTCCTGGACGCGCGTGTTGGCGAAGTTAAGGTCAGGCTGGAAATGATAGAACGCATGATGATAATACGAGCGTGAAATCGGCTCGTAGCGCCACATGCCCGATTCCGCCTCTGGAAAGTTTGGCTCTTCCTCTTCTTCCGGGCGCTCGTCACTCCAGATGTAATAATCACGATAGGACGAGTGGCGGTCGGATTTGGCAGCTTCAAACCAGGGGTGGCGATCCGAGGTGTGGTGAACCACTAAGTCGGTCATGAGGCGAATGCCGCGGGCCTTGGCCTGTGCGGCCAGCTCGCGGACATCATCGAGCGTGCCGAGCCGCGGGTCGACTCCGTAGTAGTGCGACACATCATACCCGTTGTCGCGGCGTGGGCTGGGATAAAAGGGCAGCAGCCACAGACACGTCACCCCCAGATCGGCCAAATAATCGAGGCGGCTGGTGAGGCCGGCAATGTCGCCGATGCCGTCGCCGTTCGAGTCTTGGAACGTGGGAATATTAACTCCATAGATTATGGCGTTGGCAAACCAATTTGTGTCCATGGCGGCAATATAGCAAGCGAACCCTGGCTTGTATTTGGTAAATGCTTCAAATTTTAGGGCTGGCCGCCGGCCAAATCCGGTGGCTGGATAGCATGGCCCCGGAAACAGCTGGCCGAATACGGAAAGTCTTGGGTCATGACGTAGTGATACATGGTGACGGATTTACCATCGAGGGTAATTTGGCTTGTGATACCGTGGCAGGCGTCGAGGTCGGACGTGGTGAGGACATTATTTGGCCCAACTTGCGGACCGGTAATGGGGAACCCATCGAGAGCGTAGCCGATTACCGTGTGCACGCTCGTGTCTTTAATGCAGGCGCTTAACGTGTGGTAGTGGTAGAGGCTGTCCATTTGCGGGTGGCCGTTGCACTCATCTTGGACTTCCCAGGCGCCGGCATCGCGGCCGCCGGCGTCAAAGGCCGAGAACAGGGCTACGCCGGTGGTCATAATGCCCACTTCCCCACCCATGCACGTAGGGCTCCCGTAGGCCGGATCAGCCGGCAGCGCATACGTGAGATGCTGGGCGGCAATGCTGTTAGGGTTGTGGTCGTAGGCGTAGGCTGGGTCGCTCCGGCCGATGGGGAAAATGCCGGTGGGGTGATTGGGCAGGTCGTTGGTGGTGATCGTGCGCGTGCCGCCAGAGACGTCCATTGAGTACTGCGCTTGCCAGGTAACATTGCCCTGGACGTGAATTTTTTCGTTGACGTTGTACTCGGTGTTGTTATCAGTAAACCAGGGGCCGCGTGCTTGGGCGCCGCCCTGGCTCGTGGCGAGATTTTGAGCATACTGCGGACAGGCGTAAACATATCCGGTTTCGGGACCGGTGGTGGTGTATTTGCCGTCCCCAACAGGCAAGATGCCGTCGGCATACTTGTTGCCATAATTTTTGTTCGGATCGAGCTGCAAACCCTGCACAGCCGGCGTGGCCGAGGCCGCAACGGTAGGCTTGGTGGTGCTAGTGGGCGCCGGGCTGGTGGTTTTTGCTACCGAGGCTGGGCGGACTGCGACGGACGCAAAGTAGCCGAGCGCAAACACGAGGCCGAGCGCAACGATGGCGGTCGCTGCCTGAAACGGTGGCCGCTGCCAAAATGGCGGCTGTTTTGCTGGCGGCGCGGGCGCAGCCGGCATTGACACCGGACCGGCAGGAATGGTTGGCTGTGGCGGCAATGACGGCTTCATACACCCTTTTATACCATAAGCTTTTTGCGTTGCCCTCTTCCGCATGTGCATGCTATAAGATGTGTACACTGCCTGGCTCAATCCAATCGGGAGGAGTAGCACATGCACATCATACGCGTAGATGGCTTGCCAGAGTGGCTGCGCGGGCGCGAGGAGCTTAGGGCCCTGCTTGAAGATCTGATTCCGGTTGCGCTGGCCACGGTTCCGGGCCTGCGAGCCGGACCGCATGATCTCGTCGTTCACCCGCAATTCGCACCGGACCGGCATAACGGCTCAGTACTCAGCGGCGAGGTGCTTCTGTCGCGACTACCATCACCGGACGCGCTGCGACCTGAAGTCGCGCTAGCCCTCGCCGGCGGACAGTTGCTGGTGGTTTTGGCATCCTTTGCCGAAAGGCAGCGCTATTTGGATGCAGTTGTGCAGGCACGATTCGGCAGCGACCAGGTCTGCTGCTGGTGGCACAATCCGGACGGAATTTTCGCTGACACCACTGATCAGACGGCCCGGTTGGGCGTCGTGGAGCGGCAGCTACAAAGGCATTTGGGGCGGCTCCAAATGCAACTCCAGATCGCAGGCGAGGACAGTAGCGTGGCCAGCAGGCTGCAAGCGGCCTGCGAGATGACGCAGGGCCTGCTGCGTTCACTCGACATGGCCGACGTCTTGGCTGAGTTGCGCGCTGCGCGTGGGCAGGACCAGTGAGAACGTTTGTGGCCTGGAATACCGGGGCGCGGCCAATGAAGCCGCTGCGCCCCGGGCGATTTTTTATTAGGCTTGACGAACGTATTTGCCACCACGCAACCAGCTGGCGACCGCGGCAATGAGGCAGGCAATTATAGCAAAGGTTAATACGATCGTGAGCCCGTGCTTAAACGGTGCACCGATGAGCGTGGGAAAGAATTGTTTGGATGTCAGCCGGGCGGCTTCGGCCGACGGCAGTGCGCCCAAAACCTGCGGCCCGAGCAGGTTTTTGAGCGGATTGTAGCCCAAGAAAGCCGCGAACAAGTAGCTTATGGCCGGCAGATGCGAGAGCTGCCCGGCTAGAGCCGGAGCTACCCCGTTGGTGGTGAGGCCGGTGTATAGCGCTTTTGGCACTTGGGTCGACAGCCCGCTAATCATGAGGGTGAAAAAGATGCCGATGGACAGGGGCAAACCAACGTTTTGAAAGGTTGCCCGCATGCCTGATGCGGCGCCCCGAAACTGTGCCGGTACTGAGTTCATGATGCCGGCCGTGTTGGGCGAGCTAAACAGGCCGAAAGACAGGCCGTTGAGCACTAGAATGCCGGCAAAGGCCGGGTACGGAAAGTTAACCGGCAGCGTCATCATAAGTGCAAAACTGACAGCTGCGAGCAGCATGCCGCCGGTGGCGAAAGGGCGGGCGCCGTAGCGGTCAGACAGATAACCAGACAAGGGCCCTGCGATGAGGAATCCGAGCGTCGTTGGTAGCATGTAAATGCCGGCCCACAGTGGGGTCTGCGCGAAGGCGTAGCCGTGCAGCGGCAGCCAAATCCCCTGCAACCACATAATGAGCATAAATTGCAGGCCCCCGCGACCAACGGCCGCCAGTAGTCCGGCAATATTGCCGGCCGTAAAGGCACGAATCCGAAACAGCCCGAGATTAAACATCGGCTCGGCTGCCCGCCGCTCCACAACCACGAATAGGCAGAGGGCAAGCAGACCGAAGGCAATCATGGCGAGTACGAATGGGCTGGACCAGCCCATTGGATGTGAACGATACGGCCGAATGCCGTAGGTGATACCGATCAACAGCATGGCCAGGCCGACGGCAAACGTGAGATTACCGAGTATGTCAATTTTGGCCGGCTTGGGATGATCGATTTCTCTGAGCGCAATGTACGACCAAACGGCGCCAGCAAGTCCGATCGGTACATTAAAGAAAAATACCCAGCGCCAGGAAAACTGGCTTAGGATACCGCCGGCCAGAATGCCCAGGAATGAGCCGGCCAGCATGGCGATTTGGTTAATACCAAGCGCCATGCCGCGTTGATTGTGAGGAAAGGCGTCGGTGAGGATGGCGGCGGAATTGGCCATAAGAATGGCGCCGCCCACGGCTTGTATCATACGCATAATAATGAGCTCAAGCGCGCCGGCATTGCCGTGACTCCAGGTTGCCGCTGCCCCGAGCGCGCCGAGAGTGAAAACGACAAAGCCGAGGTTGTAGAGCTTGACGCGACCGTAGATGTCGCCAAGCCGGCCGAGCGTTACCACAAACACGGCCGTAACCAGCATATAGCCCATTAGTATCCACAGCAGATAGTCAAAGCTCCCGGCATCAAGCGGGTTAATTCCGAGGCCTCGAAACACTACCGGCAGGGCGATAATGAGGCTCGTGGCGTTGAGCGTGGCAATGAGCATGCCGAGCGTGGTATTGGATAGTGCGATCCACTTGTAATGTGGACCAGGTGCGGCGGTCGGACGGGTGATTGGCATATTGCTTACTATACTTACTATACCGCTTTGATATGATTTATATAGGCCCTATGCTTATATAGAAAGGATGAATCTATTGTCGAACTATCGCGATATTGCGCCGGATATTTTCCGACAGAGACTAGTCATTGAAGGTTTCCCGTCGGCTTCTATAACTGATAAACAAATTAAGGACTATCTGACCGAATTATCGGATGTACTTGATATGACCCCGCTCATTAAGCCCGTAACAAACCGGAGTAGTCGTTTCGGCTGGGCCGGTTGGACTCACTGGGAGACTTCCGGTGCACATTTTTACGCCTGGAACGAGCATCATCCTCGGCTATTTTTTAGTGCGGATATCTACACTTGCAAGCCGTTTGAACCGCATAAGGCGGTGGAATTTACGCGCAAGTTCTTTATCGCCGACGAACTAGTGTTTAAAGAATTTTAAAAAAGAGCAGCTAGGCTGCCCTTTTTCTGCACGAATAACGCCCCGTATTATGAGGCGTTTACGACTTAGTCGTGGTGCTCTTCTTCGCGGTCGTGGTCATGGTCGTGGTGATCGTGATCACTGTGATGACGGTCGTCATCGTGCAAGTGGACGTGGACGTGGACATGAATGTGCTGTTCGCGATCGTGGTCGTGATCGTGGTCGTGGTCAGCCATGCTTCGTTCCTTTCTTTACGTTATTGTTAATGCTTATGGTACGCGTATCGATGACTATATTCAAGATAGTTTGTGGTTTCTAGGCTGCATATCTGTCACGGCTTGGAAATAGTCTACAAACATGGCTGTGCCGCCTGCAGCTTGGTGCCAATCAAAGTTTTCTCCCGGGGCGTGATAGCCGTGTTCCGGCAGGCTGAGCCCAAGCATAATAACTGGAACTTTGAGATGTCGCTGCAGCGAGAGCACAGCACCGATCGAGCCGCCCTCGCGCACTAAAGCCGGCTCGACTCCAAAGCTTGCTCGCATGGCCGCTCGAGCCGCTTGCATATACGGTCCATCAACGTCGCCGAGATACGGCCCAGCGCCGGCTTCGAGTTTTACCTGAATATCGGGATGGCGATCGGTAGTAAAGGTTTTAATAAGCCTAAAGATGGCCTCGGGATCCTGGTTTGGCACGAGACGTGTACTTAGTTTGGCAGTAGCGTTCGGAGGTACCACGGTTTTAATGCCCGGCCCAGTATAGCCGCCAACCAGGCCGTGTACCTCAAAGGTGGGCTCGGCCATAATGCGTGACAGGACTGCTTTGGTTTCGCGCGTGCGCAGTTTTAGGAGTTTGTGAACTTTGGCAAATTGGTCGACATCAAATCCGGAACGCACAAATTCTTCGAGCTCGGCAGCTGAAGCGGAGCGGACGTTATCGTAGAACCCGGGAATCAGAACGCGGCCGGTGGTCGCGTCATAGCACTCGCTAATGGCCTGGGCGAGCTCACTGATTGGGTTACGGGCGACGCCACCCACCGTACCGGAATGCGCCTCTTCTTCGGCTGTCCGTAAGCTCAATTCAAAGGTAATAAGGCCGCGCAGGCCATACGAAATAGCCGGGTGCTTGTTGGAAATCCACATGGTATCTGAGACCACGGCCACATCGCAGGCCAGTCTCGAGGTATGAGCCTGCATAAAGGCTTCGAAGTGCGGGCTACCAAGCTCCTCTTCCAGTTCCCAAATGATGTTGAAATTCAGCGGGAGGCGATGCGCGAGGGCGTATTCGACTGCCATGAGCATTGTCAGCGCCGGGCCCTTGTCGTCGGTGGCGCCGCGGCCGATATAGCGGCCGTCGTGGATGCTGAGATCAAATGGCGGAGTCTCCCAGGCCGTCGCGTCGGCCGGCTGTACGTCGAGATGATTATAGAGCGTAATTGCGGGAAAGCCGGGGTTTTGCACCAGACGCCCGACCACAACCGGATTGCCGGCAGTCTGAACGGATTCGGCCTGGAGCCCGGCGTTTTGTAATAGCTCAACCGCGAGCTCGGCACCGCGCCTGATGTCAGGCAGATGGGCTGGGTCGGCGCTCACCGTCGGTACGGCCACGAGCCGGCTCAAGCGCTGCTCAAAAGTGGCGCGCTGACTCTCGATATCGCGCCTGAGATCGGAAAGATTTGGGTTCGGCATAATCCAAGTGTATCAAACAACCACTTGACCAGGCCCACCAGATTGCTACAGTATGGGACGCAGCAAGGATATGATGATGGATGCCGATGCCGTTTCCGAAGTGAAGCCAAAAATCAGCTGGTTGCCGCTAGTAGTGCTGGCGGCGGCACAATTTATGTTGATCGTGGACGTGTCGATCGTGAACATCGCACTGCCGTCGATTCAGCGCGATTTCTCCATGACTGATTCCAATTTGCAGTGGATCCTAACAGCCTATTCGCTGACCTTTGGCGGGTTTTTATTGCTGGGTGGCCGCAGTTCTGACTATTTTAGCCGGCGCCAGCTGTTTTTGAGCGGACTCACCGTATTCGTACTGGCATCGTTGGGCTCAGGGCTGTCGCGGTCGGGTGACATGCTGATTTTGTTCCGAGCGTTGCAAGGTCTGGCCGGGGCATTCATGTCACCGGCCGCATTGTCAACAGTGCTTATCACTTATCAGGAGACGAAACAACGCAACATCGCACTATCGGTGTGGGGTGCGATTGCCGCCGCCGGCGGCGCTTTGGGCGTGCTCTTGGGCGGCATTTTTACCCAATATTTGGGTTGGCGGTGGAACTTTTTCATTAATGTGCCGATCGGGGTGGTCGTGTTTGCTGCCACGTTGGCGGTGATTCCGAAGCTGGCACCGGCGCCTGGACGTAAGCATCTTGACCTGCCCGGGGCCGTGTTGGTGACCGGAGGCCTGATTAGCTTGGTCTATGCTCTGTCAATTGTGCCAACCTATGGCTGGACCGGGGCCCGCACATTATTGTTTTTCGACATTAGCTTGGCGGCGCTGGCTGGGTTCATATTTAACGAGATGTCGGTGAAGTACCCGCTCATGCCGCTATCGATTTTCCGGACCCGCAACATGGCCGGAGCTGATCTGGAGATGCTGCTGATGTCGGCGAGCGTGTTTTCTTCGTTGTTTATCGTGACGCTGTATGTGCAGACAATTTTGGGCTACTCACCAGTGAAAACCGGCTTTAGCTTTTTGATCTTCCCGGTCTGTATTGCGATTGCGGCCACTAACGTACCGCGGCTGATTGCGCGCATCGGCTACCGGCCGATTTTGATCGGCGGGCCAATGCTGATGGCGGCCGGCTTGTTTTTGGAGTCCGGGATCCAGTTGGCCGGGCACTACTGGAGTGGTGTGGCGCCAGGCATTATTATTATGGCCTTTGGTATGGGTGCAACCATTGTGAGTACCACGATCGCGGCCACTTCCCGAGTGGCGCCAACCGAGGCCGGGCTGGCTTCGGGTCTGCTGACAACTTCGCAGCAAATTGGAGGCGCGATTGGCCTGGCAGCCATCACGGCCGTGTTAACGTCGAGCGCGGCCAACTATTTGCACAACCTGATCAAAGGGCTGCCGCAGACGCCGATGTTTCAGGCCTTTGTGGCGGCCGCGACCGTGCATGGATTTGAGAATGGATTATTGGTGGCAGGTTTCTTCGCGCTGGCCGCCGGCTTGTTGGCGATTTTTACCATTCGTACAGCCGTTCCTTCGGCAGCCCCAAGTACGACGCCTCCTGCCACGACGACGGCCGAGAGTGCTGCCCCTCCCGCCCAGCCCGTGGCCGATTTCGCACATGAGGCCCACGATCCGAGTTAACCCCAGCCTTTGAGGATAGAGATGCACTATGGGGTTGGCGCCGATGCCGTGAGGCCTTCGAGCAGGACGAGCATGGCTGCAGCGTCGGCGAGGTGATAGCGGGCAGCGGTGGCGCCGGGCCTCACTTTGATGCTAAAGGCGCCGGGTGGTAGTTCTGCAAACATGGTTTCGTCGGTTGTGTCATCGCCGGCGGCCAGCACAAAATCCCAGGGCGCAGCGTCAAGCCACCGGCGCGCAATATGACCTTTCGTTACTCCTGCAATCCGGACCTCGAGGATTTTACGGCCGCTTTCGGCGACAAGACCGAGCTGGTCGAGCTGGGGCCTAAGTCGTTCACGCAAATCGGCCGCCACGACCGCACAGGCCGCTTCGTCAGTCGCGCCGTCGAAATGCCAAACCAGCGATGAGGCTTTTTCTTCGAGCTTGACACCGGGCAGGTCGCGAGCAGCCTCGTCCAGTTCACGACGAATTATTGGCTTCCAGTGTGGCGGCTGGGTTTTAGTTTCACGCCAGACTCCGACTTTATCACGCACCAGGTAACCGTGCTCGGCCGTTAGTGCGAGCGGTAGTTTGGCAAAATAACGATCGAGAAAATGCCGATCGCGGCCGGAAATAATTACCACTTGGTTGTGAGGGTCGGCGCACAACCGTCGCAGTACTTGCATTAGTCTTTCCGTTGGCGTAGCCTTTTCTGGGACGCGGTGAAAATTGACCAAGGTGCCATCGTAGTCAAACAACAGTAACCGCTTGTGACTTTGTACATAGTGCCCTGTTAGTCTGCTGTCCATACTTGCCCACGGTAATGTGTTGAGGCTGATAAGTATATGTCAAAAACACGGATAGTAGTAGTGTCAAACCGCTTGCCGGTTAACATTACGCATGAAGCCGGGGAACTCGTGCTCAAACGCAGCCTCGGCGGTTTAGCGACAGCTTTGGGTTCGGTCATGAGTAGCCATCCAATGCTGTGGATTGGGTGGCCGGGCACCTGGCAACGGCTCACCAAACAGCAGTTGTTGCAGCTCAACTTCCCAGATCTTTTGATACCAGTGTTGATTTCGAAACGCCAACTTACACGCTATTACAACCGGTTGTCCAACGGTGTGTTGTGGCCGCTTTTCCACGGCATTAAGCCGGCCAAGCTCGACCAAGAAGCGGATTGGAAAGCGACCCGGGAGGTCATCAACTTATTTGCCAATGCCGTGGAGGCCAACCTCCAGGCCGGCGATGTGATTTGGATCCATGATTACCATTTACAATTGCTGCCGCGGGTTTTGCGTGAACGTGGAATTCGCAACCGCATCGGCTTTTTCCTGCACACCCCGTTTCCGACAGCGGCGGTGTTTTTGCAATGGAAGCACCACCGGCCGTTGTTGGAAAGTTTGAGTGTGGTTGATGTGCTGGGCTTTCAGACCGAACGTGATGTGCGTAATTTTAATGACTGCCTCAAGGCCACCGGCATTGAACCTAAGCCAGGCGCTACAGTGAAGGCGTTCCCGATTGGTATTGATTACAAGACGTACCGATCAGCCGGCAGGCAGCGTGAAGTTATCGCCTACCTCAAGCAACTACGACTACTCAAATCGGCGGATGCGAGATTGATCTTATCGGCGTCGCGGCTTGATTACACAAAGGGGATTATCCAGCAGCTGCAAGGTGTGGAAAAGGTGCTGGAACATTACCCGGCCGGCAAGTTGGAGTATCACATGGTGGTGGCGCCGTCGCGCGAGGATTTGTCGGAATACCGGTTGTTGAAGGATCAGATTGAACAGGAAGTGGCGCGAATCAACGCAGGCTACCGGAAGCGGCTGGGCATTACTCCCGTGTCACTGGAATACCGTAGCCATGGCTTTGAAGAGCTTAATGCCTTGTATCGGATGGCGGATGTGTTTTTGGTGACGCCCATCATGGACGGGATGAATTTGATGGTAAAAGAATATATTGCGGCTCGCGGAGCGAAACTGGGCGCCGTGGTCCTTAGCAAAACCATTGGTGCGGCCTGGCAACTGCACGATGCCGTCTTGGTTAACCCTGCTAATGTCGATGATATTGCGCGCGGCCTCAGGCACGCTTTGCATATGCGACTGCCGGAGCAGGGCCGGCGCTGGAATTCGCTGCTGGCGAATGTGCGACAACAAGACGTGTTTTGGTGGACCAATAATTTTCTATCCGAGCTGTTTGAACGAGAACCGCTGGTGGCGCCGATACGTGATACGGACTCGTGAACCGGCCGGTGGTTCCGCTGTGACGACCACGGGCATTAGCGCGTGAGGCTCCGAATGAGTGCGGGTGTGACTTCAAGCAGTGAATCCACCACCCTATCGGCAATGCTAAATTGCGGGTGGTCGCGCTCCGAAGCGTCAGGTACAGCGATGCAATACATTCCGGCAGACTTGGCTGAAATCACACCGTTGAGCGAATCTTCGAGTGCTACGCAGACCTCGGGAGCTAGGCCCAGCTTCTTGGCTGTATCAAGGTAGACCGCCGGGTTGGGTTTGCCGTAGACCTCGGCTTCGGCTGAATGCGTAGCCCTAAACTCGTGTTCGAGCCCCAGCTTTGTGACAACACCTGTAATAATATCCGGTGACGACGATGACGCCAGGGCAATCGCGAGATCCAGCTCCCGGCAGGCTGTGATGGCCTCGTGAACGCCAACTTTTGGTATTGCCAGCCGGCGGATTAGTTCAAGTACCGTTTGGTCAATGCGGCTGCCTACCTCTGCCTCAGTTGTGTCTTTCCAGGGATAGCGCTCATACCAGTAATGCACTGTTTGATCGGTGCGCAGACCCGTGGTTTCGGCCGCGCTTTTCGTGGTGATTGGCACACCGAGGTCACGAAAAACCTTGGTTTCGGCTTGCCTCCAAAGCGGCTCGCTGTCCACGAGTAAGCCGTCCATATCGAAGATTGCGGCCCGTATCATGAGCGCAGTATACCAGACTGCTGTATAACGCCTATGCTTAGTTGATATAATGCGGATAAGAAGGGTGAGATTTGCTAATCAGGACGATACTTATTGTCGTAAGTAGCGCGTTGACCTTGGGGGCTGGCGTGCCGTACTTGCGAGATGTTTGGGCGCAGAAGACCAAGCCCAGGGTTGTGACGTGGCTGGTGTGGTCGCTGCTAACCGGCCTGGCAGCGGCGGCATCTTTTAGCGATCACCAGTACGCAAGTGCGGTGCTGACCGCGAGCGAAACGGTCGAAACTCTGACGATCGCAGTGCTCGGGCTGATGATGGCGGGAATTCTCGCGATCGCAAGCTTCGACGTTGTATGTCTGATCGGAGCTTTGGTCGGGCTGGGGTTGTGGTGGTGGTTTAACTCCCCTGCCATGGCAGTGCTGGCGTCCGTGATTGTGGATCTTATCGGCTCGTTGCCAACGATTAAACATATGTGGCAAAAGCCGTTTGAGGAAACCTGGTCAACGTTTTTCTTGAGTTCGGTCAGTGGGTTAGCCGCGCTTCTGGCCGCAACGGATCTTAGGATTACGGCGATTGCCTCCCCGATCGACATTCTGCTCGTCAACGCCTTATTTGTGGCTATTATTCTGGGCAGGCGTGAGGCCTTGATGGGGACGCCGACAGCTCAGCCCGTCAGCGGCCCCGCAACCGCACCGGTGCCGGCTCCGGCAATTGCAGCCCCTATGAAGCTTGCGGCCGCCTCTGTTACACAAACGCTGACGTTGGTCTGGCTGCCGGTGCCGGAAGCACAAGCCTACTACATTTACCGTGATGGGCTTGCGCTGGGCGGATCTAGCGGCACGAGTTTTGTTGACACCACCGTCCGCTCCGGTTCCCATCGCTACTGCGTGACCGCCAGCGCGGCAGGCGCGGAGGGCTTGCCCAGTGACGAAATCGTCGTGCATATGCGGCAAATGTCGCCGGAGCTCGGGCAGCCGGTATGGTCGGCCAACCCGGTTGTGAGTGGTGCACCGACGACTTTAACAGTGCCGCTACTCGGCCGTGGGTCTCCGGCAGTTGAAGGCGAGTATTTTGGCGCGAAGGATCCAAGCGCCGGCGGCGGCATACCAATGCAAGTATCGGAGGCCGGCCTGTCGGCTTCAATTGTCTCTCCCCTGAACCCTGGTTCCTATACGCTGCAAGTGCGGGCTCGGGACGCAGACGGCAACTGGAGCGCATCGGCTTCGAGTGTATTGGAAGTGTTGTCGGCCCGCGCGCCGGCTCAGCCACAACCCGCGATTGCATCTGGGATCGGGCAAGCATAAGTGGTAAAGTGAGAGTTGATTATGCAGATTCATGAGCACGAATCATTTCAGGAACTACTAGAGCTTGAGAAAGCCTATTGTTCGTATGGCGACACGGTTCATTATGCCGACCGAGCCGATATCTTTGATCGCAGCAAGGACTCCTATCTGTATGATGCAGCCGGAAAAAAGTTTTTTGACCTGCAAATGTGGTATTCGGCGGTTAACCTGGGCTATGGCAACCAGGCCATCAATGATGCGATCAAGCAGCAAATCGACACCCTGCCGCAGCTGGCATCACAATATCTACACGAAGGGCGCATCATGCTGGCGGCGCGCCTAGCCCGGGCGGCAGAGCGCCGCTTTGGTGAAAAAGGCCGGGTGCACTACAATGTGGGCGGCGCGCAGGCCGTGGAAGATGCGTTGAAGCTTGTGCGTATGAACACGCACAATAATCGCGTGTTTGCGTTTCAGGGCGGCTATCATGGCCGCACAATTGCGGCCTCGGCCATCACGTCGAGCTACCGGTACCGCAGCCGGTTTGGGCACTTCGGCGACCGGGCGGAGTTCATTGAGTTTCCGTACACATTCCGGGCGCCCAAAGGGGTCTCCGATATAACCGACTATTACGTGAGCCAATTTAAACATCTGTTTGAATCGGAATATAACGGCGTGTACGATGCTAAGCACAAGTTGAGTGAGTTTAGGGCCGTGTTTGTGGAGCCGATCCAGGGCACGGGCGGATATATTATTCCACCGCGCAATTATTTTAAAGAGCTTAAAAAAGTACTTGATGAATATGGCATTTTGCTGGTGGTTGATGAAATTCAGATGGGCTTTTACCGGACCGGCAAATTGTGGGCGATTGAGCATTTTGACGTGACGCCGGATATTATCGTGTTTGGCAAGGCCATGACTAACGGTATGAACCCGCTGTCGGCGCTATGGGCCAAGGAATCATTGATTACGCCGCAGGCTTTTCACCCCGGGTCGGCGCACTCAACGTTTGCCGGCAACCCGCTGGGGACAGCGGCTGGGCTCGCGACCTTGGATTACTTTGAAGCGTGGGAGAACCGGGAAGCTGAGATTGCTGACAAGGGCGCGTATTTCCTGGATAAATTGCGCGATCTTAAAGACCGTTTTCCGCACATTGTGGGCGATGTCGACGGTTTGGGACTCGCACTCAGGATGGAGCTTTGTGAAGACGACGGCTGGACGCCGAGCGAAAAACGGGCTGACTTTCTGTTTAACGAAGGGCTCGACGGCAATCTATCGCATGACGGCGAGCCCTTGGGTTTAGTGCTTGATATCGGCGGCTACCATAAGAACGTGATTACAATGGCGCCAAATCTGCTGGTAAGCAAGGCGGAGATTGATATGGCGCACGACCTCCTCACTCAATTGCTCGAGCGCGTCGTCAAGGCCGGTATTTAGTTTATCCCATCAAGGGCTACTCGACCGTGACACTCTTGGCGAGATTGCGCGGTTGATCGATGTTGTGCCCGCGCAGCTTGGCTGAATAATAGGCCAGGAGTTGCAACGCCACATTGTTGACCAGTGGCTGAAGCAGCTCGGGACCGACATCCGGCACCGTTATGGTGTCATCAAAGAGATCATTTGGTGCGCTCGCAATGCCGATCACTCGGCCGCCGCGAGCTTTGACCTCCTGGATGTTGTCGAGCATCTTGTCGGTGACCGAATCGCGAGTAGCAAGTGCTATGGTCGGCATGGTTTTATCAATGAGTGCGATAAAGCCGTGCTTTAGCTCACCACCGCTGAGGCCTTCGGCGTGCACATAGGCGATTTCTTTGATCTTGAGTGCGCCTTCGAGCGCCACGGGGTAGTTGTAGCGGCGGCCGATATAGAGCAGATTGTGGTAACTCTTGAGTCCGGCTGCTACCTCGGCGATGCTGCCGTACTCTTCGAGCAGGCGGCCGATCCCCTCGGGCAGACGCTCGAGCGCGAGCAGAAGTTGCGGTGCCAGAGCCGAGGTGCTACCACGAACTTGCCCAAAGTACAGCGCGTGTAAGAGCAAAAGCACTGCCTGAGAAGTGAAGGCCTTGGTGGAGGCGACCGAAATTTCCGGCCCAATGTGGTTGTAGGCGCCGGCATCGGTCATTCGCGCTATACTCGAGCCCACCACATTGACAATGCCGGTTACAAGCGCGCCGTGATGCTTGGCTTTTTCAATCGCGGCGATAGTGTCAGCGGTTTCGCCGGATTGTGAAACGGCTATGAGCCACGTGTGCTCGTCGATGGGATTGTCGGTATAGCGATACTCAGGGGACATGACGGCACTGGTTGGCACTCCAGTGAGTGCGTTAAAGTACAGCTCACCGAGCTTGGCAGCATAATTCGAGGTGCCAACACCCAGCAGCACGATGTGATTTATGCTTGCAAGGCGATCCTGGATATCGGTCAGCCCGCCCAGCATAACTTCGCCCGCATCCCTGATAATCCGGCCACGGATCGTCTCGCGCACGGCGGTGGGCTGTTCCATAATTTCTTTTAACAAGTAGTGGTCGAAGCCTTGTTTGGTAGCGGCCTGGGCATCCCAGTTGATCTTGGCGACCAACTCAGTGCGCACTGCGCCTTTAAAATCGTGGATGGTGTACGTGCCGTTTTGGACGTCCACCAATTCGCCGTCTTTAAGGTAAATGACGTTTTTGGTCTCAGGTATGACAGCGCTGGCATCGGACGCTATTAGAATGGCATCTTTGTCCAGGCCAACGACGAGCGGGCTAAATTGCTTAACTCCGATAAGACGGCCCGGCTCGCTGCCCGCCATAACACACATGGCAAAAGCGCCGTGCAGCCGATCAGTGGCCCGTAACACAGCTTTTAGCAAATCGCCGTCGTAGAGATCACCAATAAGCTTGGCAGCCACTTCGGTGTCGGTTTCGCTCTCAAATTTAATGCCCTTGGCCTGTAACTCCTGTTTGATTGTGGAGTAGTTTTCGATGATGCCGTTGTGGACTAGCCAGATATTCCCATCGGCGGATCTGTGCGGGTGGGCGTTTTCCTTGGTAGCAGCGCCGTGAGTTGCCCAGCGGGTGTGGGCAATACCAACGCGCCCGAGATGGCTTGGTGGCTTGGCGCCAACGGCCTCCTCGAGCTTAGCAATTTTGCCCGGCGTTTTTTTGACATACACGCCGTCTCCGGCGATTACCGCAACACCGGCCGAGTCATACCCCCGATACTCAAGGCGCTTAAGTCCGCCCATGAGGTCTTGCATGAGATGTTCAGGTTTGCCACAGTAGGCGATGATACCGCACATGATTAACCTTACAGTATCGTGTTTGTGGCTCCGGCCACAACTTTCTTTAGCTTGTCAGTACCGGCGATTATTGCTGGTGCTGCTCGTGCTGCTGACGCTGGTCGTCATCCTGCTGCTGTTGCTGTTGTTGCATATGCGGCTGCTGCTCGTGCTGGTCGCCTTGCTGTTGCTGGCTATCAACCTGCTGGTCGTCATCCTGCTGGAATTGCTGGGCCTGCTGCTGGTCATCCTGCTTGTGGTCGTCCTGCTGGTGGTCGTCCTGCTGGAATTGTTGCTGGGCCTGCTGGTCATCCTGACCTTGTTGCTGCTGGTCTCGTGGTTGCATGAACATATCCCTTCTTATGGTTGCCGTTTGCATTAAAGTTTAGATTTAACAATGGACAATGGCAAGCACTATGTGCAAATGCAGCCGTCGGCTCGTTGCCTAGAGATCGCCGGACGAGGCTGCGGTCGCGGTTGAGTTTTGGTAGTCTGTGAAGCTCCAGTTTGCGAGGAATTTGGTAGCGCCATGCCGGCCCGATTCGTATAGGTATTGCTGCTGGGCCTTAGTAATGCCAAAATCGGTTGGTTTGATCTGACCGGAATCAACAAATATGGTACGTCGAACGACCGACGGATCTTGCAGGTGCATCATGTCATGAGCTTGTTGCATGGTTGAAAACAGGGCTGTGGCGAGCTGCCAGGTGGTATGCGTGGGGTGGATGGTCGCTTTTAAATTGGGCCTGGCCGAAAGCTTAACGCCAAAGGTGGGCCAGCGTGGCCTGGTGGTGCTATCAAAAATGCTAACCGGAAAGTCGGACAAGAAGCCGCCGTCGACGAGCCGGCTGCGACCAAGCTTTTTGGGGATGTAGAAGAACGGTATCGACATCGAGGCGCGGACGGCGTCGGCTACGAGTTGCTTATCTGGGTCGAGGCCGTAGCGATGGTAATCCCACGGCAGGCGGATAAGTTGGCCGCGCGACACATCTGAGGCGATAACAACGAGCTTGTAGCGCTCGGGTGCCGGGAAGCGGTCGGCCCAGTCCTCTTTGAGGCGCAGGTCTTTGAACGTTACTACTCCGAGTTTTTTCAGCTCGGCGGCCAGCCAATGGTGAAGGTAATCGCCTTTAAAGATGCCTTTATTAATAAGGAGCGATGCCATTTCGCCCGGTAGGCCAAAGTAGTCGAGCAGGTTTTTGTCCTGAAACTTGGTGTAATCGAGGTTGCGCATCGTACTCAGCATGGTCGGCGCGTCCATGCCTGCGGCGACGAGTGAGCCGACAACCGCTCCTGCGGAAGTGCCGGCCACGCGGCGGAATGAATAACCGTGATGCTCCAGTGTTGTGACGGCGCCGACGAGGCCGAGGCCTTTTACCCCACCGCCCTCAAGTACTACGTCGCACGTGTGCGCTTTTTGCATACGACTACTATACCGTATGCCGAGAAGTGCTTATGCTTAGACGATATGCTGAATTTGAGCGGCCGAGGCAAACAATAGTTGGCAGAAAAGCTATTCTCCGCGAGGTATGATCAGTTATTATAAGCGTTAACATTATAGATGATTATGAGCAAGCAAGAGCGCGCGTCTGCGCGGGCACAATTTAGGCTAATACTTGATCATATTGTCGACGGTGTCGTGGTGCAGGACGAAAGAACTGACCTGGTATACATTAATCCGGCGGCGGCTAAGTTATTGGGCTTTGAATCGGCGGGGGCGGCGTTGCGCGCTGGAGTCCATGGCATCTTAAAGGACTTTTCGGCCTTGTTTGACGATAACGGCATGCCACTATCGGTTGAGCAGCTACCCGGCCGACAGGCACTACGCGGCGAAGTTGAGCCTGTGCAAATTGTGCGTGTACAGCCCCGGGATGCCCAGCCCGGAGCCTGGAAATGGGCCTGGGTGAAGGCCTCCTCGATCCAAGAAGATGGGTCAGCAAAACCAACTTACGTGGTGACGATATTTCAAGAGATTACACAGATGAAGCAGACTGAGCACGGACTTAAACAAGCCAACCGGCGGGTCGTAGATCTACTGGAGCAGGTGCTCGATGCCAGCGAACAATGCTAGGCCTTTAGCCTGAGGGCAGACCAGATATCATCAATCGCGATTTGGCGGACCGGATCAAGGCCATTGTCGTTGGCGATCGTTCGAATGATGTCGCGGTTAATGTCAGTGTCGAGCTGCCCAGCCTTTGGGTAGGCCAGCCAGGTGAGCTTGCCGGTCTCGGTAGCGGATCCGAGCTCACTCAAATGCTGTCTGAGTTCGGCCTCGTTAGCGACAAACATCAGCAGTGCATCGGCGTCCTTACTATCGGTACGCGGCGCCGAAAGCGTGAGTGCCGGCACTATGGTACCGACTACCGCGATGGTCTGGCCGTTTTTAAGCTGTAGCTTCTTTTCCAACATAGAGCCATTTACTAACTACACATATGACAACAGACGCCTGGGGGCGCTGCCTGGCGTTGGTCGTGCTAGAGACCCAGCAACTGTTGCTTTTTGGCGTCAAATTCGGCCTGTGTGATGAGGCCTTGGTCTTTCAAGCGGCCGAGCTTTTCGAGCTCATCGTAAGGATCAGTGGCGGCCTGAGCCGGCTGGGCTTCCGGTACCGGCGTGGTTGCGGCCGCAGCCTGGGGCTCGGCAGCAGCTTGCGCTTGCTGTTGTTCGTTCCAGCGGCTGTATTGGCGTCGGCTAACGCCGTTGGAAACCGCCGTCGCAGTACCGACAATTGCCGTGGTACGGGCCATTCCTCTTAATAGTCCCGGCATGTTATCCTCCTTTAGATTACGGTTTCGAGCTCTGCTTCGGCGTCGGGGTGAAGTCGGCCTTCGGCAAGTAATATGCCCTTGGCTTTAATAAGCGCCTGTTTGAGCGGCTTGGCCCAGAGTTGCTCAACCACGAGCAGGCCGGCGGTACAGTTGTTGTTGATGAGTTCGGCCATCTCGTTGATATCGCTGAGTGATATCACAGACTCATTGGTGGGATGATCCCGCACAAACTGAGCGAAAAAGTTGTCGCCGGCCTCGTCGATATTGGCGACTGTGACAGTGCCCTTGCCGTCTTTGCTGATGACTGACAGCGCGATCAGAGCGATTACGCCGGAATCGATGGCGTCGGACAAGGCTCGCAAGATGCTGCCGTCAAAGTGATTACCCTCAAAACCGACGATTATGTAATCGATAGGTCCCCGCATACGCCTCCCCTCTTTAATAGCCGTATCGTATCAGGTTTACCAGATGTACGCGAGCATGGCGGAGTCAATCTGCTTGTGTATAATTGGGTTAAATAAGGGCATACCAATGGCACTCGACGCCAGCTCCAAAGCAATCTGGGACAAGGAGGGACGAGACGTTTTGAGTGTGCGCTCGTATGCCTTTGCGCTGGGCCTGGCGTTGAGCTGGGCAGTGTTTTTAGTGGCGCTAGGGGCCCGGACTAGCCTGAACTGGCAGTATGGGCCGGGACTCGTGCTGCTGACGTTTATTATTTCGATTGCCGGGATCTTCATCTTTACGAAATCGGATAAGCCGGTGGTCTCACTCATTGGTGTATCGATCTTGAGCTTTTTTATGGGGCTGTCGATCGGACCGGTGATTGCTTACTACGCGGTCGATACGGTAGTGAATGCACTGGCGCTAACGCTATTTGTGACCTTTGGCATGGCGATTTTGGGGGTGTTGCTCCCGAATGTGATTATGCGGTTTGCCGGCGTTTTGTTCGTGGGTTTGCTCGTGCTTTTGGTGGGATATTTTGGCGCATCGATTTTGCTGCTGTTTGGTATTCACGCAAGCTTGACGGCGCTGGATTGGCTGGGCGTGTTCATTTTCTCGCTCTACATTTGGTTCGATTGGGCCAGGGCGATGAAGTTGCCCAAAACACTGGATAACGCGATTGACGTGAGCGGGGCACTGATTGTCGATATTGTGAACCTGTTCCTCACGTTGCTCAGGATTGTGGGCAGATCACGCAACTAACTTAGCGGCTTACGAGTGGGCAAACTTGATGTCAGGCTCGTCGACGACGGCGGCGAGTAGTCGTTTGCGGTATTCGCCGGCAATGTCCCACTGGCGCGCCGGAGCGGTTACGCCAATGGCGCGGACTACCACTCCACTGTCGGTAAAGTTGTCGACGCGCATAAAGCTGATCGGGCTGCGTAAATATTTGCCCCACTGTTCATCGTGCTCAAGCTTGGCCCCTACGGCATTGATGACCCGCTCGACGGCCGTGATGTCGCTGTCGTAGGTAATAATAAAATCTAGCACCAGGCTGGCATCAGAGAAGGTTTTGTTAGTGATGATGCTAGGATCGCCGTTGCGCACGGTAATAAGATTGCCGCTGAGGTCGCGCAATTTTGTGGCACGCAAGGTTATCTCTTCGACCTTGCCGGTGACGCCGGTACCAGTCGTGCCGCCGGATAGCGAAATGGTATCGCCGACCCGGTATTGCTGTTCAAGCACAATGAACATGCCGGAGAGCAGGTCTTTGACCGTGTTTTGCGCACTTAAACCAACTATTACGCCGACTAAGCCAGCACCGGTGAGCAAGGCAGTAACGTTGACGCCCAAAACCGATAAAATGAGGCAGATCGTGGCAATAGCAAGGAAGGCGGTGAACGTGGTGTTGAAAATGACGATAATGGTTTGGACGCGCTTAGTGTGGTCGAGCTCGGTTTCGTCTTTGCGGCGGCGGTTGAGGCGGCGCACGATGAAGCCGGTGACCGGGCCGCTCGTAAGTGCGAGAACAGCTGCCACCACGAGTATGAACGCTATTTGGATCAGCAGGTTGTGGGCAGCGAATGTGGGTAGCATTGTCCTCACAGTATCGCTGAGGGAGGCGCCGGCGTAAAGCGGTGCGGTCTGGTTAGTCGGTTTGGCCGCTCAGGGATGTATTTGCGAATACCCTTTTGAGCGCCTCGTAATCGGCCCTTACTTCATTTCTTTCGTCCTCAAAGAAAATCTTTGGCCCAAAGTCTCGTTCGATCTTATCGTTAAACCAGTCCTGCCACTCCTCATACGTGCGAGTGTTGTCCGGACGATTCATATAGCAAATGACCGGGAAAAAATTGGTTTGCAGGTGCCACATGGCGTCGGCGGTGGCGAGCACTTTTCCCTCTTTGGCCTTAGGCAGATAACCAGGATGGCAGGCATGGGTACTGACGGCTTCAAGGATGGCCGCTCGCTTAGCGTGGCGAAAGCCGGCCTGTTTCAGAACGGTTTTGCCGGTTTCCCATGACCAGGTATTAAAATCGGGATGACCCCGTTCGTACCGGCTGTCGCCTAAATCGTGGAGTAAGGCCGCACAGTACGCGATCTCGACATCGGCGCCGTATTTTTGTGCCAGCCGCTGGGTCTTGTCTGCGACCCACTGGGTATGATTGCGCCACATCCATTGGCCCATGACGGTGTGGGCGCCACGATACAGCTCACTGACCTTGGCAAAAACGGTTTTGGAGTGTTCCATGAGAGCCTTACTTATCGTTAGTCGTCATCGCCTTCGAGCCCACTCGTGGGAGGGCGCCTCGCCGTGGACTGAATAAGCTTGGTGGGGCCGGGATGGAGAAAATTGCCGTTGGCCGGGCAGCTTGGGTTCGTATGGCCGGTCAGTCGTGGGCCGAGATTGGAGAACACAAATGAATAACCCAGGCCCTGAGGGTAACCATAGTAGCAGGCCGGCAACATGTTCAAACGAGTTGAAAAGTTAGAGTTGAGTACTACGCGAAAGACGTTGACGGCGTTGGCAGTAGCGGTAAGTTGGGTCGGCGTGGCGCCGGGAATGTAATAGGCGGCCAGTTGGCCGTATTTGTCCTGAAGGCTCGCTGGCGTCCAGGTGCGCATGTCCTGGGCCGTGATCAGCGACTTGGTGCTCGGAACAACGCCCCTGGTAGCATTGCCGGATTGCAAAATGATGACATCACGGCCGTGGCTGCGCGTCATTATGGAGCTCAATGCGGCTTGGAACTGAGCGTAATTCGTCAGGGTCGGGATGTCTTGGAACACAAACTGCCCACCGGATGAGCGTTTGCCAATGCTCTCGGTCTGCCCGAACTCCTGCTGCATCGCGGTTACGTTGGGCTGGTAGCCCAATAGCTGAACGCCGCCCAGACTCAGGCCAGTTTGAATGACCGGAGCGAAAAGCGAGCCACCAAGCAGACTGTCACTGAAACTATCGAGCAAATAATTGTGGCCGGCCAGTACCAACGCGCTCACGCTGGGGGGGTAACCAATAACGTGGAGGGTGTAGCCCACGCCCTCCAATCGCCTAGCGACCGGAGCGAGCTTGACCGTTTGGTTGACGGCTGCGATGGGTTGGTTGCGGGCGCCGCTAAAGTTACTGGTTTGATCTGACAGAAAGCCTGCGCTGAGAGTGGCCGCGGCCGAACTTTCGATATTGGGATAATTGCTGAGCGCATTTGGAACTACATAGAAGCCATGGCCGGGCAAGAACTGACCAAGACTGTTCTTGAACGCGGGCTGATTGGTTAGTGGCATTTGGGAGTCATCGTCTTCGAGGAGAAAGTAGTAGATGTCGGGTTTGTACCCTGACGGGGCCACGGAAAGTTTGCTAATTGCAAGCACTGGCGGGTGGTAAAAAAATTGCGGCCAAGCGCTGGCCAGATCAATGCCGGCGGGGACCGCCTGGATCAAAAATACCCCGGCGGCCGCGAGCGTTGTGGCCAGCATGACGTTGCCAGGCTGAACATGGTATGCGGTGAGTAATCTAGCGGTCCAACGTCCGAGCTGAAACATGAGATAGCCGGCCACAATCCAGTACAATGGCGCAAACGGCCCAACCAGCACCGGCAAGGGCCAGATCGAGCTAAAGGCCTGGAGTGCCCAATTAAAGTTGCTGGCGTAATCAATGACGACCGCGACGGTAATGAAAACACTGGCAAGAAAGAACGGCAGTGGGTCGCGCCGAAAGCCGCGAAAGAACAGGCCCGCGATGACCGCGACCGCGACAAGGTTTAGGGCACAGGGGAGCACCAGGTCCTGCGCCGTGGCAACCGACAGTTGTTTTAGATAGGTGTCAGCTATTGGGGTAAGGGCGAGCAGTGCGAGTGGCAGCCACAATTGCAGCCAACTCACCACCAGAGGCGCCGGGTGGTGCGGTCCGCGCGGCTGCTTGCGCGTTTTACGAGCCGCTTGCCTGGTTGACAGCAATAAGCACATTGTGATCAGTACCGGGAAAAGCACCCAAACGTTGAGACCGGCAGCGGTAAACGCGTCGGTAATGACAAGAGCCATCACAATACCGGCCGCCAGATGCCGATCGTCGCCCACGATAAAGCGGTACCAGAACTTAAAAAATGCCTGCAAGCGCTTCATTTAGCCGGCCCTACTGATGTGCGGCCGCCTGAGAGATAACTCGTCAGTGGCACCATGGCGAGCGCAACGGCCGAAGTATATGCGAGCAGGCCGAGTATTGCCAAATTACCTCCAGGCCAGTGCAAGCCCGCGCCTGAGCCGGCCCAGAACATGCCGAAGACCGTTAGCATGATGCCGACAATAAACTTGAGCGTGTTTTCGGGGATACTTGCCAATGGACGGCGCAAGAACAACCCCAGGACTGACACCATTACGAGACTTAATGCGGCAGCCACGGCGGCCACCGGTACGCTGCCCTGGGCAGCGCCGAAACTCAGTACGATAAACACCACTTCCAAGCCCTCGAGGAGCACACCTTTAAAGACCACGGTGAAACCATACCAGTCCAGCCCGTGCAAGAGGTGGCGGCCGGTACTACGCGCCTTTTTAACTTCGCGGGCGTAGAGCGCGTCCTCGTCGTGGAGCGAAATGACACCACTGGCGCGCAGAATAGCTTTGCGAAGCCATTGCAATCCAAACACCAGCAACAAGCCGCCGACCAGCAAGTGCAAAATTTGTAACGGAATGTAGGCGAGAGCTGGACCGAGCAGTGCCACAATGGAGGCTAATGCCAGCAGGGCTGCCCCAAGTGCGATTAGGGTGGAGCGCCAACCGCGGGTGAGCCCGATCGCCAGAACGATGGTGAGCGCTTCCACCATCTCGACTGTGGCGGCGATGAAGACGGTAAGAAAGAGCGCATCCGTGGAGGCATGATACTGAATCATATATATTGAGATTATATGATAGTCCGAACCGTGAAAAAACTGGCCGAGGTGCAGGCGTTTGTGAGCCTGGCACCGGAAATCCGGCAGCGAGGCGGCGAGGCACTGGCGAAGCAGGTACCTGCGGTGTCACATCGGCTGGACCGGCTCGGTTCCCGGCCGGCATTGTTGGTCGACGAAGCAAACCGGGCCGTATTCGGAGAGAAAGTTAAACGCACGATGGCCAAGCTTACGACAATGATGGATTTGTATGTCGGCGATGAATGGGACAACCCGGTGGAGGTACTGGAATGGCTGAGTTTTTACGCGGGCGCCGGAGCAGCACACGCGGCGCTGGTGATTGGAGCGGGGCGGGACGATGTCCAGCCGGTGCATGATGAGTTCTGGAAGCTACTAGGCGAGGTGAAGTTGGCGTTGAGTGCTGAGGGTGTGGCCCTTACGAAGAGGGCAGTTTAGCCCCGGTTGCTATACTGAAATCTATGATGAGATTGAAGCATATCGGTGAAGTTTGGTGCCGGCAGTGTGTTGCCAAGTACCAAGTCGAGCATGGCTCCAAGCGGTGGCGGTGGCGGTGGCGGTGTGCCCCGTGCCAGTGCCAGACCTTACCCACCACCAAGTGGCGGCGGGTAAGGTCTTAGCAGCCGGTTTTACGCCTGAAACTCTTCGACTGCAGTAACCTCGGCCTTATCTACGAGCACAATGGGGCCCGAACCGCCGGACAAGGTTTGATTGACAATTACGAAGACGCCGGCCTCAAAAATGGCCATGACTACGTATTGGTTTTCTTGCGGCTTAGGTTTCCCAACTTCAACATGCCAATTGCGTTTACTATTGGTGTAGCTGAGCTTAAAGATGCGACGCTCCTGGATAGTGAAACGCAGCTGGTCGACCAATGCATGTCTCATCTCAAAATAGACGGGCTCGGTGTCTGTCTTGGAGGTATTAGGTATGAAGAATCGCATCGGCTGGGGCATGCCGATTGCCGCTAGTAGCGACGACGGTTGTTAAAATTGGGCCGCGCAGGGCGATCTTCTTTGGGCCGGGCGACATTCACGATGATGGTTCGGCCATCCACCTCTTTGCCGCTGAGACCGGTGATAGCGGCTTGGGCCTCCTCATCGGTCTCCATCTCGACAAAGCCGAAGCCCTTCGAACGACCCGTATCTCGGTCAGTAATGACGCTGGCGCTGACAACGTTGCCGAACGGATCGAACAGCTCTTTGAGCTGGTCGTTATTAATATTGAAACTCAGTGAACCGACATATAACTTAGAAGCCATACTTCTCTTTCTTGTACCCGCATAGTGTTATGTGTGCTCCGGAATAAGATTCGGGCGTTGTGTGGTCTCGGGTATGACTACTAACGGAATCGACAAGTATAGCTTGTTTCTAGATTGCGGCTATTATATCAGCTTTCCGGCTCAGCGTCCACCGATATTGTGTAATTCGTGTTTACCGCCCTGAAAAACATCGAAAACTGCTTTGGCCGGTCATCAGAATATTGCTAGAATGCGATTATGATACGAGGCATATGGCATAGGCGTCGTCGTGGATATTTTTTTGGCTACGTCACCGGCGGCGGTGGCGCGGAGATGCTACTGGCTGTTACTGGGGAGAAGCCTGAGGTTATTGGCCCCGCGGTCTTACGAGACTACGAACTGCGTGTCCAGCATCTGCCTGAGATTACGACCGCGGGGATAAACCCCAGGCAGATCCTCCGTAAAGTATGGGGGCCCGATTTTAGAAGCTACGTACTAGTTAGGAAGCCCGGCTCACAAGTGGACGGCACGCTTCTTCGTCTCAGCATACAAGCCCGACATAAGCTAGACCGATGGGAGATGGTAGAGCTGGGCTGGTATAAGAAAGAGTTCGTCGAAGTCGAGCTGGTAGACACCGGCAGGCATGTTGTGGCGGAGACTCAAGTATTGAATGATGGCCAACACGCACACGAGAAGCCCCCATCGGCGCACCGGTTCTGGCTTGTGCCCAAGGGGAAGTTTTTGAAGCTGGCTCGAAAGGCGCAGCTTCGGCGACGCTAATCTCCTTTATGTGCTCCTTCCGCTATGTTGGGGCGCTATTTATAGAGCCAACGCTTCAGGACATGCTGAGTTAAAAACGGCATCAAGAGGTAGGTCAATATGATTGGAGCGAAGATCGGTAAGCACAGCGAGCGGACCCAGACGGACCAATGTAGAATATGGGGAGCCACGAATAATCCGTATACGAGACTGATTGGGTAGATCGCGATAGAGGTCGCTATAACCATTTTCCACCTGGGTGGAGGCGTGATTTGTGGTTGGCCGGGGATGTTAAACCAAGTTTCTAGGCCGGTGGCTTTTTTGGCACTCTCATTATGGGCGACTTCCTCTAGGGCCTGCGCTAGCTCCTGGCGGGTCGGGGAGCGCAACCAAGCGTCGAGATGAGCCTGTGTGTCGAAGCGCAGCACCGTTTGGAAATTGTCGCTGCGCCCCGGAGATTTGATAGTGGTAACGCCCATGTGTCCAGGATACGTCCTGGCAACTCGGTGGATTTCGTGCATTCTTTGCTCAAATTCCTGTTCCTTGCCGGGTTTCACCGTCCAGCTAAACACAGCCGTGGCCGGTTCGTTCAAGGTCATATTGGACGTTGCCATAGCCCCACCTCCCTCAATGTGGGGCTTATTATACGCGTGTACGGCGCATATTCGAACTCCTTTGGCTAGCTGCCAAACGTAAAGGTGTACAGAGTTACGCCGGTAGGCACGGTGAGCGTCACGGTGATGCTAGCGGATTGTGGTCGTGACACGATGTGGTAAAGACGCGAGGCCGCCACCGCCACCAATCCCTCGGGCGCATCATTACCAAAGTCGCTGCTACTGCCGGGATCGAGGCCGACATGAACACTGCCGGCGCCGCTTGCGACCAGGTAGACGTCTTTTGCAACAACGGACGCGACCAGCTGCGAGCCCGGCCCCTCACTTGTGATACTCTCGCCGGAGATTTTCCACTTGCCGCTTAAGGTCCACTGATCAGGCGATGGCTGAGTTGGGCTAAAATTAGCCGACCCGTTGACGAGAGAGGGGGATCCGACATAGCTCTGGGCACGGTTGGTGCCAAAATACGTTTCTGGGGTTTGGTCGGCCGCCACCGGTACATTGGAAGTCGGCGTGACAAGGCTGTGGTTGATCCCAAGTAATTCTTGGATCGCTCGTTCCGTCGTTGGGTAGTCGCCTTCGCCGGTCGCGACATAACGAATGTCGCCGGAGCGGTCAATGAGATAATCGGCAGGCCACGAGTCGTTATTGTACGCATCCCAGGTGGCGTAATTGTTATCAAGCGCCACAGGGTAGGCAATGCCAAATTTGCGGACCGCTGCTGCCACATTCCCGGGCACGTGCTCAAATGCGAACTCGGGCGTATTCACGCCTATTATAACTAAGCCTTGGTTGTGGTACGTTTGGTACCATTTCTCAAGATACGGCAGCGTTCGGATACAGTTGATGCAAGAGTATGTCCAAAAGTCCACGAGAACTACTTGGCCGCGCAGGTTCGATAGAGTGAGCGGCGGGCTGTTGATCCAATTGGTGAGCCCGGTGAACTGCGGGGCTGGTATCGGTTCGACGTTGAGCGCGGAACCGGCTTGCTTATCGGTCTTGGTGCCAGTTTGGGTGCTCAAAAGCTGCTGCTCGAGCTTGGCCTCGTCGAATGGCAAGTGAGCGGCCACCCACACCTCAACAGTGGAAGCGAGCCCAAATGCGACCACCAGGCCCACGACTATGAGCACAGCACCAAACGTCCGCCTAAACCAGCCGTTGGGATCTAACGCCCAGCCAAGCCGCGAGGTAAGCCGTTTGCCGGCCAGGGCCACTGCCAGCAGGGCGGCAGCGAGCCCAACGGCGTACGCAAACAAATCGAGCGTGCCGACTGGCAGATCTTTGGGCAAGACCGACGCCAGGATGAAGGCGTACGTTGGGCTGCAGCTGGCGAAGACTGGCCCGAGGGCAAGGCCGATTAACGCAGCACCGATGAAGGGTCGCCGGTCGTTCCCGGCTGTGGACAGCAGTTGGTTTGATACTGCCTCCAGTTTCGTTAGCGCGGCCATTTTTGCCCACAACTCAGGTGCGGATAAGGCGAAGCCCAAGAGCACGAGTAAGCCGCCGCTCGCAATGTCTAGGATTTGCTCCGAGATACCGGCGGCCAGCGTGGAGACTTTTAAGATGAGCGTGAAGCCGACAACTGCAATAACAAGCGACCCGGCAATAATATAGGGCCGACTGCGGTTGTGCTGGCCGGCGGCCAGCGATCCGCCGATGATAACCGGCAGAAGGGGCAAAACGCACGGCGCTAGAACCGTGAGTACTCCCGCCGCGAGACTGATCAATACCATGAGCATCATGTAGATTATACCGCCGCTTGGGTTGGGGATGTGGGATGTGGGATGTTGTCCATGTTCTAATGACTTGAGGTAGCCAATGTTGAATTCTCATTTGACTCCCCCTGATTGCTCACCGCGGCAGCACTTGCGCGAAACTGCAGTTCGTAGAGTTTAGCATACTGGCCATTTTGTCTGAGCAGTTCGTCGTGCGTGCCTCGTTCACGAATGCGGCCATGGTCTACAACCAGTATTTCATCGGCCATCCGAATAGTGGAGAGCCGGTGGGCAATGACCAGCGAGGTTCGATTATGTAGTGTATGACCAAGCGCGTCCTGGATGGCTCGCTCCGATTCCGAATCCAGGTGGGCAGTGGCTTCATCAAGAATCACGATATCTGGATCTTTGAGTAGGACGCGGGCGATAGCCAGCCGCTGCTTTTCTCCTCCCGACAGCCGATAGCCGCGGTCGCCAACCATTGTGCCTAGCCCTGTCGGCAGACTTTGAACGAGGCTGCTCAGCTGGGCGTCGTCGAGAGCTTTTAAGACCTCTTCATCGGTAGCGTCCGGCTTAGCAAAAAGCAAATTGTCACGAATGGTTTCGTGAAAGAGGTGGGCGTCCTGTGTGACCAGGCCAATCCGTTCGCGGAGCGTACGAAATGATGCGTCCCTGACGTCGACACCACTAATGCGGACGCTGCCTGAGCTCACATCGTACAATCTGGCTACAAGTTGGGAGATGGTCGTTTTGCCGGCCCCGGACGGCCCGACAAGCGCTACCATTTGTCCCGGTTGGACCGTAAAGCTAACATCAAACAAGACCTGTTTGGCGTCACTTTTGGCCAGTACCGCCACGGATTCTAGCGACGCCAGCGACACGTCTTTGGGCGCTGGATATGTAAAGTCGACGTGTTCAAAGGCGATGGATGCGGATGCCGGACCGGCTGGAATTATCTTGGGATGCGACGATTCCCTGATGAGTGGCGGTAGGTCGAGGATCTCGAACACGCGTTCAAACGATACTAGGGCGGTCATAATATCAACGTTCATATTAGATAGTTGCGTAAGCGGTCCATATAGTCGCGTAAGATAGGCGGTGAGGGCCACGACGGTCCCGACGTTTAGGACTCGCTCGGCTGCCTGCACGCCGCCCCACCCATATATGATGGCGGTAGCGAGCGATGCGGTGAGCATCAGGGCGATGAAAAGGAATCGTGCGTACATGGCTTGGGTCACGCCGATATCCCGTACTCGGGCGGCCCGAGAGCGAAAGAGCTCGTTTTCTTGTTGCGGGTTACCAAAGACTTTGGATAATAAGGCACCGGCGACATTGAAGCGCTCGATCATGGTGTTATTCATAACCGAATTGAGGTTATAGCTCTCAAGTGTAATTGCGTGAAGTCGACGTCCGAGCCACCGAGCTGGCAGCAAAAAAACGGGCAAAATAACGATTGCGACTAGGGTGAGCTGCCATGATAGTATGAACATCGCGATGAGCACGAGCCCAACGCTGATGATATTTCCGACGACGTTGGACAGCACATCCGTAAACGCTTCTTGTGCTCCTAGAACATCGTTGTTGAGACGGCTGACAAGCGCCCCCGTCTGTGTCCGTGTAAAAAAGGCTAGCGGCATGCTTTGGATATGGGTAAATATGCGTGTGCGCATGTCGAATATGAGCCCTTCGCCAATCTTGGCGGAGATGAGGCGGCTGACGAATGTCAGCCCAGCGTCGAAGATGGCCAGGCCAGCCACAAGGAAGGCCAGATCAATGATAAGACTGGGGTTCTGACCGATGATGCCCTTGTTTATGATGTCTCTCAGTATGAGTGGATTGACCACTCCAATTGCCGCGTCCACCACGACGACGACAAGGAATACGAGCAGTAGCATCTTATAGGGCGCGGCAAACTGAATAACACGCCGGCGTATGTGTGGCGCCAGCTTGTGTTTTGTTACCGTCGAGTCTCGCGAAAACGACCGCAGCGGACCGCGCATGCCACGCCCACCGCTACCTGGAGGCATCTATAGCCAAAGAATAAATAATCATAACTATACTTATTATAGTACAATTAGTAACGATATATCGTTATTTGCTGGATCTTCCAATACATGCATCATTTTTTGCTTACTACCTAAAGGTGTAACCTGGTTAATCCCATTGATTCCCTAAGCGTAAGCGTTATAATGGTGTGTGATTGATAGTTTCCTAAAATAAACATAATGGGTATGCGTAATGCCAACTAAAACCGGGTTGCGAAAAAAACAAAAATCGCAAGTAAAAACAATATCACAGAGACTATCGTTGCGATCTACGCAAGTGGTTTTAGGGGCGATTTTTGTGGCCGCAATTGTGGTTAGTGGGGTGGCAATTTACCGTACGCAGTCTCGCGCAGCCGGGCAATCGATATGCAGCTTCGAGTATAGCGAGCAGTGCTTTAATGACTGGAACGGCGGCAAAAGTTACGGCAACAGGGTTGCCGCATACGGGTATGAGAGCGGCGATAATCACGAAGACTTTTATACGCGCGGCACCAGCTTGTGTAATGACGGACGCGTAACGCACACTTGTCCGTTTACTGTCGGCGACGGGTTGAACAATCGCTACTACAACGATGATATAGACGAGTTCGTCTACGCTCCTGATACCAGTGACTGTGTGGGCTGGGTTGCTCACGGTAACGGTCAAGCGGCCTTGGAGCCGTGCGGATCAGCTTCAACGATCTTCGTCCAAAACGTTCCCGGCGGCGATGGTACGAGTTGGTACGTTGAGAACGTCCTAGCCTCGGATAACGGCCAATACGACGAGCCGACATGGCTGTGTGACTTTGGCGGCACTAATCTCGCGTTGAGCGCCATTAACTACGGTAGCGGAAAGTGTCAGTGGCAGCAGGAATAGCCGATACGGCTTTGACCCGTTGTCCGATTGCAATGCCTGTGAGGCAGTAACATACGGTTGGCATGCGCAGGTACAAAAAATTCCTGCGCTGTTGCTCTCGCAGCAAGGCTTGAAAGTGCTTGCGGTCAATGATCAGTAGCAGCCGGTGAGGAGGATGCTCAAGTTTGTACTCGATAAAAGACGGTGCAATATCAGTAGAAAACTCGATATTCGCTCATGTGATCGCTGCGAATGTCCAGAAAAGCATGATTTAATGGAGGCCCAAGAATGACCTTCCAAGCCCTTAACAGTGACTAAGCGAACAAAGACAAAAACAGTTCCGAAGAGCTGTAAAATGAAATTCGCTCTACATGGCTGGAGCTCTGTTACGTGTTCCAAACTTATGAATATGATTCCTCTCAGCCCAAAGTGATTCAGAGCGAGATCGAGATGATTCGTGAGTTGCTCTAGGAAGTCGACGCTAGTTGACCCATCCTAAAACTTCAAATTCTTGAAATCTTGGGGTGGGCCTCCCCGCAGAGCGGGGAGGTTGATCACCGAGAGGAGGTTGCCTTGTAAACGACGGGCTCCGGGTTGGGCTGGGCCATGTCGTAGAGGAACCGAACCAGCATTGGGTTGGCGGGTTGGCCGTAGAAGTCGCAGAGCCCGTCAGTCCAACCGGCTTCCGTGCGAACTATGTGGCAGTTAGCCATGATCCCAACCATGCGTCCGCCCTGGAGCGCGACCAGTGCGGTGATTTCGATTGAGCGCGGACCTGGGCTGGGCGGGCTGGTATCGGTCATGTCTATGTCGACGATGCGACCGGCGAACTCGGTGGCCGCGAGACATGCTCGGAACATGGTGTCGGCGGCGCAAGGCCCTTCGGTGATGCGAATACGCATGGCTTGTATCCTTCCATCCGAGGAGAGGCCCTAGTGCGTTACTAGGAGACTGCCATCTGGGCAGTACTTGAACATATATTAGCACAAATTGGAGAAAAAAGCAAGTCTATGAGTATGACTGCTGATGGAAATCAAGAAGTTTGGACGTCCTATCGCCCCTACCGACATTCCAAACCAAAAATAGACCATTTTACGGGACTATTTGGCGTTCACATTTTATGGCTGGGGAGATGGTATATAATTAAAACTTTTGACAAAATGGACGAATGTGATGTGGATGAAATACTACGGATTCTTGACAATGACGGCGGTAAAACGCAGCTTTAGGGCTTCATGAGGTGTTTATCATAACCCTTGGCCACAAGTGTTTCGTACGCGGTCCAGACTTTTGCGGGGATTTCCTGTGCAGTTTGAAAACCAAGCTTTGGGTACTCCGCGATTCTTTGCAGATCTCCAACCATAATATTGATGACCTTGTCTTTTGGCTGCGAGTCATTGAAATATTCTGCGTAGGGTATTGGAGGAGACGAAACAATGAAGCGTGTGGTTTCATCCGGCCACTGCTTCTGAAAAGTCGCGTACGTTCGCCTCTCCATATAGGGCTTTTGAACCAGCAACAGTGAGTGAAGTGTTAGCCCTCTGCTCCTTACTAATTCGTAGGTAAACGTAATGTTTTCGCCCGTATTTGTTGCTCTGTTTTCGGTGATAATCTTGTCGGTTGGTACGCCAAGTTTTTTGGCGATGGCAGCAAAGTGCTCAGCCTCTGTTTTTTCTGCCCATTTTGTGGCGAGCATGTCGTTGGCGTGCGCTTCACCACCGGACAGAATCAACCAGTCGCCATATCCCTCCAAAAATAATTTGGCGCCATATTCTGCAATTCTGTCATCGATGCTTCCAAGCACAAAGATGGCGTCACAAGGTTTAAGCTCTTGGTTTAGCTTCATGTATTCCCAGATTAGCTGTGCTTGGTCGTCAATCACCGCTTAATAATAACAAATCATTGACTAAAAAAATGAATAACACGGAAGGACTTAATGCTTATGCTTGACATATGGCTGGGGATATGGTTCCTAGTCCAAACTTCTGAGGAGAAAGTTCAAACAGAGAAGGATGCCGCACAAGATATCAGAGCAATATGCAAACTTATCGAACAACCGCAGGCGAGTAAGCTGCGCCACGCTCGGTCGAACCCCTGATGGCCAAAAATAAAGAACGGCCCCGGTAATGCGGCGCCGCCAGTGTTTAGACTCACACTGGAGAGGTTGGGACTTTTACAGAGTATGACAGAGGATAACGCGTACGGTTATCAAGCAAGCATATTCACAATTAGAGAACCTATTTCCAGATTTTACTGGTTAGTTCACCGGCCTACCCAATGGGTAGCACTCTTCTGAACTCCGTTGAGTGAGGCTCAATACTTGAGCCTGATCATCGACCACTAGCTTAGCGTCGATGACATCGAGAGTAACGCTGCCGTCGCCGGCTGAGCTTCGCTCCTTTTCGAACTCAAGTCGATATGTGCGACCAGAGCTCGTAAAGCTGTCATCTTGGACCGGAATGGTCCGAAGGCGATAGCCATCACGGACGTACAGATCACTAACGCGCTTGAACTGCTTGAGAAGCACTTCGAGGAACACTAGAGGTTCCATGTGGCTTCCTCTCCTGTAGGAACTATGTAACAGGAGCCCTGTTACCTTGTAGAAAATCTAACATGTTTGGTTGCATTTGTCAACCATTTTTATTGAGTTTAGGACGGATTCGAACGAACTAATGGCTTAATGGAGGTATAACATGGACGGCAAAAAAAACGACCCTAAAACGGGTCAATTTGATGGCTTCGTAAAAATAAGTCCTTGGCTGGAGCTCTGTTACGTGTTCCAGACTTTTGAGGACGATGTAGATTGTGATGTGGCCGAGATCAGGAAATTGCTAGAGGAGGACGAAGTCAGTGATTACCTTTCGAGCAAAGGCGAGCGTTATCCGAGAATCCCTTCAATCCGGTTCTCGAAATCAGCTAACTTCTCCAGGTCGGCCGAGAAGCTGTTGAGGTCCTTCGCCATCAATTTTGTCTGGGCAGACCCAAATAGTTGGGCCATCTCGTACTTGGCGTCTGAAACTACTTTGTTCCTTTCTTGAAAATAGGATGAATAATCTAAAGCCCGCTTCGCTGCTAATGGAAGTGAGAAACCAGCTAAATTGTAAACCTCGTCATCGGAAAGGCCATTATTCCGGGCCGCTGACGCAACCGCGCTGATAGCCTCCGGTCCTGTTTGATGGCCTTTGCGCTTCAGCTCGGTTTGACCATCAGCATAGACTTTCTTGAAAGTGGCAAGAGCCCGGCTGAACAGGTCATCGTTTGCGGGAGATTCAATGCGGACTGGATTGCTCCAATGGCGGTAATAGCCATGCTTTTGCTCTATCAGGCGCGCTTCCCACGCTTCCCTTAAGTCCTCAAGCGTGATGCTTACGAACGGGTAACCCCATGGATCGTGCACATAGACTCTTTGGTCGTCCATTCCGTGAGCCAGGATGTAATGCACCGAGCCATTAGCGCCTCTGTTCCTTGGGCGATAACTTAGAAGGCCAATGTCCAACGGTCCAAGAACGACTGGTCCATTTGAAAGTGCGCTCCTTAACTCTTCGAAAGGTGGGTCGTCTGGTTTCTCGTTGGCAGATTCATCAAAGGAAAATCCTAGGGAAGTCAGGGCTTCACTTATGCCTTTGTCGGTATGCCAACAATCAAAGAAAATAACGTTTGAATTTCTTTCCTTGAATGCACCGACTCCCATACCGGTGAGTACCTCGATCCTTGAGGGCGGCACATCCTCGCCGATTGAAGCGAGCATCATCGCAGTCGAATTCGAGTAACAGTATTCGGCTTTGCCAATGTATGGAACCTTCATGTGTTCATCTTACATGGCAATAACATCAAGATTCTATGGGAGTGGCAGGGTTCGAACTAAATAATGTCTTAACGGAGGCATAAATGAAAACTAGTGAAATTGGGACGTTGAACGGTGGCTTAACAAAGCCAAATAATTCCTGGCTGGGGCGAGAGGTCTTGTTCCAAACTGGGGAGCCTTTGACCTGGGATGAGCTAAAAAAGCTTGATCACGAGACCAATGAGATCCACAGATTGCTGGATGATGGAGACGAAGCCGGTAAATGTGGGAGACTGAACTAAATGCTTAATCTAGTTAAGAACTTGGCTCAGTCCGGGAAAGCGATGGGGGTCGCTTTCCCGGGCGGAGGTAGTGATTTACGGACTGACCTGGCACTCCCTTCTGTACCCGTCTCGGGCCGCCCAGATCAGGCCCATCCAGGGGTCGGGGTCGTTGATGAACACCAGATGGGTATCAGGGTCCTCGCCGAAGAGGTAGCCGCGACCACCCGGCCGAGCAATCCTGACACGCAGGACATCGCCCTTGGCGGGGTCGTTGTCGAAGGTATCGAAGCGGATCAGCCGGTAGTAGAACCCGGTGTTTATGACCTCGTCGGACCCAGGCGACTTGAACACCGGCCAGCGGGTGTAGAACACCAGGTAGCCGTTGTTGGTGCGGACGTTGCTGGGCAGGATCCGGAAACCATCTGCGCCGATAACGCCGATGGCCACGAAGGCGGTCAGCTCGAGCCCGGCCACCTGTTCGATCCAGTGACGGTCGGAACCAGGCATTACGGTCGGGTTCCAGCAGTAGTCGATGCGGCCGCTGCGGACCTGGACGACGTTGAACGCGCCGTCTGGCATGGGTGTACTGGCCCGGCGCAATGGGACGATGCGTGGGCCATAGCCGAGGTCCAGCAGGGCGGGGATGTCCAGGCTAGGCACGTTTCCCGACAGTGGTCGCGTGTCGCGGCTGCCGGGGAAGCCGAGTCGGGGCTCCAGTACGGCGATTGGGCCGGTACCGTCGGTCTGAGTCATCACCAGTCTCCAAAATCTCTCTTTGACGTGTGAACAAAGCTCCTTGGCGCCGGGTAGAGAGAAAACCCAGAGTAGGATTACTATATTCTACCATAAAACTGCAATGCTGTCCAGATGGAGCAATAGGATTCGAACCAAATAATGGCTTAACGGAGGGATAAATTAAAACAGACGAAACTGCGGTTATGAATAGTGGCTTTGCAAAGCCAAATAATTCCTGGCTGGGGCGGTAGGATTCGAACCTACGATCTCTTGAGCCAGAATCAAGCGCCTTACCACTTGGCCACGCCCCATTACGGTTGGTTCAAGGGGCAATTATAGAGATAAATGCGCGATGGCTCAAGAGCGGCGCCGGTTATGCTGTTTGTTGTATCGCCAAAGACCCGCGGGCGGCGCGCAATTGGAATTTGGACAATGCCCTGAGGACTATCTAGTTCGGACCGTGTAGAGTGCCGGTTTGTGGGCACAAGTGTCTGCACGACCGAATCCACGATCGACTCTCGCGAGGGACATTGTATGACAATTGCTGATGCAACTAGTACGAAGGCCGATCCGGATGCGGCTCGGCAACTGAAGCGCATTATGGCCAACCTCCCCGAGTGCTTGAGGGGGCTCGGAGATCGCAGTCGGATTCAGCGGCTGGTGCGCGTTGGTATCGAGCCGGCTTACAGTGGATTCACCAATGTGCTTGGTCTGCGCGACCTGCGCTTTGATGGGCACTCCGAGGATAGGCTGCTCGAGCTTCACGGTTCGATGTTCAGAGGTATCGAGGGGCTCGATTTGGAGTTCATATGGGCAGCCCAATGGCTCGCAGTGTTCGCGCATTGCCCATATGCTTTTTCGCCGACCGCGTCGAATGAACGCGTTGAGGTGGCAATTGAGCGAGCGCTCGGTTGCCTCGAGCAAGGCTTGCGGGTGATCGGCGCAAGTGACGCAATGGCTACGCTCATGGCGAGGGACCAGGTGGCGCCAGTCAGATTAGAGCTTCCGGTGGCCCGGCCCTCCAGCTTGGCCACCGGAGGTTTCCATTTGGCTAGGGGTGGCGAACGAAGCGCAGGGTGCGCCTGAGTAGCCGCGTGAAGTAGACGAGAACGACGAGAAAAACCAGCAGTCCGGTCATGACGTCTTCGGATGAGTCGAGATTGTAATTCGTGGTGAGATGTACCCACATGCCGAATTCGTCAAATGACAGGGCGAGACCGACCCCATATGCAGCAGCCAGCCAGGGCCGGGGCGGAAACTCGGGCGAGACGAGTGATATAAAGCCGACCACGGCCAAAACGATGATGCCGTAGATGAAGTGATGCACATGCACCCCATGGATGTTGAGAAAGAGGCTTGGATCAGTGGCGACGAGCGTGCGGGCAATTATGTAGGTTGGCAAAAACCCGACCAGAATCCAGAACGGGATTTGGCGGCGGCGGTCACCGATGAGCTCGCGATAGGCGCGCAAGAAAGCATTGCGCATATGGACCCTCATGGCAGTCTCGCAATGATCACGGCTTCAAGCGCACTGTCCGGGAGCGGCCCAAAATGGCGTGAGTCAGTAGAGGCGGCCGGATTGTCGCCGAGAAGTATGACAGTGCCTTTTACCCGGTCGACAGCCGCGAGGCGCTTGATGAGCGGCCGCCCGCCCGCGGTACGCGCTACTACTACCCGACCCCGGCGCGGCGCAAACCAGTGCAGGCCGAGCAATGTGTCCCCGGGCTCATACGTGGGCTCCATGCTGTGTCCTGAAACACGGTACAGGCCAAGCGGGCGCAGGCGCCTCAGGTTAAGCTTTTTTGGTAGCGTTAAAGACATCGGTTATCTCCGCGATCAGGTCGAGGAGCTTTTGGCCGTCGGCCGGATCGACCGAATGCTTGGCCTGGCCGGCGGCTTTGGTGGCACGCCAAAATAGATCGTGCAGGTTTTGGTGCTTCTCCAAGTGCTCGGGCTTGAAATAATCGGTCCAGAGCACCCAGAGGTGTCGTTTGGCCAGCTCCGCGCGTTCCTCTTTGAGGATAAGGCAACGGGTGCGGAAGACCTGATCGTCTGAATCCCCATATTTTTGCATAATTTTGAGTACGGATTCGGCTTCAATACGGGCCTGGGCGGGATCGTAAACGCCGCACGGCAGATCACAGTGCGCATAGACCGTGGTGGCTGGGAGTAGTCTGGTAAGTTTCATACTTTCTTCTCCAACATTACGACTCTCATTATACGCTTAGGTTATACTTAAGACATGAAGTCGCGGGTGGACGGAGTTCGGGGGGTGGCGTCCGCGCCTATACAGCGGGCAAGGCCGCCCGGGAGGGTTGTGCCCGCGCGGGCGCGCACCTATGTGCGCATGGACGGCGTGCGACGGCCCCGGCCAAAGTCGGCACCAATGTTGGCTGTGCCCAAGCGGCCGATGTTGTTGTGGTTGAGTAATACGGCGTGGCGACGACCGGCAGCAGCGGCCGGGTTGGTAATGTTGGCGTTTGTGACCTCGGCTATTGTGGTGCGCGTACTGGCACCACCACCCGAATCGGGTGTGCGGGCAGCGAGTGAAGCCACCCCGGCTGCTACGGCGCTGCCGGTTCGGTCAGTGGCGGTTGAGCAAGCCGGCTTGCAACAGCTCCTAAACCAATTTGTGGGCGGTCAGCACGATGGTCAGTTTGCCATTGTGGTGCAGGATCTGCACACCGGGGCGACAGCGAGTATTGATCCTGATCGATCGATGGAGAGCGCGAGTTTGTACAAGCTGTTTGTGGCTGAACAAATTTATCACATGATCGATGCAAAAACGTTGTCGTATAGCACTGCGACTGGCGGTGGTAGCAACGCTACAATCGGTACCTGCTTGAATCGCATGATCACGCTTTCGGACAACACCTGTGGTTTGGTGCTCGGCAACCTGCTGGACTGGGGGGAACAGAATCCGGCTCTGAACGCGCAGGGCTTTACCGAAACCGACCTCACCACGCCCCAGCAAACAAGCGCCCGGGACGTGGCTACGCTGTTTGAGCGGCTGTATGACAACACGCTGGATTCGCCGGACTCGAATACGGCGTTTTTAGGATTGCTGAAGAACCAGTTGATAAACGATCGCCTGCCGCAGGGTCTGCCGGCCGGTACAGTAATCGCGCACAAGACTGGCAACCTGGACAACATGGTGCACGACGCCGGCATTGTGTATGGGCTCAGGGCCGATTACGTAGTGGTTGTGATGAGTGGCCCGTGGGCGCAGCCAGGCAATGCTCCGGCCCAGTTTGCCAGCCTATCGCAGCAGCTGTGGCAGTATATTGAGCAATGATTCTTGGTGAGCCAGTGCGGGTTCAGCCAGTGATGAAGATCGGCATCCAAGCAGGATAATAGGCGTGGATGAGCGTCAAGTAGAGCACGAGATCGAGCGTGAGATGAATGGTGATTATGTATATAAGCGAGTCGGTGCGGCGAAAAATGTAGCCTTGCAGCATTGCAAACGGGAAAATAAGCAACGGCGCCCAGCCAGTGAAGCCGAGATCATAGAGGAATGAAGTCCATAAAACGGCCTGGGCAAGATTGGCCCATTTGAAGTCGAGGTAGCAACGGAAGGTGGCCATGACGGTAGCGACGAAAAAGAGTTCGTCCCAGATGCCGAGGCCATTGGTGCCAATGAAGAGCGTGATGAGGTTGCGGGCGCCGGGTAACACCGGCCAATTGTGGTAAGCGCCGGTGGCATGGAAGTAGAACGGCAAGATCAGGTAAGCCACGGCGGCCGTGAAGAGGATGTAGAGGATTTCGCTGCGGTACCAGCGGCGGCCGGTGCGGAACGGGAAACGGATGACGCCATCGCGGTAGATTTTGATTGACAGGTAGGCGGGGATGGCGACGGCCAGCGCGATGGTTGTGCCCATGTACACCATGTGCCAGAGCGCGATGTTGGTGTCGATGGGAGTGAGCCCGAGCAATATCAGCGAGCCCTGGATCGGGAGCAGGTGGCGGCGCGACGGATCGCGGGAAAACCAGGTGGCGGCGACGGCAGTGGCCAGCAGCAACCAGCCGGCGGGCTCGGCCTGCAGGCCCATGAGTACGAAGCCGCTCACCACTGTCAGCCCAATAAGAGCAGATGAGATGATTTTTTTACGGTCGTCCAAGTAAGAGCGGCTCATGTTACGGACACCTCGGGCTCGAATTCCGGAAGCCCACTTTTAAGCATGCTAACCAATCGCCGCGCCAGTACAAACCCGACAATCCTGGGCAGTAACGGCAAGTGGTGATGGCCGAGATCGAAATCAACTTCTACTTCCAAAATAGTTTTTCCCTGCTTGTGCTTTAGTTTGAAGGAATAGTTGCTGGTAGCCCCTAAAGGCATGCTCAAGAAGTACTTGATCTCAGTGGGATATTTGGCTGACACGATTTGGTGCCGGATGGTCGCAGGGATCCAGAGCAGGGTTGTGACATCGGTATAGCTCCCCCCGTGCTTAAAATCTATGTCATAGACTTTTTTGCAATACTTGATGCGCTGTGGATACGACTCAATATCTCTTACCAAGTGCCATAATTCGTCATCGGACATATTAGAGACAACGTATCGAAGCTGAACTTTTTTCATGTCTCTGGCGTTAGGTCGGGGCGGAACCGGTTGGTTTTGGCTTCGGCCTGGGCCCTTCGCCAGGTTTTGATGTCGGCATGGTGGCCGGATTGGAGTACGTCGGGCACGCGATAGCCGCGGAACTCAACCGGTCTGGTGTAGTGAGGATATTCGAGTAGGTTTGGGTCGCTAAACGATTCGTCGTGGGCAGACTGTTCACCTCCGAGAACTCCGGGAATGAGGCGGACCACGCTGTCGACCACGACCATGGCCGCAAGTTCGCCGCCTGTAAGCACATAATCGCCAATGGATAGCTGGTCGTCGACGTAGGCCATAATGCGCTCGTCAAAGCCCTCGTAGTGGCCGGCTATGAGCACGATCCCGTGCAGCTGACTGAGCTCGCTTGCAACGGCCTGATCGTAGCGCCGGCCGCTGGGTGTGAGTGCGATTACGCGGGCATCCGGATTTTCAGCCTTGGCGGCTTCAATGGCCGCTACGACCGGTTCGGGCCGCAGCACCATGCCGTCGCCGCCGCCATAGGGTGTGTCGTCGACCGTGCGGCGTGCCCCGAGGCCAAACTCGCGCAGGTCGTGGAATTTGATTTGCACCAGTTTCCGCTCCTGTGCCTTCCACAACATGCTCATATCAAACGGGCCTTTGAACATGTCGGGGAAGAGCGTGATGATGTCGATTTTCATGGTTGGTTCTCTTTGACCGGCGTAATCTCGAATCTGAACCTTCTGACCTGCTCGCGATACCATTCGTTATAAAGAATCGTCCATTCAACTTCAATCGGCTTAATCGTGTCTGAGTAGGCGTTTGCTTCAGACCAAAGCCCCCTGCCATATACTCGACGCTTGATGCGATCGAAGTCGTTGTCGTAGAGGAATGTAGCTTCGCAATCGACTTCAGGTAGTTTTTCAGCTAACACAGAGACGAACTCAGGTGTAACCGCGATACCTTCGAGCACGACATGGTCCCAAGGTAGGTTTTGGATGCTTAATAGCTCAATAACGCCGACGCCAACATCTCGACCCTGATCGATTTCTTCTTGGAGTGCTGACTCAGCTGTGGAAAATTTTTGGTAGTATTGCTCGGCGCTGAGATTATGTGAAGAGAAAAGATGAGGGAAGTCGGCGGGGCTGCAGATGCTCTGCATCCAGGTGCGAATGTTGTCGGTGGACAGCATTATAGCGTGTTGAGGCTCGGTGATGCCTGCGGCCAAAGTTGTTTTACCGGTGAGTGGCGCCCCACCGATTACGTGCAGTTTTGATATTGGCATACAAATGCTGGGTTGTTAGGCCTATAGATCCAGGTCGTCGAGGTCGTCAAACTCGCTCTTGGTGCGGGCGAGCAGGTCGGCCTGGCGATCCGCTTCGGGGTCGGCGGGTTCTGGGGTTTTGGCCGAAACATTATCGGCTGCAGCCTCAGCTGTATCAGCACCGGCGGCGCCATCTTCAGGCGATTTCGCGCCTTCAGGCTCGATGATTTTGAGATTGACTCGGGCGTCGCTGCGGCTGCCAAGCACGCGTAAGAGCGTACGGATGCTTTTGGCAGTGGCACCGGCCTTACCGATGACTTTACCCATGTCATCGGGGTTGACCGTGAGCTCCAGTAGAACACCCATGTCATCAACGGAACGGCGGACGTACACATCCTCGGGATGAGCCACGAGAGCCTTCACAACATATTCAACAAATTCTTGATCCATATCAGGCATTGCCGGCACTCCTTTACGTTAGAGGTTGCGGTTGTACCCATAATAACATTTTATGTGCGACAACTTTATTATTCTTGCGCTTGGACGGGGGTAGTTTCGGCTTGCTCGCCGGCTTCTTCCTTGACAGCTGGCGCCTCGGCGGCTTTGGCCTTGGTTTCAGCAGGCTCGTGCTTGGGTTTCGACTGCTTCGTTTTCAGCTTGACCCAGTCGGGCAGCTCAACTTTTTCGCGCTGTAAGAGTTTGATAACGGTGTTGGAGGGCTGAGCGCCGTGGCTGAGGTGAGTCTTAACGGCGTCTTTTTGCAATACCAGCTCTTTGGTGTGGGGATTGTAGTGGCCGAGCACCGCGACAAACTTACCGGTGGCGGCACGAGCTGATTCGGCCGCGACGATGCGGTAGGTGGGATATTTGTTGCGGCCGGTGCGGCTCAATCGGATAGTTAACATAACGAAGGCCAGTTTACCTTAAAAATGAGGCCTGCGTCAAGCACTTACGGATAACAAAGAGGCCCTGTCTGGCAGGGTAAATCGCGCGGGCGCGAAACCTCCTTGCCAAACAGGGCCGTTAACCGGTGCCCGTTACCTCTCTCCATCTGAATAGCGCGACCAAGTAGCCGGGCTTTTCCCTAGAATACCGGAGCACGACAAGGTGCTCAAAGCCGGATCCAGCGGGCAGAGCGGGGATGAGGTCCTCGATTTCCCCGAATCCCGGCTCAACCGATTTGGCGCCGACGGCCGTGCGGAGCAGATGGGCCCAGTCGTGCCGTGCCGGCAGGCCCGTGTCGTCGGATGCACAGGTCACATACACGATGGCGGTCGGCGCTTGAATGCCGGCATATTGGTAGTCGCGCTCAGTGATGGTCCGGCCCTCGATGCTGACATACTTGACCCGGCAGCTAAACCCGGACTGCGCCCAGCGTCGTTGCTGGAAGAACACATTGAGGTAGGGATGCAGGTAGGTATGCGCCTCGGCTGCGGGCAGTGCGGTAACCACAAACCAGGCGACATTACCACTTCGGTCAGCCCGGTCTCCGAGCGCAAGCCGCTTGTTGAACTGGCCGTGATCGGAAAATAGCGGACTGGTAATAAGCGTTAGCAGATCAACCACAATCAGCCGGCAGCATCCGGCCGGAAGTGGCTGTTGGTTTCGCCGCTCAACTCTTTCCCAAGGCATGTGCACCTCTTGGTGTATTCGGATGGTTGGGTACTAATTATTCTTTATTTATTATAACATGCTTTAAGTTTTTTGCAATTATTACTGCTTAATTTGCTTGAGGGCGGTGGCAGCGGCAACTTGTTGGGCGGCCTGCTTGGATGATCCAGTGCCTTGGCCGAAGCGCTTGTCGCCAACATAGGCGCCGACAGTGAAGACCTTGTCATGGTCGGGGCCGGATTCTTCAATAACTTTGTAGACGGGGGTTAGGCCGTAACGTTCTTGGGCCAGCTCTTGGAACTTGCTTTTGGGGTCCATCCAAGTTCCGGTTTCGAGAATTTCTGGCAGGCGGGAAACGATATGCTCATTAATAAAGTCGGCGGCCGTATCGTAGCCCTGGTCCAGATAGATCGCACCGATAATGGCTTCAACCGCATTGGCAGAAATGAGGGCGTGCGATCTGGCGTTGCCCTTGGCCTCGCCACGGCTGAGCTTGAAATAGGGCGCAATCTGCAGCTTGTCGGCGGCGGCGGCCAGCGATTCGGTTTTAACAAGGGCCGAGCGCCAGTTGGTGAGGTCTCCTTCGGGATTCGGGTAATTGCGGTAGAGGTGATCCGTTACTACCAATTCGAGCACTGCATCGCCCAGGAACTCCAGGCGCTCGTTGTGCTCGAGACCAAGCTTAGGGTGTTCGTTGAGGTACGAACGGTGGATAAAGGCGCGTTCGAGTAGCTGTGGGTCATTGAAAGTTACGGCGAGGCGCTGCTGGAAGTCGGCCAACTCCGGGTTATTCACTAGTGCGGCCTCCGGTCGCAGTGGCGAGGCGGCGGCGAGGACGACGGTGCTGATGTTTTGACCCCGGCGCATCGAGTTTGGCCAGGCACATGCGGAACAGCCGCTCGGTATCGCGGTATTCCACTAGTTTGAGGGCGCGGTCGGCTGCAAACCACTTCACATCAACGATGCCTGCTGAGTCACCGTGGCTTAAGCTTTCGGTATCACCAAGCGCCTCCATGACAAACACGTCGGTGGTCATGAAGATGAGCTTGCCATCTTTGCGATAAAAAAAGCGCAATGTGTCGAGCTTTTCGCCGATGCGAAAGCGCTGCAGACCGGTTTCCTCAGCCACTTCACGCAGCGCTGTTTGCTCCAAGCTTTCGCCGGGTTCAACGTGGCCCTTGGGAATGGTCCAACGGCCGAGGCGGTCTTGGATCATGAGGATGTCGATGCGGTCATCGATGCGCCGAAACACCACGCCGCCGGCGGTGTATTCGCGGGTGGCCTTAATGCGAGGCGGGGTTTTACTCGTTTTGGTCGGTCGGTACGGCCGGTTTTTCGCTTTCTGGTTCATAAAAATCACTGTTCCGATAGATGGTGCCGAGGACACCGTTAATAAATTTACTCGAGTTTTCGCCGCCGAAGGTTTTGGCCAGCTCAACGGCCTCGTTGATGGCAACCTTCGGTGGAACATCCCGCTTGATCATGAGCTCGTATACACCGATGCGCAGGATAATTTTGTCGATCTTAGCAATCTGCTCAACCGGCCATTCGGGCGCGGCTGGACCGATAATGCCGTCGATTTCGGCCTGGTGCTCGTGCACGCCGGAAACTAGGTCTTCAACGAAGTTGATGTCGTCGATGGAGCTGCGGAATTCATCGAGATTGCGCTGGAGAATGGGGTCAAGAGCGAGCTCGGTACCGTCGCCACCACGAAAATCATGCTCGTAGAGCGTTTGCATGGCAACGATGCGGCCGAGATGACGATTGGAAGCCATAGAGGTTGGTGACTACGCCTTGCCTACGGTTTTTAAGAGACCGAGCTCAGCGGCTTTCTTGAGGCGGCGGGGAATGAGCCGACCGCCTGTGGCGCTAACCAGCTGAGTGGGAACGAGGGCATTATGTGAGCGGTGCTGACCTTGGGCACCACGGGTTTTACGTTTTTTTGGTACGGCCACGAGGGGTTCCTTTCGTTTCTTGCAGGTTCTTAATTCCGACGCAATCCGGCCGGCAGAGTGATTTTATAGGCAGGCCCAGTACGATTTCCTGCTCGATGAGTGGGGCCAGATCAATGACACCGCGATCAAGCGGCAGCTCGTCGTCACCCGGGAGGGTAGTGTAGAGTTGCTGCAGCGGAAGAGTAACCGGACACGTGAACTCGCACAGACAGCGATCGCACTGGAGCTCAACCTTGATTGTAGCTCGGCCGCGAACGGCTACTCCCTCGTCGAGCCGGATAATGGTAACTTGCCCATCCACGGCTTCGACAAGGACTGTGTCCTCGAGTACCGGCCATTCATCTGCGATGATAAATTGGCGTGAGTACCCAACCGATTCGGCTAAAAGATCACTGACATTGATGCGCATTGCACTCTTGCGTGAGATTATATGTTATCTGGAACGAATTGGCAACGGGACGTTTAGAAATGCATTCTAGAGGGGGAGCCTCGGAATGTAAAGCATTTATTACTTAATCAGGCCAAAATTGAAGAGAACGACCCAAATGGCGGCAAGTGGCAGTGCAGCCAGGGCAATGCCAGCGAGAGCAGTGCGGTCGTGGCGCGAAAGCCTGGCATTCCTGTGGCCCATGACGGCGACGGCCAAACGTAGGCGCGGTTGCGCCAAGAACATGATGGCAATGGCGAGACTATAGACGGGCGCGAAGGCAATGAGGGCAAAAATGGTTTTGGTGCTGCGATCGGGTACGCGTGCGGCCAGAAGCGGCATGGTGGGGACAAGACCGCGGCGGCGAAAGCACTTAGGCCGAATTGTTTGAAGGCTGAGCGGCGGGCGTAGCCCATGGCGCGGCGATAATCGGCCCTGGCCTGGGCCTCGGCCTGAGCGCGGGCGGTGGCTGCGGCAGCATGGGGAGGCGAGGCGGGCGGCTGTCCAGTATGGGTGGCCCGGCGTTCGGGCGGTGGCTGATTCACTGCCGCGTGGTCGTAGTCGTAGTCGGCCCGGGCATCCGGGTCATTGAGCGCGGCATACGCCTCGTTGACCCGCTGCATAGCTTCGGCCGAGCCGCCGGCGTCCGGGTGAGCGCGCTTGGCGGCAGTGTGATAGGCGGTTTTGATTTCGGCTGCGGTCGCAGAAGGTTTGATGCCGAGAATTTGATAGTAGTCGGCGCGGTCTGGCACTAGCTCGCCTTTCGCCTGCGGTACCAGGTCTGCAGATCGTGCAAGGGTTGGCGGACGCTTTGGAAGCGGCTTTGAAAAGCGACTGGTGGGATCCGCTCAATTTCGACCCATTCAAGAGCAGCAGCGTCGTCGCCTGCCTGTTCTGAACCGGCGACGTGCTCTCCGATATAGACGATGCTAATGACGGGGCTTCCGTTTTCACCGTATTGATCGGGATAGATGCCAAGCAGTTTACTGATTTTTATGGTTAGTCCTGTCTCTTCCATGGCCTCACGGGCCGCCGTTTGCTCAGGTGACTCGCCGGCCTTCATGAATCCACCAACCAGGTCATAGTCACCCTCATATGGCTCGCGGGCGCGCCGGCTGAGCAAAACATGATCGTCACGGATAATCAGCGCTGAGGCACCGGCGGCAACATCGTCATAAACGGTAATGTCACAATGCCCGCAATGCGGGTCACCCTCGGCGGTACGAGTCATCGGCCGTCGACATTGCGGGCAAAATTTGTAGTCGATTTTGAGGCCCACTAGCTCTCCTTAACGACGAAATTGACGAGGCGGCGGGGCACGACAATAGTATTTGCAACCTTTTTGCCATCAAGCAGAGCGGCCACCTTGGGCTCGATTGAGGCTAAATTGATGAGGTCGGCCTCGGTGACGTCGGCCGGGGCCGTGGTTTGGCCACGAACCTTTCCGTTTATCTGTACCACTATGGTGATGAGGTCGTCCTTGATGAGCTCGGGGTCGTATTTGGGCCATGGTGCAGTATGCACGCTCCCCTGCTCGCCCAGCTCGTGCCAAAGCTCTTCGGCCAGGTGCGGTGCGGCCGGGGCGAGCATGAGAATGAGCGTCCGGATGGTGCGCTCGGAGAGAGCCGGGTGGTTGCGAATCGCAGTCAGGTTCGCCGGCGAGTTCAGGTAATTGACGCATTCCATAAGTGCACTGACGTAAGTGTTAAAGCGCATCCCTTCGAGGTCGTCGTGGACCTTTTTGAGGGTTTTGTGGGTAGTGCGATCGACTTCGGTCTCGATAATGCCATTCGGCGCGATTTCGGCTTGTGGTTCACGTAACTGTTGAACGAGCGCCCAGACGCGGTAGAGGAAGCGCGAGACACCGTTTAAACGCTCGTCACTCCAGGGTGTGGTTTCGTCGTACGGCGCCATGAACATGATGTATAGACGGAAGGTATCGGCGCCGTAGCGTTCGACGATGTCAGTGGGGTTGACGACGTTGCCGAGTGATTTACTCATTTTACGGCCGTCCGAAGCCAAAACTATGCCTTGACCGCGGCGGGCGGCATAGGGTTCCGGCGTGGGCACGAGGCCCTGATCGTAAAAGAACTGGTGCCAAAAACGTGAATAGAGCAAGTGGAGCGTGGTGTGCTCCATTCCGCCGAGGTAGATATCGACCATGCCCCAATAATCCATGTTGGCGCGGCCGGCGAATTCGTGGTCGTTGTGCGGGTCCATGTAGCGTAGGTAGTACCAGCTTGAGCCGGCCCAGTTGGGCATGGTGTCGGTTTCGCGTTTGGCCGGGCCGCCGCACTTGGGGCAAGTAGTGTTTACGAATTCGGAAATGGCGGCGAGCGGCGATTCGCCGGTATCGGTGGGTTCATAATGCTCAACCTCGGGCAGCTTTACGGGCAGCTGGTCGTCGGGCACGGGCACGGCGCCGTCTTTGGGGCAGTGAATAATGGGGATAGGCTCGCCCCAGTAGTGCTGGCGTGAGAAAATCCAGTCGCGCAAGCGGTAGGTGGTGGCGTGGCGGCCCAGGCCCTGATCAAACAGCCACTGGACAATAGCACGCCTGGCTTCGTCGTTTTGCAGGCCGTCAAATTGGCCGGAGTTCACGAGCACACCGTCGCCGGCATGGACATGACCAAAGATGAATTTGTTTATGGCGTAGCGGTGAAGCGGCTCAACGATCTCGCGCTCGGCTTGGTTGCGTGTTGCCCATTCGACTGTGAATTTGTTTTTCTCGGATTCGTTGAGATCTTGGGCTTTGCGTTTGTCGCTTTTAAGGCGCGTATGAATGAACCGGACGGTGACATCGTGCCCTTCCCTTTTAGAGAAGGCATAATACTTGTAATGCATGGTTTCGGCGCCGGTTTCGAGCACTTCGAGGTCGTGGTAACCGGTTTCTTCGGCGACTTCGCGCATAGCTGTAATTTCGGGTGCCTCGTCGCCTTCGATGGTGCCGCCAATGGTGAGGCGGCCGCCATACTTTGGACCCCAGTTGATAGTGAGGATTTCGCCTGCGGCATTTTCGACGACGGCGACGATTTTGCGATGGCGCTTGAATTCCTTCAAATCCCTCGCATCGTCGCGAATGAGGACAGGGTCGATCACCGGTATGATGTCGATAGCCGGAGTGGCGCGGCCGGCAAGGAAGTCGAGCATTAATTTCTTTGTGCCGGTACCAAGTACCTTGCTGGCCACCTCGTCACCGGTAAGCCAATGAAGCCCGTGCAGGTCGCGTTCGTGTTGTGCAATGCCAGATTGGTGAAGATCGGCAAGTTCAATGAATACACTGTGGACGTGAGCGCGCCGATTGACGTGTTTGTGCTGGTGATAAAATTCCGCAAAGTAAGGCGCACTGATCGGCCTGGTGTGTCTGATATGGTCGTAGCCGGTTTCCTCAGTCAGCTCGCGCACTGCCGTTTCGGTCGGGGTTTCGCCGTCGTGGATTCCTCCCATGGGGTAGCTGTAAGATTTGTCGTCCCAGGCTTTAAGCTCCAACAATAGGTACTTTTGCTCGGTCGGATGCTTGACTATAGCCTGGGCAACTTCGCGGTTTTCGAATGGCTGGTCCGGCCGAGGCGTTGATTCAATGTCAACATAGGTGGGCTCTACGTCGTAGCCCAGCTGCTTATTCATGGCCTTGGCAAAGGCAAAATCTCGCTCATCATGGGCAGGAACGGCCATAATGGCGCCGGTACCGTAGCCGGCCAGCACATAGTCGGCAATCCAGACCGGCATGCTGGCTTTGGTGATGGGATTTATGGTATGGACGCCGGTAAAGACACCGGTTTTGGGCCGGTTTTCTTCCTGGCGGTTTAGATCGGTCTCGGACTGGGTTTTCTTAACGTATTGCTCAACCCGGTCTTTCTGCTGCGGTCTTGTAATTTTGGCCACGGCTGGATGCTCGGGCGCGAGCACGAGGAAGGTAGCGCCGGCGAGCGTGTCGGGGCGGGTAGTGTAGACAGTAATTTTCTCGCCGGCAACGGAGAAGTCGATGTTGGCACCCTCAGAGCGGCCGATCCAGTTGATTTGCTGGTCGGCGATACGGGGAGGGTAGTCGACGGTTTTTAAGCCATCCACCAGCCGGTCGGCGTAGGCGGTGATTTTAAGCATCCATTGCTTAAGCAGTTTTTTCTCAACCGGGGTGCCGCAGCGCTCGTGGACGCCATTTATCACCTCTTCGTTGGCCAGGCCGGTTTTTTCAAATGGGCACCAATTAATGGGAATCTCGGCCTGATAGGCGAGGCCGTGCTTGAAGAATTGCAAAAACAGCCACTGGGTCCATTTGTAGTAGGCCGGGTCCGAGGTATTGACCTCGCGCGACCAATCGAAACCGAGGCCAAGCAATTGCATCTGGCGGCGAAAGATGGCCGTGTTGGTGGCAGTGACATCCTTTGGCTTCTGGCCGGTCTTAATAGCGTAATTTTCGGTAGGCAGGCCAAAGGCGTCCCAGCCCATGGGGTAGAGCACGTTGTGGCCGAGCATACGTTTATGGCGGGCCATGACGTCGCCGATGGTGTACTCGCGTACGTGGCCGGCGTGGAGACCGGCGGCTGACGGATACGGGAACTCAGTGAGCATGTAATATTTTGGCCTGGAATCACCGTCGATGGCGGCATACAGATTGGTGTCGGCCCAGATTTGCTGCCATTTGGGCTCAATGGTTTTGGGATCGTACTGCTTCATAACTGGCTACATTATAGGGGTTTTTGAGGTTGTGGCTAGTGATCGCTGCGCTTGTTGCGTTGTTTACTAAGATGTTGTAAAGATATATCCATCGCAACGACGACAGAGGAGAACGGAGTGCGCGATGCTTGAAACGCTTAGGCTGTTGGACGGACGCGGTTATGGCCCGCTGATGGACAAGCATGGGATTATTCGTGACTGGCCATTCGGACTGGCAAAGGCCCAGACAGCCGTGATCGATGTGCTCATCATCATGTTCGTGGCCAATGTGCAAACAACGCAGGTCGACAAGACGCTGCGCGCAGCGAGATACTTGCGCGAAGGACGCAAGCTCACGAGTAAAGGACCAGGCGTCTTCGAGTTTACGGGCGACGACGGCACGTACACGGTCGATCTCAACAACCTTACCTGCACCTGCCCGCTGTACCAGGGGCGTCTTGAGGGTAAGGTCGGTATGTGTAGCCACCTGATCGTGGCCCTGGCCAAGTATGGTGTGGCTATCCTGAGCAACCCGGTGAACGTCTTGCAGCGGTCCGCTGATCCCGATCTGCTCGAGGACCACCCGCTCTTGGGCATGCAGTTCGCCGGCCTGCCGGAGCGGTTGAAGCCGGCAGCACTGGCACTGGTCGCCGCCTGGGTGATCGGCGCGGAAACCGGTAGCAGTTACAACCGGCCGCTCATTGAGCAGTGCCTGCTGGCGATAGAGCACTTCGGCACTGCGTTGCCGTTGAGCGACGTGGGCACCAATCGCTACTTCTACCTCGACCACTACGTGTATCTGGACACAATGACCTGCCCCTGCGTGGCTTTCACCGAAGCGCGGCTGTGTGAAGGAATCCTGCTGGTGGCGTTCGCCAAGCTGTTGGCGGAGTGAACTGAACGGCGGCCCTGAAAGGAGGGACAACGATTGAGCCGTGGTTATGCATTGGGCGAGATACTCGGCCAAGAAGAGCGACTGCGCTATCTGCGCACAGGCATGAATGTGCAGTTTGGCCGGCTGGAGACGCCAATGCAGGAACGAGTCATCAGGATGATCCGCTACTTCAAGGAGTCCGGCCAGCCGGGCCGAATCGTGGTCATGCTTGGCCAGTCGGTCACGGCCGTTGCAGAGAAGCGCGTGAGGTTCCTGTTTGGCCAGCTTTGGCGTGTGACGGGCCCAAGCGTTGTCCACAATGTCTTCCTCGACCTGGACGGTTCTACCTGTTGCAACACCGCTTTTCGCGGATGGAACGACCGCAGAGGCATGGACATGTGTCTGCACTGTATCGCCGCGCTTATTGCGGCGACGGATGTTGTGTTGCCGGACTAGCGAAGGGACGCGTAATACCTGCCTCGGCCGGCATCTCGGTCGGCCTGGGCAGGTATTTTCAATTGTACGGATTGCAATATTGTAATACTTGGTTTACTTTTTCCAGTCGCCGGCGTTGAGCCGGTTTTTTGAACTGGCAATCCAGTCGAGGGGGTTGCCCTCGCGGATTGCTTGCCACAGGCGTTTGCCGGTTTCGGTTTTGAGCTTGGTCGCGCCGACATGCTCCCGGATGGGTTCTTTGAAGTCGTAGATTCCGTGATTGCCACGGGAGCGCTGCTCGGCCAACTCAGCATCAACATCAATATAATCGGCGTCTTTGACAATTTTGGCTTCGAGCGACTCCAGTTTTTCATACTCGAGCCAGAGATCCACGATTTCGGGCGCGAGCACTGTGCCGTCAAGCATGTCGGCAATGGCTTTGTCTTCGTGGCGCTCGGCATATAGCCGCGAAACATAATCGAGATCACCGGCGCGCGATTCCGAGAGGTCGTGAGCCAGTGCCATTTTGAGCACCTTGGCTTCATCGCCGTGTTCGTATTTGGCGATAATCAGAGCGATCCAAGCCACGCGAAAGTGGTGCTCGGCCACATTGGCGAACTCAGGCGTGAGAAACCGGCTCCACATGCGCTGCATCAGGCGCAGGCAACCAACCTCATAGATTAGTTCGACATCACGCTTGGACGGCTGAGTTGCCATAGTTTCCCTCCCACCAATATCGCCATCAGTATAGCATTTGCTACGATGGTGAAAGATTGTGGGAGAGATGCGACATGGCAGTGCTGGGCATTGACGAAGTGCTAAGGCGGGTGCGTGAAGAGGGCTTAATTACGAACCTGGGGCGGCGTGAGCTGGAAAACCCCGAGGGCGTGGGCGTGGACCTGCGGCTCGGGCAGGTGCATGTGATTCATGAGGGCGGAGCGTTTATTGAAGCCGACGGCGAGGCAGGTTTGGGTAAACGCAAGGGTGTGCAAACGAAGCAGCTGGCGGAATGGGCGGTGGATTCGGCGAGCGAGGAATTTGTGAGCATTGAGCCGGGCAAGTATTACGTAGTGCGCTCGATCGAGGGGTTAAAGACGCCGCTCGATGTGATGCCGATGGTTTACCCGCGGGGAACGCTGTTTCGGGTGGGTTTGTTACTTTTGACCAACAAGGCCGACCCAGGCTACGAAGGGCCGCTGGCGTTTGGGCTGAAGAACTTGAGCGATTTTCCGGTGCAGCTGCAGCTGGGTGCTAGGATTGCCAATATTGTATTTTACCGGATCGAGGGGCGTGGTACGGCCTACCGGGGGCAACATATGGGCGGAAGAGTGGCGATTCACGAGGAAGAGCAGCAGGTTTAGGCCTTTGTAAAGCTTAAGAATTATTTGACTTTTTGGTGTTTTTATGCTAATATAAATTTACGTTGCTTTAACATCCCAACCCCGTCCTATCACCAACCCTAGACCCGTTCACGACATGGGGAGAACCATGAGACCTGCTAGCGTACGTGTGTCGGCCATACTTAGAAGGCTGGCCAGATCTCGCTGGCGCGGACCGGCGATCGTGGCGGCCGTGGTGCTTGTCGTCTCGGTCGTATGGGCCGTGGCGCTAGTTACCGCTTCCAGCCACAACAACTCGGCTCCCAGGCCGCGCGCGATAGCTCCGGCTGGCTGCAGCGCCAGCGAGGTGCAAGCCCTTACTGACGCCTTTACGCCGATTCTGAACCATCTCAGCACGCTAGGCTATCAGGCCGCTCCGGGCGCCTCGCCCGCAGTCGCCTGGTACCCGGACGCCCGGGCATGCCAGCTCACGGCCGGTGTGGTCAACTACCGTACCGGTGACGATCTTAGTTTCGTCAACGCCCAGATCGAGTGGGACGGCAACCAGCGGGTTATGACGTGTCTGCCGCCCACCGCGTCCATCGCCGTTCAGGCGACAGTGATGGGTCAGCTGATTACCGAGGTTACAGACGGTAACGTCCTAGCGTCATGGGCGAAACCCGGAGCCCCGGTCGGCCCGGTGGCCGTGGTCACCGTGACCAACCGCAACACTTCCTACAGGGTGAGCTGCAGCCAGGGATGACAACGCGGGTGCCTGCCGGAGGCCGAGAGCCGGAGGCACCAGCCCAAGGTATTATTGTTTGTAAGAACCACCCAAACTAGGGCGGTTCTTTGTGTTTAGAGCAGGTCCGGGAATTGCCTGCGCTTCTTGGCCATCCAAAACGGCGATTGGCGCACGAGTTTTTTGGCATCGGCCGAGTTGGCGAGGAGGAGCTTGGTGGCTTCCTCAGTGTAGAGGCGATCTTGGGAGCCTTTGATGAGCACGACGTCGTCTCGCGTAAGCATTGATTTGAGGAAATTTCCGGCGGCAACCGGGGTTTCGGCTGTCTTTAAACGGGTAGGGTCGAGGCCGGCCTTAACGGCCGCCGGTCCGAGATACTTATTTGCCAGCTCGCCTATGGTAATGAGCAGGTCAACGCCGGCCGCGTGGGCGCCGGTTTCTTCGTGGTAGCGCGGGGCATCGTCGCCAAGCTCATTCATGGAGCCGAGTACGGCAATGCGGCGGCCTTGACCTGGGTATTTTGCGAGCGTCGCGAGCGCAGCCACGACGGCGTCAGGGCTGGAATTGTAGGTATCATCGATGAGGCGAGAGCCGTTTACGCCGGGCAGCGGGTTCATGCGGCCGGATACCGGGTGGACCTTGGCAACACCTGCCGCGATTTGCTCGTCGGAAAGGCCAAGCTCGCGTGCAACTGCGGCGGCGGCCAGGAGTGTGAGCAACATATGCTCGCCGATAACGTGCGGCTCGACCGGGATTTTGTGTTTTGCGAGTACGATCGAGCTTTTGTCCCAGTGTACTTCAGCCCTTGCACCGTAGCCGATTACATGCCGGTGCTTTGCCAAATATTGCTTGCGGTACTTGGACGGGACGGCGTCTTCGTTTACCACGACCGTTTTCACGGCTGCGACGAGCGCCATTTCTTCTGCGGCAACCTGGTTCATGCCGTCGGGAAAATACTCCATGTGCTCAGGTGTAACAGCCGTGATGACGCCAATTTGCGGCTTGAGAAACGTGAGCGTATGCGGGATTTCACCCGGAGCATCGGTGCCGATTTCGATTACGAGCACATCAAACGGAAACGGTCGGTGCAGGCGCCACTCCATTTGGATCAGGACGCGGATCCACGAAAACGGGTTCAGAATGTGGGCAGGGAGTGGGATATTGAAGCAGGCCAGCGGCAGGCCGATTTCATCGTTGAAGCTGCCGTGCTGCACGAGCACTTGATATTTTTGGCGCAGAACGGTCGCAATGGCGAGCTTGGTTGCGGTTTTGCCAACCGCGCCTGACACGCCGACAATTTCGAACTCGTGGGTGCGCAACAGGCGGCGGGTTTGAGCTTCAAAGAGCCGGGCTGTCAGCCTGCGCAGGCGTGCTTTCATGTGGTTATGATAGCAGCTATAGTGGGAGCGAAAGGACTTTCATGGCTAAGACATTACATATCGTAGGGGGCAAACCGCTGTCCGGCCGGGTGCGCGTGGCCGGAGCCAAAAATGCGGCTTCCAAGATGATGATTGCGAGCCTCCTCACCGCCGACGAGGTGACGCTCGATAATTGCCCGCAGATTGAAGATATTACGATTACAGCGGAAATTTTGTCGGCCGTGGGTACACATGTGCGACGTGAAGGCAGCCGGTGCGTGCTTGAGACCCCGCGCATTACGTCGACTAAGGTGACCAAGCTGTCCCGGGCCAACCGGATTTCCGTGCTGGCGCTGGCGCCGTTGCTGCACCGGGCCCGGGAGGCTGAAGTGCCGGTGGTGGGCGGCGACCAGTTGGGGCCGCGGCCGGTCAATTATCACCTGGAAGCACTCGCGCAGATGGGGGCAACGATCGAGGAAACCGAGTCCGGCTACAAGGCGAAGGCGCCGAAAGGCGGCTTGCACGGCACAACCATTGCCTTGCGCTCGCCGAGCGTGGGCGCGACCGAGACCGTGATCTTGGCCGGTGTCTTGGCTAACGGGCGCACCCGACTTGAAAATGCCGCCGTTGAGCCGGAGATTGTTGACCTGGTGATGTGCCTGCAGCAGATGGGCGCGATTATTGAATTTGGTGCTAACCGTACGATCACCGTCGACGGCGTGCACAAGCTGCACGGCGTACACTACACGGTCTTGCCGGACCGACTGGAAGCTGCCAGTTTTGCCAATCTGGCAATTGCCACTGGGGGTGAGATCGTGGTGGAAGGCGCCAGACAGAGCGAGATGGTAACCTTTCTCAACACGGTGCGGCGCATTGGTGCCGAGTATGAAGTGGAAGACGGCGCTATTACTTTTAAGCGTGGCCGGAACGGCCTCATGGGCATTGAGCTTGAGACTGACACATACCCGGGGTTTGCAACCGACTGGCAGCAGCCGCTGGTGGTGACACTTACCCAGGCCAAGGGTATTTCCGTGGTGCACGAGACCGTATATGAGGACCGGTTTGGCTACACTGAGGATTTGAATCGAATGGGGGCTGATATCGGAGTATTTGCCAAGTGCTTGGGCGAGTTGCCGTGCCGCTGGCGCAACCGATCGATCAGACACTCGGCGGTCATTAAGGGCCCGACGCCGCTGCATGGGACCGAGATTGTGATTCCGGACATTCGAGCAGGCATGGCACAGGTGATCGCGGCACTGGTGGCTGAGGGCGAGAGCACACTTACGGGTGTTCACCACCTGGAGCGAGGCTATGAGCAATTGTGGGCCAAGCTTACCGCCGTGGGCGCAGAGTTTGAGTTGCGCGAATCTTAGAGCGGATTAGTCACACAAAAACAGCCGGCGCGTGGCCGGCAGTTTTTGTGTGAGGCGATTATCGTCCTGTCACCTACGGCGTGGGTGTGGGGGTTGGGCTTGAAGAAGTGCCGAGGGCAGCTTTGAGTGTGGCGAGCGCTTGCTGGACCGTGGCCTTAAAGGCAGTGTTGGCTGCGTTGACCGCGGCTTGGCGGGTGGCTTTGAGCGTGCTGATGTCAGGGCTTGAGGTGACCGCAGTTTTGAGTGCGTTCTCGAAGTTGGTGCGGGCGGTTTGCAGCGCTGTTTGCAGGGTCTGACGCACTGTGGCAGGATCGGTACCGGCGGCACAACTGGCTTGGGCGGCGGACAACGCGGCCGAGACTGCGGCCTTATAGTTGGCAGCGGCGGTAGAGAGGTCGGTTTGATCGGTGCTGAGGTCTGACAGCAAGCCTTGCTCAAACGCCTGGTCGGCCGCGTCGACGGCCGCGCGCTCAGTAGTGATGGCCTGGTTTACGGTTGTCTCGAAGGCCGCGATTGCTTGCTGCTCGGCTGGCGTGGCGGCTTTGGCCGTGAGCGCATCAAAATCTTGCTTGCGCTTGGAGTCGGCGGCATTTCTGGCGCCGGTTAGGCTTTGTTCGAGCTTGGCCATGCTGGCTTTGATTTGGCCGCTTTGGCCGGAAAAATCTGACTTGAGTTGGTTATAACGGTTGGTAGTGGTGTCGCCGATCGTAGAGTTCACGGACGTAAACATGGTACAGAACTTTTGCGGAGACGGGGTGCCGCCGGGTAGGCTGAGCGGCGACGGCGTTGGGAGGTTGAACTTGGGTGAGGGGGTCGGCCTAGGCGAAGCAATCGGCTCGGGCGTGATAATGTGAACCGGGCCGCTGGTATAATGCGGCGTCGGTACCGAGATATTTCCCGACTGGGCCAATACGAGCTGGGGCAAGAGTAAGAGGCCAGAGCAGAGTGACAGGATAAACCTAGAAGTTCGCATTGGAGCTGCCCTCCAGGTTGTTGGCGTCGGTGTCGGTCTGGGTGACGTTATTGGCTGAATTATCTGCTGCGGCGCTCAGGCTGACGTCGGTAGCGGCCGCTTGCTCGCTAATTGCGGCGGCGGAAGCGGCCAGGCCGGTTGTACTAGACGGCTGCACGCCGGTCTGCGTGGCCGTGGTGCCAGGTTTGGACCGGTGGTTGGTTTGATAGATCGCGAGCCCGACGAGTGTCAGTACAACCGCGACCAACAACAATTCGAAGAGCATGGCGACTCCTCGCTGATCTCGAAGATAGGTTGTTTTCATTTTTGTTTTGCTCTTAATGCTTGCGCTTATTATTGCACTAATGCCTGGGCTGTCAAGTTTTTGATTGCATTTAAAACGCAATCGTCCCCACCCGGTCAGCCCTCTCGTGAAGGAGCTAACCGGGTGGGGACATCGCCGCCATTTTTGGTGCCCTAGGCGGCTCGCCGGGCGAATTGAACCTGTCGGGGATGCTCGTGGGTGAAGGCGGGTCGTACATCGTGCATAACATCTCCTTCTCGGAGCATCCGGTGTGGATGGATCGGACGTGACGAGTACATGTTTCTACTCCTGCCATGACTCGTTTGGTGGTCGCGGTTAGGCGGCCGGGGGAATGATCCGCTGACCGTCGTGCGTCAACACAATGACCATGTTCGTCTTGCCGGTCTCTCGCTCACGGGCGAGCAGGTCGGCGGTATCAGCGATCCGAATGATTGCCATCCAGAGCTGAAAGGCCTGGTTGAGCAGGTCGTTGTCGGTCAGCCCGAACCTGTTCCTCCCTTCCATAAGGGCCTCGAAGGCCGGGGCGATGAGCTTGGCTCCGAACTCGTACACCACTGCGGGCGCACTAGCCTGAGTCGTGCTCTCCTCACCACTATTTGTCATGTATCACCTCCTCTCGTAGGCGACACGGGTACAGTTGTCCGGACAGCATAATAGTGGTTCAGGAAAGGGTAAAAGTCAATGATATTTCCCCCGAAGAAGCTACAAGGGAGGGGCGTCGTCGATCAGATTGACGAGCGCGCCGGCGGACCAGGCCTGGATGCGGCAGGCGCCGTGAACCGAGCTGATGCGCCCCTGGGCGCTGGCGCTGTAGGCTTCAGGAAAGTACCCTAGATCGTGGTGCGCGCGGAGCAGAGCTTCTTTAATGGTGTCAGCCTCGGTCGTGAAGCCGCATTTTTTTAGCCCCTGGTGGATAACCCAGTTATCAAACGGCCAGATTGCGCCGTTTTGATAGCCGCCTGTACTGAAACTGGGCTCCAGCGTGGATTCAGTACGGATGCCGTAGGGTGTAAGCAGGTCGGGCTGCATGAGGCGCCGGGCAACAATAGTTTGCGCGTCGCGATCAAGGATGCCGGAAAATAGCAGGTGGCCGGGATTGCTCACGGCCAAACGCACGGCTTTGCCGTGGCCGTCGACCAACATTGGGAGTGCACCGTCTTGTGGCGTGAAGTAGCGCTCAAATTCGGCTTTGAGTACCGCGGCCTGGGCGCGCAGCTGCTTGCCTTGATCAGCATCGTCGGCGTATTTGTCGCAAAGATCGGCTAGCAGTTTCAGCGCATAGTAGTAATAGCCCTGCACTTCGACCATGGCAATGGGTTTAGCGAAATTTTCGGTAAGGTTGTCTTTCCACGATTGGTTATGGAGACCGAAGATGTAGTGCCTGCGGAAGCCGACGAGTTTGGTATGCGCGTGGGTGGCGTGATGCTCAAGCCAGTGCACAATGCCCAACGCCGTGGGCAAGCGCGCGGCCGCAACTTGCGGATCGGGATTTTGCGTAAGGTAATGATGGAGCAGTATGAGGTACCAGGCGCCGGCGTCAACCGAGCCGTAATAGGGAAAGCGCCAAAACAGCAGCGTGCCGAGCCGCCGCAGCCGGTCGCCTTGGGTAACCAGATCGTGCCACTGCTCCTGTCGGCCGCCGGGGTAGTGTTCGTGCGGGATTTTACCCGGGTATTCTTCCCAGCGTAGGGCTTCGCGGTTGCCGGCAAAGCGGGCCAGGACGTCCAGTGTGGCGCGGGCCGGCGCCGAATCGCGATGCAGCATTTGCAGGGCACTTATGCAACTATCCCGGCCAAACAAGTGCTCGTAGTTTGGCACGCCGGCGTTGTAGTAGCCGGCCGGGGTTTGGAGCCGGCCTAATTGAGCGAGCGCATCCTCCACTGCCGGCACCGTGCCCGCAGTCATCAGGACTGAGTCGCGATTGACCAGCCCATAGCAATGGCGCCGGCGCCGACAATGCCAACGGCCACGCCGTGGAGAAAATCGGTACCGCCGAGCACGCCAACGAGAGCGCCGGCAACAACTACCCCCATATAGACGGCGGCGGCAGGGTTAGCATTTTTGGACGTGGTTTTAGTTTTCTTTTTTGGCATACTTTGCTTTTATTCGTTGGGTTCACTGTGCCACAACGCGAGCATAAGTGCAACGGTGAGCCTGGCTGGTCGGTTTCGGCCGAAAAATGCATGATGGTGGAACTATGCATGAAGCAGAAATTGGCAAACTCATTGGATTGGAAAGAATACTGGTGGCCTCGGAGAAATAGAGCGGGGAAATGCAAAAGTTTACCAGCGAATTGCTAGAGGTCTGGTATAAGAATGTGAAGCTTGCTGGTACTTACGTAGGGTAACTCACCGTGTTTTCACCTGGCGGATGACAGTAGCACATCCGCCAGGTAAAGTTGAGGCCGTCTGTGACCTATTGAAGGACTGCGGCACCTTTTATGCTGATGCGAGTGACCAACTACGACGACAGATGAACCAGGCGTTCTTTGATAAGGTTCTGGTTGACGATGAGGGCGTCGTGGCCGAAACAAAGCTTCTGCAGCCATTTAAGACAATTAAAGCTCTGCAAACGCAAAAGCACCGACAGGCGACTAATTTGGTCGTCACTGCCGGTGCTCGTGTTGAACCTGATAATTCCTTTTCTGGGGTCAATGGTTCAGAACAGGGGTATATGGTGGAGCATAAGGGACGGTAATAGAACTTTTGGAGAAGACCCTGAGCACGAAACGAAAGAAATCCGGGAGCTGTTGGATGAGAGCAATGGGGCCGAGGCCGAGGAGTCACAGTCATGATAACCCGACTATTCCAGCGCTTCAAAACATCGTCACCAGATCTGCTGACTTCGCAGCTCTACAATGAGCGATCGTTCTACCGAGCCTTCATGCGCGACCTAAATAGTTGCATGAGCGAGGCCCTAATTGAGTCCCCGTTTATAACTAGCAACAGAGTTGCTAGTTTACTTCCCATTTTCAAGAAAATGAGAAGTCGTCAGGTTAATATCGTCGTCAACACGCGGCATCCTGCCGAGCATCAGTCCCCTTACGATGCTCAGGCTTGGCGAGCCATACAGGAGATGCAGGAGTTGGGTATCCAGGTGCTCTTTACGGGTGGGCACCACCGGAAGTTACTCATCCTTAATCGTCGAGTGCTCTGGGAGGGAAGCCTAAACGTGCTATCTCAGAATGCAAGCTGTGAGGTTATGCGGCGGATAGATTCGGAGGTGCTGGCGCATCAGATGATAAGGTTTATTGGCCTGTATGAGTATCTTTAGTCGGTCTTAACAGATGGCTCAAGCAATCCATTAAGCATGGCTGCGAGCAAGCTCTCGTCTCCTTCGTATCCGGCGGCGCATGCTCGCAAATTCTCGTCTGCGTCCATCCGCTCCCAAGCCAAACGATATTTGGCCTTTGCCGCCAACTGACTAATAAATACACGCTCAGTACGCCCATTACCTTCTCGGAACGGGTGAAGAATATTTATTTCGGAAAAGTAATGGGCCAGGCGCTCGGTGTATTGCTCGAGGGCAACACCTTTTAACAAGCCCTCAGCATGTAACTTTCCAAATAGTTCGCTTGCTGCCTGCTCAATGGCATCGGAATTAGCGAAACGAGTATTCTCTTTCGCCATTTCAACCGTCCGAATTTCGCCCGCCCATGTGTAGATGGAACTGAATAACTCCCAGTGAACATTCTTCAGGTGCTCCAGGTCGAACTGACCCAATGCCGGTTGATCAGGTAATGATGCAATAATTGAAGTGGTTATGTCTGCTTCTGCATCTTTAAGATCTTCGCTCGTCGAGATGCCGAGCAAATTCTTGAGTACCCCCGTTTCGGCATCAATGTAAGGATCGGGAGAGCTACTATAAGGCATGGTGATATTTACTTGGTATGTGAGCGGACTTCTCTTAGGGTTTCCCGCCGAAGTTGGCTCGCAGTAATTTTGCCAGTTGCATACCGCTCAAGGCGGCGCTCAATTGAGCTGGAAGGCCGGAGCCCTTCTGCCCGTACCGAGGCAAGCGCGACAGCGGCTGACTTTGCGCGCTGCTGGGTTGTTTGTGTGTTATTGGAGTCAATCATGTCCTTATTATACCATCTTAGACCATCAGGGAGAAACACGTGTTTGCTGGTCGAATAGCGTTTTTGGCATCAGGCTCTCAATACAACGAACTGGCCTTCTGGTAGCCGCTTAACGTCTTCGTTCCCGACTTTGCGTTGAAAGGCAGCTTCCTCGTGCAGCCAGTCCTCAGCTGTACGACTTCTCTCGCCCATCATCAAGGCACCGTAGTGAACCATCACGTTTACATCGGCAAAGCCTAGGCCGTGATTGGGTAGTGCTCGCTTGCTGGACCAATAGTTTTTGGACAGGACATTTGCGCCCGCCGAACTGCCTACAACTATCTTGCCTTTAAAGTGCATTATAAGAGAGTCGGTAGCTGGCAGAGTGTCAAATAGCATCTGCGTGTCACCTCCATGCAAATAAATAACGTCTGCCCAGTCAATTTGGGATAAGAACGTTTCTGTTTTGGCGTAGTCGAAGGCAATATCTTCACCAAAGTATTGCGAAAACCACCCCTTCCAGTCCACCGCTTTGGCCTCCCATGTGCTAGCCGGCCATGAGTAAAAACAACTCAGTATCTTGGGACGCGCAATATATTTTGTTATCTCATGAGCCAGGCGCTGGCCGTAGCCTTCAGTTGTACGGTCATTTCCGCCGGCAAGAATAAACGTTGTGTTCATTGCTTGAGTATAACAAAAGAGGCCATACAGGCCTCTTTTAAGCATAAGCATCTTGGTGCCCCAAAGGGGATTCGAACCACTCGTTTATCCCTTTCCCGGGCCATAAATACAGAATGGCCCTCGTTCTTTCGAGAACCTGATAGCTGTTTTTGGCTTGTGGTAAGGAATGTCTAAATGGTGGAGCATATATTCGGATTCGAACCGATGACCTCTGCAATGCGAATGCAGCGCTCTAGCCAGCTGAGCTAATGCCCCACGAGGCGCCGCGAGTGGCGGCGTGGAACTGATTTATTGTGGCGGGTTGGACTTGATTCGTCAACGCTCTCACCGTCGACACCGTCGTCGTCGAGGAAGCCGCCGGACTGGTGGGACCAGAGTTTGGCGTACGCGCCGCCGCGCTTTAGGAGCTCGGCGTGTGAGCCTTGCTCAATGATGCGACCGTTATCAAGCACAATAATGCGGTCGAGGCGCTGAATGGTGGAAAGCCGGTGGGCGATCACGATAGCAGTGCGGCCTTCCATGAGGCGCCAAAGGGCGTCTTGAATAAGCCGCTCGGATTCGGAATCGAGAGCGGAAGTGGCTTCATCAAGTACCAAGATGGGTGCGTCTTTAACCATGGCCCTGGCAATGGCAATGCGCTGGCGCTGACCGCCGGAAAGTTTGACGCCGCGCTCCCCTACCAGTGTGTCGTAGCCGTGCGGGAGTTTTTCGATAAACTCGTGGGCGTGAGCTTTTTTGGCCGCATCGATAATTTCGGCCTCGGTGGCAGCGAGTTTGCCATAGCGAATGTTGTCGCGCAGGGTTCGGTGGAACATGATCGGCTCTTGCGGCACATAGGCGATGGCGTGGCGCAAGTATTCGAGCTTGCCGTGGGCGATATTTTGGCTGTCGATAAGCAGCTCGCCGCCGGTGACATCGACAAAGCGCAAGAGGAGCTTGGTGACGGTAGTTTTGCCGCCGCCGGAGTGGCCGACGAGCGCCACTTTTTCGCCCGGTGCGATGTGTAGATTGAGGTTTTCGAACAACGGATCGCCCTGAGCGTCAGAGTAGGCGAAATCAACGTTTTTGAACTCAATCTCGCCGTGCTGGATCGAGAGATTGACGGGCTTTTCGGGGACTGTCAGCCGGTTAGGCACGAACAGCAATTGAGTGTATTGAGCGGCTTCGGAAATGGCGTTCTCGATGCTGCGGTAGATATGATTAAACTGCCACAGGACGCGGGTGGTGGAGGTGTAGTAACTGAAGCTGATGAAAATTGTGGCAAGCGAGCTGGCGTTTTTTCCAAACGTAATCGCGAGTGCCAAGCCCACTACGTTCGTGAGTACGTAGAGTGGCGAGATGGCCATGTTGATGCGGGTGTTGTGGAAGTCCCAGGAGGCCCGCGATCTTTTGGTGTAATCGGCGACCAGCTTCTCGTTCTGGCGGAGTTCAAACTGCTCGTGGGCGAAGGCCTGGACCGCGTCCATGTTGCTAATAACGTCGGCAACGTAGCCGGCCATGCGGTTTGACGCCAGCTCGCGGGCGTGCACCAGGTGCTGCCGGCGGCGGATAAGCGGCAGCAACACGACGCCAATTACGACCATGAACCCGAGCAGTCCAAACACCAGCAGCGGTGAAAACCGCCACAGCACGGCAACTGCGAATAACAGCGGGATAAACGATGAGGTAACGTCATACGACAGGGTTGATATGAAGGTATCAAAATTTTTGCCGTAACCGACCACCTTTTTGGTGAGTGAGCCGGCAAAATTGTCGTGGAAGAAGCTGATGTCTTTGTGGATGAGCTCGGTCATGGCCTCGCTGTAGAGACTGCGCATGCTTTTTGCCACAGCCTTGTTGAGGCAAGCGTCGGAAATGCGCCAGATGACCTCGCCACTAAACCAAGCCACGGCAAATAACACCAGGTACGGCATTACCTCGTGCAAATCGGGCCGGGTGGTCTTGAACCGGACCAGAATGGCGGCCACGATCAGCGGCGGCACATAGGCAGCGAGGATGTTGCCAATGCCGGGCAGGATGAGGCCGGGAATCGTGAGGCGCCATTCGCGCCGGATTTGGCGCAGATAGCGATGCACGGCCAGCTTGGTTGCTAGGTCAGTTGAGTTGGACATAAGAATTTTGGACGGTTAACAAACTATTAGTTTATCACATCTAATCTTGCCAGTCGAGCTCAATGGAACCGAGATGGAGGGTATCGCCGGGCTCGGCACCTAGACGGCGGAGTTCGCGAGCGACGCCGGTGCGCCGCAAGATGTCGCGGAGCCGCGCCACGCCTTCGGGCGAGTCAAAATTGGTACGGCGGGCAAAGCCTTCCAGGCGACCTCCGGTAATGCGCCAGGTATGCTCCCCTTCCGGTGTGATGCGCCAAACTTCCGGTAGCTCGGTCGTAGTGATCACGGGCAACTCAGCGGCCTCGGCGGCGCGCCGCGCACGGCTGTGCTCGACTTCGAGTAGGGCGGCATCGAGCAGAGGCTCTAGGCCCTGGTGAGTGGTGGCCGAGATAGCAAAGGTCGGTCGGTCGGCGGCTTGCCCCAGATCGGCGAGCTTAGTATTTACTTCATCTTTTGTAAGGCCGTCGATTTTAGACAACACTGCGATACGCGGGCGATCGCTTATGCCGCGGCCGTACGTCCCGAGCTCATTATTAACCGTGCGCCAATCTTCGGCGACGTCAGCGCCGGTAGCGTCGACCAGTTGGATAATGACAGCGGTGCGCTCGATATGGCGGAGGAATTCGTCGCCCAGACCGCGTCCAACGCTGGCGCCCTCGATGAGGCCGGGAATGTCGGCCGCCAGAAAGGACTCACCCCGGTGTTTTACAAGGCCGAGATTCGGCGTGAGGGTGGTGAAGGCATAGTCGCCAATTTCGGGGCGGGCACCCGAAATGACCGAGAGCAAGGTGGATTTGCCGGCGTTGGGCAGGCCGACGAGGCCAACATCGGCCACTAGCTTGAGCTCGAGGCGCAGCTTAAACGTTTCGCCCGGTTCGCCGAGCTCGGCCGTGCGCGGGGTTTGTCGAGTGCTCGAGACGAAATGGGCATTGCCAAACCCGCCGCGGCCGCCGCGGGCGATGACGGCCTCAGGGTTGTCTTCGGTCAGATCGGCCAGCAGGCGCTCGCCGTCCCAGACCTGGGTGCCGGGTGGTACTTTGACCGTGAACGGGGCGCCGGACTTGCCGTGCTTGCGGTTACCAGTGCCAGGCTGGCCGTCTTCGGCCCGGATCGTGCGGGCGGTGCGGTAGGCGCTTAATGTGCTGGTGTTGTGGTCAACCAGGAAAATGATATCGCCGCCACGGCCGCCGTCCCCGCCGTCCGGGCCGCCTTTGGCACGATACTTCTCGTGCCGAAAGCTGGCTGCGCCGTCGCCGCCTTTTCCGGCCTTTATTTCGATTGTGGCAGTGTCTGCAAAAGCCATGATGAGTCTATTATACAGATTCTTGATATTTTGTTCTAGTTATTGTATCAATAGTTAATCAGCCCGGTTTCACTCGGCTGATGTCCTTGTACGCACAATTTGGGAGGCTGAGCGATGTTTGGTTGGTGGCCCGCGCGGTCTACACGGCCGCAGGGTAATTTGTCTCGGCGTGAATTGTCGACGCTGGACGCCATTGAGGGCGCGATGAACGAGTCTGAACCTCAACTGCGTAAGATGCTCGAAATATTTACTCGGCTGGGCGAGGAAGAGCCGGTGAAGGCGGAGCCACTGGGCTCGCCGTCGCGGCGTCGACGTTTGATCCGCAGGCTATTGCGGCGGCGCTCGCCGGGCCCTGAAGTGGATCGTGCACTTATTCGGCATCCAGCCGGAGGGCGACGCGGTCAACCGAGTGAAAAGCCGTCAGTAGAAGAGCCGGCCGATGGTGGACAGTCGACTGTTCGCATGGTTGCCCAGGCGATAGTTGTCGTTTTGGTGGTGGCGGCGTTCATCGCGTTGTTGATAGCATTTGCCCCCAACGACAAGGGCGGGTCCACACAGCAAGCCTGCGCCGAGGCAGCGATGTATTGCGAGACGAATTGGTCGCAACAGCGCACGCCGGCCAGCGACCACCCGCATCCGGCACGGCAAGCGTCAATACCCTCGAGTGCGGCGGCAACGCCGTGAGCCTGGGCTCGCGGTTTACGCGAGTTCGGAAGTCCCAGACCTGCAAGAGCAGCAGCCAGCTGCCGCGGGTCTGGGACTTATTGCTGTTTGGTTGGCTAATTATTTGATTTTTTATGGTATTTATGTTATTATGCCAATACGTTGTTGTACGTTAACGTGCCGATATTTGAAGATCAGCTTAGCAACCATGAGGTGCGGGGAAGCCCGGCCTGCGAGTGAGAGGAGGTGCCCCTTCGGGGATGCCACTCACTCGCGGGCCGGGCGCGATTCGTTTGTAGGATTTATTTTTAGCTAGTAAATATAGAGGAAGCTGGAGGCTGGCACGGTGCGCTCGGTAACACGGTCCCAGTTGCCGTTGTAGTTCATCTCCGAGACGGTCACCATACCCCCGGACACGCCCTCAACGTAGGCGACGTGGCCGTAGTAGCCCGCGCCGGTCCAGGCGATGGCGCCCGGGATCGGCACTGAGCCGACCTTGAAGCCTGAAGCCTGGGCGTTATAGTACCACTGGTTGGCGTTACCCCAATTCGATGGGATATTACGCCGGGTGGCAACGTAGTAGGTGCAGTAGCCGAAGGAGTAGCCGTTGCCAGAATACTGGAACTGCGTGAGCTGGGGAGTAAACGTGCTGGCACCGAGCACGCTGCCGGTACTGGGAGCCGGGGCCGGAGCGGCAGCCGGGGCCTGCTTCACGCCGCCGGGGATAATGATTTGTGTGCCGGGGGCGAGCTGGCCGTTTACGGCGGTGTTGTAGGCGAGAATTTGAGCCGCATTAGCCTGATAAGCGGAGGCTAATGAAGCCGCCGTGTCGCCCGGCTGGACGGTGTAGAGCAGACCACTAGTGGGCAAAATGGTCAGCACTTGGCCGGGCGCAACCATGTTGGCGTCGCTCAAGTTGTTGGCCCAGTTAATAGTGTCGGTGGTAATCCCAAATTTGCTGGCAATACCGGACAGCGTGTCGCCCGGCTGGACGGTGTAGGTAGTGATATCACGAGTGGGGTTGCCGGCCGTATCAACTACCTGGCGCTTGGCCAAGGTGTCGTCGTCGCTGGTCAGGAGGGCGACCTGCTGGTTTTCACTTGAGGCCGTCTTGGTGGCGGTGTTCGCAACCACTAATTGGTTACTCGAAGCCACGCTGGCCGCAAAGGAGGCAGCCGCGGCAGGATCGAGTGCTGCGCCCAGACCGGTGCGGCTCGACGCGAGACTGACCGACACGGCATGAGCTGCGGTTTGATTATTGGCCAACAAAACAACCGCAGCAAGGGCTAAGATGCCGACGTGCGCGAGATAGCGCGGCCGATACCCAGCCTTAACCGTTTTAGTAGCATAGCTACCAGCGGCTCGCGACTGCGCCACGGTTTTTACAATCTTAACTTTAATTGGTTTGGCAAGCGATTTCGAAGCGGATTTAGTAGCAGCCTTGCGGCCGGACGTGAACGTTGGAGTTTTTATGTTCGAAAATGGCTCTGGCGCGACTCCCGGTAAGGAGACGCTTAAAGCTTCCCGACTGATAAGACTCTCCTCCACGAATTACCCTGTTGCGTCCTTCCCTCGAATCCGCGGATGGTCCGCGCTGCGAGGCAGAAGTATCTCGACCTTGGTTAATGCTTCGTTTCGACGTTTGGGGTATAAACTGCGTTGCGCGAGGAATCTCACTTTTCATTCCGCTCTCGCTTATCAATTTACAATTCGTAGTCTAGCGTCCGCCCCAGATAGCTGTCAAACAGCGGTTTTACGCTGACAGGAGCACTTAAGCGAAGCGTTAACAGATATATAGTGTGACATTGCATTGGTCGAGATTCCAAATTTTTTATTTGTCAAATTTAGGTTCAATTTAGTCGCCAGCGAGACCATACTTGGCGACGTTGGCCTCTTGCTCAGCGTAGGTGTCTTCGAAGTGGTCCTGACCGTTTTTATCAGTGAAGAAATAGAGGTAATCGGTGGTGGCCGGATGGGCCACGGCATCGAGCGCGTTCAGGCTAGGCGAGCAGATGGGGCCGGGCGGCAGGCCGGGAGCGAGCAGCGTATTGTAGGGAGACTGGACAGTGGTGGAAAATGGTACGCCGAGGAGACTCGCAGCATATTCGGCTGTAACGTCGGATCCGAGTGACATGCCGATTTTGTAGCGCTTGATGAAGACTTGGGCAACGATCGGACGATCGGTTGGGTTAGAAACCTCTTTTTCCACAATTGACGCAATGGTGAGTCCCTGGTGGAGTGTGAGGCCCTCGGCCGAAAAGGCGGAGACGTAATCCTGGCCGACGTGGCTGCCGAAATCGTTCAGCATCTCATTAACGAGGCTGCCGGCCGTGGTGGTGGTATCGACTTCGTAGGAATCGGGATAGAGGTAGCCTTCGAGGCTGACGCCGGCGGGTTTAGTGGCGAGGAAGCTCTGAGTGTGCGGGGCGGCCAGGGCGGCAGCAAAATCGGATTGGGAAATACCGAGCTCTGAGGCTGCAAACTCGATTTGGCTTATGGTATAGCCGGGAGGCACGAGCAGGCGCTTGGTATAGGTGTGGCCGTCGGCGATTTGCTGGGCGATATCGACCGCCGATTGCGTGGGTGCGAGTAAGTAGGTGCCGGTCTTGAGCTCGCCGCGTAAGCCGTGGAAGTTTACATATGTAACAAAGGCGGTGTTGTCGCGAATGAGTCCGGCAGCCTTGAGGCTACGCGCAATGGTGGGGGCGTTTTCTCCGGCTGAAACAGTGAACAGGCGGCCGACGCCGGTGGTGGCAGCCGGTCGCAAGCCAACTCGGTATGAGACGTAGAGCGCGCCTATGATTACTAATACCAGCACGACGACAATTTGTGGCCAGAAATGGCGGCCAAGTTTCGGCAGGCGCCGCAGACGGCGCGAGACGGGTTGGCTCATAGACTGTCCAGATAATCTTGCAAAATGATGGTGGCAGCTTCGGCGTCGATATCGGCCTTGGTGTAGGGCTTGCCCGACTCTTTGAGCTGCTCTTCCGCGACCTGAGAGGTGGCGGCTTCATCCTGGTAAACAGCCTCGATGTGATGCGTGCGCCAGAGGACGTCGTCGGTGAAACGGCGGACGGCCAGGGTCTGCGGCGTGTCGGCGCCGTCGAGATTGCGCGGCAGGCCCACCACCACGGCGGCGAATGGGCCTTCGCGCTTAATCGTGTCAGCCAGCTCGGGTGCGCCAACGGTTGCGAGCGGGCGGGCGAGCTTTGTTTCGTCGTCGCCCACGGCTAGTCCGATGCGGCGAGCACCATAATCAATACCAAGGAATTTGCGCATGCCGTCCCCCTATTGTTTGGCGATTTGGATTACAACCTTAATTTTGCCCGTGCTCGAAGGTAAGCTCGAGGCCCAGGCCGGCCAGATGCTAATGGTGGCTTGCTGCACGCCCGGCAGGCCGGAGGCGTAACTGGCGGCGTCGCCATAGCGCTTGCCTTTGATTTGCGAGGCGACTTGCGTGGTGCTGAGTTTGGCGCCGCTAAAGGCCGTGGTGTTGAGGTGGAAGGTGGGGCGGCCGGAACTATCTTGGCCGGTCGATGTGAGTTGCGCCGAGCCGAGGCCGTTGTCGTAAATCTGGTTGTTTGCGCCGATTTGTTTTTGCTCGGCGGCATTTACAAAGGCCTGGTAATCGCTGGTTTTGACGGCTAGCACGGTGTAAGTAACCTTGAGCTGTAGCGTGGCAGTATCAGCCTGCTGGCCAACAGCCGGCGACGGGGTTACAGCCGAGGCGGAGCTGGACTGGGAGGCAACAATTTCGGTGTAACCGTTGGGTAGGGCGGCCTTGAGTTCGGAGCCGGCATTACCGGCGTCTTTTTGCAGTAGGGCAGCTTGCGCGGTGCTGACGTCGGACTGGGCCACAACTGTAATCGTTTTGGTGGTACCACCAGACATCTGAGCGCCGGTGGCATAGATGCCGTTTTGCTGCGACTGCTCGCTGGCCGGGAGACCGGGGATGGTGTAGCTAGCTGGGGATTCATTGAAGTTAGCCCCATTGGCCGAAGCCTGGACGTTTACCGTGGTTTGGCCTGGATTGAGCGAGACATGGCCGCCGGACAAGCTCAGTGTTGCACCCGGCACTGTGGCATCGGCTGTTGAGAGAAAGACCGTGCCGTCGGGCGCCTGGAAGCGTGTGCCGGACACCAGCGTGTGCGGGTTTTCGTCGTACGAGTTGAAGATCGTCATGGTGCCCGAGGCTTTGGTACCGACGTCTTGCGTGCCTGTGGGCGTAAACGGTCCGGAAAGATCCTTGCTGGCGGAAATCGTGCGGCCGGCCAGTACGGCATTGGCCGAGTCGGAGGTTTGCGCAGATGTATCAATTGCGAAACTCGTATCAATAGTTGATTGGGTGCCTTGGGCGTAGAGCGTAACCTTGGCGCTGGTGAAAAACGCCATAAAGACGAAGTACGCGATAATAACGACCACCACCAGCGCAACCCAGCCGAGGCGCTTTTGGAAAATATTGAAATTCGGGATCTTCGGTACGCTTGCTCCGCTCGACTTCGCCGCAGCCGGTTTAGCATCCGTGGACGGTGACTCGGCCGGCTCGGGTTCGGGTCCAGCTGGAGACGGCGGCGGAGGTGCCGGTGTGTCTGAGAGCTCGCGGCGCCTTAGTAGCGGTGGGCCTTTTGGCTTTGGAGGGGTCGGCTCCGGTGCCGGGGGTGGTGGCGGGGGGTCATCGGCCTCGATCACCTCTTCGTTCGTTTGTAATTTGGCTGGAGTTTCGGCAGCGCCAAGCACGGCTTTGGCGCCTAGGCTGGGCGCTACGGCCAGACCCACGCGTGAAGCCAACTCAGAGGCGATTTTGTCACCAGTAACGAGTACAAGATTCTTATGGTGAGACTCGGCAGCCTTCTTGAGCAGCTTTAGATTAATAATGCTTTGCAGCATGGTTGAGCGCTTGGGTACCACAATCTGCACAGCATTGCCGGGGGCTTTGCTGAGCTTATCGATGGCGGAGGTAATGTCTTCGTCGGCTTCGAGGTAGAGTGCAGAATCCTGCATGCTCTAAGCCTACCATAATTGGCGCGACCGTGCTTGTGCTTGACGCTCTAGCTGGTGTTGCGAGCACCGGATTTTGTTTTTATCTTTACGGGTGCAATTTTCGTGCTAGCATGAAGGCGAGGGCACGCGCAAGCGGGACGCGTGCCCTCGCTACTTTAGGTGCCGAATCAGAAACACTCCGCGGATGCAGGAGCACTTGTCGCAGGCAAGTGGATCACGCTGCATCTAGCGCTGATCAATCTCGGATGTGTTTCCGGCGCCCCGGAGGGGATGCCAGGAGTTCGGTCGCGCTACCATCGGGAGGTGCGCAGCTGGATTTCGTCCGGCTGCTAGCCGGGGCCGTCAGGTTAAGGCCGCAAGGCCGTCGCCGCACCCGGCCTGACGGCGGCATCTCCATAATACTTCCACCTTAACAGGCGGGGAGTCGCCGGGCTTCTCAACCAGATGCGGGCAGGAGTTTGTCCGCATCGGCCCAGGCGGCACAGAGTTTTGAGCGCGCTTGATTGCACGCTTCATTGTCGCCGGCGTGCGTGTCTCATCGCCCGCCCGGGTGTCAACACCGGGACGGCCTTGTGGCCTTGCAGTCGGTGTACAGGCCCATGTCCAGGAGTCGCGATCTTGCGACTCCTGGGCTGGGTCTAAAATTTTGTCTTAATTTTTGACCCAATAGTCAGGCTGATCCTGCGGCGTGCTACTATAATCTGTGATTCTTCTCGAATAGCACTAGCACCGAAGAGGAGGCGCTATGAGGCGCTGGGGTTGGGTGTTGCCGATACCGCTGGTCGCAATCGGAGTAATCCTTGGCGCGGCTCGACCGGCCCTAGCCGGTGAAGCCGAATGCGGTGCGGGTCAGGTGAGTTTTGCGTTGCACATAACCGGAAGTCCGATGACCGGCAGGACTTCGATGTTCAGCTATGCACTGTCACGCCAGTCTGTGACGTTCAGGATGCTCCCGGGTTACAAACCGGCGCATGTACTGGCCGGGACTTCCAGCCAACTCCAGGATGTCACCTTGGCGCCGGGCCCTTGGAGACTTGTGGTCGTTCCAGCCGCCTCGGCAGTCCACGCTGGTGCAGGTGTGCATAGGCCGCATCACCGGCACAACGCCCGACGGCCAACCGGCCGCTGAGGTAGGCGTGGTCACCGTTACCAACAACACGACCAGTGTTGATTTGGGCAACACAAACACGGAGTCGTCCGCCAATACCACCGCACAGGTGTGGGCCCCGCCCACTCAGTCGTCGCAGCTGGGTGCGCCCCTGTGGGAGGCTGTACTGATTGGCTTCTGGCACTTCATCACCGGGCACCTTTCGTTCCTGTTTATGGGTGCGAATTGTGCTTTTGGCTTTTACACCCAACGCCGCCGCCCTGCGTAGGCGCCGGGCCTCCTGCGATTTCCCCGTTTTCCGCTTGGACATGCGCCCGGCCGGAAGGCGGGGCGTGTGTTATGAGACTTTATATTTGCTTAATTAGCGATGGCGCGGGCGAGTTTGCGCATGAGGGTGTCGGTGGTGGTTTCGCCGCCGACTTGGTCAAGACCGAGGTTGGCCAGACCCATCGGCGTGATGTCGGCAAAGCTCGTGAGCTTGCCGGTTTTGTCGATAACGCGGTTAACTTCTGAAGGCGAGATGTGGTTGACGACCGGCTTTCTGGCAAACGGCAGGTTTTTGTACCAATTTTTGCCCTTGAGTGCGGCCACGATCTGGGGCAGGCCAGTGCCGCCGCCGCAGAGCAGGATTTTGGCCGGCAGGTGGTCGACGCGGTCGAATTCGGCGAGACTCAATTCTACACCGGATAGCCAGACCTGTATGTCGGCATTAACGGCCTCTTCGACCGCAGACACTGATTTCGGACCAAGCTTTTCCGTGCCATAAGCGATTTTCATTTCTTCGGCTTTTTCAAAACTAATGTTGGCTACCTGGGCGATGCGCTTGGTAAAGGCTCGGCCGCCGATAGCGAACATTTTGGTGCCTTCCACTCCCCCGTTATTGACGAGCGCGATGTCGGTGGTGCCGCCGCCGATGTCGATAAAGATGGCCGAGAACTCACTAGTGTCCTGGCCGCCGACGGATTTGGCCACAGCAAACGGCTCGGCCGCGATATTAATAAGGTTGAGGTCGAGGTCAGCGGCGACAGTTTGGAGCGCACCAAGATGGACCATGGGGGCGAAGGCGTTGAAAAGCTGAATGGAGACATCTTTGCCCTGGAAGCCAATGGGGTTGGTAACACGGTAGCCGTCGATCTGGACATCAACGATGGCGGTGTTGACGAGCTTCACCTCGAGCTCTTTGTAGCCTGTTTCCCAGGTGAGTTGCTCTCTGGCGCGCTCAAAAGCGCGATATTGGACGCGGTCGAGGATTTTGCGCAGCTCCGGCATGTCAATGGGTGTACTGGGTTGGGCGCGGCGGTAGCGGACGATCGTGGAGGCGCCTTTCACCAGCTCGCCGGCGATTCCGATGACCACGTCTTTGGCCACCACTCCGGCCATGCGTTCGGCTAGTTTGAGCGCGGCGTCACAATTTTCGACCACACCGGTAATGTCGGTAACGGCACCGCCTTGCATATCGGTAAGGCGTTGGCGTTGGCGGCCGACGCCAATGATTTCGACCTGCGACGGTGCACCCGAAGCGGGATCAAACTTGACCTCGCCGATGAGCGCTTTCACGAATTCGGTACCAATATCGAGTGCTACCAGATAGCGCTGACTACTGCCGGGCTGACGTAGCTTTGCAAGTTTTTCAATCAATTTGGTGGCCATGACCTATGTGTGCAGTTACCTTGCAATTGTAGCGCTTATGGTGCGGGGCGCCAAACACCTAGGCCCAGTGGCTGCCTGGTCGTTAGCCCTTTGGCACCGGCGTTGGAGTGGTTGCTTTGGCGGCCGGCGTAGGCGTGGCAGCGGGCTTGGGTGACGGTGTCGGCGTCAGGCTGGGAGTAGGCGTGGGTGATGGCGTGGTTTGCGCTTGTTGGAGTTGGCTGCGCAAATCCGAGACGTCGCTGTTGAGGTCAGAATTATTGCTCTCGAGATCGTTGACTTTATGAATCAACAGAAAGGCCGCTATGCCACCGCCGACCACGAGCACGGCGATGACTATCCAGAGTAGCGTGATAAGTTTGCGGGAGTTGTGCATGCCTGCCCTTCGTTCACTTCACCAGCTTACGTCGCTGCGGACAGTGGCGCAACTGATTGCTAGTCGCTCTCCAATGTTGCCAGCGCAGTGCCAGAGAGCGCGGCGGAGTCGGCGGCGATAATATTGCGGCCGGCTGAGTCGGAGGTGCAATAGCCTAAGGGCGCCACATAATAAAAGCTATAGCCACCAAGATTTTTAACGAGTTTGTCGTGCGAAGGAGCGGTTTCACCCGTGGGCCTGCGCACCAACATGCCAAGAGCGGCGTTGGACGGAGTGCAACCGGGGTATTTTGCGAGCAAACTTTGAGTCGTGAGGCCGGCGACGATTAGCCCACCGGATTCGGTCGGAGCATAGGTGAGGTCAACGATTGGATCGGAAACGGTGAAGTTGACGCCGAATTGGCTAATTTTAATGCTGGCCGTACCGGCTACGGACGGTGAGGGGCTCGGCGAAGGACTCGGGCTTGCGCTTGAACCAGAATTAGCAGCAGGGCTCGGCGAGGGCGAATAAGCGTCGCCGCCGGGCAGGTGATCCTGTTTCACCTGATAGGTCAGATCGGTAATTTGGCCTTGCAGCTGGGATTGTTCCTGGTTGGCCTGCTGGTACTGGTAAAAATTGAGATAAGCCGAGGCAACAAAGCCGAGCCCAAGGACAACGGCAACAACGACCCATAGTTTAATAGACCCCCACGCCACGCCCAGCCCTTGCCTCATGTTCGTTAATCTGATTATAACAAGCTTGTGTTTGCCTGACAGCCATTGAATATCCGGGGAGTTTATGGTTTAATGCCGGCGTTCGTTGGAGGTGTAGTAAGAGGTAAGGTTTTTCGTTTGTGTTGGCTACGCAGCCATGACCACCAGCTTTGTATGGTGGAGCCCGTTTGGGGCCAACGGCTGCGGGCCACTGGATATGTTCGCACAAACGAGGTGTGCCAATAGAACGGTTTGGAAAGCGCCTAGCTTTTTGCCGATGATGGTTTGTCGGCCGTTCACGATAATAAGCACACACAACAACCTTGGGGTAAGTGTCGTCGATCGTTCGAACGAACCTGCCCGGTGAGCGGCTGGAGCGCGGACTAACCGCGTATTGCTCCAAAAACCGCCCATGCCTCAACACTGCCTGCGGCCCTGCGCTCGCGGGTCCCACATACTTTTCCTCTACGGACGAAGCCGGCCTGTCCTTGCGACAGAGCCGGCCTTCCTTTTTTATGTGGGGTAGTGATTGTTGGCGTTGGCTAAATGCCGATTTCGAGCTGCCAGTTCACCGGTGTTACTGTTAAGTTGATGGGGTGGTGAAAGTTGTGGTCGGCCTTCCACTGCTTGATTTTGGCAGCGATTGGCTTTGAGAGTTTGCTGGCGTCGCCATCTGGCACCTTGTGGGCCGAAAGCTCAATAAAGATATCAACCGGATCAATGTCGATCCGGATTTGCGAGGCATTGGCCCAGGCGTACGTTTCGGGTATGCCGGTAACTTCCCGAGTATATGACACAACCTCAAGGGCTAGGTGCGTGATTTGCTCGGCTGAAATTTTGTCGGGGTCGTATTCGATGCGAATGATTGGCATGGTTCTATTGTAATACAGCTTTGATGCGGCGGACGCCGGCGGATGATGATTCTTCTTTGGTGATTTTGAAGTGCTTGCCGCCCTCGGCGAGTTGGCCGGTGTGCGAAACGTGCGGGCCGCCGCAGATTTCCTTGGAGTACCACTCACCTTCCGGGTCGCCAGCAGTGTAAACCTTGACCTTGTCGCCGTACTTGTCGCCAAATGCGCCGAGAGCCCCCTCTTTAAAGGCCTGCTCGGTCGGGATTTCGCGAAAGCCCATGGGCCAGTCTTTGGCAATGTTTTCGTTCACAATGTCTTCGACACGCTTGATCTCTTCCGGGGTCATCTTGGCTGGGTATGAAAAGTCGAAGCGCAAGCGCTCGGGCGTGATGTTTGAGCCACGCTGCACGACGTGGTCGCCGAGTACGAGCCGCAGGGCCTTATACATGAGGTGGGTGGCGGTGTGGTACTTCGTGCTGATTTCTGAATGGTCGGCCAGGCCGCCTTTGAATTGGCCCACGGTGGCGGTGCGGGAACGGTCTTTTTGCTCGGCCATGAGTTTGTCGAACTGCTCGCGCCAGTTGTTGGAGATTTTGATGTGCTTGGTTTCAGCTTCTTCAAGGGTTAATTCGTAGGGGAAGCCAAACGTGTCGAAGAGTTTGAAGATTTCATAACCGGTGAGGCCGTGCTCGGAGAGCTTGTCGAATTCGCGGACGCCACGCTCCAGGGTGGCGCGGAATTGTTTTTCCTCGCTGACCAGAGTATGGATGATGGTTTCTTCGCGAGCAGCCATCTCGGGATAGTCTTTTTTGTAGAGTTCGGTGATGACCGGCACGATGAGCTCAAGGAAGTCGTCACGGAGGTCGAGTGTGAGCGCCTGGCGGATGGCGCGACGAATGAAGCGGCGCATAACGTAGCCCTGGGCAGTGTTACTCGGCATCACGCCGTCGGTGGCCAGCCAGGTGGCGGCGCGCAGATGGTCGGCAATAATGCGCATAGCGCCGGGATTTTGATCATACGTGAAGCCGGATAGCTCCTCGAGTTTGCGGATGATGGGCCAGAGTAGGCTGATTTTAAACATGTCGCCCGAGCCTTCGGCCGCCTGGGCAATGCGCTCAAGGCCGCCGCCAAAATCGACGTTAGCTTTGGGCAGCTTGTCGAGGCCGCCGTCCTCGCGCTTGCGGTACTGCATGAAGACAGCGTTACCGACTTCTACAAACCGACCGCAGTCGCAGTTGGGGTGGCAATGTTCGCCCCAGGCCTTGTTGTGCACGATGTGGGTGAACTCGTAAAAGACTTCGGAGTTAGGGCCGCAGGGGTCACCAATGGGAGTGGTTTTGGGCCCTTTTTCGCCGCGGTTCCACCAATTTTTTTTGCCGTCGTAAAGGAAAATGCGCTCGCCTGGCCTCATGCCGCGCTTGTAACCTTCGGCTTCGGAGCCGATTTCGGCAACTTCGGCTTCGATATTCTTTTGGGCAAACAACTTTTTCCAGATTTCAACTGATTCGGTGTCGGGTGGAATGTCGTATTTCTCGTCGCCGATGTATGCGGTAGAATAGAGCCGCTTGGGATCAAGGCCGACGACTTCGGTTAGGAATTCCCAAAACCAGAGTAATTCTTCGGCCTTAAAGTAATCACCGAGGCTCCAGTTGCCGAGCATTTCGAACAGGGTAGTGTGGCGATTGTCGCCGACCTCATCGATATCTTCGGCGCGGAAGCTGGGCTGCGAATCTGCCAGTCGTTTGCCCTCCGGGTGCTCGGCGCCGAGCAAGTAGGGCACGAGCGGCTGCATACCCGAACCGGTAAAGAGCGTGGTAGGATCCTCGGCCGGCACCAAGTTGGCGCGGGGGATAATGGCGTGGCCGCGGTCGGCCATAAATTTGAGATAGGCGGAACGAATTTCTTGCGTGGTCATGGGTGATAGTTTAGCGTAGGTTCTTCATAATTCCAAAGGATAGGCGGGCGCGGTGAGGCGCCCGCCTATCCCCAACTTGCCGGCACATCGGCCTCCCTTTGCTGATTACGTCCGGACGAGCTCTCCGCCGGCGGATCCTTGGCGGGCGCGGACATAATCCAGCAGGCGCCGTTGGCACCGCAGTGACACCAGCAGACGAGTGCAAAGGCGGTAGTCGCCGGCCACGACCTGGTCGTGTATGGCCAGGAACTCTTCCCAGCCAATGCCGGCCTCTATCAGTACCCTGCGATCGGCCTTAATGTCGTAGCGCTCATCCGGGTTGGTGCGTCCATACGCCGTGTGGCTGCAGAGGCGCAAGACCATTCGGCGCAGCGCTCCGCACCGTTCGAGTGCGGTCACGGTTGGTGTGCCAGGTGGCAGAAGCCGGGCCAGTATTTGCTGGGCCGACAGGCCGCGCGCGGGCCTGGTATTGACCATGGAATGGCGCCGCGATGACGAGGTTAGCTTTGTGGGCCCGTCCATTTGGGCTGCTCCCTTCAGTGGGTAACGTTGGGGTTAGGGTAGTTTACACAAGTAAAGTCAACTTTACTAGTCATGTGGGTGGGCGAGCCGTATACTCGCGGCAGTAACAGAGTGCGGCTATGGGCCATGAAGTGAAAATTCATGAGGCGCAAACGTCAATTCTGCGGGAGCTGCTGTTTTTGCCGACGGCCGGGTTTGCGGAACTGCAGAAGCCGACGGGACTTTCGAGCGACCACTTTACGTTTCATATTAACCGGCTGGTGGAGCTTGTCTATGTGGAGCGAGCCGGGCGGGCGCGTTACAGGCTAACTACAGCCGGCAAGGAGTATGCCAACCGGCTCGATACCGACAACAATACGGTCGAGCGGCAACCGAAATGTGTGGTGCTGCTGATTATTGAGCGCAGGCGCGGCGGGCGGCAGGAGTTTCTATTTCAACAGCGGCTTAAGCACCCGTATTTTGGCTTTTGGGGCAGGCCGACGGGCAAAATTCGCTGGGGTGAGACGATTGTGGAGGCGGCGGCACGCGAGCTTGCGGAGGAGACGGGTCTTACGGCCGACCACAAAATCCTCGGCCTGTACCATGAATTAACATTCGAAAAAGGTACTGATGTGCTGCTTGAGGATAAACTGTTTTTTAATATCCATTGCACTAATGTTCAGGGAGAGTTGCGAGAGCGTTTTGAGGGCGGACAGAATGCCTGGATGATACTGGATGAGGTGCTGGCCCAGCCGAAGCATTTTGGCAACTTTGACGTTGGCCTGAGTATTTTGTCAGGTGAGCGTGTGTTTGTGGAAGGTCGGCACGAATACGATCGCAAGGTGTTTTAGTAGGTAACTCAAGCTCGCTTGACTAGACGAAGCCCCAATGTGTCCGTAGACTGTGGGCGTAATGAGTCACGAAGTTTCCATTCATGCTGCCCAGACCTCAATTTTGCGCGAGCTGTTGTTTGTGCCCGAAGCCGGGTTTGCCGAATTGCAGAAGCCGACGGGGCTTGCGAGCAACCATTTTAACTTTCACATTGCGCGACTGGTCGAGCTGGGATTTGTGGAGCAGGTGAGAACGGGCCGGTACCGGTTAACGGTGAAGGGCAAGGAGTATGCCAACCGGCTGGATACTGATGAGCGCACGATTGAACGGCAGGCCAAGATAACCGTCTTGCTGGTGCCGAGCCGCGAGCGTCCGGATGGCGAGACCGAGTACATGATTCAGCAGCGGTTGAAGCAGCCGTTTTATGGCCGGCATGGGTTTATGAGTGGCAAGATCCGGTGGGGCGAGACGGTAATTCAGGGGGCGGAGCGTGAACTTATGGAAGAAGCTGGTCTACGCGCTGATATGACTTTAACGTGCCTCTACCACAAGCTTGATTACACGACCGAGGGCGATTTGCTCGAGGACAAGCACTTTTACATCCTCCGGGCGCTGAATCCGCACGGCGATTTTAAAGCCCGGTTTGACGGCGGCGCGAACCATTGGTATACGCGAGCAGAGATCCAGAGACTGGATAATCTGTTTCCCGGTGTTGAGGACGTCATTGACCATACCTTGCAGGATGGCATTTTGTTTTGGGAGCAGTCATATGAGAGCAAGAAGGAGGATTACTAGTGGGTACCTCCCGCGATCTCGATCTGTTGTATGAACTCGGGGCGATGCGGTTTATCGACCGTCAATGGGTACAGTTTTATGGTCCCAATGTCCAGAACGTGGCGGAGCACACCTTGCGAGTGGCCTGGATCGCGATTGTGATTGCATTGTATGAGCAGGCCGATGCCGGCAAGGTGCTCCAGTTGGCACTCATGCACGATATTGGTGAAAGCCGCACCGGTGACGCCAATTGGTTTAATAAGGCTTATTTGCACCGAGACGAGACAAAGGCAGTCAAACACATGCTGGCGGACACGGTACTGGCCGGCGAGGGCACAAAGTGGTGGCGGGAACTTGCGGCTATGGAGACCCTTGAGGCAAAAATCGTTAAGGACGCTGACCGGCTGGATGTAGACATGGAGTTTCGTGAGCAGCGCGATGCATGGAAGTTTGCCCGTAGCATGGGTACTTTACGCGAGAATATGTTTGTAAACGATCTGTATACCGAGACTGCGCGGTCGTTGTGGCTCGGGATTCAGGATTCTGACCCGCACAAGTGGTACCTAAATGTTTACCATGCTATGCGATGAGGCCGCCGCCGAGGACACGGCTAGAGTCGTCATAGATAACAGCTGACTGGCCGGGAGTAACGGCGCGCTCGGGGCGCTCGAGCTGCACGGCGTGGGTGCCGACGGTGTTGGGCGTGAGTGTGCCGGTAATGAGCGCAGCCCGGTAGCGGGCGCGGACGTGGTAGGTTTGGCCGGGCGTCGGTGGCTCACTGATCCAATGGAGGTTTTCGAGCTCAAAGCGGTCGGTTGTGAGCTCGAGGTCGGCCGGGTCAGCGGTGACGTACACCGTGCCGGTCGTGACATCGGTGCGAGTAACGTAATACGGCATGCCGCCACCGATGCCGAGGCCGTGGCGCTGACCGTGCGTGTAGAATTCGGCGCCTGTATGGGCCCCAAGCGTTTCTCCGGTGGCGGCCAGCACGACCGGACCAGGTGCGGGCGTGAGATATTGCTGCAAGAATTCGCGCAGACTCACTTCGCCAATGAAGCAAATGCCTTGGGAGTCGGGCTTTGTGGCTGTGGGCAGACCAAATTTGGCCGCCAGTCGGCGCACTTCTGGCTTGGTGATGGCGGCTAGTGGAAAGATGGTTTTGGCCAGAGCATCGGGCGTGAGACGGTAGAGGAAGTAGCTTTGGTCCTTATTTTTGTCGGCGGCAGCGAAGAGCCGGCCGTTTTCCGTTTTCGCGTAATGACCGGTCGCAATGAGGTCGGCGCCGTCGGCTAGGGCGGTGCGCAAAAATAGGTCGAACTTGATGTGCTGGTTGCAGAGCACATCGGGGTTGGGCGTGCGACCTGATTTGTATTCGGCCACCATAGCGTCGACGACGTGCTGGCGATATTCGGCCTGAAAATCAAAGACCTTAAATGGAATGTCGAGTACGGCCGCAGCAGCACGGGCGTCGGCCAGGTCCTGCTTCCACGGGCAGGCCACGCCGGCAACGTCGGAAGTCCAGTTCTTCATGTACACGCCCATGACGTTATAGCCCTGCGTTTTGAGCAAGGCGGCTGAGGTGGAGGAATCGACTCCCCCGCTAAGACCGACATAGACAGTTGGCATATTATATTTTATTATAGCATGACCCTGGGGGCCAATCGACAGAAGGAGATGCCTGATGCTAGGAGCAATGTACCTCTATGTGGGCAGTGATCGCTACCTGCTCGTGATCGCAGAGAACCCAAGGGGCATTCGCTGGACCCTATATAACCCGGATGGCGCGGTAGAGGCGGCCCGTACCGAACAGGTGCAGCTTACAGACGAGCAGGCTGAGGAACGGCGCACATTCGAACTGGCGATTACCGGACTTGTTCTGGCCTATATCGCCGACCACAACCGTGACCGGGCGCTGGCAGTATTTCCAGATACCGGGCCGGAGGAAAATGTTGAGTACGCAGCGAGCACGTGGCCCATACATGTGCGGCCGGGACCGACCGGCCCATTCTGGGTGCTGAGGCACGCAGATACGAAGGCCATCGTGGCTGCCGGCCTGCCGGCCGCAGGTACGCCTGAAGCGGTCATCTTGGACCGGGTGCGGCCGCTGGCCATGCAACACTTGACCGTGTCATACCACAGTTGACGGGCGGGCGGCTGCTATGGGCCGCCCCATCCCGCCTTTCCAGTTGGAAGGGCGGGCGTTTTTTTAGTCGGTGAAGTCCTGGGTGACCATGAGGCCGTAGGAGCCGCCGTTTTCAATACCAATGCCGACTTTGCGGAAGGACGGATTGAGAATGTTGGCGCGGTGGGGCGGCGAATTCATGAGCCCCTGGTGCGCGAGTTGGAGCGTGGGTGCTAAGGCCAGGTTTTCGCCGGCCACATTGTATTTAATGCCGGCTGCGGTCATGCGCTCGAACGGGTTGTTGCCCTCGGGGTCGATGTGCGAGAAGTAGCCGTGCTGGAACATTTCTTGCGAGTAGGCCCGCGCTTCGAGGCGAATCTTTTGGTCCATAACAAGCGGTTTCAAGCCGCGACTGGTGCGCTCGTGATTGACCAGCACCAGCATAGCTTCTTCGTCGGCCGGGTCGGCGATGCCGGTGGTGGTGTAGCCGAGATTGATGTGCTCGGTGGATTCGGGATCAGTGGTGACGGTGAAAAAGTTGAGTGACTGGTTGAGGTCGCCACCGAGGCCGTTCGATAGCCAGGTTTGAAGCTGGCCGCTTTTGGCCAACATGAGTTTCGGCAGGGCGGCTTCGGTAACCGGCTGTTTCGTGCTGGCGGAAACCGGGAGGCCGACAAACACGATCAGCCCGAGCGTGAGCAGAATAAGGCCGCGCAGCGTATTGAGTACGGCGCCGCCGGCCTGGTCGATCCGTGACAGTTGATGACGACTGCGCATAAGACGCGGTAATACGGTTAGTCGAATGACGAGCGCACAGAGGATCTCAACAAACACCCAAACCAGCACAAAACCGCCGATTTCTCCGAGCGCAAGCGTAACCGTGGGCAACGCATGCAACCAGGTACCAACCGGGCGATAGGCCAACAGGCCGGCAGCGGTGGCGATAACGAAGCTGATCAGCTCGAGACCGATAAGCATGAAGCCTCGCTTGGTGCCGACGTAAGCGGCATACACGAGCGCGGCCACAATTACGAGATCAACAATCATTGGTTGGATCCACTTATGAGCTCATAGGCAACTTTTTGCAGTTCGGAAACCGTCAGCGCGCGTGATGCCGGTGTGGCCCACCAGTCGGAACGACGCCAGCCCTGGTCGTAGCTAGAGTGATTGATAATGTTGTAGCCCGGTCCGAGTGCGCGCCGGAAGACGATGTAGGCCCGGCGCTGATGATACGGCGAGGTAACGAGGATCAGGGAGTGATAGTTGTCGCGACGGATGATGGCGGACACGTTGGCGGCATTTTGGGCCGTATCAGTGGAAGTTTCGTCAAGCTCGATAGCAGACGGCGGAACGCCTGCGGCAATGGCGGCGTCGGCCATCGCTCTGGCATTGGACGGGCCGGACGGATCGGCCGCAGCACCGGAGAAAATGAGGTGCGGCGCATAACCAGCCTGATATAAGTCAACGGCTGCGGCGGTGCGGGCATTGGTCTCACCGCCTGAAATGGCCACAATGACGTCGGCTTTGGTGAGTGGGCTTTGGGGCGACAGGTAAAAGCCGACGCTAAAAAAGACCGCCACAGCCAGGAATAGGAGGACGCCGAGCGTTATACTCGTCACCAACACCAAGCGCTTCATGAATTCTATTGTACCAGGCGGGAATGAGCCGGTCCCTGTACAGCTGCTAGAATGGCCATATGAAACTCATTGACCTTACTATGCCGCTCGGCCCCAACACACCGGTGTATCCCGGTGATCCGCGGGTGGAGCTTGAGACCATTGCGACCGTTGATAGCGATGGTTATCAGGACTCGGTGCTGCGTTTGGATACTCATAACGGTACTCATCTTGATGCGCCAGGACACATGATGGCCGGCGGGGTAATGCTAGATGCATTTGGCGTGGACCGGCTGGTTGGGCGGGGTGTGCTGGTGGACGGTCGGCGGGGGTTTACCCTGGCCGGGCTTGAACAAGCGGCCTTACGGCCGGGCGACATTGTGCTCTTGTGGACCGGTTTTAGCGATGACTATATGGCGGCCGATTACTACGACAAGGTGCCAAAACTGGATGATGAATCGGTGGCGTACCTTACCGGCCGACAGCCGAGTATCATGGCGGTGGATGCCGGTAGCTTTGACGCCGAGCCGTTTCCGTTACACAAGGCCTGGTTGAAGAAGAATATACTACTGGCCGAAAACTTGGTGGGATTATCCGTCTTGGAGGGACAGACGTTTAACGTGATTGCACTGCCGCTGAAGCTAAGTGCCGACGGTGCGCCGGCCAGGATTATCGCGCAATGTATGTAGTAACAGTCGCGGCACTCATGTTTGTCTTTCCGGTGTTGTCGGTCGTGACGGAAGTGGCCATAAATAAAAACCACTCGGCAGTCTTATCCTTAATTGGCCAGTGGTTCATTTTTTGGGCCATTGGGGTGCGGCTGTTTACCGCCGGCGTGAGGCAGATCGTGAAGCCCGGCCTAACTGCGGAGGGCATATTAGGGATTAAAGATAAGGCTTCGTGGCAGCTGGTACGGGAGCTTGGCAACTATAATCTCGCCGTGGGTTTAGCGGGGATAGTCTCGCTCTGGCAGCCGGGTTGGCAGCCAGCCGTGGCGCTTAGCGGCGGCCTGTTTTTATTCTTGGCTGGGCTCGAACACCTTCCGAAAAAGCGTAATTTTGAAGAAAATATAGCAATGTATTCCGATTTGGCAATCGGTATCGTGATGGCGGTGTATCTAGTGTCGCTCGTGGCTTAGGTCGCGCAAGCGGCTCACAATGGGCGGCAATACGGTAATGAGGTGATCGACGGCGGCCTGATTGATGGCACGGCCGAGGGTGAGGCGCAGCGATGAGTTGGCTTCGGCCGGGGTGCGGCCAATGGCGAGCAACACATGTGACGGCTCAAGGCTGCCGGTGGTGCAGGCCGAGCCGGTAGAGGCCTGGATCCCAGCCTGATCGAGGTAGAGCACCATGGCTTCGCCTTCAGCGCCGGGGATGATGAGCGAGATGTTGTTTGGCAGGCGGCGTTTGGAGTCGCCGTTGATCTTGGCACCGGGGATGGTCTCGAGTATGCGGTGGATGAGCTCGTCACGCAAGGCGCTGAGACGACGGGATTCCTCAGCCCGCAGGTTGGTCGCAAGCTCAAAGGCTTTGGCAATGCCGACTGCGCCGGCTACATTTTCGGTACCGCTGCGGCGGCCGCGCTCCTGGCCGCCACCGTAGATGAGCGGCTCAAGCTCGGTGCCATGACGCACGTACAGGATGCCGGTGCCCTTGGGGCCATACATTTTAGCGCCGCCTAAGGTAAGGAGGTCGAGGCCGAGCCGCGAGACGTGCAGGTCTAAGTAGCCAGCGGCCTGGGCGGCGTCAGAGTGGAGGTACAGTGGGAGGTCGAGGCCGCGCTGTTTGCGGTCAGCACGGACTCCCGCAATTGTTTTTGCGATCTCGGCCACAGGCTGAAGGGTACCAATTTCGTTATTGGCCATCATGAGGCTAATGAGCACCGTTTTATCCGTGATGGCGCGCTCAACCGCCGTTGGATCGATAATACCGTTGGGCCTCACCGGGACGATAGTGAATGGGTGGTGCTCGCTTTTTGCCGGCTTAGTGTAGGCCAAAACGGCCTCGTGCTCGATCGCGCTTGTAATCCAATGGGCGCCCCGGTGAGCGCGGAGCACACCTTGGAGCGCTAGGTTGTCACCCTCCGTCGTGCCAGACGTGAACACGATCTCGGTGGGCTTGGCGCCGAGGGTATCGGCGATAGCGGCGCGGGCGGCATCAATGGCGTGCCTAGCCTCACGGGCGGCACCATACAAGCTCGAGGGGTTGGCGTATTCCTGCAGATACGGCAGCATGGCCTCGAGCGCCTCGGGAGCAAGCGGCGCACCGGCGGCATGATCGAAATAATAATTTTTTGGTACGGTTGACTTCATTCCGGTATTACTCTCGGATCTGTGCGGTCAGGGACTTTTCCACCATTGCTACCGGCATATCTGACAAGGTTCTCAGATAATCGCTATAATGTAGCGCCGCATTGCCGACGTCAAGCGCAATGCCGCCGCTCACGGGCTGCCCCTCCGAGGGCGAGGCCGCCCTGAGCGAGTTCGTCAGCTCCTGGATTGAATCCGGATCGCCGCTCGCAGATGCCACTACGACTTCTTGCTGGCCGCTGTGCTCAACTGGTCGTGATTGAAAGAGCTGGCCGTCACGTAACGAAAAAGGCTTTAGTACGGCATCTTCAGACGCTGTGAGCGCCGCGCTTAATTCCTGGTAGCGGGCCTTGGCTTCAGGGCTTGAATCGGGATCACCGCTTATTGTGCTGAGAAGAGATCTCCGGGCTTCTTGAGCAACGCCTAGCATTTCAGTGAGAGCAGCAGCGGCTTCGTGACGGTTTTCTATGGCCCCACGCTGCCTGGCACGTTCGTGATCTAGCAGTTGTTCACGGATATGCTCGTCGTTTTGCTCATCTAGTTCGTTTAGCTTGTGGTGCCAGCCTTCCGGTACTGTCCAGCCCGGCTCCCCTGCATGCCCAGGTGCTTCGCCCACGATGATTCTCCTTTAGGATATTAGCTTCTGGTTTACTGTAACACGCGAATTCTGTATGGATCGCGGTGGCGGACCCGGGTCGTACCCGGGCCCGCCACGCAGCTATGGTGCACGGCAATGTTGATGGAAAATCAGACGGCCGAGACCGCCAGCCGACCGTTGCGGGCGTAATCACGCGCCACGGGGATCGTTATGCGAAGCGGCAGTGCAGCTATTACATCTGCATAGCTGCGATCCCGATGCCCGGCAAGGCCGCTCACACCGAACAGTGGACAGGCCACGGCATAGGCCCAGAGGACCATCTCATGTAGCTCTTGGCCGATGTTCAGGTCGGTCACCGGGAGTCGGCCGTGGGCGAACAGCGCCTTCAGCAGCCTGGTTGCCATTGCCCTTGATCGCTGCTTGGGTACGTCCCGGGAGCTGATTTGGAGCATCACGAGCTCAGTTGCGAAGTCATGAGCCTGATGACACCGGCACTGCTCGCGCCCGCAGGGGTCGGCCGGGGCCAGCCCATACGGCCGTGGAGTGCCATGACGCCGAGTGGGTCCATGACCGGGTCGTGCTTCTCGAGGAGCTCTGGTCTTTGCAGTAGCAGGTCGTGACGACACGTACTACGTCCTTCCGTTGAACTTGCAGGGAAGCCGTGCTTTGTTATAGTAAATTTCTTTTATTTGGCGGTCAAATTTGTGACCTGTCACACATTAAAGAGTGCCTCGGCATTCTTCGTGGTTGCCGTACTGAGTTCACCCAATGACTCGCCGCGGAGATTGGCCAGGAACTCGGCCGTGTGGGTGATGTAGGCGGGCTCGTTCCGGCGGCCGCGCATGGGGACGGGCGCCAGGAAGGGACAGTCGGTTTCGAGGATTAGGCGCTCCAGCGGGACAAGGCGTGCGGCTTCGAGTTGGTCTGGGTCTTTGGTGAATGTCATGATACCGTTGAGCGCGATCAAGAGTCCGCGCGCTAAGGCGGCCTCGAGCTCCGGCGGCCCGGCGGTAAAGCTGTGGACCACGCCTTTCGTGCCGGGGTAATCGACCATGATGCGCCAGAAATCGGGAAAGGCATTGCGGACGTGGAAGACCATTGGGAGGTTACGCTCGTGGGCCAGCTCGATTTGAAAGCGCAGGGCGTGTTCTTGTTCGACGGGCGTGGTTGTGGATTTGAACCGGTCGAGGCCGCATTCTCCGACGGCTACGACAACGGGATCTTGAGCGAGCTCGGTTAAATGGTTGAGTGCGGGCTGGCCGCGGTCGGCATCGTGCGGATGGAGGCCGACGGTAGAGCGCAAGGTTCCGGTGTGTTGCTTGGCTAATGCAATCGCACGCTGGGAATCGTCATCGTTTACGCCTACGCACAGCATTTTGGCCATGCCGGCGGCCTTCGCACGCTCCAGGACGTCGGGCAAATCGGCGTCGAAATTGTCGAAATGGATGTGTGAGTGGGTGTCGACGAGCGTCACTTGGCTTCGGGTCGCTGCTTGCCTGCTGGTTGACTAGTGGTTTCTTCGAGTTTCGGAAAAAGAATGCCAACCTCGGTGCGGGCCACGCCGCCGGCGAAGCTGGCCGCGATCTTGCCGGCTGTTTCAGGCATGAACGGCATGAGCATGCTAGCGATCTGGACGAGGTCGGCGACGGCATGATGCAAGACGTCGGTGAGGTGCTCCTTGCTATCTTTCGCAAGCTCCCATGGCTTTTCCTCTTCAAGGTATTGGTTGAGCCCGCGGACGAGCAGCCACACTTCGGCCAGAGCTTTGTCAAAGCGCAGATCAGCCATGGCGGTTTCGTATGGCTCAATATCGTGCGAGTGCGGAGGCAGATCACCGATAATGCCTTCAAGGTATTTGCGGAACATTACGATGACACGCTGCACGAGGTTGCCGAGGTCGTTGGCCAGGTCGGCATTGTAAAGTTGCTCCATGCGGGTCCAGGAAAAATCACCGTCGCTGTCGGATGGGATTTCGCGCAACAGGTAATAGCGCAGCGCGTCGACGCCATACTTGTTAATGACATCGGCCGGCGCCACCACATTGCCGAGGCTTTTTGACATCTTGTGACCTTCAGAGCTGATGAAGCCGTGCGCATACACGCTGACCGGCGGCGTGAGCCAGGCCGAGATCAGCATGGCGGGCCAGAGCGCAGCGTGGAAGCGGGTAATATCTTTGCCAATGATCTGCACGTCGGCCGGCCAGAAGGTCTGGAAGGGCTTGGCATCCTTGTCTGGATAGCCGAGTGCCGAGATGTAGTTGGCGAGGGCATCGAACCAGACATACATGACGTGGTCGTGGTCGTCCGGTACCTCGATGCCCCAATCTAGTTGGGTTTTTTCGCGGCTAATGCTGACGTCTTCGAGGCCGCGGTCAAGCAGGGCGAGTAATTCGTTGCGGCGGCTTTGCGGCCGCACTAGCAGCTTGCCCGATGTAACGAGCTCCTTGATTTGCCCGGTATAGGCCGAGAGCTTGAAAAAGTAATTCTCGGCTTTAACGTGCTCAAGCGGGTGCTTGTGAATGGGGCAAATGTGGTCAGGCACATCGATGTCGGTATAAAAGGCCTCGCAACCGGTACAGTACCAACCTTCATAGGGCTTTTTGTAGATGTCTTTCTTGCAGGCCAGCCAGAGCGCTTGCGAAGCCACTTTGTGGTGCGGATCGGTGGTGCGGATGAATTGGTCGTTTGAGACGTTGAGTACTTTTGCGAGGTCGCGGAATTTTTCGCTAATTTGATCAACGTAGGCCTGGGGTGCTAACCCTTTGGCAACGGCTGCCTGCTTGTTCTTGTTGCCGTGTTCGTCGGTGCCGGTCAGAAACCACACTTGATAGCCGCGCTGGCGGTGATAGCGGGCCAGCACGTCGGCCTGAATGAGCTCCATTGCGTAGCCGATGTGGGGCTCGGCGTTGGTATAGGCAATGGACGTGGTGACATAGAATTTGGGCATGATAGGGCCTATCTTACCATGATTCAGGGCTAAGCAGGAGAGGGCACGACCGTGGTGGCGGTACCATCGATGATCAGGGCTTGGTCGTTGTTCAGCGGGCAGGTGGTGAAACCGTCGGCTTGAAGCTCGAGATTGATTTTGCCGGTGATGGTAGCGTAACCAGGCTGATCGTAGTGCGGCACAGCCACAATATCGGTGAGGCCGAGGCCGTCTTTTGGCCAAGCCGGCGAAAGCTTTGGATCGTCGGCCAGCTCGACGTGACGCAGCGTTGGCCCGGCCACAATGGCGCCGGCACTGGCGCCGGCGAAGACTTTGTCGTTTGCAACCAGCTTGCAAATTACGGTGTCGGCGCCGGTATCGGCCAGGAGCCAGCGCAGATAAAATGTGTTACCGCCGGCCAGCCAAATGACGTCGTAGGTTGAGAGTTTGGCCGCGAGCCTATCGGGGTCGCGAAACCCCCGCAAATCAATGCGCTCAATGTTTAGTCCGGCGTCTTCCATGGCCTGGTAGTTATCTTGTAGCCAGCCAATGGTCTCCCCGGTGCGCCGGTACGGGTCGGCCGCATTTTCGCTTAAGACAATGCTGATGTCGGGAGCGGCCTTACCAACCAGCTTTGTGAATGGGCTGATGAGCTCGGATGTCATGGCGACTGAACTGAGGAAGAGTTTCATGCGGCGGGCGGCGGAGCCACCGGCGGTATGGGTGGCGGTACGGGCATAGCCGGGTTGGTACCACCATTACCTCCCGACTGGTACTGGGTTGAACCAAAACCTAGTATTGGATACCCGATAAAGCTGAGGATATAGAGCATCCAGAAGCCCCACGCTCCAGACTTGCCGAAGGCCTTAGCTATGTCTATAACGATGATGATCCCGATTATGAGGTTTACTATTGGTATTAAGTAGAGTACGAGCCACCAGCCGGGCCGGCCGGCAATTTTAATCAAGATATAGGCATTGTAAAAAGGGATGATGGCTGCCCAGCCGGGCCGGCCGGCTTTTTTGAAAAGCTTCCACATTGATACAATGAGGACAATAGCGACAACCAAAATAACAAGCTGCAATACGATCAGACCGGCGGTCGCACCGGCGGATACGGGCTGGCTGCTGGTGGTTTGATATATCGTGGTTGAATCCATGATTCACCTTAATTATTACTGAAATTATGGCGTGACAGAGCAGTTAAAGCAAGTTGCGCTTAACGGCGACTTTGTAGAGACGCCCCCAAGCTTTGAGGTCAAGCTCCTGAGCGCGGGCGGTGGGTGGTAGCTTGGCCGATACGAGCAGCTGGGCGGCAAAGTCGGCGGTGAGGTTAAGGCCGCCGGCGAGGGCGTTTTTGAGCTGCTTACGGCGCTCGCCGAAGCCGGCTTTGGCCAAGCGGAAGAATTTGGTCGGATCGGCCGGGAAGGCCGGTTTGCCTGTCATGGTAATGTGCAGTATGGCCGAGTCGACTTCCGGCGCGGGCCAGAATTTGTGCCGTTCAATGACTTGCACGAGCTCGGGTCGGCCATAGTATTGGACTGAGAGCGCCAGCAGCGACAGATCGCCCGGCCGGGCCGTGATGCGCTCGGCCACCTCTTTTTGCACCAGCACAGACATGACACTCGGAGGATTCGGCGATTCGATGAGCAGGCGGAGGATTTTGGATGTCAGGTAATACGGTAGATTGGCAATAACCTTGTAGCCGCGAGGCAGTGCCGTGAGGTTGAAGTTCAGAATATCAGCCTCCTCAACCTGGAGGTTGAGCGGCGCGTCGCGACGCAGGAGGCCGGCCAGTACGGGGTCGGTTTCAACCGCGACCACACGGCCGACGCGAGCCGTGAGCGGGCGCGTCATAACGCCCAGGCCCGGGCCAATTTCCAGCACAGTGTCAGTCGCCGTGGGTGCGGCGGCCTCCATGACGGCTTCTAGACTTGCTTTATCGACCAAAAAATGCTGCCCCAGGCTCTTGTTGGGCCGGATGCCGGCGAGTTTGAGCGCGGTGCGTACATCATCGACGCGGGAGAGATCCATAATCATATCTTAACAAACCGAAACGTTTAGCGGGGCGGCGTGCGGCCGCTCCGGGCGGAACGTTTGATCATTATTACTTCACGCCGTATGCGCTTGATCGCAGAGCAGCAATAAATGCAACTTAGGGTGGGGCAGGCGACCGTCCGGCCGTCTGCCCCACCCTATCGTCTGTGCTCTGCGAAATGTGCGGCATAGCCATTACCGAACGCGGGGATGCTCGGGGAGCTCGTAGCCGTAGTCATCCAGCAGCACCTTGGTCAGCGCCCGGATGTGCGCCCAGATGGCCGGGGAATCGAGCTGGCTGCCTCGTCCGACGATCTGCGAGTACAGCCCGTTCTGCGAGAGCTGCCCGATCGGTGCGTCCATCAGCTTGGCTTCCCGGAGCAGGTTCGCGAGACTACGCGGCAGCCGGAGCTCACGCACTGTGTGTGAGCGTGCCAGCGGCGGCAGACTGAGACCGCGCACGTCCAGCGCCCGGATTACACTACCGATGCCTCCTCGGCTGACGAGTTTCGCAATCTGGACCCGATTAAGCTGGGCGAGGTCGCGAATATCGTGGTAACCCGCTTGCTTAATCGCAGCGTACCCGTCACGGGATACGCGGTACTGGCGGAAGCTGAACACGCCGTCCCGGACCACAAGGTGCTCAACCAGATGGTCGAACGGCACCTCGGGGTCGCCGGTCAGTCGAAGATCGTTCTTTACCAGGAGCAGGATGATGCGGGCCAGGCCCACAGGGCCGACGTTTTCGATCTCAAGTATCTGAGTCTCGGTCATCTCTGCCAGCTCAGCGAGCGTCACAGGCCCTGGGCCGCGAGTCGCCTTGAAGTAGTTGGCGATTGGTAGCCAGGTCTGATACGACAAGCTGATGAGTACCCTCAGTTCATCGGTGCCCGCATCGGGCGTTGCAACCATTCCGTTCATGCCTCCTCGGCAGTTACTGAAACGTCTGGAAGTAATTGTTATAGCATATATGATTTTATATGTCTAGTCGTCGACGCATGCGCCGTCGGCAACCGAACCGCCCGCGGCGGCGGTGACAGCAGCGGTGTGGATGTCGGGTAGAACTTCGGCTGAGGTAAGAGCGTAGCCGACATCACCGTTGGTGGTAGACATTGCAAAGACAACGCCGATGACAGTGCCGCTAGGAGTAATGAGCGGGCCGCCGGAATTGCCGGGCCGGACCACGGCCTGGATCTCATAGATTTCGCGATGAATGAGGCCGGCGTCGTAAATGTTGCGGCCAATGGCGGTCTGCGAATCGAGTACCGCGGCCGCGCTCACGTGGAAGTCGCCGCCGCCGGGATAGCCAAGCACCGCGCCGACCGTGCCGCGCGGCGAGGTGATAGTTGACAGGCCTAAGGGGGAGGCGGCCAGATGCGAAACGCGCAAGACCGCGAAGTCGAGATTGGGGTCAAAGAAGACCACCGTGGCGTCGTGGCGGCCGTTGGCATCGAGCACGGTGGGAGCCGGAATGCCGGCGATGACGTGGGCATTGGTAGCTACGAGATCTTGGCCAACGACTATGCCCGTGCCTTCAAGCACGCCGCCGCAGCCTAGGCCTTCTATTTTAACTGTGGCAGCTTGGCCGGCACTCGCAGCGGCATTCACGGCCGCGGCGTCCGGCCCGGTGACCGGCGCGGGCGGAGTGGGCTCAAGGCCGGCAAACGCGCGGGGGAGATTAGCAATACCAAGCGAGCGTTCGAGCCGCGACATAACATCCGGTACCGGCGGCAGCACGTGGTCGAGGGTTTGGAGAATGTATGAGCCCTGCACTTCATTGTCCAAGAGGGGCGAAGGTGCACGAGCGAACGTGGGCGCGAGCAACCAAACCGTGACCAATGTTACAACAATGCCGAGGATAGCCCCCAAAAAACTATCAGGGATGGCAAGCTTGGCGCGTTCGGCTAAACGCGAGAGCCGATAGCCCAGCGCCTCACCCAAACCCCCGATAAGTACGGCCACTCCAAAAAACACTCCCAGCACGACCAGCACGCGCACGCCGGCCCCTGAAACATAGTTTCCAACCCATGGCGCAACTATGGCACCGAGCACCAGGCCCAAAATGAATCCGGACAACGAGCCGGCCTGACGCAAAAAACCCGAGGCCACACCCCGGACTGCCACTGCAATGAGCAGCACAATTAGTACAATATCGAGCGCGTTCACACCTTCATTATACCGTAGCCAACTGAGAAACCACGGTTATTGGCAAGCCCAGGCGCCGGTGCCTTGGGTGGCCATCACTTTGGCCGCTATCTGGATTTGAGCCGAGCCGTCCATGATGTTGCTGGGGGTGCCCCCGTCGGCAGCCCACGTGGAGGGGAGGAACTGGAAGAGGCCGGTGGGGTGCTGGCCGTCGACCACGAAACTCGACACATCGGCGGCGTTGCCGTTGGATTCGCACTCCATAATGCGCAGCATCATGTTGGGGTCGATGCCGTTGGCACTGGCTGCGGCGTCGACCTGCGGGCGCCAATATTCGACCGAGCCCTCAAAGATGACCATGGTGCCAATCTCGACGACTTGCGGCACCGGGGCGGTCTGGCTGACGAGCTGCACAAGGTCGCGGCTGGTTTCGGCGCCGTTAGTGTAGTGGATCATGTAGGTGGCGGTTTTCTGGCCATTCACGCCAGGGGTTTTGACCTGAGTTTGTCCCTGCATTAGGTCCGGATCGGTGGCATTTTGGACCGCGAATGGGATGGTCTGCGTAATGGTGGCGAGGGCCTCGGTAACGCGCGTGATGCCGATGCCTTCGCCGGCCGTGACCGGAGCGGTCAGGGGTGCGGACACAATATCCTTGGGACCAAGAGCGATACCGGCACCGGTGAGTGCGGATTGCACAGTTTTGGCCTGGGTGCGTAGATTATAGGTTTTGCCGTCAACCTGGACGGTAAACGGGATAGCGCGGTTTACCACCACTTCCTCGCCGACCGCACCGGTTTGCACGAAATTGGTAATAACTCCGGTCTGGTATTTGTCCTCAGGATAAAGCGTGAGGCCGGCAGCTTGGGCAAGCAAATGCGGGCTTTGGTAAGCCGAATTGACGAGATACTGGTGCGAGCCGTCGACCACCAGCACGCGACGGGCGCGATACACGTTGATGTTGAACTGGCCGGACGGTAGTGAGGTGCTTGCGGCCGGCTCAACAAGATCGCCGGCTCCCAATTTCACGCCGGCGCGATTCAGCACCTGGCCAACGGTGGCGGCGTTGGTGGCAAAGAGGCGCTTTTGGCCGTCGGCGTAAAGCGAAACAAGATGCTGCGAATCGGCGCTGGCGCTGGCAGCGATCGGCAGACGGCCGGTAGCCAGACCGAAGCTAAGCGCGACAGCCAGAATGCCTAGGGCAACAAAATTACGCGGCTGAGCCTTGAGCCGGTCGTAATACGCCACTGCCTGGCGTTTGAGCTCTCGAATGTTGACTTGGTGAGCGCCGAAGCGACTCGTAGTGGGGCGTAAAATAAGTGTCTCGCTCGTTAATACGATAGGGACGTTTATTTTTCGCAAGTTTTGGTTTGGCTAAATTGATATGGCAACCGGAACTGAGATCTTGCTTATGGTAGCGGAGTATCTGGTGCGAGTCAATTTCGGGGTTGGTTCGGGTTTGTGGAAAATCCTATTCCACGCGCGTGCCGACGGCTTGACCCTCGATGACGCGGCGGATGTTGCCAGGGGTGAGGAGGTCGAAAACAATGATCGGAAGAGCGTTCTCCATGGCCAGTGAGATGGCGGCGGCGTCGAATACGTTAATGTTCGGATCGATTAATGCCTGATTATGAGAGGTGCGGCCGAGCAGCTTGGCGCCGGGGTGTTTATGCGGGTCGCGGTCATACACGCCGTCGACGTTGGTGCCTTTGAGCACCACCTCGGCGCCGAGCTCAAGAGCGGCCGTGACCGCGGCGGTGTCGTGGGTAACAAACGGCAGTCCCGAACCGCCGGCCATGAGTACGACATTACCGTCTTCTATATGCTTTATGGCGGTACTGCGCACAAACGGCTCAATCATGGTGCCGATGGCGAGGCGCGATTGCAGCACGGTGGGCACGCCTGAGTGGTTCATGATATCGACTAAGGCCATGCCGTTTAAAACTCCGGCCAGCATGCCCATATAATGGCCGGTGATCTCTTGAATGGCGGTGCCTTTGACGCTAGCGCCGCGCATGATATTGCCGCCACCGGCCACGATTACGATTTGGGCGCCGGTAGCGTTGCGGGCGGCTTGGATTTCAGCCGCAAATTTTTCTACAAGACCCAAATTTATTCCATACCCACCCTGACCGGCAAATTGCTCGCCGGAGAGCTTGAGCAGTACACGGGTAAACGGCTTGGTGGGAGCGGGATTCGGCATTGGCGTGATTATAGCATTGTACACACGCCGGTGGCCCCTTTATGAACGAGGAGCCACCGGCGGCGGTGGAGCCGACCGTTCATTCTCTTTCCGCCTGGTCCGACCTCGCGTGGGCGGCAGCGACGATGGCTTGGAGTTGGCGCAACCGGTCAGCGCTGACACCAGCTAGTTTTTGAATATATGTCAGGTAGATCTTGACCCTGGAGACCGGTTTGCCGATCAACCTGGAGAGTTGGTCATTGGTGAGATTGGTCTCGTGCCACAGTACCCAGAGCGCAATCCGCCGGGCATCGATGGCAGGACCCATCTGGCAGTTCCCGATCAGGTCGGCCGGCCGGACTCGGAGCGTGACCATGCGGTTGGAAGGGTCTGCGGCAAGCCGCAAGACCGCGATCACAAACCTTTGAGTTGCGCTGAGTGGCGGCTCAACCACCTGGTCTTCGGCCGGTCACTGCGTACGGGCATGCAGCAGCTCGATGACCCGGTCAATGTCTGGATTGCTGACCTCAAGGGGTTCGGTAGCGCGGTCGTAGGCTCGTGAGGACGCACCCCGAGATCGTGACGGTGCTTTGCCAAGCCGGCTTGCTAGTGCAATCTGGCGACAGGTGAGACTGAGCTCGGAGAGTTCCGCGACCCGCTGAGCAAGATCGTGCCCAGCATCGCAGGCTTGCCGTTGCTGGGCTTGAGACAGCCGGCTTTGGGATTGTTGTGCGATCATGAGCAGCTGTTGCGATACATTATTCAGTCCCTCGCACAGCCGATCGGTCTCGCTCACTTTTGGCTCCGGTGCTGCACCGAGGTTCAAGTGGGCCGACAACGCCAACCCCTGGCACAGGATGCTCAGATCGGTAAGCTCGACGAGCTGCTGTACAAGTGGGCAGACGAGCTCAAACGCTCGCCGCTGCTGGGTCAGAGTGAGCCGGGTAACTATGAGAGATGCGCTTGTGAGCAGCATCTGAACTAGATAACTGAGCTTTTCAATCTGCCCAGCGACGTCCCTGGCGGTTGCGGTAGCATCGTGATCGAGGCTGGTGCTTTTGCCCTGCTCCATGAATGCTCCTATAGGTTGATGGGGCGGCAAGTGACCATATTTTGGAACTGATCAGCTCGGCCGTCAACCGGGTGTCAGGCATGATTAGCTGATTTTCTCAATTGGAGCGAATGCTAGGGAGAGGCGCTTTTGACCCAGGCCTTCGAACGTGGCGGTAATTTCGTCGCCCGCGACTTCTGATACCAGGCCCTCGCCGAATTTGGCATGACGGATGCGGTCGCCGGGGGCAAGATCGAGGCCAAGCATGGTTTCGCGATGAGCCGCGGCCTGGGCCTCGGTGGCCGGTAGGCCGGTCGTAGTGAGCGTGCCGAGCGACCAACTGCCGGCGCCCGCCGAGTGGCCGGTAACGGCCGTGCCACGGGAGGCGCTGCCCCATTCACTGCCAGCCGCCTGCAGCTCAGGCGGGATATCGAGCAGGAAACGGCTGGGCGGGTTGTGGTTGGTGGCACCGTAGAGCAAGCGCGAGTTGGCGTAAACGAGAAACAGGCGCTCCTTGGCCCGAGTGAAGCCGACGTAACACAATCGGCGCTCCTCCTCCATTTGCTCGGCATCAAACAGCGCGCGCGAGTGCGGGAAAATGCCTTCTTCCATGCCGACGATGAAGACGACGGGAAACTCCAGGCCCTTGGCGGCGTGGAGGGTCATGAGTGTGACGGCATTGGTGGATTCGGAATAGTTGTCGAGGTCGGAGATGAGGGCGATTTCCTCGAGAAAGGCTTGGAGACCGAGGCCGTTGTAGGTTTCGGCGACAGACAGGAGCTCTTTGACGTTTTCGATGCGATCGGCGGCTGAGATGGAGCCGTCGTCGAGCGAGGCCAGGTAGCCAGAGCGCTTTAAGGTGAGGTCAAGGAGGGCGGCCGGATCGAGCGAGGTGGACTTCGTGCGAAGTTCGTCGATGAGGTCGGCGAAGGCCTTGAGTGCTACGGCGGCCCTGGCTTGGAGGCCGGGGATTTGGTCGGCCGTTCGGGATGCGTCGAGTAAGTTGGTGGGACGGGCTGTGCCGGCTGCGTTTGCGCGCCACTGTTCAAGGCGCTGGAGGGTAACATCACCTAAACCCCTGGCCGGTACATTGATGATGCGGCCGAAGCTGACGGCGTCGTCGGGCTGGTAGATGAAGCGCAGATAGGCCAGCGCGTCTTTGATTTCTTTGCGCTCGTAGAAACGCGTGCCACCGACGATTTTGTAGGGAACACCTGCGCGCAAGAAGCCTTCCTCGAGTGAGCGCGACTGTGCATTGGTGCGATATAGAACGGCAAAATCGTAGAGCTCACGCTTTTCGGCCACTTGCAGGTCGCGGATTTGCCGGACCACCCACTCGGCCTCTTGGATTTCGTTGTAAACGTTGGCGATGCCCAGGCCCGCTCCCCCTTCGCGATTGGTCCAGAGCTTTTTATCACTGCGGACGCGATTTTTGGTTATGACGGCGTGAGCGGCATCTAGTATCGGCTTGGTGGAGCGATAATTCTGTTCAAGTTTAATAATGGTAGCTTCGGGATAGTCTTTTTCAAAATCGAGGATTGTTTGGAAATTTGCGCCCCTCCAGGAATAAATGGAGTTGTGGACCGCAATACCGTTTGCTAGATAGTTGTGCACATAATCGATGTCAAGATCGAAGACCGGACCTGAATAGTTCACTTTGCTTGTGGCTGTTACCCTGTCCTCAACTAGCTGGCCGCTGGAATCTAGTTGAGCCACCATCATTTCGCGGTGGATTTGGGCTGCAGGCATGAAACTAAATCTATGATCGGTGAGATAAGCCCACCGGCTTATTTCTAGATTGTCAGTATGCTCGACACCCATTGATTGCAGTGTTTGCTCAATCTTGCCGAAATCTAGATTTTGTGTTTCCGAGCGGTATGTATCCGCTCTTCCGGGACGTATCGAATACCCAACCTGCTCGAACCACTGCAGGTCTTGCGTATCAGAAGTGTTGGCGGACATTCGACTTGCAGACCATGGGCTTTGTGCCGTTGTTCGTCGGTCACCAAAAAGCACAATGTTGATGCTCACCCGCTTGCGCCCGTTTCTCGTTGTCGCCTGCGGCGAGAAGTGGGGGTAGTCGAACATTAGCCCGACATCGGCCATTAGATGCCTGGCCCGTTTTTCGGTGTCGATTTCCTGATACAGCCGGTCAATGTACAGTTGATCGAACTTCATGCGCCGGTTTGCGTAGGCCCGGAAGACAGTCATGGGAATGCCATAGTTATAAGCGAGGAGACTTTCGGTAAACATGGCCTCGGCCTTGTCGTCGCATACTTTGAGTACCCATATATGATCAGCGCGTTCCTGATTTGCGCGCACTCTTAGTCCAATATCGTAGAGTTTTCCGTCAAACCTTGTTCCCTTGGCAACGCCGATTCGATATCCAATCTTATGCGCGTACATTAGATATACGAAGTAAGCGTCCGTTTGCGCGAATTTCGCAAAAAGAATATGGCCCGGTGTGCAAGTAAGCTCGCGTCCGGAGGCTGTTTTGAGCTGAATTAAACCGCCGTTGAACCATGTTTCACGAGTGTTTCGCACTTTAAACATGGCTGTCTTGCCGAATCCTGCGGCGGCTCGTACAAGCTCGCCTTTGGCAACATCTTTGATTCGCTTGGGACCTGATGCAGTTTCAATTACCGTGGTCGGGGGCAGACACTGCCAGTCGTCGCCCACGACGCAGAGATTATGATGGCTTGCTGCCAGCAATTTGGTGAATTGGTACTGGGCATGGTTGGTGTCTTGATACTCATCGACCATGATGTATTGGAATTGCTGCTGGTATTTGGCCAAAACTTCGGGATTGTCACGCAGGAGTTCAACCGTGCGGAAAAGCAGGTCGTCGAAATCGAGCGCGCCGGCTTCGGCCAAGATGGCTTGGTAGAGGGGATACACTTTGGCGGCTACACTCCCAGCCTGACCGGCCGCCAGTTTGGCATAAGCTTTTGGCCCGATGAGTTCATTTTTGGCGCTGGAGATGAGGTTTGCAATGAGATTGGGAGTGAATTTCTTGTCGTCAACGGCAGCGCTGCGGAGGGCACGTTTGACCGCGGCCTGCGAATCAGCCGCATCGAAAACGAGGAAGTTGGACGGCAAGCCGGCTACGGCAGCGTTGGCGCGTAACAGCCTGAGGGCGATGGAATGGAACGTGCCGATAAATGGGAAATAGCTACGGCTGTCCGGCGGCAGGTTGAGCAAACCCAGAACACGGCCGCGCATTTCGGCCGCGGCTTTGTTGGTAAAGGTGACGGCCAGAATGTTCAACGGCCGGACGCGCTTTTCTGCTACCAGGTAGGCGATGCGGTGCGTGAGAGCTTTGGTTTTGCCGCTACCCGCGCCGGCCAAAATGAGTACCGGGCCGTTTATGGTCTCGGCGGCGCGGCGTTGTTCGTCGTTGAGTTCAGAAAGGAGTGGATGCACCTCCTGATGATAGCGCAATTTGCTATTTCGTGCGGTTGCGTCACGTTACACGCATGGAGCGTTACTTTGACTGCGGCAATTATTGAGATTGAGCGTCGACGCAATAGGTTGAGCCGGATTCGAGCTCGGTCGACAAGGCTAGCGAGCCGTTGGTGACACTGGTTGAGCCACAGGTTGCTCCTGCCTGATACTGGACCTGACCAAGCGAAGTTGGCTTGGTGGTGATGATGACGTAATTTTGGCCCGTGGTAGGATCAACGCTGTTGACACTTACGGAGGGCGGCGCGGTCGGGAAAGGGCTGTTTGTGACTGCAGCCTGATAGGCTCTGAGCAGGGCGGCGACATCGGCCTTGCGCTCCGCGTCGCGACTAGCCTCGGCAATGGCAGATGGTGAGGTCGGCGCTGAGGCTGCAGGTGCAGTAGACAATGTATGATCGGCGGCGAGTTTGGACGAGTGCGAGAAGTACAGGACACCAGTAGCAAGCACGACGACGGCTATTACCGCAGTGGCGCCGGCCTTCACCGCAGGGCTCACCGGACGCGGATGAGTAGCTGGTGTGAACGGGGGCTTGGCGTTGAGCATGTCGGGGGATTGTGCGGATTGGTTATCTGAGGCGACTGGACCAGCCGGGGGTTGGAGCGGCTGCGACGGCGCCGGTGGCGCTGGTTCTGGTTGTGGTTCTGGGTTGGTCACCGGTGCAGAGTCCGGCTCGGTGGAAGGTGCAGGTTCCGCCTCAATTGGCGGCCCAACTGCCGGCTCGGCCGATGGAACCGGTTCGCTCACTGATCCGGAATCGTCGGCGGCCGGTTCTGGCTGAGATGTTGGCTGATCGTCAGGTTCGGGTATAGCGCTGGCCTCTGACGCATCTTCCGGTGCCGACTCGGGCTTTGGCTCGCTGACGGTTATCGGCTCCGGTTCCATTGGCTGTTCCGCTGCTGGTTTTGATCCTGAGTCTGCCTCTGGTTCCGCTTCCGACTTGGCATCGGTTTCAGGCATCGCATCGGCCGCCACGGTAGCCGGCGATTCGGCTGCATCAGCTGGCGCTGAAGATTCTTCGGCAGCTTCCGCCTGCGAATTAGGATCGGTGGTCGCAGGCATGGTAACCGGCGGTTCGGGCGGCGCGGCCTGAGTGTCTTCCTCGTTGTCTGTATTATCATCGACCTGAGCATCTGCTTGATCGTCCGATGTATCTGCAGTCTCCTCATTTGACGGTTCAGAAACTGGAGCCGGTGGCGAGAGCGGGGATGCCTGAGGCTCTTCCGGCCTCGAGCTTGCGTCGGCGTTGCCGCTACCTTTGGTGATGGTAGCCGTTGGCACGAGGGGCTTATTTTCGGTTACAACGTGCCCACAAGCCAAACAGAGCCAGCCGGCGCGTGACTGTACCATCTCATTGCCGCAGTTAGGGCACTTCATGCGTGTAGTATACCATAACTGTTATGTTTCGCCTTAATAGCCCATGATACCGAGCCGCTCGATTCCGTATGTCTCTAGTTCGTCGCGGTATTTTTCTTCGAGTGGACGTAATTCTGATAGGTTTTCATCGCGGTCAATCTCTTCGACATCAATTCCACGTTGACGAGCGAGATCTCGACCGGCCAAACGCTCAGTCAGCTCATCCCAAAAGACATGATCATCGTAATCTAGGATGTAGGTATCGTAGACGCGGTCGATCCACTCGGTCGACAGATAGTACTGCCCTGTTTCCTCATCGCGGCTCGCTTCGGCGGGTGGTCCGGCAGCCAAGAGGCGCTGCAGCACCTGGCTGGCTGAGTCATCCTGCACCTCGGGGTCGTGATGCGCGTTAATCATCCATTCGCCGAGATAAGCTAGTTCAATCAGTTTGAGGTATTCCTTGGGAGTGAGTTTCAGGTCCATGCTGCCCATTCTAGACCATATCGGACTGGCAGGCGACGGTTAAAAAGCTGTCAACGCGGCTATACTGAGTCAGCAGTTTTGCAAAGCGACGCTTAGAACGCGCCAAGTCCGGTGGGTGCACCGACGCCGGTGGGGCCGTCGTAACCGGTGCCGGCGGTGCAGAGATAGGCCGGCGAGCAGTGGCCGTCCTGGCCTACGGTGACATCGTAGAGGTCCGCAGTGTTACCGAGCGCGCCGTAGACGCTTGTGAGCAGCGCGGACTGCGTGGCGGCCGGGGAGTCAGCGATCATGCCCGAAACGAGTGGTGTCGCCAGACTAGTCCCACCGATGACGAGCCAACCCGAGCCGTATGGGCTGTAACCGGCGTAAATAGCTGCACCAGTGTTGGGGTCAGCGTCGGCTGCGATGTCGTTGGATGTGCGGCGGACACAGTCGCCGGGAGCAGTATCGGTTTGCCAGGCCGGCTTGGTCTCGTAGGCGCTGCAGCCCGAACCGGTGTCGTTCCAAACGGTTTCAGAGGCGCGGGTGCCATTCGAGTTGAGCACCAGATGAGTGCCACCAACGGCCAGTACATGATTTGAGGCGGCCGGCCAGCCGACACTGTAACCCGAGTCACCGGCAGCGGCCACAAAGTTGACATTGGGGTTTGTAAAGTGACTGTCGTAGGAGGTTTCGGAGGAGAATTCGCCGGCGCCCCACGACATTGAAACTACGTGAGCCCCAATGGTGACGGCGCGGTCGACTGCGGCCAGCAGATTGGTAATGGAGGCATTGTTGGCCTCCACAATGGTCAGGCGGCAGCTCGGGCAGGTGGCGTGCGCGAGCTCAACATCTAGGTCCGCTTCGAGTGCCCAGCCGCGATTGGGGGTGGGCATGAAGGTAGTACTGCCGGTTTGGCTCATTTTGGCAAAGCAGCCGGTTTGCAGGCTGGCTGTGCAGCTAGGGAACGTAGGTAGACCAAAGGTTTGGTCATAGGTGGCAAGATCTGACGTTAGGCGCGGGTTGTCATAGGCGGTGATCACGGCCAGGCTGCCAGTTCCGGAAGTAGTTACCCCGTAGGCGTTTTTGAGCTGAGTCGGGCTTAGTCCGGCCGGCTGTGCGTTGGATCTCGCAGCGGCCTGGAAATGATCACCGGACATCGCGCGTACCCACGACAAGCAGGTTGCCTGCATGTTGGCGGCGGCTGGACAAACTGCCTCTGTGGCCGGACCGGCGGACACGGTAGAGGTCGGGGCACTTAAGCTGATGGGCGTAAACAAACTAAAAACCTGCACGAGCAACGCCATGAGGCCAGATACCATTGCGAACATTTTTGACTTTTCCCCTTATGCTCTTATGTGTACCACAATGCCTATGATTGCGCCAGTTTTTGGGCTGTGGCGACGATTTTGCTAAAGTCCTCATAATTAAGACTGTCGGTGCCGACAAGCAGGCCGTCGACATACTGCATTTCGAGGTAGGCGCGGCAATGGTCAGGATCAACCGAGCCGCCGTACAGTAAACGCACGTTGGCCGGGCCGGCTTCGCCGTAGAGTTCTTCGAGAGTGGTGCGGATCGTGGAGTAGGCAAACTTAATATCTTCAGGCAGCGCGTGTTTAACCGGCTTGCCGTCGTGATGATTGATTGACCAAACCGGTTCATAGGCGACCACCAGGCCTGATATATCTTCAGCCGTGAGGTCACGGAGGTCAGCCGTGAGCTGATCGGTCACCACTTTTGCTGCGAGGCCGGACCCGCGCTCATGCAGGTTTTCGCCGACACAGAGGATAGGGATGAGGTGGTTGCGAACCGCGGCAGCCAATTTTTTCGCAATCATGGGGTCGGTTTCGCCCATGGCGCGGCGCTCGGAGTGGCCGATGATGGCGTAGTTGGCCAAGCCGTCTAACATGGGGGCAGAAATCTCGCCGGTAAAGGGGCCGGAATCGGCGTCGTGGATGGTTTGTGCGCCGAGGGCGAGCTTGTCATGGTCGAGGTCGCGGGCGAGCGGTACAAGATCGACAAACGGCGGGCAGATGACCACATCAACCTCAGATGTTGGCTTGATTTTTTGCTCAAGCCGCTTCACGAGTAGACTAGCCTCAGCCGGCCCGAGATTCATTTTCCAGTTGGCGACGATGAGGCGTTTCATGTTCCTCATTATACTAATGCTTTTTTTCTGTAAGCGAAACGGGGCATCGGCGCAGGGCCGTGTGATAATGCCGCCAATATCTGAGTCTTGTAGGCAAGAGCGGCATGAGGCTGCGGCTTGTGGAGCCGAGTGCACGGAAACAGAGGCTTGAGAAACGATTGGTCTGCAAGCCATAAGCCGTCGCCAGCTCGCGAGGCAAGAGTTCGGCGCAAATAACCCGTTTTAACGGTGCGAGTGGCAGGCCGTAGACCTTGATTGTAAAGACGGTTCTGGCCAGCTCCGCAGCCGGCTCATCAATCACGAGCTGCGGACTCGCTAACATATCGTTGTAATAGCGCTTAAAATCGGGATAACTTTTTGGCCTGACCGTAGGCGTGACACCAAAGAGTGCGCCGACCGGCTTGCTGGCGTTATAGTATTGTTCACGCTCGCTGAAGCTCAATCGGCGAACAAAATGGTCATAGGTGTTAAGAAACAGTTCTATGGTCGTGCCGTAGACCCAAAGGTCGAGCGCAGGGTCAGTGGCACTGTAGGGCGCACCGGCTTGCCACGGGCCGTGTGCGGCAGCCAATTTGCCCTCAACCGGCCGGTGCGACTTGGCCACTCGTGCGGCCGCATCATGGGCCGTGTCATGGTCGCCGAAACTGACCCACAGGGCGGCGGTAAGGGTGTGTTTGAGGCGCCGGAAGGTATTGGCTTTAAAGTTTGAATGTTCTGTGAGGGCGGCGGCAATCAAGGGATGGGCGAGTTGCAGCAGTACGGCCGGTACACCCCCTAGCACGAGTACACGCTCGCGCATAATGCGCCAGACGAGGCTGTCGGGCTCGAAGTAACCCGGGTCGCCGGCCTGGCCCGCCGGCAGCGGGTAGGCGAGCTGGGGGCGTTTCATGGCTTATCTTGCAGGGCGTCAACGCAGGGCAGGCCTTTGCCGCTCATGAGTTCCAAGCTGGCGCCGCCGCCGGTAGAGACCCAAGTGAATTTATCGCGCAGGCCGGCTTCATCGACGTAGGCGGTGGTGTCGCCACCGCCTACAATTGAGGTGCAGCCCGGCAGCTTGATGATGGCCTCGGCCATGGCACGCGAGCCGACTTGGAAATCAGGGATCTCGGTTAGGCCGAGCGGGCCGTTCCAGATAACGGTGCACTTGTGGTCAAAGTCGAGGAAGTCGAAGACCTCAGCGCTGAGCTGCGAGGCATAGCTGGGTGCGGCGTCAACAATATATTCGCTCGCTTCAACTTCTCCCAGCTTGGTGGCGTGCAGATGGCTGGCTTTTTCAATACTCGTTGACACCATCACTTCGTTTGGCAGGAGCAATTGCGTATTGGCGGCGGCGGCGATCTTTTCGAGCTTATGGATCTCGGCTTCCATGTTCGGCTCGATGACACTTTTACCAATGCTCAGCCCGCGTGTGTGCGCGAAGGTATTGGCAATCGGGCCAGTTAGCAGCATCGCGTCGACTTTGGGGATAAGGTTTTCCAAAATCCCGAGCTTGGTGGAGACCTTGGCGCCGCCGATGATGGCAATAAGCGGGCGGTTGGGGTGCTCGACCGCGCCGGTAATATAATCGACTTCGCGCTCGACAAGTAATCCGGCCACGCCGGGCAAAACATGCGAAATCCCTTCGGTGGAGGCGTGAGGACGATAGCTGGCAAAAGCATCGTAGACAAATACTTCAGCACCGGAATCTTCGGCCAATTGCTTCGCAAATTTGGGGTCGTTGGCCTCTTCTTCGGGGTGAAAGCGAACATTTTCGAGGCAAAGGAGCTCACCTGGCTTCAGGGCATCAGCCGCGGCCTTGACCTCGGGTCCGACGCAATCATGCACAAACGCGACCGGCCGGCCGAGCACTTGGGCAGCTTTTTTGGCCACCGGCTCAAGACTAAACTCGGGCCTTGGCTTCCCATCCGGGCGGCCAAGATGACTCGTTATAACGATGCGGCAGTGTTTCCCTACCAGATATTCGATGGTAGAGTGAGTGGCTTCGATGCGCGCAGTGTCTTCAATGCGGCCGTCGTCTACGGGTACGTTCCAATCGAGCCTAGAAAAGATGGTTTTACCTTCAAGGTCAATGTCGCGGATGGTGAGTTTGTTCATGTGCCTAGTGTAATTGATTGCGCAGGCTCATGCCAAAATGATCTGCGCGCGTTGATGGCCGCATTTGGCAAACTTCATTTCCTATTGGATAATTGAACCGATCGCTCAGCAACCTCCGAACTTAGGAGCCGCCTTGATAACACAAGTCGCACGACCGGGCTCAGAGGTCCGGATCAGCGAGATCAGTCTCCAGCCCATGATTCGCTTCATCTGGAGTGTAACTGCACATGAATGGCGGCCGTGCCGCAACCGAGCCGTGGTTGCGGCCCTGGTAGCCGTAGCACTCCTGGTGCTGGGCCGGTTCTCACCCGACCGCTCGTTCTACCGGGATTACGGAATACTCGGGGGCATAATCGCGCTGGTTGCGGTCTGGCAGATTGTGGTGATCGCCTGCGTGGTCTGCTGGAAGCGCGAATGCTACAACTGGGAGAGCACGGCGGTGGCGCCCGAGGTGGAGGATGCGGCCAAGGCCGTTGGGGAACAGTTCCCGAGGTATCTGTTGTACGTCCAACGCTACGGCCCGTACCGTGTGCTACTGTACCGACGGCCGGGGAGACTGTCACGACTGCGGCATCTTGCCGTGTATCACGGAAGCTCCCAAGTCGATGTGGCGGCTAAGCTGAACGGGAATTCCGTGCCGGTGCGCTCACTGCCCGGTCGTACCGGAGTTCATCGCCGCTAAGAGACCCCCGATGACCAGGGCAGTGGCGTGAGCCCCCTGGTTATCGGGGGTTCGCGCTGCGTGAGTGTTTGTGGACTTTGATTTTGATATCGGTAACGGCGGAGGGTTTGGACTCAGTGTGGTTGGGTGCAGGCTTGGCTGGCTCTTTGGTTTCATGAGCCGGTTTGTCGTCCTCGTGATGATGGCGCGTGGGTTCGAGGTTGCCGCAATTCATGCACAACCAGCCAACTTTGGAGTGAATCATCGGCGATTTGCAGGCGGGGCATTCCATAGGCTACTCCACGATCTTAATTTGTACACGGTCGGTGCCGCCGATGAGGCCGGGCTGGTTGCCCGAAGCTACTACCAAAGCATCGCCGGTGGCGACATTGCCGGCGGCCTTTAACTCACGAATGACGTGCTCGGTGGCGCCGTCCATGTTGTTAACTAGAAACGACTTGCCGCCCCACACAATGGCCATTTGATGATACACCCGCTCGTGGTCGGTCACCATGATGATGGGCACGCCGGGACGGAGGGCGGAGACGTTTCTGGCGGTTTGGCCCGAGCTGGTTTCGGCAATGATAACTTTGGCCGGGAGCTGGCGCGCTAGCTCGACGGCGGCAGCTGAAATGGCGTTGGTTTGGTTGCCGTGGGACGATGCGGGCAGTGGCGGGGTCGGGAGTTTGGCTAGTTCTTCGCGCTCGGTGTAGAGGATGATGCGCTTCATCATTTTGACAGTATCGACCGGGAACAGGCCGACGGCGCTTTCAGCCGAGAGCATAACGGCGTCGGCGCCCTCGAGTACAGCTGTGGCGACATCAGAGACCTCGGCGCGGGTTGGGGCCGGCGCTGAGATCATGGATTCGAGCATTTGCGTGGCCACGATAACCGGCTTACGGTAGAGCTTACCGAGCTCGATCATCCGGCGTTGGGCAGCGGGTACTGATTCCGGTTTAGTTTCGATGGCGAGATCGCCGCGGGCCACCATAATGGCGTCGGTAGCAGCCACGACTGCTTCAAGGTTCTCCACGGCGGCGGCGGTTTTGATTTTGGCGATGATTCGCATGTCCGGCGCTCCAAGCTTTTTCAGTTTGACGCGCAGATGTTCGATGTCGCTAGCGGTTTGTACAAATGAGTAGCCGACGTAATCGGCGCCCAGCCCAACCGCGAATTTGAGGTCGGACAGGTCTTTTTCTGTGGTAATTTCGCCGCCAAGATCGGTGTCGGGGAGATTAATGCCCTGATTAGACAGCAAAATGCCGGGCACGAGCACTTTGGTAGTGATGAGTTCCCGCTCGATTTTTTCAACCTCGACTTCGATCTGGCCGTCGTGCAGGAAGATGCGCTCGCCTTTTTTTAAGTATTTGGCAATGTTGTGGCGGACCGGCACGATGCCTGAGGTTTCGTAATCGGCATTGTAGGCAAAACGTACAAGGTGTCCGCGCACGAACGCCAAACCGTCGGCCGGCAGCATGCCGATCTGGATCTTGGGCCCTTGGAGATCGGCCAACAAGGCGGCTGGGCGGTTGTGGTGAGCTGAGAGTTTGCGCACGAGGTGAAAAACCTCGCCGTGCTCAGCCTGGGTGCCGTGCGAGAAGTTAAGCCGGAACATATTTACGCCTGCGAGCAACAACTGCTCGAGCACTTGAGGTGAGCTCGAAGACGGGCCGATGGTGGCAACGATTTTGGTGCGTTTAAACGAAGCCGCAAGCATATGCTTTTATGTTAGCACACGCTAATGCGTGACCGTGGTGGTAACGTGGCCGTTGTTGTCAGTGGTTGTGGTAGTAGTGTTATTACCGTTGATAGTGACGCTAGTCGAGCTGGAATTATGATTGTTGGCCGCACCTGAGGTTGCGGTCTGGTCGTTGGTGTTGGTAACGGTGATGTTGTTTGAGCTGTTGCCGGACGAGCTCGTGGTGGTGGAGCTTTGCGATGAGCTCTGAGGGGTCGGCGATGAGGCCGGCGTGGGCGTAGACATGGGAGAGCTGGACGGTGACGGGCTTGGTGACGTTGAAACCGTGACCGTGGTGTCGGCCGGCTTGGCGCTGAGGCTGTGACCCTGGCTCCATGACCAGTCGGCGATTAATACCAGCACGAGCCCGGCGCTGACTGCGACGAGCAAAGTATATGATTCATGACGAGCTGGTTTGACCAATGTTACCCTCCTTGGTCTTTCGATCCATATTATATCATATGCGAATCAGATGCCGGGGCTGACGAGCAGAATGAGGCCGACGGCCAGTACGGCGCCGGCGAATAGTTTGCGATGTAATTTGTGCTCGTGAAAGTAGCGATGCCCAAACACGATTGACCACATGAGGGCGAAGGTACGCTTGGCAGCTACAACCACCGACGCCGGGGCGAAGCTGAAGGCGAAGCTTTCAATCGCCAGGCCGCATCCGTCGGTAAACGACTGAATACCCGTAATTGGTCGTGCCAACAGATGGAGCGGCCGGCTGCCCTGCCGGACCGAGCAGACATAGAAGAACAAGACAACGGCGCTATAGACCACAACTTGCTCTCCAACCACGGAATTGTAGTGAGTAATATCGTGCTTGTAGAGTGTGGCGTCGGCGGCTGCAAGAATTGCCACCAGCAAGGCCCAGCCGGCACCGCGTTTGCCGGTGGGGTTATGATGAAAGGCAGCGACAAGGCCGACAAACATAACACAGACGGCTACGATTTGGAGCGTCGTGAGGTGGTAGCCGAGCATGATGTCGGTTGCGAGCACGAGCGGAATTGTGAGCAGACGGATGAACCCGAGTGTGCTGCGATCGGCCTGGACCACGGCTTGGGCGGCCACAAAATTGAGCGCGATTCCGATTATCATGCGCACGATCAGAAACGGCCATGAGGCTTCCTGTACAACGAACTTGACGCCAATGAGGCCTGCCACAATTAGCAGCGTCAGTGTCCAAAATAGGCTCAAGAAGGCCAAATTATAGACGGTTTCGCGGCGCTTGCGAACCGATTTCTTGCCAATGGTTTCGGAGATTTCTTCAAATAGTGTGGAGCTGAACAGAATGCCTGCGATAAACACAAGCTCATTATGGCCTGTGCGCGTGGCTTTGGCAAAAACACACGATGCCTGCCCGACTCAGGATCGTATACTTGCGATAATGGGGTGTGGCCGTTAATTAGTTATGTATGAATTTAATTTGAGCTGCCATCGTATGTATAAACTGTACCAGTTGTAGGCCAAACCCGAACGTAATCGGTCTGCATTGTTTGTGGTGCGGTCTGCGGCCCTGCAATGGTGGCGCTAGTCTGTTCGCCCAAAGCTATTCTCATTTCTCCAGTATTAGCAGGATCAAGCGCACTACTTGTGCAAGTACTCCCAACTGCTACACCGTCATAGTAGAAAGTCGCCGAACCAGGCTGCCAATCAAGGCCGATAGTGTGCCATCCTGGTCCAGTGTCGCCATCAGTACAAACCGTAGTTCCTCCGGCCCCAAGCACATGCCACCTTAGCGCTCCATGCAGGCCTTCCTCGATATCTATTTCCGTATTCGGCGCAGTTTGGCTGCCGTCATGCAGACTTTGTAGCCAGAAAGCCGGCCAGTTGGCAACTTCACCGTTGGACGCTGCCGGGAAGTAAATACGGGCTTCTATGAAGCCGTAAGTGAAGCCGAACAAGTCACTACCTCCACCCGAGGTCATTGAAGTTATGTAGCCTGCAGAGTATGGTTCCGATCCAAGCCGCCCAGTGCAGGTTTGTTGAATAATCTGCTCATCAAGATAACCCCCGGAAATACTTACGAGGTCCGGGTTATAACAATCATCTTCAAGGCTATTGACTGGACCGGTGATTCCGCTACCAAACCACCCTGTACTCCAGTTGCTGGTATTCAGGCTAGTCCCATTAAACTCGTCATCAAATATGGGTGTCCCCCAACCGCTGGCGCCCGTAGAAGCTCCGCCGATGCACGGTGCAACCACGCCGCCGCTGACACAACCTGCCGCGACTGGGGACGGGCTGGGCGAAGGTGTGGGTGTCGAGGCAGTATCCCCCCAGTGAGACAACAAGATCGACAGGTCAATGACGCCAACGGGCCCGGTTTGTCCGAGGTTTTGCTCAATGGCGGCGTTTGTTTGCCCCCAGTCGCTTAGCAGAATCGACAAGTCAAGCACATTGACCACACCGTCATCATTGAGATCCCCAACCAGCCCGGCCGCTTTCACGTGTACCACCACTAGACCGATGACAATGGAAGCTAATATCACCACAGCGCCCAGCAAATAACGGCCGAGACCATTGCGTCCTGGCAGATTTTTATTTCGAGTTTTTGGCATTGGCTTAACTGTACCCTATTTAAGCATAAGCGCGTAGCACGATTGAGTCTTCACTCGTGCATAGACCGAAACAGGTACATCTTGACGCCATGCAGCCAATTCCGAGAAGAGCGTTGACAAATGAGCACGTAGGTTCTTGGCTGAGCATGACGGTCTAGAACCTTGTGGTCACGGCTAGGCCGGTTCTAGCTATATTGACTAGCTCTAGCTGGTCATGTACGGCGTGGCTAGAAACTATGTTCTTGCTACAAGCTCCAGACTATAGATCAAGTAGTTAAACTTTAGATCTATAGTGCAGTTTGATAGGCGTTAGCCCCCTATATTCGCGGTGGTCCCAACGGTTAGTTGTGTTAGGTGCGTAGCTGTCTCATAATGCACTTCTGATGCCAGAAGTAGATTCGTTACGTACAGAAGCTATCATTGCTGGTCAGTCACAAAGTGTGACGTACATTCATTTTTTCGGACTTAAACGTTCAGGCAATCATGCCTTGATAGGATGGCTTAGTGAAGGACTAAGCCGTGGCCAGAAAGGTGGGGTTGCGCATTTTAATGCCGTAAATGAACCGCGTCATCCAGCCGATCCCTCAAAACCGTATCTTGACGTAGACTACATGCTGTCAGCAATTGATCGTGGCAGACCCAGATATGTAGTCGTAAGCTATGAAGACCTGATGTTCGCCAAACGAAGGCTACAGGAGCATTATACGACTTTTACACGAAGCAATTGCATTGACGTGTTGTTATTAAGAAATTTCCCCAACCTCATTGCTTCACAAATACAGAGACGCCGTAATGTCGAGGCTAGAGGCGAGACGCGTAACATTCATCGCCTTGGCCTGATGGATGTGCGTGATGTTTGGGTAGAAAACGCGCATGCTATCGTTAATATGTCTGAAGGTGATTTCGCTGCTATTCTCTACGATAAATGGTTTCAGAATAAGGAATACAGAGATAGGGTTGCAATTCAGCTGGGATTCTTAAACGAAGACCTAGGCATCAACCAGGTCTCTGGCATTGGTGAGGGTAGTTCATTCGATGGTCTCACTCTACAGGGTCGTGCTCAAGACATGGATGTTACTGACAGATGGCATCTATTCGCCCGCAATAGAGACGCCGCAAACTTGTACGCTAGTCTTGTTACTCCGGAGGTAATTGAGTTGAACTTAGAACTTTTCGGCTATAATCCATCCCCTTCGAGCTTATTGAAATAACGAAGACGTTTTACAAATCGTCGCCCAAGGCCGCCTCACGCGAAGCCCTAATAGGTGACGTTAATGTTGGTGGTCTGAGTGTTGGTACTGGAACCGCCACCCGAGGTGGACTGATGATTTGAATTCGTAACGCTTACGTTGTTTGAATTTGAGTTGGTAATGATGGTCTTGGAGGTGCAGCGCACGATGTTAGTAGAGCCGGCACCGGTGTCAGTAATTGAGACATTGGTGGGGCAAGGTGAAGCAGTCGGCGACGGTGAGCCGGACGGCGTGGGCGAACCCGAGGGCGATGGAGTTGGACTGCCACTAGGAGAAGGCGTGGGGCTGGGCGAGCCGCTGACTTGGGTTTGGAAGCTGTTGCCGGTGAGCGAGACCGTGCTGGTGAGCGCGGCCAGTGTTACTCCAACCGCGAATACGGCCAAGGCGATGGCCACGACCGGCAACACCGCGAGCCGGCGCATACCGTCGAGTGGTCGGCCTGCGTCTGTTTGCTTAATCTCCCGGGGGCGGCGAAAGCGGATTGCTACCGGCAGACCGCCGGAGCGGCCTGAGCCGGGCGTCGCGGGGTCGGATTCTTCAACCAGCACGCCCATCAACCTCCTAGCTTCGATCCATATTACAAATAGGGCCGGCAAAATGACGAGCAGCGCCAGACCATAGGGATTGTGGATAACATTGAGCACACGACCGGCATAGGGCACAATCGTTGCCACCCGGCCCTGAATTTGGCCCCCGGCAAACGGCGGGTCGGCGATGGTATTGGCATCGCCCTTGACCGTCACCATGGTGACGCCGTTGACCTTATTGACTGACTGCACCCGGTGGGTGATCAGCTCTTTGGTATCGTGCGGATTAACATAGGTGACCACATTGCCGGGATGAACCGAACTGAGTGGTACACGATGAATGATGACAAGGGCGCCCGGCTGAATTGCCGGACGCATGCTTCCCGTGAGCACATCAAGGGCCTTCCAACCACCAATGGGCGTGAGAAAGAGGATGATGAGCGTGGCGAGGCCCGCGTATGCGGCCAGGCCAATCCAGCGGAAAGCTTGCGTAGGCGCCCTCATGGTTACGAACTACTCGTTCCGGTGAAGTTGAGGTCAAACGTGTTGCTCGTAGGATCCGTGGTGCCGGTAACGGCGCCGGAGCTGAGTGACAGCCAAACGTCGTACTCGGTCGGGACCGGCGTGCCGTCGCTTTCAATGGTCGGCTCGTTGGCCGCGCTGAGCGCCGGTGTGCTTGATTCCAGAGACGAGAGCGAGAAGCTATCAACCGTGGAGCCGCCGTGGGCTTCGACGTTTACCATGACGTCGGCGGGATTCAGGCCGGTGAGCGCGCCGACATTGGCCGCAGCGAGCGTAATGCCGAGTGGTGTCGTGCCACCTGAGGTGTCCTGAAGCCACATGTTTTCTTTAGTTGATGTACCACCCGTCGTAAGACTGCCAAAGTCAAACCCGGTGGCGGTGTCACTAAATGTGCTGCCATCGTTGGAAATCTGTAAGCCGGTGGACGTGGTCGCGAACGAATTGGCCGTTAGCGCCACGGTGCCGACATTGGTAGCGGCCATCGTCGCTCCAATTATTAACGCACCCATACCGCCGATCGTGGCAGCGGCCCGGGCGATTGCAAATGAGCGTCTAGTCATAGCTATGCCTCACCTCTATTTAGTTAATTGCTATCTAGATTTTCTATCTAGCAGATTGCATCATAGTTTTTCTGAGAGCATACCTGGTATGTATGTTCTTACAATAATACTTATACTATAACCCCATTTTATTGTTAATTCTTATGGTTTCGTACGTTGTGCGGACCGCCAATTCGGATGATGGTTGTGGTTAGTAGCCTGGTCTCACTATAATTGTTTGCAGTATGAAGTACAGATCGTGAGTACATACCGCTTAATGGACGGCCAAAGCGGCCGCCCGGGGGTTGGATCCTCAGGCACCCAGCCGCCGGGTTCACCAACGGCGTACAGCGGCAATTATGTAGCCGGGCTGGTTTTTAATGTGACTGCTGGCGGTCTCTATTTCAACGGCTACTGGTGGTGGGTGCCAACCGGCGGCGACACCAACACGAACATTGGTTTTGCCTTGTGGCAGGCTTACGATTACCCCGACGCTACCGTTATTCCGGCGTCTGAGGTGCTGTGGACTGGCGCGTTCACAGCCGGGGCGTGGAATTTTGTTCCCTGTAACCCCATACCGCTTACCCCAAATGTTCCATACGTGGCTGCGATAGGCTACAGCACCACGATTGGTTTTCCTGACACGAAAAATCAGTTCGGGTCGGGCGATCCATACGTCAACGGCATCACTAATGGGCCGCTTATGGCCTACCCCAGCGGCAGCAGCGCGAGCACGTTTTGGCCCCAACAGCCGTTTAATACCAACGGCGCCGATGCTTCGGTGCACCAACCCGATAATAACGATGCAGACGACCTTTTATGGCTCGATGTGCAGGTGACAGATGCGGTTCCGCCGGGCACGCCGGAGCGGGCCTGGCCGACGGTGCCGACTCCGATTCAGACGGACACCAGCAGCGGCGGCTTTACACTTGGGATGGAATTTTCGCTGAGCCAGTCAGCCCAGCTGGCGTCCATCTGGCACTACTCGCCGTCGGGGGCGACCGTGCTGCCGACGCGGTGTGCGGTCTGGGACGTTGGCAGTCAGACGGTTGTAGCCGGGACGGACAACAGCTCACCAACCTGGGTGAACGTGGACGGTAGTGCGGCAACGGCCGGCAATGGGTGGATTAAGTGCGATTACCGGAGCGCCGCTATCACGCTCGCGGCCGGTGATTATAAAGTTGCCACGTTTAATGCCGGCGGTTCAATCTGGTGGGCGTATTCGGACAATATGTTTAACACCGGACAGATGTATGGCTCCGGTTTCACGCAAGACATTCTGACCATACCCGGCTATGGCGCAGCTTCCCCGGGGCAGATGTCATACAACTCCAATACCTGGGCCTATCCGGACAATGCCACCCTTACCTACGCGCTGTACTGGATCGACGTCGAGGTGGTGCCGGAGCCGGCGGCGAATTACCGCTTCATGGACGGCCAAGACGGGCGGCCCGGGAACGGGCCGACGACACCTGTGTCGTACTCGGGCAACTTTATCTCCGGTGTTGGTTTTATGACGCTCCAGGGCAATTGTTGGTTTGAGGGCTATTGGCACTGGGTCTGCCCGACCGGCGGCTTGACTGCGCCGCAGAAATTCGCCCTCTGGCAAATCAACCCCCTTAACTTTACTGATACAACACTGGTGCCCGGCTCGGTTGTGACCTCGGGCGCGCTGTCGACCGGGTGGAATTACGTTGCGCTGCCAATGCCGATTTTGCTGTCGGAAATTACTCGTTACATTGCCGCGACCGGCATTAACGGCGCTTTTCCGGATTCAGACACGTCCGGTGCGGGGACCGGCGCGGTTGACTCGTTTGGTGCAGGCGGTCATCCTAACGGCATCCAAAATGGCCCGATCCTGGCCTTTGCCGATGGCAACTCGTCATACGGATCATCGCAATACAACGGCGGTGGCAATATCGGCCAAGGACTATTTACCGTCGGCGGCACTGACCCGTCTGCGACGTGCCCCTTGGGTGTATCCAACTCTGCCAATTTCTGGATCGATATCCAGGTTACCACCACCACACCAAACGGTTATACCGGCAGCTACCGCGCGTGGCCAAACAAGTTTTACGGCGACCAATTCACCACCGGGGATTCGGCAGTCGACTACGTCGTTGGCACGGAGATGCGGCTCAACCAAAGCTGTGCTGTAAATAATATCTGGTATTACAGCCCGTCCGGGACCGCCCAGCTAGCCACACGCTGCGACGTGTGGGACGAGGACACTCAGGCGATAGTAGCCAGTAACACCAGCCCGACTTGGAGCGGTATCGCCGGCTCGGGGTGGGTATCGTGCGCACTAACAGGCGTAACCCTGCCGGCCGGACGTTACCGGGTGTCGGTCTACAACAGCGCGGCCGTTCCCGATGCCTGGTCGGCCAAGCAACTCTACTACTTCAACATCGGCGCGGCCTACCAGTTCCCGGGAAGCGCCATCCAAAATGCCGGCCCGACGTTCGACGGCATCCGCAACGGTGTGATGCACGTGCCCGGTATCTATGCAGCCAGCTCGACTTCACCATATACCGGGTCCGGAGCTCCGGCGAATTTTGACCAAGGTGGATCAACGCAGGGACAAGCGGTATTTGCCGTTGGCCCGCCCAACGCTTATCCGGATATTTATGTTAAAGGACTTGGACAAACGTACTGGGTTGATATGGAGGTAACTCCCAGCGGTGCCGCCACGAGCACTTCGGCATTGCTGCTTAGCCAGTTCCCATAAGACGAGTGGGACCTGGGCCATAAACAAGGAGTCCGCCGACCGCGACCGCGGACGGTTGACTCCTTGCGGTTGCGGTCAGCGGACTTGGCGCTGTCACAGCGTTCGTTTGTTGATCCAGGATGCCACGCCGACCACGACATCGTCGCGTTCAACCTGGCAGCAGATCACCGTACCGATGAGCGGCACCCTGAGTACTTCCGTGGCCAAGGTGGCGTCCGGTGGCAGGGCGGCCTGGACTTTTTCCAGTACCTCCAGTTGGTCGGTCGGAACGGTGTTGTTCGGCGGCATGGACACCGTGCGCCAGCGCGGCCCCCGTCGGTAGCGGATATAATATATCGCGACGATGATGAGGCCGATAAGCGCCGGAATGGCCAACGCCTCTATGGCCTCCGCCCGGGTTGCCGCCTTGAGGTAAAGCTGCAGGGTGGCCACTCCGATGCATGCCAACCCGGCGGTGAGGCCGAGGAGGGCGATCATGAGCTCCACGAACTGCTGGCGGCTTGCGAGTTCTTTGATCCGCTCCTGGAACGCCTGCAACGGAGCGGATTCGCGTACCTGGACACCACCGACCAGCAAGGCCTGTCCAAGGGCGGTGCGCCGCGCTACCTGGTCGGCCCCGCAGCGCGGCAGGTACACCGGCTCATCGCCGGCCCAGAACTGTAGATAGCACTGCTGACCGCTGCGCAGGACATAGAGCGCCACGGTATCATTCGTAGCGTCGCCGTCATGGGCTACAAGCCGCTCGACGTACAGCCAGGCGGTTGGACCCAGCTGCTGCCGGACGAGATGGGCTAGACCAATCGCGTACCTGGACAGGTTGTGGTCGCCTTTAAGATCGCCGAGCAACCGTTCCGTGTGCCAGGTGGCGGTCAAACACAGCCGGTCCAGCTGCGCGTGCATGGCGTCGCATTTTTCCATGGTAGCCGCCCAGACTGCGACGCCCACGACGTACAGCACGATGCCCAGCGCGCGCCAATGATCCACAATCAGGACCAAGCCGAGCGGAGTCAACGCTATCCCGAAGCCCCGGAGGCGGAAACACTGCGTCGTCCGCTGCCGGAGCCGGGCGCTAACGTCTCGTTCGGTCTTGGCCTTGTACCAATCAGCCACGCGCGTCGGAATGTAGCCGACGGTATCCCCGATCTCGGTTGCGAGGTCCGGCTCTTGGGTCGCTGGCGGAAGCACTAGCGTAAACCGCTGATCTGCGGCCACGTTGCATCACCTTCTCACTGTCAACTTGTTCGATACCGCAATACTTTTACATAAATTACAGCATCTGTAAATGAGCAGGGAGCCCGCCGTCCGTACGGCCTGATACAAATCGCTCATCAATAAGGCTTAACGCCCTGCAATGCGGTTGCCCCTGCGCCGATATAAGGGCATTTTCTTTTTGTAACCTTTGTCCTAGTGGGTTAGGACAATAAAGAGGGTTTTATACGCAGTAATATTTGAATAAGCGTGGCACCTACCATATAAATAACGGGTAGGTGGGGTTGGCAAAATATCATCACTCAAAACAAGACAAACAAAAAAACGTCAGAACTAATCGCTACCTATAATATCCACTAACTATCTCATCAAATGAAACTGCCGCAACTAACTCCAAGACAACAAACTATACTCAAACTGCTGTACAAATACAGATTCTTAAATCGTATCCAAATACAAACGCTTATGGGTCATAAAGATTACAAGCGGATTAATGCGTGGCTCGCGGACCTTCGAGCTAACCATTACGTCGAATGGATTTACTCAACTAACTTTCTAGAAAAATCTAAGCCAGCGATCTACTATCTCGGCTTAAACGGCATCCGATGGCTCAAGGAGAATCAGGGTCACCCGATCGAGGAGTTTCGCAAGCGCTACCGGGAGTCGTCCCGCAGCCCGGGCTTCGTTGAGCAGTGTGTGCTTGTAGCCGACTGTTGCATCACCATGCACAACAGTAACTTAGCAAATGCCACCACCAGCCGCGTTCACTATCTATACACCACCCAAGCCGACTACTTCGACCTAGAGAGCGATTATCATTTCCTGAGTGAGTCTGACTTGATCCGCCCGCAGCTGGTGTTCGAAAGGACGGTTGAGACCGACGACGACTTCACGGACACCACGCGCTTCATCGAAATCATCGAAGCCACCATGCCCCGCCAAAGAGTGAGGAAGCGGCTCAAGAACTACATTGAGTACCTGGAAGACGGATATTGGCAAGATGAGACGGGAGAGGAGGAGCCAAACCCAATCGCCCTGTTCATCTGCCCAACCCTCACCGATTTGATCTACTGCAAGCGAGCTACCAAACGACTGCTTGAAGATAAGTGGGGCGAGGACATCGCAATGTGGTTTACGACGGCCGAGAGACTCAAGGCACATGAAATGACGGGAAAGATTTGGGAGAAGGTCATAGCGCCCGAAGATGATGACATCAATGAGGAGGAAGACGTTGAGGACTGATGCAGCCCATCAATTAGGCGTAATGAAGCCCCTCGCGACCTGCAAGGGGCTTCATTAACGGTGCAGCAGCACGAGTAGCACTACGGCCGTCACCATGAGGCATCGCAGCCACAGCGGCTTGGTCCGCCAGTAGTCCCGCGGACTTTCGTCGTGCGCAGCTTGCGCGATCAGCAATTGCGCTGCCCGAGCCTGACAGCTAGAATGATGGCTCGAGCGTTTATGGTACGCAAAAGCCCCAGAAAGGGGAGCTTGACATGACCGACGCTAGTGAACCTCACCCCGATCCCGGCATTCTGGAAGCGAAGCTTCACCGCGAGCTGCGCGAAGGCTTCGTCCAATATTTCATCGGTCCGCTTGCCAGAGAGATACTTGCAGGCGAATACCCCGGCGTCCCACAGCTGCTGGCCCACCTCGGCCTGGCAGTCATAGACATGGACGACGCTCAGGGGTGGAAGAAGAGTTTTGCCCACTTGGAGCAGGCTCGCTGGCATGCTTGTGCCATGGAGCCGGATGCCCCGGGCCGTGCATCGTGGCTAGTGCTCATCATGGTGCTACAGGCCGATGTCTTCCGCCTTATGCACCAGCTGGAAGACGCACACCACGGCCTCGTCGGGGCCGCAGAGGTGGCCGGCGACGAAGACACGACGCTCAGGTGCCTAGTGGCGTTGTTCCGCGGTCGCCTGATGATTTCGCTCCGGCGGTTCAAGGATGCGCTCGCGCACTTTAAGATCGCCCGAGACCTACTGGAGGCGGGCGACGACACGTTGCTACGGGCGGCGGTGTTGCTGCACTACGCCATTGGTCTGAGTCTCAACCACACGCGGCGCAGGCTCAGAGAACGAGCCTGGGACGATGCTAGCGAGGCTGCTCAGATGGTAGCGCACCCGTGGCTGTTCTACGCCGGCGCTCTGGGACACCATCTAGGCAGTACTCGGTTTAGCCAAAAACTGCCGCCGGAAGCCGCCTTCGCGCGGCTCGCGATGGAGCTGCGCATCTTTTCGTAAGCCGATCTCGGCCGTCGCTCCTGCACGTGAGCGACGGCCGGGCCGACCATCGAACTTATAGTTATGAATGAGGCGTCGGACTCGCGCTCGGCGTCGGCGACGGGCTGGCCGACGGTGAAGGCTTGTTATTGTTAACGGTCGTTGTGGTTGAGTTGGAGTTGCTCGAGTTGCCGCTGCCGGTATTGCCGCTGTTCGTGTTGCCGCTGCTGTTCACATTGCCGGAGCTCGACGACTGGCTATTTGAGTTATCGATGTTGTTAATAATGATCGTCACGACCTTGCCGGTCTTTTTGTTCTTACAATCAATAATGTTGATCGAGCCGGCGCCGGTGTCCTGGATCAAAATGTCGCCGCTAGGGCAGGCCGGCGTCGTGGGGCTGGGTGACGGGCTGGGCGAGCCGCCACTGCCGCTGCCGGAACCGCCGCCAGTCGAGAGCTTAATATCACTAATGGTCACGGCATTTGAGGCAATTTCGGCGTAGGTTGTCTTGACGCCAAACGCGACCATGGACAAAGCCGCCAGCGTAACCACCAGCTGTCTGGGCTTCATGCCGTCCATTGTCCGGCGGCGGGCGGGCACAGCCACCGGTTTCTTCACCGCGCTAACCGCAACTTCCGCCTCCTTCGCCTTTGTAGCTGGTGGTGCGGGCGGTTCGGTCGGTTCGCTCTTTTGCGCCGCGGGTCTGCCAAAGGCCTTGCGCAGCCGGATTATTTCATCCGCGATTATCAGCAGCCCGGGAATGATCACAATGATCACGATCACCACCGGGTTGCGCATATCGATCGCCACGCGGCCAATATACGGCGCGTGGAAGATGACCTTGCCCACAATCAGCCCGCCGGGCACAGCCGGATCCGGCGCCGGGTTGGCGTCGCCTTTAACGATGAAGTAGGGCGCGCCGCTTTTCGTTTCCGTTTTCACAATCCGGTGCGTAATCGTTACCGGCGGATTGACCGACTTAGTGTACGTTACGACGTTGCCGACCTTGAGTTGATTAAGCGGAGTCTTGTGAATAATGACTAAGGATCCCGGTGGAATGGCCGGGCGCATGCTGCCGGTGGCGATCTCTTTGGCTTCAAAGCCGGTAGCCGGCACCAAGAACAGCAACAGTGCGAGCCCGCACAGAGCGTAGATAGTGACCAGAGCAAATTTAGCGATGCGCCAAAGTAATTTCATGCCGGGAATCCTTTACGAACTATGAACTAGAGCCTGGACTTTATTCTAACTTACGGCGTACCCGTGAAGATCAACTGCACAGTACTCAGCGTATCGAAGCTTGAATCGGGAGCGATAAGGTTGAAGCTGACATCGTAGTTGCCGGCCACATTGCTACTGCTACTACCTGTGGCGCCAGCGGCCAACGCATTGAGAGCTACGCTAGTCCCGGCCTGCATGCTTGCGAGCGTACCTTGTCCCAGCTGAGTGGGTGCCCCGGTTGAGTCATCCCAGAACGTCACCTCAACGTTGCTCGGGTCTAAGCTTCCACTAGCGGTTGGATTGGCTGTGGCCGATATGTTAAGACTTGTGCCGCTTGTGTTTTGCAGATAGAACGGGTACTGCGTTCCCGGTGTCGAGGTTGTCAGGTCGGCATTTATGGCACCAGTGTTGCCAGGGTTGCTGGTGTCTCCTGTGAAGCTATTTCCAGTGAAGTCGTAGACATTTAGGGCCTGGACGTCACTTGATGCCAGGCTAATGCCCGATATCGTGACCGGATTTGATGACACAGCTGCAAAGGTTGCAGCGACGATCAGCGCTGTCGTACCGCCAATGACGGAGACAGCGCGGGTTATTGCTATGGCACGAGAACTCATAGGACACCTCACCTTTAATTGTAATCTTATCGTATCCACTCGATTTGCGATCTGACAAGTGCAAAACTCCAAATGGTTTTTGGCTTGAGCTAGAGATTGGGATAATGAATAAGCAAAAGTGTTGTTGGGGGAAAGCTTGTAAAAAGAGTTGACAAAGTTCTGTTAATGGTTTATATCGCGCGGCAGTACCGGCATTTCCGAGGCGTTTGCACGAAGTGCGATAGATTTGGCACCAAGTGTTGAAGCGATCGGTGAGGCCGGGGAATGGTCGCTCCCAGGGTGGAGCGGCAAGATCGGGACCCAGGCTCGCGGGGTCATACACGCCCGATGGGCACGACGACGAGAACGTCCAGCGCCTGCCAGGTGCTAGACACACGGCTCCGGAGGCCTTCGGGCCAGCCCCTCGGGGTACCGGTCTTGAACACTGTGGACTCTTCGGGCTTGTATGCCGAAGATGCCGTGGTGTGTACGGGGAGAGTTGGCTTGGCCGTGACGGCTGGCTCTTCCAACCTTCAGCCTCCAGGTAGAGAGGAACTCGGACCGGAGCACCGGTGACACTAGGTACGGCGGCATGCCGGGACCCAAAAGGGCAAGAAACTGCCAGGCGATGATCACCCGGGGAAACCCTGGGATACGCCCAAGAAACGGCAGAGATACACGACCCTTAGGGTGAAGCCGCCACGTTCGGGGGTTGGAGTGAGCACCGAGATATGCTCGCTCCTCCCCACCACTTTCTTGAGAGCCTTCCTAGGCGCTCGAGAAACAGACAGGGCTCTCGCATTAGCGAGGCCCTTTTTCGTTGGGAATTTTATTGACAATGATGGTAGCTTTACCTATACTGCCGGGGTCCTTTCGAGGATAATCTTAGTCTCGAGCTGGCGCGCGAGTGTAGAGTTCGCCGGGTTCGTGACCTGGGAATTACTGCCTGGGTGAGGCTGATTGTGCAGGATAATTCTGCAGATGGCCTTGCGCGCAAGGGAGAAGGAGTCGTGCCCTGCGCCGACCAAATATCCCTTACACCCAAAAACCCTGATGCCTCCAGGGGCCCGATTTGGGCAGCCTCCGAACGCGGGGGGTGCAAGAGGTACCTAGGATCCGGTCGCTGATGTACTGGCTACTGGTGCGCAAAATCTGAAAACGCGGCCGCATCATCGCCCGACGGGCAATACCGTCATGTGCAGCCTCTGATGAGTCGAGGTGCACAGGATCCAGACGGTGCCTAGGAACCACGGGTAACGCGTCGCGGGGGTGGCCCGAGTAACCTGGGCTATGCTCGGGCCAATCTCCCCTTTCTTTCGGGGTCCTCGCCACTTTTGGTGAGGCCCCGTTTTCCGTTTATGAATAATTGCAACGTAATTTGCGGCCGGGCCGGGTGGGTGCATGATCGCACCCTCCCGGCCGGTGGCGGTACGTGCCCGCCTGCTTCAGCAGGTTCGCACCGTTAGCGGTGGCCGAAGGGCTCACGGCCGGCTTGGCCGCGGAGCTTCAGGATCATCTCGCCCTGGATCTGCAGGGCGGTGGCGACGCAGAGCCCGACCAGTTCGTGGGCTACTTGGGCGCGGTCGCCGCCGCTCTTCAAGGCGTTTTGGTTGTGCTGGACGAACAAGCAAACTGCCAGGCACTGCTCTGCCGTGAGCCCCTCGGCGCCAGCGGCGTACGCCCTAACGGCGCTGAGCGCGGCACGGAGCCCGCCCGGCACCAAGAGCCTGGACAGAGGATCGGATGGGAAGATGCTCTGGAACCCCGACTCGAGATCGGTTTTGTTGACGAGGTCCAGGCTCTGCTGCCCCGGACGTGACGGTGCATCAGTCATACCCGTGTACTCCTTCGGTCGGACGGATATAGGGAGTCGTTGACTCGATGATGACTATAGAATGAAATTAATGGTTTGTCTAGAGCCCGAGCGAATTCAGAGCATGAGTAACCGTGTGTGCGACCGGCTGGGTAACTGCTTGAACCACAGTGGGAACGAGTGCGGTGGGAGCGGGCACAGTTACGCCGAGCGGAAGCTTGATGGGGCTTGGCGCGGGCGTGGATAGATTCGGCATGGCCGGCTGATTGACAGCCGGTTGCGGGACGGACGGTGCGGCGAGGGCGGAATTTGAGGCGGTGGCACTATCACCTGACGGTTGATTGGCGTTGGCATCGAGCACTTCACCGCTCGTGCCGGCGGTGTCGGCAATATGGCGTATCGTGTGCGTGGCCGGATGTATAACCGTGCTGACCACTTTCATGCTGCCGAGGCCGGCACTAAGCACGATAACCGTGAGCGCAAGAGCGCGAAGCCAGGGCGGTAGCGTGTCGCGATAATTGTGACGCAGGCGATAGGCGGCGTGGACACGTTTGAGATCGGCTTTGGCCAGTAATTGAGGCAGATCGGCCCGGAGTGCCCGGCGGTTGGTGCCGTCCCGATAGGTGAGCAGCACGATCTGGTCGGACTCGATAGAAAAGCTGTCTAAATCTTTCATGCTTATCTTATACGATAAGCCATGCTATGGCATTGAGCAAACGGGCAAAAAATGGTAGAATTTGACGGTTCACGGCCCTATGCCTCGATATGGCCCCATCGTCTAGCGGTTAGGACACCAGGTTTTCATCCTGGCAACCGGGGTTCGACTCCCCGTGGGGCTACCATTGCTCTTATGTTTTATCTGAGGCTCGGCGAAGCCTCAATTTTATGTTTGCTATATTGTTCTTTTACGATATTATGGCGCAATGAAGTTGCTTTTGACCTCGACTGGATTTGCAAATGACGCTATTGCGCAAACGGCCGTCCGTTTAGTTGGAAAGCCGGCTGAGCAGATCAATATTGCTGTCATCAACGAAGGTTACGTGTATGACGTTGGTAACCGTTGGGCGGTTCGGGAGCTTGTTCAAGGTGCTGCGGCTTTTGGCGGCGTGTATGACCTAGTCAATCTACTCGCGCTTACGGAGTTGGAATACATGGATCGGCTTGAGGCTGCCGATCTGTTCTTTGTGCTCGGAGGCTACACCGACTATTTGATGAACGTGTTCAACAGAACAGGTTTGAGCCGTCGTTTGCCGCGATGGCTGGAGACGAAAGTATACGTAGGTTCGAGTGCGGGAAGTGCGATAGTGGGCCTACGGGTAAATCAGGCTGGATTCCAGAAGCTGTATGGTGAGGGTGATGACTATGCCCTCACCAGCTACTTGGAACTGGTGGACTTTGCCACAAAATCGCATTTGGATCGGCCCGGCGCAGATAACAATCGGACTGAGATTGTGGCGAGGCGACGCGAGAATTTGTAGGTACCGTGTATGGTCTGCCGGATGGTACGGCGCTTGCGGTAGACGGTGATATGGTTAGCGCGATTGGTGACGGTGTGGTGAAATTTGTGGATGGGGACATTTATCGTCTGTAAGCGGCCCAACTTATCCTGACTTCTAGGTTTTGAAACGTTTGAATCGCAGCCTATTATCCGTCTCCAGCGCCTGGACTCCTTAACAGTCAGGTGTAAATTTTCGGTCGCCTGGTCTACCAATTGTAATTATACAAATTTTATGTTACAATAACTGTCATCCTTTGACATTTTTTGCTATGGGGAGCTCTCCCGGCGCAATGGTTTGTGCCCAGAGAGCTCTCCGTGGCTGCTACCGGGGACACACTACAAGCAACCGGTCCGAATTCTTCGGATGTAGCAGTAGTAAGGACGTGCAGTGGGCGGCATCAAGATTAAACTGTATCTCGACACCGATGCTCTGGCGGCGGCTGCCAGAATAGCGCTGCCTGAGCCGGAGACACTGGCCGACAAGTTTGCCGTGGCCTTCTGCCGCCGGACCAGCTCGGCGGGCAAGCGCGAGCGCGTGGGCGGCGAGCGGGTGCACTTCAGTGCCGACGGCCCGTACGTGGTCATCAAGGGCTACACCGACAAGCTGCCTGACTACCTCACGACGGAAACCGTGTGCCTGATCGTCATGCAGGGCACACTGGCCCGGGTGCGCCGGAAGGCCGGGGTTTTCGCCGGCGACCACACTATTGCCTCGCTGGTGCACGTCCCGGATCCCTTCGTGCGCAAGGTGGTGTCCCGACTGAAGGTCACCGGCGACACCCTGACAGGGGTGCTCGAAGTCTGGGGCAACGTTCTGAACACGAAGCTGAAGAACAAGGACGTCGGGCGGACGGAGACCTGGGCTTAGCCCGGCACACGGTAGCACCGCGGAAGCGACGGGCGGACGGCCGCGGCGATGAACTCGCTGGGGCTGTCCGCCCGCTTCTGTATGCAGCTGCTAGAAATTATTATTGCTCAGACCAAGGCTGCACCCCTGAGGTTGTTGGCGGATTTGTAAAATTTCGAGATGACGGTAAAGTTATATGGCCGGAACCGCCTTGGAGGGAGGACTATTGGCAAAGGCAAACAAGGTGCGGGTTGGCGCAATCCGGCACCCGGATTACGACCACCGTGCGATAACGGATTCGCTGGAAGGTCCGCTGACCGCAGACGGACAGCAGCGCGCGGAACAGCTCGCTGCATTTTTCGCACAGACGCTTCTGGGCAAGACGCTGCTCGTGCTCCACTCCGGATACCGGCGGACCATGCAGCTCGCCGCAGCACTCTGCGGCGGACTCAGGTGCGAGCCCAAAGAAGCCAGGTGGCTGGAGTACAGGCCCACACTGGAACAGGTGCTTGAGGCGTGCGCGGGCTACGAGGAAGTTCTGCTCTGCACTCACCTACCCGCTATCAGATGGCTGGCCAAACTGGCAGGAGAACCGGGATGGGGCGATTTTCCCATCAGAATGGGAGAGGTGGTGGTATTTGAGCTCGATCTGACCGAGCACACGCTCCGGTGGGTGGGTCGAGAGGCAATTTGAGCCTTCGGAAAGCTGGGACCTCCGGCTGTCCGGGGGCTCTCAGCTTTTAATCCGGAACACCAGCAGCGGGCTCGTGGCCATTGCCCAGCCGGTTCATACCAATGGCGGCGGCGACAATAATTATGCCGCCGATCAGCTCGCGTCCGGTCAGCACTTCGCCATAAAAGATGAAGCCGAAGATGGGGCCGAAGAGCTGTTCGAGATTCATAATGTTGCCGGCAATGATGCCGCTGACTCGTTCAAAGCCGAAGTTAAGTAAGAAAATGTTGGCCACACCCATGATGCCGGCGACCAGCAACACGACCACAAAGAACGGCGACCAGCCGGAAGTGTCTGGGAACAGCCGGTGGTACAGGACCAGGCTGAGCAGATAGTTTGCGACTGCACTAAGGCCTAACGTGGCTAGGGTTATTTCCTGGTTATTGAGTGCGCCGGTGTGCCACTTGCGGGTGATGAAAAAGAGCGAAAACAGGGCACCGGAGATGAGCGAGTAGATTTCGCCGATATTAAGCGACATCAGGTCGTGGGGGTTTTCGACTGCGGCAATAATCACGCCCACAAACGACAGGGCGATCAGTCCGGCTTTGGGGGCTGTGAGTTTTTCGTGCATGAGCAGAATACCCAGGGCCGACAGGGTCGGAACGGCCTGCATAAAGGCGACCGCGCCGATTTTGGCATTTTGGGCGGCCAGCGTATAGAGGCCGACGGCCGCTACTCCGCCGACGAGCGAACGAAATATGAGGATTTGCCATTCGGCTTTGGGCAGCCGGCGGAACTTCCCGAAATCAAGGCGGCCGTGAAAAATGATAAGAGCCGAAATGAAAGCAATGCCATAGCGCAAATACCATTGCTCAAATACGCCGCTGCCGGTAGCTAAATACCGGGCGAGGACGGCGGTAATACCATAGAAGAGTGCGACGGTTACTAGGGCAATGATGCCGGAAGAGGCCATAGATCGCTTGGCAGCCATGCATATTAGTATAGATGAAACGTTCGATGGCCTATAATGGGCTCACGATCCGTCTTTGAAAGTGAGGTGGCCGTGACCACTCAAGGAGCAGGTGCGCCGCAGAGGATGGGGCTAGGGAATGCGGCTCCTTTGGTGCTTGGCGGGTTTTTTTTGGTGTGCGCCGCAGCCCTCAGCGGCTTCGCCACGATACCCAATGACCGCTACATGGCGGTGCTAGCCGGGGCGACCTGGCTTGGCGGTGGCGTACTGCTGTATGTGGCCAGATATCCCACGAACCGCCGCTGGTTGTTGATGGCATTCCTGTTCTACACCGCGTCGGCGGCCATGGGCGTGGCGACCGCGATCGTGAGTCCAGGCTGGGCCGTCATCGGTGCGATCGCACTCTTGATCGGGCTTATTCTGACGCGCCAATCGTGGGTGCACTAACCGGCCACGGAGCCGGCCGGCACATCGATGGTGCCAAGGCGTTTGTTCGGTGCCCAAGGGATCTGTCGTAGGCGCCGCGGATTTACTTGGCGCCTACGACTGCCCGGCGCCCTACTCGGGGGCGCCGGGCTTTGATGTTGGTCGTCTAAATACGACACTCGTCACGCCAGGTGCCCCAACAGGTACTTTGCGATCAACTGGATCAGCCGTTCGCGGCCGGCCGGAAGCAACCAGAGATGCCTGTCATCGGCGGACAGATTGCGCCGGACAACGTAGCCGCAATAGTCGAAGTACAGCCACCATTTGGTGATGGCTTCGACGTTTTTCCTGTCGTAACCGAGCTGTGTTGCGAGCCTGTGGCTGTTAGGGCCATTGATGTGGCCGCCTTCGCCCCCAGCGATGTAGAGCAGGAGGAAGAGCTCAAGGGCCTCATTCTTGAAGGGCCCGCTGGGTTTGTTTTCTTGTCTCGACTGAGCATTCCAGGGGGGCGTCTGCAGCCTCATGTAGAGGATCCGCAAGACTCGGGGGATGGTGATTGCGAGCTCCGGTACGGGCTTGGCGGGCATGGATACCACCTCAATTGATCTGGGTTTGGACATTTCCGGTCAAAGAAGAGCTAACGCTCACAGTTATGCAAGATATTGTGCCTGGTTGTGGACGATTGGGCAATAATTTGCCTGGTATTAAGAATTATTATATTGTGCACATCTGGCAGAGCTGTTTGAAACGAGCCGGTGATAACCGGAGAGGGGAAGTCTGCAAGATGAGCAGAGCACAACCCGGCGGAGCGCTGACTGCCCTGGACACACTACTGCAGGGCATAGAGCCGATGCCGATCAACCTCATTCCCGCTATGGGAGCTGAAGCGACTGCTCAGCTGCTCCCTGACCTAGCCTTGGCCGGCCGGCTGCTTATCGCCCGGCCTGATATCACCGAGGTCCGAACGCCGGTGAGGGAGTCGGCGATGGCGGATTCACTGCTACTGGTCGAGCGTGAGCTGCTGCTACTCTGCAGCCCCCATTGGTGCGCCGATTCACTGCACTGCGCCTGGTGCAGCAGCGGCACATACCCATTGCGGGGCATGACCTTCAGGGTCGGCCAGCTTCAGGGCAACGGCGAGCAGCTGTTCTACAGCGTCGGCCTGCATATCGACCACCGCGAGGGCGGCGATATCCCCAAGCGCTACCTCCTGATGGTCACGCCGACGGGGATCAAGCTGTATATCGTAGGCTACGACCTGCGCACCGACACCTTCACGTACAGCCCGACGAGCAGCAGTATGAAGTTCAACATCGACTTCGCGGCTTCGCGCCTGTCGGGCGTGGTATCGCACCTCCGGGGCTGACGCGATTACCGCTACATGCCGCCGACCCAAATCGCCCCGCCCGGGGCAGGCAAGCATCGTCGCTTTCGCCTGATCTGGGTGGGGCGTCGATGCGCTTGGTGTGGCTTGGCATTATTACGTGATGTGTGTTTTAATAATTCCTGCCCAAAAAATCGGCCACGACGGAAGGATTCTTATGTGGCTTGATAATGTTCCACGGGAACTGAGGCAGCGGTCGTTCGCGCCTTATACGCCCACAATCCTCGAGCCGCCGGACACCCTCCTCACAGCGCTACGAGACTATCCTGAACCGACGACCGCCGCTGTGCGCAGCATGCTGGCCGCGCAGTGGCTATCAAATTTCGCGGTAAGGATGGTGCAGGAGCTGGGGCGGGGCAGGGTGGTCGTTGAGCCCATCAGGTATCTGCGCAATATCAGCGTCGAATGGTCTGACCGCGGCTCGGTGAGTAACACCGAGGTAATCGATGACCTGCTCCGCACGGCGGGACTGTACGGCGAAGGCCAGGCTGAGCCGCACGCGTTGCATGCCGCTCTGCGCTCGGCGGCCGCTCTTGTCACGGCCGCCTGGGACCGTGATGACCGTGGAATTCGGATTCAACCGGAAGCCGCGGACATGGCGACAATGGTGGCAGAGTTCATGGTGGTTTATGCGGTCCACCGCGAGCATTGCGGTCTCGAGGCCAGTGACCGGCTCCTCGACGATCTGGTGACCGATCTGGTAGCTCCATGAGCGGCCACTGACCGAATCATTTCAATCGCCCCGCCTGGGGTGCAGGTAAGCATGATGCCACGCCTGCGGTCTGGGCGGGGCATCATGCTAAGTGCGGCGATTGAAATTGATCCTGGATTTTGAGCGCTTCGGTAGACTCGGCTGAGGCTGGGAGAAAACCCGAAACATCGTTGGGCTCGACCCCCGTGAGCTTGCCTGCTAGTGGACCGGCCATGGCCGCCACGCCGAGCAAAAAGGCTACAACGAGCCGTTTGGTCCAGCGGCCGCTGGGGATTTTGGCTAGCCACGATGCCTTGGCGGTTTCCATAAGAATACTCTCTCAGGTTCGGTGAATTGTTTGTTTGGCCAATTATTGAACCTGGACTTTTTTAGATTTATATGACATTGTGTATAAACTCATGCACTGAGTAAGCGACCGGATTACGAAAGGTGCTGCGACATGTGGCGCAAAGCTGCACGCCCCGCCAATGCCGGGGTGATTGTTGGACAAGGACGAACAGACCCGTTGTGGAACGATCGCCAGCCCGGCAGCATGAACGAGGCCATGGCGGCGCTAACCGGCATCCATCACCTGCGGGTGACGGCCAAATGGCACACGTTCACCTACTTCGGTCCGCTGGCGCGGGATGAGCATAGTCGCCAGTTTCGATCCGGCCGCCGGGGCGCGGCTGTGCGCATTATCCGCGGCAGTGGCAGTCTGATCGTGGGTGAGCTGCGGTATACCCTGGGTTATGCCCAGTGGGCGTTTGTACCGTCCGGAATGGTGTACGAACTAACAAGTGCACCTGAGGCCGACGCCGGACTCGAGTTTTCAGTTATGCGCGTTGGGCGGAGGTGGAGACGCTGAAGGCCCTGCCGAATCGCGGCAGGGCCTGGTTGCTTTCTTGAGACCCATATTGGACCAGCGATTTATGTCATAATATCAGGACGAGTCTGGAGTTCGAGTACCAATAGGAGAACAATTGAGTACAACTGGCGATGGGACGACCCATACGATCGTTGTGTACGTGCTGTGGGCGCCAAGGCATAGCCGCGAGGTCTTGCTCACCGCGCAAGAGCAACGGTGGATCAGAGAGGCGGTCGCAAAGATCGACCGCGTGGGTGTTGACCGGCCGCTGGTGACGCTCACCCACCTTGACGAGGGAGAGGGCCTCGAAGCACTGGCCGGCGAGTTCGGTAATCTATTGGGGCAGTCTCTTTCGATCGAGGAGATCGAGCGGCAGAGTTACCCCGCATGGGTAGGCGACCAATGGAATATTCCAGTCCTCAGCACCATTACGGCCAGTGGCCTGCCGGCCCAAACCATGGTTTGTGTGCTGGAGGCCGATGACGGCACCAATCAAATGAACCGCGGGCCCGCGGGCGAGCTCTACCGTTACGTGGTGGAGTTCGACCCTACCCTTCTGTTCCGCGGCAAGGTGGTTACCCGCATACAGTTGATGACAGGATGAGAGACACGGGGATGGCGGACGGACGTGCTGCCCGCCATCCCCGTCAAGCTTCGGCGAGCTGGGAGGTTATCATGACCCCCGGCTTTTTTTATTGGCGCCGGGCGGTTATTTTACCCAGCCGGATCCGAGCGACGACATAGACTAGCAGACACAGGTAGTCTATGTCGTCCGGGATCCCCGACTCCGTAAATTCTGACCGAGCCCGGCTTTCGAGCATGCCTCGGTGCTGCTGTTGGTCGTACTCGATTACCTCCGCAAGGAGTTTCCTCAATGCGGAATTGGCGAGCAGCCAGACGTGCACCGGCCAGTCGCCGCGCGGTAGCCGCATAATGGCCTGGAACGTTTGCAGCTGGGCGACCGCTCCCCTCCCTCGCTTCCACTGGTTCGCCCGGACAGCTCGGGTGAAGCGGGGCAGCATGTCTGCGTTGGGCACAATGCGTTTGAGCAGGGCCCGGAAGTGCTCCTCGGTGTCCGGGAAGATCGCGGGGATGGCCTCGCCTCCTTGGTCAAACGTGAGGACCAAGAGCACCATACGCTTCTCGGCTTCAGACAGCCCCGCATTCAACCAGGCTTGCTGGAGGGCAACCCGGAAGACGGTGACCTCGTAGCGGCCGGCCGCGATGAGGCCCTGGTTTTTTACGGCCAGGATGGTTGGCTCGTCGTTGGCATTCAGGCCTGCGACTGCGTATTCGATGGTCGCCACGACCTCGCCCCAAAAGCGAACGAGGGTGGCGATGGCCGTAAACGGTGCTGCGGGTACGGCTGTTTGCGTCATACATGTGCTCCAAAATGACAACCGCGACGGGCGCGGAACTGGTTCGGCTATCTTATTCATAATTCATATGGTCAGATAAGACAATGCAGGTCGTCCGCAGACATGACGTGGGCCGCCCAGTACGGGCAGCCCACGGTGGGATCACGTCAGACGTTTATCTGCGCGACACTTAGCCGCCAGAAGGCTGTGATCAGGACGTAGTAGCACAGCCGGTCATCAATATCCGGCCAGCGCCGCCCTATCTGGTTGTAAGCTGCCCGATAGATGCCGTTATCGTGATGCTCCCGATCGTGGGCACGGGCTTGCCTGAGGACGCCCCTGAGCACGGGATCGGCCAGGCTCCAGACGGTGGCCATGAGCACATCATCGGGCCGGCCGAGCGCTAGGATCTCATCGAGCGAATGCGGTTGACTTCCCGCCACGCGCTCCCGGGCGGCGCGATCGCGCTCGACTGCGCTTTCGAACACCGGCCGGAGCGAGTCGTTGAGCGCGATTGTATCAAGCAGGCTCACGAACTGATTATCGTAGTCGCCCCTGCCGGGCATGTACAGCCGCTTTGGCTCCCGGCCCGGCTCGCGCATGAGGAGCGCCAGAATGAACCAGCGATTGTCCTGGGTCCACGCTTCGAACCAGACTCGATACAAAGCCGTAAGGTAGGCGTTAGCCACGGGATCGCCGAGGCGCAGGAGCCTGGCGCCCGCTAGCGCGGCGACGGCCGGCCTCCCATCGATACTGCTACCGCGGGCTCCGTCCGGGGCTGCGCCGCGGACGAAGGCGCCCCACCGGTCCAGCGTTAGTTCGCTGATAAACCGTGGCAGTCGCGCATCTGTCATGTTGTGCTCCTTCGGGCGGCCGCTTTACAAGCGGGGGCTGATTTTGGCTATACCATTCATAACGCATGCGTTCAGATATAACAATGGCGCCCAGTGGATGAAGAGGTTATGCTTTAGCCATGAAAGCGGTTGCAATATGAACAGCAAGCAGCGGTTAGTGCTGGTCGTGAGTATCTTGGCGTCTTTGGTGGCGTTTTTGGACGGCTCGGTGGTGAACGTGGCGTTGCCGGCCATGGCGAAAAACCTGGGCGGCGGCCTCACGCTACAACAATGGGTGGTTGATGCCTATCTGCTGACGCTTGGTTCGCTGATTTTGATTGCCGGGAGTTTGTCGGATATTGTGGGGCGCAAACGGATTTTGGCTTTGGGGCTGGCCGGTTTTGGGATCGCATCGGTAGCATGCGCATTAGCACCTAGCGCCGGGTTTTTGATTGGCGCACGGGCAGTGCAGGGGGCGGCCGGCGCGCTGTTGGTGCCGAGCTCGCTGGCGATTATCATCGCGAGCTTTAGTGGCGAGGCGCAGAGCAAAGCCATTGGCACATGGACGGCCTGGACCGGGATTTCGTTTATTATCGGCCCGCTGGTGGGCGGTGCACTCGTGGATGCGGGTTCGTGGCGATGGGTGTTTGCGATCAATGTGCCAATTATTGCGATTACGCTGTGGCTGCTACAACGGGTAAAGCTGGCGGGTGACGAGCGCAAAAACACGCGCATCGACTGGCTGGGCGCGTGGCTGTGTGCCTTGGGTCTGGGCGGCACCGTGTTTGCGCTGATTGAACAGCCGAAGTTTGGCTGGACTAGCCCACTCATTTGGGTGCCGCTAGTGCTCGGGGTCGGACTGCTGGCAGGGTTTATTTGGTACGAGGACAAGGCGCGTGATCCGATGCTGCCACTGGAACTCTTTAAGGTGCGGAATTTTACGTTTGGCAATTTGGCGACCACGGCAATTTATGGAGCACTGTCTGTGGCGACGTTTGTGGTGGTGGTGTTTGTACAGCAATTTGGGCACTACTCGGCGTTTGAGGCCGGCTTGAGCCTGCTGCCGGTGACGCTCATTATGTTTGTGCTGTCGCCTAGGTTTGGGGCGCTTGCCGGGCGGTTTGGGCCGAGGTGGTTTATGACGTTTGGACCAATCGTGGCGGCGATGGGATTTTTACTTATGCTGAATGTGAACGCAAAGGTCATTTATTGGACCCAGCTGCTGCCGGGCGTGTTGTTATTCGGCCTGGGGCTCTCGATGACCGTGGCGCCGTTGACCTCGGCGGTGCTGGGCAGCATTAAGCCGGAGCACGCCGGGATCGGCTCGGCCGTGAACAATGCCATCGCGCGCATTGCCGGGCTGGTGGCTGTGGCGGCGATTGGCGTGGTAGTGGGCTCGCTTGATTTGGCTGGTTTTCGGCGCGGAGTGGTGGTAATGGTAGTGCTACTCGTGCTCGGAGGGCTGATTTCGGCCGTGGGGATTCGGGGCAAACTAGTGGACGCCAAGAGCTAGACTAGCTGCGATTGATTTTTGTATGTTTTTGTGTTATTATTCTACCTTGTTCAATGTTTGATTCGTCTGTGTAAAGGAGAGTCATGCCCGACCCTGGTGTCCCTCCCACGGACACGCCCATACCGGGTTCGATCTACCGGCAGGACAACGTCCGCGAACTGTTTAACTGGATGCTAACCAACTGGGACAACCCGGTTCACCGGGACGCTCTGGTCGACCGGCTCGCGCCAGACCTCGAACAGCTCAACGATCTGCTCAGGCTTGCCAAACTCTCACCGCGCCAGCTTGAGGCGGTTCGCCTGCGCTTCGCGCTGGGCGAGCAGCGAGCTGCGCGGCAAATTCGCGGAGAAATGGAGTCGGAGATGACGCTTTCATACGGCCGAATCCAGACTCTGCTCGCGTTCGCGCGTGGCAAGCTCGTGAGCGCGGTCCTGCGCAAGTTGTATCAGTAGCGTCGTGCTCGAAACGACCGACGTGCGGGCTCATGAGCCGCGGGCCCGGGGAAATTCTCCCGGCCCGCGGCTCGATTGCGTTTTGGAGGTGCTATAATAGCGGCCTCCAGCTGGATAAGGCTGACGTAATTTGTTGGAGTCGATTCCCCTAGGAGGAGCTTGTGAGCTCACTTGCGGATAAAGACTATTATAAGGCACTAGGCGTGGGCAAGACCGCCAAGCTGGCAGAGATTAAGACTGCGTACCGAAAGCTCGCGCGGAAGTACCATCCTGACGCGAACGAGGGCGATGCGACCGCTGAGGAACGGTTCAAGGAAATTTCCGAGGCCTACTCGGTGCTGAGTGACGAGAAGCGGCGTAAGGAGTACGACGAGGCGAGGGCGCTAGCCTCCCAGGCCCTCGTCGTCCAGTCGGGAACCGCCTATTTCAAGATCGAGATCGAGGGCGATCTTGCCGATTTGGTTAGGTCTGGGCTTGATATCGCCGCTGAGGCTGTTGACGCGGTCAGGGATTGGGTGAGCCGGATGCCGCGGCCTTGGCGGAGGCGACGGTGATTGCAGAAAAGGGGCGGAGGGCGCAGCCGCCAAGAAGTTTTTTGGCTGGTGACACAGCTATGTACTGGGCGGCACGGCGAGACGGTGCTTCTCGAGTGGTAGACGCGAGCTGCGGGCTCGGGAAAGTTTTCCCGGCCCGCGGCTCGATTGCGTTTTGGACTTATTTTTTATCGTTTTCGATCACGGCCAGGACATTGCCGGAAGGATCTTTAAACCACGCGATGTCCGGGCCCATGTTGTGCTTTTTGCCGCGAGCGATCCCCTTTTCGTCCTGGTGAAAGTCCGAGCCGTAGCGCTCCATTTCAACGCCCTTGCCCGCTAGCTCGTCAACGGCCTTATCAATGTCATCGACCAGGAAGTTGAGCACTGTATAGGTGGCTGGTTCGTGGTCGTCTTTGGGATATATCATGACCAGGCCGATGTTTTCAAAATGGAGCGCGAGTGTGCCCATTTCACCGTCGGATGTTTTGAGGCCAAGCGTATTGCCATAGAATTTCTTGGCTTCATCAATGTTTTTGACCGAAAAACCGCTCATAGCGGGGGTGTGTTCAAACATGGCGGGCTCCTTATTACTGGTAGGCATGATAGCTTAGGCGAAGCGCAAGATCATCAGCAAACCGACGATTAGTGAGTACCAGGCAAAGGGAGTGAGTGTTTTGGTCCGGAAGTATTTGGTGAGGAAGCGGACCGAGAGGTAGGCCGCAATGAAAGCGGCGATGGAGCCGACGAGAATTTGTGGGCGCACACCGTTACCGTTGGAGCCGAGTAGGTCGGGCAGCTTGTAGACGCCGGCGGCCAGAATGACGGGCGTGGCGAGTAAGAATGAGAAATTGGCGGCATCTTCGTGGTCGAGCCCGCGCGCAAGACCTGCCACCATGGTAATACCGGAGCGGCTGATGCCGGCGAGCAGGGCGAAGATTTGGGCCACGCCAATGATGCCGGCCTCGCCAAAGCTTAGGTTCTCGAGCCGGCGCGCGGGGGTGCGACCGGCTTTGGCGCGCTCGACCGAGCGGCGGCGAAAGTATTCGCCGGTAAACAGAATGAGGCCGTTGATAGTGAGGAAGATGGCGGCATAGAGGGGTCTGGCAAAAATAACCCGAAAGACGTGTTCGAATAAGACGCCGGTGAGGGCGGCCGGAATGGTGGCTACAATGAGCAGCCAGGCGAGGCGCTCATTGGGGGTTTTGATTTTGCGGGTACTGACGGTGTGAAAGAAGCCTTTGATGATTTTGAGCCAGGTTTGCCAGTAGAACACGAGTAATGCAAGGGCGGTGGCGACGTGCAGGCCGACGAGAAAAGCCAGGAAGAATGACTCGCTGGCGTCTTGGGCGGCCACGAGGTTGTGCCAGCCCAAAAGCGCGGGCAAGAGCACGCTGTGGCCAAGGCTTGAGATGGGGAAAAGCTCGCTCACGCCCTGGAGCAGGCCCATGATGATGGCTTGGAGGTAGGTCATGGTGATCGTGGTTATTATAGACGGTTCTTACGGCTTGGCCTAGCCATGAATTATTGACTAATTTTATTTTTATGCTATTATTGGTAGCTGTGTATGATCGCGTCCATGAGGGGCGCGGCAGTGACAACAAGGATGTGAATCGAAGGTGGAACTGCTCCAGATCCTCCAGGACGGCGGCTTCGTCGACACGCTGCGTTTCCCGATCAGGACCGTGTACCGCGGCGTCGACCTCGGCGCCTCGACCTCGGCCTTCATGGAGCCCCTGATCGCGGCTGGCGCCAGGAATCGGATCGTCCGCGTGGACGGCGCGACCAGCGCCACCCTGCTCACCATGAAGGCGCCGCAGCACTTCGGCGGCCTGGTCTCAAGGCTGTACCGCGACCCGTACGACCTCGTCCGGGCGGCGGCCGAGAACCCGTACGGTGTGCTGGCGGCGGTCGCCTGGGGCTCGGGGACGGTGGAGATGCCGCGCTACCAGGCAAATGTCTTCCGCAAGGCCCTGGGCTGGCTCCAGGCGGCCCTCGAGCAGAACGACTACAAGGGCACATTCGAGCTCGTGCTCGACGAGTACGGGTTCCCGTGCGTGGTCCCGTCGGTCGACGACCAGGGCCGTTTTACTATGGGCGTCTTCCCGTTCGGTGGTGTGGAGCTGTTCCAGATCGGGCACCTGTGGGGACTCGGCGGATTCAGCGCCGCGAGCCAGATAGAGGATCCGACTCTGGGGGTCGCCGCCGCCATGTTCGTTGGCAGTCTGATCTACCGCAACACGCCGCCGGGTGAGAGCCCGTACGCGCACCTGGTCAACCTGCAGGTCGAGTACGCGACCGCGGACGATGCGGTCACCACGGGCTGACGACCGGCCGCACTTCGCATAACACATCCGCCGCGGGCGACGCGACCATTCGCCCGCATCCACACTCCACGGAGTGGGCCAGAGGTGCCTCACGGCACGGCCCACTCCGTGGAGTGCTTCTGGTTTATAGTATTGAATTATTTCAATTTTGTGCCATTATAAGGTAACGCAATCCGCGGTAGCCGAGTCGCGGATTTGACATGGAAGGGTTCGTGCGTGGATAAGTTCATTGTCACGGGTGATATAGTCCAGCGGATTCCGACGAGTTTGATGTGGGAGGAGACCGTTGACTGCGCCGCGATTGCCAACTTGGTCCATGCGAACATGCTGGGCCTTCGCGGACAGCCGGTCGACGGACTGTCTCTGCTTGCAGATGGCGAGTCAGGCGGAGTTATCGCCAACCTCACAAACCACCTCGGTTGCTACGAGCACGCAATCGGCGACCCGCTTGAACTGGCTGGCTGTCGATTCGGCGATGTCAGGGCTACGGCCTGGGCGTTGCAGATGATGTACATCAGCGTCATGATGAGGAGGCCGAGCCGCGAAGTGCCGGCAAGCGACACCCGCTGGGGATTCCCTGCGGAGCCCAGCTGTGAAATGGCCGGCCGTGGCAATACCCTGGTCTTGGTCGCGGTCTGTGGGTTGGGTGACGCCGGAAACGTCGCAGCCGCCTCATCGATCGCCCAGTTCATCTCGGGCCGCATTAACGACGCCCAGGACCGCGGTGTGCCAGTAGTGCGACGCGGCCAGATGCACGCTGATCACAACCGACGCCACGGCGACCTGGTAGTTACGCGCCAGGCGAACCGGTGGTAGCGTCCACCACAATCATGCCCTGCGGGCGCGACAGGAACCCCACGAGGGCCGTCGTGCTCGTGGGGTCCTCCTGTTTTTAGAGGATTTATTTGGAATTTGGCTGTTCGACAAAGGCGACGTCGTCGGGGCTGAGGCGCAAGAGGCCTTCGCCTAGGCGGAGTTGGTCGAAATAGTGGGCCATGAGGCCGACTGAGCGGCTGAGGATGAAGAAAGCGTTGAAGAATTCAACGTCAACCAGGCGTTGGAGCTCAACAAAGTCGTAGCCCTGCGGGCCGTGGAGGAGGTCGAGCAGGACGGCGGCGATGGCGCCGTCGACGTTTAAGATGAGGATGGATTTTTTGATAGTGGTAATGGCCTCAACTTCAAGCGCCAGGTCGGTGAATGGGTGGGATTTTAGGGTTTTGGTAAAAGCGAGGATTTCGGCGACGCGCGGATCGGGCTGGTGACGGGAATACTTGCGGTGGCCGATGCCGGCAATAGTGTCGCCGTGGGCTGCCAAGTTTTCGACAAGCTCGGCGGCCGACGTATGATTTTTGACGCCTGACAGCCAAATGGCGGCCGATTGATTGACGGCGCCGCCGAAGCGCGGGCCAATGGTCAGCAGGCCTGCGGTGAGTGCCTGGGTGAGGCCAACACCGGCCCGGGCAGATGTGACGGTATTGATGGCAGCGGCTTGGTAAGGACCATGCTCGACTGAGACACGCAGAATGAAATCGACAGCAGCCTCGAGTTCTGGTGAAATTTTGTTCTGGCCGAGCCAGAGTGCCGCTACAAGCCCGGCAAAGGAATGGGATTTTGAGAAATCGAGCAAGGTTTGGCCAAGTACTTCAACTGTGCCGTCGTCGCGGTCGCGGGAGATAGTGCTGGCGAACAAGCGGGCCGGCGGACGACCCGTGATGGCTTCAGCGGCCGCGGGCGCGGACGTTTGAGTGGTTGATTTGGGTAAATTCATAATGTCCTCGGTTAGGTTAGCAAAAGTGGGCGCAACGTGAGCGCCGGCGGCGGTAAGGGCGGCAGATTTAGCAGCAGCCGACTCGGCCGGACTGTTTGCGAGTGCCCCGGCATGGCCAAACTGGGGCGGTTCGGGAAACAGCTCGGCACTGCGGCCGGCAATGTAGGCGTACAGCGGCTTGGTGAGCCGGCCGGTTTGCATGAGTTCGGCAATTTTGTATTCGTCCGTGCCGCCGAGTTCACCAAAATAGACGATGTGCGTGGTAGCTGGATCGGATTCGGCTGCCAGCAGGAGGTCGGCCGGCTCAGCCGAAGGGTAACGTTCGCCACCGACGCTGGCGCCAAATGACACCAGATGGCCGCTTGAGGTAACGAGATGAATGAGTTCGTTTGTAATACCGCCGGAAACAGCCACAACCGCGACGTTGCCCGGTGCGTGAATGGGCGCTGCAATAAGCTGCTCAGGCGTTACGCCGCCAATGGGACCAAGCTTGAGCGCGCCGGGAATGAGTAGGCCGGTGCTAGCGCCGCCGATGATCCATATGCTGCGGCTGGTGGCGGCGCGAGCGAGCTCAAGCGAGGATAGCTCAGGCAGCCGTTCGGCAAAAATTACGCCACCCACGAGATTTGGTAGCTGTTCGAGCGCCGCGAGCGTGGCAGGAGCGACGCGGCGGCCGGAGAGCACGTTTAAAAACAGGCCGGCCTCGACACGAAGCCTTTTCGGCACGGCAGTGATATCTGGATAGACCGGCAGGATAAGCTCACGGCGGCCAAAGTAGTAGCGCTCAGATCTTCGGCCGGCGGCGATTATGGCCATAACCGAGGCTGCGGTCCGGCCTGCCAGGGCGTCGAAGTCGAGGATGCTTTGCACAGCGGCCGGGTGGGAGCCTAGAACAATTATGCGTGGATCCTGCCTGCGCAAGCGCTCAATGTCGGGAATAATGCTCATGCTGCGGCCTTGGTTCCAAGGCGTGCGGTAGCGGCCGTAACGAGCTCGGGCAAGCCGAGTTCCGGGCCGGCCACAAGGCCAAGTAGTCCCGCCTGATCCAGAAACTCGCGCATGAGCGCGAGGCCTTCGGCCGCGTGCGGGCCGCCGCGCCTAACGTACACTTTTACGTCGTGTTCACGTAGCCATGGTTGCGCTTCGTTCAGTGCCCGAATAATGCCTTTGAACGTGGTGCGCACGTCCGTGAAGTTGGCCACGCCGCCGCCGATGACAAGCACTTTGGCCTTAGCTTGGGATTTTTTGAGCAACGAGAGCACCTGCCTTACATAATCGGCTACTTCGGATTCGCTGGGGTCGCCGGAATATTCGCCGTAATTGGCCAACTGTGGGCCAAAACCTTGGTGGCAAAATTCATCGGTCACCACAAGGCTGGCGCCGCCGCCGGACAAAAGTACGAAGACGGCACCGTCCGGATTGAGCGGCTTGAGGCTAAATGAAGCCGGACTGTGGGCGCCAAGCTGTTCAACCGCGGCCTCCTCGGGCAACAAGGCAGCCCGGCGCAGATCACCGGCGGTCCACCGGCCGGCCACGAGGTGCTCGGCCGCGGCATCAACCTCGGCCGCCACATCGAGTGCTACGAGCTCATGCTCCACAACCAGGAGTGGGTTGAGTTCGAGAAGGGTCATATGGACAGCATTAAACAGCTCATGCAAGCGCTCCAATGTGCCCGTGGTCAGGCCAAGCGCAGATTCGGCGTCGCCGGCCGAGGCTGGTGAGAATTCGGCGCCGGTAACCGCATCGGCATGTTCGTTCACATCGACCCCGCCGCTGGCCGAGAACAGTACAGCGTCGGCTCCGCGTCCGCGCCTGATCGCCAGATAGCACTCAGCTACACGGTCGTGAGGCGTGTAGGTTTCCACCAGCAGGTATCGAAACCCCCGGTCAAATAATGTCTGGGCGGCCGCGGGCGTCTGTGCGGCCGGTACATTGAGTAGGACCAGTCCTTGCTTGAAGCGGCCCTTTACAGCCTGGTCAACCTTTATCACGTAATGCTGTGGGCTACGTAAGTCCGCGAGTACTGCTCGCCAATCGGTTTCGGCGTCGAGTTCGAGCCCGGCATAGAGCTGCCCCAGGGCGCTTGCGAGAAGCTGCTTGGCGCGATATTCGGATAAGCGCCGTCTTGCCATACGACCCATACTAGCATGCCTCGGCCTCAGGGACAGGTAGTAGGCAGCGGCTTATGAGCGAGCACGTTTTGCATCCAGGTGAGGACATTGTTGAAACTGGCGACCATGAGGTCGTAGTGCGTATCTTTGGGATAGATGGCGAGATCAACCGGCGTGGTGTCATGGCACATGGCCTTGACCGCGGCGGGTTGCTGGTCGGCTAGCACGACGTTATCGAGCGCACCCTGGTTCAAGAGCTTGGGCGTATCCGAGGTGTCGACGACATCGTTGGCATCAAGGTCAGCCTGGAGGTCACCGTAAAGTGCTTCGGGCAGGTTACCGGCCTTGAGATCAGTCAGAAATTGGGCAGTGTAGACTTTTTCCGGGTGCGTGCCCCAAAACGGGATAACACTATCGACACAATGCGACATAACATCGGTGGTCAGTGATCCAACGTACTGCGGCTGCAAAATGTTTTCAATTGGGTAGTGATGACCATAATAATTCTCATAGCCGACGAGGATAGAGGGGCCAAACCATTCCAGCGTGGACCCGCGGCCTATGCCGGCCCAGGTAGTCTCAACATTAATAACTGGCCCCCAGCCGACGACACCGGCGATACTGACATCGGGCGCATAGGTGGCCGCTATGCTGTCGGCGGCTAACGCGGCGTGTCCGCCCTGTGAATAGCCGGCCACAAATACGCGGTGCATGTTACTGGCCTGAACTGCCAGCGGCAAGTGCCTGAGTGCCCGAATACTGTCGAGCACAGCCCGGCCCTCGGCCTCGGCCACCATATAGGGCTGCGGCCCGTCGGTGCCGCGCATGTTGTCGTAATCTGTGATGACGCCGACGTAGCCCTTGGCGGCGTAACTCATCATGTAACTGCGGTAGTTGGCCCAGTTGCGCACCTGCGGCTGTTCGAGACTCACGGCACAGGTCGGCGAGTCGCCGGTGGTGCCGGGCGCCATAGCGAACACTGAAGCGTTGGTGACCCCTTGCGGAACATAGACGCCGGCGTAATCAGTGATGAGATTTCCGTTTTGGTCAGTCGAGAGGTAGCGAATAAGTTCGTAGGTAACGGCATACTTGCTGGCAGCAAAGGTGGGGCCGTAATTTTGCCTGGCAAAGTCTGTGACTTGTTCCGGCGTGTAGGTTTGGTCACTCACCACTTGCACGATGCCGCCGGGTGCCTGAGTTGGCACCGTGGCTACAACTTTTGGCTTTTTGCTCGCGGGCACTGGGATGACCTGAAACGGCGTGTCGGCCGGATAGTAACTCTGCACTACCCCAGCCGTGGTTACTGCCACGAGCAGGCCAATCCAGAACGGCAAGCGGATCAGACTCCGGCGGCGAGTATGGGCATGGGTGCGGCGAGTTTTACGTTTAATGACGGCTCCTTTGGTTCGCGGCGGAAAGTCATGCTGCATCACGTGCAGTTCAATCCCCTCTTGACTGGTGGTGCCACGATCCCAAAAGCCAAGCCGGCGGTAGTACCCATCAAAATTATAGGTCACAAGCTCAACAGCGTGCATCCCACGGCGTTTCAGCGCGTCGAGCGTGGCCTGCATTAGGCGGTCGCCGAGCTTTTGGCCGCGCAGGTCAGGCGAAACGTAGAGCCAATAGAGGTGGCCGACGCCTTCCGCCTGAGTACTGGCAAAGGCGAATCCCACAATGTCGTGGCGTTTCACTGCGACCAGGATCTGGCGGTGGTGGCGCAGCCTGGCTATGGCAAGGTGCAATGGACTATTTTGGCGTCTGATCTTGCCAATGTGCGAGGCTGGAAAGTATTGGAAGTCGGTGTCGAGTGCGGTATTGAATAACCGGTGCAGCGCACCAACGTCGGCTAGGCGCAGAGGCCTTATCGTGACAGCTGATTTTGATTTGGACATATCATTTATGGTATCACCGGTTGCGCTATACTTGCGAGTAATGGCAAGCGTAAGCACGAAGAGAATAGTCTGGGCTGTGTGGTTGCTGAGAATTGGCTTGGCTTTGGTGTTGCTGTATGCAACGATTGGTTCGACCTTGCAACCAGACCATTGGGCCGGCTACGTGCCGGCCGCCGTGACGCGCGTAGTGCCGGCGACGCTTGCGCTTAAGTTTTTTGCCTTTTACCAGCTCGTGTTGGCGCTGTGGATTCTGACCGGGCGACTCGGACGGTACGCGGCAGCGCTGATGGGCGTGACTGTGCTTGGCATTATGCTCACAAATCTGTCAGCGCTGGACATTGTTTTTCGGGATGTGGCAATTTTGTTCGCGGCGGCTGCGCTGGCCGTTCTGTCCTAGTCCGTAACAGTGACCGTGCCGGTCATGTAGGGGTGGATGGTGCATTTGTAATGAAATGTGCCGGCGGTGCCAAAGGTATAGCTATAGCTTTGGCCTTGGTTAAGCGTGCTGCTGGACGGGCCCGACTGACCGTCGGATTCGGTCACTGTGTGGCCGACCGTGTCTTTGTTGGTCCAGGTTACGGTGGCGCCCTTCTTGACCGTAACAGCGGCCGGGCTGAAGGCATAATTTTGAATACTTACGCTCGATGTGGCAACCGGCGTACTTGAGCTGCTTTGGCCCGATGGTGTCGGCATATTCATGCTTGGCCTGGGCGTAGCGACGGGCCCGGCGGCCTTGTGCGTAAAGATGTATAGGCCACCAGCCGCGGCCACACAAAAAGCCAAAATGATAACGGCAACTGCAATTATCTTGTGCATACTTGAGCCCTCCTCGTTTGATTCTCAGTATACGGGTTTATTGCGTGCCCGAGGAGGTGGATGTTGCGGATGACGAAGATGATGCGTTCTGCGTGTAGCCAAGCGCGGTTTCGGCCGTGGTGACAAAATTGACCGGCGTCATGGGTCCGCTTGAGAGCAGGTGCTGGACGAAGTAGATCGCCAGCTCGCGGGCTTCGGAATCATGGTAGCCACCGGCGCCGATACCGCTCGTGCCGAGTGTACACGTGTCGCTGAGACCGTAGAGGGTAATGTATTCGCCGCTGGTGGTTGAGCTGTCGCACAAGAAGCCGTTGCCCGTCTCCCAGGCCGCCCGGACGTAGTCGGTTTGCGGGCTAATATTTTTAAGCTCGGTCGCAAAACTCACCATCTCGGACGTGGACATATTGGTAGTGAGATTGTCGCCCAAAATATTGAGATAGTGCGAAACTTCGGTTAGGTTGCCGACCACCCCCATGCTCTTGAGCTTTACCATAACCGCTTCGATGACGAGCTGTTGGCGCTTGGAGCGGGCAAAATCCGAGCCTTCGCCATTTTGCGTAGCGTGCCGGCTACGGGAGTAAATGAGGGTGGTTGCGCCGTTCATGTGTTGCTCACCGGCGGTAAAGCTGGGGCACGGCCGCACATAGCCGGAGTAATCCCAGGTGGGATACTCGCAGTCGGTGAATGAATCAGGCACGTCGATGTTAATGCCACCGAGGGCGTTTACGAAATCCACTTCGCCTTGCATGTTGAATTGAACCCAGTAATTGATGGGGATGTTGTACTCCTTCGAAATAACCTGGGCTACGTATTGGTCCGGGTAACTTGGATTTTTGGGTTCGCGGGCCTTGGCATAGGCGTAAACTTCGCCCATTTTGTCGTTCTCATAGCCGTCGTAAACGTAGAGGTCGCGGGGAATGTTGAGGGTAACGATTTTTTTCTGTTGCCAGTAATACGAGACCAGCATGATGGAATCGGTGCGCAGGCCGTCCTCGGTCATGCCATAGATGAGGAAATTGGTACGGCCGGTGGTTTGGCCGGCAATGGCCGGACCATGCCCCAAAAAGGTCTCGGCGGCTGATCCGAGCAGGCTGGCCAGGCTGAATTTGCCGTGGCCGGCGGTAAAGATAAAAATGACGCCGCTTATGATAATAAGTCCAAATAGGCCAAGCAGGCTGCGGCGGATGATGCGGCCGCGATTGCGTGGCGGGCGCATGGGCTTGGCCGGCTGGTGATGGACGGTACCACCGTTACGCGACCACCTGGCCCGAGACGGGCCTGCAGCCACGGCGGCGCGATTGATGCTTGATTGATACTGTGCCAGAGGATCAGGTGGAACGGCCTGGCGACGTTGGGGCAAGGGCATGATATCCAGACATTAGCACATTTTGGTGATTTTTCCCTGAGGTTTATCCCCTCTTTTCCCTAGTCAGTGGGGATACTCGGCGGCGATGCCTGGCGCGGTCGCGAGCGACTGTAAATTCCGGCATAATAATAGTATGAGTTCTCCTTCGCCCACACGCCTCGACCGTTGGTTTCGGGTGGCTGCGGCCATTAAGGGGCTTGATGGGATCGTGGAGACGCTTTCCGGCCTGATTTTGCTCGTAGTGCCAGCCACGCAAATCAAGGGCGTGATCGCGACCTTGGCCACGAATGAGATCCAGGAGGACAAGCACGCCTTTATTGCTCATTTTGTGCTAACGCTTGACCAGAAAGTGGACGTACATGTGGCACTATTTGCGGCCATATACTTACTGGCACACGGCTGTATCAAGATCGCGCTCGCCGTCGCACTGCTGAAGCGATACTATCGCGCCTATCCCTATGCGATGGCATTTTTGGTGGTATTCATCGTGTACCAGAGCTATTTGATCGCCGCTAACCATTCGATGCTGTTGGTGGGGCTGACGCTGTTCGACCTGCTTGTAACCACGCTGACGTATATGGAATGGCAGCGGCACCGGCGCGAAGTTAAGGCGCAGGCCGACTTGTCGTCCTAGCGGCCGAGCTCATTAATGAGCATAAAGGCCGCAGCCAGCAGCGCAAACAACCACGATCCCCAGTGCGGAGACCAGTCTTTGGTGTGACGGAGGCGGTGGTAGAGCCACTCGGCCGCACGCAAAACCACGAATACAGCTACAAACGCGAGGACGGCAGCAATCAGGGGCTCAAGCCGGAGCATCGCCGAGTTTGGAGCTAATCATATCAAGCACTTGGCGGGGCGTAAGGTCGGCCTTTACCACGTATTCCGCGCCGAGCTCTTGGGCTCGTTTACGGTCGGCCATATCAGATGAATTGGTGAGTACAATCACGGGCATGGCACCGAGGTCGTAGCCGTCGCTTTGCAAAGCCGACAGTACCTCGAGGCCGGAAAGTTCGGGCATATTAATATCAAGCATGACCAGGTTCGGGTGCTCAGCCTTGATGGCCTCATAAGCGTCGCGACCGTTGTTTTTCACGATCACGCGCAGGCCGGCGCCTTCCAGCTTGATTTGATACATACGCGAAATGAACGGATCATCTTCGGCGATCAGGATGGTTTTACCGGGTGTGGGCGTGGACTCTGTCATGCTCGTCCTTGTGGATTACAGGTTGGGGCTTGAAGGGTAGTTCGAACCCAAAGGTCGATCCTTTACCCTCCACGCTACTGAATATAATTGTACCACCCTGGTCTTGAATGACGCGTTTCGCAAGATAGAGGCCTAGGCCCGTGCCGTCGGGCCGGATGTCCTGGGCGTTGCCGGCACGGAAAAACTTGGTGAACAGTTTTTTGCGAGCCGCTTCGGGTACACCGATGCCGGTGTCGTGCACTTCGAGCCGCACGTGGTCGCTGTCCTGCGTGAGGATAACGCGCACTTCGCCGGTTTGGGTGTAGTAAATGGCGTTGTCGATGAAGTTCATGACGACCTGGCGGGTCTTGTTGTCGTCGATTTGGGCCGGGGGTAAAGGGTGCGATGGACGCTCGAAGATAAGCTTGAGGCCCTTGGCGGCAGCGTGCTGCTTAAGCTGGTGTACTTCCTCGTCGATCATCCCCACCATATCGGTGGGCTTGGTTTGGATAAGGAAGCGTCCGGCGCTGAGGCGCGAAACATTGAGCAGGTCGGAAATCAGGTTGACCATACGTTCGGAGGCGCCAAAAGCGTAATCCACGAATTCCTTTTGCTGCTTGGTGAGGCGGCCGGCGTCGCCTTCGAGCATCATTGAGAGGTAGCCTTTGATGGTAGTGAGCGGGGTTCGCAGCTGGTGCGAGGCCATGGAAATGAACTCGTCTTTGGCGCGGTCGAGCTCCTTTAAGTGACGGTTGGCGACGCGCAGGCGGTTGGTGGCATGCTCAATGCGAGCTTGCAGTGTGACGTTAAATTCGCGGATTTCGGCGTAGGACTTGGCGTTTTGAATGGCCACGGCGAGCTCTTTGTCGATAATCTCGAGGAGCCTGAGGTCCTGGCCGGAGTAAATGTCGCCGGACAGTTTGTCACCCAAGAGGAGGTAACCGACGAATTCTTCGCGGGTGCGCAGGCTGAGCGCCACCCGGATGCCGTGGCGGTCGAGCAGGGTCTTACGCTCGCCGCCCTCGAGCTCGTCGGCCACCAGCATGACATGGCCCAGGCGCGCCAGCTCGGGGGCAACCATGAGGCGTTTGGGCAGCGGGCCGTAGTGCTCGACACGATAGACACGGTCGTGGTTAAAGATGATAAGCTGGCCGAATTCGATGTGCACTGATTCGCATAATTCTTGCAGCGCGCGCTTTAAGATGCGGTCGAGATCCAGTTCGGAGACAAGGATTTTGGAGAAGCTGCTTAAGACTACTTGGGAGTCGTAGCGGTCGCGATAAAACACGCGGTCGGTAACCCGCTCAAAGAACCGCCGCAGCGGCTGGAAGGTAAATGCCAAAATGAGGGCGAGCGCGGTATTGAGCACGAGTTGGGTCTTTGAAGCCGTGTCGCTAGGTGAAAATATGCTCGTGAAGGCAAACCCAGCGGCGACGTAGAAGGCGGCCAGTGTGGCGAGCAGTAGGGTGTAGGCTACCGAACGAGCAACGACGGTGCGGATATCGAAGAGGCGGTGACGGATGATGGCGTATGCGGTGAAACTGGCGTAGATCAAGATAAAGTATGACCCCAGGTCTGCATATGTGTCATGCCCCTGAATTAGTGGCAGAACAACGTTTGTCAGAATGAGTAGAAAAGCCGTTATGAATATGCCAAAGATCACATATCTAAGCCGCAAACGATCGAGACGCTCAGCTTCTCGAAAACCTCGAATGCCACAGTAAATCGCTATTCCCAGGTAAACTGCAAGGAATACAAGGAAAACTGAATACAGAGGACCGTGCACAACGTTTGTTCTTCCAGGCGTAAGCACTACCCGAGGCACAAATACCGGCAATATCGATAAGACGGCCATCATTACCGCCACTGAGCTCAGCCAGACATCCCAGCGCCTTGGGAGCTTGCGTCTCGGGAACCGATTTAGGAACAGTGTCAAGAAAAGCACCATAAACGTTGCTAGGAAAAAAGTGCCTCGTACCCAAAATAGTCCGCGAGCTTGATCGTGATCAGCCAGGTAATTAACGAGTACATAGGTGCCGCTAATACTGCTGAGAGCGGCAAACACTCTGCTTGAGTAGGCTTTTTTATTGCTTATAAGGGTAATAGCGCCGATCATGACTGACACGATCGCAACAAGGGTCAGCCCTATAAACCTTATGCTTAACATAAGCTAATGCTAGCATGATTAATCAGCGGTCGGCTTATTCTGTTGGCAGGCCGCTAAGGAAAAAATTTGCAAGCCGGTGTTGCAGCAACTTTGTTGCAGGATTTCGGCTTTTGGTTTTGCCAGTGAACACGCTGATCGAGCCTCTGATGTCGAGTAGCGCAGGTATGACATCGTGCCCTTTAAAGAAGGACTTTTTGCCGATTTGCTGAAAGGCATTTCCGAATAGAAAACTTAGCCGTTTGTACAGCCCAGCGTCACATGACATGAGCCATAATTTTTGTCCATTCATGAGGGCATATTGCCACATTTCTCGATATAGAAACATGACCGCTAACGTACTCTCTCCTGTTTCCTTAACAAGCCCGGAAACTTCAAAACAATTTTCAAGCCCAACAAGCTGAATTAACTCACGGCTTTCTTTGTTCACATCCTGGTGCACTAGCGTCTGGAACGAGCTGTCTTGTTTTTCAGGATGGAAATGAATGAGTCGGGCGACAGCCTGGATACGCCACTCACTATCAATCAGTCGTTCAACTACAAAATACTCCGAGTGCTCCTGATACGGGTCTTCATTTGTGTCAATGGTCCCTTCGGTCGTTAAATCTGCATCAGTGATATACCCGCGTGAGAGAAAAACCTTTGCATGAAGTTGCTTGGCTTTTTTCAGGGCTTGTGCTTCGGTAACAATGCCGGAGCGAACGTCAGCCCGGTTCTTTTGTAACATCGCTGCGTAGGATACAGCTTTGGAGAGCTCTTTTATCGTCAGATTCATGTTGACTTCTTTATATCATTATGGTATCATTTATGCAAGATTTTTCTGTAACGGCTGACACACGTGCTTACAGTAGAACATTTTGGACGAGTTCCTGAAAAGACGCGGGAGAGGCGTAGGGTTTGGCTGCTCGAGACTCCTGCGGGCGAGCGGCTTATCCATTTTAACGTGCGAGCGGCATATTGGCTCTGTAAGGTCCTGGCAGTCCCCATGCGACGGTCTCGGCGGATTCAGATTGAGACCACCGATGTAGTGCATGGTTCGCGTTACATTATTGCGTCTAATCACCAGTCAATTGCGGACACATTCATTGTTTGCTCACAGTTTCCGTTTGGAGTGTGGCAGCATATGGGCACACTGCGCTATTTTGCAGCAAACGGACTGATGGTGCCAGGGCTGCGCACGCTTATTATGGCGCTGGGGTGCTTCCCGGCACGCACAACGCCTAAGTGGCCGAGTGGTCTGGAATATGGCCTGAAGCAGCTTAAAATGGGGCGGACAGTATTTATTTTCCCCGAGGGCCGGCGGACGATTCGCGGGCAGGCGCGCACGCGGAGCGGTGTGGAGGTGCTGGCGCACTCGCACCAGGCGATGGTGGTGCCAGCTCACATTGAGTGGCAGAAAACGCGGCTGGGGAGGCGGTTTCGGATTGGCATTGGCAAGCCGTTTGACGGCACTCACCTGACGGCTCAGGAAATCCTGGATCGTATATACGACGTGCCGGTGCGGTAGTATACTTTGGCCATGAGCGCCAAGATCAGAGTTGCCATTATCGAGGATGATATGGCGATTGTGCAGATGTACCGGACCAAGTTTGAGGCCGAAGGCTACGAGGTAGCCACGGCGCCGGACGGCACATCAGGGCTTGAGCTCATTGAGAGCTTTAAGCCCGACATTATTTTGCTGGATTTGATGATGCCCAACATGAATGGGCTTGATATGCTGTCGAAACTGCGGGCGCAGCCGGGCGGCCGGGATGCTAAGGTGGTTGTGCTGACCAACATGGGCGATACCGAGACGGCCACGCGCGTATATAAACTGACGGCTGATGATTACATTGTGAAAGCCGAGATGACCCCGAAGCAGGTAGCTGAGCGGGTCAAGACACTGCTGGCCAAACAATAACATGCGATGAGCCGGCCCCGGGGTGTGTCCAGGGCCGGCTCGACGTGACGGTCCGGCGGTAGCTCCAGGTTGATTAGGCCTGCCGGCTGGTAGTGGTGTACGTGGGCTGCTGGCCGGCTGCAGGATTGGCCGGGCTGATCCGGCAAGCCCCGGGCACGAGTGCCCAAACCGGCACGGCCAGGATGACCAGTATGCAGCCGGCCCCGACCACCGAGCCCGCGACGTCACGACCAGCGATACTTCCGACCATGGGGCCGGCGCACACGATCACCAGCAGGCCGTACCGCACGAACAGATGGTGTGGCGGCAGCCCCTGCGATACTCGGTAGGTGATGAACCCGAGACCGATAAGCAGGATGCCGAGTGCGACCGCAGCGCCAATTCGGGCGCTGCCGAGAATCCCTGCGAGGATTCCGCAAATGAACGCCAGCACCGCTGTGATGGTCGCGCCCTGCACGTACACGTTGACCCTCTTCATAAGGGCTCCCTCTTGCTCTCGTGTGGGTTGGTGAGTTGCGCTGTTTGTATATTATACAATTAATTGTTATTAATTCAAATGTCCTTGACATTTTTTACATTTTGTTCTAAGATTTTTTGCATTCTGCTTGTGAATTTGCAAGTAGGCCTTAACAAGTAAGAGAGCTTTCTGAGTCTCGCGTCGGGTTATCAATGTTTTGATGGCCGAACGCGGGACTCAGGTAAGCACACGGACTGAAACTAGGCGAATCCTAGGCATGCCACGGATTGGTTTGTTGGCTTTCCCCCGTACGCAGGTACGTCACTGCACGTCCAACTGGTAACGGCGCAAGCCCGAGGAGGACAAATGCACGGACAGACCAGGGCCAGCCCCGCGGAGCTGACCACCATCAACTCTTTCAGTAGCAGCTTCGGCGCGTACGAGGTCGACGAGCTGACCGCCACCGGCGGCAGCGCGACCATCTCCTGACCGGCTCCGGCGCGGCTGCGGCGATTGACTAGGGGACATGGTTCCCGAGATGGTCGTCGCTGTCACCTATGACAGTCATCAGGAAAGGATCCCGATGGATCTGCTTCTGTTGGTTCTGTTTATTGTCGCCAGCCTGCCGTTCTGCGGCGTGTCATGGGGTGCTCCGACGGGGCACCACCAGGCGCCGCAGTTGTGGGAATGCGACTGGGTGGTAAGGCCTGTGCGACGAGCCCGACCCCTAGAACGGGGGGTCATGAGCCGCGTGCTCAAGTGGCCGTGGCCCTCAGGGAGGTCTCCTCCGGCGAGGTGCTCCGCACTGGCCTGTGTCTGAACAACCGATCGCGGCGCCGGGAGCTGCTGAAGCTCCCGGCGCCGTATCCGGCTCTCTTACTTGTTAGAAATGCAATTATTTCCGGCAGCCCTTTTAGCGGGGCTGCTTTTTATTTTGGTTTAGGGCAAGTGCTTGAGAATGGCGCGCAGGTCCGGCTTATCAACTACCACGCCGGCGGCGGCTTGGACGGTTGGCCGGTGAGAATTGAAAGCGATGCTTAAGCCGGTTTCGGCAAAGAGCGTGATGTCGTTGACGCCGTCGCCAATGTAGGCGCATTGCTGTGGGGTCAGCCCCTCGGCCTGGGTTAAACGATGGAAGTAATCGGATTTGCCCTCGTAATCGCAGGGAGTGAGGTACCAGCCGTCGAGGTGCCCGCTGGGATCGAAACTAAGGTCGCAGTGGGCTACCACGTGATCGATGCCGAGCTCGCGCTGCGCCCGGTCGGCTAGATATTTGAAGCTGCCGGTAATGATGGCGGTGCGGTAGCCGCGATGTCTTAGCTCTGCGAAAGCTTCGGAGGCGCCGGGCATGGGCACGAGCCCGCTCAGCACGCCCGTAAATATGCTCTCGGTGAGGCCATGTTGCTGGAGCAGGCGGCAGGCCTCGTCAGTCCATTCCATATAGCTCGGGAAGTGGCCGTTAATGAACGCTCGCCTGAGCCTAGCATGTTCGTCCGTAATGCCAAGGCTGTCAAACATTGCCCGCCAGGTGCTCACGCCAACTTTAGCACCGTGCTCGAGGTAGCCGGGGTCGTACAGCACGCCGTCCATATCAAACAGGGCAAATTTAATGGGACTGAGATCATTATCATTCATGAGGCAGTCTGTGGCGTGGTGGCGGCAATTAACAGGTTGTCGAACAGACAGGCGACGGTCATGGGACCGACGCCGCCGGGATTAGGAGTGATGGCACGCAGGTCGGTGCGCTGGTAGAGCGCTGGGTCGAGCTCGGATGAGGGCGCACCGGTATCGACCACAACGGCGCCGGGCTTTACCATGTCGGCACGAATAAGGCCGGCGCGGCCCGTGCCGGTAAACAGGAAATCGGCGGTGCGGGTAACGGCGCCGAGATCGGCGGTATGGATGTCGGCGGTAACAACTTCGTGACCAGCAGCCTCGAGGCGCGAGGCGAGTGGGCGGCCGACCAGCCGGCCCTGGCCTACAATTACGCTGCGACCGGAAAGATCTATGTTGTGGGCGGCCAGCAGCCACAGCACAGCCTTCACGGTGCCGGGTTCAAACGGACTGTTTGGACCAAGCCCGTCGACGTCTTTGGCCGGTGCCACTGCGGCCAGCGCCTTGCCGGTAAGGTCTGGGCCGGCGACCGGTAGTTGAATGATAATGCCGGTAACGCCGGGGTCGGCGTTAAGCGCCTCGATGCGTTCCATGAGGGTGGGCGCATCTTCGACATAGAGGTCGACCGGTGCGCCGATAGCCTCGCCGTAGGCGCGCTTTAATTTTAGGTAGCGGTCGGCGGCCGGATTGTCGGCTGAGCGAATAATGGCCAGGCGCGGTTTTTGGCTTAGACTGGCCACAATTTGAGCGTGTCGCATCTGCAAAAAGTCGGCCGGAGCGTTGCCGTCGAGGAGTTTGGGTCCAGTGGTCATGCCGTTAGTGTACACTACCCCGTACGTTGCCTTTGGCGTGATCTTGTTTAATAATTGGGTGGCATTTGGGCCAATTCGGCCCAAAGTTTCGGCAAAGGAGCAGAACCTTGAGTGATGTGTCGCCTGCCGGGTCAAGCCGGACCCCTGCCCAGCGGTCGTCAGCGCCACGCCATGCCGGCCAGTTGGCCCTGAGCCTGATGGTGCTGGCCGCGCTTACCACCATTACTACGGTTGTCTACTCGGGGGCGGATCGGCATCTCAGCCTGGGCCACAAAGTCGTGGTCGGCAACGTGGGCCTGTCGATCGCAACTCTATTCGCGTTCGGCGCGATCTACTTCTTCATCCGTCGATTTGGCGTGAGGAGGAGGCGGGCGGTGGTGGTGGCGGCCGTTCTCTTCCTGGCCCTGTTCGTGATCGTGTCGCTGTTCCCCACACCAATCTGAAATCCGTGCAGATTTTCAAGCGGACCCCACCCACCGGTGGGGTCCGCAGGTCTTTATTAACGCGTTAGGCTTCGGTTTCGGGTTGAACTTCGGGCGGAGTGGTAGCCTGGGGCGTGCCCGGCTGGCAAATAGGGCAGTCGTCTTCGCGGCGGCCGTCGGCCAGCCAAACTCCCAGCGCTTTGGACCAGGATTCGACATCGGCATATCCAATAAGATCAGCGGCACGGCGGAGCATAAAGCCGGCAAAACCGTTTAGGTGCAGTACGCCCCAGTCGGCTACCGCCCAGTGCTCACCCACCGGGATAACGCTGGCAGGCGCGGCCGGCTTGTAGGCCGACCTGGGTTGGCTGTGCACTACCCGCAGGAGGTCGGCGGCGGCAAAATCGGCGTTATCAATAGCGGTTTGAGCCATGCCGGCATATTGGGTCACGGCATTGTCGCCGAGTACATAAACATTCGGCCCGGCTTGAAGATGTTCGTCAACCTCGACGTGGCCGTTTTTGGACAGGGTGAAGTGGGCGGCGTTGGTTTTAAAGAACGGATTGTTGGCGACACCGGCGGTCCAGACGACAGTTTTGGTAGCAAGTGATTGGCCGGCCAGCTGGAGGGCGTCGGCAGTTTCAGCCTGGACGGTTTGAGCCGTCATGACATTCACGCCTAGGTGCTGGAGTTGGCTGGTAACTTTGGCGCTGGTGGCCTCACTTGAACGAGGCAATAGGCGCGGAGCGGCTTCCACCAGATCAATCGAATACTTGGGCGCGCTCATACCATGCTTTTTGGTGACGTAGCGGAGGTAACTGCCGAGCGCGGCCGCTAGCTCAACACCGGTGGGACCGCCGCCGACGACAACGTAGTTGAGGTCCGGCTTTTTGTCGTCAACGAGCTGTTTGTGGAGATGGCGCTTGAACCGCTCAGCGCCGCTCGGAGATTTGATGTCGTAGCTGAATTCGGGCAGACCCTGGATACCGAAATAGTTAGTGACAGATCCCAGGGCGAGAACGAGCTGGTCGTAGGTATAGCTAGTGCCGGCGGAAGCAACGATGCGGGCGGCGGGATCGATGGTGGCGACAGTGTCGTGTACTAGGCTCACCGGTAGTCCGGCCAACAACTCGTTGAGCGGTAGGGCCGATTCGGAACGTGAGCCGCCGGTGGCCGAGTGGTAGAGCTGTGGGTAATACGAAAACGTGGGCTCGGCCGAAATCAGCGTGACGGCAAGCTCGCGGTGAGGCGCTAATTTGCGCGCCGCCCGCACGCCGGCAAAGCCGCCGCCAACGATTACGACCTTGGTTTGAGATTGTTGTGTGGCCATATCAGTTACAATCATAAGCGGATTGGGTATCTGGGCGCAAGCCTGGTCTTCGTGCAGTTGACATAATTGACGCCCGCGCACCACAATATCCACAAAGCAGGGCCTTTATGAAAGCAAAGCAATATGTACTGTTCCCGACCTGGATCCTTCAGTTTATATTGATTCTCGACTCGATCTTTGAAGCCATACTCGTTTTTTTTGTACTCACAGTGCTAACGGGAATGTTATTCGGCAAGTCGATATCGAATGGCGTTTCGATCTATGGCGCGGCTGCGACAGCGCCGCCACTGTTAACGATTGTATATTTTGTCGTTATGTACCGATATGGCGGCGGCACGATCGCGATGAGACTCAACCGCCGGCTGGCACGTAAGCGGTACTACAAGTAGCTAGCCGTTTAGGTTGGCGTAAGGCTAACAAGCAGGCTGAACGCAAGCAACACGATCAATGAAAAGCGAAACATTATGCGACCCCAAGCCGCGTTGTTTTCGGTGCGGAAACGACGTATGCCAAGGACTAGCCAAGCGAGGCCGAGCGCAATCATGGCCACGAGATAAGGCCAGGCCGTGTAGCCAAACACCGTTAACAACGGTGAGATAACGGTGAATGCAACAATATAGGCGAGAATGTGGCGCTTGGTGACTGCGGCACCGTGCTTTACGGGTAAAACGGGTAGGTTTGCTGTCGTGTAGTCGTGAACGCGGAAGAGCGCGATGGCGTAAAAGTGCGGCATTTGCCAGACGGCAAGCGTGGCGAAGAGCAGAGCGGCGGCGAGGTCGAAATGACCGGTTACTGCGGTGTAGCCCACAACCGGTGGGACGGCGCCTGGTAGGCTGCCAACAATGGTGCCGGCAGTGGTGCGGCGCTTGGCCACGCCGTAGACCACTACATAGCCCACGAGGCCGGCCAGGGCACAGGCGAGAGCGAGCCCGGTAGTGCAGGCAGCGAGCAAGGTAGTGCCGATGAGCCCGAGCGCTGCGGCATAGATGAGGGCCGCGGTGAGTGATATCCGGCCCGTAACAAGCGCTCTGCGGCGGGTGCGGGCCATCTTGGCATCGAGGTTACGGTCGAGCATGTTATTGAACACACAGGCCGAGGCAATGACGAGGCCCAGGCCTACCAGCATGGCGGCAAGCCTGAGCCAGTTAACCTCCCAGCGCGAAGCCAGAAAAAACCCAGCTGCGGCCGGCAACAGGTTGCCGTAGACAATTCCCGGCTTTGTCAGCCAGTAATATGCTGTAAGCCGCTCCCCCAACCCCGGCTAAAACCCATCTTGGCTGTTCATGTATTGGTCAACCTGGGCCGGCGTCATGCGGTAATTGAGATTTTGCATAATCCACAGCGAGCCGCCAACGAGAATGAGTACCACGGTTACCATCCCGCCAAACACCAGCAATTTCCAGCGGGGCTTGCGTTCGCGGCCGAGATGCAGGAAAAAGACCATTTGGGTGACAAATTGGCCCAGAGCGAGGGCGCAAATGATCAGCCGCAGTGCATTGCCGTGATAGGCAACGTCTACCACCATAAAGTAGGCCGTAAGTGTGAGAATAATTGAGAAGGCAAAACCGGTAAGATAGGCGCCCAGGGTGCTGCGCTCAGAGGTCGGCTGGTTCATTGCGGTATCGTTCCCATAAGATACACGATGGTAAAGATGAAGATCCAGATGATGTCAAGAAAGTGCCAAAACAGACTGAACAATGTCAGGCGGCGCAATCTGGCGGGCGAGAAGCCACGAACGGCAATTTGCGTAATGAGCACAAGCATCCAAATGAGCCCAGCAGTAATGTGCAGCCCGTGCGTGCCCACCAGGGTAAAGAAAGATGAGAGGAAGCCGGAGCGCTGAGGGCCGTTGCCGTCTTTGATGAGGCGGGTGAATTCAGAGATCTCGAGCACAAGGAATGACAGCCCAAGCAAAAAGGTCACGCCAAACCAGGCGATTACCTGGTTTTTAGCCTGGCGGTAGCCGGCCAGCAAGCCAAGACCACACGTGAAGCTTGAGGTGAGTAGGATAAGCGTTTCAGTAAGTACATAGGGCAGGCTAAACAGCACGCTCCCGGGAGGGCCGCCGAAGGTGTTGTTTCGCAGTACCGCGAACGTAGCAAAGAGGCTGGCAAACAGTACGCAGTCGGTCATGAGATAAACCCAAAAACCGAAGGTGACTTTGGTGGTGACCGAAGTTTCGGCCGCGACACTTTCGGCTGGGCGGCTCATGACGCCTGCTCCGTTCCGGCGGCCAGCTTCTTGACTTCAGCGGCGGTGAGGTTGGTCACGACGGCTTCGTCATCAGCGCTGAGACGAATAACCATAAGCGTAATGATGGTGAGCAGGCCAAGAATTGCCAACCACCAGATGTGCCAAATAATGGCAAAGCCGGTGACCAAGGCCGTCAGGCCGATAAATAGACCCATGGGGGTATTGTTTGGCAGTTCAATATCTTCGTATCTGGGTGCGGCGGGCCGTTTCCCAGCCTCTTTATCAGCCCATAGTTGGTCACGACTGGTAATGTGCGGGATGCTGGTGAAGTTGTAGAACGGTACCGGCGTGGGCGTTGACCATTCGAGCGTGCGCGCATCCCAAGGGTCAGCACCGGCCTGATTTTCTTTACGTTTCCAAATGCTGTAGCCGAGTTGTAATATCTGGAAGCCAATTCCAAGGCAGACGATGGCCACACCAATCGCTGCCACGATGAAAAGTGGCTGCCAGCCCTGGCTCGGTTCATAGTGGTCGAGACGGCGGGTGGCGCCCATGATGCCAAGAATGTAGAGCGGAATGAAGGCGCCGAGGAAGCCGATGAACCAACCCCAAAAGGCATAGCGGCCGAGGCGCTCGTTAAACTTGAAGCCCAGGAATTTGGGCATCCAGTAGGTCAGGCCGGCGAAGAAGCCAAACACGACTCCGCCGACGATCATGGTATGGAAGTGTGCAACCAGGAAGAGCGAGTTGTGGAGCTGAAAATCAACCGGGGGAAGCGCCATCAAAACGCCGGCCACACCCCCCATGGTGAAGGTAGCCACAAAACCCAGGAACCACAACATGGGCGTGGCGAAGGTAATGCGGCCACGGTACATGGTGGCGAGCCAATTGAAGATTTTAACGCCGGTGGGAATGGCGATAATCATGGTCATGATGCCGAAAAAAGCGTTAATGTCGGCACCGGCGCCCATGGTGAAGAAGTGGTGCAGCCAGACGGTGAACGACAGAAACACGATGGCCCAAATCGCCCACACCATGGAGGTGTAACCAAAGAGTGGTTTGCGCGAAAATACCGGCACGACTTCAGAGAAAATGCCGAAGGCGGGCAGAATGAGAATGTATACCTCCGGATGCCCCCAGGCCCAAATGAGATTGACGTACATCATAGCGTTACCGCCGGCGCCGGCGGTAAAGAAGTGGAAGCCGAGCGTGCGGTCGAGGGCCAACAGCGTAAGCGTAACGGTCAGAATGGGGAATGCAAACACGATGAGAGCGAGCGAACCGAGCGCACTCCAGCAAAACATCGGCAGGCGCATCATGTTCATGCCCGGGGCACGCAGGCGCAGAATCGTGACGAGGAAATTGACACCTGATAGCAAACTGCCGATGCCGGCGATTTGGAGGCTCCATATCCAATAATCGACCCCGGTGCCGGGCGAGTATTGAATCTCGGACAACGGCGGGTAGGCTAGCCAGCCGGCCGCCGAGAATTCGCCTACCACGAGCGACATATTGATGAGAATTGCACCGGCCACATAGAGCCAGAAGCTGGTGGCATTTAAGAACGGGAAGGCAACATCGCGGGCGCCAATTTGCAAGGGTACGATGAGGTTGAAGAAACCAAACATGAGCCCCATGGCGACGAAGAAAATCATGATGGTGCCGTGGGCGGAAAAGATTTGCTGGAACGTGCTTGAGCTGAGAAAGCCGTGGTTTGAGCCGACCGAAACGGCCTGCTGGGCGCGGATCATGATTACATCAGAGATGCCGCGCAGCAGCATGATGAGCGCGACAATGAGATACATGGTGCCAATGCGCTTGGGGTCGACGGTGGTGAACCAATCGCGCCACAGCCAGCCCCAGGCGTGTTTATAGGTGGCAAAGGCAGCCAGTGCGATTACCGCCAGCACCATACCCACAGCCGCGCCGGCGGTAATGGGGCTGGTGGGGAACGAATGCAGCGTCAGGCGGCCGAACACGTCACTCCAGAATGCAGTCATAGATCCCATTATGGCAGGCTTACTCCCGGCATCATATATTTCATTATGATGGTGTTATAGAGGCTGGGGTCGGCCAGTGCATAGGTTGCAGATGGGTTGTTTTGACTTGGTTTGGCCAAGGCCGCATATGTAATGGAGGTCAGGCGCCGGGGTGCATGCTGAGCCTGCATTACCCACTGATTGAAATCAGCGGTGGTGGTGGCGTTGGCAGCAAAATGCATGCCGGCGAAACCGACACCAGAGATATTGGCCGATTCACCGTAATAGGAACCAGACTTGGAGGCCATAAGATGGAGCTCGGTCGACATGCCGGGCATGGCGTAGATTTGGCCGGCCAGTTGCGGAATCCAGAACGAGTTCATGGGAGCGTCGGAAGTGATTTCGAAGTTGATCGGGGTATTTTGCGGGAATTCCACATAACCGACTGTAGCAATGCCTTGCTGCGGATAAATGAAGAGCCATTTCCAGTCGAGTGCCACCACCTGAATAGTCATCGTCGGGGTAGTGGACGCGATTGGGCGGTATGGATCGAGCTCATGACTTGACGTCCAGGCGAGCGTTCCCAGCACTACTATAAGGGCGGTCGGAATAAGCCACCAGATTGTTTCAACCACGCGCGAACCGGCCAGGTGCGGGCTGTATTTGGCTTTATGGTTACCGGCTCGGTATCGGACGGCGAATGTAATAGTGAGTACATAGACCGGGATGACCACAATCATCATGAGCGCGAAGGCAAACAGCATGAGGTTGCGCTCCTGCAGTGCAATTGGGCCGCGGGGAGCCAGCACGGCCGGCACATGTAGGCGGAGGTAGGCAGTGGCCACTGCCAGAATGGCAACGATGATGAGGCCAGTGGCACAAATGCGGACAGCTTTCATGACTGCGACCCCGAAGCGGCCACAGACACAAACATGAGACCAAATTGCCAGCGCTTTACCGCCACTTCCACCCGAGGTTAGTCTTGTTCTTACCTCTTATGGTAGCACAAGCGAGCGGTCTAGAGATGGCGGAGCGTCTCAAGCGCCGTCTTGGCTTGGGCCGAGACGGTGTCGACGTCGCCGCCGACCTTGTTGATATGCCAGGCGAGAATCGCGAGCATTTTGTAGGCGGCTAGAATTTTTACCACACTCGGGGTGGTAGCCCGCAGAGCATGTTCCATAACCTCGTCGGCCGCCGGCTGACCAACGATTGAATACCATAAACTTACTAGATCGAGGGCGCGATCGCCGTAACCCACTTGATCCCAGTCGATAACGCCGGTGACTTGGTCGCTGGTCGTTAGGACTTGGCCGATGGTGAAATCGCCGTGAACAAGATCGGAATTGCGGAGTGTTTGGGCGTCGAGGCCGCGCACCAAGCCTTCAATGTCGGCCGCCAGTGCCGAACTGCCAACCGAATATTGCATCAGTGCGCGCACCAAGCCGGATTCACCGCGGAAGACTACACTCATCACATACCAGCCCCAATCCTGGCCCTGGACGTCTGAGATGGTTTGATCTTTTTGGAGCTCAATGAGGCGTAGCAGCTCGGTGACATGCGCCGGCGTGGGTTGGCTTACTGGTAGTCCAGGCAGCATGCTTTCGAGCCAAAATGTGCCGGTATCAGTGGCGTCGATATAGAGGTAGGTGGGAACCGGGTAGCCGAGGGCGCGTAGGTGGTCGGTGGCGGCCTTGGCGCGCTCGATTTGACTGCGCCATCTGGGATTGCGGCTGAGCTTGAGCACCGCGGCTTGGCCGTCTGGTGTAGCTACACCATAGGCGCCTTGTTCATCGCCGCCTGAAAATTGTCCGGTTACAGCATAGCTCGAAGATTTGGCGGCATTGATGTATTCGAGGGCAGCTTCCGGTGTCATATCGCTTATTGTAACAGCTTATTTGGCTTGGTATACGACCGTGGCCGGGTCGGCGCCACGCAAGATTTGGTCAACCATTGCGAGCTCGCCCAAAATGCCGGGAATGAGCTCGTACGTTTTCGCCTCTTCGTAACTGACCCAGGCGAACTCGACCGATTCATCGTCAAGCTTGACCTCGCCAGAAACGTAGGGAGCGTAGTAGCTCAGTACCAGCACGGGCACGCCGTCGGCGCGGATGAGCACGATATCCAGCAGGAGGGTGGCTCGGCCGATCTCTAGACCAACCTCTTCGCGGACTTCGCGCCGGAGTGAGTGGTCAAGCGCTTGATACCATTGGTTTGGGTAGGTGGGCGGCTCGTTCGTGTAGTCATCGGAGTGAAGGCCGCCGCCGGGCACGGTCCAATGCCCGGGCCAGGCCTTTTTGTCCGGGCTGCGCTTGGTAATGAGAAACTTGCCGTCCCTGTAAATGATGGCGGTGAGGGCGATACGGTGGAGTTCGCGGTCGAGGTCTTGGGCCGGCATACCACCATTATACAGGTATACAGAGAACCACCCCTGGAGCGCTGTTCCAGGGGGTGGTTTTGTGGTACGGAGGCTTGAGGCGGTGACAGGCAGGGAGCCGTACGCATGGACCGACAACGTACTAGGCGTCCACGCCGGGTTCCATAGCCTCTACGGCCGCGTCGAGATCAGCGAGAAACGCTTGCAGTTCTCCCTCTTCGGTCAGGTGTCTCGGCGCCCAGTCTCGAAGCTGCTCAACAGTGAAGTCGTCGGCCGTTAGTGCTCCGACGATCTGGTTGACCTGCAAGGCAAGCTTGGGGCCGCAGTCGCCGAGCGTGCCGTCGTTCCCGGCAACAATGATGGTCATTGCAGTGATCGGACTCATAACCAACCTTTCCGGTAGGCGGTTGTTGTACTTATGTGTGAGCATGCTTACAATGACATGTAGTTCGCTTTGAGTCAATATTATGGATGCAAATGCTCAAAAACAACGTTATGGTTATCGCGTCTGGCGAGTGCAAGCTGATCTGGAGTCCTGACGGTCCATAGTATTACCGGCACGTGCAAGCGTTGTTGCCAAAATGACAACATGCGGTTGGGGTAGTCGCGAACATCGAATTTTATAAATTGCGGGCGCGTCCAAAAGTTGAGCAACATGGCCCTTAAGAGGGCCGTGGTCCAGCGGGGCGCAGACTTTTCCGGTAAGCTGCCTGCGATTTGTCCGCAGGGAAGATTTGGCGCATGGCGCCGAAACCAATGGACGATACGTGGGTCGAATGAGTCGACCACAACCTCGCCGGGATAGTTTGCTAGCAGGTCTAGCAACTTTGGACCAATGATGCGCGGCGAGATGGAATGCTTGATCTCGATGTCAATCGGTACGCGGCCGGCGACAGCCTCCAGCACGTCGGACAGGAGCGGAATGGTCTGGCCGGTCCCGGCCAACGGCATAGCCGTGAGTTCGGCGGCGGTGGCGTGTTTTATCTTACGGTTGGTGCCGGACAAGCGGCCGGTGGTGGTGTCGTGGTTGACAATGATCTGATTATCACTCGTGAGGCGGACGTCGAGCTCGATGGCATAGCCGGCATCGGCCGCCGCCAAGCAGGCCGCGAGGCTGTCCTCGGGCACGTCTAGACCGTGCAAACCGCGGTGGGCAATAGGCTGGGTTTGCAGCCAGATTGGATTGTATGACCTGCGCTCTGGCATAATAAGGCTCATGTATGATCGGTTAATGCAGCTGACCGCGGGCATGGTATCGCCCTTAACCACCGGCGGCCTGCGCGGACGGATGCTGGTGCACCCGAGCCGGCAGCCCGACGGCCGAGGCCGCACGATAGTGTTTGTGTACGGCATTCATGCCAGCCTAGAACGATTTTACGGGGTTATTCACTTTTTCGCACGGTTTGGCCGGGTGGTTGCGCCGGATTTGCCGGGGTTTGGCGGTATGGAGCCGTTTTATGAGGCGGGCAGGAAGCCGGGTTTGGATGCGTATGGAGATTATTTGGCTGAATTTATCAGCCAGGAAGTGCCGGAGGGCCACTTGACGCTCATAGGGCTGTCGTATGGGTTTGCAGTGATTACCCGCATGCTGCAACGGCATCCAGAACTCCATAGCCGGGTGAAGCTGAATTTGAGCGTGGTGGGGCTCGCACTGGGCGAAGATTTGGCAATGCCTACGGCAGTGCGACGGTTGGGCGTGGTCATGTTTTGGCTTGGAAAGCGGCGGCCGCTCAGCGGGTTGGTACAATTTGTCATGACCAGGCGCTGGCTGCTGACCTTGTCGTACGGGCCCAAGCACCCAAAAATGCTGGCGCTGACACCGGAAGAGCGGCCGGAATTTATTGCGTTCGAAGCGTATCTGTGGCGATGCAACGATATGCGCACATACTGTACTTGCCTGGAAGAATTGTTCCGTCTGCATGCTACCGGCCCGCGCGTACCGCTTACCGCTGACCATATCGAGACAGCCAACGACCACTGGCTCAATGTTGAGCGGGCCAGGCGGCACATCCAAGCGCAATACGCGCATGTGACGGTGCATCAATCGAAGTTGCGGCACCACGGTGGCACGGCTTACACCGACGAAACCGAACCGGAAACCATGATTCCACCGAGTGTGCAGGCGTTGTTGGAGGGGAGCGCATGACAAAGCTTAAGATTGGGATTACCTGTCCTTACAGTCTGATGAAGTCCGGCGGGGTGCAGAACCAAGTGACGGCCCAGGCGGCCGAGCTGGTGCGGCGGGGTTATGACGTGAGGGTATTAACACCGAGGCCGCAGGGTTACTCCGGAGAACCGCCGCGGGACACGATTTTTATTGGGCAATCGGTGCGCATCCGGACGCCACAGCACACCTCGGCCGACGTATCGGGGGTGGTTAATACTGAACTGGTTGACCAAGTACTTGAGCGTGAGCAATTTGACCTGTTGCACCTGCACGAGCCGCTGATCCCAATGCTCGCAATGCAGCTACTTGGCCGTATGAAATGTCCAACCGTCGGCACCTTTCACGCTGCGCTGCCGGATACGTTTTTGGCTCAGGTGATTGCGGGATCGATTGGGCCGTATAAGCGTTCGATTTTTCGGCGACTGTCGGCCATGACCGCGGTCGCTGCATCGGCCACGAGTTATCTCGGCACGGATGTCGACCGTGAGCGTCTCAGGATTATCCCCAACGGCATTGAGTTAGCCAAATTTCGGCCGCCGGTCGGCTTGGCGCGCGATCCGGCTACAGTCTTGTATGTGGGTCGGTTGGAGAAGCGTAAAGGGGTGCGATATCTGCTTGAGGCATGGGCCGTGTTGCAGAAGGAGCTGCCGGAAGCAAAGTTGGTAATCCTGGGCGACGGGCCGGAACGGACCATGCTCGAAACGCGGACGCGCCAGCTCAAACTGCAGAACGTGACGTTTTTGGGCCAGGCACCGGATGACATAAAGCAGGACTGGCTAGCGCGCTGCAGCGTATTTACCGCACCGGCTTTGTATGGCGAAAGTTTTGGCGTTGTGCTGCTCGAGGCGATGGCCGCCGGTGCAGTGACAGTGGCAGGCGACAATCCAGGGTATGCGGCGGTACTCAGCAGTACCGGCCGGCTGTCGCTCGTAGACCCCAAGGACACGTCGGCCTACGCCAGGCGGCTGGCATTGCTTATGACAGATGAAAAATTGCGGGCAGTGTGGCAGGAATGGGCGGCTGACGCGGTGCCGCAATACGATTTCGCGGCTATCGTTGACCAATACGAAACGTTGTACCGCGAACTGGTGACGGCCCGATGAAGGTCGGCCTGGTGCTTGACGACACGCTGGACCGGCCCGACGGCGTGCAGCAATATGTGTTGACGCTGGGCCAGTGGCTGAGCGGCCAGGGTCACGAGGTGCATTATTTGGTGGCCAACACCTCGCGGCGCGATGTGCCGAACGTGCATAGTTTGGGGCGGTTTGTGAATTTGCGTTTTAACGGTAATGGTGTACGAACGCCGTGGCCGGGCGGGAAGCGGCGGGTCCGGAGGCTGGTGACCGAACTTAACTTTGACGTGCTGCACGTTCAGCTGCCCTATAGCCCGTTCCTGGGTGCCCGCGTCATCGCTGCGGCTGGTCCGCAAACGGCTCTGGTAGGAACGTTTCACACTTTACCGGTGACGCCGTGGGAGGCATTTACAAACCGATTACTCGCCCGCTGGTTGAGAAAGAGCGCCCGGCGCATTCAGGCGGTGGTGGCCGAAACGCGACCGGCCGCTGAGTTTGCACAAACCGTATACGGCTGGCCGACCGTTGTCGTGCCGGGCCCAGTAAATGTGAGCGAGTTCGCAGGAGGAATCGGCAACGTGGCTTCCGGCCGGGCTGCCCGGGCCGGTAAGTTGAGGATTGTTTTTTTGGGACGTTTGGTGCGGCGCAAAGGGGCGCTTGAGCTGATCCGAGCTTTTCAGGCGCTGCCGGCCACGAGCGCCCGGCGCGCCCGGCTTATTATCGGGGGCCGGGGGCCGTTGGCAAGGCGGGCCACAAAGCTTGCGGCCGGGAATCCGGCGATCAAATTTACCGGCTTTGTGCCGGAACGGAGCAAGGCAAAGTTTTTGGCCAGCGCTGATATTGCCGTGTTTCCGGCCACCGGCGGTGAGAGCTTCGGCATTATCCTGGCCGAAGCCATGGCGGCCGGGGCCGGCGTCGTGCTGGGCGGCGACAACCCGGGCTATACGGCAGCACTCGGCGAGCACTCGGCTGCCCTGCTCGACCCAAGGGATACGGCAGCCTTCGCGCGCAAGTTGGCCTATTTCATTGATGATGAGGCTGCCCGCCGCAAATTGCATGATGCCCAGCAGCGGCTCGTTAAGAAATACGATGTTCAGCTCGTAGGTCGTCAACTGGAGAAGCTCTACCAGCGGGCAGTGCGCCAGTCCAAACGAGTATAATTGCACGATGATGCGTGCCCTGGTAAAGCAAACGTTAAAGCGCTTGAACCCGAACCGGTTTCAGCCGCTTAACCGGATTGAGCTGAGCGCCGGAGCAGTGCCGCACAGCCTATTCCCCTACTACACCGTGACGCGACCGGCGAGCAGTGTGCAGCGGGAGATTGTTGCATGACCGCTGATTTGCGCAGGCGCGTTACTAAGGCTGAGCACGTCTTGGCGGAGCGTGATCCGAAATTGGGTGAGTTAATAAAAAAGAACGGTACGGTGCTTCATGAGCCGCGGACTGATTATTTCTGGGCGCTGACGGAATCGATTGTCAGCCAGCAACTATCGGTAAAGGCGTCGGATACGATTTTTAAGCGACTGAGCGCAGCAACTGGGATCGAGCCAAAGCGGGTGCTGGCACTGGCCGAGGATGAGGGCCGGGCCTTGGGCCTATCAAGACAAAAGTGGCACTATCTGCAGGATTTGGCGGCTAAGTTTAGGGACGACCCGCAGGTGTACCGGCATTTGGAGCAGTTAAGCGACGACGAGGTAATCCGCGACCTCACGGCCGTGAAGGGCATCGGCATATGGACGGCGCAGATGTTTTTGATGTTTAGCCTGGTGCGGTTGGATGTATTTGCACCCGATGATATCGGCCTGCAGCGAGCCATGAAGCAGCTTTATGGCTGGAGCGAAGTGCCGTCCAAGGATGAGTTGACACGCGTGGCCGAGGCCTGGCGGCCGTACCGCACCGTGGCGGCCTGGCACTTGTGGCGCTCCCTTCATAACGAGCCGCTGCCGGCAGCGGACTAGCGAGTGTTAGACCGGGCCGGTGCATACATTATGCCCACGAGAACCATGAGCAACACGGCCAAGCTGGTGGCGTAGCCCCACCAGGCAGATCCGGCGGGGAAGGCTAAGAGCGACGACACGAGACACCAGCTCAACACCATGACCGCAAGTTGCCAGGGTGCGTAGCGGATTTTGTGCTGCGCCGCCCGGCGGAATGAAAATGACAGCTTAAAAAAATCGATTGCAAGTACGATGAAGGCCGGCGGCGCCAGCCAGATGAGCGCCAGTAATCCGTCGGCGGCGGCGCCATTTGTGCTTTGCAGTGCATAGATGACATTAATCAGCACATACATCAGCACCGGCAGCACAAACAAATAATGGAGCAGGGCGAGCACCTTGCCGCCGGCCGTATTCGGCCACAGGATTTGTTGAAGACGGATTTCAGAATAAGCTTTAGCGCCTGGCATTGCTATGATCTTGTCATAATCTGGGGTGCTTGGCGAACTCATGGTAGGCACCGAGGAGAGCGGCACACTCGTGCTCAAGCATCCCGCCCTTCGCTTCCATATGGGTGGGTTCGCGGAGATTCATGCGCGTGGCTTCGCGTTCGTCACTAAAGCGGCCGTTGATGTCAAAAAGGGTTGGATCAACATCTTTGCGATAAGCGCCGAAGACCACGCGCGGAATTTTGGCCCAAGCGGCGGCGCTGAGGCACATGTGGCAGGGCTCGAGGGTACTGTAGAGGGTGCAGGTAAATAGATCGTCTGAGCCCAAGGACTGGGCGGCGGCGCGGATGCAATTTACTTCGGCATGGGCGGTGGGGTCGTGCATGGGGCCAACTAGGCTTTCACCCGTGGCGATGACACGGCCCGAGGCCGTATCAACGATGACTGCGCCAATTGCTACTCCGCCATCGTTCTTGGCCTGTTCGGCCGCTTCAATCGCGCGGCGCATGTAGGTTTCCGGGGTCTGCGGACCGCTCATGAGGTAACCTTTGGACGGTAGCGATGCAGCACATTACCGGATCTAAAGCTCTGCGTATCAACACGCTCAAATTTAAGCCGGGTCTTTAAGCCGCCAAAAACTGAGTGGCCGGCTCCGAGTACGACTGGATTGTACATGAGACGGACCTCGTCGATGAGACCTTGCTCGAGCAGGGTTACACAGAGGTTGGAACTGCCAAGCACGGCCAGTTGTTTGCCCGAGGCGGCTTTGCGAGTGCGAAAGGCGTGGCTCAAGTCACCACCCACAACAGCGGTGCCTGTCCAGTCAGCTGTTTTCAGGGTGCGTGAAACAACCACCTTGGGTAGCGAATTCATTTTTTCGGCCACCACTGGATCGACACTGCGGGCGTGGTCGGTGGGCCAGAAACCGGCCATCAGCTCATAGGTGCGGCGGCCGAAGACGAGCGTGTCGGCCTCGTCCAGTTGGCCGGCGGCGAAGTTATTAAACTCGGCATCGACGTTGTGCCAATCAATCTCGTGGTTTGGCCCCTCGAAATACCCGTCGAGGCTAACCATGATAAATGCGAACATTTGTCTCATAGGAGGAGCATAGCAAAGTTTTTCTCTAGCGGCGGACTAGATCTCGGTGAATTCCGTGGGGTCGGCGGATGTCACTTGCTTGACGGCCCATGGAGCGAGCCACGTGATGTTGTCAATTTTTGGCCCAAACTCAGCTAACTCTTCAAGTTTCACCCATCGGTACTCACTGTACTCATCGCTGAGCTTAATGTGCCCTGACTTGAAAACGGCGGCCAGGTGCGGGCAAATCGTGGTGTTGCCGTCCTTTTTGCGAAAGAGAATATTGCAGCTTTGACCCGGCAACACGCGCACAACATTATCAGCGCCTATTTCTTCGTCTTTCTCTCGTTTCATTCCATCAACTAGAGTTTGATCCGTGGTTTCCATTTTGCCGCCGATAAATGTGAAGGTGCCATTATAATCGACCTCACCCTTGCGCTTGGCGAGTAACACACGGGTGAGATCGGGACTTAATACAATAAGTTTTTGGATATATTGGAATAAATAGACGTCGGGGTCATCCGGCATGCAGTTACTATAGCAAAGCGGTATGCTGTAAAAAGTATAGTAACGGAGATCGCAATGAAGGCGGCACAAATTAGTGAGTATGGCGATGCCGGGGTGGTGCACATAAACAAGGCGGACAAACCAGCGGTACTGGATGGGCAGGTGCTGGTTGAGGTGCATGCTTCGAGTGTTAACCCGTTTGACAGTGCAGTGCGTAACGGCACGGTGAAGGCGATGATGCCTGCGCTGCCAGTGACACTGGGCGGCGATATTGCCGGGGTGGTGACTGAGGTCGGCTCCGGCGTGCGGGGTCTTGCGGCCGGCGAGCGGGTGTATGGCCAGGCCAACGTAGTGGCAGGCAACAGCGGCGCGTGGGCGGGATTTGCCGCTACCGCCGTGGGCCAGGTGGCCAGGGCACCGGAAGGGCTTGATTCCGAACAGGCAGCAGCACTGCCGCTGGTGGGGGTGAGCGCGTTACAGGGATTGAATGAGCATTTGGGGCTGGCGGCCGGCCAGAAGTTGTTTATTCACGGCGGCGCCGGTGGCGTTGGTAGTATCGCGATTCAGATCGCAAAGTACATTGGCAGCCATGTGGCGACCACAGCCAAGGCTCTCGACCGCGGCTATGTGCGAGGGCTGGGCGCGGATGAGGTGATTGATTACCAGACTCAGGATTTCGCCGAAGTACTCCACGATTATGACGCGGTGTTTGATACGGTTGGTGGTGATGAGTTTAATAAAGCACTGGGTATTTTGAAGCGCGGAGGCAAGGCTGTGTCGATGCTTGCAAGGGCGGACGAGGCCCGGGCGCGAGAACTGGGCGTGACCGCTATTACGCAGGGTACCAAGGTGACAACGGAGGCGCTTGACGCTTTGCGCGAGCTGGTAGAGTCTGGCGAGGTAACACCCCAGGTGGGCCAAGTGTTCCCGCTGGAGCAGATTCAAGAGGCCATGCGGGCGCGTGAGAGCGGCTCGGTGCGCGGGAAGGTTGTGATCAAAATTCAGTAACTCAGTTTCGACTCAGTTAAACCCAAGTCAACTATCAGACGAAAGCGTGAAGATAGTTACAGACCGGTCAAATCACCTTCCTTTAAAGCAAACAGCGGCCCCTTGGGCCGCTGTTTCAGTTGCCAACTCCGGCAACTAATTTGTTGGACCGAAACGTTCAGTTTTAATGGTAGCGAAATCAAGCCCGGCGGCAACAAGCATGGTGGCGACCCCTTCGACCATGGGTGTTGGGCCGCAGACGTAGGCGTGCGGGGGTGTTTTGTAGGATTCGAGCAGGTCTTTGATCATTCGCTTGTCGATACGCCGGGTATAGCCTTGCCAGCCTGCGGGCGCGCGGCTCGTGAAGGTCATGGTGATATCGGCCGGAGGAACGCCGTGCTCAGGGAAGAGTTCATACTTGTAGGCCATGTCTTGGTATGTGCCCACGCTGTAGAGCAGCCTGATGGGCGCGTCGGAGCAGCACTGCTGATGGGCAATGCGGATGGCACGCAGTGGCACCACGCCGGTGCCACCACCGATGAGCAGGATTGGATGCGGGTCGGTTTCAGACCAGGTGAAATATTTGCCCAAGGGACCGCGAATCTCGAGCTGGCTGCCGGAGCGCACATGATTAAACAGATAGGGCGAGATCTCGCCGTAGGGCATGAGCGCAATGGTTAGCTGGAGCGTGTTGCCACTGCCGTTGGCCGGCATGGCAGCGGAATAGAGGCGGGCGGCCTGATAGCCGTCCTCGGCGGTGAGGCGGATTTCGTAATGCTGGCCGGCCTCGTGCTCGACGGGGGTGTCGAACGCAAATGAGTAACTGCGCAGACCCGGCGCTTCTGAGCGGATGTGCGTAACCGTGCCCACGCGCCAGTCGGTAGGCAGTGGCTGTTTCTTAGTAGTCGGTGTCGTAACGTTGCTCACGCCAAGGGTCTCCATAATTGTTGTAGCCGTTGACTTCCCAAAAGCCGGGATAGTCGCGCTCGGTAAATGTTAGTTCATTCACATACTTGGCCGATTTCCAGAAATAAAGATGTGGCACAAACAAGCGGGCCGGGCCGCCGTGCTCGGGAGTGAGGGGCTGCCCTCCGGCCTGGGTGGCGACGAGGGCTTGGCCGCGCGTAACGTCTTCAACTGGTAAGTTGGTGGTGTAGCCGCCATAGCAGGAAGCTATGAGATGCATGGCATTACCTGTGAGACCACCGGCTTGTCTAATGAGCTCATCGATTGATACGCCTTCCCAGTGCATGCCGAGTTTGCTCCAGCGGGTGACGCAGTGGATGTCGGTGTCCATGGTAGTTTTGGGCAGGGCGTTAAACTGCTTCCAGTTAAGCTTGAGCGGCTTCTTGACTTCCCCATTGATTTCAAGCTGCCACTGGGCAGTTTTGATAATCGGCGTCGGACCATACGTGAGCACTGGCCAGCTCGTGACTACGGACTGCCCCGGCGGCACGTGACCGTCGCGGTGTTCAGGCGATTTGAAGCCGAAGTTGATCAATGCCATATGGAAATTGTAGTTTATCGACCGCCGACTTAAAACCAGAACTGGTTTCGCCTTACCGTGCGGTTTTTTGGTCTTAAAAGCGAACGCCCGCCGACCACACGGCGGACGGGGGCGTTCGCGTGAGTGGTCAGCGGGCGGAATGGGCTGGTGCAGCTGCGACGCACCGGCTAGCCCATAGTTATGGTGAGGACCTCGATGTAGCCTTGAAGTACCTCCTCAAGCTCCCAGGGATCCCAGCATGGGCCCAGGGTGACGGTGAACGTACGGCTGGCGGGATCGTCGCTGGGCCAGTGCTGCTCGTCTCGGGCGACACTCAGGGCTGTGAGGCCGTCGACAGGGAGCTGGATTACGCCCTCGTTATTCAGCTCGAAGAGCCGGCCGAGGTACTGGTAGCCGACGGGCACGAAGCAGATGGTGATCCGGTCGCCCATCAGCACCCGGTTGAGGTTGTCGAAGTTGATCAGCTTGAGCGGCGTATGGCCTCGATCGCCGCGACCGGTCGCCAGTGCCTCTAGGTGGCCCGCCATTTCCCGTTCGAAAGTGGCGGCGTCCCAGTTGGACGCGGCCACCAGCTTGAGGTTGCGGTTGTCGTCACCTTCCCAGTCGCCGGTGGCAGAGACTGTCAAGAGGAAGGTTACCTCGTTGCCCGACAACCCGATGATGCCGCGAGTATTCAGGGAGATGAGGGCGTTGACCGCGTCGATGTCGCCCGGCAAGACGGTGACACGGAAGTCGTCGCCGGCCTCAATGCCACCGAGTTGTGTAAAGTCTACTGCGATGAAATCAGACATGTTGCTCCCAGTGTCGGGTCGGCCTAGCTCCAGAGGCTAGGTTTTATGTTTATATCATTTTTTACTGACTATTGCAAGTTTACCGAACTGAGCGGCGCTGTGGTCACAGAAAGATAAAGAGACTGATGATGGGTGCATCGGGCGGGGCGACCGCTATTTCGGTACCGCCGTGGGCCTTGAACACGCGTTTGACGTGCTCGTTTTGCATCCAGGTGGCGCTGACCGGTACGGCGCCCTGGTCGCGAATGAGCTGCAGCCGGTGCTCGAGGAGCTTGGTCCAGATTCCTTGTTTCGCGAGATTGGGATCAACGAAGGCGCCACCCAGCTCAAGTAACTTCGCGCCTTTGGGTGCAGATTGGCGCCAAATGGGAAGATCGCCGGGATTTGGTTCTTCAATGACGGCGTGGCCGACAATGCGGCCGGACCGGATGGCAACAAAGCGCTCGCGCACGCGCGGGGTATAAATCCAGCTTTCGAGTTGCTCGGGCGGGATAATTGTAGGATCGGGCATGCCGGTAGCGGCCTGCGATTTGTGAGACAGCGCCAGGATTTCAGCCTTGTCCGCTGAGGTGGCCTGGCGGAGTGTGGTGCGGCTTGCGTGCGGGTTTGGCGCCATGTGCTGAGCATAGCAAATTGGCAGCCGGTCGGCTGAGTGTTTCCTGCTATACTAAAGCATTATGTTGAATGCCAATTTCGCGATTGTCGGTGCGCTCATTAGTCTTTTTGGTTGCGTGACTTACGCATGGGACACCCTCAAGGGCAACACGCAGCCAAACCGAGTTGGGTGGAGCCTGTGGGCATTGGCGCCGCTGGTGGCATTTGCGGCTGAGCTGTCGCAGGGGGTTAAACTTCAGTCGCTCGTGACACTTTCGGCCGGCTTTGGGCCGATGCTGGTGCTCGCCGCATCGTTCGTGGATCGGAAAGCATACTGGAAAATCCGCCCGTTTGACTGGTACTGCGCCGGGCTGTCGGTACTTGCTCTTGTGCTGTGGTGGTTGACCGGCAAGGGTAATGTTGCGATTTTATTTGCCATTGCCGCGGACCTTTTGGCCTGCTTGCCAACCGCCACGAAAGCGTTCACAAATCCTGAAACCGAGCACCCATTCGCCTTTATTGCGGGCTCGGTAGGTGTGCTGCTGACCATATTAACGATCCAGCAATGGACGTTTGCCAATTACGCGTTTCCGATGTATCTGCTGATTGCAAACACGAGTATCGCGGGCATCATTGTTGTGCGTGGCCGGACGGCTCGAAGGCGGCTGGTTTGATCTCAACGTCGGCCAAACGATCGGGACGGAAATGTTTGAAGTAGTCGCGGTCGTCCGGACCCCAGACATCGTCCCAAAGTTTGTAGCTGCGCCCTTCTGACTGGTCGCGCGCTTCAGCTCGCTCCAGGGCCACTGGTTGCGGACAGTCGATCCAGATTGAGTAATCGTAATAATGCATCAACCTTGGGTGAAGGACGCTGCAGCCTTCGATGATGAGATAGTTCCGCAGCGTAATGGTGCGCCTGGTGCCTTTTTTATGATCCGCCACAATCCCGGATTGTTGCTGCAAGTAGGTGATTGACTGGCCCGGCCGTGCCTCGCTCAGAATGTCGTGGCAAAGCCGTGCGCGGTTGAATGTACCCCAGTTGGTTGACCGGTCGGTAGGGGCTCTTCGTATAAAATCATCAATTGAGACCACAACCGAGCCGGGCAATGCCTGTGCTAATCTCGCGGCTAGCGTTGATTTCCCCGATCCGCCGTAGCCGGAAATGCCAATGCAGACCAGGCCGGTTTGGCCGGGACGCAGAGACTTGATCTTGCCGATCAGCTCAGACAGAGTAGTCGTCATGCCATGAGCATACCAGAACAATATTTCCTTGGCTTATAATCGTAGCAACACTGTCGAAGAGACCTGCCTCCACTTCCTGCTGTTGGCCGTGGCAGCGGGGACATTGGTGGTGCGTGTGTTGGTGAGCGCCTGCGGGATTAACCTGCGCTTTATGAGAGGTTGTGCTTGAGCTGTGCCGGCCAATATTTAGCCACGTAACCGGCCGGAATGAGCAGCAAAAGCGACCAGGGCCCGATGCTAGGCACGAGAACGCTCAACACGAAGGCCGCGGTCATGGCCACGGCGCTGGTAGCTCCGTAAAGCAAACGCGACGGCGCCAGAACACCGGGTTTTCGCAGTTGCGGCGATTGCACGATCACCCATTGGATCGCCACGCCGATGTAGCTTGTGATGAGTAGTGAGCCAATGTAAACGGCAGTCGTAAATGCATTTGTACCGCTCGCGTTGCCGATGATTTCGGAGGTAAACGGCACGAGTACTATGGAGGCCAGCCAGGCGGCGTTGAGCCAAAATAGGAGGGCGCTAAAAGTTTTGAGGGAACTAAATAGATTGTGGTGGACCTCCCAGTAGCGGCAAATGACAACAAAGCTGAGGAAGAAAATGGCGAGTTGATGCGCAAATGCGGCTTGGAAATCGTGGTACGAGTTGATACGGGCGTTGGACGCGCGTTCGGCCAGAGGCAGCACCAGCAACGTTACGGCAATAGCCATGACCCCGTCGCTGAAATTGACGAAGCGCTCCATGTTTTTCATGAGCGCATCATAGCAGAAAACAACAAAATGCCTGGAGGGCGATCGCGCATACTTTTTGATATAGTTTTAGTATGAACCGCGTTACTGGTATTGGTGGCATCTTCTTTAAAGCCAAAGACCCAAAGGCAATGCAGGCCTGGTACAAGCGGCACCTTGGCATCGACGTGCAAGACTGGGGAGGCGCCGCCTTTGACTGGACAGATGGAGCTGGCAAACCTGTTGGCGGCACAACGGCTTGGTCCATCACGTCTGCCGATGATGACTCTTTCGCGCCAAGCACGGCTACCTTTATGGTGAACTACCGGGTAGCCGACCTCCGGGCGCTGCTGGAGGCTCTTAAGGGAGAGGGCTGCAATGTATTGGACAAGGTCGATGAATCAGAATATGGGAAGTTTGGCTGGGTGATTGACCCGGAAGGCAACAAGGTCGAGCTGTGGGAGCCGACGGCCGGACAATAGCATCACCGGCGCGGCTGAGCTCTCTCATCGGTTTACCGCTGTTGGTCGGTTGGGCGAATTAGGATCTCATTGACGTCTACATGACTGGGCTGTGTGACGGCGTAGAGGACGGCATTTGCAATATCTTCCGCCTGCAGCTGACGCACCGATTCGGCCCACTCGTTGACACGGTCTTTGGCCTCCCGGTTCGTAATGTGCTCACGCAGCTCTGTGGCTACCAGACCGGGCTCGATGATTGTCGTCCTGATTTTGGATTCCACTAGTTCCCGACGCAGAGCCTCAGTGAAGGCATTAACCCCCCACTTGGTGAGGTTGTAGACGGCGCTGCCTGAGTTGGCGGTGCGGCCGGCAACCGACGACGTTTGAACAATGTGGCCGCTCCCTTGCTTGACCATGTGCGGCAAGACTGCGTGCGTGCACCAGATGAGCCCATATAGGTTGGTATCGATCATCCGCTGCCAATCGGTGACATCGGCGTCTAGCACCGGGCCGAGCAGCATAACGCCGGCGTTGTTGAATAAGATGTCGATGCGGCCGTATTTTTTGTGCACGGTGTCGATAAGCCGCCGAGTGTCGTCGAATTTGGTGACATCCGTTTCTACGGACATAGCCTGCCCGCCGCTTTTTTCGATTTCGCCACGGAGTCTGTCCAGCCGCTCCGCTCGTCTGCCCGCCAGGACCGTGATGGCACCTTCGGTCGCCAGCAGCCTAGCAGTAGCCTCTCCGATACCCGAAGTTGCCCCAGTAATAATAACTACTTTGTCGTTGATGCTTTCTTTAGCCATGTAGTTCCCCTTGCGTCTTACGTTCTCTGACGTATCTTAGGGGAAAATTTCCGAGGATTGTTTGGCAGGAATTCTGAAAACAACTACCAGTCTTTTGTGTCCCAACCAAAATAGACTTCCAAACGGATGATTTTATCTCCATCAAATGTAATTACGTCGGTATTGCGCCCCTTGGCGCCGTCTGGCTTAGCGTATTCATGCGTGATGATAACTTCATCAGCATTTTCTGTTACGCGCACATACTCAATATTTTTAAGGTTATGTCCCTGAGGCCAGCATTTCTGAAAGAACCCGTCACGGTCCAAAAAAAGACACCCCCACGGAGCAAGCTCCGTGGTTGTCACTTAGGGCACCAGCTTCAGTTGGTACGATTTGGCCTGAGTGGGTCGGTGCTTACCTTGTTGCTCAACATACGTCTTTATAACTCCTTCCAACGGACCGTCAGAGACGGTCCTAATGTAATAGCCGACACTCCACATCGCACCGCCCCACAAGAACTGTTTGACTTCGGGAAACTGGACAAACAAGGCCCGTGCGCTCTTGCTTTTTAAGATCTGTACCAACTTCTCTGGCGCGATTTTTGGATGAGCACCTATAAATACATGGACATGGTCGTCATCGGTGCCAACAGCTTCCAGCTCCCAGTCGTAAGCCTGGGCTATCTCGACAAGCACCCGCTTTAAGTATTGGCTGCGGTTGGCTAGCAGTACCTTGCGTCGAAGTTTGACACCCCATACCAAATGGTACCGAATCTGATACCGACAGTGGGCACCGATTTGAACGTCCATACCACCATTGTGCTAATGAAAGACTGCTGTGTCCACCAGAGGCGGACAGGTGCTCGCCGGCGCTATCCCTCCCCGGAGCAAGCTCCGGGGTTCCTCGCGGGGTTAAGGGATCGGGCGGCGCCGAGAACGTGAAGTTAGGGGCCAACAGTTCCTCTGCTAGATGTCGGTCGCCTTTTGAAAAAGCTTCATTGAATTGCTTTACTAATCCAGGCCGATTGCTCATGTAGATAATCATATGGCGAGGATAGTTGCACGTCTACTAGGGTGGCGTGCTTGGATAATAAACTAATGGCTTCAGGAAGCTATTAGTTTGAAGATAATTGCCGGAGGGCCACAGTAGGCGCTGTCGCAACTCAAATTGGGCTTGCTAATGAAGTTTCTGGCCTCGATTTAGCATCTCGATAAACTGGTCGATTTTTGCTTTCCGGGTTTCCGGCTTTTTAGCGGTTTGTATCCGCCAGGAAAAAGCGTAAATGTTCGCTTTATTGAGCGTCTCAAAAAACTGCTTGGCTTTAGGGTTTTCATTTAAAGCCGCCTGAAAATCTTCCGGAATTTTATTCGAACTTGAGGAGTCGTAGGCGGCGTCCCATCTACCATCCTGCTTGGCCGCACTGATTGTCTCCAATCCGGCTGGCTGCATTTTTCTTGACTTAATGAGCGCTTCAGCTTTGGCAACGTTAATTTTAGACCACACGCTTTTAGGGCCCCTAGGCGTAAACTTTTGCAGAAAATAGTCCTCATCGTAAGCTTGCTTTTGACTATCTATCCAGCCGTAACACAACGCCTCTTCCAGTGCCTCCGTATAGCTAACTGACGGCTTTCCAGACGACTTTTTCGCGTGCTTGAGCCATATACCCCGAAGCTGCATATGGTTTTCCTCAAGCCAGGCTCTCCAGTCAGATTGTGTAGCGGCTAGCAGTACCGGAAGGTCTTTAAAGGTTTCCATAGTCAAAGCATAGCAACAAAAAACTCCTCGATGTAGAGAAGTTTAAGCATGAGTGTTATGGAGGACCATCGTGGAGTCTATTGCCACTGAGATCCGGCTAAAGCCCGACCCTAAAGTTGCGCCTTTCGGACATTATCCCTATTGAACGAATCGAGTGAGGTACGTACAATGTACATATGTCAACGATATCTACGAGATTAACTACGTCCGGTAATAGTAAAGCAGTGCGGCTGCCAAAGGCGTTGCTTGCTTTGAGCAATCTGGAAGACGCGGTTGAATTGGAGGCTCGACCAGGCGAGATAGTGATTCGTTCTGCGGCTAATCCAAGACAAGGGTGGAGGCAGCAAATTCAAGCAGTTTTAGCGTCTAACCCCCATGCCTTGGCCGATGATACCGACTTGACATCGTGGGACGCTGCAGCCAGTGATGGGCTCGACAGTATGCCTTGGGATGGTCCGACCTACGAGGAATGGCTCGCACGTGACAAACATTAGGCGGTTCTCGGTTTATTGGTTTGACCCGGATCCCACACGAGGTTCAGAGCTTCAGAAAATTAGACCCGGCCTCGTAATATCTCCGGACGAGATGAACGATTTCTTGAAGACGGTACTTATCATTCCAATGACAACGACCAGAACCAGCTGGCCTTTTCGGGTGGACGTGAATATTTTGGGACGGAAGTCTAGCGCCGCCTGTGACCAGCTAAGAGTCGTTGATAAAGCCAGGCTTAGGGAGCGTATTGCCGAGATATCACCAAGCCAAAGATCCAAACTTATGACGGTGCTTCATACTATTTTTGCGGGGTAAGTGTGAGTGCCATCGTGCACGCTATCGCACTGTAATACAAGGTAGTAATTGGATTGTTTTTTGCTATTTGCGACTAGCTGAAGAGGACGTATTGTTACCTGAAATAATTTTTATAGCAACAACCCCTTCCCATAGAAGTACCGAGCCTAGAAAAAATCTTTCATATAAGCCGCCTAATGTGTGTGGCCTAATCCCTACGTAACCCATTAGTACTAGGGATACTATTGCGAGTATCGTTATGCCTACCAGTAAACCAGCGGTATCGCGCCAAGCCTGGACAATCATAAAGCGTCTAGTTAGCAAAACCATTCCTACTAAAGCACTGATAAATACTACAAAAGCCAACAGTAGGTGTATTGAACCACTCTTAAGCTTGGGATAGCCGAAGGGATTGTCAGCGAAGAATGCCAGCAGCCCTGAAGAAATCGCCCATGCAATGAGCCAATAAGAAGCTTTCTTAATGGGCTTTTCTTTAGGGAAGGTGGTCCAGATAGCTTTTACTAAAGCTAGCGATAACACACAGCGTAGCAAAAAATTAATGTCCATAACCCAAGAGTAGGGACCTCTGCCATAATCGCTTTCAGCGTTATGCAGGCTACTGTAATCGGGCCTTAGAAAAGCCAAGAGAATATCAATTGCAACGTAAATAATGATGCCCACAATTACCGTATAGGGCCAGGGTTTTGCCTCATATTCGGAGAGACTGCTCATATGCATTCATCATAGCAAAGCAAAAAGACTCCCGATGGAGTCTTAAAGCATAAGTACTACGGAGGGCCATCGTATACGCTATCGCAACTAGTCTGCGTCAGGCTGAAGAGCCGTACGTAACGATATTAGCCTGGACCTTGGTAGTCAACGATTTCCTCAGGTCCGATGTGGTCAACCGAAATCACTTGGAAGGTTCGGCCTGGTTCAATTGACTTGTAGAGTTTGTTATTGGTTTTGATTTGTAGTAACACAGGGTTTTCGCCTTTTTTACGCACATGACCCAAGACCGCTTGTTCGGATTTATCGTAAAGCGGGTCATTTGGTTCGGCCATATAGACCGCCTTCATGCCGGCCCATGGACGAGGAGAAGGGTCACGTGGTTCCAGACCATGCCTGCGAATGGAGTCGACGTTTTTCTTGGTAGTGATGTGATGCAAGAGGTTCTGGGTTTGATATGGTTTCCAATACACAGAATATAGGGGCGGAATTCCATAGTCTGCAGCACCGTTGAGGGCGTTAGCTAGGAAGATGGCGGTCGCCCTTTCGTACATGTCGCTATCTTCACCAAATTTTTGAGCAAAAACTTCCTTAAGTTCAGCGAACTTTTTTGCCAATTCTCGGTCGCGGGCCAGAATTTCATTTAGCTGGGTGGTTTGGAATTCATTCATCTTGATAATGATACCAAAATGACTCCCTTGCGGAAGTCATTTTAAGCATAAGAGCTCTGGAGGGCCATCGTAGAAGCTATTGCTACTGCAGTGAAAGAAAGAGCGCAGACCCCGATCGGTCTGCGCATTTGTGAATTCGGGGGCTCAGGAGTCGGCTGAGTAGAGCCTCGCGGGAGAGGGCATCGAGGTCGTTAGCCATTACTTTGACCATAGTGCTCTCATCTGCGGAAAAATCGTAGCTAGACGACCATTCCGAAACTTCTCGCTCCAGGGCCAAACGCGGCAACGTCACGTAGGTCGCTTGGAATATGAGGGGCGATGTCCTCTCTAGTAACCTCCCAGAGACCCCTGGGCCTTTAGGCCAGGGATGAATGGGTCCGCTTAAGGCGGTAGCACCAAGGCTAAGTCGGATGGCGGTCAACCTTGGCGCTGGCGCCGACAGTCTGGCATGCTGGGTATGTGAAGTCAGGTAAAAAATATTATTCCGGTGCGCATACGCTATATCGCCTGCAATTTCATATCGTCTGGATACCCAAGTACCGCAAAAGCATCCTGCGGGGCGAAGTCGCCACTGACCTGAAGCGATTATTCTTTCAGTGCGCAGAGATGAACGACTGGTGGATTGAGCGGCTGGCAGTGATGCCCGACCACATTCATATGCTTATTGAACTACCTCCCAGCATCTCGGTGTCACAGGTAGTACAAATCTTCAAGGGCGGATCAAGTCGGGCTATCCGCCAGACGCATCCTGAACTGGAAGAATGGTTATGGGGAGATAGCTTCTGGGCGGATGGCTACTTCGCCGAGAGTGTTGGTCGTAACACGGAGCAGGCGATTAAACGGTATATCGAAAATCAATGGAAAGCTAAACCCAGCATGCCGCCCCAAGGAAGCCTCGGGCTTTAGCCCGAGGTGGTTCACTGAGTGAGCCAGACAGTCCCACGACCACATAGCCAATGCGGCGCTCCGGAGGAGGCAGCAACTGGTCAAGTGATGCGCGGTCTGCGCACCACACAGATCTCCATCCACCGCCCGCCATCATTTTGACGACACTCTCCACCTCGTCTCGGGGTGGATTATTCACAGCCAAGACAATCGAGTGAATAGGCACCATGCACTCCTCTGGATAGTTGAGCCTACATACACTTATAACATATATCTTATGTAATTTCAAATAACCATTAACCTAGCTAGCTCTAACATGTCGTTAGGGCTAAGAACGAATAACGAAATAACGGCTCTGTGAAGCCGTTATTTAATGATTATTGCTGGAGGGCCATCGTACAGGCTGTAGCAACTACTGTCTTGGCTCAAAGGCCTTTGATTGTTGAGCTAGCTTTACCTGCTTAGGTAGTCGTCTATCAAACGAATGTCTGCGAGGTGCTTTGGCGTATTCTTCCAAGCCTTCCAGTGGCGGAGGCGTTCGAGACTAACAAACGGAATATTATCAATTACAACCTCCGACTTCTTCAAATCTTTAAGGTTCGGCGTAGTATTCTCGCCATCCCAGTCGAGGCCAATTTCATACTTACCTTTAAGCAGATAATGCGTCCCATCATCGAAATCTTTGCGCTGCCACTCACCTGTTTCTTCAAATTGATGAAAAATCGGCTCACTGACTATGAGGTCAACGTCAGTGGCCGTACGGATACCCAGAGCCACCAACACACCGGAGCCAACAACAATATAATCATTCGGCTTGAGGCCAAGTTTTTTAACGGCTTCGACGAATTCTTCTTTGTGCATGTGGCAATCATAACAAAAATGACCTGTCGGTCGTTTAAGCATCAGTGCTATGGAGGGCCATCGTGGAAGCTATTGCAACCATAATACGACAGTTGCAGACGGTTCATGTCATGGCATTGTAAAGTTTATATACTGCTTTTTTACCACCAGTAGCTATTTACTAAGCTCTAAGATGGCCTTGAGTTGAGCTAAGTTTGATACTTCTGACTGCATGGTTTGGCGAATCATTGGTTCCATAAGTTTCATCAAGCCAGAGGTTTTAAGGTCGAGAATAAAGGTGACTTTCGTACCATCCCCAGAGGCCACAAGCCGGTACTCGCCCCTGGGCCTGGCGGGTCCCGCAGTCACTTCAAACGCGATCCGGGATGGAGATTCGGCGGCAGTCAGGTGGTAATCGCCATGAATGGTGCGACTGCCTGGGCCCTTGAGAACTTGGCGATACTCCGTCCCAACTTGACCGACAGACCCGTGTTTTAGGCTAATTTCAACAACTGCACTGCGCCATTTTGAATTATTGAGCCCATCGACCAGAAAATCATACACTGCCCGGGGTGTTCGATTGATGTCTGCGCTGCTTTCGGCGTGGGCCATAATATGCCTCAAAGTTATATATAAAATACTGTTCTAAGTATTACTGTAACAAAAACGACTTTGTTAGTCGTTTTAAGCATAAGTGCTATGGAGGGCCATCGTAGAAGCTATTGCTACTGAGGTAAGGCGATCTCAGGACCTACATATTGCGCGGATCGGGGCTGAAGTATAGGCATTACTGCTCCTTGACGATAAACTCACCTTCTTTGAGGGCGTAAATCGGTAACGACGTATCGCCGTACGCTGCTAGCTCGTCATAAGCCTTTTGCCAATCTATTGGGCCGCGCGGATCGCTATCGCCAAAATTGGATAAATAATGGGGAATGAATTTGATCGGCAGTACGGCGAGTCCGTCGGCGCAAGCGCGCCAATCGCATGTCCAATGGTGGGTGGCAAGCATGTCGGAGCTCGCCGAGTTAGTGGCGACAACTTTGTTTTTAAATAGCTCGGTTAGGTCAAATTGCTTCAGCCAAAACTGCAGTAAGTGGTCATCACCGCCGTGGAAGTAGATGACATCAGTATTTTTGCATTGCTCAGTAAACGTAGTTGGTAGCGCTAATTCATATGTGGGCTTTATGTTGGCCGGCATATCTTCCGTGATCGTGTCAGAGTAGCCCTGGAATTTCACTTCCCAATACTCGCGGCCTTGGGCGAAATTGCAGAGTACGAATTTTGGATTGGAGCTCAAGCCTTTAATGAGCTCCTGGTGAAACTTCTTCTTAAGTTCGGGCTGGTGTTTGATGCCACCTGAGTTGAGTACATATTTTGTCATTGTGTTTATCATAAGTGAACGTTAGCCCGAATTACACCGAGGCCGCCATATACCCCACTGTCCTCGTTAAAATTTGAGGCGGTTACACTTGTTTGAGCTGTTGCCATGGCCTCAAGCTCTTGCCGCTTCCTAATGGCGATGCCGCCGCCAAAGACCACTGCTCTCGTGCCGGTAAGCTCAATGAACATGTGGAGATGAGTCTCGAACTTCCCCATCACCTTTTGCCATTGTTCGGCACTGAGGTCAGCCGGCGTTTTGTGATAATGCTCCTCCAGTTCGTGACCGCCGCAGTCGTCTTCCCAGGCTTTGAAGTGCGTTTTGTGGTCGAACTTTGCGACCTCAACTTGGGTTTTGTCCGCATTCGTCACTATTGACGCGCCGCCGATGCCGGTGCCCCAAACTACATAGCAAAATTGCTTCGGGTGGTTGCCGTAGTAGGCTTCGCCAAGGCCGGCAGCGACGCCATCATTTTCGATAAAGACTGGGCAGTTTAGCTCATTACTTAGCGTGGCCACAAACGGATGGCCAACCCAGTGCTTGGTATATCTGGTTGAAACGAGCTCGGTTTTTTGATCGTTAAAACTGCCGGGCATGCCGATGCCGACTGCTCTGATCGGCTTGCTGCCGGCCAGTCTGCGGGCGCCGTCGATGATGAAACTGAGGTCACGCTCGTAATTGCGCGTACTTTTTGCTCGGATCGGTGCAGGCTCGAATCGAGGGATTTCTAAGCTCGAGGTTGCAGCGATGCGAATGTTGGTGCCGCCGATGTCGACCGAAATATACATGCAAGTATTTTATCAGAGTTCCAATAATTAAATAACAGCTCTGTAGAGCTGTTATTTAATTATAAGTGCTATGGAGGGCCATCGTTCATTCTGTTAGAACCGAAGTTCAGGAGTTAAAAGACACTCTGGCTGTTTAAGATTTCTTCAACTTCATTCAGAACGTATTGCTTTGATTTGCCTTCAATATTCACAACGCGACTAGCATATTTTTTATTTGGATATACGTATCTTTCGCTCATTGGCTTTAGCACGAGCTTGAAATATTCAGGGGAGTAATTGTTTATCTTTTCGCCTGCGCGCCTGCCTGTGCTGTCATCAAAAGGGGCATCCAAGTAAATCGAATAATCAAAGTGCTTTCTGAGTTCCTCAAAATACAAGGTCAAGAAGCCTTCAACCACAATTAACTTATTTGGCTCAAATCGGACCGGTACCCGCTGCCTGGTTTTGACATAATCGGGATTCAGTCTAGGGCTTTTTGTGTTAATAGTAACCGGCTTGCCGCTAATAAGCGTGGCTAAGTCAGCTATCATCTTGTCACTGTTTAGGGCTCTGGGGTCATCATAATTGACGAAACCATGTAGTGTGAGAACTTCTTCTCTGGGCCGGAAGTAATCATCTAAGTGGAATACTGTAACTTCACCTGGATGCATATCGGCCAACCCAAATGCTAGTGTAGATTTTCCTGAACCCGATCCGCCGCACAAACCAAGTATATATGGCTTCATGCTCCCATGATAACAAAACGAACTGGTGGTCGTTTTTAAGCATAAGCTCTTTGGAGGGCCATCGTACAGGCTGTAGCAACTAAAGTACGAGGCTTTGACCACCAAATCCGTGATTTGTATAGTTCGATGCATGAAGCATAAAATACGCAATATTTTGTTGGCACGAGATCGATTTATGGTTATCACACCGGGTGAGACTCCGTCCGTAGGTCCGCTGAACCTAACCTCAAGATTGCAGCTTATATCCCCAATGTTTTTGTGGAATGGCACACCACCCCCGTGAAAGGCTGCAACAGGAGCCGTCGGTATACTGGCCGCGATGGTCTTGGTTGTATCTTGGGCCCTATCCACTGCCCAACCGTTTTGAACGAGTGCCTTGTCGAGGCGTGTAGCTTCAGTAACTATTTCAGACCGTGATGAATCGGGAAGGGGTACCGGGTTGTATTTGAACGCCTGCGTATCCTTGCAGTAGAGTTGTGATTTGGTACGGGTGTGCGCTACCTCGTCACATTCCAATCTATTGCTAGAATGCACCCCTCCATAGGGCGGTTACTTCCGGGATTAGCGGGCTAGCCTCTTGGCTGAATACCCGTTTGAGATGGGAAGTGGCCCTGGCTTTATTGATTGCGGGCCAAGTAAATGCACAGAGAACAAGGAGCACTGAAATGACAGTAATCGTCGCGAGTGTTTGACCTGAGAGTAACTTGCTCATTTGAACTATTCTAGCTAACACAAAAGAAACCTTGCGGTTTCTTTTTAAGCATAAGTGCTATGGATGGCCGTAGTGACGACCGTTGCTACTGTGATTGTTTCACAATCTCACCAACAACTTTATCTAGTGACTCTGAAGCATCAATAAATACAGCGCCAAGTGGCTCAAACTCCTCGCGGGCTCGCTTATTTCTTTTAAGAATCTGCTGGAGTTCATGTTCTGTCTTGCCAAAGTCATTGTCCTCCCTCACGGCAAGACGCCAACGCAGTGTGTCGTCATTTATATCGAGGTAGACAACCTTGTCAAATAATCGCCAGGCTTCGCTTTCATTGCCCGCTCGCCCACATAAATATATAACGCCATGAAGCGACCGAGCTTTGAGTTCCTTAACAGCCTCAAGGTCCATCTTCCAGGTGTGTGCCTCAAACCATTCCGGCGACCGCTCTGCTGCGTCAGGGATACTAACAATCTCACCAGTTTGTAGATTATAGGCTGCGCCAATTCCCGGCTCGTCGACATCATGGGCCTCATACCCTCGTCTCTGGAGTTCTTTTTGGGCCGCAGACTTTCCTGAACCAGCAATGCCAGTAACGTATATGAGTGGCATGGGTTAATCATATCAAAAACGACCTTTCGGTCGTTTAAGCATAAGTGCTATGGAGGGCCATCTGGGACTCGAACCCAGGACACGCTGCTTAAGAGGCAGCTGCTCTAACCAACTGAGCTAATGGCCCGTGATACGGAAACTTGTACAGCATAGAGCAAATGAACGATCTTGGCTAGGGTCGGGGGCTGGCCTGGAAGATCAAGTAACGTTTGTGAGTGGGCTCGTCGGTACGGATCCAGGCGTGGCCCCGCACCGGAATATGATCGCCGGATTTGGTGACGGCGCTGAAACCAAATTCGACCGAACGGCCGGTGAGCATGGCGTCGGCGCCGGCCAGACTGGCATGGGCACGGTCGCGGGGCGCTACAAAGCGAGTCCAAGGCAGGCCAATCATTTCGGTTTGCGAATAGCCAAGGATGGTCTCATGCGTGGGTGAGGCCCAGGCGCAGGTTGAATCGAGATTGTACACGGCCACGATGTCGTCAGGATGGTCGTTTACAAGCTTGTTGGCATATTGGATGAATTCGGGGCTGAGAGCTGTCACCGGTCAGTCCTTTAGTTTTAGATTATTACATAGCATTTGGTGCCCCGGGAGGGAATCGAACCCCCGCACCCTGTTCCGAAGACAGGTGCTCTATCCGCTGAGCTACCGGGGCGTGCCTTGCTACTTGGGTGAAGTTCTCAGGCGCATAAATGTGCGTACTCGATGACAGTTTGCACACACGACCTCACACTTGGCAATTTCCTCGAGGACGGGTTTTATGCTGCCCTTTTTAATCATTTTACTCACATTCATGAGTTTGGCACCAATATGATCAAAATCCATTACATAATACGGAAAGTTGTGCCGGCAATCTGCGCACGGTGATGCTGCCTTGATACTTTGCACAATATGTTTTAGGCGCTCTCGCTTAGCTGCTGATTTTTGAACGTAATAATCAATATTCTCGAGATAGTGCTTCCGGATTGCTGCTCGGGCTTTTTTCCTATTTGCGTAAGGCATACACTGAGTGTACGCTTTTTGTTCGTATATCACAACGATTACCTTGTTAACGTGCGACCAGCATTTTATAACACATAATGGGCGGCAACTGCGAGGGTTATTGCGGGAGGGTCCAATACTGGCCGGGCGAGCCGTCGCAGGTGCTGATGTCGAGCTGCGTGCCGTTGCTGGAGGTGGAGCTGGGATCGTCGAGACATTTGCCGGATACCGGATTGACGAGTGTGCCGTTCGTGGCTTGCCACTGCTGATTGGTGCCGCCATTGCAGGTGAAGAGTTCGACCGGAGTGCCATTGGATTTGCCCTGTTGGTAGATATCGAGGCACTTGCCGGCAATGCGGATAGTGCCGTCGCCCGGAACATTGAAGTATTGGGCGCCGGAGTAGTTGCAGGAATAGAGGTCGATTTTGTTATTGTTGGCCGAGCTGCCCTGGTAGTCGTCGAGGCATTTGTCGATGACGCCGGAGAAAACCGGACCGGTGAAGCCTACGGCATTGGTGCCGGTGGCGGAGAAATTGCGGAATTGGACAATTGGCCAGGTATTTGTGAAGGCGCCGGTGTCGAGGCCGGCGGGGCCGAAGGCGAATGAGCTGTCGGCGGCAGAGCCAACGGTTTTTCCATCGATTGCGGCCGTCAGGGCCGAGCCCTGCATTTTCAGTGAGAGCGTATGCCACTTGTTTGTGCCAAGGGCCGCGACTGTGCCTGAGGCGAGCGCGGTGTGAGTGCCGGCGTTGGTATTTTTGTACAGGGTCCAGGCGCCGGAATCGGTGGCCTGGAAGAGGTAGCCGTTGAAGTTGGCAGCATCGCCGGCCTGGTCTTCGAAGCGACCGATGACGCCGGCCGAACTGCCGGCGGCGGTGAAGAGCACGCTTGATTGCACAGTGTAATTGGCCCAACTGTTATCGCCGATGAGCGTATACGGATTGACCGGGCCTGAGCCCCATTCGATTGGGTCAACCGGCGTCATTTGCTGCAGACAAAGCCCTGCAACGCCGCCTTTGCAGGGCTGACCTTCGAAGGCGCCTTGCATGGTGGCGAAGTAGGTGGCCTCATTTGAGCTGTCCATAGTACTAAAGGTGTCGGAGTATGGGAGCTTGAGCGTGCCGGCGGTCGGCACCGTGCCGGCGCTGCCCTTGCTTTGGCCGGTTGTGGTGGTGAAGGTGTAGATGTAGCCGGGCTGGAGGGTATAGCTGAAGAGGCCGTTGTTAGGGATAATATCGGCTTGTTGCTGGAACCAGCTTGATGGGCTAGCGGAATTCACATTGCTCGCCCAGACATGGACGGCGCCGGTGCTTAGGCCGCCGGAAATCGTGGCGCTGAAGCTTTGCGAGCTGGTGGCAGTAGTGGTTTCAGCCACCATGGTCCAATCGGCCTGGTTGGGCGATTTGTACGTGACGTAGCTGCCGTTCGTGCGGTCGCCGCCGAAGTAGCCCGTGGCGGAATCAACGTATTGCCAGCCGGGCGCTGTGAACTGGGTGGTGTGGGCAATGCCCCAGATGATCGGATTGGCAGTGTAGTAGCCGCTCCAGGGCTCGTCGGCAGTAACGAGGCCAAACATTTCGTGACTTAAGCCCGGCGGCATGGCGTCCATGATGGGCCAGGTAATATAGCCGGTGAGCTTGGCATCTTGGTAGCCGCGGTTGATGGTACGGGCGTAGTCGGCGGCGCCGGTGTTGGCGTTCATGTGGCCGGCTTCTGAGATCCACAGTGGCAAGCCGAGGCTCTGGGCTGTGGCGGTACTGGTGCACTGAAGGCCGTCGGTGGGGTAATCGCAAACGTCGTGTGTGCCGACGATGCCGACAGCACTCTTAAGTTGGGGGCTAGCTGCAATATCGCTTGCTATGTTCCACGTTGATGGGCCGGAGGCTTGGTCGGCGGCCACGATCTGGGTGCCGGTGAAACCGGCGTTATTGAGGGCCGTACGCAAGTTCTCGTACCAAGTGTCGGAGTAGGGTTTTTCGTTTTGGCCGCCGAGGTAATTGATGGTGAGATTGTGCTGCTTGGCGCAGTTGAGCCAACTCACGAGATAGGTGATGGTGTCTTGCGAATTAAAGGTGTGGCCGCTGATCCAGCCGGGCGCGCCCCAGGCCAGGCCGTAGAGCTTGAGGTTGGGGTTGAGGGCCTTGGCCTGCTGCATGATCGGCCATTCGTAGCCGGCGTTGCAATTAATGGTGCCATCAGTGTGCTCAATGCTGGATTCAGCGCCGTCGGTGGAGTTGGTGTCGCCACCAATTTCGACTTTGAGGATTTGGAGGTTGGCGCCGTAATCAGGCTTGAATAGATAATTCATGATCTGGTTCTGCTCAGCGGCCGGGTAATCATTGAGATAACGTGAGTTGCCACCTCCGCCGCTAATGGCGCCCACACCATAGAAGGTCTGACCAGTGCTGGTGCCGCTAATGGCAATGTTGGTGGCAGTAGCGGCATGCGTGTGGCGGAGGAACAGGCTGAGACAAACGGCTACGACCAGCACCCCAAACAGGGCTGCGGGTTCGCGAAAACGGGCCCTGCGTTGCAGTAGCTCGGGTTCGGGCGAGGGATGCAGCGGTGGCGGGCCAGCAGGCATCAGCCGGTCCGTGCTCTGGTGGTCGACATGATCGGACGAGGGTTCAAGGTAGTGGCGTGTCATGACATGTATTATGATCGGCCAAAAGCGCTTATGCTGTCAATTTTGTTAATCCCGGCGGCGAATCGTGAGCGCACCAAGCACGAGTGCAGCCACGGTGTAGGCTGCCACAACCGTGAGGTCGCGGGTGAGTGTGTGCGTCCAGGTGGTACTCATTGTAACTTGCTTGAGAGCATCGACGCTGTAGGTGAGCGGCATAACATTGGCGAACCACTGCAAGGGTTTCGCCATTTGATCGCGGGCTACAAACAGGCCGCAGGTAAGTAGCTGCGGAAGGATAACGGCCGGCATAAATTGCACAGCCTGGAATTCGCTTTTGGCAAAGGCGCTCATAAACAATCCTAGCGACATGCCAAGAAGCCCGGCCAGCATGGCGCAGATGAGCACCGGAGCCGTGCCGCCGGCTACCGTGACGCCTAGCAGGCCGAGCAGCACAGCGCTAGCCAGACCGGCTTGCGCCAAGGCCAGGACGGCAAAGGCCAGCGCATAGCCGAGCAAGAAGTCGAGCTTGGCAATGGGCATGGTGAGCAAGCGGTCGAGCGTGCCGATAGTGCGTTCGCGCAGGGTGGCGATGGAAGTGACAATAAACATTATCACAAGCGGGAAGATGCCTAAAATCATGGGGGCGAATTGATCGAAGACGGCGGACTCGTGGTCAAAGGTGTATTTGAAAATAATGAGCAGCACGCTTGGCACGAGCAATATAAGGGCCAGCGTGCGATGGTCGTGCGAGAGCTGCTGCAGTACGCGTCGGGCAGTAAAGAGGGTGTTGCGCGGGCTCATGCGGCCTCCTCGACCAGTCTGAGAAAGGCTTGCTCGACGGTGGTGGCGTGGGTCGAGTGCTTGAGTGTGGCCGGAGTGTCGTGAGCCAGCAGCCGTCCGTCGCGGATGAGTACGAGGTCGTCGCACCGGGCAGCTTCGTCCATGACGTGACTTGAGACGATGAGCGTGGCGCCGGCGTCTCGCAGGCGCCGGAAGAGCGCCCAAATTGAGTCGCGCAACACTGGGTCGAGGCCCACAGTGGGCTCATCGAGCACGAGCAGTTCGGGTTGGCCGAGCAGGGCAATGGCGAGCGACAGCCGTTGTTTTTGGCCGCCGGACAGGCTGGCGGCCAGTTGGTGGGCTTGTGGCATGAGGTCAACCGTATGCAGTGCCTCGCCTACGACTTCTCCCAGTTCATGGCGCGAGAGGCCGATCATGATGGCAAAATATTCAAGGTTCTGCGCCGCCGTGAGGTCGGGGTACACTGAGAGATTCTGGGTCATGTAGCTCAATTTGGAACGCAATGCTCGGCTCCCAGCCGGCAGACCTAGCACTTTGAGCGTACCCTTGGCAATATGCTGCCGCCCAACGATGGCCCGGATGAGCGTGGTTTTGCCGGCGCCGGACGGCCCAATAAAACCAATTATCCTTCCGGTCGGGAGCTCCATTGAAATATCTTGGAGCGCGACAAAGCCGCCGCTTAACACGACGGCCAGCCGCTTTATTTCAACCGCGGGCTCGCCCGCGCTCACCGCTTGGATTTCTTGTAAGCCGAGCGAACAAAGAAGTAAACAATGGCCGTAACCGGGTGAATAAGGAACATGCAGATGACCCACCAGACTTTGTGCTGTGTCGGTATTTTTTTATTGGTGAGTACGTCCACGAGCATCCAAACTTCGAACACGAGAATGAGTAGCAGGCCGGCAATTAGACCAGTAAGGGCTGGAAATCCCAGATGCGGCGGGAACAAGAGGGGTTGGATGAGAGTATTTAGCATTATAAGTTTCCGTACGAATATGCCGGCCAATAGCCGCAGCCTTCATTGCTACTGACCGAAGGAAATTCCCAACCGGCGGCGCAGAGGATTGCCCATGTCCGACTTCCAACTTGACCGCTGTTATTAATGCCATTGTCATACCCGAATCTTGAGACCGCGGCTTCAGTTTGGGGACCATAAATTCCATCAATGGCTAGATTTCCATAACCCAGATAGCTAAGGTGACTAAGTTCATATTGAACATCCTTCACGCACTGGCTGCCATAAAAACCGGGGCGGTATTCATATAATTTGTAAAGGACGCAGCTGCCGGCGGCTTCGGATCTGGCTACGAACCACGTGCCGACCCCAGCGAACGCTAATACAAACACCGCCGCTATCGCCAGGTTCATATGTCCGATACGGAGTATGCGGTCGCCAAAGCTTTGTTTACGCTTGGTTTTTCTCGGCATTTTTTTGTTTCTTGCTTATGTTGAGTTAAGCATAAGTATTATATCGGCGCCTGTCAAGCTATGAGCTTAATTTTAACTGATAAATAATTCCTTGGTACGCCCGAAGGGATTCGAACCCCCGACCTTTGGTACCGGAAACCAACGCTCTATCCAACTGAGCTACGGGCGCGCGCAGTTTATTGTATCATTGGAGCATGGATGCGCAATCTCTCGCCACTGAGGCTACTAAAACAACGATCGAAAATAGTGTGAGCTGGTTTCTAGCTGACAAAGTGCAGGACGCGCATACGCCGATTGTGACCAAGAAGTTTTTAACCAACGATAATGTGCTCGTGTACCTTACCCAATGCACCGTGGCGGAGACGAATGTGCCACGCTACAAGGTGCAGATATTTAACCGGGTGGACGGCGGCGTGCGCGAGATAGGGTACCAGCTGTTTGGCGACCGCCGGCTGACGCAATATGTTAACGAGATGATTTTTGGCACTCAGGCCGGGACCGCGGCCGGCGATGAAACGCACAACGTAACCGAGACTGAGGCAAAGCAGGTCCTTGCACTGATCAACGGCTTGGGTAATGCCAGGCAGACATTGTGAGACCGGCTACAGAGGTCCGGCAGCAGGTGTCACTGGCAGGCTACACCACGCTTAAGATTGGCGGGCCGGCAGATTATTTTGTGGTGGCGACAACGAGGGCGGAAGTGCAAGCGGCCTGTGATTGGGCGGCAGGACACAGTGTGCGGGTGTTTGTACTGGGCGAGGGGTCGAACATTGTGGTGAGCGATGGGCCGTTGCACCGGCTCGTGCTGAAGGTGGAGCTTACCGGATTCGAACCGGTGACCCAAGGCGAGTCGGTGCGCCTGACCGTAGGCGCCGGCGAACACTGGGACGACGTGGTGGCACGGACGGTTGAGCTGGGGCTGGCCGGCGTTGAAGCCATGAGTATGATCCCCGGCACAACGGGCGCTACGCCGGTGCAAAATGCCGGGGCGTATGGTCAGGAAATTGCGGATACACTAGTTGAGCTCGAGGCTTATGACATGGATGAACGCGAGTTTGTGACCATACCGGCTGCGGATTGTGGGTTTGTTTACCGTTCGAGCAAGTTTCGCGGCGAGTGGGCCGGACGGTTTGTGATAACCAGTGTTACCCTGAAACTTAATAAGCGACCGCCCAAAGCGCCGACCTACGAGTCACTCAAGCGCTATTTAGACGAACAGGGCATTCGCAACCCGAGCCTCGCGCAAATTCGAGACGGCGTGATGGCAGTGCGGGCGCGGATTTTGCCGGATCCGATGGTGGTACCGAATGTGGGCTCGTTTTTTAAGAACCCGATTGTTGATGAAGCGAAGTTGGCAGAGCTGGAAGCGCAGTTTGAACGAGTACCGTCGTATGCCTACGAGGGCAACTACAAGATTGCTGCCGGCTGGCTGGTGGAGCACTGCGGACTCGACGGCCAGGAACATTTTGGCCTGAGCCTATGGCCGAAGCATTGGCTCGTGATTACCAACTCGAACAGAGCCGATTTTGCACAGCTTATGAAACTCGTGGAACTGATAGTACGCACGGTGCAGCGGACGTTTGGGATTACGCTGGAGCCGGAGCCGGAGTTTGTGCGCTAAGGCTAGCTCAAGATCTCGTGTAACAGTTCAGGGAATTGGTCGGTTTTCATGTCTTCGAAGCAGAAGTGGCCGAAGTTATGGAATTCACGGTATTTTGCGCCAGCCAAAGCCGACCTTAGCATAGTCACACTTTCGTGGACGGAGTCGGAATCATTATCCGAGTTAAAAATGACGAGTTTAGCCGTGCGTTTAACCAGGGCTTGATCGATTGTGACATCAAAAAATTTGTCCGCCTTGTCCTGGTCATTGACAATGCCCTCAAACGGTGTGCCGAACCATGGCGCAACGAGTACAACCGGCCCAACCTGCACTGTCCGGTTCTCACTTAGCCAACGTACCAGGAACCCACCACCACAACTGTGCCCGACAAGAACCGTTTGCGGAGTAATATCATAGCGCTCAAACTCGTGCCGCCAAGTGGCGTAATCGAAGTCGAAGGTTCGCGGGATTTCTGGAGTCTGAGCAGCAATCTCATTCAGAAGCAGCTGCTTTTGTAGCCAAGGTTCCCAATGAGAGTTGCTTAATGACGGGTAATCCGAGCTGTAGTATTCCGACTTACTCGCCCAACCATGGACGATGACGGCATTTTTCATCTGACTGCAGCTTTAGCAGGCTTGGGCTCGACGTGGCTGACTAAAAAGTCTTGAGCCTCGAGCGAAGCCATGCAGCCGGTGCCGGCCGAGGTGATGGCCTGGCGATAGCGCGGATCCTGGACATCACCGGCCGCAAACACGCCGGGGACGCTAGTTTTAACACCGATGGTTTTAATGTAGCCGTGCTGATCAAGCTCAAGTTGGCCGGTGAAGAGCTCGGAGTTGGGTTTGTGACCGATCGCCACAAACATGCCACTAACAGCTAGCTCCGCGGTATCACCGGCGGCTTTATCGCGGACAGTAATGCTTTCTAGTTTGTCATCGCCGGTTAGACCAACCACTTCAGTATTCCAGAGGAACTTGATTTTGGGATCGACTGCCGCGCGGTCCTGCATGATCCGGCTGGCGCGCAAAGCGTCGCGGCGGACAATCATGGTAACAGAATTGGCAAACCGGGTCAGGAAGAGGGCGTCTTCCATGGCGGAGTCACCACCGCCGACTACTGCGATATCCCGGCCACGGAAAAAGAAGCCGTCGCAGGTGGCACAGGTGGAAACACCGCGGCCGAGCAGGCGTTGTTCGTCATCTAGGCCAAGCATAACGGAATATGCACCGGTTGCCACAATGAGTGTGTGGGCGCGATATTCGTCATCGCCGGCCCAGACTTTGAATGGTCGTTGGCTGAGGTCGACCTTGGTGGCGCGCTTGGGGATAACCTCGGTACCGAATTCGAGCGCTTGCTCGCGCATCGACGTCATGAGCTCCGGCCCCTGCACGTTGGGGCGGCCGGAATAGTTTTCAACCGTGGTGGTATTCATGAGCTGGCCGCCGGGCTGGTCGCCGGCGCCGACTGGTTCACCCTCGATAAGGAGTGGCTTTAGGCTGGCGCGCGCCGAATACAGGGCAGCCGTGTAGCCGGCCGGCCCAGAGCCGACAATGATAACGTCCCGGACCGTCACGCTAGAGCCGCATTTACAGCGCCTGCAAGGCGGTCTTTGGTGGCGAGCCCCACCATGCGGCTCACCGGCTGTCCATTCTTGAATAGCAGCATGGTGGGAATGCTCATGACTCCAAGCGACTGCGCAATTTCCGGGTTTTCATCGACGTTGAGTTTGGCAACCTCAATCCGGCCTTCAAATTCCTTGGCCACGGCTTCAATCGCCGGCTCCATAGCGCGGCACGGTGCGCACCATTCGGCCCAGAGGTCGACGAGCACCGGCTTGTCGGCGCCTAAGACATCATTTTGGAAGGTTGATTTGTTAACAGTCTTGATCATGTTTCTCCTTTTCATCCTTTGCTTAATTTCGACTGAGGCCGAAATAAATAGAGGTTTGGCACCTCACATTGCTGTACTAATTATAGCACTATTTTGATGTAACTTTTCTTGTTGACGCCCACAATATGTGGGGTGCATACTGCTAATGTAGCACAACTCGTTGTGGTGCAGCAACTAAAAAACAACTAACGATAATGTGAGCTGGAGGCAAAGCAAATGGTTTGCCCATTTTGCGAAAACGGTGATACAAAGGTGGTGGATAAGCGTGAGAGTGACGCAACCAGCACCAGACGGCGCCGGGAATGCTTGGGCTGCCATCAGCGCTTTACAACCTACGAGCGGGTTGAACCGCTTGATATGGCGGTGGTAAAGCATGACGGCCGCAAGGAAAGCTTTCAGCCCGAGAAACTCAGGGCCGGCATCCGCCTGGCGGTAGCCAAGCGGCCGGTGGCTGACGCTCAGGTTGACGCCATGGTTGACGCCATCGAGGCCGGCCTAAGGGCCAAAAAGAGCCGCGAAGTGCCGGCAGCGCTGATTGGCGCACTGGTCATGGAAGAGCTGAAGGGCATCGATCATGTCGCCTATTTGCGCTTTGCCAGCGTCTGCCGCGACTTTGAGGATGCCGAGTCGTTCCAGCGCGAAGTCCGGGAGTTGCTCCACGATGAGCCGTAAAAACCACTCCACAAACAACAAACTAATACATGAGGGGAAACCGCATGGATACGCCGCAAGCATTGTTAGCAAATAATATTGAGGCCGAGAGTCCGGAAGACCGCGAGCGGTTAGAGGAATTGTACATAGTGGGCAAGAAGATTCCGGCTGTACCGGAAGACTTGCAAGACCCCCAATTTAGTGAGAACGCTTGGTACATCGGCCGTACGCGCTACGCGTTTCGCGACAAGGACGGCGTGCCGATCGAGACGCCCCGGCAGATGGTGTGGCGGATTGCATATAACATTGCAACGGCAGAGCGGCTGTACAGCGAAAACCCGGTGCGGGACCACATTGAGATGGCTCGGAAGTTTTACGGCCTGATCGCCAGGCAGGAATATGTGGCCAATACTCCCACTATGCTCAACGCCGGCAAGCCGCAGCAGCAGCTATCGGCCTGTTTTGTACTGCCGGTGGAAGACAATCTTGACGGCATTTTGAAGTCGGCCACGGACATGGCTAAAATTCACAAGAGCGGCGGAGGGACGGGATTTAGTTTTTCGCGCTTGCGGCCCAAGGGTGATGTGATTCAAAGTTCCGGCGGTACCACGACCGGGCCGGTGGCGTTTATGCAGATGTATAACGACGTGACCTCGAACGTGCGCCAGGGCGGGGTGCGGCGCGGTGCCAACATGGGCATTATGCACTACAACCACCCGGACATTTTGCTGTTTGCGGTGTATAAGGTGGATGAGTTTTCGCTGACCAACTTTAACATTTCGATGACCGTGGAGGAGGAATTCTTTACGGCTCTGGCGCGCGATGAGGCGGCGCTGCCGGCGGATTACGAAGATGAGTTTGATTTTGAGAACGTGATTGCCGACGCTAAAGCGGCGCTTAAGACGCGCGACCAGGACCTGAAGCTGGTACGGCTCGACGCGGTGGTAAAGAGATTACACGAATGGGTAGACGAGGTGGACCCGAGCCACGGCTATCCGTTGATCAACCCGCGGACGGGCAAGGAAGAGGGCCGGCTCAATGCCAAGAAGATGTTTGACCTCATTACGCGCCTAGCCTGGCAGTATGGCGACCCGGGCATGATTTTGATCGATCGGATTAACAACTCGCGCGCCAACCCAACTCCGCATCTCGGCATGATCGAGGCCACTAATCCGTGCGGCGAGCAGCCGCTCTTGCCCTACGACGCCTGCACGCTCGGTCAGGTGAATCTGGGTAAGCACGTGAACGCCCAGGGCACTGATTTTGACTGGAAGAAGCTTAAATATACGGTGCACAATGTGACCCGTTTCCTCGACGACGTACTTGATATGAACGAGTACCCGATCGAAGAGGTGCGGCAAACCACACGTGCGATCCGGCGCATTGGGCTGGGCATTATGGGCTTTGCCGATGCACTGATGCAGCTGGGCGTGGGTTACAACACACCGGAAGGCATTGAGACGGCCGAAAAGGTGATGAAATTTGTGCAGGCCGAGGCTGACAACGCGAGTGTTGAGCTGGCCCGGGTACGGGGTGTGTTTCCGGCCTTTAGGGGCTCAATCTACGACAAGCCGGGTGATATCAGGCCGCGCAACGGTGCCCGCACCACGATCGCGCCGACCGGTACCACGGCTATGTTGGCCGACTGCAACTCAGGCTGCGAACCGGTGTTTGCGCTCACCTATGCCAAGAACACGATCGAGGGCAAGCGCATGTTCTACACCAACCGCTACTTTGAAAAGGCCTTGCGTGATCGCGGCCTGTACACCGACGAGCTATTAGAAAGAATCCAGCAGAATAAAGGCTCGATCCAGGATATGGACGAACTACCGGAAGACCTTAGGCAGACGTTTGTGGTGGCGGGCGACATTACGCCGCAGTGGCACGTGCGCATGCAGGCAGCGTTCCAGCGCTACACCGATAATGCCATTTCAAAGACCATTAACTTTAGTAACGAGGCCACGGTGCAGGATGTTCGCGACGCCTACCTCTTAGTGCATGAGACAGGCTGCAAGGGTATTACGATCTACCGCGACGGCAGCCGAGAGAAGCAGATTCTTGAGACTAAGAAAGAGGGCAGCTACTACGACCAGCTTAAGGGCTCGACAAGCAACTTTGGTACGGGTATGACCGATGCGGCCGCGGCGGCGATCGCCGGTGAAGCGGCTGCTCCTACCGAGGCCGATAAGGCACTGGCCGGTGTACCGGTGGAAATGAAGCCGCGGCCGGAAGCTTTGAGCGGTAAGACGTATATGGTGCGCACACCGATTGGCACCTGCTTTGTGTCGATTAATGAGGACGAGGCCGGGAATATCTTCGAGGTGTTTATCCACCTGGGCCGGGCTGGGTCGGACATCATGGCCGACGCTGAGGCGATTGGGCGGTTGATTTCGCTCACGTTTAGGATTCCGACGCCGTTTTCGAGTGATAGGATTGCGCAAAATGTGGTTGATCAATTAGCAGGTATCGGGGGATCGAGCTCGGCCGGGTTTGGCCAGGCTAGAGTGCGGAGCTTGGCTGATGCAGTGGCAAAAGCGATTCGCGAGCACGAGATGGCGAAGAACGGCGAGCGTGAAGCTCGCGGTGCCCAGGCGGCGCAGCTGGCGAGCATGGCGGCGGCAGGCAGTTTGGCCGGCGGCGGTGACGGCGCTTCGGCGGCCACCGCGATGGCGAGCGTGTTCACGCAGTCGGCGGACGGCGGCGCGGCCGCGGCGGCAGCCCCGCAAGCGGCGGCCGTAGCAACTATGGAGGCGCCGACTAGCTCATCGCTCGACCTGGCTGACATTTGCCCGGATTGCGGCAATGCCAGTTTGCGGTTCATGGAAGGTTGCCAAAAATGCGAGATTTGCGGCTTTAGTAAGTGTTAAATAAGTCCTAAAAGGCAAACCTTCCCGGTGCCGGCGGTAGCAATTACCGCCGGCACCGGGTTTGGATGGCGGCCGGTTTGCGCTGCGTTGCGATAAGTAGCGGAGCATTGGCCGCGCTCGCAAGCAGCCCTCGTCGGGATAGGCGCGTTGGCCCAGCCGCCACAGGTAGTCGTCGTCGCCTGGATCGGGATTTCCGGGCTCGAACGCGAGCAGCGTCCGGTCGTACGGCTTCCAGGGGAAGTCCGGCCGTGTTCTGCCCTGGATCTGCCAGCGTACAGGCTCGCTGCCAGTGTACTTGACGGCGAACTGGCCACCGTCGGGGCGCTGATACATCAGAACAAAGCTGGTTTCGTCCCGGGTGTAATCGTGGTACGAGAAGCCGTATTCTTCCAGCAGGGTTTCTACGAGCCGAGCCTTAGCGAAGTCGTCGGTTACGATAAGGTAGCTTCTCGGCGACTGGTTGTTAGCCGGTGGGCAGTCGGGCGCGGCCGACTCGATCGTGAGGTTGGCAGCAGCCAACAAGTCGCGCAGCTGTTCGATACTTCCAGGCTCAGGTGGCACGTTTCCTCTTTTCGTCGGAAGCGCATTATACTGGACGTATCTGTTTTATCAGGAATGGCAATGCCAGAACAAGAGTTACGCGAATCAGACCGGGGGCTGGTGGTGGTATACACCGGCAATGGCAAGGGCAAAACCACGGCAGCCATGGGCCTGGCGCTGCGGGCGGCTGGGTACGGTAAGCGCGTGCTTGTGATTCAATTTGTGAAGACCTGGTTTACCGGCGAAAAGGGTGGGTTTGAGCAACTGCCCAATGTGGAATTTATCCAGGCCGGCAAAGGATTCTATAAAATCTTGGGCGACAAACTGCCGGAGACTGAGCATGTAGAGGCGGCACGGGACGCATTTGAGCTGGCGCAGGCCAAGGTGAGCTCGGGTGCGTACGATGTAGTGGTGCTGGACGAGATTATTGGGACCGTGACGGGCGGGCTGCTACCGCTGGAGCCAGTGCTTGCATTGATTGACTCGAAGCCGCCGGAGGTTGACCTCGTGCTGACGGGCCACCGCGGCAAGGATTTGCCAGCGCTGATTGAGCGAGCAGACCTCGTGACTGAGATGGTAAAAGTAAAGCATCCGTATGACGCCGGGATTTTGGCACGTAAGGCGATCGACTATTGACTTTTAAGCTTAAATGGTATAAAATATATAACCATAATTGAGTTTGAGCTCGATTAGATGCTCTTGAAATTCACTTGTGTTTTATGGCTTTGTGGAGCCGATTATATTGTGAACTGCAAAGCGAGCGTTGTTTAGATATAGCGCTTGGTTTGCAGGGCGCAAGTAATCAGCCAACTACGATAGGCGACGGAGGTCGTCATGAAAAGCATGCCCATTGACCGCGAGGTGGTCGCGGCCAGTAGTGCTCGCATCGGTGTCGGCGACGCCGGCGCCACGAACAGCCTAACTGGCATGTGGGCCAAGGGCGACGTTTCGCTCGTCCACAGCCGACACACCGCCGCAACGACCAGGTTCGTCCAGAGGCTCGGTCTCACACTGACCGATGCGTTCCCCCACTATGTTGTAATCAGTGCGGCGGGCCCGGTCGAAAACAATAAGGCCGTCTTCACTAACCGCGACGGCTTCGTGCTGGCGGCCGATGAGGTCGAGAACGGCCTGAGGATGGGCGGCTGCCAGGCGCCGGCAACGGTCGTGAACGACGGCTTCGCCGCTGCCGCCGGCGTCATCATGCTGACCGACGACGAGTATGTCCAGGCCAACGGCGCCACGGCTCCCTTGCTCAGCCACGGCTTCATCAATGTCGTGGTGATCGGGACGGGCCTCGGCATCGGCACGATCACCGACGGCAAGAAGGCGCGGCGGACCGAGCAGGGCCACATCTGGGCCCGGCGCGGGAGTCGTCCGGACATCGACGAGGAGCTGGTGAAGAAGTTCGGCAACGCCCTGGTGGCCGAGGACTACGTGTCCGGGTTGGGACTAGAGAACATCGCTCGAGCCCTGATCGCCACCCGATGCTCCGGCTGGCAAGACGCGGAGCGAGAACTGGACATGGCCCCTCGGCATGACCGCGCTAAGTTCATTGCCCAGCGTGCCAAGCTGGGTCCGGGCAACCCGGTCTTCACGCAGGCGTTCGCTTATTTCCGCGAGCAGCTCGGGTACCTCATCAGTGCGCTGTCGACCACGTGCGGCGCCGTCGTACTGGCCGGTGCGCCGGCCGTGAACGACTTTGTCGAGCTGTTCGGCAAGCCTACGGAGACGTCCGCCTGCTGGCGGATCAAGCCGTTCATCGTGGACCGCCACGACGTCGTGGAGGTCGCAGACAGCGTGCCGCTGTACGTGGTGAACCGGCCCAGGCAGCCGCTCAACCTGTCCGGGGCAGGTGCAATCGGTGCCATGCTCCACGCCCAGGCCGCGTGCGCTGTGGGCTGATGGCGAGCAACACAAGTAACAAGAGCGTGGGAGCCGGCGGTTCACGCCGCCGTCTCCCCTGTTCCCTAATTAAGCAACCTGGATTGGTTGATTGAGGAGCAGGTTAGCGTTAGGTGTGATAAATTTCACTGATGCCACGGTCCCATCGCAATACGATTGGGCACAATAGAAGGATCAGTATCATGAAGAGCGAGCCGCGGGTAGCGCCCATTCAATTTTTAGCCGTGGCGTTTGATAACTTGCAGTTTGATCGCAGCCTGTGGCATGCCGTTTCGAATTTGGAGCGAAAAAAGGTTGTTCATGTGCTCGACGCCTTGGCTGTGGCACGAACGCTTGATGACGATTTTGTGGCGATCGAGGTTAGTGATCTGCCGGCCGGCAGGGCGAACGCGTTTGGCGGAATCATTCGACGATTATTGGGTCTTGAAGGCAACAGTGTGGCGGATGCGAGTGCACAGGCTTTGGGTTCGGCAATGCTGGTTGACTGCGAGTATGCATACGGCATTCATGCCAGCGAGCTGCAGACGGTGCTCGAGGACATTCCGCGGCGCGGTGGAATGCTAGCGTTGCTGGTGGAACACGTCTGGGTATTACCACTCAAGGACGCGGTGAAAAATTCCGGCGGCCTGTTACTGGCACAAGATTTTGTGAACCCCGAGGCACTTGCTACGGTGGCGGGGCAGCTTCTGTCACCGGCGGCCCGGCGTTAGAGCCGGGATCGGCCCTAGCAACCAGAAATTCAAGCACCACCCATACGAGTGCGGCGCCGACTGCCACCATCACTAGCTCAGGCAGGGTGAGCGGGATTAACAGCAGCAAAACGCCCAGCGTGAGGAGTAACAGTACCCATAGGGCCTGGTTGTGATGACGGCGGAGGCCGACATTCCAACCGGCAGTCTCGAGTTGTGGGAACAATGATGTGCGCCAATGGGCCAGCAGGCCTTGCAACCCAACGCGCGAGCGAACGGCTATCTCCGTCGGCCCGAGTAACCAAGCGGCGGCGGCAATGATGGCTCCGGCCGCAAATAGCACCACGGCCTGCTCGTACAGTGGCCTGAGCAAGGCCTGCCAAATATCGCTAGCGGCAGCACGATAGGTGGTGTCGGGGATATTTACCAGCAGTGCATTACGGATAAGCCGTACCGTGATTACCCCGAAGACCGTTACCGCCATCCAGCCGACGCCGATCCACAGGGCCATGCGGCGGCGGCGAGTCGCCACCGCGAGTGCCAGCACAGACAGCCCAACCGCCAGACCGACGAACAACCAGCGCAGGTCGTCAAACGTTGCCACATAATACGGGATTTTGGACAGGGCGGGGATAGTGATGATGGTGATTTGGCTGACTTTTGGCGGCAGTTGGTGACCAGCCAGAAATCCGAGACCGGTGCCGGACAGGTTTTGCGAGATAAACGAATAAATATCGTTGATGTTTATACTTGGGCTAGCATTGGGATTTTGGGCAATGGCGACAAAGCGGGTTTGGACCCGCTGGTTTACGTTTGCCCACAGCTGTGCAAACTTGTCAGTGGCCACCAGCCGGGCCGCTGCTTTCGTTATGTAGCCTTGTACTTGGCTGGCGACTGGTGCGGCTAGTGGTTGGGCCTGAGCGGGGAGAAACTGCTCAACTTCCTGCTGGATATTTACGGTTGCGAAAAGATTGTCGGTGGCATATTTGGTAATAGCTTGTTGAACCGCCGGCTGGTGGATAACCGGCGCCACGGTCTGAACGTAATTATCGGTGTTCATGAAGGTGCGGTTAGCCCACAACAGGATCTCAGCCGGCAAGACCGCTAGTAGCGCAAATATCAGCAACACACCGGCCGCGATTTGGCGCCCCCCTACACGCCGTTTGCCGAGCTTGGCTTTGAGCTCAGTGTTCTCGTGGCGCAGCTCGGCGAGCTCGCGCTCAATTGCCTCGATACGCCCGCCCTCAGTTGCTGGTTCGGATGCCGCCATGGTTGTCCCCGCGTTAACCCGTTAGTCTCTATTATGCGCCGTTCTCGATTGCAACCATGCAATAAATTTCACACTGCCGGCTGGTCGGCAGTGTGTAAACGGCTGACATCGATGTAGGTGCGGTGGCCATCTTTCCAAATCATGGATTTGGCACGGGCACGATTTAGCTCGAGTGAGATCGACTCACGCGTGACACCAGCCAATTTTGAGATGTCCTCCTGAGTAATCGGTGCGTCGATAGCGGCGATAGTGCCCGCGTCGTTGAACTTGCCAAGCTGTGCTGCCAAGGTGGCGAGCACGAACTCAAGTCGTTCGTGAATGTGCGACCGTTCGAGGCTGCGGACCTGGTTGGCGAGATTAATATAGGCCCTGGCGACGCCAGATGCCACGCCGATGAGCACTTCGGGATGCTCCTCCACAAACTTGAGGCAGGTCCGAACGTTTGCAAGGTAGCAGGTGGTGTCGCTGAAAGCCTCATAATAAAATAGGTACTCGGTGGGACAGGGCCGAATTAGCCAGGTGAGCGGGAAAACGCTGCCGGGGCCAAAAATTGCGAGCGTCCGCTCAGTACCGGTGTCGTCGATGTCATAGTTTTTGACCATGCCGGAGTTGACCAAAAAGACGTAATCGAACGGTTCGCCGTGGGCGAAAATGAGTTGGCCCTTGTGGAATTTGCGCACAAAATTCTGTTCTTGAAAGAATGCTGTGATCTCTGGGATTATTGCCGCCATAGTATGCCCTTCGCTTACCTTAAGTTTTGCTGTATCGAGCTTGCCGATCAATACTGAATGACCCATTTTTTCCGTTTGGATCGGCATAATTCTTGGAGGAATCGACATGCTGTGAGGTTTATTACAGCCAAACTTCACGCGAGACCGCAAAATTGGACGGTAACGAGGAGATGACTATGAGTAATTTGATTGTCGTCAATTTTAAGGACGAGAGTAGTGCCGAGGGCTTTATGGGCGAGGTCGGCAAGCTCCAGCGCGAAGGGCTGTTGGAGCTGGACGACGCCGCCACGGTGGTACGATCGCAGAGCGGCAAAGTGAAAATCCGGCAGGCGCGCAGCCTGGTTGGCGAGGGCGCGCTGGGTGGCGCGTTTTGGGGAATGTTGTTTGGAATTTTGTTCCTCGTGCCGGTGCTGGGTCTGGCAGTGGGAGCAGCGACTGGGGCGCTGGCCGGTAAAGCTGCCGATTTTGGTATTGATGATGAATTCATTAAAGAGGTGGGTGAGAAGGTGAAGCCGGGTAACTCGGCAATATTCTTGCTCGTGCGATCGGCCCAAGCGGACAAGGCGATTGAGCACCTCAAGAAATTTAACGGTGAGATTATCCACACATCGCTGTCGAATGAACAAGAAACCAAACTTAAAGAGGCCTTTGGTGAGGCTTAAATTGCGATGCGCCGGCGGGGTGGTGGTGGTACGATAAAGCCAAGCTGGCCGTAGGCCGCAGTAAGCCATTGAAAAGGAACCATTATGCAACAATCACAAGCTGTGCCATCGTCCCAACTAATGTTGCTTAAGCTTGCCCGCGGCGTGTCGTATTTTGCTTATGCGATCGCCATTATCGCTACACTGTATCTTGGTTTCGCATTCTTCTTATTGCTATTTGGAGCTAACTACGCAACACCGTTTGTGAAATTCATTTATAACGGCGCGCAGGCGTTCGGTCATCCGTTTGCGAATATGTTCCCAACCCACAAGGTTTCGGACACCGGCTATTTAGACGTAACGGCATTGTTTGCGGCGCTTATCTACATGCTTTTGGCAGTGGCAGTGCACGCGCTCGTGAGCTATTTGACGGCCAAGATTGAGCAGTATCAGACGGTGGCGGCCCAGGCTGTTGCCTCGCGTGAAACCCCAGCTTCACGGCCAGATACCGGTTCAAGCCTCGATGCGGCGGAAGGCGATGGCACCGAAAGCCATCAGCAACAACGCAGTGCCACCAAGCACAAGCAGGTCTAGGCCCAGGTTGAAGTGCGATTGGCCGATGAGCACGGCGCGCAGGCCGTCGATTGCGTAGCTGAGCGGATTGAGGGTGGAGATTATTTTGAGTACGAGCGGAATGCCAACGAGCGGATAAATGGCGCCGGACAGGAAGTAGAGTGGAAAGACGATGAACTGGTTAATCGCCTGGAAGCCTTGGAAGTCGTTCACGATGGAAGCGATGCCGGCGCCGAAGCAAGCCAGAGCGATGGACAGCACAGCCATAATAACGAGCGCGGCCGGGATGAGCGCCCAATTGGAGGGACGAAAGCCGAGCACAAACGATATTACGAGCACGAGCACACCCTGGAAGGCAGCCAAGGTGGCCCCGCCGAGCGCGCTGCCGATCATGATTTTGAGCCGTGACACGGGTGCGACCAGGGTTTCTTTAAGAAAGCCAAATTGTTTGTCCCAAATAATTTGAATGCCCCAGAAGACAGCTGAGAAGAGAATGGTCTGGGCAATAATGCCGGGCACAAGAAACTGCAGGTAGTTGCCCTGGCCGGCACGCTTAAAAACAGAGCCGAGGCCGTAGCCGAGCGCAAGCAGAAAAAGGAGCGGCTGGCCGATGGCGCCAAGCACGCGCGAGCGGGAACGCAGGTAGCGCTTAATCTGGCGCAACCAGAGGATGTAAATGATGTTCATCGGCGCAGCCCTCGCATGGCGCGCATCTGCATAGGGCTATTGGAGTCGGCTTGCTCATCGCGAATACCAGTGCCAGTAAGGGCGAGGTAGGCGTTTTCGAGCGTATCGGTGTGGGTTTGGGCCGTCAGCTCGGCGGCGGTGCCATTGGCGATGATTTTGCCGTGATCGATGATGGCAATGCGGCCCGCCACTTCTTCGGCCTCTTCGAGATAATGGGTGGTGAAGAAGACGGTCATACCGGTATCGTGGTTGAGTTTTTTAACATAGGCCCAGAGCAGGTTGCGGGTTTGGGTATCCAGGCCAAGGGTAGGCTCGTCAAGGAACAGGATTTTGGGCTGATGGAGCAGACCGCGAGCGATTTCGAGGCGACGGATCATGCCGCCGGAGAAGGTCTTCACATAGCTTCCAGCGCGGTCGTCGAGCTCCATGAGTTTTAGCAATTCATTAATGCGGGCGCGACGACGGGAGGTTGGCACGCCGTAGAGCGCGGCGTGGAGCTCCATATTCTCGTAGGCGGTGAGTTCACTATCGACACTTGGGTCCTGGAACACGATACCGAAACTCTTGCGCGCGCTATCGGGCTCGCGGGCAACGTTGTAGCCGGCCAGCGTAATTGTGCCGGAGGTCGGCCGCAGGAGCGCGGTGAGCATCTTGATGGTCGTGGATTTGCCGGCGCCATTGGGGCCGAGAAAGGCGAATAGTTCGCTGGGCGCAACTTCGAAGCTGATGTCGTTCACAGCCGTAATGCTCCCAAAGCGTTTGGTGACGTGGTCGAGGCGAATAATCGGCTCGACCCCCGCTGAACCGGAGGTTTTAGGCATCGGCACCGTCCGGCTTGTGGGCGGGCCTCTGCTCAAGCAAAGCGATGAGCTTGGCGCTGGTATCGTTCATAATCTGCATAGCCTGGTCAAACTCGGGTCCGGGACCGCGGCTAGCCAGCCGCTTAAACGGACCAACGACGCCGGCGATCACAGCGTAAATCTCGCCCAGGCGTTCAAAGTGCTCACGCCCACGCTCAAAGTGGTCGGTGGACTGAGCGGCTTTGGCCTCATCTCGTCCGCGATCCGTGAGTTCGTAGATTTTCTTCCCCCCTTCGTCGTGGCTGCGCACCAGTTCCTCTTCTTCGAGCAACTGGAGCGTTGGGTAAACTGATCCGGGACTGGGCCGCCAGAGGCCGTGACTTCGGTCTTCAAGATAGCGAATAATCTCATACCCGTGCATGGGCCGCTCGGCTAATACGCCCAGCAAGATCGGGCGAATATCCCCGCGCCTGGCCTGGAACGAGCCGCCGCCCCAGCCGTGCCGCCAGGAGCCCGCGCGGGCGAAGTCGGCCCAGTCGGTGAAATCAAATTTTGGATTGGCGTGAAAGTAGCGCATGCGATAGGTCGTGATATATCGTTAATTACATCTAAATATACATCCCGATATATCGTTATGTCAATAGTTAGGCGGTGCTTTTGCTTGACCTATTGACGAAATTGATATATTATGGTGCCGTACATAATCGTTGTGTATGACTAGATTGAAAGCGAGGTGGTCGTCATGACTGCCCATCATGGTGGGGGCCACCACGCACCGCTGCTTCCTGCCGAGGAAGAGGCCGGTGGCTCCGGCTGGGATTACTATGGTCGCGGACGCGAGCCACGGCCGCGGGAGACCCGGATTGTACGCCGGGGCCCCTCCGGGCTGGCGACGGTTTTGGGCGTACTACTGGCCCTTGCGGGTTTGGTTGTTCTCGCCCTTGTTGCATTGGCGATCGTGAAGGCGGATTCGGTGCCGCACACGAACGTGACATACATCGCGCAACCTGCGACTGGTTCAACCACGATCATTTTGCCGATCACGACAACCACAACTGCTACGCAAACGATCACGCAGCCGCCTGTGACCGCGCCGGCACCGCAGTCGTCAACATCGTATGTTCAGCAGCCGACACCTGAGGCGCAACCGACAACCTCGGCACCCGTACTGAGTGCGTCACTGCAGGTCTACGCGGCCTGTAATCAGTTGCAGCCGGGATGGACGAAGGTGGAAAGCGACGACAGCGCGCAGACGTTTACCTGTATCGTGCCGTGCCCGACTGGGGGCGTATTCGAATATACGTACCCGGATTCGCAAGCTTGCGCGACGGTTCAGGGCGACAACTGGACCTGGAACGGCAGCGTCTGCGTTCCATCGGGGAGCTTACTCCCCTGCGAGCCTCAACCGGGCCGCCCGAATCTGGGCCCCTGGTTGGGGCTCAGTTTGGTTTTATGGGACAATATTTCGTTTTCAGACTGAATCTTGCTTTTTTTCGTATTACATTGTATTATTTTGTAGATCTATCATAGATTGGTATTCGACATGAGAGTGGGGGTGATCCGGTGGCAACCCACCACGGATGGTTCCGGCGATGGCGCAGATGGATAATTCAGGGCGCAGTGCTCGTCGTAGTATTGGCGATAATCGCCTACGCCGTGTTTAGACTCGTCCCTCACCCTTCGAGCCCTAACACTGCCAGCTCGCAGGCTACAAGTTCGGCGACGGCAACAACGTCGCCGGCGCTAACACCAAGCGCGGGCACGACAACGGCGGCTGCAACGCTTACACCGGCAGCCACCACGAGCACCGCGATGGCATCGCCAACGCCTACAGCGACCGCTACCGAGGTGACGCCAAGTCCGACACCGGTTGTCAGCGCCTCGTCGCTCGCCCCGGTGTCTGCTCACGGCATCAACCTGGATGCGGCTTGCGCTTGGGTCTATCCCGGCACGACCGCAGTACCGGATAGTTCTGGATCGAGCGCGGTTGCGCAGTGCGCACCCGGCGACGGCTTTCTGGCAATGAGCGATCTACTGCGGTGGTGCCAGAATCGTTATGGCAGCGCCTGGCAGCCGGAGAACGATCGGTCGAACCCGTCCGTTTTTGCCTGTATTAAGCAATGAATGAAGCACTGTCTTCGTTCATACGAGCCCCAACTCGAGTTACGAGGAGGGGCTCGAGTTGTGTTTGAGGGTCTTTGCCTTAGATAACGGTCTTAAAGTAGTACCAGAAGTGATGCAAGATTAGCAGAATGATGGTGAGATACCACAGGACGAGAATCAGGTTTTTGTAGCTTTGCAGGAATGTGATAAACCCGCGCAAAGGCCCCGGTGTCGGCCAAACGCCCTCTCTGAAGTTGCGCAGGGTAGTGTATAAGAACAACGGAATGGTGACAGCCCATACCACCATGCACCAAGGACAGAGCGCGTGAATGCGATAGACGGTCTCAAAAAAGAGCCAGTGGATGAAAATTACGCCAAACAGTGTGCCGAGATTGAAGAGCCGCCAATACCAATTGGCTAGTTTGCCGGCGGCAAGCAGGCTCACACCGGCAACAATGACAGCACTAAATCCAATGAGCCCCCACCAGGAATTGAGCATTCCGAAGAGGGCGTGCGCTTGGGGCGTGCGCATCACACTGCCGCAGCTGATTACCGGATTGATCGAGCAGCTGGGGTGGTAATTGGGGTTTTTGGCAAGTTGAAGCTCGTCATAAGTAATGACGAACGAGGCGATGAGCCCAATGAGCCCCGCAAGAGCGAGGAACCAAGCGTAGATGCGTTCGGCTGGCTTGAGAGTATCAGGCTTGGCTGACATATTGTAAGCTTAGCATATGGCGGCTACAGCACGGCTGATTTTTGGTAACCGACACCACGATTATGATCCGGTGTGGCATGTGCAACTGGCTGTGGTGGTGGCGCTGGTATTGCAACTGGCACTGCCGGACCGGCTGGTGGTGGGGCCGAAATATCTGCTGTCCACATTGGAAGCGGTGCTCCTGTTGCTCCTGGTCGTAACGACACCAAAGCTGCCGGAGTTTCGGTCGGTGGCCAGGCGGGTCAACGCGATTGGGTTGATTGCGCTCATGAGTGCGGCCAACATTTACTCGCTGGCGCGGGTAGCCAATGAGCTGTTGGCCGGAGGCAAAATTGATGACGGCCGGACGCTGATTTTGGCTTCAATTAACATTTATCTCACCAATGTGATCGCGTTTGGCCTGTGGTACTGGGAAATGGACGGTGGAGGCCCGGGCAGGCGACGCGCGCTAACACATCATCAGAAGGACTTTTTGTTTCCGCAGGCAGGTATGCCCGGAACTGACGGCGGTTGGCATCCAACCTTTTTGGATTACTTGTATGTGTCGGCAACTAATGCGACCGCGTTTAGTCCGACCGACACGATGCCGCTGACGCGTCGAGCGAAAATGCTTATGCTTGTGCAGGCGTTGGTGTCGCTCATCGCTATTGCGCTGGTGGCGGCGCGGGCCGTGAATATTTTGAGCTAAGGAGGGCTTTGCGATGGACATGAAACTAGAACTTGTGCCGGTACCGGTATCGGATGTGGATCGGGCCAAGACATTTTATGTTGAGAAAGTGGGCTTTCACGCCGACGTTGATAGCCGGTTGGGTGAGATGCGGTTTGTGCAGCTGACGCCGCCGGGTTCGGCTTGCTCAATTGTGATAGGCGAGGGCATTTCAAAGCAGGCGCCGGGTACTATTGACGGCATATTGCTGGTGGTAAAAGACATCAAGGCGGTGTGCGATTCATTGCACGAACGCGGGGTAGAGGTTGGCGAGCCCAAGCTCATGCCGTGGGGCGCGACACACGCCGACTTTAGTGACCCGGACGGCAACCGCTGGACGCTGCAACAGCTCGCCCAGCGCTAGTCTGGAGTACTATGGATATATGAATGTGCTCACGGTTAAACATCTCGGCAAGCGCTATGGTTCGGCCGAGGCGGTGCAAGACGTTAGCTTCTCGATTGATGCGGGCGAGATTTTTGCCTTGGTGGGACCGAACGGTGCCGGTAAGTCAACGACTCTGAGGATGATAGCGACGATTCTGCGGCCGACGTCCGGGGATATTACCATCGCGAAACTTGACGTCTTGAAAGAGGCGCCCAAGGTGCGGGAGCTCATTACCTACCTGCCGGAAGAGTCGGGTGCATACAAGACGTTGACCGGGCGGGACTATCTGCATTTTATGGCGGGTTTGTATACGACCAGTGCTAGCAAGCGGGCTGAGTACGTGCAGCGGGCGGAAGCAATTGCAGACTTAGGCGATAAAATTACAGCTAAAATAGGAACCTATAGCAAGGGTATGACACGCAAATTGTTGCTTGCCCGGGCGATTATGACCGAGCCGAGGCTGGCGATTTTGGATGAGCCGACGAGCGGGCTCGACGTATTAAATTCGCTCGACATCCGGCGGATTGTCCGGGACCTAACCAAAAGCGGTACGGCGGTCCTACTGTCGAGCCATAACATGCTTGAGGTTGAGTATTTGTCGGACCGGATTGGATTGATCGTGCATGGCCAGTTGAAAGAAGTCGGAACGGCTAAGGCTTTAAAGGAGAGGCATAAGGCCAAGAACCTGGAGGAGGTATTTTTGCGGGTGGCTGAAGCATGAAGCGCTTTTGGGTGCTATTTGTAAAAGAGCTGCGGGAACTCGTGACGCCGCAGACGTTACTTCCGATCATTTTGGTTGTGATCGTATTTATAGGCCTGGGTAAAGTGATCTCGCAGCAAACCAAGACGCAGAATAAGCCGCAGCCGGTGTTGGTGATAGACAATGACGGCTCCAGTACTGCAGCGGACGTCGTGGCGCAGCTCAAGAGCGACGATCTGGCGGTGACGCTCGAGCAGCGGGCGCCGCTGCCTGACTTTAGCAAGCCGACCAACGAGAAGGCCGTGATTGTGATTCCGGCCGGGTTTGGCCGGGCGCTTGATGCGGGCCAGCCGGCGAATTTACAGACGTATACGATTCAGAATGGTTTTTCGATCGCGCGATTGGCCGATACTGGCCTCGTGAGTGGTGCGGTGGCACAACTCAATGCTGCCGTGGCTACCGAGCGGTTGGCCCGGCTTGTGCCGCATATGAGTCCAGCCCATGTACTGGCGCCGGTACAAAATGACGAACACTTGGTAGTGAGCGGCAAGGTGGCGGCCGTTAGTCCGTCCGATGTTGGCTCATACCTGGCCTCGCAGGTGGCATTTGTGCCGGTGGTGCTCTTCATTGTGATCGTATTTGCCGGCCAAATGGTGGCCACGGCGATGGCCAATGAAAAAGAAAATAAGACACTTGAGACCTTGCTGACGGTGCCGATCTCAAGGTCCTCAATTGTAGCGGCCAAGATGCTGGCGGCGGCTACAGTGGCCAGCGTGACAGCCGCCGTCTACGTGTACGGCATACATAGCATCCAGTCGAGTTTTACCGGCAGCCAATCGCTGAGTGTCGCCGCCAAGGCGGCGATTAGCCAGCTTGGGCTCAATTTGTCGGTCAGCAGTTATGCACTGCTGGGCGTGGTATTATTTTTGGGCATTTCGGTTGCGCTCGCCATTGCATTGGTGCTGGGAGCGTTTGCCGACAACATCAAAAGCGTACAGTCGCTCATTATGCCACTGATGGTGCTCTTGCTTATTCCCTATTTGGCCACACTGGTGACAGATGTGCCGTCGCTGCCGACGGCGTTCAAGGTCATACTGTACGTCATCCCGTTTACCTATACGTTTCAGGCGATGCCGAATTTGTACGTGCACAATTATGGCCTGGTACTGCTAGGAGGTGCCTACGAGCTCTTATGCTTTATCGTGTTTATGGCGATCGCGGCCAAGCTGTTTTCGTCTGACCAAATCCTAACGCTCCGACTTAAGGGCCTGCACTTTAAGAAATAGTAGGATCGGCTATTCGCTGGCGAGGTCGCGGCGGTTGAAGACAAAGGCGCCGATTGATGCTATGAGCACGCCCAATAGTATTAATATCCAGCCGGCGGACCACTTGGGATCGGTGGCCGGAGCAAAGGCAACGTGGGTGAAAATCGAGGTGTCGAGCAGCCAGTGGCTGAGGTTCGTACCGGAGCTGAGTAATTGGACGATGAATGACCACACAATCACGCCATAGGCGATGACCGACGTGAAGCGCGGCAGCACACCAAAGGCCAGGACCGCGACACCAAGCGTGAAAACGGCGGCCGGCAGGGCATTGAGGCCGGCTGATACAAGATCGTGGAATGTGATGCCATAGTGATTACTGCCTAAGACGAGCCAAATGGCGGTGGCTGCCAGAATGGCGGCAGCGAGCAACGTGGTCACAATAAGGCTGAGACGGCTCCAGAGCCAGTACTGCCGGCTCACGGGCCGGACCAAGAAATTGTCGAGATAGCCGTTGGCTTCGTCGCTGCGCATTGAAGCAACGGCGCTTGCGACATAGGCCATGATGATAAGCATGAAAATGAAGAAGGCGATGCCCAAAAATGACCGCGCACCAACTTCTTGCGTTTTGGATAGCTTGTCTAGTATCTCGCGGGTTGAGGCGCTGGCTGTACCCAGGAGTTGGGCGGCGGATCCCGTGAGTGCACCGAAAAATGCCAAATAGGCAGCCATGCCGGCGAGCCAGCTGAGCGTGGCGCCACGAGTAAAACGGACGGCGGAGGTAAGCGGCCCGCGCAGGAGGAACAGGCGGGGCGGGGCAGAATCACGGTCGGCCACAATGGATGCACCGAGGTCGTGGCGGCCGGCGAGCCAGATGGTTGCGCTAACAAGAGCTAGTGTGAACAGTGCTATTGGTATAAGCCAGATGGGCTGTGGTCCTACGAGCGGCCGGAGCAGTTCAACCCAGCCCAGCGGCGAAATATTGACGAGCCAATGAGCCGAGGTAATATCGCCGGCCGCGCGCACGAGGTAACTGATGCCAAAAATGGCGGTGGCGAGTCCGGCGGCGAGGGCGCGGGTAGGCATAAGTTGACTGACAAATGCACCCACGGCTGTGAACATGATAGCCGATGCAGTGGCTGCCAAGGCAAAATAGAGTGCTGCGCCGGCCGAGTAGCCGACGCCATGGGCCTTACCAATGGCGATGAGGGCGAGCGCAACCAAAACATAGAACAGCGCCAAGCCGACTCCCAAGCCGGCAAGGACATTGGCGGCGGCGCGGCGGGGCGTGGTAAGTCCGGCGAGCATTAGCTCCCAGCGGCCGGCGGCCTCTTCACCGCGAAAGGTGCGGGTAGCGACGAGGTAGGCCCAGATGCCCCCGAGCACTACACCCAAGGTGACACCGTACCAGGAGCCGTAGCCGGCCGCAGTCTCGACTTGGTGTGGAGTGCCAAACAGGGCCTTGAAGCCAATGTTGCTCGTGAGCAGGGCAGCGGCCGATATGCGCTCGGCAGCAGTGGGATAAACTTTGATATACCCGATAATCTTGGAGGCGCAAAACAGGCCGAAGGCCAGGGCCACAAACGTAGCGCTGCGGATCGTGCGTCTGGCCACAAAGCGGGCGATAACGGTGCGGGGCCAGCGCTGCAGCTGCAGGTGTGGCGCCGATGCCGTAGCGGCTTTAGCGCTCACGGGCCGGTTCGTGGTTGGTTACCTCCTGGTCGCCATAGAGGCCGAGGAACAGTTCTTCGAGCGATGGTTCACGGCTGACAAATTTTTTGATATCGGTCGCACTGAGGCGGCGCAGCAGTGGCTCGATCGAGCCGTGCACTTGGCAGCGCAAGACGTGGCCCGTGAGCTCAACATTAGTCACGCCTGGAACATCGGCGATGCTCGGCGCGTGGCCGGCAAAGGTGGCTTCGATGGTCATGGCCGAGAGGTGGCGCATTTTGGCAAGTGTGCCCAGCTCAACCAAGCGGCCGGCGCGCAGAATACCAACGCGATCGCATAGCGCTTCCACCTCTTCCAGGATATGCGACGACAAAAAGACGGTTTGGCCGGCGGCCTTGGCCTCAAGCACGGTCTGGCGGAAGGCTTGCTCCATGATGGGATCGAGGCCGCTCGTGGGCTCGTCCATGATGAGCAACTCGGCGCGGGTCATGAAAGCGGCGATAAGGCTGATTTTTTGGCGATTACCCTTGGAATAGGTACGGACTTTCTTGTTGGGGTCGAATTCAAAGCGCTTGATGAGCTCGTCTCGGTAGTGCGGATCGATTTTGCCATGCAGCTGGCCGAGCAGGTGGATGGTTTCAGCGCCGGTGAGGTTAGGCCAAAACACGGATTCGCCCGGAACATAGGCCAGGCGCTCGTGAGCTTTAATTTTGTTACTCCAGGCATCGATGCCAAAGATCTCGGCTCGGCCGGCTGTGGGCCTGATAAGGCCAAGAATCGAGCGGATAGTGGTGGTTTTGCCAGCGCCGTTCGGACCGAGATAGCCGAGCACTTCGCCGGGTTTTACCTCGAGATCAAGTGGGGCCAAGGCCACAAACGACCCATAGTGCTTGGTGAGGCCCTGGGTGCGAATGGCTGAATGCATTATTCCCCTTGCGGTTATAACTTCTATTATACTGCCGGTTCCAGCTTGAGCGTGGCGGCATGCGCTTGCTCCGTGAGTGTTGAGCCGACAATGCGTTCACCGTAATGTGCATATTTGGCCCGGTAGGAGGTATCCACAGCGTGGTTCAGGTCTGCATCGGTTACTACCGCCAGGGTAACCACTTTACTAACACCAACCGCACTAATGCGGGCCTGATGGCGCTCACTCGCGTGGCGGAACCAGGTGCCAGTGGGTCCGCCCACTGCCCGCACATAGATGCCGTTGTTTACTCTAACAACCCAGATGGTAACCGGGTTTCGGAAGGTGCCATCAGCCCTCATGGTCTCAATCTGCAGCTCGTCGGCAGCGGCGATACCTTTGAGCTCGGTATCGGTCCAATTCATGCTGGTTGTGCCCGGGTATTCACCGCTTTTTTTATGAGTGCGGCAATTTTTTCCTCAACGGGCTCGGTTACGTCCGTTAGCGCGTAGTAGATCGGCCACATGACTCCGTCGTCCAGGTTTGCCACGTCGTTGAAGCCAAGCGTCATATAGCGCTCGCCAAATTTTTCTTTACTCCGGAAGAAGCAAACAATCTTGCCGTCCCGGTTGGCATAGGCGGGCATTCCGTACCACGTCCTTGGCATGAGAGCCGGAGCGCTGGCCGTAATGATGGCATGCAGCCGTTCGCCTATGGCACGGTCGGATTCCGGCATGACAGCGATGGCCGCGAGCACGGCTACTTCGTCGTCGTTTTTCTTACTTGGCATCTGCGAGTCCCTTTCTGGTTACGGTTGCTGCCTTAGGCCCATGACATTGGCGTCGATCTCGACTTGAGCGATCAGCAGACCGCCGCCGACGTTGGTGCTGCCTTTTACGACTTTGGCGCCGGCTTCCTTGAGGGTTCTTAGACTGGCTTCAATATCGTCGACATCAATGTAGCTGATGATCGCTGTGCCATTGGGGTCCAACCCAACTTCGGTATCACCGACCTTGTATCCGACGTACCACGAACCATCTACGTACGGTTCGGTTCCTAAAAACGTGTTGTAAAACTTTTTGGCTTTTTCCAAATCCTTGGCTGGAAACGCAATGAGTTTAATATTGTTGGCCATACTCTATCTCCTCTTGTATTGCATAGCATTAATCTATATAATCAAGATACTTTACTATCGAGATAATGTCAAAGGCAACGATATGCCCTTAGAGAACACCAGCGAACTAAAGCAGCAGGTTGTGGTGGACAGCCGCGAAAGCGGCATTAGCTACACGTTATTTCGCAACGCCATCGGTAAGAAGCTGGGTCTTCACTCAACAGACTTTGAGGGACTTGACCTGATCTTTTTCCGGGGTACCGCCACGCCTTCGGAACTGGCCAGATATACGAGCCTGAGCTCCGGCTCAACTACGGCTATGATCGACCGGCTGGAAAAGAGCGGCCTAGTTCAGCGCCGGGTTAACCCAGACGACCGGCGCGGTACCTTGGTTGCGCTCGATACGCAGGCGGCTCACCGGTTCAGGCCACTTTTTACTTCGGTTCGCGTAGCCCAGAATCAGCTGCTCGATAGCTACTCTCGTCAAGAGCTCGAGGTGTTGTCAGACTACTTCCGCAGGTCGGCTGCGATGTTTGAGGCCGAACGCAAACACATTAACGAAGCGCTTTAGACATGCGAATAAGCTCGATCGTTCCCCAATTTCTGACCAAGCCGGTTTCGGTATAGCCGTGTTGCTCATAGTAGTTTTTGAGCCAGGGTGCGGCCGACATGTAGTCGAGCTCGACCGTTTCGGCGTCAATGCTCTTGGCGTACGCCGCTACGGCTGCGATGAGAGCGGATCCGAGGCCCTTTCCTCTGAGTTTGTCCGCGACCGTTAGCAGGCCAAAATGAACGAGCTTCGGCCCGGATTTCACATACACGCAGCCAACGATTTCGGCCTCCTGTTTGGCGACATAGAATTCATTTTCCGCCACGCTTTTGCGCAAATGTGCAGAATTGGTGCGCGGCTCACCCTTGTGCGTATCCTGATAGGCGTAAGCGGCGTTGATGAGCGCGGCGGTGGCATCAATGTCAGCGTTACTGATTCGGGCGAGTTGAACACCGGGATGGTGAAAGTGGTCGGCAAGACTAGCCATGGGGCGATTATACCTGAGCCGCTAGCGCGGATTGTGGCCGTCAAGGCGCCAATGACGGGCAACTGAGGCTAGCCACTCCTGGTCGTCGTCACCGTGGTGCGACAGGGCAAAGCGACTGATGGTGCGCTGGCCACCGTCTTGGTCGGCGTATTCAATGTCGATCATAATTACGTGCTGTTCCCGAATCGCTGCGACGAGGTCGTCAAACTGGGGGTCGAGAGGGTCGCGGATAGCACCCTGCCAGAAGCCGGTTAGGCTGGCCGTTACATAGATATCGCGGCTCAGGCGGCGGTAGTTCCCGAGCTCAGGCGGTATGGCGCTGAAATCCTCGGGAGTAGTGGCAGTGTCCGCTCGCCAGCGGTCGAGTAAGGCCAAGCCCTGTCCGGCATTGCGCAGGGCGATGGCAAAAATTACTGCCTGGTCGCCTGCTTCGGCGTACGCGTGGCCGCCGGCGATTTTGATCCAGCGCCCGTCCTGAAAGCGAATTTTTTCCGGTGGATCCACAATGTTCGACGGCACCAATAAGGGCCGGCTCGCGACCAAAAAGGCGCGTTCCGTAACTTTGGCGCTGCGGCTGGAAGAGCGCACCGACGCGAACGTCGCCACGGCCAGCACCAGCGTGCCGAAAGCCGTTGCCAATGATGCGATTGTTGCGAGGTCCATGGCCAGAGTGTATGACCGTGCGGCCAATGGTTCTACGTCATAGTTGCTGATTCGGAGCACCCCTGGGTGAGTCAGGGTTGGCGGCATAACCATAGAAGATATACCATATGAGCATGGAGCGATGGTCTGGTTCGCTGTTTGCGCTGAAGATCACGGGGCGGGGCATACAAATTGCCTTAAGTGTTTTATGGCTACTCGATGGTCTGCTGCAGCTGCAGCCGCATATGTTTACTACTCAGTTTGCCGACGTTGTTATATTTCAAGCGGCACAGGGGCAGCCGGCATTCATAAGTGGACCGATGCATTTTTTTATAAGCATATTTGTGTGGCATCCGGCTTTGGCGAATACCGGCATTGCACTCGTTCAACTGGGTCTCGGCGTACTCATCTTGTGGAAACGGACGGCGATGTTCGGCCTTTGGGCATCAGTGGGTTGGGGCCTGTTTGTTTGGTACATTGGTGAAGCATTCGGCGGGCTGGCCAGCTGGCATGCCGTGATGCTGATGGGCCTACCGGGAGCTGCTCTGATTTATGTTTTTCTCGCCCTAGGAGTATTACCACGACGGGTCCCGGAGGCCGGCGGCGCGGACCGGCGGCCGGCCTATTGGTTGGTGTGGGCCTGGGCCGGCATATGGACGCTCGGCTCGATTTACCAAGTTTTGCCCGGACAAAATACGGTTGCCGATATGAGCACGATGATCTCCGCTAATGCCGAGGGGGCGCCAAAGTGGCTCGCTCAAGCTGATAACCGAGCGGCTCACATTTTGGGTGCTTTTGGGACAACCACGGTGGAGCCGGATTCGATGGCCGGTATGCCGGGCATGGCAATGTCGGCGCCACAAACAGATACTGCTACATTAGGCCCGCACGCCCAAAAAGTGTCTGGATTTTGGTTCTTGCTCCTTGTCGCACTGTTACAGCTGGTAATTGCCTTTGCGGTTATCATTCCTGGGTTTATGCGGGTACTCGCGGTTGGTATAGGTAGCGTGCTCTCGATCGTTTTTTGGGTGGTTGGGCAAAGTCTGGGGGGGTACTATACAGGCCTTGCAACTGACCCGAGCACTGGGCCGTTGCTAGTGCTGCTCGGTATTGCCGTGCTTGGGTGCACGCAGCACGATGCGGCGGTGCGAGCGTATTTTGGCCGTATAAAAAATGGCTTTAGAGATGAGATGCGCGCCTTTAACGAGGCGTGAGTGCTTAGCATGCCGTTGGTCTCTGGCCAGATCGATTTGGTCTTTGGTGCGCTCGCTCAAGATTGACTGTTTATTGTAAATCTTTTACAATAGGGTTGACGTGTTCTATGTGTAGTGGAATGATGTTGCCTCCGAGGAGGGGATATGACAAATGAGATTGTGTCGCCGGCTGTGCCCAGCCTGCTACGAAAGGCGCGTATGAGCCTTGCCGATGCGGCCGGCGATTCAGCACCCCGCGCCCGATATGTGGCAGCGCATTTCGCGGCGCTTCGTGCCGTTGCAGCAGTGGTGGCAGCCAAGGGCGTGCCTTCTCCACGACGCAGAAGGAGCATGCGCAACGTATGGGAGCAACTCGCCGAGCTGGAACCTAGGCTTGCCGAGGCGGGGCCCGACCTCGCCCAGTGGGCGGCCTACTTTGCGGGCTGTGCTCCCAAGCGTGCAGCCACAGAGGCTGGGTTGCCGAGCGGGGCATCTGCAAAAGAGGCTGATCGCCATCTGCAATGCGCCGAGCAGTTCCTCTCGATAGTGGAGCGCGCGCTCGGGGTCGCGGCGAGCCCCTCACCTCCGCTTAGGGCGGTAAATTTATCCGATGTGGTGGAAGCTGGCACGTTCAGTGCCAGCTTCCACCCCTTTTTGTTTGTGCAGCACTTCGGGTAAAGGCGACTGTTGATATTTTCACCGCATCTTAAAAAAGAGGCTCAGCAAGGCCTCTTTAAGTATAAGAATTATGCGCCCTCAGCGTTGAGGGTATTCGAACTTATGTTTTGTGTTCTAGACGGCAACATGCATGTTAGCCTTGGATTATGAGATCAAAGTATATAGACACATTTGTGCGCCACCATCCATGCATCGGGGCCGTCCTATGGCTGCTGAGTATTCAATACTATGTGGTTCAGATTCTAGTTGCACAGGCCTGGCCTTGGCATTACAGCCTGTCTAACAACCTGATCAGCGACCTGGGCAATTCCGACTGTGGGCGATATTCGGGTCGACTTGTTTGTTCGCCGCAGCATGTGTTGATGAACGGCTCCTTTATTGTGCTAGGGATTACGATGATCGCGGGGTCGGTTCTGATATACCGTGCATTTACAGCATACCGTGGTGCGGCCGTCGGGTTTGGCCTTATGGTAATCGCGGGTGTGGGTACGTTGCTTGTAGGACTGTACCCGGAAAATGTAAACATCGTATCGCACACGCTTGGCGCATCGCTGGTTTTCATTAGCGGGAATGTAAGTCTGATAATTCTGGGATTGTCCCTGAAATTACCTGTGTCCCTGAAATACTACACAATTTTCTCCGGCGTGATCGCACTGTGCGCACTGCTGCTGACTGAAACTCACCTATACCTGGGACTTGGCGCCGGCGGAATAGAACGGGTGGTGGCCTATCCGCAATCAATTTGGTTGATTGTGTTCGGATTCTATATGCTATGCGGCCGACTTGTTGACGGCCGTTAGAAATATAAGTTCTTTGGGGCCGCACCGTGGAAGGTATTCGCACTGTACTAAGGCCAAATTAATGATCACAAATAGATGGATTTATCTGCTTGTTGTTGCCGACGTTGGCCAATGTGTAGTTGGGATCAGTGTTGCCGGGCTGGCAGCGAACGCCCCGCCGACCACCAGGCCGAACGGTTTGTTCGCTCTTTGGCGTCTTGCGGGGTAGGTTGTTGTTACCGGGCTACAGTGTACTCACGAGTACCATCTGGGTCTCACGTACGCCGCATGTCTTCATCCGGCGGCGGAATCGCGATCCAGATCAGCCAGGCTATAAGGGTGAAGCAGGCCCAGCCGATCATAGTGATAGTTCCAATGAGGAACACGGTGGCGAAGACCCACTGGATGCCACCGAGGGCGTGGTAATGCTCCGCATCCAGAATGGCCGTGGTAGCGATGACACAGACGAGCACAGCCAGTACACCGGGCCCTACGATCGCGAGTATTCTGGCTGCACGGCCGTGGGCATCCTCGGTAGCGATGTCCTTGACCGAACCCAAGCCCGCGACGTCCATCACCCCAACGAACAGCGCGCAGCCGAACTCGGGCAGAAGCAACGTGAGCGCGGCTGACTGCTGGCCCGTAGCGAGCCAATGCACAATCAGCCAAGTAGCTGTCATGTGCACCGCGATTATGAACAGTACGAGGCGGGACAGGCCCGATTCCCTGGACAGCCAGGTCATCTTGATCTCATGTCTACGAACACCAAACGATCCTCTCATCCGGGGGCGTACGCGAAACTATAGAACTAACGGGTTTGCTTTTCAATAAGTCGCGCACTAATTGCGCGCAAATTGAGGGTTTCAGTGATACGGTCTTGGACTTGCCCTAAAACAATGATAGTTCCATGTAGCTAGAGGAGAAAAATGCGGCTATTGCCGCAATAAATGCTAAATGGGGCGAGCTAATGTGCGCGTCTCGAACCCGATTTGCTGGCGAGATTTTGAAGATGGTGAACGATATTCGGTTTCGGTCGGTGTTGAGCCTGCCCTGAAATTTGAATGTTTGATTCAAAGTTCAGGCCAGGCCCGGCCCGGCAACGAGCACCGGGGCGCGGGCATGACATGGATCAGATATCGGGGCCGTGGTAGGCGCGCTGGAGCCGACGGTACGCCTCGCGGATCCGAAGGTCCGGGGAAGTCGTCGCACCAGTGCGCCTGAGGGTTCCTTGCGCCCAACGGACGTCGACAGTCTCCCAGTCGCGGGCGCCCCACAGGTCGACGAGGCCCCCATCGGTACGCATCGAACCCAGGTAGATCCACTGTGAGTGGTCGATCGGCTCGAAGAGCGGCCGCTCCAGAGCCCGGGCCTGCATGCGTAGAACCAGGCAAATGGCAGCAAGCTGCCGGTGTCGGTCCCACATGTTCTCGGGCTCGTTGAAGTGCCGTAGCAGTTCGGTGACATCGCGGCTGACGTACGGCCACGCAACCGAGATTTGGAAGTATTTGTCGTCGGGGTACTTAGGCAAGCCCTCGTATGCCCTCTGGAGCAAGGTCTCCGTTTCGAAGATGTCCGCTCGGCCGATGCCCAGGAGCCGGTAGAGGTCGTCGATCGTCCGATCCACCATATCCTGACGGGCGGGGCGGGTTAGGTGTGATGCGCTCATGGTGCGAATCCTTTCTAGAGCGCTGGCCTGGATATCCTATTATCCTGGGCCGGGTTATTGCCACACGGGTGTGGAGCAATAATCCGGCCCAAATCCATGTCAAAATTATCCAATCTCACGATCGAATGCTTATTACATTAGCATGTTTTTATCAAAATTGCAAGTATTGTTGGCTCGAAAGTTGGCTCGAAAGTAGCTTTTGGGGTTGAGCCCGATTAAACAAACTAATGGCTCTGTGAAGTTATTATTTCTATAATTGCAATGGGGCGAGGTATGGTTCACGTTTCGAACCCAGTGTTTGAGCGAGATTTTGGCGATGGTGAATGATATTCGGTTCCGCTCAGTGCTGAGTTGAGCCGAAAGTGAAGTACTGCCAGCGCTTATACTTGTAATTTTTGTCATTATGTGTTATGATATTTCCTAGTTCTACAGTAATGTTGTTCCGTTCCTATCCAGAAAGGGAGGTGACGCTTAGCTATGAGCGAGACCCTCGTCACGTCCACCCCGACGCTCGATCACATGCGGCGCCGGCTCGCGTCCGTCGACCGGATGCTCGCCATGCTGCGGAGGGTGATGCGGCGCTACAGCATCAGCCTGACGCTGGCGATCAACACTGAGCCCCTGCCGTTCGATGACCAGTACCCCTGGACCGAGGAGGCCAAAGAGCACGCCCGTGCATTCAAGGCCGCCAGGGAGCAGGGCGACGTCAAGGCGGCACTCGCTGTACGTCAGCTCAAGCCTCGGCCCGAGGACCCCAGCGGCGGCGCGTGGTATCTCTACCGGATGATCGATCTTCTGCGCGAGCAGGAGGCCCTCACGGAAGTGCTGGGCTGGCTGGCGACGTTCGAGAAGTTCGCCGCGACCCGTCGGCCCTCCGAGGTCCACAACGCCTTCGCCAGCGGCCTCGCCCCCGACCGGGACGGCAACTGCACGTGCGACATGGACGAGGACCTCTACGGCCGCGTGCCGAGCCTGAAGTGGTACCACAAGAACCACCGGCTTTACAACACCGCCGTCTACGAGCTGCTGGCGCACTACGGCCTCATCCGGGGCCTGCGGCGGCGACTGCTCAAGGCGTTGCGAGGGCCGGTGGAGGACGAATTCGACGGGCAGCCCTTCAAGGGCGGCTTGCTCGAGGAGTACCTCCGCGACCTGCTCGGTTTCGTGCAGGTCGAGCCCGACCGGGCCTGGGTGAACGTCACCAAGGTCATCGTGGCCGAGGCGGACCCAGTGTGGCAGACAGCCATCCTGGCCGCCTTCCCCGACCTGCCGACCATCCAGCTCCTGCCGGCGCTGAACTCGGACGCGGCGATCGAGTTGTACCAGCAGCACCCCGACACCTCGGTGGTGGTGCTTGGCCAGCCGTTGCCCTGCTGCAACAACGACCAGTGCTCGTCGCCCGAAGACCTCGCCCTGGGCCTGCCCGGCGCGCTGAAGTACTTCTACGGTTACGAGGGCGCGATCGTTGCCAGCGACCGGGTCGCTGTGCCCAACACCCTGGGCCGGCCGAACGACCCGCCGGTCTACGAGGCCTACCACCTCGGCTGGCGGCAGGGCAACCGGCACGACCTGTCCGAACTGGCGAACCTCGTCCTCGAGGCCGCCTGAACTACGCCCTGGTTGGGCTCCTGCATTAGCGGGACGCCCAACCAGGGCGTCCTTGCTTTTGGCAACAAAAAAGGCGAGTTAACACCTTTTTAAGCATAAGTTCTTTGGGGCGAGCTATGGTTCAAGTTTCGAACAGCGAACGGAGAGATTGCACGGATGGTGAATGATATTAGGTTTCGGTCAGTAATCGCCTCTCCTAACGCACCATCGCTATAATCTTAAAAGTCCGCTAACTCAAGTTTTCCTAAACTGACGTTATCAATTTTTCCATTCTTACCAAGCTTTGGGTTTTTGTTTACTAGATAGCAATGAATGGTCATTACCGTCTGTCCGCTCTCATTGGTCGGAAAGCTGAGCAGACAGATACTACCCATAGCGCCATCCGCAACCACATTGTTAAGTTTTTCCGTAGCGTCTTTAAGGTCGAATCGAAGCCGCTCTCCAGGGGCAGTATAGGGCATGATGAATATTGCACAGATTGTGTCAGAAGATTGAAAGTGTTTTCTGTACTGTTCGAGTCTGCTGTTCATCAATTCATTCGGGCTCATTACGTCTTCACTTGGGTTTACCATAGTTGATTTTACCTCTACGAAATTTGGAAAAGCCTTATCGGTACCATCCGTAGGGGTCTCATACACAAATCCATCCCAGCTCTTTTTGCCGAACTCTTGCTCCATGATCACTTGCTGCCCTGACCTCTGCCATCCTGGTATAAGTGCCATGCCGTGAATGTGGTTTAACGTAGCTGCTATTGCAGATACAACCACTAACTCGCCTACCCTTTGTTCAGCTTCAAAATCGTAAATCCTTAAATGAGATACCTCTTTTGCCTTTTTGTTTAAAATCTTTTGAAAATTTGAGTAAGAGGACAGCGCGTCTGGATTCTTGAATTCATCTTCAAAATAGGCCTTCAATCGCTGGTTAAAGTGGCCTATATCCGGTGCGCCTTGAAGCTGCAATAAGCCGTGAGGAGTTTTAAAGGTTACATTGGCCATGATGGGTAATTTCATGACGTTATTGTAATCTTTCCCTATCTGTTGTTAAAAACTTTGAAATAACCCCTCTCAAGAGTGTGCTTTCGCCTTCGGCTCGAAAAGAACTTATTCTGGTGTTCGAAGCCCTATACGGGTTAAAGATGTAAACAACAAAATAACGGCTTCCTGGAGCCGATATTCGGTTTAAAACTGTGCTGTCATAGTCAAATTTGAGTTCTGCCCGCCTCGGATAACTCCTGAATTACCAAGTCCACCCAATTTTGGTACCAATACCAAGTCTTTGCCACTTCAACGCCGTACCCCTTTGCCAGACTCTTTGCGTCATGGGCCTTCCACATATCTGTGTGTTTTGTGATGTTGAACGCTCTGAAGCCTGCTTTTTGGACTTCCCTGACCACGTCAGTTGGGCGAAATTTGGGCTTTTCTCTTTCCTCTTTTACCCAATACTCTTTATCAATGTTCTTAGCTAGCTCGGAATTCGGGTCAAGGAACTCGACAACCCTGTCAGCTTGACCTTCGCGTTTGGCTGAAGTTTTGGTAAACAGCAACCTGTACGCATAGCGCTCATTATTGCGTTCGTTTTCACTTAATTTGCTGTCAAAGCTGGCAATGTATGAATTGATGCCGGCAGGTATAAGCTTCTCCTTATTTTTTATGACATTCGCTTGGTTGTAGGTAAGCTCGCCGAATTGCAGACTGAGCGTAAGGTTGTCATCTAGACCATATTTTTCACCGTGCAGCTTCTTAATGTAAAAATTGAAGTTCAACATACACGCCTGGTAGCGAGCAGACAAGTAAGAGTCCAAACCCTCGGGCCTGTTGTGCTCTATTTGGTTGCGTAGTCCGATAAGGAACAGCAGGTTGTTGGATGTGTTGCTGTCAAGAGGGCAGTGTTCCGATTTTATGCACTCTGTTAAGTCCCAATATCGGTAACTATTGTCTGAGTTGCGAACAAAGCGTCTTCGCACTGGGCCTTGCTCAAAGTAGCGGTTCTCGACGCCCTTTGCGCGATAGTACGCGTGCAGCATGTAAGTCCAGGCAATCATACTGAGAACGATGAAGGACTCTGTTTTGAAACTGGCTAGAGGATTATTGAATAGCTGAACGGCAGCCAGAGTTGCCTCACGCGACTTAGTAATGAGCTGGACCTTCTGCGAGGCTGAACGCTTCATGAGCTAGCGCTACTTTTTGTATCAGGCTTTAGTCTCTTGGCAACTTCCTTCATCTGCTCAAGCACGCCATCAGTTGAAGCGCCAATTTGTGCCAGTGTCAGCATTAAAGTGTCGCCTAAAATTGCATATGCGGAGTGGAGCACAATTTCGCAATCGGAGACAGGGTCTTTTGGGTTCAAATCAACAGTCTCGCCGGTTTCACCAAGATTATTCGCTAGAGCCGAAAGCCCAAGGTGAGTGTGCTGAGATAGAAAAAAATAAATCATGCGATAATCCAGCTCCAGGTGAGTGTCATTGCCCTCGGCTTTACTCCCTGCATCATAGCGCCGTAAGCGCTCGACAAGGTCAGGGAGGCTCTTGGCCGCAAACTCAGAGTCTTCGAGCTTCGCTAATTCTTGCTGGGCCTGGTCGCGCTGTTTTTCAAGGCGAGCAATTGCGTCGTGAGCATCACTGCTTAGACCTTCAGGCACGCCCGATTTGGTCGTTAGTGTTTTTAGGTACGTATCTAGCAACCTCACTCGGCGAACGTCCTGCTCTGCCAAAGAATGGAACATTGCCAGCAGTCTCGCATCATTATCGGTTTGTAGAACGTAGCATAGGTTAAGATAGCCCTCTTGAGCTGACCGCAAAATAATAAAAGCTGGGTCGGGCTTGTAATTTTGCGCCATAAGAAGAATCCCCTCGGCCCTGTCACTGACCGCAGCATATGTGGCGAGAGTAAAAAGTGTTTTTCGATTTTGCTTTCCAGCGGGCAGCTTATACCCATCAATCTTGGAAGCCCCGCTTTCAATCAGCGCATCGAGTTCTTTCTCCAACTCAGCCTGTTTATCGCTTTTTTTCGGATTAATTCTCGGCATTTCTCCCTAAAACTTTCAAACGTAGCCCTATCTTATTGCAGATTTGCCACGAATTACATTATGGTCGGGGGTATGCAGTGCGTTTTTTGCCTCACCAAACACGGAAGCTTCACATCGGAAGAGCATATTGTGCCAGAGAGCCTTGGTAACACCAAATACGTGCTGCCACGGGGTACGGTTTGCGACAACTGCAACAATACGGTTCTGGCTGGCCTGGATTCCATTTTGGTGAAAGACAAGATTATTGCCTACCTTCGGACCTATTTTATGGTTCCCAACAAAGAAGGTAAGATGCCTGAGGTTCGAATGACCAACCTAAATATGCAGGTTAAGCCGGACCGCAGCGGTCTTTACATGGAGATGGCGAAAACAACGCCGAAACATTACGAAGAAGGGCCTAGGCAACCTGACGGGTCGGTAAACTTTAGGCTTCACCTTCGAGGCGACAAAATGACCACCAATTATGCGAAGAACTTCGCCAGGGCACTTTACAAAATTGCATATGAGTTCATGTGCCTGGACCGTGGGGCAGAATATGTATTGCAGCCGCGCTTTGATGAAGCACGCCAAATCATTATGGGTGTACGGGACTTTAAGGGTTTCTGGGTAGTGGTGCCTGGGACCCCTGAGAACAAATGCGAATTTTCAGGCTTGCCCAGGCAACTCAATGGCCGGCAATCATTCTTTTTCAAGCACAATATTTATGGCATTACTTACGGCTTTGACATGGAGAACCGAGAGCTGGGCCTCAGTGCCGAAGAAGAAAAGAAACTAAAGGAGATGGGGGTGAGCGTAATCACCTGGTAATATTGGAGCCTTAGCAAAGCAAGTGGACTGATGTATCTTAACATCAGAACCATGACTGTAATTATCATTATTGGCTTACTAATCGGGCTAGGCTGGCTGTGGGAGCGCTATGATGAGCATAGAACCAACCGGTACAAGGCTCAGCGTCGGAGCCAGCCTAGTGTGGCTGGGGCGCGACCACTGGAGCTTCCCAATCCGGAGCCGGTTGACCGCATGGCGACACTTGCTGAGATCCAACAGCTAGTAAGCGAGAACAAGCTCAGCACAACTTCGGTTGAGAAACTTGAGCGCAAGTTACGCTATCTCTCAAGCTATGGAATGGGTAAGTTTGTTGAGCGGCAAAGCTACTTCGGGGAGTCGAAAGTTATTCACTGCCCGAAGTGCCAGGAGGGTACAGTTGAAAGGTCATACCAAAATGGTGCTGCTGGAATTTACAGCTACAGGTGCACAAACCCCGTTTGCGACTTTGGCTTTACTGGCCCAGCAGGCTCGCCAAGACTGGACGAACTTTATCTTGGACAGTTTTTCCAGGAGCTTGATGAGGCCTATCGCTAGTGGACCCACAGCAGCTCTTAAACCAACTCCGCCGCCTCATGGCCGACTACGAAAAGGCACAAAAGTTTATTGATGCCACTTACCCCAGACTGGCCCAGCAGAGGCGCGAGATTGCTCAGATGGCGAATGAGTACGCCAAGGGGTATCCGACACTGGCAAAGGCGTATGAAGAGTATCTGGCACTGCAGGACAAGCAGCTCGTTGACCTGCTGAAATACAAGGCCCACCCTGCGCCAAAAGCCAGCGACATACTGCAGGTGATAGCCAAGCAACGGCGCGAAGCTGATGCCGAGCGCAGAATGTACCGCTACCTGGTTGAGGACTACGAAACCCTCATGCCAGAGCTGGCCGAGCTACGAGAGGACTTTGATGGCACTGGTGCGGATGAGGGTTATTTGGTTGAAGCGGATGAGCCGCCTGAGGTTGATGAGGCCAAAGACAATGCCGCATTATTTCTCTCAAAAGAGCAGTACGAGACGCTCTCCCCAAGTGAGCGCAACCAGGTGGCATTGGATAACTATTGGAAGAAGCGTAAGTCAAAATGGCACATCGGCATAATGTACGAGCGTTACGTTGGGTCGGTGTACGAGCAGCAGGGGTACGACGTGAGCTATGAGGGCATAATTAAGGGCCGCCAAGACTTGGGGCGTGACCTGATAGCCAAGAAGGGCCAAGAGACTGTCGTAGTTCAATGTAAGAACTGGTCAAGGTTCAAATTACTCCACGAAAAGCACATTTTTCAGTTTTTCGGCACCGTTTTTAAATACCGCGATGAGCACAGGTCCGAGAATGTGCGTGCTCTCTTCTACACAACAACCAATGTCTCGGACCTGGCGCGGCGGTTCGGCAACGAACTTGGGATTGAAATGAAGGAGCAGGAGAAGCTGCCCCAGCCGTATGCCTGCATTAAGTGCAATATTGCTCCGGCAACTGGCGAGAAGATTTATCACCTTCCGTTTGACCAGCAATATGACCGAGTAAAAATTAAGCCTAGGCTGGGCGAAAAATATTGTTCAACAGTCGCAGAGGCGGAAAAATTAGGGTTCAGGCGGGCGATGCGCTTCCAGGGCCTGGAGGGGAAAGTGGAGGCCTAGCGGGGCTTTCTCTCTCACCGCGCGCCTTTGGGTTTTGCGTGTTGAGTCTGTTTTGCCTGCTACGTCCCAATTCTTCCGTGGGCACAAGCTCGTAATCCCCCTCGTGCCAGACAAACCGCTCAGCCGATTTCTTACTCTCCTCCGGCATCACTCAACAACCTGAAGCTTGTTACCCTTCATTATCAGTCGCTTTTGGCAGACCCTACAAACGCCAGCCTTTTTCCGTTTTGTCCATGACACCTTGTTGTCGCAGTACGGGCATGTCAGTTCAATTGCAGTGGCTGCGTGTTTGGCCATCGCTCCGCCAAACGCAAACGGCGTTACAAAAGCTGCAATCATGAGCGGGATTCCAATAATTGCCCCAATGATGGTGAACGTGAGCAAGAGGCCGGCAATGAACATTACTATACCGATGATGACCCCCATAATAATCCCAGCAGCGCCTCCGGCCACCCCTTTGGCCACCTTTTTGCCCGTAGCCTGGTCGGGCGGCATCTCTACTTGTTTAGGTTTTGTGGCTGGCTGAATGTCCATGACGCGCCTCCTTTATTAACGGGGAGGGCCAATTAAAAAGGCCACAACCACCTAGGTTGTTGACGCCAGACAGCAGGTTTGAGCCTACTATTTTTCGGTGATTGCGGCCTATTCAGGCTCAAATCGCAACCACGCGAAAACGCGCGGAAACTAAAAACTACTGTCTAACGTCAACGCAAAAAGTATGCGCGTCATTTTTGCCTCAGTCAACGAGATTGCCAGCCCCCGAGCCTGTGTCCGGCTCACCCTGCAGTAACCGAATTGCAGCTTCTGAAGCTTGCTGCATTGCATCCCACTGAGCCTGAGTTAGGTTGATAGCCGGTTCGGGATGCTTACCTGTAGCCGGAGTTTGGCCAAATTCGGCAGATGCCTTGCGCTCAAGCCACCAGCGCGCGGCAGTAAAGTTGCCTTTGTTAATTTCGCTGACAACCGTTTTTCTTGCGAGTGCAGTTGGCCACTCTTGCGCAAGCCGCATTTTGTCCGAAAACTCGGAGTCGTCGGCAAGACGTTGGTAGTATGTAGACCGCGAAATTCCAGATAGATGGCAGGCCGTTGCCGTGTCCGAACCCTCACGAAACGCCTGTTCCAGTTTTTGGACACAAGCCGTTGTTATCGCGGCTGGCCGGCCGACTTTTGTTGACTTCTCCCCCATATTTTTATTTTGACAGGTAAACCGCAAGCCGTGAATTGACTAGGAATTCTTCCGGATACCCCTGTTGGCAACCAGGCGTGAGAGAATATGCCCAGATGAGGATGGAGATGAAAATGGCTGACACCAAAGTAAAAAGTTCCGCTGAGAAAGCGTATGAGGCGTTTTTGCAAAACATAGAGTTTCGCAAAGATGCGGACCGAGTGCGCAGAAGGCTCGGCTATCCGACAGGCGGGTATAAGGAAAGAGTTGACCTCGACCACGATTATTTTTTATCGCACAACAGAGAAGCATACGTTGCTGCTGGCAAAGACTGGGACGGCGACAAAATACTAGCCCGTATGCCATCAACTCTACTTGAGAACGCAACTGCCAAGCTTGTTGCCAAACATCGCTGTTCTCCTTTCTGGGACTCTTTCATTACGGATTTCATTACCTACGGTGACCGCAGTAAACTGCGGCCCACAACTAATGTGGGCGTCCGCTCAAGCGACCATATGGGTAAACCACTTGATTATCTAATAGTGCATGTTGATGCCAACATTAACAGCCGTGAGTGGAAAGCGGCGTGGAAGGACGTGAGCTGGCACCTGGCATCGCTGAAGCATAAAAGAGTACACCAAATAAGAGCGTTAGATGATGAAAGGTTGGAAGACGGACGGCGAGCAGCAGAATTGAAGCAAGAAGACCCCAACCTTACAAACCGCGAGATTGCTGCCCGCATTGAGGAAGAGCTTGGAGGAATCTACGACTATACACAAATTCCTGGCCTTATTCGCACATTTGAACGCCAGTCAAAACGTAAGTGAACTCATTTAGGGGTTATACCACGGAAAATTACTAGGCTAAGCTCACACCTGTAATCACGCAGGATGAGAATGGCACTGGCTGAAAAACAATTCACTACATCCGACCTGCCGCTAGCTGCGGTCCTGGCTGCCAAAGGCTTCAAAGCGATTGGCCTGGACCGGAGTAATCAGCGGCGGGTTGGTTTTGTTTTTTGGGACTCGCCGGAACTGCGCTCTGTAGTGGAACTGTATTGGGATGACGGCATCGAATTGAACCCCAGGCTGTATCACGACGCAACTCGTAGGTTGAAATCGTGGCTGTACGGCGGGCAACATTCTGAAGTTAAAAATGAGCATGAGGATGGTACGAATGAGCGACCAGCCAACTAAAATTTTCCTCAGCCTTGACCTTGCTACGGCAGAGGTGTACTACCGCGATGACAAGGCTGAATATTACCTCGTTAAAGTCAACTTTCCGGACATTGAGCTGTTCATTAACAGCATTAGTGTTCGCCGCTCGCCTCGCTACGGGGACTTGTGGGTCCAGATGCCGGCGTTTAAGCGCGGTAATGGTTACATCAAGCCGATTGAGCTGACAAAAGAATCAGTGCTGAGGAAGAAAATTGAGAGCCTTGTACTCGAAGCTGTTGAGGCCCTGAAAACTCCTGATATTCTCCCTACCGATGAGGATATCGAGAACCTGGACGAACTTATGGATAAAGCCTTTGAAGAGCTAGAAAAAGACTCGAATAAACCACCCTAATCTATATAGCTATATAGATGTCTATATGGATACCTAAATACTATTGGATATCCAATTAGATTCCCTCTTCTAAGTGGATAAGTCTATTAGATATCTATGATTCACCGGATTATAATTAATTCGTTGACCCAAGCTAGATTTTGCCCAAGAAGTTTTTTAGTGGCTTTACCGCTCCTTAGGGGCGGCTCCGCCGGTAACAGCTCTTCTTGAGCCTAGCTGGGTCAACCGGAGTCGCCCCTTTTGGGTGCGAACGGAGGCAAAATGAGCCGCAGAAAAAAGCGATTTGAAAAACTAGCAAAACAAGCGTTGCGACCTGACGGGCCGCAGCAACAAGACGGGTTGATTGGCTATCTGAAATTGCTGATTGAGCAAGATAGGCAAAACGAGCTGGATGAAAAGTACGCAAGCCTGAAGGCTGCGGACATTGAAAAGAATAAAGGAGGCAACAAATGAAAACACAGGCAATGGCGATGTTTGAAGGCGACAGCTTCATGCCCGAGAAAGCAGAGAAGGTGGAACGTCTCGCAGAATCCGGCGACAGTTTTATCTTAGCTGTGGCACGGGTCTCTGATGCCAGCCAAAGGCCGGCGCTGCCAGCACAGCGCAAACGGCTGGTCGAATATGTGGAGAAAAGACCGGAACGTTACGCGTACGCGGAATTTGATGAGTCGGCATATTACGGCAAGGCCAGGAAAACCTTCAGCGAGCTGGTGCTTCAGCCGCTCAAGCAGGCGGAAGGCCTAGTCATAGTCACTTTCGACAAAATTGACCGCTACACTCGCGATAGCTCAAGTGAAGAAAAGAGCATCATGACAAAGTTGATGCGGGCGGGGAAAATTGAGCTTCATTTTCCAGCGGACAATTTGTTTGTACACAAAGATTCGCCAGCAGCCGACCTATTCCGCTTAGACATTGGCGTAGCACTGGCCAGTTATTATAGTTCCGCAATAAGAGACAATGTACGCCGCAAATTTGAGCAAAAGCTGGCCGACCAGGAGTGGCCAGGGAAAGCGCCAATTGGCTACCGGAACATTATCGTTGGCTACACTACCAAGGGAGACCCAATCAAAGATATTGAGGCAGACCCTGAGAAGAGGCAGTTCGTAAGAGAGGCTTTCGAGATGCGGGCCGCAGGGTTGTCGTATGGTGCAATCACCAAAGAGCTGCGAAAAAAGGGCATGGTCTCCAGTATTAAGAAGAAGCCGATTCCGAAAACCCAGGTCCAGCATTTCCTGATGAACCCGTTTTACTCTGGCACGATGGTTTACGAGGGCAAACAATACCCTCACAAATACGAGCCGCTGATTGACCCGTGGATGTGGCAAAAGGTGAAAGCAGTAGATGCGAAGCGCTCAAAGCAGAGAACCAAGTTGGTGGGAAAAGAATACCTGTTCAAAGATATGCTCAGGTGCGGAACATGCGGCTACACTGTATCGACCGACGGGCCGAAGAACGGTGGCAACTACTACCTAAAGTGCACAGAGTACGGGGGTAAACACGGGGCGAAGTGGGTGAACGAGAAGGTAATCAACGCCCAGATAGTAGCAATACTGGAGTCGTTCAGAATACCAGGAGACATGCTGCCAAAGCTGGTCGAAGACCTGGAGAGAGAGTTTAACGGCGAGCAAGATTACTACAAGCGCCAAGTGGACTCGCTGCAGAAAGAATACAAGCGCCTGGATGAAGAGATTAAAGATATGTTTCGAGACCGCTCAAAATTCAAGATTAAGCCTGAGTTGTTCGAAGAGCTGATTGGCGAAAAGGCGCAGCGCCAAGCTGATGTGCTAGAGCAAATAAAAGACCACAGCCAGGGCAACGAGCGCTTTGTGGTATCCGCGTCCAAGGTCTTAGAAGTCGCTAGCCGAGCCAGCGAGATTTTCCTGAACGAGAGAACTCCTGTCAGCACAAAGAGGCGGCTCATCCAGTTCGTACTTTCGAACACCCAACTGGAAGGCTCAACGTTGGTTTTTGAGCTTAACAGTGCGTTTTCTGCAATCGCAGACGCGAAGAAAATGAATGCTTGGGGCGAGAGATGGGGCTCGAACCCACGACCTACGGGACCACAACCCGTCGCTCTAACCAACTGAGCTACTCCCGCCATGGGAAATGGTTTTTAACTTAGGTACTTTACCGTATTCTAGCCTGAAAATCTAGTATAATGGCAAGGTTATCGGGGTGTGGCGCAGTTGGCTAGCGCGCCTGCTTTGGGAGCAGGAGGTCGAAGGTTCGAGTCCTTTCACCCCGACCAGGACTAATTCATTTTACCCGACATTTCGTGTGACTGACAATATTCCCAAATTTTGAGCGATTTGGTGCCGGATTTTTGTAACTTTTTTTGTACTTATATACCGTTAGTGCGCTATTCTGAACAGTTGTAACAACTAATAAATCCAATAAGGAGGGTGCGTGAAAACATTATTAATTAGGTATGGTGGCGGCTTGGCCGTTGCAGCAGGGATCGTGGCGCTCGGCGGAGCAAGCGCTCTGGCTGGCAATTCGGGCGACATGAACCGCGGCAACAATTGCAACTGCAACAACCAGAAGCCGGCGTTGTACAGCAACTACAATAGTAGCAACCGCTATGGCAATAGCTATGGCAACCAAGGTGGCAACTACAACAACAATAACTACGGTGGCGGTAGCATTTACTACAGCAATGGCGGTGGTAGCAACTACGGCAACAATAACTACGGTGGCGGTAGCATTTACTACGCGAACAGTGGTAACAACTACGGCAACAATGGCGGCATGATGTACAACGGCAAGTGGTACAACTACAGCCAAATGGGCTATTGGAGCAACGGCAAGTGGTGTTGCTATAGTTCGAATTGGTGCCAGAATGATTGGAACCAATGGGTTAGCCAGGGCTGCCTGTAGGCCGCTCGTTGTTTTAAGTCCAAGTCCGCGATAAATCCCGGGAAGCATGCGCCCGGGATTTATTTGTGCTTATGGTCGCTCGCTGGTATAGTAGGTGTGCTTGCTGCGCGGGTGTAGCATAACGGCAGTGCGCCTGCCTTCCAAGCAGGTTACGAGGGTTCGACTCCCTCCACCCGCACCATTTTTGTATTATGACGACATGAGCCCCCGTAGCTCAGCTGGATAGAGCAGTGGACTTCTAAGCCAATGGTCGCAGGTTCGAGTCCTGCCGGGGGTACCAAAGTTGTTATGCTTATTTTTGGCTACGTCGGTCCTTGAGAGCAACCTATAATTGTTCCATGAAGTTAAAAATTCTGAACTGGAATCTATATTGGAAAAGCCCAGTCGGTCCAACCCTAGAATTTATTAAATCTGTTAACGCTGACATTTTATGCCTGCAGGAAATGACAAAGGATTCTGAGGCTAATCCTGATATCAACGTTCCGGAGCTCGTGGCCGATTTGGGTTACGCATACAGCTTCGTGCCCACTATTCAGCGCGCCGGTGAGCGTCATAAGATAGAGGGTGTCGGCTTGTTCGGTAGGCATGGGGTGAAGAGCTTTAGCCATACACTCATTAACCGCGGCGATTCCGACAAACATGATGCTTCGAATTATGACCGGGTATATATAGAGGGCACGTTTGTTACGCCCTCAGGCGAATTGACAGTTGGAACGACTCAGCTGTCGTACTCACCCTATTTTGAAATGACTGAACACCGGAAGGCTGAGTCTGACCGACTTGTTGAGGCAATAGGCAATCGAACAGAGAGATTTGTACTTGCTGGGGACTTCAACGCGGATCCTGATTCTTACATTATCCAGTCCCTCAGGAGGTCACTGATGCAGGCGGATCCGGTTGATAGTCAGCCATCTTTCCCAACGATGCCCTTTCAATACCACGACACTAATCATAAGGCGGACCCCTTCACTTGGCGGCTTGATTACATGTTCGCAACTCGTGATATGAAAGTTCTTGAGACTGATTTGCCCCTAAGCAAGGCGTCCGACCATTTGCCAATTGTGACGGTGTTTGAGCTTTAGTATTAACAATCACTACGGGCTTAGAGTTCGTAACGTGTCCGCTAAGGGGTACCAGGAATTATTAATTAGATTTATGCGTGAAGGGCTGGGTGCCCGGCACCCAGTATATCACGGCCGTCTGAAGTTCATACATTAATTAAGACTGGAAGCAGCCTCCAGTCTTGGGCGGTCGGGGTCGTCGTCGCCCCGGCCGCCGGTTAGAACAGCAGCGGAAACCGCAGGCGCTGACTGACCAGCAGCTGTCCCCAGTTGTAGTAGGGAGCTGCCGGCACGTTGAGCTCGCAATGCCGCTCGATTGGGCATAGCCCGCAGGATCGCTCGTAGGCACGGCGCTGGGTCCGGTTTCCGAAGCTGACGGCCAGCGGAACCAAGCGTGTGGCTCGGTCCTGGCCGGGCTGTCGGCCGTTGGGTGCGAGCATGGTGTTGCCCGGTTGCACCGAGCACATCGCGCCGGAGAACAGCCAGAGCGCGTCGCTCAGTTGGAGCGGCGTGCAATCGTGAGCCTCGGTATAGCGCATTGAGAGAGAGCGGGCTGCTTCCTTAAGCTCCGGGCTGAGCAGATTACCGTTGGTTGGCGGGTTTTCGACCCGCAGCGCCCCAGTGGCCACGAGCAGGCGGAGGACGTGAAAGTCGACCGCAATGGCATACATGAAGTCGTCGATCATCTGCTCGGACCGGTAAAAATACAGGAGCATGCTGGTCATTTTCTCCTGAAACCCCTTGAAGCCCGTTTGGCCGCGGTTGCAAACGCGGGCCAGCGCTTCATTGTAGGTGCCGACGCCGTCGAAGATGCGGCGCGGGTCTCCACCGTAGCATTCGACTATTCGCTTGGCATTTTCGATCCAATAGCCCGCGATGAGCTTGGCGTTAAAGCCAAGCCCATGCACGATGAGGATCTGGCTCAACCAGAAAGCTGTGTCTTCGGGATCGAGCCTAGCCGCGTAGTTGAAATCGAACAGGCGCGGGCAATCTTGGTAAAGCCCTGCGAGCTCCTTGGCGGCGGCGATTGAATCAATGCCGCCGCGCATCCAGTAGCACAGTACAAACAAAAACGAGGCGTGCTCGATTCCACCGAGCGGCAAATTGTCCGGGAGGTGCCGGTGGTCTTGTGTCACCCGGACGTCATCACGGCTGTACGGGTAACGATTGGCCGCGAGGGCCTCCAAGAGCGTGCCGAAGACAAGCTCAGCGCGCCGCTCGTGCACGAATACATACATACTTCCTCCAGCTCACTAGCAGGACAAAGAAAGTATATCAGACTCAAAATGAGGTTAGAAACTGACTAGCGCAGGGCTTCTTTGAGGCGTTTGCCGGCACGGAAGCGCGGCATGGCCATCTCCGGGATCTGGATCTCGGCGCCGGTTTGCGGGTTGACGCCGCGGCGGGCGGCGCGCTTGCCGAGGTCGAACGTGCCGAAGCCGGTGATTGAGACTTTTTCACCTCTAGCTACGGTGCGTTCCACGATATTAACAAATGTACTGAGGGTCTTCTCTACCTGGCGCTTGGTCATATTGGTTTCGGCAGCCAGGGTCTCGATTAACTGTTGTTTGGTCATGGATGCTCCGAACTTAACTATCCCTTACTGTACCGATATACTTTCTCAGGGTAAAGTCTAGGTTTTTACAAAGTCAATCAGTTGGCTGACCTCGGTTGCGAGGCCGGTGGCTGTATTAATGCCTATTAACAAGCCACAAAACTGCATTGTGCCATCGGTTTCGAGTTCGTTTCTGGAATGTTCGCCGGTGAGCCAGCGCCGGATAATAACATCGGTTTTGATGCCCAGAGAGGAATCGCGGCTGCCAACCATGCCGACGTCGGTGATGTGGACGGTGCCGCCAGGCAAGATAAGGGCGTCGGCCGTGGGCACGTGCCAGTGGTCGCCGATAACGGCCGTGACACGGCCGTCGAGGTAGTGGCCGATAACCAGTTTTTCGCTGGAGAAGTCGCCGTGGAAGTTAACGATGCGGCCGATGAGTTTTTCGCGCTTCGTTTCTTCCAGGATGCGATCAATGGTGGTGAGCGGGTTTTGCAAATCTTCGGGCGCGCGGTAGCCGACGGTTTGGCCCAAGAGGCTTACGATGAGCAGGCGTCCGTGAGGCGTATCTACAAGCTTGTAGCCACGGCCGGGCGTACCGTCGGGATAATTGGCTGGGCGGATAACAGGACGCGCCGGGTCCTCGAGCCAGGGGTAGATTTCTTCGCGGTGGAGCGTCCAATCGCCGCCGGTGAAGAAATTGATGCCGGCGTCCAACATGTCTTCGGTGGTTTTGATTTGCATGCCCTTACCCGAGGACAGGTTCTCGCCCTGCGCGACCACGAAATCGACGCCGTGTTTGTGAATGATATCCGGCAGGAGTTGCTTGACCGTATCGCGGCCGGGCCGTCCCATAATGTCGCCAAGGTAAAGAAGTTTCATGATGCGCCCAGTATGGGTGATGTATGACATGCGGTCAATGGTGCCGGCGGCGCAGTTCCGGAGTATGTAGACGGTACAGACATGCCGAGGCCCCGGGCGCGCATAGCGCAACCGGGGCCTGGGACATGGTGTCGGTCGGTGCCGTTAGGGAGCTTGCCCCATATTGGCCTGGTCGAAGAGCCGCCAGAGGGTGCAGTAGGTCAGGAAGGCCGACCTGCCCTGTAGTACCAGCAGGGCGTTGACGCCCTGGTGGTGGTCGTAGACGAAGTACGTCCAGCCCTGCAACTCGCCGGTCCCTCGGTAGCGGTATACGGGCATGCCGTTCCATCTCGAGATCGGCGGGCCCAGCCTGACATACTGGTTGTACTCCACCTGAGCGGGCTGACCGCGCTCGACCAGCCAGAAGCCGACGTATTCGCCGAAGGTCAGCTCGGCACCAAACTGGCGCGGATGGCCGTTCACGCTGATCATGATGGGGTACGCGGCCGGGTGGATCGCTCCCTTCCTCAACGCGGTGATCTCACCGCGCGAGAGGTCGTGTTCAACGCCGTAGACCGTGCCGGTCGGCGACGGGTAGCGCGTCTGCGCTCCAGCCGGGCCGGCGGCCACGGTTACAAGGGCCGCGACGGCCGCGGTGGCCGCCAGAAATCCGACAACTGGTTCGAAAATCCTCATGATGCCTGATGCCTCCTCGGCTCGAGGTCCAAATTTCCATGTCCAAGACGAGGAGCTGAAACTATGTTACAGCCTTCTATCTTAAGAAGATTTTACCATATAAGTATATAAAAGTCAATAACGGTTAAGCTTTGTGTTAAGCTTTGTGTTTCGTTCAGCTTGATTGAACAAAGAACAGTAAAGGGCCTTTGTTTTTGGCGCCTTTACTGTTCTTTTTGCAATTAATTGCTTTGGCTCAAGGTGCCTTAGCTAATGCATGTTCTAGAAGTATTTACCACCGATTAGGACGTAGCCGCCGTTGTGGGTCTCAGAGTACCAAGCGCTGCAGGCGTCATGGTCATAGGCACCGGCGACGTATCCAACGCCCCATTTAATTTGCGTGTCGGGGTTGGTGAGCCAATCGGAGCCGGCTGATGCCATTTTGCTGCCCGGGTCGGACTGAGGAATACCGTAAGCCCCAGTATACGGCGTGGTATCAGGATATTGGGCATTCCATCTCCAACCGCTTTCCCAGATCCAGACGCTGCTGAGGCATTGCATTTGAGAAGCGGTGTCCATGCCGTACTGAGCCATATATTTGTTGGCACTCGCACACTCGGAGGAAGAAGCGTCGGTTACGAGCGGGCCAGGAACGCTGTTAGCAAGGCGGCTATAACCAGCGCAGCTGTAGCCACCACCACTACCGCCGCCGCCGCTACTACTGACGTTGACCGAGGTCTCATAGAAGAGCTCGTTTGATCCGGAATTGCATGTGTAGACACCAAGTGGCGTGCCCGGGGTGGTCGTCCCGCCCAGGCCATTAAGGCAACCGCCACTCGCATTGCTCTGAAGCCGACTGCCGCTCCAGTGCCACTCCTGGTCGGTGTCACCGTAGCATGTGGTGTAGTGAACAGGCACCCTGTACTTGGTGCCGTTTTGCGTTTGGACGCCATGGTTCCAGTCATCAAGGCAAAGCCCGGCCTCACTCTTGATGGCGAAGTTCCCAGACATATAGAGCCAAACCCGGTTCGGATTCGAGGAATCGCAGTTCTCAATGTTAGAACTATCAACGCAATAGCCATTAAGATTGCCGGCACGGAGCTCGACGTAGGAAGACGCTGCGCGGGTGGCGTTGTAGATAAGGTAGCCTCCGACGGCCACGAATAGCACGGCGAAGGCCAGAGTCATTAGTGATAGGAATGGACGACGGCTCAAGACGAGCCAGGAACGACCAAATGTTATCGTTTTTGCTTGGGATCTTGAGCTTTTGCTCTTGGACTTTTTTGTTTTTTGGGATGGCATAGAGTGCCCTTAAATTTAGCTTTGGTTTTTATGATACTGCTTGTGCTTAGAAAAAGTAAAGGATTTCTGCTACGGGAAAAGGAAGCTGTGGCGCTTCCTTTTTCCGGGGGCTTCTATTCTACTCTACTGCTGGCCTAGAACAGGTTGGAAATTGAGCTCTGTGAAGGCCAATTGCTCGGCCACGTGCCCTGGCATTGGGTTGTGCCAGGTGTGATTGTGCCGCCAGGAGCACCGAGTGCCTGAAGCACTGCATCGTACGCTAATCCAAAGATGGTCGGGGGCACAGTGCCGTCGGTAAAACAGCCATGACCTATTAGCGGCATTGCTTCAGGCTCTCCGGGTACCGCGAATCCGGTTTCGATGCCAGTCCCACCGGTATGCATATCGCAGATTACCGTGTTCGAGGTGACGTGTTCTCCGACAGAGACAGTTGGCGTGCAGGTCTCGGCTACGTATACATATACATGGTAAGTACTGGCCGGCGCTTGGGTGAGCTCTTCGCTGATGAAATTACCCTCTGGCCAACCGGAGTTGTTGGTGTTCGTAATGATGCCCGGGCCAACGGCGTAGACCGGTCCATTTCCGTCATAATCAACGCCCTGGTCGACTCTTTCCCGTTTTAACGAGCCATTGGCCTGTACAGCCCGGAGCGGGTCGTTGTAGCCGGTGCCCCCTCCAACTGGCGGCTTGGGCGTGGACCCGCCACCCCCGCCACTACTACTGTAGGTAGAGGGAATCCACTGCATGCTGGCAGCGCCAGTGTCACAGGCGGCGACGGTGACTGAGCTACCGGCAGTAGCATGCAGACACTCTCCGGTGCGATTGTTCCTGTAGTACCTATTGCCGTCACCGGAGGTCCCTGTCGTCCAGAGACCACCCCAAGCAGCGTCGGCAGTGGAGCTTCCGCACGAGCCAATGGCGACATCAGGGCCACCAAGTCTGGTGGAGGAACTGCCTTGGGGTACCAGGCAGCCCGCGCCGACGGCGAGTTCGGGGCCGTTCGCGGCGCTGCGGGTGCTGAAGTACTGGTCAGCTCCTCCGTTACACAAATAGGCTGAAACAAGTGAGCCTGCGCCACCATTGTTATCGTCGGTGAGGCAGTAGCCCCCCGCTAGGTCGGACTTGAGTTCAGGTTGAGAGGCGGCGCGGGTGGCGTTGTAAATTAAATAACCGCCGAGTGCGACAACCACCACCAGGAAGCCATATAGGGCCCATTGGTTAGGGGATCTGGTCATTCCGAGGATGCGTCGTCCCGAACCAGTATTAGTTTTGGTTGCTTTAGTTGTTTTGCGTTTACTCTTGGCTGCCATTTTTTACCATGATTAATAGATATTATTTTAAACATAACCATTATATGTATGTAAATGCAAGTGATCTATTGAACTGTGATGGTGAGACTCGAGGATATAATTGCTTTTTTATATGTTTTGTGGTATTATACAACTAAGTTAGGGCTAGCTTCGCCTAACTAGTAAAGTTGATCGTTCTGACAATTCGGGAGGAACCATGAAGCCTTCACCTCGGGTATTGGCGGCGGCTGCTGTCGTCGTGTTTGGCGTTCTGGCAACGAGTGTGAGCGCCGCTGCCGCTGTGGCGTCCACGACGCACACGACTACGACCGCCAGCCCGGCGTCCATCCGGTCGACCGCTTCAAGTAACTGGGCCATGACGACGTGGCATGGCGGCAACGTCGTCATGGGTCTGCTCCCCCACTCCTCGGAGCGGGTCATCGAGGTCCGCCTGGGCTGCGTCAAACAGTCCCAGAACACGACCTGCCGGGTGGTTATCATTGAGGTTCGGCTGCACACGGCGGGTGGTGTCGCGACCGTTACGATCGTCGCACAGGCGGCGGTAGTAAACGAGGACATCAACAAGTATGAGCCGAAGGGCTGTCTCGCGCCTGGCGGCCCATCCGTCACGACCAGCAACTTCTACAAGCTGGTGCACACCAGCGGTTCGGCCAAGCTCCTGGCCACAAGCCCGCTGCCCGCCGTCACAACCATGACCCGGGGCGGCCGGGTGGTGCCGTTCTGCCGTCCATAAGAAGCACCCGATGGGGTGGGTCCGCAGGCTTTCACAGCTGCGCGACCCACCCCGGTTTTGATTTTAAGAACTTATTTATTTGGCGAATTCGACGGCCCGGGTTTCGCGAATAACGTTAACTTTGATTACGCCGGGATACTTCAGTGTGGCTTCGACTTTGGTAGCAATGTCGCGGGCCATTTTGATGGCCTGGAGGTCGTCGATCCGCTCGGGTTCGACGATGATGCGAATTTCGCGGCCAGCTGAGATAGCGTAGCTCTTTTCGACGCCGGGGAAGGCATTGGCGAGGTTCTCGAGCTCGGTCATGCGTTTGGCATAATTCTCGAGAGTGTCGCCGCGAGCGCCTGGACGTCCGGCTGAGAGCGCATCGCACACGCGTACGATCAGGGCCTCAGGCGTAGTGGCTTCGGTGTCGTCGTGGTGGGCGTCGATGGCGTGTACAATTGCTTCCTCCATACCATACTTCTGGGCAAGCTCGGCGCCGATGTGGTGGTGGCCGCCTTCGATTTCGTGGGTGACAGCCTTGCCGATGTCATGGAGCAGCGTGGCAGTTTTGGCAATGCGGACGTCGGCGCCGATGTCGGAGGCGATCATGCCGGCAAGGTTGGCCATTTCGACCGAATGCTTGAGCACATTTTGCGAGTAGCTGGTACGGAATTTGAGCTGGCCGAGCAAACGAATGAGCTCCGGTGGAACGCCGACCACTCCCGTTTCCTTGAGTGCCTGCTCGCCGGCATCTTTAACCATTTTGTCGACTTCGCCTTGGGCCTTGGCCACCACTTCTTCGATGCGGGCCGGGTGGATGCGGCCATCGGATAGCAATTTTTCGAGCGCCACACGGGCAACCTGGCGTCGCATGGGGTCAAAGGATGACAAGACGATGGCGCCCGGGGTTTCGTCAATGATAACGTCGACGCCGGTAGCGCGCTCGAGGGCTTGAATATTGCGGCCCTCTTTGCCAATAACGCGGCCTTTGAGCTCGTCGTTGGGCAACGGTACGGCTGTAATGGTGCGCTCGGCGGTTTGATCAGAGGCGATGCGCTCCATGGCCGAAACGATTACAAGTTGGGCGCGCTCTTCGGCGTCCTCAGCGGCGTTTGTTTGGAGTTTTTCAACTAATTTAACCAGGTCGGCTTTAATGTCACGCTCGGTCATTTTGAGAAGCTTGTCTTTGGCTTCGTCTTTGGAGAGGCCAGCAATTTTTTCAAGATTTTCCTGTTGTTTGGCGCGGATGGCACGTAAATCATCTTTAAGCATGTCGAGATCGGCCTCATGCTTGCGTAGCTTTTCCGAGCGCTTGTCAAGCTCTTCGAGTTTTTGATCTAGGTTAGACTGGCGGCCGAGCAACTGCTGCTCGGTTTGGTCAAGCGCGCGGCGGCGATCTTTTTCTTCACGCTTGGCCTCTTCCGCGACCTTTAAAGCATCAGATTTAGCATCAAGGGTGAGTTTTTTGGCCTCAGATTTAGCCGCCTCAATGATTTTGGCGGCTTCATCCGACGCGGCCCGGCCGCGGCGTTTAGTCATGACAATGTTGTATGAGAAGCCCGCCGCTCCACCTGCGAGGAGGGCAACGATCACGGGGAAAAACATGAAAGGGTGACCTTCTAGCGTCAGTCGGCGGAACTTGATCAGGGATTCAAACAGTTTTGACAGGGGCCGACGCGACGGCTGAATTGAAATCGGTTATGGAAATTAGGAAGAGACAGTCTTATTAAACGTCAGAAATTGTCTTGGGTCAAGCTTTGGAAGTTTGGGGCGGCTGCTGGCGTGTAATGTGGGCATCGGCGCCATATTGCGGCAAGACCGGGTGGCCCGGTTTCGCAGTATGCAGCACTTTTATACCTCGATTGAGCCATTTTTCGTTGTCGGCGCTGACGACTGGAATACCCAAACTATCGGCCAGAGCGTTTGCGACAGTATGCCCAATGCGCAGAGACGTAAACGAACCCGGGCCACTCAAGATCACGATTCCGGTGAGATCAGAAAGATCGGCTTTATGATCAGCCAATCTGTCCTTGATGCGGCCAAGGAGCTGGTCGGCCAGGGTGCGTCCGGAATCCCAGGTGTAGGTGGAAATTTTTCCGTTCGACGCGACGAGGTGTATTTCGGTGGTTGCTCCGGCGGTCTTGAGTGCAAGAATCATGTGTTTGCTCCTGGGCTCTTTATTTCGGATTGCTGCAGACCGGCAATTATCCGATCTGAATGGGGCCCGGCTGATGTAAATTTCAGCCGCCGATCGGTTTCGCCGGTAACATTAAATTCAACTCGTAGACGGTCGGGCGGCAGATCTGCCTCAGCCAGCCCCGGCCATTCGATCACCGTTATAACGTGTGAGTCGTTCAGATCCTCGGCCAGCTCATCGCCGAGAGCGCCTGTGGAGACGAGCCGGTAGAGATCATAATGGTGGAGTTCGAGCTCGGGGCCAAGGCGGTAGATTTGGCTGAGGGCAAAGGTTGGGCTCGTTACCGGGCCGCTATAGCCTAACCCTTTAGCGAGGCCTTGGACAAACGTGGTTTTGCCGCCGCCGAGGTCACTCACTAGCTCGAGCACGTCGCCGCCGGTTAGGGCGGGTGCCAGCTGCGTTGCTAGTTTGCCGGTGTCTGAAGAGTTTGAAGTAGAAATCTCGAACGTCATAGCGAAACTCATAAATGACATACGCAATGGTAAGGCCGACCAGGGTAAAGAGCAACCACCTACCGTCCGGTGGAGTGACGGCAGCCAGCGCTGGTGCGGTTGTGTCAACGACGATCGACTTGGCGGCCTTGAGTGTGTTCGTGGCTTTGGCCTTGGTAGAGCTACTCTTGGTGGTTTTGGCGCTTGAAGCGGTTTGGAGTTCCGAAATTAGTACACCACTCCCATCGGCCAATACCGGCGAGGGCATGATAAGTAACGCTATTAGTTGGAACAAAAGTCGAATTCAAGCACGAGCACTACTCAAATTCGGTCGATGCGGACTCTGTTGCTGCCAGAAGATCAAGCGCTAGCGCGGCTGTCCAGGAGAAATGCTCGGCGCCGAGGCCGTCACCGGTGAGCGGATTGTAGTATTCGCGAAATCCAGACTTTGCAATCAGGCCTAAGGTATGCAGACGCAGCCAATTTGCCTCATCAGTAAAGCCGTACCGTTCAAGGCCGCCGATAATGAACCAGTTGAGATTAACCCAGGTTGGTCCGCGCCAGTAGCGGTCGGCGTCAAACTGTGAGCTGGTAGTGGGTACTGAAGGCACGGGAAAGGCCGTGTTGTAGTCGCGCCTGGTGAGGCGGTGGCGCAAGCTCTCGGCATGGGCGGCCGTGGCAGTGCCGGCAAACAGTGGCAGAAACTCGGCGGCCGTCACTTCGGGTAAGGGCCGGCCGGTGTGATAATTTTGGGACTGGTAGCCACCGCTCTCGTCGTCCCAGAGAGCTTCGAGTGCGGTGCGAGTGAGGCTGAAGTGGCGATGCAGAGCAGCCGGCAGTGGGTGATTGTAGTGCTCGGCCAATCGTTCCAGTGCCTCATTGGCGGCTGCCAGCACGGTATTGAACCCCACATCAACCACAACCACGCTTGAATGCTCGAGAATAGCGCGCGAATCGTAGCGGTGTTCTTTTAAGACTTGGGCCAGGGCAAACATGTGCTGGAGGTCGGAGGCCCGGGCGCGCTGGGCTGGATTAACAGCCCGCAGCTCGCGAATCCAGCGCCAGTGCAGGGGCGGGCGCGGCAAGTAGTTCATAGCTGTGGTCCAATACGGTGCGTCGTCCATACCGGATTCCCACGGATGCACGCAGGCGACAAGGCCGGTGTCGTGCGGGTCGCGTTCGCGGTAGAGCCAGTCGTGGTAGGCAAGGAGTGACGGTAACATAGTGGCGACAAACCTGGCAGCGGCCACGCGCGGTAGCGCGTGCGCTACCCGTTCGACGGCAACGGCGATAAGCGGAGGCTGGGTAATGGCTGAGGTGCGTAAGCGGGGCGGCCCATTGGAGGCAGCGTTCCATAGTACGCGCGACTCTACCTGCGAGCGAAGGCCGGGGGCGTAAATCATGTGCGGTAACATGCCGTCCGGCCACTGGCCTTCGGTAAGGCGCCAGAGTTCGGCGGCGGCGCGGGTTGGGTTTATGCGCGCTAGACCAATGGCAATAAAGCATGAATCCCACAGCCATTGATGCGGATACAGCCCCGGAGCCGGGCGGGTCCAGCCGCCAAGGTCGTTGCCTTCAAGTACTACTGCGGCGCGGGTTTTGAGATCTTGCGGTTCGATGGTTCAAGGCCTTGTTTCCCCTTAAGCCTAGCGCACTTTGCCGTTTGGCGGAATGTGCTTAGTCGATGAGGTCCTGAGCCTTGAGCTTGGGCATGATGTCGTGGGCAAAGATGCTCCCGAGTGTAACATTGGTGGGCAGATCTGAGGTCAGCCACATGATTTCTTCGATTTCGGCGGCCGGGCTAATATCGCCTGCCCAGTGGTTAACCAAAAAGACATCCATATGGACCTGCTGGCCCGGATGATTGGCGGCCTCGGCGGAAAAGCGGCCGAACGGCTCAAGGTCGGGCTCGGCAACATCAATTTGGAATTCTTCGTTCAGCTCGCGCACCAGGGCCTGCTTGGCGGTTTCGCCGTTATCAATGCGGCCGCCGGGCCCAATAAAAGCCGGCTTGCCTTGTGAGCGTTCGACCAGCATTTTGCGATCTTTGATGATAATACCGGCGGCCTTGTAAATGTCGCCGTGACCTTGACGCTGTGCGTCGAGGGCGGTTGCCACCAGGTGCTCGCAGAAGTCGTTTGAGCCGGGCCGGCATGAGCACGACCAGCGTAGGCCCTGGGGAGTGAGTTCAATGACAGTGTGGCAGACGGAGCCGTTTGGGCTCGGCACCTGGGCGTCGATTTTGTCATCGCGAAAGGTGCGCATGAATTCTCGGCCGCCCCAGAGCTGGTGGCCGGCTACAATCGTGGCTTTGTCCGTGAGCTGCCGGACGTCGTCGTCCTTAATGAGATCAATGACTTTTTGCGCCATGCACTCATGATAGCAAAGCCGAGAAGACGCTTATGCTACAATGAGCATAGTAATGCGCATATCTGATACTGAGCTGAAGAAGCTGCTGGTGGAGGCCGGTAAGGTTAAGGCCGAGGAAGTTGACGCCGTCATGCCAAAAGACGGCGACAAAGATACACTACTTTCCAGCGTACTCAAGAAAAAGCTCATCAGCGAAAAGGAGCTGACTAAGCTCTATGCCTCGAGTATTGACGTGCCGTTTGTGGAGCTCGGCGAAACCAAGATTCCGCGCGAGATCCTGCTCAAGATTCCAGAACGGATTGCGCGTAAGTACCAGGCGGTGCTGTTTGGTGCGGCCGACGACCAGCTACAACTAGCCGTAGCTGACCCAGAAGACTTTCAGGCTATCGATTTTATATCTAAGCAAGTCGGCGGTAAGCTTAAGGTTTCCATGGCAACAGCGCCGGATATTTTGGGCGCGCTGGACCAGTACAAAGGCGAGATTTCGAGCGAAATTACGCAAGCGATCAAGGATTCGAATGCCGATACTGAAGAGGAACAAAAACAGGTGTCAGCCAAGGATTTGGCTGAAGATGCGCCGATTGCCAAGACCGTGAACGTGATCCTGGAATACGCGGTAAAGAGCCGCGCTTCCGACATCCATATTGAGCCGCGCGAGAGCATGGTGCAGGTACGATACCGGGTGGACGGTGTGCTACGCGAAACCATGACCTTGCCGAAGGCAATCTTAGCCGCGGTGGTGAGCCGTATTAAGATTTTGTCCAACCTCAAAATCGACGAACATCGTGTGCCCCAGGATGGGCGATTCCGGTTCACCATTGGGTCGAAGACCGTGGCGCTGCGCGTTAGCACGTTGCCGATCATGGACGGTGAGAAGGTGGTGATGCGGATTTTGGATGAATCTACGCGCGCGCTGACGCTTGAGGAGCTCGGCTTTACCGGACATGCGCTTGAAACAATTGTGCGTAATCTGCATAAACCACACGGAATGACACTGGTGACCGGGCCAACCGGCTCGGGTAAGTCGACCACGCTGTATTCGGTGTTATCCATGCTGAACACGCCGGGGGTAAACATTTCAACTATTGAAGACCCAGTGGAGTACCGCGTGCAGGGCGTGAATCAGACCCAGGTGAATCCAAAGGCCGGCATGACGTTTGCCAGCGGCTTACGTGCATTGCTGCGCCAAGACCCCAACATTATTATGGTCGGTGAGATTCGCGACGGTGAGACAGCCGATCTGGCCGTGCAGGCAGCGCTGACCGGTCACATTGTGCTCAGTACACTCCACACTAATAACGCAGCTACTACCCTTCCCCGCTTGCTCGACATGGGCATTGAGCCGTTCTTGATTGCGACAACGGTGAACACGGTGATCGGGCAACGGCTCGTGCGAAGGCTTTGCCAGGTCTGCCGGATCGGATACGTGCCTGAGGGCGTAGAGCTAACCAACATTAAGCGTGATTTCCAGCTTGAGGCGGCGCTGAAGCGATTTAACCAACTGAAAGGGACGCCTGAAGCCACAGTCGTGGCACCGCCGGCAGAAGCACCGGCCCCGGCTGCCGAGCCCGGTTCGGGCGAACATAAGAAGGGCCTGGTTCTGAAGCCGGAGCATGATATTGAAAACACCAAGAGTATTTTGGATAAGATCGCGACCGACCCCAACATCATCAATCGCAGCGCAGACGATGCTAAGAAGGCAGCCGGGGGAGCACCTACCCCTGTACTTCCGTCAGTGATAGCGGACACAGTCCGGGCACCAAGGGCGCCGATGCCAAATCCAGACAAACTGAAGGCCGGCCAGTTTATTTTGTACCGGCCCGGTCCGGGGTGCGAAAACTGCGGCGGTGTCGGCTATATCGGCCGCATGGGCATTTATGAGGTGCTTGAGGTAGATGAAACCATGCAAAAGATGCTGGTAGGGCGGTCGACGGCTGATGATATTCAGGCGACAGCGATACGCAACGGCATGCTCACGATGCAGCAGGACGGCTTTGTGAAAGCGCTCATGGGTAAAACCACAATTGAGGAAATCTTGCGAGTGACACGCGAATGACACAGGTGAGCCATGGGTCAATTTAGCTACAGCGCGCGCACCAAAGCCGGCGTGATTGAGAAAGGCACCATATTTGCCGGTGACCGGGCGGCGGCCTCGGCAGCACTGGTGGAGAAGAACCTAACGCCGATTCTGGTGAAAGAGATGGCAGCAAGTCGACAGAGCGGTGGCTTCCTGAGCAAGTTTGTCGGCAAAGTATCACTGCAAGACAAAGTCATTTTTAGCCGGCAGTTTGCCACCATGATTAATGCCGGCGTGCCGATCGCTCAGTCGCTCAATATCTTGCGGCAGCAGTCGGCATCGAAGCGTTTGCAAACGGTGGTGGCGGAGGTTGCCAAGCAAGTGGAAGGCGGCGGAACGTTGGCCGCGGCGCTGGCCGAGCATCCGGATGTGTTTTCGCCGATTTATATCAACATGGTGAAGGCCGGTGAGCAAGGCGGCATTTTGGACCAAGTACTGGACAGGCTGGCGACCCAGCAGGAGAAAGATGCAGAAATTATTTCTAAGGTGAAGAGCGCGATGATTTATCCCGGAGTAGTGACCACGGCCACGATCGCAGCATTCTTCTTTCTCATGACCGTAATCGTGCCGAAGCTTGGTTCCATTTTTGCTCAAGTCGGCGGCACATTGCCGGTATACACCGTGGTGATGCTGAAGATTTCGAACTTTATGACGCACGAGTGGTACGTGCTCATCGGCGGCGCCGTGGCAGCGGTGGCGATATTCATCCGCTGGCGCAAGACTCCTAAGGGGCGGCACGCGGTGGATGCGTTTTTGCTCAAGTCGCCAATCTTTGGGCCGATTCTGGTGAAGATGAGCGTGGCGCGGTTTGCGCGCACGTTTGGCTCGCTGCTCGCCTCCGGCATTTCGGTGCTGGAAGCGATCAACTCCACCAGGCTGGCCATGAACAACGTGGTCTACCAAGAAGAATTGGCGGCCGTGGCACAAAAGGTCAAAAACGGCCGCACCATGAGTGAGCAACTGCGGGACTCAAAGAATTTCCCGGCTATCGTGGGCCAAATGCTGGCGGTAGGTGAAGAGACCGGCCAAATGGACGTGATTTTGCTCAAGCTGGCGGAGTTTTACGAGAAAGAGGTGGACACGACGGTGGCGGGCCTGACGAGCATCATTGAGCCGATCTTGATTTTGGTACTCGGTACAATGGTAGGATTTGTGGTGATTTCAGTGTTTGGGCCGCTGTCTAATATTGACAGCCAGGTGGGCAACGGATAGCACTCAGTTTGGTCCGGACTTGTTTGCAATTTCATCGTTTTTATGCTATAATTCTTAGGTTCGATCGTAACTTGATTGAATGAATGAATGACATGGAGAGCCGGGATAGGATTCCCGGACGCGACGCCTGAGAAGGAGATGCTCATGACGATCGTAGACACCACCGGTAGGACCACCGCAACGCACGGTGCGCCCAGCCTGTTGGACGCTTGGATGGCGCTCATCGCGATATGGGCACCGACCCTCGCCGATACGTACGCGCCAACCGGCCTGCGCGAGCGAGTAGTCAACGAGCTCCTGAACCTGGATGGTTCGGATGCCCCCGGCTGCTCACCGCAGGTGCTCAAGTGGATCATCGCCGCAGGCGCCCACGCCAACGTCGACCCTCAGACGGTGTGGGACTGCTCCGAGCGGCCGTCCATCGCTGATTCGCAGGTGCGGCTCGCGCATGACGCGGCCGATGTCATCGTGGCCGCATGGCAGCAACAGCTGCTGGACCGGCCGGTGCACGCGGGCGTGGTTCCGCCAACCGGCATGGTCTACCTCGGCCCGGTGCTTTGCAACGGCGCCCTATCCGACCTTTACGGACGGCCCCACCGGAATCGGCTGCTGCGCCGCGTGTGCGTGGTCACCGGTACCGCACTCAGCGAGACCCCCAGAAATGAGGACACCGCTGACCCCCGTGCCATCGCGGCCCGAGGGCGCGTGGACTGGTTCTGCGAGCATAACTAGCAGAACCGAATAGCCTGACCGGACTCTCCATGTCGAATCCCGCGGCCCCGGTGCCACTGAGCGCCGGAGTCGCGGGTCCGACTTGAACTTTGAAAGCGATTTGAAAGCTCAAGTTGGACCCAAAACCCACGTGATCATGATTGCTTCCTGAATTTTGGTTGACACATAAACGTAAGCGCTTTATGCTGAGGCTAAGTAGAGCCTCAGCGGCTCTATCGTTCAACCAATTTAAGGAGGTGAGCACTCGTGCTTAACAAAATCATTAAAAAAGAAGGCGGTTTCACGCTCCTTGAGCTGTTGATCGTAATCGTGATCATCGGTATTTTGGCGCTGTTGATTCTGCCGAACATTACCAGCGCGCCCAAGAAGGCCCGGGATACCAAGCGTAAGACCGACCTGACCGCAATGCAAAAGGGTCTGGAAGAGTACTTCGTTGATAACAACGCGTACCCGACTTCCCTGAGCGCATTGCAAGTCGGCTCGGCGCCAATCATGAAGACAATTCCGACCGACCCGAAGAACACCGGTGCGTACGTTTACACCTACACCCCGGCTAACTCCAACACCACATACACGCTAACCGCCTGCTTGGAGAACGACCAAGATGCTGGTACAGATGTGATTGCGCCGGTGTCGCCGTGCACCACCAAGACGTTTGAGCTGGTAAACAGCAACTAGTTCACGTCATCAACTTAGCTTGACCGAAGGCCGCCTACGGGCGGCTTTTTGGTGCCCCGGTTCGGTTAGGTTTGGGATATCAAGCACAAGCAGTATAATACGGACATGAAGGGCCGGGACGAGGCTGGGTTTACGTTGATCGAAATCGTGGTGGCCGCGGTCATCATGACGCTTATGGTGGCGGCCGTGGGCAGCTTGTTTGTGTCAAACTTGAACGAAGTGGTGCTCGACAAGGCCCGCGCGATCGGCTTGGGCCTGGCCAATCAGCAGATGGAGTACTTGCGCGACCTGCCATACGATTCGCTGGCGACGCAATTCGGTACGATTTATCCACCCGGCACGATCGCTGACAACCAAACGCAGACCCAGGACAACTATAAATTCCGTGTCCACACAACAATTGTGTATATCGATGATCCGTATGACGGTAATGCGGCCGGCACGATTCCGGGTAAACCAAAGGATTTGTATCCGTACGATTACAAGCGGGCTCAGGTCGACGTGTATCTCGTAACGAGCGGCCAGCTGGTAGCGACCCTTACCACTGATATTGCCGGCAAGGCAGCGGAAACGGCTTCGGACACCGGGATTCTGGACATCACGGTACTTGATGCCAACGGCCAGCCGGTGCCGCAGGCCAATGTAAGCATTACAAATACGAACCAAAATCCGGCCGTGAATATTCAGACCACGACGGACAATGACGGGGTAGTGGTGATACCGAAGCTGCCACCGGATTCGGGTAATAATTATCAGGTGATTGCGAGCTTGCCAGGGTATTCGACTGACGGCACGAAGCCAAATCCTGGCGGCGGACAAAAGGCGGTGGAGCTCAACCCGAATGTGATCGCGCAGCAAATTACGCCTGTGTCGCTGTCGATTGACCAGGTATCAACACTGTATCTCCATGTAACGGACACAAGCGGTAATCCGATATCAAATTTGAGCGTCACTACGACTGGCGCGAAACAAATTTACACCGACCCAACGGCCTATAAGTACTCGCAGGCCACTGCAACAGACTCGAGCGGCAACATCACTTTGTCTGGCATGGAGTGGGATTCATACAGCTTTTCGGTACCAGCTGGGCATTATGTAGTGTCAAGTTCTCCGGTGGCACCGGCCGCTCTAGAACCGAATTCGCAGTTGACGGTTAACCTGGTCGTGAGCACGTCGGCCAATTGGCCTACGATCACGAGCATTTCACCGGCTAGCAGCTCGACCGGCACATCAAGCCAGACGCTCACTGTTAATGGAACAAATTTGAGCTCAGCCACGGTGCAGCTGGCGATGACCGGCCAGACCGCGATTCCCTGCACCGGTGTAACCGGCACGGGTACCCAGCTAACATGCACGCTTAATTTAACGAGTGCGGCTACAGGTAACTGGGATGTCGATGTAACCAACAGCACCGGTACAGCCACTGAGAGCGGAGGGTTTGATGTTACCCCGTAGCATCCCCGCGGCTCAAGGCGGCTACACACTGATTGAGCTGCTCGTGGTAGTGGTGCTGGTGGGGATTTTGAGTATTCCCCTGGCCACTTTTACGTTCCAGGGCATGGCCTCGTACCAATACCTGCAGGATGAGTCAAATACCTCGATTGAACTTTCGACGCTATCGGAGCGGATTGCTAAAGTGGTACGCGGCACGACCGGTGTGGTGACGGCGCAAAACAATACCCTGACGATTTACGGCTATTTTTCGCCGGCCGACAGCGTGGTGGATGAAATTAGCTACTTCGTGAGCGGTAAAAATTTTGAAGTGGGGGTGATAACGCCTACCGGGACAGCGCCCAATTACACCTATAACGTGGCCAACCAAAAGAATACGGTACTGCGCGATGATTTGGCGATGGGCGCAACACCGATATTTACCTATTACGACAGTTCAGGCAATGCCCTCGCAAGCGGTTTTTCGACCGGTCAGATTTACCAGATCGGCATCACCGTGGCCGCCAATCCGAACACGACCCGGCTCAATGTGCCGATTTCGATTGCGACACGGGTGACCTTGAGGAACTTTAAGACCAACTTATGAGGATACACATGGGGCGAGACAGCCAATACCGAAAGACGCAGACGGCCGAGAGCGGGTTCATTATGCTGACGGTACTCGTGATGGCGGTAATTTTATCGGCGCTGGGCGTGATTGGAGCACAGGTGTTGACCTCAAATGAGCGGTTCGGGCTCTATGAGAGCCGCAGCGCCGAGGCACTCAATATTGCCGAGGCCGGAGTGAATTATTACCTCTGGCATCTGGCGCATAACTCCACTGACTATACAGACGGTAATGCGAACATACCGCCGACGACGCCGTACGGGCCTTATACTCACAATTACTATGATGTGAACGGCAAGTTCCTCGGGACCTACACGCTATGGATTACGCCGCCGACGAACGGCTCAACCATTACGACCGTGAAATCGATCGGCGAGGTGCCGAATTTTCCCGGCACGCGGACGATTTTGGCCCAGCTAGGGCAACCGAGCTTTGCCAATTATGCGCTGCTGACCGGCACTGAAGTGTGGTTTGGCTCAACCGAGAGTTCGAATGGGCCGGTCATGAGCGACGTGGGCGTACACATGGACGGCACCAACAACGGGCCGGTGTACTCGGCCAATGCCACGTATACACCGTCGGCCGAATTCGGCGGCGACGGCAAGGTGCACAATGGCGTGTGGGGCAACGGCGGGCCGTCGTCGCAGTGGCAATTTCCAGTTCCGAGCGTCCCGTTCTCCGGTGTAACGGCCGACTATAGCTCGTGCGGCACCCAGGCCAAGTCAAGCGGTGTTTATCTCAACTCGAGTGGTAAACTCGGCTATTACCTGCAACTCCTCAGTAACGGGAAGATTAACGAATACATTGTAAAGAGCGAGAACTCAACCGGCATCACTACAACCACTGTGAACCCAGTCGCGACACTGTCGGCGCCGAGTGACGGCATCTTATACGTCGCTGATAACGTATGGGTGCAGGGGACGAGTTGGCCCGGGCGGCTCGACATTATCAGCGGAGTGCTTCCGGCGAATTCGTCGACCAATACTAATATCACCATTATCGGCAACCTGACTTATGCGTCTAAAAACGGTTCGGACGTCATTGGCCTGATTGCGCAAAATAACGTACAGGTAGCGCCCTATGCCGCGAGTACGATCGAGATTGACGGTGCACTGCTGGCTCAAAACGGCAGTATTCTGGCGGAGGAATCGGGATCGGCCAAGAATGCGCTGACCTTTTACGGTTCACTTGACAGTTACAACTTTTGGACCTGGAGCTGGGTGGACGGTAACGGCAATGTTGTTTATGGCTACAAAACCGACTCGAATACATTTGACACCAACCTCACCTACGGGCCGCCGTCGTGCTACCCCACGACGGGCACCTACGCAGTGCTGAATTGGCGCGAGCAATTGTACAGCCCATGAACTCGCTGCGTGATGATACAATGAGCGTAATGGTTATGTTTATTTGTAGGCGAGCTTGATGCGCGTACCATTGGTGTACAAATCGGCGCCTGTGTTTGGGTTTGACTTGGGAACGCGTACGGCCAAAATGCTGCAGTTGCGGGCCAACGGTAAGGTTTTTGAAGTGCTGGGCTACGGGGTAGCGAACTTTCCGGCTGATGCGATCGTGGAAGGGATTGTGGTTGACCCGGAGCAGATCGCCGCGGCGCTGGCTCCCATGATTAAGCAGATAACCTTTGGCAAGATTACAGCCCGACGAATTGCAGCCGGGCTGCCGCTCGGCAAGATATTTACGCGAGTACTGGAGCTGCCGCCGATGAATCCGACTGACCTAGGCCAGGCGGTACGGTTGGAGGCCGAGCAATATATTCCGGTGCCGTTGCCCGATCTCTATATTGATTACGAGACGATTGAAGCAGGGCCGGAGCGCAACCAGGTGCTCATGGTAGCGGCGCCGCGCGCAATCGTCGACAGCTACATAAAATTGTTTGACCTTATGAATTTGGAAGTTGGGCTGCTGGATTCGAGTATGGCAGCGGCCACGCGCGCCATTATGGCAGCCAAGCCGGTGAGTAAGACCACCTTGGTGGCCGACATTGGCTCGCGCTCCATTGACCTTATGGTGTACGACCGGGTGATCCGGCTGGCCGATACAGTAGCAATGGGCGGCGATACTCTGACCGACCAGCTGGTGAAGGATCTGGGCATCGAGGCTGACCAAGCCAATGAGATCAAGCACAAGTTCGGCATTGGGCCGTCGGGCCTGCAGCCGAAGGTGGTGGCAAGCTTGGGTGAGCCACTCAAAAAAATGTGCGATGAAATGCGGCGGGTGATTAAGTACTATCAGGAGCGCGGCGGCGAGAAGCGGCGGATTCAAGCTATTGTGGTGGGCGGCGGAAGCGCCAGTATGCCGGGATTTTTGGAATATATGCAGGCGCAAATTAACTTGCCGGTGACAATTGCCGATCCATGGACGGGGCTCAAGCTTCTCAAGCATGTGCAGGCCGTGTCGCGGTTCGACGCGCCGATGTACGCGACTGCAATCGGCTTGGCGCAGATGGAGGGCAAACTGTGATCAACCTCATGCCGCCGGATATCAAGGAGCAAATGCGCTACGCTAAGCTGAATCGGGTGGCAATTCACTATGTCTGGGGGCTGGTAATTGTGCTTATAGTGCTGGGAGGCGTATTTGGCGGTGCTTTCTACTTATTGAATCAGCAAACTCAGGCGGCCAATGCCAATGCAGCTGGCGATCATCAACAAATTGCCAAGCTGGACGAGACCGTGCTGCCGGAAGCCAAGGCGGCCAGTGAACGGCTGAATGCGATTAAGTACGTGCAGGGCACCCAGACACGATTTTCGGCCGTGATTGCCGACATTGCCAAGGTGGTTCCGGCCGGGGTATCGATCGACAGCATGACGTTGACTGGTGATGACAAGACACCGGTGACCATCGCCGTGACTGCAGATAGCTATAATGACGCCTTGGCGTTCCGCGACGCGCTCACCACATCGCCTCGGATTGCCAACGCCGATCTTGAGACGATTACGTCAACGAGTGGCAGTGGCTACACGGCCAATGTGGTGGTGGCATTCAAACCGGGAGAGGCCCAATGAAGCCGAAGCAGTTCTTCTTTGTACTGCTGGGCGTGATGGTAGTTTTGCTCGTGGCCGGGGGTGGTGCTTATTATATGGCGCTTCAACAATTGCATACCCGCTCACAGACTTTGGCCTCTGATCTCGCCGGCCAAACGTCGGCGGGGGCGCAAGTGTCTTCGCTTACCCACCTGGAGTCGGAGTACAAGACGGAGATCGTGCCAATTTTACCGCTCATGAATGATGCCCTGCCGAGTCAAAAGAACCAAACCGAGATCCTAGCACAGTTGCAAACAATTGCGAACGAAGTGGGGCTGTCGATCACGAGTGTGAGCATGCCGAGCCCGGTGGGCCTGCCGACCAGCGTGTCGCAGACGGTGAAAGCCGGCCAGGTGTTGGCGCTGCCGATTAGTTTTCAGCTGTCGGGGACCTATCAACAATTGCAGACATTCACCGCCGACGTGGAGAATTTGAACCGATTTACGAGTATTACGAATCTTGCCATCAGCCATGTGGATAAAACTAAGCCGATTGTCTATTCTATTAGCCTTAATGCGTACATAAACCCATGAACACGAATATGAACCTCAACCTGAGCCTGAAGCCGGAGGACCTGGCAAAACTGTTGCCGGCACTAAAGCGGGTGCAAGCCTATCTGGTGGGCGCAGCTTTAATCGCGGTTTTTGCCTATACAGCCTATGAAGTGAATGCGGCGCTCAATACTCAGCCGGCGACCGCGCCGCAAGCCCTTGGGCCGTCGATTAGCTTTGACAAGGCCACGATTACCTCACTCAAGAACTTAAGCGTGGTGCAGGGCAATGTACCAACGGGGACGCTGGGGAGTCAGAGCAGTCCGTTTTAGGTCGGGGTAAGCCCGAGGCGTTACCAACCGCCCCGGGCCTACCAACTCACGTGAACCAGCGGGCCTGCCGGAGGATCACACCGCGGGCGATGGCCAGCGCCAGAATCGTCATGATGTGTTCGCGTTGCGTTTTCGCTTCAGGCGTGCCGGGGCCCAGGAATGTGCGGGCGTTGGGATTGCCGACGCTGTCGTAGCTGGTTATGACGACGCCCTCGCCGACCTGCATAAGATCGATGAGCGGTGGCTGGAAGTACTCGGTGAATACCTCGAGCGGAAACATAATCAGCACTTCATCAGCCGCATCGGCAAAATGCGCATACTGCACCTCCAAGAGGTACCGACGCCAATCCCACGTGTTTGGCTCCAGTGCCCCGCGCGGTAGCAGGAAGATGCGAATGATCCTAGCGTTAGCAGCCCGGGCAGCAAGGGCCGGCTCGATGTAGGCAGCCCGATCGATGCTCGGCCTCAAAAGCGCGAGGCTGTCGTGGACGGTGTTGGGGCCGCCCTCGCGCCATCGTTGGTAGGACGTGAGGTCGGCGAAGTACTGGCTGATCGTTGTTGGCTCAAGCCGGTGGATGTTGATGAGGTACGGGAATATCCTTTGGGGGATTCCGAGAGCTTCCAGCCAGAGCCGGAGCTTTGCGGAGTCCGCGCCTTCGCTGGGTTCCATGGCAGATATTGTAACTTATGATGACCTGGTTTGGGATTCCGGTGGATTGAATCCGAGGTGTGAGTAGGCGGTGGCGGTGGCGCGGCGGCCGCGGGCAGTACGTTCGAGGTAGCCGATTTGCATGAGGTAGGGCTCGTAGACGTCTTCGATGGTGGTGGCTTCTTCGGCTAGGGCGGCGGCCAGTGTTGTAAGGCCCACGGGGCCCCCGTTGTAGTGTTCGATAATGGCCGACAACAGCCGACGGTCGGAGGAATCAAGGCCGCGGTCGTCGATTTCCAGGAGGTGGAGGGCCTCGCGGGCGTGGCGTTTTGTAATTGTGTCAACGTTTTTGACCTGTGCGTAGTCGCGAACGCGTTTGAGCAGACGATTTGAGATGCGGGGTGTAAGGCGAGAGCGGGCCGCAATTTCGGCCGCAGCTTCGGAGTCGAGGCTGATGTTTAAGATACCGGCGGCACGATTAATGATTTGGACCATTTCCTCGGGCGAGTAAAACTCGAGCCGATGAACGTGGCCGAAGCGGTCACGCAGGGGCGCACCAAGCGCGCCGGCCCTGGTGGTGGCACCAATGATAGTGAACCTTGGCAGATCGAGGCGGATGGATTTGGCGGCGGGACCACGGCCGAGCATGACGTCGAGACCGAAATCTTCCATAGCCGGATACAACACTTCTTCCACAACTTTGGGCAGGCGGTGGATTTCGTCGATAAAGAGCACGTCGCCGTCTTCGAGGCTGGTGAGGAGGCTGGCTAAATCCCCCGCTCGCTCGATGGCTGGGCCGCTGGTGATGCGGATGCCTTTGCCCAGTTCACGCGCGATAACGCCGGCCATAGTGGTTTTGCCAAGGCCGGGTGGGCCGTAGAGCAAAATGTGGTCGACCGATTCGGCGCGAACGCGAGCCGCAGCAATGGCGAGCTCGAGGTTTTGCTTGAGCAGGGGCTGACCGATGTAGGTGGCAAAACTGGTGGGACGGAGCGTCTCGCCAAGCGCGGCCTCGGCGGCGGCTTCGGCCGGGTCAGTGGTTTCGGGGTCGGGCTCTGCGCCCACGATGCGCTCGATCATGACCTTATTGTATCAGGGCTAGATGCGCAAAGGACTTCGAACCGTGGTGCTATGCTAGTTGAAAAGGACTGGCTATGCCAGAAGAGGATAGACATAATCCTGCGGAGGTCGTTTTTACCAACCCCCTGACGGGCGAGAACTCAGCCTCATCCCTTGAGGCGCCATTACCGCAGTCTCAGGAAGCTGACCCTGTTGAGGACTTCAGTCCTGACTTTGTACGGCAGCCGGTAGGCAAAATGACGCATCTTGAGCAACGAGCATATAGGATGGCAGTGGTTGCTGCGGCAAGCGAACAAGACGTGGCATCGCGTTGGGCTGAGTCTGCTAGTAAGGAATACTTATCGCGATCGCGGCCGGTGGAAGGGACGGAGCAAATAAAGATTACCGACCCTTTTCGACCCGGCGCAATTCGTAAAGGATGGGACGAAAATTCGTCCGCATCAATGCGGCGACTTCACGAAAGCGGCATTCAGCCGCATTTTGCGGAGCACTCCGAGCAAATGCTCGAACAGTGGCGGGATGCAACACTGGTTCCGCTTGATCGCCCGCTTAACGCATTTGAGCAGGAAATGTTGGCACTCGCGATTGAGGCTGAAGCTGCGAGCCATGAGCACGAATTGGCCGGAGACCAGTATGTGGGCATGGCCGACCGAACGTTAGCGCAAAGTCTGGTGAATGGACTTGCGAGGCGCGTATGGTTGGGCAATGCTGAAACCGAGCGTGCAAACCGAACGCTGTGGCGCCGGGCTTTTGGGCGCCTGGTTGACCATAGCGAGTATTCCGAAGCAGCTTAGGCGACGTCAGTAGGGTCCCAGGCGGTACGGAGGTTGGCGTCTAGCGATTTGACCACTTTCATATCACCTTCGTCGAGTGAGAAATCGAACACGTCGAAGTTGGACTTGATGCGCACGGGAGTAACGGATTTGGGCAGGGGCACGGTGTCGATATCAATGCACCAGCGGATCATGATTTGGGCCGGCGTTTTATCATATTTCTCTGCGATTTCGACGAGCTTGGGATTATCCAGGCCTTCGCCGTGGGCGAGCGGCGAATAGGCTTCGATAAGGATGTTGTGCTTTTTACAAAAGTCGACCAGCTCGGGCTGTTGCAGATAAACATGCAGCTCAACTTGGTTGACGGCCGGCGGCACAGAACATTCACTTAAGAGTTCTTCGAGATGGCGGGTGGTGTAATTTGAAACGCCGATGGACTTTGCGCGGCCTTCCTGATACAGCCGCTCCATGAGGCGCCAAGCCGGGCCGCGCATCTTAGTAACTGGGAAGTGTAGCAAGAGGAGGTCAGCGTAGTTGGTGCGAAGCTTTTCGAGTGATTCCTCGTAGCTAGGGATGAGAGTTTGCTGAGCTTGGTTTTCGTTTTTGATTTTGGTGGTAATGAAGAGATCGTCACGTGAGACGTCAGATCGTTCAAGAGTTTCGCCCAGATACTGCTCGTTGCCGTAGTACTGGGCCGTGTCAAAGTGGCGGTAGCCAGCATCGAGGGCGACTTCGACGCCGTTTATGGCCTCGGCTTTGTTTTTGATCAGCCACATGCCGTAGCCGATGGGCGGCATCAGTTGGCCGGAACCTAGTTTAACGGAATTCATGGTTGGAGCCTCCGATTAGACGAAAGTGAAGATTAATACGCTTGGGCAGTGCGAATTCGCAGGGACGGCCTTGATGAACCCGAGCCAGGTGTTCCGGCGTTTTGGGCTCTGACAGGCGCGCAAGCATGAAACCGTTGTCCGAGAATTCCGCAATTATAGTCTCGAGACTGCGGTGCAGGACAACGTCATAAATGCCAAACCGCCCGATTTGCTGCTGGTATTCGGCGGTCTGCCAGTAATTGGCTACTTGTTTGGCCGAATGAACAGGATGGACCGTGGAAATGACGAGACTACCCGATGGCTGCAGCGATTCTCTGAGCCGTCTGATGTGACTGCTCAGGTCACGAATAAACGGCACGACCAGCTTACTGACGATCAGGTCGTAAGGGTCGCGCTGAGTGGGAAGCGGAGCTTGGCCGTCCCACTGAAAGAACGTCAGTTCTGAATGCTGCTGTTTAGCAATGCTTACCATGGCCGGCGAGTGGTCACAACCTTCCACGTGCTGGAATTGTTTGGACAACATGGCGGTAAAATCTCCGGGGCCAGAGCCAAAATCGAGCAAGCGTTTGGCACCTTGGGGTATAAGTGCGATCACGGATGGTGCGTTGACCTGCTGCTCGTACCAACCGCTAGTAGGGTTAGCAGATTCTTCGGCGTACGTACCGGCAAAGCCAGGGTCGTCCCAGGGGTTGAGCCGCAGGGTCACTTTCCTACCCCTTTGAGCGCGGCTTTGAGGCGGGTCTGGTCGCCCTCGAGGTCAGGTGGTAGAGCGGCAACGGCCGAAGTGGCTTGGACCGGGGTGTAGCCGAGCGCAATAAGTGCCTGGTAGGTGGGATCGGCTACCGGGGCGAGGCCGGCGCTCCCCTCTTCGACTTTGCCGCGCAGCTCAACCATGACGCGCTGAGCGGTTTTGGGGCCGACGCCGGTGATGCCCTTGAGCAAAGCTGGATCGCCAGAGCCAATGGCTTGGCGCAGGCGTAATTCGCCGGCGGCCGATAGGATTTGCATGGCGAGTTTCGGCCCAACGCCGGAGACACCGAGCAGCTGTGTGAAGAGTTCACGAGAAGCGAGCGCGTTGAAGCCGTAGAGGTTGTGCACGTCCTCGCGGATTTGCTCGTATATATAGTAGCGGGCTTCGGAGCCGAGTGTGGCGCTCCCCCATTCGTCTACTGTTACGGATAGCTCGTAGCCGACGCCTCCGGCTTCAAGAATGAGGCTGGAGGGCAGCTTCTCGATTATGGTGCCACGTAAGGTTGCAATCATGGGGCTATTGTAGCAGGCCAACATGGCAGCGGCCCGTCCCTCGAATCCCGAGAGAGACGGGCCGCGTGCGTGCCGCAGACTTCGGCAAGTTACGTGGGTGCTGTGACCAGCATCTTTGCTGTCCACCGGGCGAAGATGAACGCCTGCTGCCATAGCCGGCGACGATGATCGATTCGTCTATCGAGTTCAGCGCTAGCATAGGTGAGACGGGTGATCTCTTGGCAACGGAAGTCCGCCCCGCTGGCATAGACTGGCGCCTCGGCTGCAAATATACCCTCCTGGAGCTGCGTATTTGCCTCGTACAGGATGTCCAGCACGTGCTCAGGCAGGTCGGCCGCGAACACCGCGACATCGAGCCTGGGACCGGGCCGTTTGCCCCAGCCTTGGAATTGAACCGTGAGGCTGCGGACCGCCTCGAGTGCGGGTGCGGCTTCAGACTCGGCACGAGCGGCTGTGCTGCTTCGCCAGCGAATCTCCTTTTCGAGTGCTTCATCAGCATCGGCCTCGGTCCAGGCCCTGGTCCTGGCGAGCTTGTGCTGGAGCTCGCGCCGAGCGTTGTGCAGTGAATCCCGGCTAGCGCCGATGGCTTTGCGCGAGCTCGGCAGCTGGCTCATGCGGTCATGGTACCGCATGATCGCCGGCAGCAGGTCGCGGGCCAGGCTTGCCAGCGAATCTGGGTCCTGGTCAGTCAGTATCGCTTCGACGAGCTGGTATGGTGTTACGGGATTTCCCTGCAGAAGCCGCTGCAGCAACTGCTCCGGCCGGCTGATCGCATTCATATCACTACACCTCGTGCTTCGCTTCAAGTTCCGGTGGGCTGCCTCATTATACCGCTAGTTGTGGCTGAGGACGCGGGAGACTACAATGGGGGTACTAGATTACTCGTAAGTGGGGACGCGTGATGGCAAAGGGCGCAGAAGAGCCGCTCAAGGTTTTGTTTGTCTCAGCCGAAGTAGCACCGTTCTCCCGGCAGGGGGGCTTAAGCCAGGTGTCGTATTTCTTGCCGCACGCCTTGCTTCGTCAGGGGGTGGATGTGCGCATTTTTACCCCGAAATACGGCACGCAGATTGATCAAAATTTTGACCTGGCCATGCTCATGGAAGGCATGGAAGTGCCGACCGGCGAGACTGACCCGAAACGCGGGCCGGAAAAGTTGATTTGCAACGTGAAGGTGACGACGCTTAATAACGGCGACCCGCTGAGGGTTTATTTCGTTGAGAACATGGAATACTACGAGTTGCGGAACAACGTCTACGGGTACTCGGACGACCATATCCGCTTTGGGCTGCTAAGCCGCGCGGCGCTTGAATTTATTAAGCGCGGCGAGTTCGTGCCGGATGTGGTGCATTGCAATGATTGGCACACCGGTTATCTCGTAAATATGCTGGCCGCCGAGCGCGATACAAACCCGCGGCTAGCGCGGATAGCGGCACTCATGAGTGTGCACAATACCTACCAGGGCAATTTTGATTACAACCGGGCCAGTGAAATGGACTTTGATGACGGCAAGAGCGAGCTGGCGCCATTTTTTGGCGAGCGTTTCGTGAGGCAAAATGCACTCAAGCGGGGCGTGATGCACGCCGACCGGATTAACACTGTGAGTGAAAAGTATGCCCGTGAGCTGCTGGACGAAAAGTACGGCGGGGGCTTGCACAAGCTGTTTCGCGAGCTTCGCGGGAAGACCAGTGGGATTTTAAACGGGCTGGATTACACTGACTTTGACCCGGCCACCGACACACTGATTAAGCAGAACTTTTCGCTTGAGGACCTTGATGCGCGGGCGGCTAACAAGCTGGCTTTGCAGCGCGAGTTTGACCTTAACTTGGACCCCAGTGTACCAATCTTCGCGATTGAGGGGCGGATTGACCAACAAAAAGGCATGGACCTCATACGCGAGACCATGGAGTTTGTGCTTGACGAGTTTAATGTGCAGCTGGTGGTGTGCGGCCCGTGTGACGGTCGGTACTTAGGCTTTTTTGAGGGCCTGGAGCACCAATACGGCGGCCGCGTGGGCACGCACCTGATGGCTGACTTTATGATGCCGAGGAAGATTTTCGCCGGGGCCGATATGATTCTCATGCCCAGTTATTATGAGCCGGGCGGCATTGTGGCAATTGAGGCCATGCGCTACGGCTGCGTGCCGATTGTGCGGGCGGTCGGGGGTCTGGCCGACATTGTGGAAGATTACAACTCAGCGAGCGAGAGCGGTACAGGGTTCGCGTTTAAGAATTTCGCCGACAAGAGCTTTTTAGTGGCAATGGTGCGAGCACTTATGACCTATCAGCGGAAAGAATCGTGGCTGGGTATTGTGCGGCGGGCCATGGAGCAAGACTTTAGCTGGGATCACGTGGCGCGGCAATATGTAGACTTGTACGGCCGTACAATTGACTACCGCAAAGAGGCTACAGCACTTAATCCGCCGTCGGCGTACCGGCAGCGAGTGTTGTAGCCATGGCGTGGGCGAATGTTTTGCACTTTTATCAGCCCTACGGACAAAAGCGCGAAATTATCGATGCCATTGTGGAGCAATGCTATCGGCCAATTGGCGCAGGGATACTCGCAAATCCACGCGCCAGGGTGACTATTAACTTTACCGGCGTATTGCTGGATTTACTGGCTCAGTATGGCCATCAAGATGTGATTGAGCTCTATGCAGAGGGCGTGCGACGCGGCCAAGTAGAGCTCGTGGGATCAGCCAAATTCCATACGATTTTGCCACTGCTCAGCCCGGAAGAGGCAAAGCGCCAGGTTGAGATCAACAATGATACGAGCCGGCATTATTTTGGTGAGCTGTATCAGCCGAGAGGGATCTTTTTGCCGGAAATGGCGTGGTCGCCCGAGCTTGCGCCAATGCTTGAGGCAGTTGGTTTTGAGTGGGTGCTGCTCGATGAGCTGGCGTATGACGGGCAGGTGGGGCAGGTTGATTACACAAAAATATACCGGGTGCAAGGTACCGGCCTGAAAGCCGTATTTCGCCAGCACCGGCTGAGCGCGGCATTGATGTCGGCCGCGATTCGTGAAGCGCAGGCGTTGAAGCGCGCGGCAAAGGAGGAGTTTGCGGCCGGCCGGTATGTGATCACCGGCATGGACGGTGAAACCTTCGGTCACCACCGGGTTGGCCACGAACAGTTATTGCTGGCGCTGTGGCGCGATCCTGCGCTTGAGACGCTACTGGTGAGCGGCGTTATTGACCGCTTCCCTGATGTTCAAGAGGTGCCGACAGTGGCATGTACGTGGGCGTCGAGCGCGGATGATATCGCCCGTGGTATTCAGTTTATTTCGTGGAATGATCCCGATAACGAGATTCACCAGCTGCAGTGGCAACTCTTGCGACTAGCTGTCGCGGAGGTGGAGGCGTTATCGCACCGGGCGGCGGCCTATGCGAAGCTGCGGGCGCAATTGGACCCGGCAGTGGCGTCTGATCAATTTTTTTGGGCGGCCGCCAGGCCCTGGTGGATGATCGAACATATCGAACGGGGCGCTCATGGGCTGCTCGCGGTTCTGCAAGGGTTACCGGACGGCCATAATCGGGCCGCGGCGCAGGGTTTGGACTTGTATCAACGCATCATGGCGCTGGCCTGGGACTGGCAGCGGACAGGTAAACTTGATGAGCTCACGGGTGAAATGCGGCGAGCACGGGCTGGGGCGGTGCGGATACCGTTTAAGGAGATGACACTGGAGGCCGGCGACCGGCCGACGTGGGAAGCCTTTAAGGCCCTTCTGCATGAGGAGGAACTGGCGGCGGCGCAGCGCGGTGACTACGAGGCCGCGATTTTGTGGCGTGACGGTTGGTACAAGCTGGAGCATAAGCTTGATATCTATGACGCCCTGTATGTCATCGATCTTCATAGTCCGACCTATATCATTGACCGCTTGAAAGCGCGCTTGCCCGAAGGCAAATGGGAGCAGAGGTTGGCGAAGTATAAGGCTAAGTACGACCATATCCGCGGGGGCCAGGTGGAGCAGCGGAGTAACTAGTATGCCAGAGCGGGACAGTGATGAGGTTCTTGTGCGCAGGTATTTTGGTGGACTTGCACATGTGCACACGAAATTATCCAATTACCCCGGCCATGCCGAGAGCAACCTACATGTGTCAGCGGTCGTACGAACCTTGATCGGTGCGGGCCTGTGCGGCCGGCCGGAGTCGCCGCTCGGCTATATTTTGTTCAACGAACATTCGTCCAATCCGGCCGCGCCACACCGCTTGGGTCGCTTCAATTGGCGTACACGTCTGCTGCTCCATCGCCGTCGCCGAGAGTCGGTCCAGGGTGTGCCGGTAATGTTTGGCCTGGAGGTGAGCTTGCTGCGGGACGGCCACACCGATCTCACAGCTGAATTGGCCGCGCGTTGCCCGGTTGTGATTGGTTCGCGCCACCGTCTGCCGGACATAACCGCTGAGGACCCAGCGGCAATCATGCAGATGTTCGAGATAGCTTGCCGTGATAGCGTGATCGATATTTTGGGACATCCCCTACGCAATATTGAGGCTTTGGGAGCAGTGGATTGGACGCAGGTGTTTACCTGGGCGGCTGATACTGGTACGGCGGTGGAGGTGAATTTTAATAGTTTTTGGCGGTTGCAGCCGGCGGCCCGGATGGCGTGGAGGCATTGGCTATGGCAGCTCGGGGCTTCGAAAGCCGTCGTGTTTATTGGCGAGGATCTACATACAACCGACCAATTACAGCAGTTTGTGGCGTTGTGGCGCGCCCTGGAACAGGGACGGCCAAATGCCTTGACCGAATTTGTCCACGAGCTGGCGGCGGCCGGCATTGAGCCGGAGCGGGTAGTGAATGCGGCTTATGCCGGTCTGCGGCAGTGGCTCACCCAAGGTAAGCCAGCCGGTCATCCACCGGTCGGCCAACAGGCAGTATGAGACGTCGGGCTTTCCAGGGCCAGCTAGTTCCGGAGGCGATTCTGGCAGACCAGGACTTGGTAGTGGAGCGGGTTTACCGCCACGGCCCGCGTTATTGGGTGGGCCGGGTCCGCAGGGGCAAAGAAGTGCTGGTGCTCAAGACCGTTATCAATGACGAGCCATGGCAGGATGGATTTAGTGGTCAGACTTTCTGGCCGTCCGACCAGTTGCGGGTGGAGATCGCCATGACGCGTTTGCTGGGCGAAGCAGCCGGGGAGCTCCAGGGCGATATAGCCCGGCTAGTGGCGTGGTCGGACACACGGCCCAGCTGGTTATTGCGGACATTGGTGCCTGGACGAAGCTTGGCAGCCTGCGACGGCCCATTTCTGTTTGAGCCGGAGTTTTTTCAGGGCGATCAGGCTGGGACCGTCGTGGATTACATCTTAAGCTATCAGCGGATGGCGCCAAAGCTACTCGCCCACCTGCGGTTGTTACCGGGGGCCGACCGCCTATCACTTGCGGCCAGGTTGGCGTCTGTGCATGTCCTGACCCCGCATGAGCGGCTCCGAGAGCTGGCCGCGGCGGTGCGATCATACGCGATGGCACGGCAAAGATTGTACGATGACAGTCCGACAACGATTATGCATAGCCAGGTGTTTCCGCCGCATATCTTTGTGACAGACGGGCGGCCGAGCTTGATCGACTGGGAAGGCGCCCGGACTTCACACGCACTGGAGGATGTGGCCGCGCTGTGGGTCCGAGGTTATGCGCAGACTGCTTGGCAGTCGGAATTTATGGCGTTATTGAAGCGAAAAGAACTCATCGCGACAGCTTTGGATGAACATCTTTGGCACCTTGAGGCTTTATTGCAGGTGTTTGGTAATTTGGACTATTTGTATTGGTCGCGGGCAGAGCCTGAAGCTGAGCGAAGAGCGGCGATAGCGGTGCTCGAGAGACAGGCATGGGGTATGGTGCAGTATGATGAGATAAAGGAGACATTATGAAACAGCCGGTGGTGGCTTATTACAGCGCCGAATATGCAATCTCTGACGCGCTGCCGACGTATGCCGGGGGCCTCGGCGTATTAGCCGGCGATCTGGTGCGACAAGCGGGTGATGACGGCCGGGAGCTGGTGGCGTTTGGACCGGCCTATCGGCATAACGTAGCCGTACACACGAGCCACGATACACCGCTTGATCAACAATTAGCTGAGCATGGCTTTCACCTGGTCCAGGCAGCTGACGACCAGCCGCTGGTTGTGTCGGTTGAGTTCGCGACCTGGGAGGCGGATGTGCGCGTGTGGGAGCGGCGGTTTGGGGCGTCGGCGAGGCTGCTGCTACTTGATACGGATTTTCCGCCCAATGCGGCGATTAACCGTAATTTAATGGCCAATTTGTACGACCCAGACTTGCGCACCCGCTTGCAGCAGCAGTTTTTGTTGGCGGTGGCGAGTTTGAAAGTGCTTGAGGCGCTCGATATTAAGCCGGATGTGTACCATTTGAACGAGGGACACATGGCGCTCGTAACCGTGGCACTGGCGCTGAAGGAAGCCGGGCATCATCCGCGCGCGCCGTTGGCTAAGGTGCTTTCGGCTGTGAGTCCGCAGATAGTAGCAACCAAGCATACGATTTTGCCCGGCGCCGGTGATTTTGCCGAGCTGGGGGTACTTAGGGAATTGTTTGGCGGCGTGCTGGAACGGGCCGGTTTTTCGGCTGAAGAATTGTTTGAAGCGGGCTGCATGCCGGAGTCACCGGAGACGTTTTCGACGACCCGTCTGTTGCTTGCGACCGCCCGGACGGCCAACGGCGTCAGCGCGATGCATTGCGTGGCTGAGCGGGCAGCGCACCCTCACAGCCGGCTCATTCCGATTACCAACGGAGTGTACGCACCGCGCTGGCAGCACCACAACCTCGGCGAACGCGACCGCAAGACCGCTGACACCGCGCTGTGGCAGATGCATGAAGAGAATCGGGCCGGTATGGTGGCACACATTAATCGGGAACTTGGCACGGAGCTTGACCCCGAACGACTGACGGTAGTGTGGGCACGCCGGTTTGCGGCCTACAAGCGGCCAACGCTGCTACTGAACGACCTAGTGCGGTTGGGCAAATTGCTGGGCGATGCTAAGCGGCCGATGCAAATTATTATTTCCGGTAATGCCAACGAGAGCGACGTAGAGGGAATGGCGGCGGCGGAAGCAATTACGGCGGCGGTGCAGCATGAGCAATTTGGCGGGCGGCTGGTGTATTGGCCGCACTATGTAACCGACACTACCAAGTGGTTGGCCGGCGGGGCCGACCTGTGGCTCAACACGCCGATCCGGGGCATGGAGGCGTGCGGGACATCGGGTATGAAGGCGAGTTTGAACGGCGCAGTTCAGCTCTCTACCTCGGACGGTTGGTTTGACGAGATCGAAGGCGACCGCATCGGCTGGGTGTTGCCGGAGGAGGATTCGGCCGAGGCGCTGTATGAACTACTTGAGCATAATGTGGCGCCGCTGTTTTATGAACGGGGTAAGGATGGACTACCGGAGGCATGGCTGATAAAGCTACGAGCGGCGCTGGAGCTGATGGAGCAACAGTTTACGGCCCACCGCATGCTGGACGATTATTATGACAAGCTCTACACTAAGCCGTCTGCCCGCGCCCGGCGTGGGTAATGGCGGCGGCGAGGGCGTCTGCGGCGTCGTCGGGCTTGGGTATAACCCGAAGCTTTAATAAGCGCGCCACCATGGCCTGAATTTGCGGCTTTTTGGCGCCACCGTAGCCGGTAACGGCCTGCTTTATTTGCATGGGCGTGTATTCGGCCGGGATGAGGCCGGCTTCGGCTAAGGCAAGAAGAATGACACCGCGGGCCTGGCCGACACTAATGGCGGTGGTGACGTTGGTAGCAAAAAAGAGTTGCTCAACGGCGGCCTGGTCCGGCTGGACGGTGCGAATGACTTCGGTCAGCTCGGTGTAGAGCGTAACGAGGCGGTTTGGCATGGGTTCGTTCGGCAGGGTGGTAATGACACCGGCGTCAATGAAGGTGAAACGGCCGCGCTCGTACTCAATGACGCCGAAGCCGGTGGTGGCCGTGCCGGGATCAATGCCGAGAATTCTCATGAGATTATCTTATCAAGACGTTTGGTTCTAGAAACAGCGAAGCCGCCAGGACGAGGATCTCACGGCATGATGCGATGTCGGCGGGCATGCCATTCGGCAGCGCCACGACTTGGTCGCGGAATCCCGTCGGCAGGTACTTCGCCGCGTCGGCGTTCGTGTAGATGTTGCCGGGCTCAGTCCAGGGCAGAACGCCAGCCTTGACGGTATCCCAGCCGATCCGACCGGCTGCGTTGGCCGCATCCACGGCCTCTTCGGTCGCTCTGCGGATATCCGCGTCGTCGGACTCGTCCGGGAGGCGACCATAGGCGTCTCCGACGATCCTGAACATCAGTTCGCCAAACTCCTCTTTCCACTCATGCCGGCTAGCCGCCGGTTGGTGCATGTCCACATGGACCCCTTCCTGTGTGAGCCTGGGGAGGTAGCAAGCGGTATGTCTTTGTGGCCTTTGTATATATTAAACTATTTTTAGTATAATGTCAAATAATATAGGCCGCTACGCTAGTTGCTCCATGAGCTCGGGGGCGATGTCGAAATTGGCGTAGGTTGCGGTGACGTCGTCGAGGTCATCGAGGGCGTCCATGAGGCGGACGAGTTTTTTGGCAATGTCAGGGTCGGTTATGGAAATGGTGGTTGCGGGCTCAAACGAAAGCTCGGCCTTAGTGGGCTCGTAACCCGTGACCGCAAGGGCTTTGCGGACAGCCTCGAGTTCGGTCGGCTTGGTGTAAACGATGAGCTCGCCGTCGCCCTCTTCGACGTCGTCGGCCCCGGCTTCGATGGCGGCAAACGTGGCGGACTCGAGGTCGGTGGTCGGAATGACAATCACACCCCGCTGGGTGAACTGGTAAGCCACCGAGCCAACGGTGCCGAGCGAGCCGCCGTGCTTGGTGAAGGCGGAACGGACTTCCGGCGCCGTGCGGTTGCGATTGTCGGTAGCAGTTTCGACCATTACAGCGACACCGCCGGGACCATAACCCTCGTAGGTGACTTCTTCGAAAATGCCGCCGCCGTCAAGGCCGGCGCCACGTTTAATGGCGCGCTCAATGTTGGAGTTGGGTACGCCGGCTTTTTTGGCCGTGTCGACAACTAGGCGGAGTTTAAAGTTGGTGGCTGGGTCGCCGCCGGCCCTGGCCGCGACTGAAATGAGGTTGGCGAATTTGGTAAAGCTGGCGCCGCGGCGGGCGTCTTTGATGCCTTTTTGGTGCTTGATGGAAGCCCACTTGGAGTGTCCGGACATGTGTTTCTCGCAGGTTAGTCGGTGTGTCTTGGTTATTTATTATTATAACATAGCTTTTCGCTAAGTAAACCTGTACTATGCTGGGCATATGCAGGCATTCAGAGTTAAAGTGTATGGCCGGGGAGCTGGGCCGGTGGTGTTTTTCTTTTGCCCGTTTAACATTCCCAGCTGGCAGGCGGCGTTGCCGGGGCTGCCGGTGTGGCGGCTGGTGCGAGCCGGATACCGAGTCGTGGTGTATGACTATGATGCAACCATCGCCACCGTGAGCGCGCAGGTGACCCTTGGGCGGTTTGAGGCTATTCTGGGCGATGCTGCGTCGCGCCTGCGGGCATACAATGTGGACGGGGTGCGCGAGTTCTACGCCTTTGGAACGAGTATGGGGACAAATTTTGCGATCAATCTGGCCGCTCGGCATCTGGAAGTTACGAAGGTGGTGCTGAATTTGAGCTATAGTAATGTGGCCGATCACATTATTGCAATGCCGGCACTCAAGCTGGTGCCGCGGTCGGTGTGGGATCGGTATCTTGAGGCGAGCGGCGGTGAGGTAGGCATGCATCGCAATTTTGATGCCTATGCGCCGCTTAACCTGGCTAGTCAGATGACAGGCAAACAAGTGCTGCTATACCTTGCCCGGCGCGACCGTCTCTTGCAGTATCGTCATACCCGGCAGCTGCTGGAACGGCTGCGGTCAAGCGATTGTGAACTCACCTATTACGAGAATCCGCGCGCTAGCCATTACTGGGCGGCGCTACGTAACGGCCTGGGCGGGCGGCAATATCTGCAATTTTTTGGACAGGACGCAGTCGGCGGGGCGCGCGAACCAACATTAAAGTAAGGGCCAGAATGAGAGCAGCCAGCCGCAGAGTGAACCACCTCGGGCTAAAGCCCGAGGCTTCCTTGGGGCGGCATGCTGGGTTTAGCTTTCCATTGATTTTCGATATACCGTTTAATCGCCTGCTCCGTGTTACGACCAACACTCTCGGCGAAGTAGCCATCCGCCCAGAAGCTATCTCCCCATAACCATTCTTCCAGTTCAGGATGCGTCTGGCGGATAGCCCGACTTGAGCCACCTTTGAATATTTGTACTACCTGTGACACCGAGATGCTGGGAGGTAGTTCAATAAGCATATGAATGTGGTCGGGCATCACTGCCAGCCGCTCAATCCACCAGTCGTTCATCTCTGCGCACTGAAAGAATAATCGCTTCAGGTCAGTGGCGACTTCGCCCCGCAGGATGCTTTTGCGGTACTTGGGTATCCAGACGATATGAAATTGCAGGCGATATAGCGTATGCGCACCGGAATAATATTTTTTACCTGACTTCACATACCCAGCATGCCAGACTGTCGGCGCCAGCGCCAAGGTTGACCGCCATCCGACTTAGCCTTGGTGCTACCGCCTTAAGCGGACCCATTCATCCCTGGCCTAAAGGCCCAGGGGTCTCTGGGAGGTTATTAGACTCATGGCAGTGGTGCGGTGGATTGGTGCTGACGGACCTTGCGCAAAGAGGGCCTTGCTACCCTCCATTAATGGTCGTTAAGCGGCCTCTCTAATGTGGTTGTAGAGCAAGGCGGGGGCATTTTGATACATGAAGACGAGGTAGATCGTAAACGGAATGCCGATAATCGTTAGCACCGGCAAAAACATGAGAAACGTGGCTCCAATTATCCCCCACACTTCCCCACTGTGGCCTTTGGTATCGTGCCAGCTAGCCTTAATAGCATCGATAATGCCGAGCTTTTGGTTGATGAGGAAATAAGGTGCAAGCTGTAGCCTGGGTAGTACAAAGAAGAAGGGAACAATCAGCAGCAGAAATGAGACAGCAAGCAGTATACCCGTGAGTAGATTCATTACCGCCAGCTTAAGGAAGACCGGCCGGGCCGCGTCGGTGGCTGCACTAAGCCCGATTTTTTGCCCTTTAGCGCCGCTTAAATAGGTAATGATCTGGGCCGCCTGCAGCCAGGAATTAACGAGCCAAATTATGATTTCAGCAAGCAGCCATGGCCAACCCGGCCAAACTACATGGTGATTTTGGCTTCTCAGGCTGTCGGGCAGGGTTGCCACAATAATGATGATGAGCGTTAACCAGATGAGCGTGCCGAGGTTGTTGCGGACGGCTTCGCGTGACGGTTTGAAGGCGCCGAAAGCGCCGGGCCAGGTATGAGTGTTTGGACTTTGTTCCATAGTTATTTTCAAGGTACGCCGAGTTATTGCTTAAGTCAAGCTGAGAGCTGGCGCACCGACATTATGATCACAAGGCAGCCGATAACAATGGCAGGCCAGAATCCAGGCCGCACGCCTTCGCCCAAGAAAGTTATGCCTAAAATGGTAGGGATGGAGATTTCCCCGGCATGCGATACGGCCGCGGTGTTGGCGGCTGAACCGCGCTGCAGTGAACCAGCGAAGGTGATGGCGCCGACCACCGTATAGGCCAGTACTGCCCAGGCCAGCGGACTTGCGGCCAGGAGAGCCAGGTGGCTTGGCAGGGTGATGGCGCGGGCACCGAGGGCAGCGCCGCTAAAGCAAATACCGGCGATGGCAGCCAGGGCCCGGGGGCCCTGGTGCTTTTTGAGACTGCCCAAAACGACGCTGGCAGCCAGGCCGATGGCGATCGGTGCCAGGGTGAGACCGGTAATAAAATTGGGGTCAGTGGGCCGGGCCGGGCCGGGTAAGGCGGCGGCGGTGAGCGCGGCAATACCCACCACCAACCCGCCGATTGCCAGGCGGTCGGAAACCGGCAGCTTGACGTGATAGTGATAGCCGGCGTACACAGCTGTCACGGCCACGCTGGCCGCTAGAGCCGATTGTACGAGAAACAGCGGCAGTGAGCGAAGCGCGATCAGCGACAACGCCCAACCAACGAGCCCGCAAATAATGCCAACGGCATAGTATGGCTGACGTAGCAGTTGCGCCATGATGAGGACGTTGAATTCGGTTTGCTCCGGCACCTGCTTGGCGCCGATTTGCTGATAGACCGCGCCAACACCGTAGAGTAGCACGGCCGCCAGGGTTGAACCGACGGCAATGACGAGCATTACGTTGCTGGGGTCTCCCATACCAAGCAGTATAGCCTAATCAATGTGCTTACGCTTACGCGTTGCATGGAAGTTACCTTATTGCAGTAGGCTATAATAGTCGCACCCGAGCCGAAAAGAGGTCTAGATGACAGATGGACCCGTGACCGCTGACATGGCCTTGCGAGAGCTGCACAGGATGGCACGGCTTCGAGCCGGCGAGCTGGTCCACATGGCCGACGTGGACCTAGATCACCCCACCCAGAACCACTGCTGCGGGCTGTGCCTTAGGCCCCAGGGCCTACGGGAGGGAGCAGCAGCACCGGTGCCTCGGCTGTGCAGGGATTGCGCCGGCGCGCAGATGTATTTCCCGGGCATCGACACCGTTGTGGCCCAGGCCACTATCGAGCAGATGAATGAACTGCTGGGGCTCCTGCTGACGCAAGAGGGCGAGGGGATCGCGTACTTGCACGTGGCAATGCTCGGCCGGCTGGTCGATGCCACAATCGGCGGGGCAAATTTCAGGATCTGGCCGGAAGGCCGAGTCCGGATGCTGGTAGCGATCGAGGAGTATCAGGTCAGCCAGTTCTGGGGGGGATATCTTCAGGAAGCCTGATTGCCTCACTTTCGCGCCACTGACTTGCCCTCGACGCAGGTCGGTGGCGCAAGTTGGTTTATGAAGAATAATTCCTGGAGGGCCCAGTGGGACTCGAACCCACGACACGCTGCTTAAAAGGCAGCTGCTCTAACCAACTGAGCTATGGGCCCGCGTGATGTGGACTGCGGGCAGAATGATAACCACCTAATTTTAACCTAAATCGACCGTTCTGGCAACGCTGCTGGTACGCCGGCGGCTCATGATGAACGGCCGGCGTACCAGGGTTGGGCGCAGGTTGCGGGGTTGAACGTGCCTACTTAGCGGCGGCTTCGATTACGCTTCTGACGTCGCCGTAGTTGAACCCGGTCTCGATGTAGTCGAACCGGCCGTCGGCTTGGACTTGCCCGGCGAGTACAGCAGAAAAACTCAGTTTGGCTCCGGCAGGCATGAGCTCAGAGCCGCCGAGCGCGAAGGGGCCTTGATGCGTGCCGGTGAACGCGAGCTCGCATTCGAAGTAGCCGTCGTCGGTGATTTGGGCAGCCTCTGGGGCAGTCCACTCGGCTTGCAGATCCGGGAAGGCCGCGAGCCACTGGCCCAGGAATGTGGCGACTTCCGCGCGATTCGTCATGGCTCTGTCGCCGGTGTTGTCGTCGAACCACATGAACTGCTCGTCGGGCATGAGGAGCGGGTCGACGGCCTGGATCACAGTGACTTCCGCAATGACACCGTCCTGGCGATCGCTCAGCGCTGCCACGAGCGCCTTGATGGCGGTTCGGGCCGTTTCCTTCAATGATGCTTCTTCCGGCATGCCGGTACCTCCTAGGGGTATCTGTGCAGCCTGCGCCCGAGGTGGAATTATAGGCGTTATACCGGGCTAAAATCAATTAATCTTTTTTGTGCTCGCCTTTCATGAACCAGCCGAGGAGGAGTACCACAAGCGGCAGCCCGCCGAGGAAGAAGAGGTGAAACTGCTCAAGATTGAGAGCCAGGAATGAGCTGTTTTTTACCCCAGCCATTTCGCTTATCGGCAGCAAGCGGATGGCGCTGGAGACGATGAGGCAGCCGGCGAGCAAGCCCACGATCAGGTTGGCGATAGCTGAGCCCTTGGGATGGTGCTTTGCATGAGTGACGCCGAAGAAGCCAAAGAGCAAAATGGGCAGACCTAAGAGCAGCCAGCTGATTTGATCAGTTCCGATCATACGCAGGGATGGTGCGAGCGGACTGGCAAATTGCTCAGCCAGTACGATGCCAACATAGATGCTTAAAATGAGGATGCGCAGACGTTGTTTACCGGCCACCAAGCCATAAACCGCCGCGACTACCAGAATGGCGATGATCACCGTGGTAGTGTTCAGTGCGGGCATTTGGGGTGTGGGCATGGTGGCGAGGACCATAGTTTTGGGGTTTTTCGTATGCGCTTATGGTTGGCTACAGTATACCACTCCCGGACGAGAGCTATTTGCGGCGGAATTTGTGCAGGTCTTTGGCCAGCTCGGTGGCGTTAATGCGGTAGCGCATGGTGCGGTAGATAACGGCAACTGCGGCATTCACGAGCAACGCGGCGGTCAGCAGGATAAGGAAATACCGGATGCCGACGTGGCTGAATTTGGGCAGCTTGGTGAGGCTAAGATACGTGATGACATTGGAGATGACGCCAATGCTGGAGATAACGGTAAGAGTCTGGACAGAGGTTTTGGTGCTCTGCGCGTTGATCTCGGACATGAGCTGGATGGCCGAGTCGACGTATTGGCGGGTCATAGTCCAGAGCGATTTGACGTAATCGTGACTGTGTTCGAGGTTGGTATAGCGGAACTGTAGCACGTCGGAGAGGTAGGAATCCCAACCGCGTGAGGTTGCGACATGGTTGCGAGAGCTAATATAGAGATCCATCTGGCTGATGCGGGCCTCGATGAGCTCAATGGTTTTCTTGTAGGACTCGAGCCTGGTGCGCTGGGTTTTGACTTGCCAGCCCGAGATGTAGCGCTCTTCTTTAATGGCTTCGATGCGTTCCCAAATCGAACGGTGGAGATTCATGTAATGGTGGAGCTGGCTTTTGAACTCTTTGAAATAGATCCAGGTTTCGATGAGCTCTTCGGTGCCGGTGAAGTGGGGTTTGGCGTTGACGACGAAGAATTCGCCGCCGCGGTAGAGCTCCATGTCTTTGGTGTCGAGCTCGAATTCGAGGGTTTGGTCGAGCTCTTTTAGAATGGCGACGGCCTGCGCGCGGGAGGCGCCGCGGGTTACAACAAAGACCGGCGATTCATAGTTCATGCCCGCAAGCTCTTTGGGCTGCGGCGCCCCGACACTAAAGAGGTAGCTCATGGCCGGCTGGTAGGAGCGGTCGAAGTAGTTAGTGAGCTCCTGGATATCGCGGCGCAGCATAGTGTGGTCGTCGGAGACCGTGACGAGCCCATCTTCGAATACGCGTACGCGAATGTCTGAGGTGGCCACCATGTCGATATATTCGAGTTCGCCAAGCTTGAGTTCGGAACTTTTAATGCCGAGCTTGGAACGCAGGGCCGTGAGTTTGGCGGCATTCAAATGCGGCGGCGTGCGATGGGCGGCAAAAAAGTCTTGGATTTCAGCCAGATGCAGGGTGGTGAGCGGGTACCAGTAGCCGAGCTCGATGCGCTCGATTTTCATCCGGCGGCTCCTTGGTTTCCTGATGGGCAGGGTTGGTAGAGATTGCTTTCGCGGCCAAACCATTGGCGTACCACGTGCACGGCGACATCGGTTTGGCGGGCAATGGGCGATGAATAGCAGGCGACGTGCCCAGTTGACTTGTAGATAACGAGTGAGTAATAGGTGAAGAATAGGAGCGCGCCGAACACCACGCAAGGCGCTACCAGGCTTACGATGTGGCTTACGGTCCGGATGGCTTTCACGGTTTTATCGTAGCATAAGCGGAACCAGAGCGAGGACAAGGATGAGGTTGAGTGCGGCGACGGCAATGAGCAGGCCATGGTCTTGCCAGCGGCGGCGAACACTCCAGGTGATGGCAGCCGTGAGAATAAGGCCGGTGGGGACTGAGAAGAGGCCGATAAACTCAAAGATTACCGTGGAATGCCAGATTCGGTCGAGCTGCGGCACGGCGAGGAGGCCGGTGGAGATGACCATGAAGCGCAGCTGACGTTTGGCCAGCCCGACAGGATTGGACGGGGTGGGATTGTCTGGCAGAGGTGGGTTCATGCGCAAGCTTTCCAGTTAGCGGTGAAAGAAGCCTTTTTTGCCGGCGGATTCATTGGCGAATTGCTCGAGGAGCTCGCGCTGCTTGGCGGAGAGCTTGGTGGGGATTTCGACGGTGACAGTGACGAGGTGATCGCCACGGGCAGTGCTGCGGCCGAGGCCGGGAACACCGTGGCCGGATAGCTTGAAGGTGCGTCCGGATTGGGTGCCGGCCGGGATTTTGAGCGTGAGCGGGCCGTCGACAGTCTCGACCGGGATTTCGGTGCCGAGCGCGGCCGCAACCATAGGAATGGTAGCTTCGGAGAGAATCTCCCGGCCGCGGCGGACAAAGCGCGAGTCGGAGCGAACGCGAATCTGCACGAACAAGTCGCCCTTGGCGCCGCCTCCTTTGGGCGCAGCGCCTTGGCCCGAGAGGCGGATGGTGGCGTGGTCGTCGACGCCGGCCGGGATTTTGACGGTTAGCGTGCGCTGGCGGCGCTGCACTCCGGAGCCGTGGCAGACCTTGCACTCGGTTTCGGGAACCTGGCCAGAGCCGTGGCAGGTCGGGCAGGTGGCGGTGTGTTGAATCGCGCCGAGGATGGTTTGTTGTGTGCGCGTAACTTGGCCGCGGCCTTGGCAGGTGGGGCAAGTTTTCTTCTTGGTGCCGGGTTCGGCGCCTGAGCCGTGGCAGTGCTCACAGGTGTCGTCGAGGGTGATGGTGATGGATTTTTCCGTTCCAAAGACCGCTTCTTGAAAATTGATGGTAACGTGGGTTTCGAGGTCGCGGCCGGTGGGCGGGCCGCTGGGGCGCTGCTGGCCCATGCCGCCGCCCATGAAGTCACGCAGAATATCGCCAAAATCAAAGCTCTGGGCATTGTTAAAATCAAAACCGCCAAAGCCGGCTGCCCCGCCGGCACCTTGCCCGCCGCCAAATGGATTGCCCTGTGCACCGGCGTGCCCGAATTGATCATAGGCGGTGCGCTTTTGCTGGTCTTTTAAGACCTCGTAAGCCTCACCGACTTCCTTGAATTTTGAGTCGTCACCGCCGTGGCGGTCGGGGTGGTGCTCGAGCGCGAGCTTGCGATAGGCGCGCTTAATTTCATCGGCTGAGGCCGATTTGCTCACGCCCAAAATTTCATAATAATCACGTTTGGTCGCCATGGTTGGCTTTTTCTTCCTGGATTACGTCAAGCGGAGGCTCGGCCTTGCTCACGAGTTTAATTAATTCGGCATCGGTGAAGGTCTGCCACTCACCGCACTGGCGGGCGAGAGCCCAGTTGAGGGCGTCTTTGTGAGCCAGGTTCTTAACGCGGGCACCGCGGTCTTTGGCGACTTGGACGGCAGGGAGCAGGTCGGCGTCTGAGCTCCAGACAACGAGCAGTTTTTCGTCTTCGGCGTCGACCACCAGATCGACGGCCAGGCGCACGTCGACGCCTTTTTCGCGAAAAACGGTTTGTTGATAGCCGCAGTTTTTACACACAATCCCCTCTCTAGCCATCAATTTGCCAGCCTTGATAACTTCGATACCTTGGTTGGTTAAATGGTTAACCCAGCGTGCGGTCCAGGCGATCATATCGCGGCTGCGCTGCTCGACCTCGGCGTCGGTTTTCACGACCTGCAGGGTGGTGGCGTAGTACTTGATGGTCAGGTCTTTTTTGCGCACGAGGTGGCGAATGAGCCCGGCCATATCAACGGTTAGAAGCTCTTCGCGCAAGCTTTCGCGGCCGGTGCGCTTGAGCGCATCCATTATTTGGTGAACGACGTTTTCGCCGTCAACGTAGACAATCATACGGACCCTCCTATACAAAAGCCCCGCGAGGCTGGACTCCAAGCGGGGTGGCTTGGGTTAAGATTAGCCGCCAGACGGCGGGTTGTCAATGTGATGAATGTGGTCATTTTTGGCCTCGGTTGGCGGTAAAGTGATAATGAGTATCGGCTTCAATGATGAGGGCGGCGGCCGCTTGCGGTTGATCTTGCGCAAAATGTTCTTCTTCGGCGGCCTGCCATTTCACCCAGCGTTCGCGATTATCTTCACCTTCGATGCCGCGGTCGCGGGCGACGCCGCGCTCGAGACGGAGGCTGGCCGGGGCTTCGATCCAGATGCGATAAGCAAGGTAGGGCCGGAATTCCTGGCGCAATGATGAGACGCCTTCGAGAATAACCGTGCCGCCGGGCGCCAGGTCGTGCCACTCGGCGAGCTCGAGTTTGCCCCAATCGTAACGCTGATAATGGGCGGGTTCGTTTTTGCCCAGCGGCTCAAGCACTTGCTCGAGCAGGCGCGGCCACCAGTCGAGCGGGTTGCCCCAGGAGGCGAAATCGTCGGTGATAACGATGGGCGCGCCGCTCAGCCACCCGGATAGCGTTTCCGCAAAGGTGGTTTTGCCCGCTCCCCCGCCGCCGTCAATGGCGATGATTTTCGTGGTCATGCCGCGCGGCGGTGCAGCCTGGTCGAGAGCGGCCAGGAGATCGGATTTTAGTTGGTTATTTGGTGTACTCATGACTTGCTATATTAATGGCTTGTTTGTAGAACTCCGGCATTTTAAGGCCTTTGATTTCAGTGAGTGCAAATTGCTTGAATGTGGCTCGGCCGGCTTCGCCGATATGCTCAACATCCCCAACCCGCTCAATGAACTGGCAAGCATAACAGGCAACGAGCACACCGCGCGTTTCATCGATACTGGCCTGAATGGTGTACAGGTAGTTGCTGACGACGCGGTCGACACGAACTTTTACGCCCAGCTCTTCGTGCATTTCCCGTTCAACCGTCTCCTCCGGTTGCTCTCCGGGGTCGAGTTTGCCACCCGGCAGCTCCCATTCGCCGCGCTCGTTGTGCCGCAACCAGACCTTGTTATCTTCAAGTACGATACCTTTGCAGGAAATTGGGATGGCATAGGGGACGTACTTGACGGCGTGCTGGGGGTCACTGATTTTGTAGGTATAGATGGGGCCGTTGACGACCTCAGCTGGTTTGAGGCCGAGGTAAAGCTTTTTAGCTGGTTCGTTGTCGGCTTCGGTACCAACCCAGACTTCGGATGCGCCGAGGATGCGGGCGTAATTGAACGTTTCCTTTAAGAGGGCAGTGGCCACGCCTTGGCGACGGAACTGAGCGACTGTATCGACCTCGTCTATGTAGAGGTACTTGATGCCGGTGGGATGGACGAGCAGGTAGCCGTGGACCGCGCCGGCTATGTGGCTGTCGATCTGCCCGATAAGGTAGAAGCGTGCGGGATCTGAGAGAAAGACGCGGAGTGACTCCGGGCTAAAGTTTTTGACCGAGATTTCGGAATCGGCTTCGTTGAGCTCATTAGCAATGACGGCCAGATCTGGATCGGTGGGTTTGAGGCGGCGGAGTTGAAGCGACGTATGGGTCACTGTTTACCGTTCGCTGTCCTTGCCTTCACCGGGCGTGATGTTGGTGTTGGTGGGTGCGATGGTTTGGTGCTGGCGGGCAGGTGCGGCGCCGGAAGCTGCGTCGATGTGCTTGTCGGCGGCAACGATTTGACGGAGGCGGGCTTGGAGCTCATGTGGTGTGCCTGGCCGGACGGATTCGATTTCGACGAGAATCTTTTTAAGGTCAACGAGTTGGTTGTGAATCTTGGCGAGTAATTCGAGCTGGGCGGTGTCGGTGTTCTCTTGCATTAGTTGTCTCCGCCTTCGTCAACCACCTCGCCTTCAACCGGACCGGAGTCGCCGGTTTGGCCTTCGTCCTCGGTGGACTCGACTTCGGGGGCGGCTTGCTCGCCGCCGGGCGCGCTGGATTCTTGGTACATGGCGGCGCCGACTTTTTGCATAGCTTCGCTGAGCTTGTCAGCCTCCTGCTCGAGCAGGTCTTTATCGTCGGATTCGAGTTGGGCCTTGGCGGCTTTTATGGCCTCCTCAAGCGCTGATTTGTCTTCGGATGAAGCTTTGTCGCCGGCGTCTTTGAGGGTTTTTTCGGCCGTGTAAACGGTGGAATCGAGGCGATTACGGGCGTCGACCAAGATTTTGCGCTTGGAGTCGGCTTCGGCGTTTTGTTCTGCCTCTTGCTGCATGCGTTTCACCTCGTCTTCGGACAGGTTGCCGGAGTTTTGAATGGTGATGTGCTGCTCCTTGCCCGTGCCTTTGTCCGCGGCTTTGACGTTTACAATGCCGTTGGCGTCGATGTTGAAGGTGACCTCAACCTGCGGGATGCCGCGCGGGGACGGAGCGATGCCGTCGAGGATGAAGCGGCCGAGCGACTTATTATCCTGTGCAAACTCGCGCTCACCCTGGAGAACGTTGATCTCGACCTGGGTCTGGCCGTCGGCGGCGGTGGAGAAGACTTGGGATTTGCTGGTGGGGATGGTGGTGTTACGCTCGATCATCTTGGTAGCCACGCCGCCCATGGTTTCGATACTTAAGCTGAGCGGGGTGACGTCGAGCAACAGTACGTCCTTAACGTCGCCGGCCAGGACGCCGCCCTGCACTGCGGCGCCCACGGCTACGACTTCATCCGGATTGACACCTTGGAGCGGCTTTTTGCCGAACAGCTCTTCGACCTTGGCCTGGACGGCCGGCATGCGGGTCATGCCGCCCACGAGCACGACGGCGTTGATTTCGTCTTTGGACAGGCCGGCATCTTTGAGAGCCGCCTGGCAGGGGCCGGCGGTCTTCGTGATAAGGTCTGACACGAGCGATTCGAGCTTGGCCCGGGAGAGGGTGTAGGTGAAGTGCTTGGGGCCTGACGCATCGGCGGTAATGAATGGGAGGTTAATTTCCGACTCGGTCGTGGTGGAGAGCTCGATTTTAGCTTTCTCAGCGGCTTCTTTAAGGCGTTGGATAGCCGCTTTGTCAACGCTTAGGTCAATACCCTGCTCGCGCTTAAACTCATCAACCAGGTGGCTCATGATGACCTGGTCAAAGTCATCGCCGCCGAGGTGAGTGTCGCCATTGGTGGAGCGGACCTCAAACACGCCGTCGCCGAGCTCGAGAACGGAGACGTCAAAGGTGCCGCCGCCGAGGTCGTAGACCACGATCTTTTCTTCGTTTTTCTTGTCCAGGCCGTAGGCGAGAGCGGCGGCGGTGGGTTCGTTAATAATGCGCTTGACCTCGAGGCCGGCAATCTTACCGGCATCTTTGGTGGCTTGGCGCTGCGAGTCGTTGAAATAGGCCGGCACAGTGATGACGGCTTCGGTAACCGGGCCGCCGAGGAATTTTTCGGCGTCGGCTTTGAGCTTGGCTAGGATCATGGCCGAGATTTCTTCCGGCGTGTAGTCTTTGTCGCCCATTTTGACCTTAACGCCGCCGTTTGCCTTCACCACTTTGTAGGGCAGCAGCTTGAGGTCACGCTGTACTTCCGGATCGTCGAAACTGCGGCCGATGAGGCGCTTGACACTAAAGATAGTGTTGTCCGGGTTAATAACGGACTGGCGCTTGGCAACTTGGCCCACGAGGCGCTCGCCGTTTTTGCTCACCGCCACCATGCTTGGTGTGGTGCGGCCGCCCTCGGCGTTAGCGATAATAGTGGGCTGCCCGCCTTCCATAACGGCCATGGCCGAGTTGGTAGTGCCCAGATCGATTCCAATAATTTTACCCAACTTGTGGATCTCCCATTTCAAACGTTATTTTAGCACTCCTACGATGCGGGTGCTGGAACTGTTTCAATTGTAGGAAGCTGGCACTCGTACGTCAAGAGTGCTAGAAAGTGGTCGCTAAATTGTGAGGGGCCGGGGCGGTTAGCCCCGGCCTCATACGCACAAAGTTGGGCTTAGTGCCGCTCCGACAACTGCCGGATGCAGCGGGACTTGGGCGGGGTGGGCCCAAATTTGTTCGAGGACGCTTGAGTGCGGTAGGTTGATGGTCGTCCTCCAAGAGTATGCACTCAAACCAAAAGACGATCAGATGCACACCATTGGCAGGACGGATGTCGTCTCCGTACTGCAGCGCATGTATTACCTCAACGTCCGCGCAGGCATGAAGGAGCGCAGCCAATACCGCGTCATCCTAGGGCTCATGGCCCCATCCGATACGCATGCGCGGTGCGCTCCATAGGCCCGGCTCGGCGCGGTAGCGGACGAGCAAGAGTTGGCCTGCGGGATTGCGAATGAGCGCACCGGCTTCGGGGTGGAAGGGGCGTCGCTCGGGACCATTCGTCAAAGCAGCCTCCTTAGGCTTGCGGCGGAGCTTCATTATGGTAGCACATACACGAGTTTTGACTTTTCTTTGGCAGATGATATTAATAGGTTGATATAAATCCACCTTGCAACGCTCGGCCGGACTCGCGGCTATCAGGGCACGTGGTCTTCATGAATATGAGCACATCGGCATGTGGTCGATCGTGCGGATGTTACGGCAAGTAGTAAAAGGAACAATAGCGTGGAAGAGGAAGCGAAAAAGTCGCTGAAACAGGTCCACGACGAGCATCGCGCCAAGAACTGGAGTCACGAGGACTCCTTGAAATATTGGCGGTCCTGGGGCTCGTGGTTTTCGTGGGGCTCGCCGGTAGGGTTGGGGTTGGGCTATGCCCTGATCGTGCTGTCGACAGCCGGATGCTTGTGGGTTCTGGCCAAGCGCTAGAGCTATACCAGCACTAAAGAGGTCGCCTCAGCGGCGGCCTTTTTAGTTTGCGTCATTTGCCGGTGCCGGTCCGACTTTGACCATGGCGGGGCGTAAAATCCGGCCGCCAAGCTCGTAACCGGGCTGGAGCTCTTCGATTACAGTATTGCCGTCGCCCTCGGAGGCCACGGCTTCGTGGCGGCGGGGGTCAAAAGGCTGGCCGAGTGAGGCAAAGCGGGTGACGCCTAAGGTGGTTAGGACCTGATCGAACTGGGTGCGGATGGCGTCAATGGATTTCGCCCATTCGAGATCGGCGCCGGGCGGGCGGTGCTGGGCCTCGGCATCAAAGCTATCGCGGACGGCTAGAAATTCGCGCGCAATGCGGGCAGTAGCCAGCGACATGAGGTCGGCGCGGTCAGCGTCAGCGCGGCGCCGAAAATTTTGAAACTCGGCCTGGAGGCGCTGGAGGTCGGTGGTGAGCTCGGCAACGCGATCTTCGGGGGTCGGGTCGGCGCTGCGCGGTTGGTGCGTTACGATAGCAGGCTGATCATCGGCTGGTTGAGCGTCGTCAGCTGCTGTATCGGGCTCAATTTCGGGCTCGGAGAGGCCAGACTCCGGGGGAATGGGATCGATTTTCTTTGGCATGATGCCTCCTAGTTTAGCGCTTCTTCGAGCAAACGACCTGTGTATTCAACTAGGCCGATGACCGGGCCATATTGCTGCCTGGTGGGGCCGAGCACGCCGATATAGCTGCGATCGGAATACGGCGAATTGAACCTGCTAATAATGAGCGTGGCGCCGGAAGTGCGGCCAATGGGGTTTTCGCGGCCGATGTAGCAGCTCACTGAGGCGCCCGGCGCGGCTTCGGCCAGCCATTCTTCAAGACTATCGAGTAGGCGGGCGACCTCGTAGGCAGCCGGGCCGGCCGAGAATTCCGGATGTTGAAACAGCGAAGCGATGCCCGAGAGGTACAGATTGCCGGCAATAGTGGCCAGGCCGAGATTATGGGTGACATGTGCCAGTGATTCAACCGCGTTCTTAATGGCGCGCTCAACTTCACCGGCGTTGTTGACTCGGCGGGCCAGAGCCTGCTCGTGGCGGCGGTCGGGCGCCGGCGTGGGCCCAAGGGCATTAACATAGTGACGGTAGCCGCGGTCGGTGGGCACGCGTCCGGCGGAAATGTGTGGCTGCGTGATGAGACCGAGGGCTTCGAGGGCCGCCATTTCGGCGCGAATGGTAGCACTACTGGCGCCAAATTGCTCGCAAAGCGAGGCGGAGCCAACTGGTTCGGCAGTGTGGGCGTAGGTCTCAACTATAGCGTGCAGAATGCGCTCTTGGCGCGGTGTCATAGGAAAACTCCCGGGCGTTAACTGGATGGTTTTAGCGTAGCAATACTAGCACTCAGGCGTCAAGAGTGCTAGTTTAGCTGGCCGGCGACGCGGATGGTGAAGGCGACGGCGAGGTATTTGCGCTCAGGGACTGAATAATACTGGTGGCGTCGGCCACCGCGGCCTTGGCGTCGGTCTGGCCGGTGGCAAGCGTCGTGCGATAACCAACGAGTACCGTGTGGTCAGTATTGTAATCGCTTGGCTGCAGGGCGATGAGCTCGGCTACCTGGTCGCTTGAGAGCGCGGTGATGGCTGTGATTTTGGCTTGCATATCGGAGAGACTGGCTTGCATGCCGGTAACGTCACGGCCGGCCGATCTGGCGCTGCCAATGGCCGTTTGGAGCTGGGTCTCGAGCGTTGTAAGCTTGGCGTTTACTGTTGCCAAGCGGTCGAAGGCAGCTGCAAGCCGGGCCTTGGGGAGCATAAGCGCATACACGCGGTAATCGGTCACAATGCTTTGAACGTCGGTGCGGGCCTCGGCCAATGTGGTGTCGGCGTCAAGCTTGGTCTTGAGCGCGGACAGGCCGGAGATTTCGGTCTGGATCTGGCTGACCAGCGCTGATTTATCGCTTGAGGTCAGGGTGGTCGTAAATTGCACGGCGGAGAGGGCGCTGTTTAGGTTAGTGAGGCGGCGGGTAATTTCGGCATCGCCGCGGGCTTTGAGCGTGGACAGACGCTGGGCCTGGGCTGTGGCTGATAGGCTTGTGATGGCGGGCGGATTGGGCGTGGCGTCCGGCGCCACGGTGGAGGCAGGCGAAGGTGTGGGTGTGGATTTGGCCTGAACCGGGCCGCCGGTCGCGGCCGTGCTCGCGAGCGGAGAGGCGGCGATGAGTACCGATATCAAGGCCAGTTCGGGCAGTCGGCGAGAGCGGAGAAAGGAAATCATTCGCTTAAGTCTCCGGATTTGTCATTTAAGCTCGTGTCGGCGGACGAGAGGCTGGTGTTTAAATCGGTCAGACTGGTATTAACTTGCTGTAGCGACTGATTGAGGCCGACGGAACTCACCGGAGTGGCGCTGGCCGAAGGCTTTGGTGTGGAGGTTGATTTCGCGGTGTTGTTTAGTCCGATTTTGACTCCGGCGTGCCAAACATAGAATCCGGCTGCGGCTAGCAACAATAGCACGAGAATTAATACAAGTATGAGGCCCTTGCGAGGCTTGGCTGAAGGCTTGGTTTCGGACTGTGCGGGGGGCGGCCCGCCGGCTGATTCAAACGGTTGCACGATTGCTGACGGCGGCGGAACGGCGGGCGGAGGCGGAATAGACGGCCTGGCAGGCGCCGGTTGAGGGGCAGAGTCTGACTCGGCCGGCTGGTTGGCGTCGTTTGCCGGTTGGTCAGGTGGGTTATCAGGCATTGAGCGTCCTTGGCGTTAGAAACTGACTTCATTTATAGCACTTACGCCTAACTTTGTCTGCAGGCCGGCAGGGCTATAATGAGATAGAAATTGGAGAATTTACCATGCAGCCAGCACCAACATTTGCCTTGCCAGACCAGACTGGAACAATCCGGACGCTGGCCGATTATGCCGGCCAGTGGCTGGTGATATATTTCTATCCCAAGGACGACACACCGGGTTGCACCAAAGAGGCGTGCAGTTTCCGTGATGTGTACAGCGAACTGGAGAAAGCGGGTGTGGGCGTCGTGGGCATTTCGAAAGATTCGGTGAGGAGCCATGCCAAATTCGCGGAGAAGTATCATTTGAATTTCTCACTGCTGGCCGATGTATCGGCCGAGGTAATAAAAGCCTATGGCGCATGGGGACCGAAGAAGTTTGCGGGCCGGGAATTTGATGGAATTGTGCGGACGACAGTGCTGGTGAATCCGGATGGCCAGATCGCTAAGGTTTATCCGGACGTGACGCCGGAGGGGCACGGCGAACAGATTTTGGCGGATGTGGCGGCGCTTATTCGTCCAGCACAAGGCGCGTAAGTCCATCGAGCGCGGCAGTAAACTCATTGACGTGGTGAGGGTCAGCTCGTGTACCGATATAGCGCGAGTTTGAGCGGGCACGAACCAGTTCCTGGTAGATACTGCCGCTTTTTAGCAGTCGTTGAGCTCCCGAGACGGTAATGCCGGACAGGAGGCCTCGGTTTTCCATCTGTTCAAGATAATATGCAACATGCACCGGCCGCTCGGCTGGAGGAGCGGAGTTGAGCAGATAGGACAGGTCAAACCACGGCTGCGCTTTGCCTAGACCTAGCCAATCAACAACTGCAACCCGACGAGCGGGCGTAACGATGAGATTGTTGGGCTTAAAGTCGCCGTGGCCAATAATGTACGAGTGCGATGTATTGAGGTCGGCTTCTACTTGCTTGACGGGCAACTGACCGAGGGCTTTGATCCAATGCGGATTGTGCTCGAGCCCACGGCCCGCGTAAGCCGGGAAGCCGTCTTGCTCAATCTGTTGGCGGGCATCATCTAGCGTTCGCAGAAGTTTCGCTGGCTCGAACGGGCGCCGCAACAGGCGTCGGTCGCGAATGAGTGAAGCGGCGGAGTGAATGTTAACGAGCTCGTCGATGGCCGCCCGGAACAACACCCGGTTCTCCTCAGTAGTGAGCTTTTGACTATTGAGTAGGTCCTCGAATAAATCACCGGCAATAAACTCCTCGAGAAAATAATTTTGATAGCTACCAAAATAGCGCGGCTTGTTGATTGTGATAGCAGGATCGATGCACTTGAGGTTGCGGCTTTCGGTGTCCCAGAACGGGCGGGAATCCGGCGAGGGCCTAAGGTCTAAGGGGTAGCTTTTGAGCAAATAGATGGTTCCGTTCGCTACAGCAATGCGGCATACGGTACCAGTGCCGGGATGGCGAAGTTGGTCGAGACGACTCACCTCTATCGTGCGCGACAGGATGCGACTCAGTATGGATTCGGCTTGCTTATGGGTCATAACGGTATTGTACACGTGCCGGGATATGTTGCCGTGATATGATTTGGGGGCTCACAACCAAACGTTGGTCGAGAGGTGAACATGACAATCGAATTGGCACTCCTAGACCCGGTGCATGACGCCCTCTACCGGGCGGCCCGCGGCCTAATGACCGATGGCCTCGAGCTAGGCGATCTAGGCCTGCTCGAGCGCGCGATCGAGTGCTTTGAGAAGATTCTCGAGGGCGAGGGCGAGCTGGAACCCGAAGAGCGTGGGACTCTCAAACTCCACCTGACCGAGTGCTGCATGGGAATGGCACGAATCTGGGGGAACGACGCCTCCGCAGACATGCCGGATGGTTCGGTCGGACTGGCGCGCGCGCTCGCTCTACTGGAATGCACGGCCGAGCCGGATCCGATCACTCGAATGGACGAGGAGGCGATTCGGCAGGCTTTTGTCGGTTCGCGGTGGGCGCAGGTCATGGTCGGGGTATTCGCCAACCTCGAGCTTGGCCAGGCCGGTTCGCCCAATGCGTACGGGTATTACGAACGGGCACTCCGCACGGTGCGGGACCTGCTGAATGGAAGTTCCGACCTCGAGGTCACCGAAGAGCAGCAAGTGCTACTCCGGCTCATTGAGGCGCGCTGCCTGCGCGGACAACTGATCACCACACTCCGCATGGTCGTGAATATCGCCGGTACCGACGGACGTGAGGGCCGGGAGGCAGTGCCGATACTTCAGCGGCTGACTGCCTTCATATGAGGCTTACCCGCCGGCTGCGGTCCCTGAGTACTGGGGGCGGCAGCCGGCGGTTTGGTGTTTAGCTGTCTTTGCGAACGAGCACCATGAAGGCTTCGGGTGGGAGATCTACCTTACCGATGCGCTTCATGCGGGCTTTGCCTTTCTTTTGCTTGTCGAGGAGCTTGTTTTTGCGGGTAACGTCGCCGCCGTAGAGTTTAGCGGTGACGTCTTTGCGCACGGCTTTGACGTCGGCGCGGGCGATAATTTTGCTGCCGATAGCGGCCTGTAGCGCAACCTCAAAGTTTTGGCGCGGGATGAGTTCTTTGAGTTTATTAACGGTCGCCTGCCCGAGGCGGGCGGCTTCGTCGCGATGAACTATTGATGAGAGCGAGTCGATGAGCTCACCGGCAATGAGGATATCGAGCCGCACCAGCGCCTCGGGACGGTAGTCGCCGAGGTCGTAATTGAAGCTGCCGTAGCCGGCGGTGAGGGATTTGAGCTGGTCATAGAAATCCGTTAACACGCCGGACAGCGGCGCTTCGAAGGTGATGAGGGCAAGTGATTCGTCGAGATAGCTGAGGTTGGATTGGTGGCCGCGCACGCGGTTGATGAGCTGGATGCAGGCGCCGATGTAGGTTCCCGGCACGACGATCTCGCCGTGAATCCAGGGCTCGCGGATAGCGGCAAGGCTTGAGACGTCGGGCAGCTCTGAGGCGGCACGGATAGTGCGGGTTTCGCCGCTCGTGGTCTCGATGATGTAATCTGTGGACGGACTTGTGACCACAAGCTCGAGGCCGTATTCGCGCTCGAGCCGTTCTTTGATGATATCAAGGTGGAGCAGGCCCAAGAAGCCGACTCGGTAGCCGAAGCCGAGTACTTGGCTGGATTCGGGCTCGTACTGGAGGGCGGCGTCGTTGAGGCGGAGCTTTTCGAGCGCATCTTTGAGTGCTGGGTATTGCTCGGCTGAGGCGGGGAAGAAACCGGCGAACACGAAGGGTTTAACCGTGCGGTAGCCGGGCAGTGGCTCAGTGGCGGGACCTGCGACCAGCGTTACAGTGTCGCCGACGCGGGCTTCGGTAATGGATTTGAGGTTGGTGACAACATAGCCGATGGAACCGACGGTAAGCTCTGGGGCTGGGGTTTGGGCTGGGGTAAAGATACCGGTTTCGACGGCCAGGCCGCGGGATTGTGTGGCCATGAGGGCTAACCCGTCGCCTTTGGCAAGCCGGCCGTCGACAATGCGCAAGTAGAGAATGACACCGCGGTGGATGTCGTAAACAGAGTCGAAAATAAGGCCACGCAGCGGCGCTTCGGCATTACCGGCCGGCGGCGGAACAACGGCCACGATGCGGTCGAGCAACTCGGCCACGCCGTCACCGGTTTTGGCCGACACGCGCAAGATGCCTTCGGGCGCGCAATCGAGCAGGTTGGCAATCTCATTTGCTACTCGCTCGGGATCGGCGGCCGGCAGGTCGATTTTATTGAGCACCGGAATGATGGTAAGGCCGGCCTCAATGGCAAGGTAGACATTGGCTAAGGTTTGGGCCTGAATGCCTTGGCTGGCGTCTACCACGAGTACGGCGCCTTCGCAGGCGGCCAGGCTGCGGGAGACTTCGTAGCTAAAATCAACGTGGCCGGGAGTATCAATTAAGTTGAGCGTGTAATCATGCCAGCTCATGCGCACCGGCTGGAGCTTGATGGTAATCCCCTTTTCTTGCTCGAGCTCCATGGTGTCGAGCAGTTGTGCATGCATGTTGCGGCGCTCAACCGTGCCGGTGAGCTCGAGCATGCGATCGGCCAGCGTGGACTTGCCATGGTCGATGTGGGCGATGATACAAAAATTTCTAATATGAGTTTGGTTCACGGGAGCACATTATAACAAAAAAGGAACCCGCGGGGTCCCCGGTGCCGAGAGCCGGCGCCGGGAACTCCACGGGGTTGTGCCGCCCGATTTGGTGTTACTCCGTCGTTTCGGGCAGGCCGTCCTGGGCGATCAGCACCGCCAGGCTGGCCTTGCCGTTCACGAAGTGGAGCTCCACCCGGTTGTCGCTGTCTCCGGTGGCCCGGCCGGCGAAGACCCAGTGCACGGGGCTGACGTAGTGCACGATGCGGAAGGTGTCCACCGCGAAGTGCAGGCCCACGTTGCCGTGATCCGGATCCTGAACGGTCAGGTTGACTTCGGTGCGACGCGGACGGCCCGCGGTGAGGTCCTGCAGGTTGGCAGCGTACTTCGCCAGCAGGGCCTCGGGGTCGTCCTCGGACAGCCAGTTGAAGAGCTCGGCCGGGTAATTCCAGCTCCGCTCCTCGATGATGTGCCGGCTCCTGGTAATGAGCGAGGCGGTCGTCTGGGTGTCCGTGGTGTCGGGCTTGTGACTCATGACTTTCTCCCTTTTTCCGCCCCTCCACCTTACGGGAGAGGACAACCTCGCGCCGCCGCAGGCGATGAGGTTTGAGAAAAATAGGTGATGTCAATAATGAGTGAGTCGAGAACTATGTGTTACCAATGATGTGTTGACACAATAGTGAAAATGCGACGGCACTAATATAACATTAGCAGAAATTTGGTACTATGTCAATAATCTGTTGTCTACTATTCTTGAAATTTCGAGCCGCTAAGCTTATTTAGGATATCGGACTTAAAGATAAAGCTCTTTTGCTGAACGGCTTGGTGGCGCTCTTCGGCCAGGGCGATGAGTTTGGTGACGAGCTCAACCGCCGAAACGCCTTTTTGCTTCCAGTTGTGTACATAGAGGCTGCCCGGCAGGGTGTTGACCTCGTTCATGAAGACTTCATTCGTTTTACCATTAATGAGGAAATCGATACGGGCGGTGCCGCTGGCGCCGATGGCTCGGTAGGTAGCAGCTCCAAGCTCGCGCACGCGTTCGGCGAGCTCGTCGGAGATATGCGCGGGAATGTTACTGTACTGGGTGTTGACGCCGCTGCTTCCCTTTTTGCCGTTTTTAAGATATTTTTCTTCAAAGTCGAAGAAGGTTGCGAGTGGCTGCTCGATGTGAGCAAGCTCGAGCTCGTCGTTGCCGATGATGGGAAGGGTGACTTCGACGAGATTTTGCACGCCCTGCTCCACGATGACTTTGTCATCGTAATGGAGTGCGACCTCAATGGCGTTGTCGAGTTCGGCGGGTTTGGTGACGCGGGTGATGGCGATGGTGGAGCCGAGATGGACCGGCTTGACGAACAAGGGGTACTCGAGCTTTTGCGCGATTTGCGCGCGGTAATCGGCGGCGCGTTCGGCCCAATCCACAGCCGTAAACCAAACGTAGGGTGTGCTGTGGATGCCGAGCGGCTCGGTGGCGAGTTTGGTCAGCACTTTGTCCATGGCGATGTTCGAAGCTTCGAGGTCGCAGCCGACGAACGGGATGTTGGCCAGGCGTAAGAAGCCCATGAGGGTGCCGTCTTCGCCATAGGTGCCGTGCAGCGCCGGGAAGACGATGTTAACCGCGACGGTGCGCGGACGCAAACCGCCCGGCCAGATGAATTTGAGCCCGCTTTCGAACGAGAACTGGAGCTGCTTTTGTTTTTTTAGGTTTTCGAGATAATCTGCGCGCTGAAAATATTCGAGCTTCGCCATGGCAGGCTCGGAGTACCAGGCGCCGTCGGTCGTGATATAGATGGGTACGATTTCGTAGTCGCCGGCGGCCTCGAGCGCTTGGATGACAGGAATGTGGCCGGTGATGATAGAAACATCGTGCTCGGCGCTGTGACCGCCGAAGATAACGGCAACGGTTTTCTTCATAGGTCAGATTGTATCATGCGTACTGATCGGGCCAGTCGTTTTGCAGTAAAACAATATCGCCGCGCACGGTGAGCTGCGGCAGGGCGGCGAGCGCAGCCGGGCCGGTATCGTACCAGGTGATGTGGCCTTTGTAATGCGCGGCCCCCAGTCCCTCGGCAATGTGTGGCGTGACCGAGTTGCGCACGAGCACGACCTGCTCAATGCCTTCGGCAGCGAGCTGGTGGCCAATAGCCTCGTGGACCGCTCGGCTGCTCGGACCCATTTCAACCAGGCCAGGCGTGACGTAGAAGCGGCGGCCTTTCAGTGTTGCTAAGAAGTCGATGCAGGCGCGAACGCCGTCGGGATTACCGTTGTAGCTGTCATCGATGATGGTGATACCGGCAGCATCGGTGGAGGGCTGCAGGCGGTGTTCGAACGGCTGAACACTACCGAGTCCGCGCTCGATCTGGTCGGCCGTGCATCCAAGCTCGGCGGCAATAGCGGCGGCGGCGGCCAGTGGCCCAATTTGGTGGAGCCCGAGCAAATGGGACTTGATATGCATCTTCGTGGAACCTTTGGTGAGCGCAAATGTTGTGCCACCCAAGCTCGTTTCGGCGCGGCTAACGTGCCAACCAGCCACGCCAGCACGGGTGTATTCCAGATGCTGTTGCACACGGTGGCGGGCGAGTTCGCTTTCACCGTTGACGTAGAGTGGTTTGTTACCCAGCCAGTCGGCCAGCTCAAAGATAGTGGCGGTCGTGCGCTCAAGCTTCTTAAACCGGCTGAGGTGAGCTTCATTGATGCCGGTAATAACGCCCATGTCCGGGTCAACCAGTTCGCACAAACGCCTGATATCGCCGGGATAATACTCACCGAGTTCGAAGATGAGTACTTGCTCGCGGCCAGTCAGTCCGCGCACGAACCCGCTGATGCCGAGCGGCGTGTTGAAGCTGTGGGGCGGGGCGGCTACTGCTTTGCCCTCGGCGAGGACCGCGCGCAGGATTTCGCGCATGGTGGTCTTGCCGTAGCTGCCGGCAACAGCAATCTTGACCCCCGGATGAGCGGCGAGTGTGCGACGAGCCCGACGCATGCGGGCATGGACGACTGGGATCTCGGCTAGCCGCACAATGAAGAGCGGCAAGAGCACGAGATAAGCGGTAAGGTATGGCACAAGTAGCAATCCAACGATCGGCACAATGAATCGTAACGGTGGCGTAGTGCGCAACGCGAATGCGGTCATCAGGCCAATGAGAACTGCCACGATCAGCCAGCAGGCGGCGAGCAGGGCGAGAGCTTTGGGAGTTTTTTTGAGTCGATGACGAATTTCGACATGACCAAAATCGCTGGTGCGACGGTACCAGCCAAGGTAATCGTTGGTGTTATATTCTGTGGCCTGCAGCATATAGACGAGCGAACGAACGTAGCGCGGCCGGTAACGTGACAGCCAGGCCGGCATTAGGATGCAAACTCCTGGATTAGCTGCGCCACCGCAGCGGGCTGTTCCTGGTGTACGAAGTGGCTGGCGCCGGCAATAATTTCGAGACGGGAACCGGGGATAAGGTGGTGCAAGCGGCGGCCGTCGGTCAGCGGGGTGGCGGTGTCATTTGCGCCCCAAATGAGGAGGGTTGGGACCGTAATATGGGCGGCCGCGGTCTGGAGGTCTTCTGCGATGAGGTTGAGAAACGTGGCCTGGAGGGTTCCGGCGTTTAGGTAGTCGCTGCCGGCGCGGTCGTACAGGCGGCGGCGCAACCTGCCTCGAGCGAGCGACAGAGGCGGCACAGCGGTGACAACTTTGCCGATTTTGGCCACAGCTTTGTAAGCCTGGTTGCGCAGGCTGCGGGATTTGGCAATACCGGCCGAAGCGATCAGGATGATTCGGCGTGGCCTAAGCCGGCCTGTCCCAACACCCTTGAGCGCGATACGGCCGCCGAGTGAGTGACACACCATGGTATCCACCTCAATTCCGAGTTTATCGACGAAGGCCTGTACAAGTTCAACATAGTTGTCGAGCGACCACGTCTCGGGCGGAGCTTCGCTGCCGCCAAAGCCGGGCAGATCAAGCTTGATGAGCCGCCAGTGCCCCCCGAGCGCACCTGTGAGCTGGTCGAAGGTATGGAGCTGGTCCGCCCAACCGTGGAGAAATACCATAGCCGGCCCGCGGCCTTCGTCGGTGTAATTGAGGGCGATATTGTTGACGATAACTTTCATGCGTGGAAATTAGGTGAGATTGAGTGATTTTGACATGACGCCGGCAAGGCGGCCGATAAACAGTTTGGCTTCAGCCAGACGCAGGAGTGAGCACGGTACAAAATAGGCGATGGTAGCCGTGCCTAGGATCACGAGAAACTTGGGTGCTAAGGTTATGAAGCCGCGGTCGCTGGCGTAGAGCGGTAGGAAGCGGTTAATGATAATGTAGACCACTCCAGCCATTATGAGGCCGGCAATCAGCATGGGGCCAGCGGCACGAAGGATGTTGGCTTCACCGAAACTGCCTTGGCGCAGACGCAAAATGGCCGCCAGCACGACTGTTTCAAGCAGTGCACAGGCCGAGGCGGCCATGGCCAGCCCCGAAACGCCGTACATGCGGGCCAAGACGAAGCTGAGCAAAATATTGAGCGGAATTGAGCCCAAACTCGTGTAGAGCGGTGTTTTGGTGTCTTGCATGGCGAAAAAGATGCGGGACACGAGCATGAACAAGCTTGTGAACACGATCGTACCGGCGAACCAGCCCAAGGTATTGGCTGTAGCAGGATCACCAAAGCCGTAAAGCAGCCGCACGATGTAACCCCGGGCCACGATGCAAAACAGAGCCGAGGGAATTGCCAAGAACAATAGCATGCGTGCAGTTGTAACATAGCCTTCGATGAGCGATTCGCGGGCGCCGGCAGCGGCACGAGAGGCCAGGCGCGGAAACACGGCGGTAGTGATGGAGCTACCAATGAGTACGAGCGGGACGTTGCGCAGATTGTTGGCCAGTGAAAATTGAGCGATGGCGCTCGAACTAATAGTGGAGCCGATGATGGTCTCGACCGAGTAGTTGATTTGGTCAATGCCTTGGTCGATACTGCGCGGCACCATGAGGACCAGAATGCGGCGGACGCCGGCCAAGCGCAGGTTAATAACGGGGCGATAGCGAAAGCCAAGGCCCACGAGGCCGAGCCATTGCAATAGACTTTGGAGCACGACGCCGAGCACAACTCCCCAAGCCACACCGTAAATGCCGAGGTGGGGCGCAAAGAAGACGATGCCAAAGATGATGCCCAGATTGTAGAGAATACCCGACAACGAGAAAATGACGAAACGGTTGAACGCCTGCTGAATGCTGCCCAGCACACTGGAAATGGCAAAAAAGACCGGAGTGACGGCCATAATACGGATCAGGTGGACGGCAAAATTATGGGTGGCTGGATTGAAGCCGGGCGTGAGGAGGGTGGTGAGTGGGCCGGCAAATATGATGATGAGTACGGCACCGAGGATAGTGCCCACCACAAGCAGGTTGAGCAGGCTTGTGGTAACTCGCCAAGCCACGTCCTGTTCATCTTTTTGGAGATAACTGGTGAAGACCGGGATGAACGAGACAGCAAAGGCACCGGAGACAAGCAACGCGAAGAGCAGGTCGGGCAGACGGAAAGCGGCGTAGTAAGCCGAGGTCTGCGGGCCAATGCCGAAGTGTGCCACCAGCAAGCGATCGCGCAGAAAACCAAGCAGGCGTGAGAGTAAATATGCGGTTGATATAATTACCGCCGCATTGCCAACGGTTTGGCGGCGGTTGGCGCGGCCGAGCAGCGCGCGAGCTTGGCTCACCATGGTGTGGAGGGCGTTTGAGGTTGGTTCATGCTGGGGTAATTATAGCGTAACGGGCGGGTATGTGAGTTTTCAGCCACGGTATGAGTTAACGGCTGACTCGGGCTGCATAACGAGCTGCGCGTAGGCATAGAGGGTGATTGCGAGCATAGCCGCTGCAAAGGTGGTGCGCAAACCCAGCGACGCGCCGGACCGGTCTAGGATCATGAGCCCGAGCAGAATAATGAGCGCGGCGTTGCCGAGCTTGGCGCCAATGCCGATGGCGATTTGTTCTTGCTTTACCTGCGCCCGCCAGAGCCGTTCGAGTTGTATTAGCACAAACGCAAACAATGTGAGAGGGGCGATGAGAAGCCATACCGGCTGGAGCGGACGAGCAATTACAAGCAGCACGAGACCGAGCACAACCATAAGGCCGCTTACCAGGCAGGTGGTGGTTTTGCCGTGCGCGAGCAACAGGGTGGGTTTGCCGTATTTGGCGTCGCCCGCGCGGTCGCGAAAATCTTTGAGCACGATACGGCCGACAAACAGGCAGTAGCAAGCGGCGGCAAGACAGCGCGTTGCGGCACTTGACTCACCATGGACTACGGCGATGCCGAGCGCAAATGGCACGCCGACATAGCCTACGCCGAGCACCAGAGGTGCCAGCCAGGTTCGAAACGAGAGCCTCAGGGGCGGGAGCGAATAGGCGACATTAACAAGAATGGATATAACCATGATGCCGGCGGCGGGCGGACTTAGTAGAGCGGCCAGCCCAATGGCGATCGCACTCGCGAGGCCAAACAGCTGCCACATCTGGGCGCGGGTGGCCTCGCCGCTGATCAGTGGGCGCGCGCGATGACCAGCGTGATTGACTGCGTCGATTTCCTGATCGGCCAGGTCATTGCTGCTGGTGGCGCTGACGTAGCCGCTTGCAAGTGCCGCGGCTGCTAGGCCGAGCTGCCAGAGATGCAGGCCGAGGTTGCCGGTAGCGGCCGCGCCAACGAGCAAAAACAGCACCAGCATGACCGCGACGCGGTAACGCAACAAGCGCCAGAAAAGACGAACCAGGTGCACGATTATTTTGGTGTGTAGGTATTAAACGGCCAGGTAGAGACCAGCGACACCATAAACACGAGCCACATGATGTGGTAGAGAACAATAAGCCCGAGGCCGAGCCAGAAGAGACTTGCGAGCACGGCTGCGTCGTTTACGTTCACGGCTGTTTCCTCGGCTTCATGAAAAGCGCCGCTAGCCAGAGCCACAGCCGCAAGCAGCAGGATCGCAATGGGCAACGCCATGGCGCTGGAAGCCACGAGAGTGAGGTAGTTTAGTCCGCCGAAACCGATGGCCAGTAGCCAGAGCGCGCCAGAGAGGTAGAGAACGATCGCCACTACGACAGCTAGCGGCACAATTACATGCCAGCGCCGGCGGGGTTTGGGGCTGGCTGGCGGGGTTTTGGATGCGGCCGCCAGCTTGGTGGTCGCGCGGCGCTTGTGGACGTGATAGATGGCGGCCCACACGCCGGCGTAGAGAAAAAAGATGACGACTGCCGCAATGACGTAATAGATGGAAGCATTTGGGTCAAACGGAGTCGCGGTGAACGCACTGGTTTGGTTGAGCTCATAGAGGCCAAAGGGTGCTAAGACGAGCTTGACGGCTACGATGAAAGCATTGTAGACGAAGGCTAGCCAGAGCAACCGGCGCTTGAGACTGGGCTCAAACTTGCCGGCCAGGGCTAGCGCCGCGGCTGTCACAACCAGGCCAACAAGGCCGGCGACGAGGTAGATGGTGAGCGGTGGTTGACTGCCGGCGCTATGCCGGAACAGCGGCGGCAGGAGGCTGAGTACGACGCTGCCGACGATACCCAACATGGCAAGCGCCAACCAGGTACGCAGAGCGAGTTTGTGAACGGCAGTCTTCATCTTGCTACGAGCATAAGCTTTTCGGGCAGGTGGTTCAACGAGCGGACCGACAAGTGTAATTGTGATAGTAATTGACTTTTTTGCTAGCTTGTTGTAAAAATACTTACTGTGTAGTTTAGAGCCCAACCGATGACAGGCCGGGCGAATCCGGCCACGACCAGAGGAGATCTGGATGATTCTCTCGGACATGCTAGCCGGCGACTCGGTGGCATGCCATGGCGGTGTGGAAGGTCTCGACATGCCGTACGTCATCACGCTTGGTGGCAGCGGCGCCAACTTTCAGGTCGCCAGTGCGACCGAGCGCTTGCCGCTTACCGGCGTCGTCGACACCCTCGGCAGCATGTTGCGGCTCACCGCGGCGGCACCGGCCAGCCTGCAGTACTATGCGCGTCTCGCCGCGACAATTAAGCAGTGTTTGCCGACGACGGGGTTTCAGTATCCAGAGCCGGTGGGTGCTGGGCGTTCCGAGCGGCAGCTGATGGTTCTCGACAACCTGGTTTCCCTGCAGGTTACCGAGCCTCTTGACGGCGCATATAGAGGCGTGGCGCGGTGCTTTTCGGCCACTTTCGCGGCTCTGTGCCTCAGCGCAAGGGCTCTCGAACAGGACGCGCGGAGTAGGCAGTGGTTCTGGCTCCTGGAGTGCGCGGCACGGGCCGTTACCACGCTGGCCTATCACCCCGCGAACCTGTCCGAGGTGCACGGCGCGATGACAACTAGGGTGAGTGGCGAGCTGCACGCCATCGCGGGCGAGGTGTCGGCGCTCGATGCGCTCCTGCGCCAGATCGCCCGCAACTCGCGCGACTGACGAGTCGCCCCGCAAAGCCGGCTGCGCAGGGCGGCCGGACGATCGACGACAATGGCCCTGGAGTGTAAAGCAGTGCTTACACTCCAGGGCCAGTCTTGGTTTTTATGATGTGTTAGGCGGCGGCGGGTCGGCCATGAATACCGGCAGCGGCATCTTTGCCGTCGTGGTCATGGGCGTTGGGCGCAGTTTGACCCTGAGACTCGGCGCCGTGAGCCGGTTCTGGGTGAGTTTCCGGAATGTGCAGATGTGAATGGGCAGGCTTGCTATGCGGACGTGGACCGACGAGGTCGCCGAATTCGTCGCGGTCGATAACCTCATCTTTCATGAGTTTGGCAGCAATTTTGTCCACCTCGGCACGGTGATGGTGAATGACCTCAGCTGCGCGCTTGGCGGCCTCATCAATGTAGGCGGCAACCTCTTCATCAATGATGCCGGCGATTTCTTCTGAGTAGTTGCGCTGCTCGCCGAGTTCGCGACCCAGGAAGATGGCCGTATCGCCGGTGCCGAAGACTCGGTTTGGAAGCTTGGGGCTCATGCCGTTGTCCATGATCATGTGGCGGGCGAGCTGGGTGGCCTTCTGCAGGTCATTGCTGGCGCCGTTGGTAATGTCGCCGAAGATGATTTTCTCAGCCATGCGACCGCCGAGCATGACGGCCAAATCATCTTTGTACTCGGCCACGGTGTTAAGATGACGGTCTTCTTCAGGCAGCTGCCAGGTAAAGCCGCCGGCACGCCCGCGCGAGACAATCGATACTTTGTTGACGGGATGGGCGTTGGGCAGCATGTGCGCCACAATGGCATGGCCGGCCTCATGGAAGGCAGTGATTTCCTTTTCCTGCGGATTCATGACATGAGTCTTGCGCTCCGGGCCCATAAGGACTTTTTCAACGCTCGAATTGAGGTCCAACCGGGTGATCTTCTTCTCGTCCTGGCGAGCCGCCAAAATAGCGGCCTCGTTGAGAAGGTTTTCGAGGTCGGCGCCGGAGAAGCCAGGGGTTTTCTTGGCGATTTCGTCAAGGTCGGCAGTTTTGTCGAGCGGCTTGCCCTGGGCGTGAACCTCAAGAATGGCAAGGCGAGACTTGAGATCCGGCGCATCGAGCGTGACACGACGGTCGAAGCGGCCGGGGCGCAAGAGTGCCGGGTCGAGCACGTCGGGGCGGTTGGTGGCAGCCATGACGATGACATTGGTGCCTTGCTCAAAGCCGTCCATTTCGACCAGGATCTGGTTTAGGGTCTGCTCGCGCTCGTCGTGGCCGCCGCCCATGCCGGTGCCACGTTGCCGGCCGACGGCATCGATTTCATCAATGAAGATGATGCACGGTGAATTCTTTTTGGCTTTCATAAAGAGGTCGCGTACGCGGCTGGCGCCGACACCCACAAACATCTCCACGAAATCCGAGCCGGCGATGCTAAAGAACGGCACTCCGGCCTCCCCGGCCACAGCCCGTGCGAGCAGAGTTTTGCCCGTTCCTGGCGGCCCAAACAGCAGCACCCCTTTGGGAATCTTTGCCCCGAGCGCCTCAAATTTGGACGGATATTTCAAGAACTCAACGATTTCGGACAGTTCCTGCTTGGCCTCATCGGAACCGGCCACATCCTTGAAGCTAACTTTTTTGCGGTCGGCGTTGTAAAGCCGCGCGCGCGATTTGCCAAAGTTCATGGCCTGATTCCCCTGCCCCTGAGCCTGGCGCATCATGATATAGAAGAACCCAATGATGAGCAGCGACGGAATCAGAGTCTCGGCTAGGATAATCCAGATGCTGTTGCCACTATCCGGATTGGTCGTGGTGACGGTAACTTTGGAGTAGTCAATGCCGTAATCGTGCAGGTTGTCGTTGGCGCTGTCCTTGTATGTAACTTGCTTGGGCTCGTTAGAGTCTTTAGGTGTGGCCGTGAGCTTGCTGCCATCAACTTGAATGCTCGCAATTTGACCCCCATTAGTCTCTTCGATGAGCTTGGATAGTGATACGTTTTGAACTTTCGGCTGCGGCAGCGTGAGCACGAGCAGAACGGCGGCGATTAAGATGGCCCCCACCAGGAACAAAAAGCTGCGGGAGCTGGAACGTTTAAGATTCATTGTGACCTACTTTCACTTGCGAGGATCCCCCTCAAATACCTATCTAGTATATATGAAGTCGGTACATTATAGCAGAGTCTTGTTTGAATACATGACCCGTTTGTTGACATGGGGATGTATGACGACTATCATTCAACCATATGGTTGAATATTCGTTACAACTTGACACTGTATTCAGCTCACTGGCCGACCCGACCCGCCGCGATATTTTGCAGCGGTTGTTTGGCGGAGAGATGAGTGTGGGCGAGGTCGCGCGGCCGTATGAGCTGACGTTTGCAGCCGTGTCAAAGCATCTTAAGGTGCTGGAGGCGGCCAGGTTGGTGGTTAAACACCGTCGGGGCAAGGAGCAAATCGTACAACTTTCCCCTCGGGCATTGGCTGCGGCCGAGGCATACCTTAAGCAGTACGAGCAGTTGTGGCAGACCCGGCTGGATGCGCTTGATGAACTTCTGCAACAAGAACAACGAGTAATTGATACGAAAGGACAGAGCAATGACAGACCAACTACATAGAGAGTTAACATTAACGCGGGTATTTGACGCGCCGCGCGAGCTGGTATTTCAGGCCTGGACCGATCCTGAAATGCTGGCCAAGCTGGTGGGGGCCTCAAGGCGTGACCAATCCGGAGTGCGAAGTAGGGGCGCGCGTCGGCGGCAAAATTCGCGTGGTGATGCTGGCCGGCCCGGAATTGGGCGAGCTCGCCGGGCAGCGCTGGCCAATGGAGGGCGAATTTACTGAATTTGATCCGCCGAATAAGCTTGCTTTCAAAAACCAGGCAGTAGATTTGGAGGGTAAGATGTTGATCGACGGCCTGACAACCGTGACCCTTGAGGATGATCATGGGAAGACCAAATTGACATTGCACACTACGGCCAAGGGCATGGTGCCGCAAGCTGCACAGATGTTGGACGGTATGGCAGCGGGTTGGACGCAAAGTCTTGAAAAGTTTGCGGCCTTGCTGGCGGGGAAGTAAGGCGATAAGGAGGGCCAATATGCAAACCGTAGCTTCTAACGATGGGACAAAGATTGTGTTTGACAAGGCGGGCGCGGGTCCGGCGGTGGTCATTGTGGACGGCGCTACCGGCAGGCGGGCTACCGGTTTCTCAACTAAATTGGCCGAGCTGCTGGCCCCGAAGTTTACCGTTTACACCTATGACCGACGGGGGCGGGGCGACAGCACTGACACTCAGCCGTTTGCGGTAGCGCGCGAGGTGGAGGACATTGCAGCGCTCATTGGTGACGCCGGGGGCGGGGCGGCGCTGGTCGGCTTTTCATCAGGTGGCGCACTGGCGCTGGAGGCCGCTATTAAGCTGGGAAAGCAGGTGAGGCGGCTGGCGATTTATGAGGTGCCCTATGACGACAGCGAGAACGGCATTAGGGCCTGGCATGAGTACACAAAGCGTTTGGACGAAACGCTGGGAGCCGGCAACCGGAAAGAGGCCGCGACGTTGTTTATGCAATTTGTGGGGGTGCCAAACGAGATGCTCGTTGGCATGCAGAATTCGCCGATGTGGCCGATGATGGAAGCGGTGGCGCCGACGCTGGCGTATGACGCGGCGGTACTTGGCAAAGACCGGACTGTGCCGGTGGCGCGGGCGGCTAGCTTGCGGATGCCGGTGTTTCTCATCGACGGCGAGGCAAGCGCGCAATTTATGCCGTTTATGGCGGCTTCCGCTGATGCGCTGGCAAAAGCGATCCCGCAGGCCGAGCGTAAGACGCTGCGGGGCCAAGCACATAATGTTGCCCCTGAAGCGATTGCGCCAGTGCTGACGACGTTTTTCTTATGATAGAATGACCCAGTAAGAGGGGCTTCTATCTTGAAACGACAACTATTTTTGGCGCTGGCGGCGGTAGGAATATTTAGTAGTCCAGTGTTGGCCGCAACCAGCGTCTCGATCGGCGGCGGTGGCTTGGGGGTGGTGACCGGCCGCTCTTTCGGCAGTACTGTGACCGGCTATGATGTGAGCTATCCAGAGTGTGGCGCAACGTTGCCCACGGTTGTGCCGTTTGCCGTGGTCGGCGTGAACGGCGGCATTGCCAACAACGAGAACTCCTGTCTGGCAACCCAGCTGACCTGGGCGCAATCGGCCTTGGGCGGTGCCGGTCAGCCGGCAACGGCCGTATACGCAAATACTGGCAACCCTGGTGATGTGACCCCTACAGTGCCGGATTGGCCCGCGAGTGGCACGAGCCCGTTGTATGGCACCTGCAGTGGGACTGATACCGCGGCCTGCGCTTATGTGTATGGCGTGCAACGGGCAACCCAGGACCTTAGTTGGGCCAAGCAAGCGGGCTTGCGGATGCCGGGATCGCTTTGGTGGCTTGATGTTGAGACCGAGAATTCTTGGAGCAGCAATCAGGCGGCCAACGCGGCCGACCTTGAAGGCATGGTGGCAACACTGCGGGCAGCCGGCGGTGCGGTTGGCCTGTACTCGGCAAGCAACCAGTGGAATCAAATCGTGGGCAAGTACGACGGCGCCGGCCGGTATCCGAACCTGGGAATGCTGAATAACCTGCCGAACTGGGTGGCGGGAGCGACCAGCTTGGCGCAGGCACAAAAGGCTTGTACCAGCTCTTCACCGTTTACTGCCGGCGGCTATAACTCGCTGGCGCAATATGCGGCAACGAATGCCGCGATCGACAGCGATTATTCCTGCCGGCGCTAATAGCCGGGAGAACGGCCCGGTTTCAGCCGCATATCAGATTGGAAGCAGACGATGACAGCATATGCGAAAAGTGGCTGCGTATGTCTTATCGTTCCTGCTCGTATCAGCCATTACGATGGTGAAATATTACGTGCCGGCGCTGAGCATTCACACGCCACTGCTGTTGTACTATTTGGCGATTATTCTGTCAGCGGCGTTTCTGGGCACGGGACCGGCCATTTTGTCGCTCGTGCTGTCGGCGGGGCTGATCGATTACATCTTTATCCACCCGGAATATTACCCGGACGTGCATTGGGCCGGGATATTGCAGATTCTCATCTATCTGATTGATGGCCTGGTGATGACCTGGGTGATCCACCGGCTGCGACAGGCTGAGCGCAAACTGCTAGCCAAAAACCGCTCGTTGCAAGATTCAAACGACCGGGTGGCCAAGATGCTGGCGCGGATTTTGGATGAGCCGCTGGGTGAGGAACACTGATAATTCTTTGGTGGTCCTGCGTGAGAGCTATCAGAACGCAGAAGCCTATGCTCAATATACAAAGTTGAGCCAAGATCTGGAAGACCGGAGTAACTGGTGCGCACGAACTTGTGGAGCTAAACGCGTGAGACGTCGTTCGGTGCATCTGGCGGAAGAGACACTCGCCAAAGCAACTGACGCCTACCGGGCTGGGCGTACATTACGAGAATTGACTCAAGAATTTGGTATCAATCGGGAACGGTTAGCATTGCTGATTCGGGCCTCTAGAGTCGAATTACGGCCTCGCGGACCAAATAGCTCCATCCAACCTCGGGATGAGAAAGGCAGATATTTGGGGGCGCCCTAATTAACGCTACGGCCTTAAAGTTTTGTAAGCTCTACTTCTTGCTCACGTAAATTAAACTTGATCTCAAATTGGTCGAAGAAACCACGTTGCCCGGCAAGCCCAAATGGATTTGATGTCGGCATAAATGCAACTTGAGCTGTAAATGTATGCTCGCCGACAGTTAGCTTAACGGGGTGAATATACACTTCCGCAGGATAGCCAGTTGGTCCCATGACCTCGGCCGGTACGCCAGTTTTCAAATCAATACCGAGCACTTCAGCTAGTTCTGCATCGAAGTCATTAATGTCCGCACCGGAATCGACAAGCACATCATAGGCTATTGTCTGCTTGCCATTGCTCACTCGTATTGGAATAACAGGACGAACGACCGTACCCGAATACTGGACGTATTTAAACTTCAAGCCGTTAACCTACGAAGACCCGCAGGTCAGATGGCATTTTGGTTACGCGAGGCGGATCGGGATAGCTAAGCTTTGCCGCCTCAGCGAGTACTCCTTTTAGCGTTGAGCCACTAGCAATTACGGTGATCTCATCTTCTTTGAGAGCGACCCACTGTCCTCGATATTGTTGGTAAAGCTTTCGCCAATCTCGTGCTGCCATACCCGCTGCTACCGTTTAATTAGTCTAATTATACCATTTACCAGATATGTTGGATAGACTTTTGGGTATAATATGTATCTGTATTTTGGCTTAGGATATCTTATTGAACACTGGCGTTATTACCCCAGAGCAAATTAGCTTATACCGTTCACTGTTTCGTGGGCGCACTGACGTGTATGCCAAACTTTGGCAAAACCCAGCGGCTAATAGAATCGGATACGCTCCGGTGTTCACTATTAACAAGCAGCCCGCAGGTCTCACAGATGCCACTATCGCGGCTCACCTGAACGGCAGTGTTACTATCGGCATATATCCCCTTCTTAAGGAAAACTCTACGTATTTCATGGCTGCGGACTTTGACCACGGCGACTGGCTACACGAAGCCGACCGGTTTTGTAAAAGCGCGGCAAGGTATTCCATACCGGCTTACGTTGAGCGGTCACGATCTGGTGATGGTGCCCATGTATGGATCTTCTTTCAAACAACCATTCCTGGCGCCAAGGCAAGGCAGTTGGGGCAACTGCTACTTGAGCGGGCGGGCATAACGCGACGGCAAAGTTACGATAGATTGTTCCCTAGCCAGGATTTTCATACTGGTCGGGGATTCGGGAATTTGATCGCTCTACCCCTGCAAGGGGAGCTGATCACAACCGGTAGGGCAGCTTTTATAGATGAACGTGGGGAGGCTTATCCGGACCAGTGGAGCATCCTGAAAGCAATGACTAAAGTTGATGAACTAACTATAGACCGCATATTGGCTCCACCGGACACGACTGCCGAGAAGCCGCAAGCTGATCCTGACGTATGTGACAAGTACGAAGATCTGGCATATAGCCCTGCTGACGGATCTCACGCTGAACTTGTACTAAGTAACCAGATATATATACCGGCGACTTCGTTGCCAGCAGAGCTCTATAAGTTCTTAAAATCGCGGCTCAATTTTCCTAACCCTAAGTACCTGGAGAGCCAGCGTAACGGTTATTCAACCCATGCCATACCCCGCTACATAACCACAATAGAAAAAGGACAGGATGGCATCTTGATTCCAGCTGGATTTTTAACAGAAATCAGTGGGTTTGCCGAAAAGACTAAGGTTAAGCTAACCTTCAACGATCAACAGGCGATTGTACCTGTCACGCGGGTCAAATCGAACATAAAGCTTCGGCCGGAGCAACGACGAGCTGCGAATGAACTGCTTGCTAAACCTAGATCGATCCTGGAAGCTGGCCCCGGGTTCGGCAAGACGATTGTGGGCCTTTACTGTATGAGTAAGCTACGACAGAAGACTTTGATCATTGTTCATACTCGAGAACTCCTTGAACAATGGGCCACACGTATTCGCGAGTGCTTTGACCTTAAAGAAGATGATCTTGGCATCATTGGGGAAGGCAAATGGCAGCTTGGTCGTAAAGTTACGCTAGCCTCTTATCAGACGCTCAATAGGCGCGGCGTAGAGGATATCCGCAGCACATTTGGTTTCGTGATAATCGATGAATGCCACCACGTACCCGCCAGAACATTTACGAATGTGCTCAAGTTGCTCGAAGCGAAATACGTACTGGGGCTAACTGCAACCGCCATGAGGCGAGATCAGTTAGACCGGATGCTGGAGTTTTACATTGGGTCAATTTTACGCGTATCAAGCAAGACCCAACCGATAGGCGATTCGAAGCTTTCTCAGGAGCCAATTACCACTATGTCTCTTGTCGTGAAGACCACTGAGTTTGAACTGGCTGGCCGAAGGAACTCTGAATTTCACGAGGTAGCATCTCTACTAATCGCTGACAACGAGCGCAATGAGATGATTGCTGATGACATTGCAGCTGCGCTGGAGGCTGGCGCAAAGTGCCTTGTATTAACCGAGCGAGTGGAGCACTGTCAGATACTGCTGGATCTGGTCAGGCAGCGGTCTAAAGGCACGCATGCCGCAATTGTGACCGGGAAGAACACCCTAAAAGAGCGAGCAGGCCTGCGAAGGCGTATTACTCAGGAGCGTTTTAAACTCCTGATATCTACTGGGAAGCTCATCGGTGAAGGGTTTGACTGGCCGGAACTGACCCATTTGTTTTTAGTTTTCCCCTTCACGTATAAGGGCAAGGTGGTTCAGTACGTTGGTCGATTGCAGCGAAGTGCGGCGGCATCACCCCAGCAAACTTTTGTATACGATTACAGCGACTTAAGGGTACCAATGTTGAAAGCAATGTATTTTAAGCGATTGCGGACATATCGTAGTCTTGGCATCGCTCGACAATCAGCCACTAGCAAGAAGGGGCGGATTAGCACAGATCAAATGAGCTTATTTTAAATCTTTGTATCAAAGCCCATACCGGGTTCGATTACGTACTCAAAGCTACCTTCTCCGACGCATTCTCTCAAAGTCGACATGATGTAATCATAATCGTCATCAGGTCCGGCGACATAGAGTGGCCGTCCATCAGATCCGTAAGAGAAGCGGTTAGAATCGAAGGGCTGATCAGACTCAATGAAGTGCTCGGCTCGCTCCCAGTCCCGATGCGGTTGAAACCCAAGATTGCCAGCGTAGCGAACGCTACCTAAAATCAAGTCCCGTGCGTCCTGATAATCGATGTCCATAAAATCGAGATCATAGCGCTCTTGCAGGGTTTCGACGGTGCGAATAGACGAGGATGGGTACTTGCTAACGTTCTTAACTCCGAGACAAAATATGTCGCAAAGATAGCAGACAATGTTCAAATTATGACCGTTATTATGCTGCCTAGCTACAAAAACGACGGCTAAGCCAGAGTCTTGAAAGTCGTCATTTACGCTGCAGGTCACGACTGGCAGTTTTGTATCTTCGAGTGAGAAAGTACTGTCATAGTCGCCATAATGACACTTCTTGAACTTCTTTCCACTGCCGCACGGGCATGGATCATTTCGGCCTACTTTGCCCATGCTTTAAGTATAAGCCTTAGGTCGGTCGTAATCTGTCATTCTGATATAAGCATAACTACTTTGGTGGTTCTGCGTGAGAGCTATCAGAACGCCGAGGCCTAGCTATTTGAGAGCTTCGTGTTGCTCAGCTGCTGCTGACTCTGACTTCTTGGTAAAGGTAATCTCGTCTCCGGTGGCATGCTCGCCGATATCGGAACGCAAGCATAACAGCGCCTTACCCAAGTCCAATCCTGGTATCGATATACGGGAAGAGAGCCGTTGCCACTATCGGGAGAGAGCCCACGTGCTCGATTAGGGTTTCACGCACTAGCAGGTCTGCTGGATTATACCGATAATCCTTAAACTTTTGTTGAACGACTTCGAGAAGAAACGGCTGGGTGGTGGCTCGGCGTTCCTTTGAATATCGCTCAAGCAAAAACTCCACCTCACCCAGTATCTTCTTCATCGATGATGTCTTTGCCATGCCAGACATTATAACAGCAGGAAATAAGCATAAGTACTTTGGTGGTTCTGCGTGAGAGCTATCAGAAAGCCGAGGCATATGAAGTTTGCGCCAAACTTAACCAGGACCTACAAGGCTGGGAATCGTGGCCAGTAGTTAGAAGGCGTCATATACGGCTCCGGAACCGAACTAGGCAGCTCAGCGCGGCCGAGCTAAATAGACTTGTCCTCGCCTACCAGTCCGGTACAACGCTTCGGGAGCTGGCCGGTTTAAGCGGGATAAATCGTGAGCGGCTCGCCGAATTGTTAACTGTTAGCGGTGTAAAGCTGCGGTCGCGCGGGCCAAATATTGCCACTCAGCTTCGAGACAATCGCGGTCGCTATATTGCTCTTCGAGCAACCAGTTTGCGTGCATAGTGTTAGCGTTCATTAAATTAATCGGCGGGTATAATTGCTTTTCGTTTGCCCAATTATGCGGTTTATGCTAAAAGAGCATCTGGAACTTACACGATGGTAGCTAGGCAGCAGTCTAGCTATTTTTAGTAAGCTTTTGGAGCTTGATAATGACTCAGCGAAGAGCACGTGCGGTTACCGTCGTTTCGGTTGGTGAGTATGCTTCGCTTCTGGCCGCACACAATGCCGCAACGCCGGCTAATCTTTGCACCTACCAGCTTCTGCCGAGTGCCGAGACATTCCTGGCAGACCTGATTCCGGGGATTAGCCAAGCTTCCTCGCGAATCGACCTCCAGTTTCATACTTTCGAGGCCGACGCTGTCGGACTCCCGGTGGCTCATGCCCTTATGGAGGCGAGAGGATCGGGTATTCCAGTCCGTTTCGGCATCGACGATTATATCAACCTTAGCCACAACGACGAGTATCTACTGCTCGCTCGCCTCCAGCCGTGGCGTTATCGGGAAACCCTGGAGGAGTGGAGGGCAACCCTCCACTTGATCGACTTTATGCGCCGAGAGGGTATTGAAGTGCGCATGGTTAATCCTCTTGGCCGCATGAAGTATCGGGCTCTGAGGAGAAACCACAAGAAGATCGTCGTGATTGACGGCGACGCACCAGAGCTAGCCGTAGCCTATGCGGGCGGAATCAATCTCTCCGAGCATAACGCCTCCTGGAACGATTTCATGGTCAAGATGACCGGTGACGTGGTGCTCGTACTGAAAGACGACATCGACCGTACGTGGGCAGAGTACAACCCAGGTAGGATCGTGCCGTATAGCGACGGGCTCGTAGTCACAGATTCATACCGGCGATCACTCATCTTGCCGCTCGTCCAGTTCTTTATTGGGCGGGCCCAGCGACGGGTAATCATCGAGTCAGCGTACTTGTGGGGCTCTGGCATGCAAGGAGTCCTTAGCGAGTCGGCACGCGAGCAGCGAGCTGATGTGTCGGTGATAGCCCCTTTGCATAACAACCGACGAGTCCTAGCGCCAACCGAGGCCGACTTTGACCGTATGGGAGCGGCCGGAGTTCATGTGTTCCGGTTCCGCGAAAACGGCGGCATGACACATGCCAAGGGACTTCTGGCAGATGACTGGGGCCTTTACGGGTCTAACATCTTCAACGGCTTCCTAGCCGGTAGAACGTCAGAGGTCGGCATCGCTACAAACCACCCGTCACTCGTCTCTCAGTTGGAAACATTCCTACTGCAAGACATGCGCCGGTCGATCAGGCAAAGCTGACCCCATCCGAGCGGAGAGACATAATTATGCCAAAACGACCGTTGGAGGACGCTTCACCAGCTGAGCTGCGAGTGCTCTTCCTGGCGAAGCTTGATGAGATACAAGCATGGTTCCGAGAGCACGGCATCGAGTACCGAATTATCGGCAGCCTTGCCACGAGTTCGTATCTTAACGACCCGGCACTCGCTCGATTCGGCCGACCGGGAGCAAGGCTCGTCCATCAACAGGTGCCTGACGTGGATCTGCTAATACCCCACGCTGATCTTCCCCGTGTCGAACCTTACCGGAGGGCGCTGGCTACAGCGGAGGGTTTCTCGATTAATCTCGAGATCCATCCGTCAGCCGTGCACATCGACTTCCGGCCCGATGAGAAGCTCTCGTACCTGACTCATCGGAATCTTCGTATGCCCGTACCAACAAGCCTCTTCCGGCCAGTAGAGCGGAGCTTTTTCGGGCACACGATCGTGACGCTTGAGCTTAATACGCTATATCACACGTTCGTGACAAACGGCGGCGTAATGCGAGACAAGGACTGGCCGGTTGCACATCGGCTGGCCAAGCTCATCATGGCGTCTGGGGCAGGGTTCCACGACGTACCAGAGTACCGTGAGTTCCACCGGTTCATCCGTGCCCGAAGGCGGAAGTACCCAGTGTATATTTTCTTCAAGTGGATCCTTCCGAAGACGCGCGAGCATGTGCCCGGCTGGGTCGAGTACCTGGGCGTCCAGATCGCGAAGTTCCTTGAGTTGAAGCTATTCAGGTCTCGGTAGGGGCTTTAACTCATGCCGGGATCACCCTGGAGGCTACGTGCGAATGCCTCCGGGGTGATCCCCGAATCCCACTAGAGTCCTGTCAGCTTGGCGTATAACCCGAGGTGATCTGAGATATACGACTCGACACCGTTTCTGAGCTTGATCTTATCTGCAGCCATGAATGCGGTTTGTTCAACTTTTAATTTGTTCTTTGGGTCACGGAATAATACATAGTCTATGCAGTGTGGGGTTCTACCGGGTTTAAGAAACTCAGAGTGGAAGGTTGGCGTCAGATCGCTGGAAAAGGTGTCATTCCAGTTACCGTCATTCACAAACTGAGGAAATAAGTCGCAGTCTTTCGCCAAGTTAAAGTCCCCACTCAGAATTATTACTGAATCAGGGAACTTCATATTAACCAGTTTGTTGACTGCTTCGAGCTGGACGTTATGTACCGGATAGAAGCGATTATCCCGCGACCAATCGCCATCCATATTGGGGTTGAGGTGGGCGTTCATAATAATCATTGAGCCTAGTCGTGTTATGAGCACCCCTTTATGCTTGCTCTCCATCATGGCTCTTGGCGGTTGTTTACTGTGCGGTAGCACGCTAGTGGCTGGCGCGAGCGCAAAGAAGTCCTGGCTTTGAATCGGAAGTCTCGAGAATGTGACGAGCCCGGCTCGTGGACCTAGCATTCCGAGATTGTAGCTGATGTGTGGGAATTGCGGCAGGCGCCTACGGAGCTGCCAAAGTAAGGCATACGTATGTACTTCTTGAAGATTTATTACTATTGCATCGGAAGATTTGATTGACCTACAAAACGCCGCTACTCTGGCATGAGTGTGATGTGGGAATGGGAAGCCAGCAATGTTTAGGGAAATAAGAGATATCTCGGTTATCATTGCTTGCTCTTGTATATTGCCCACGCTGCGAGCACTGAGTAGTTGGTGATGTGGCCACCGGCAATCATGCTACTTAACTCGTTGGTAGTTACCCAAGATTGTCGGGCGTTCTCCTCAGGATCGCCGCCGGTTTTTCTGTGTTTAGTGACGTTGTCTGCAAGATATACATACATTTTCTCGGCACTGCGACGGTTATTGATGTAATACCAGCCGAGCCCAGTGAGGTTGTGGGCGAGCAGACCACATTCTTCGATAAGCTCGCGCTTGGCAGCTTCTTTGGGAGTTTCGCTTTCTTCAATTCCACCGCCGGGAAACTCTTTGAGTACTTCATTAGGTGGGTATGAGTATTCGTCCTGAATGAGGACTTTGTCCCGCTCGACGCAAATAACCGTTACGCTCCTACGATTTCCGTCGAATCTTACATAATCGACAATCTGACCGTTTGGTAATTCGACTTCATCTTCTACAACTACGAGTCGTGGGTGGTTAAGCAGTGTTTTGGAGTTTAGTCTTTTCCACATGACGAGTTTAATTATTGAATCCCAGTTATAGCGTAACATTACGGTACAGCTGCGGTTCTGTAATCTGGGATCAACAGCGAGCGTTGAGGATTAAAATCCTTATGGTAAAATCGGGGTACTTTTTAGACCACTCTCAGGCAGTTTGATGCGTCGATAATTGCAAAACGAGAAAGGGCTTAGGTCATGTCCGTAAAATGTGCACCCTGCAGGTTCTAAGCGCGCCAGTTAAGCGGCGGGGATCTGGTGGTTTGGAGAGGTGAGATTTTCGAGCTCCGTATTCCACGGCCGTCATAGCCCGTGCAGTATCAAGTTACATCGGTTAAGCTTGATGATTGCCTATTTAGAGCCTACTATGGCGGAAGCTATTATCCTGGTGCCCAATGAATCAGAAAGAGTTAAAGGCGCTTCTAGACGTAGTCGGTAAACAGCTTGCCGCCAAAGTTGAGCAGGTACAAAGCGATTTAGATCGTGCCGAAGAAATCGCTACCAAGCTTGACGGCTACCTGTCTCGTTCCGAGGGGCTACTGAAGCGTGTTGAAGATCCAACAATCGGCGCTGAAGCTAAGTTGGAAGGAGTGGAGCAAGAGATTGCCCAAATCCGCGCTCAGAGTTCCCAAGCCACCGCTGCATTAACCGAAATCCAAACCACCTTGTCTCAGGTCCAGACACACGCGGGCACGATGGCGAGCGCATTTGCGGCTTTCCAACAGCTCCAAATGCAGATAGATGAACCGGGTGCTGGATTACAGGCGGTGTTAAATAAGGCCGCGGAGCTAATCCGCCAGATTACAGGTGAAGCAAGTCGTTCGACGACACTCGTCGAACAAATCGAAACCGACTTGTCTGGAGTTAAGGCCAACCTTGGCGAAATGAGGGCGGGCTATCAAGCTTTCATCGAGCTCAAAGCACAGATTGACGAGCCCTCGACAGGATTCCAGGCCGCTATTGATCAGGTAACGGCTTTGCGTGCTGAGTCTAAATCACTTACCGACGACATTCGAGCACTCCAAGGGCAGTCCCAGGGTGATGTAGTGGCAATAAAGAAGCTTCTTGATCAGGCTCAGACTGACTCCGAAGCTATAAACAACACAAAAAGTGAGAGCGAGAACCTACGGGAACAGATCGAAAAAGTTCTCAAACTCGCAACCGACACCGGACTCGCAAATGCCTTTGACGAACGACGCAAAGCAGTCGAGCGACAGTCTGGCAGCTGGCTCAATGGCGTGGTGGGTATTGCAATCCTGATCGTCGGTATCGCAGTAATACTTGCCTTCACCCATCGAACACAGACGCTGCAACAGATAGCCCTAACACGCCTGGTCTACCTCACGCCCTTATTGGTTTTATTTGGCCTTGCGTGGAGTCAGTACCTGAAAGAACGCAACCTATCTGAGCGATACGCATTTAAGGCCGCGATGGCCCTGTCCTTGGAGACATATACAGACCTCTTGGCCCGCCGTTTCCCAAGTCCCGACGCCCAGGAGCAAATACTGGACTTCGTGCTAGATGCTATGCGGAGTATTTACAAAGAGCCACACCAAGACAAAAGCCGGACTTCCTTTAGACTTGACGCTGGAAATAACGCTCTATGGGTGAAGTATTCGGCCGAAGAGTTCGCCGAGATAAGTAATCGGCCAAAAGGCCGGAAGAAAACCAAGAAAGCTGCACCAACGGGCCAATCGCCCAAGCCCGAATAGACAATCCGCACCTATGGCGCCGGATTTGGGCCGACCATCTGCCTTGACAGCAGACGGTATTGTGCGTACAGTATGTTCTCATACTTTACTTAAGGCTCAGAGATGGGCCTGGGCCCACTGCGCCACAGGAGGGCTACCAAATGAGTAAGGACAAACAACAAGATGGGCAGATCTCTGTCTCTAAGTTGATACTGTTAATTATTTTTGTGGCCGTTGGGTTCCCAGAGCTCGTCATTGTTTCGCTTAACCGCGGGGCAGAATTGCCCAATATAACGAGCATTGATTGGTGGAAACACATGGCAGCAAAATAACAGTGCACTTTAGCCGGTCACACAGACCGGCTAATTTCAATTTGTGGCCTTAACCAGTGCATCCTTGCCCAGGATTTGATAAACCGGCATACGTGAGGGAGGGAACGCGTAGGGGCTAGGCTTCCCAAAGCAAACATCCGCATCGTAGAATAGCAGATATGATTTCGTGCGCCTTTCTGAGCTCTCCTGTTATTAGCCAAATCATACCGGCAATGGTGGGGAGCGCCTTGGTGCTAATGCCAGAGCTGGCTGTCATGGCGGCCAAGTTAACCAAAGCTTTCGCCGGAAGCGAGTTGTCGTTCCGATGGTCGGCTTTCCTGACGGGAGCTTTTTCTCTAATACTCGCCATCCTGTTCAAGTTCGCGATCGCTGGCATTATTGGCAAAGCGGCCGTTCAGTGGTGGCACTGGAGTACTGTCCCGTTATTTATAACGGGAGTCGTGAGCTCTCTAGTCGCAAGCTTGATTCTTATATTAAGTATGCATACGAACTCTTTCGGATGGATAATAAGGAGGGAGACCCATGACTAGCCCGATCTATCCTTACCTCAAGCAGCATCCGCTCCAGCGAAAATTGGTTAAGGCCATTGCATTAGCTTTGGCATACCCAGAGATTGTAATTATCGAGACTACACATGACCTCCAGCGCTCTAGCCGCGTACCTGAACTATTTAATTTCCCACGATTGGTATGTATATATGCCATCACTATTTTCGCCTTATCTGTAGCGCTGATACTCTCATTGTCTATTGGTGAAGTGACTATGGCGGCACACGGGAGCCCTGAGCTTGCCCCAATCACGCTCACCTCCCAGCATGTACTACCCACCCCAGGCACTCGCTCTGACGGCGGCGCGGCGCTTTCAGCAAGCAAATAGCCAGGTTGGTCGATTTTGGTCCTTGTCTCTAATGTAAATCTCTCTCGCCTGATGTCCACTTCACCGCTACAGTGATCCATCACCGGAGCGAAAGGGGGTGCGTATGGCATATTCAGCAATTCGATCCAACACTCGGAAGTCTGTGGCACCATCTTCGTTGTCGTAAGCTTCGTGCGCCTCGTTGTACAAGCGGTGAAACTCAACAGCCAGCGCATCAGCCTCTTGGGCTATTCGATCGATTTCGCGGCTATTCTTTGTGCGAAGTTTGTTCAGACCAGCTTGAGCGCGCTCTATCTCGGCATACTTGCCTCGCTGCGCATCTCGCCGCTGGTTAATTGGCCCCCAAATTGTATATCTGTCGTAACCTTCCATAGTTCACCTTCTGCCAAGGGTAACAACCTTGTATATTCCACTTAGCCTCACATATTAGACAACGCGCCTATGACTTCCATACTTGCCCGAATTGTACCACCACAATCAGAGTCGGAGGCGCCCCTTGCTTAATCCGCTCCTCATCGCTACAGTGATCCATCACAACTGCGAAAGGGGGCAAATATGACAAAACAACCCATCACTCATGTCGCCTTGAGCGATTTGGAAACTGCTCCGGGTGGGCGGAATAAGCTACAATCAGGTGTTCCAATGGTGCCTCCTCTCGCCTCGTTGACGGAACGCCAGTTTCGACTTGGGAAAAGCATCCGAGGTCAAATAGTGGGAGCAACTATATATAACCCTAAAGGGTGTATATCTTGATTAAATCTTCACGCCTCACGGGTAACCGAGTTTATACCATTCGGCAGCAACTGTCACCAAAGGCACTAGATATCATCAAGGCCTTAGCACTTGTCAGAATTGCAACCAGTCAGCAGATTGAGCGATTGCACTTTGCTACCGGCACATCCTTGTCTCGCGTACGGATGCGCAATATCGCCTTACGGAAACTAAAGGACCTCGAAGTAGTTGTCCGATGGCGATTACCAAACGGCGGCCTGGGCGGTGGATCAGATCCGTATTGTTACGCACTCGACCGAGTAGGACAGGTGATTGCCATGCCGGATAAGCCTAATTACTGGCGCGATCCCTACCCAGAAGCACCGTTTCTTAAGCACCGGCTGGCGGTTACCGAACTATACGTCACATACCGGGAACGATCTGATGCCGAGTGGACGCCCACGTTGAAGCAATTCGTGGCTGAGCCGCATTGTTGGCGACGATTCTCTTGGGGCAAGGATCAGATACTGCGGCCTGACGCATTCGTGGTACTCACCGACAAGGGCAAACTCTTCCCCCGATTCATTGAGGTCGACATGGGAACCGAGCGACTAGAGCGGATTGGTGAAAAAGTTAAGCAGTACTGCGACTATTTTCATACAGGGCGGGAGCAGAAGTACTATGATGGCATCTTTCCGCGCGTGGTATTTTTAGTGCTTGACGAAGACCGCGAGCAACGTATGGAAGAATATATTCGCAAAGAAGTACGCAAACGCTCGCCATACCAAGACCTAGGTTCGATCTTTACGGTTTTGCTACAACATGAGGACACATATGCGCTGCTCATTAAGCGGATGTCGGGGTTGGCCCAGAAGTAACGTTCCTCTGTAATTCAGCCACTTTCTGGTATCTTCCTCCTCCAACAACGAGGGTTAGTATTGTGCATGCGGTTATATATTTGTGTTCAGCCAATAAAAAACGATGAGCCCATTGAGCAGCAACGGATTGCTTGTCAGGATATGGCTATTCAGCTCGGTGCGGTTATCGAGGCCGAGTTTGTCGATGCCGGAGTAAAGGCCGACGCGGCAGTGAGGCCAGGACTTGACGTTATGCTGGCGTATCTTGAGCAAACACCCATAGACCTGGCCATTGCCAGCCGCGGCCGGTACCTGACTAAACGTGCTCGGTACCACGATCTCATCCTGCGAATCGGGCAGCTTGGCACGACCGTTATTACTGGTGATCGGCAGATTTACCTATTTGATGCACGAGATAAGACGATTGGGCCGGATTAGCTCTTTCCATCCGCTTCAGATCTGGTATCCTCTCCGGAACTAAACAGGAGAATCGTGCCTATGAAGAAAGCCGTTATATATTTAAGGGTTTCAACCCTCGACCAAGCCCGAAAAGGCTTGGACATGGAAGGATACAGCATTCCGGCCCAGCGCGAAGCCTGTCACCAAAAGGCCGAGGAGTTGGGAGCAGAAGTGGTGCGCGAGTTCGTGGACCGGGGAGAAAGCGCAAAGTTTGCCGACCGAACTGAACTACAAGCCATGCTGAAGTTCGTTCACGAGTCAAAAGATGTTGACCTGGCAATCTTTCACCGGATCGACCGCCTGGCCCGAAATACACGGGACTATGCCAACATGAAGTATGCGCTTCTAGAGGACGGCGTGCGCCTGGTATCCGTGTCTGAGCACATTGACGATTCGGCGTCCGGCAAGTTCATGGAGCGTATGCTCGCGAATATGGCTGAATACTATGTAGATAATCTGAGCGATGAGGTTATCAAAGGGGCGACCATTAAAGCTCGGCTGGGCCGGACGCCGTATAAAGCGCCGTTGGGTTATGTGAACGCGCGCCAGATCGTCGAAGGGCATGAGGTAAAGACCGTGGTGCTAGATCCCGAACGGGCTGAGCTAGTGCGGTTTGCGTTTGAGCAATACGCCACCGGTCAGTACTCCCTGGTGCATTTGGTAGATATTCTCGATGCTAAAGGGCTAACGGCACGGCCGCATAAATCATCGGGGGCAAAAAGTTTGGGGGTGAGTGGGCTCAATGTGCTACTGCGCAATGAGTACTACGCCGGAAAGCTTAAATACCGGGGGATAGCGTATGACGGTAAGCATGAGCCAATCGTGCCTCCAGATCTGTTCCAGCGCGTCCAGGACATGCTGAAAGCAAAACTGGCCGGGGACAGGTCACGCAAATACGACCATTACCTCAGAAGCACAATATATTGTGGGAGATGCGGCTTCCGGTTGTGCTTCACCTACGGTAAGACGTATCCGTATTACTTTTGCGTCGGCAAGACTACGAAATATGCCAGCTGCGACCTACCATATTTGCCGGTGGCCGAAGTAGAACAGGTCATTGAGCGGCAATATCGTTGGGTGTATTTGTCCGGGGAGGAGGCTTCGGATGTTAAGGCGGCAATTCATGGGCTGCTCAAAGATGACCGTGAGACGGCAAACAAAGAGGTCACGCGGCAAACGACACGCATCCAACAGCTGACAGCCTCGCGGCATAAGCTCATGCAGTTGTTTTACGCGGGCAAGCTTACCGACGACTTGGTAGCCCAAGAACAGCAACAACTGGCCAAAGATATTCGGCAAGCCGAATCATCCCTTAAGATGGCCTCTAGGGATGTTGGCGACTTGGAGAAGCACGTAGAGGCTGCGATTGAGCTCATGAAGCAGGCCTCTTCGGCCTACAAAGTCGCACCGGATATTATACGCAAACGTATAAATCAGGCGATTTTCGAGCGGATATTGGTTGACCGGGTGGACGATGAGATTAAAGCCGATGGAAAGGCCGCTGAGCCTTTTAACACATTACGAAACGTTAAAGAAGCACTGGCTACCCAAAAACTAGCTCTTAAAACGCAAAAATCGACCAAAGGGTCGAAGTTGCTTGGGGAAGCCTTTTTATTTGGCTCCGGTTCTAATAGTCGTACATTGGTGGACTTGGATGGGTTTCAATGGAACCAGGTATGGGATGAACTGCACGCTTGGTACGCTGGCTTAAGCAGTACTGAGGCCAACAACACTACCAGTATTGTATGGAACTAGGTCAGCAACTTAATCGTTCGAGAGTTTTTCGGACAGGCACTCCATCAAGTAAACATGGAACTCAGTCATAAACGGATTCCAGAGCATGTAAGGACGCTTATGTTTGACGATGGTGTCTACAATTTCCTCTTTCCCTATCCCAACAAAGTGACGCAGACGAGGCACCGTAATATTACCCGGAGTGAGGTAGTCTAGTATGTCCGGAGTGATTTTATCAATCGCCTTAGCAAATTTAGCAGTCTGGGAGGACTTAGATTCAACGTCGAGATAAAGTTCATGATATTGCTTGGGCAGCAATTTGAGAGCTTCGTGTTGCTCGGCTGCTGCTGACTCTGACTTCTTGGTAAAGGTAATCTCGTCTCCGGTGGCAAGCTCGCCGATATCGTGAATCGCAAGCATAACAAGCGCCTTACCCAAGTCCACATCCTGGTCATCGATATACGGGAAGAGAGCCGTTGCCACTATCGGGAGAGAGCCCACGTGCTCGATTAGGGTTTCACGCACTAGCAGGTCTGCTGGATTATACCGATAATCCTTAAACTTTTGTTGAACGACTTCGAGAAGAAACGGCTGGGTAGTGGCTCGGCGTTCCTTTGAATATCGCTCAAGCAAAAACTCCACCTCACCCAGTATCTTCTTCATCGATGATGTCTTTGCCATGCCAGACATTATAACAGCAGGAAATAAGCATAAGTACTATGGTGGCAGTGGCTGGATTCGAACCAGCGACCAAAGGCTTATGAGTCCTCTGCTCTACCACTGAGCTACACTGCCATGTGCTTACAAGGGACGATTATATATTGATTCGTGTGGTTTTGGCCAGTATTCGGGGAAGTCATAAAGCTCAACGGGTGGGATTTCGTCGGCACGGAAGCGCTGCTCCAATTCTTGCCAATGCTGGACCTCGGCCGGGTACCAAGTTTGGCCGCGCATCAGCCGGTCGAACCGGTGCTTGCGCCAGATGGCTTCGAGCTTGCTGGCCCGGGTGGCGTAGGAGCCGGCGCCAATGCGGCCGTCGGAGCCAAAGGTTTGGCGGTAGGTAAACAAGTTTCCTGAGACAAACGTATACCCGGCAGGAGCGAGTTCGCCGAGTCGCATGAGCATGTCCCAGTCGTCTTTGCCAGGTAGGGTGGAGTCAAAACGAGCTCCGTCCTTAGCCAAGTGGCGAGCGTGCATGAAGCCGATGGTATAGAACGGCACGCGACGGTGATAGAAGTCTTGGAGGTGAGGGGGATTTGGAAAGATTTGGCCGCGGTCACGGCAGGCGATGTGCCGGCCGTTTTGATAGAGATCCTGAATGAGGCGGCCGCCAGGGACGGCAAAAGAAGCCTCCTGGTGATGGCGCAGGTGGGTAAGCATCGTATCAAGATAATCCGGCTTAAGCTCGTCATCGGAGTCGAAGTGCGCTATCCAGGGCGCGGTGGCGAACCCGATACCGGCGTTGCGGGCCGCGGCCGGGCCGGCGTTGGGCTGGTAATGGTAGTGAATGCGGGCGTCGGTGCCGGCGATGCGCTTCACCACTTCAGCCGTGCCGTCGGTGGAGCCGTCGTCCACCACAACGAGCTCCCAGTTGGGATTGGTTTGGTCGAGAACGGTCTGAATGGCCTGGGCGATGATGTGCCCGCGATTTAAGGCGGGCATGATGATTGAAACGGTGGGCTTCATTTCCCTCATCTTAAGCTAGGTACAAAGAGACCGCCAGAGCGGCGGCTAGATAATCCCTTTGGTAGCGGGCACGGGCGGGCTGGAGCGGTGAGCTCCCGCATAATGCGGGAGCTCACCTTCTCGCCATCCAGTAGTGCAGATTATTGCACCCTGGACAGTGCATTCGCTCCCAGAGTGCCGCGAGGGCTGGCGACAGCTCAGAGAGATGTCCAGGGAGTCGGGGTTGGACGGGCAATGATCGATCGTCGAAGGTGCTACCTCCTATGATCGCTCGCTGCTGGCGCACCAGGGACACTTGAGCGGTTTCCGTTTGAGCTAGGCGCCAGCGTTCGGCCTGAACGGCGAAACGGCGTGTGTCCCACTCGACCGCGACACGGCCGATTTGGTCACCGATAAAATTGCCTCCAATGTGCCAATCACCGGCACATGGTCGTGCGGTGGCTTTGATCGGCCTGAGCGGCGTGGCCGCCCACCCCGTCACGACAGACACCCAGGCACCACTCTCTCCTCGCTCCTGGAGCTTCAGCTTGAACGTCGTCTTGGGTTGCAGCGACTGTATTACCTCGGGGATCTCATAGAGGCCCGTAGATGCTCCGATTGGGACGAATATAGTGCCAACCTTGTTCCGATAGCTTCCGTGTGGGAAAGCACGGCGTTCATATAGTTCCGCAGCCTGTGGAGTGTTTTCTACCAGCGCGTACATCGTGGGTTCGTCTAGCATGGCTCACCTCTAACCATTGGCCCGATGTGGATGGACGTTGTCGAGTAGCCTCGATAACTAGGTAGTTATACCATTAATTTTGGAGAAGAAAAAAGAGCCGTGTTGGCTCTTGGATGATTTCTTGGTAGGCCTAGTCGGATCTCAGTGGAACCGTATCAGGGCGGAGCTAGTAGGGTGGCCGGCTGGACCCAGATGAGTCCGTCGTCGCTGTTCTCGTCGAAGCCACCATTGAGCCACACTGCCGTGGTTTGGGTTTTGACCTCGATACTATACCGGCGAGGCGCGGACACGAAAGGGAGGCCGGTACCGCAAACCGCTCGCAGTGATGTGCGAGCGGTTTGTCTTTTTTCGTTACAGTTATGCTAGTTTGGGCAGCCGGCGTTTATGGCCGCGTCACGAACGTTATAATACGGTCCCGTGAGTGGTGGCGATTCTATCCTCGCAGTTGATGTTGCTATCACCGTACCGACGGTGCATAGCTTGCCCCATGTAGCGGTATCGATCTTGCCAGTCACAGGAATGGCACCCACTGTCACGCCGTTGCCCGATACGGCTATTTTTTGGAATAGCTCAACAGCGGACTGGGTCGGGGTGCCGAAGCTACCGTTAACCACCATGGATTGGCCCGGAGCTGCGAATGCAACTATTATCTGAGCATCCGTCACGCATGATCCGCTTGCACCCAACGCCAGCGTCTTGCCATAGCAGCCCGTGCTAGTACCTGGCGTTGGTGGTGGCGTGCCACTACTACTGTAGGTAGAGGGAATCCACTGCATGCTGGCAGCGCCAGTGTCACAGGCGGCGACGGTGACTGAGCTACCGGCAGTAGCATGCAGACACTCTCCGGTGCGATTGTTCCTGTAGTACCTATTGCCGTCACCGGAGGTCCCTGTCGTCCAGAGACCACCCCAAGCAGCGTCGGCAGTGGAGCTTCCGCACGAGCCAATGGCGACATCAGGGCCACCAAGTCTGGTGGAGGAACTGCCTTGGGGTACCAGGCAGCCCGCGCCGACGGCGAGTTCGGGGCCGTTCGCGGCGCTGCGGGTGCTGAAGTACTGGTCAGCTCCTCCGTTACACAAATAGGCTGAAACAAGTGAGCCTGCGCCACCATTGTTATCGTCGGTGAGGCAGTAGCCCCCCGCTAGGTCGGACTTGAGTTCAGGTTGAGAGGCGGCGCGGGTGGCGTTGTAAAGCATGTAGCCGCCAACTACGACGAACAGGAGGGCGAAGGCGATGGTGGTAATTGACCTCGCCGATCGGCCTCGTAACATAAGCCACGATTTCCTTGATGGGGTCATCAGGCCGGACGAACTTTTACGTCTGGTTGTTTTTGATTTTGCAGTTTTTGTTGGCACAGCCGTACGGCCTCCTATTTGGATCTAGTCTATGGCAGGCCAAAACCTAAAGTCAACACACTTATGCTTTTACTAAATAAAAAAACGGCTGCGGCCGTTGATTTTGGAAATAATTCCTTGGTAGCGCTGGGTGGGCGACATCAGAGCGGCCCAATCATCAAGCTTTTATATGCTGCGCTGAGTGAGTTGAAAAATCAACCTGCATATAAAGCACACGAAATTGCTGTTAGACCCTTACGCTCTTCGGCGTTACAGGCAATCAATGTCGACGATCTGAAAGATGATTATCAGAATGGCCTTTCTCTGCGTAAACTGGCGACTAAGTATCATATCGATCGTCTAACAGTGCGAAGATTGCTCATTAAGGACGGTGTTGTTATCCGCAATCCTGGCTGTAATGGTGGCATTCAACGGCGCGGTTCGGATGGTCGCATCTTACCAGGTGCAAAATCGAATATGTAAGTCGTACGTGGCTGGTGGCAATTTTATCTGTAAGATCGACATGTCTCACTAACTCATTGACTAGGGCAAAAGAGGGGGGCCGAGAAGATTGTGTCTTCTCGGCCCCGGGTGTACTTGTTGCAGGCTGTACTCAGCCGCGGCTAACCCCAGCACGTGCGAGCGCCTCTGACAGCGATCCGAACCGCCGGATAAAAACTACAAGGTCAATGCCGTTTTTGCGACGAGCAGCCTTGTTGATGTCTCCTTCCGTTGGTATCATCACAAGCCGGATGGTGAGCTCCCTGAGGTAGGCGAAGAGCTCCCCATCGGAATACTCATCTTCGTCCGATGGGAATGTCGCTATCTTGGGATCGGCTTCTTGCGCGCGAGGCGCTGATGCCATCGTCCCAGTCCTGCGGCCGCCCCGCTTGAGACCAAGTTCGCGGGCTATGCCATCCCAGTCGCTGCCGAAAGCTTTCACGAAGGTCTCAAACCGCGCCATAGTGGGGTCGGCATTAACCTCAGCGACCGTAGGCATTATCCCGTTTCGTGCTTTGGCAAGGAGTTGTGTGGTGAGCTCCGCTTTTGTGTAATCGCGTCGTTGCGTCACCTTGAGTCCTAGTTCCTTGGCGATGCCGTTCCAGGTGGTGCTGAAGACAGTCAGAAAAGCTTGGGCCGGTGCCATTTCCAGGTCCTCATCAACGGCGGAGCGTGCGGGCATTGCACCATCCCTAGCCTTCCGTCGGAGCTGAGCGGTAAGCTCTTCCCTAGTATAGTCATGCCGCCTGGTCGGCTTTAGACCCACCGCTTTTGCGATGCCGTTCCAGGTGGTGCCAAAGACTGACACATATGCACCTTGCGACGCCATTGTCGGATCGGCGTCGACTTCCCGCTGGGAAGGCATTACCCCTTCCCTGGATTTACGCAGAAGTTGTGTGGTCAGCTCCTCCTTTGTGTAGTCCCTTCGCAGGTTTGGCTTGAGCCCGACTCCTTCGGCGATGCCACTCCAAGTGGTGCCGAAAACGTTGTAGAAAGCCTGAGTAGAGGCCATGGCGGGATCAGCATTAACTTCGGCACCCGTAGGCATTACTCCGCCCCTGGCTTTGGCCATGAGTTGTGCAGTAAGCTCCTCCTTTGTGTAGTCGAAGCGCTGGTTTGGCCGAAGTCCCAGTTCTTGGGCGATGCCGTTCCAAGTGGTGTCAAAGGTGTCCATGAAAGTGTCAGGTGATGCCATTTTGGGATCAGAACTAACCTCCGCAAATGATGGCATTACTCCGCCCCTGGCTTTGGCCATGAGTTGTGCAGCGAGTGCTTCCCTTGTGTAGGTATAGCGCGGCACATGACTTTGTCGGACTACAGCAATAACCCTGAACAGTTCCCACGCACGCTCGTCGAACGTGATGCCGTCGAGCGTAATGGTTAGCGGTTCGGGTCGGCTGCTGTCGACAGCATTACCGTCGTCCGGCCCCTTGGGCGGTCGCTCACGCTCGTTCCTGACGCCTTGCTGCAGTTGGTCGATCATCTCGAACCGCTCGCAGTTGGCGACGAAGTCGAGCACCAGGACCTTCAGCTTGCCGAGAGCCTTGCGCAGGCCGCGGCCGAGTTGCTGGAGGAAGATGGTTCGCGAGGATGTCGACCGAAGGAAGACGATAATGTTCGCCTCCGGCACGTCGATGCCCTCGTTGAGCATGTCGACCGTGATGACCGTGTTGTACTGGCCATGGCGGAACCCATCGAGCCGTCGGTCTTTCTCCTTGCCGTTCAGCTTGGAGTGAATGACCACCGCATGCGGCATGAGTGCCGCCATATTCTCGGCGTGGGCGATTGACGCGCAGAAGATCATAACCCGCGGGTCGTTTACTTCTGCCGTCTTTTCCATGATGATTCGGGCGATCTCTTCATCCCGCTTAGGGACGAAGATAGTGCGGTTGAGTTCGGCGATGCTGAGCTTGCCAACCGGTGTATCAAGGACCTCGAGCCTTTGCAGCTCATCGGTCATGATCCGGTAGTCGACGTCACACAGGTACCGCCGGCCCAGGGCCTTAAAGAGCCCCAGCTCAAAGACGGGGCGCCCGAGAAGCGTCGTGATGTCGAGGCCGTCTCCGCGCTCTGGTGTGGCAGTAAGCCCCAGCATTGATTCGGGCTCGAAGTACTCGATGGTCGGCCTGAACGTGACGGCGTGAGCGTGTTGGAACTCGTCGACCACAATGTACCGGAATTCGTCACGCAAGAATGCCTCACGCCAGATCGCCATCGTTTGAAACGAGGCGAATAGTACATCGACGTGATGCATGTGCTTTTCGGTGCCATGGAAGAAGCCGTACGTGTACGACTGTCCCAGGATGGCCTCGAAAGTCTTGCGGGCCTGCCCCAGAATGTAGTTGTTGTGGCAGAGGTAGAGTACCCGTCCACGACGACGCTCAAGCTGCCGCTTAATGTCAAAGGCCGCAACCACGGTCTTGCCGAGGCCGGTGGCCATGACTCCAAGCATATTCTTTTGGCCGCGATCGCGTGCAACTTCGATGGCGTCGAGGAACTCCCGTTGGTACGGAAAGGGCTCTATAACGACGCCCAGGTTGTCCGGCATGTAGCACCCCTTGGGTGTCGCTGCTCCCCCGCGATCTGCTGAGGGATGTTCCAGAGCAGAAATGCGATTTCTGGCTCTAAGGCATCCCTCGGAGAATGGGGAAACGGCAGGGGTTGTGCGGCAAATTGTTAAGCCGCGTTACCAGGCATTAGGTTGTGACTAACCTGGAAACTGTGATTTTATACCATATTCTCGTTTTAAGCGCAATGGATCGGGTAAAAAATATAGATCTCTTATTACAGAAATTAGCGACCAGAGGTCGCTAATTTTAAGCATTACTATTTTGGTAGCGGGGGCAGGATTTGAACCTGCGACCTCTGGGTTATGAGCCCAGCGAGCTACCGAACTGCTCCACCCCGCGCTATTGTGGGTATAAGTGTATCACGTTGGAGGGTGTGCGTCAATGTATGGCGCCGCTAGGCCTTGCCGGAAAGGAATGTCAGCCACTGCTGAAAGTTGGATTTGGGCTGGGTAGGCGCGTTCGTATTGCCGGCAGCCGGCGTGGGAGTGGGCGAGGATTCGGGAATGATGATAACTTTTTCGCCGGGGGCCTGCAGGCCAAGCTGGGAACGGGCTTCGCGATCGTCAAAGGAGCTGGTTTGCTCATATTGGATATTGCTGTTTAAGGCGGCCTTTTGCTTTTGGAGCTGAGCGATCTGGGAATTAAGCTGTGTAACTTGTTGGTCGAGAGAATAGTTGTGCTTAATGGTCGAGCCCAGGACCGCGAGCAAATAGATCACTACCACGGCGCCGATGATGTTTAAGAGGTTGGCGCCGGTGAGCTTGGGACGCGGCAAATTTAAGAAGTGGCTGAACTTCATTACCCCAAGTATATCAGGGCTCGCGTTAGCGCTTGGGCTCGTATAATATACGGGGGCGACAATTTTGCTTTTCACGGGCCCGTAGCTCAGCGGTTAGAGCGACACTCTTATAAGGTGTTGGTCCCTGGTTCGAATCCAGGCGGGCCTACCATAAGCATTATGGTGGCTTTATTAGGCTGTTTTCGATTTTCATCTATTTTATTTGAGACTAAATGCGGGCTTTCGGGCCAGCGTATTTGGGCGTCTCGCTCCAAAGACATTGTGATCCAGTATTCACTTGTGACTTTTGGAGTAAAAATCCATACCTCTTGCCCTGGCTATAAGCTTGGTAACGACGGCAGCCACTAAGGCTGCTCCGCCGCCTACAAGACCGGCCACAATCAGGCTACCGTTTGTTCTAATAATTGCAAATCCTGCAAACTCAGCAACTAATACGCAGACAACGTAAACACATTTTACTTCGGAGTTAATTTTTTTCGTATTATTCATAACTGTTCCTGTACATTTTTTACTGTAACCCATATAAGCTTTTGCCCTTGGCGAGCCGATCTTCATTTACATTATTGATATAAATGTAACAAAACTACAGGTTTATTCTCTGAACCACCCCACACTTGCTTGAGCTGCAACTAAAAAGACGACACACTGTTTTCTGTCCACTTCAAAACAAACAGGAAAACAAATATGTCGTCACCCAATATTGTACGGGGTATCCGTACTCGTATACAAAAGCAATTAATGCCCAGTGTGCCGAGCCGTTGGCGGACGCAGCTGTCGTTTGGCCTGCAGGCATACGGACTTAGAGCTTTCCAGAGCGCCAGTGGCAATGCCCGCATGGTGGTTGCCAACCCCCACACCGGTCTGCGTAAGGCAGAGCGCATGTTCCAAAACACCGCCTTTACCGACCAGCTCGGAGAGGTTTTTGACCAGCTGGCGCTCGTCAAACCACGCAGCTATGTAAATGTAGATCACTCGGACAGGCACTGCGCACCGAGGGCAAAGCCGGAGCCGATAACAGCCTGGACCAATGTTACGGGCCAGTTCGATTTCTGATTGCTCGGCGCGCAGTTCGCACGAGTTAGCCCCATTGAGGGCGGCAGCCGCGACCCAGCGGGGCCCTGCCAATTCTCGGTGGGGCCTGCTGCTTTTGGGTTTATGGTTTGGTGAGTATCCCTTGACACCACGTATAGGTGGAGTAGAATAGATGTATGAAAACGCCGTTATACACCTACGATATGCTCAAAACCGAGTTCCCGAATGATGATGTTTGCCTCGAATACATCTTTCAAAACCGCTACGGTCATTTAGAGTATTGCCCCTCGTGCGGCACCAAGGGCAAGTTCTACCGGATTAAGACACGCAAATATTACAAGTGCGCTCACTGTGCCTTTGAGCTGTACCCGTTGAGCGGCACGATCTTTCACAAGTCAGCCACGCCGCTTACGAAGTGGTTTTTCGCTATCTACCTATTCAGTAACAGCAAGAACGGTGTAGCGGCCAAGGAACTTGAACGGCACCTTAACGTGACTTACAAGACGGCGTGGCGTATCGCCAAACAAATCCGCAAGATGATGGACGAGCACAACGTAAATTTAACCGGCATTGTCGAGATGGACGAAACGTACGTGGGCGGCAAGCGCCGTGGCCAAGATTGGCGTTGGGTTAAGAAAACCGCCGTCATGGGTGCAGTCGAGCGCGGCGGTCGCGTTGAGGCCCAGGTCACTAAGCAGGTGGGGCGCGTCGCGGCTGAACGGTTTATTGAGGGCAACGTTGCGCCGGAGGCCGAGTTGCATACCGACGAAAGCCCGATTTACAAGCACGTGTCACGCAAGCGCGTACACGAGGCCATTAACCACAGCAAACACGAGTATGGCCGTGACTCAGTTACAACCAACACTATTGAGGGGTTTTGGAGTCAGATGAAGCGGAGTCTGGACGGGACGTATCACGCTGTGAGCCCGAAGTATCTTCAGCTTTACGTAAACGAGTTTGAGTATCGGTATAACCATCGTCACGCCGCCGTGCTTCCTCTTCTGATGGAAGCGGCTTCGAGGCCAATTCAATAAATTTCTTGAATGGGTGTTTAGGTTCGTCGGTCATAGGTAGAGTATACGCTCATGTCAGCTAACGATTTTGACGTTCCATATCAGTAACAGAATGTGGCCAAAGTGTGTGGCCCACCAAAAGGCTTCCCCCGAGATAACCAAGAATATAACAGATAAAACCGATGCCGCTGACCAGAAATCGCTCCATGCTCTCCTATGTATAACGTTATTAAGCGTTAGTACGAAAAGCATAAGCGTAGCAACGAAAAATGAACTGATGCCGACAATTAGAGAAAAACGAGTAACATCTTGAAACACTTTTACTTCAACTGAGGTGAAGATCAACAATGCAGCGAAAAGGCCGAATATTCCCAAAAACTCTTCTTTTACATTGTCCAGCCTTGAAACTTTGGCGAGTAGCTCGTTTACCAGATCCTGATCAAGCTGCTTACCGCCCTTATCTAGTTTGCTGGTTTTTGTAATGCGTTGATTCTCGGCCATTACTCGAATTTCACTTTCGGAAGTAAAAACTTAACATTGAAGTAGAAAACTCGGCCCGTTGAATTTCCTATGATGGAAACGACTGGCATTACTTGACCCGCTAGTGCTATCGGCACTCCAGAACCTGTAGCGTCCTGAACAAATTGATGCACAAATCCCTCTATGAGGGTGTAGCCTTTGGGGTCTCTAGGAAAATCAGGCTTTATTATTATCGCGTCTATCGCTGACCTGATCTCAGGTTCAAGAGACTTAAAAGTTTGTCTGGCCATTAACCTTTTCCTTAACCACGCCATTATAGCACGTCTACGTGGCATCACGGTACACTCGCCTATGGTTTGGATTGCTTTTTTGTATTTTTGTGTTAATGTTTCAATAATCCTGTATTGATACTTGCGATCTACCCGAGGAGGGGTCTTGAACGATCAGGGTGTCGTGCCGATTGCCGTGGCCCGGGATTACCTGATACAGCCGGGTTCACTTAACATCGAAGGGCCGAATGTCGGCCGCCTGTTCGACGTTTTCTTCGGCGAACACGGCGAGGGTCGGGCCGCGGCCTGGATTATCGCGCTCATGCAGTTTCGGGCTACCGGCTGGGCGCCGTTTACGGTGTCCGAGCTGGCCAGTTACGTGATCCAGCATATCGGCCGGAGCAGTGATCTGCCGGCCGCCAGCCTGAGCAGTCTGGTTCAGCGCGGATTTCTTGTGCGCGTGCGCGGGGAGTTTTCCTGTACGCAAACATTCGTTGATCTGGCCCACGACCTTGCACCGCGGACGCCGCCGCTGGCCGGCGATGTTTACCGGGACGACAATGTGCTCGCACTGTTCCAGTGGGCGCTGAAGGGCTGGGACGACCAGAACACCGATAGGCGCCAGCTCGTGCGGGCGCTCGCACCCGACCTTGCCCACCTGAATGCTCTCCTGGGCCTGGCCCACCTCAGTTCGAACCGGCTTCAGGCGGTACAGTTGCGGTTCGCACTGGGCGAGGACCAGCCGGTGCGACAGCTCAGCGACCTGACGGCGATCCTGTTCGTCGGTGAGAGAACCGCCCGCAGGTACCTCGACGACGCCCGGGCCAGCTTGGCGAACGTGGCCCTGCGCTGGCTGCAGGCCATCGCCGCAAACTAGCGCCGCAACAACCCGTCTCTACTACTCGGAAACCCGGTTAGAAAGGACGGGTTTTCATTTGATGAGGTATCCATTGTGTTTTTTGATATTTTGTGTTATAATACCTATTCTACGTCCACTTGAGGTGGAGGAGATTCATGCAAACGTTTGTGATTGATCTATTGATGTTAGCGCTCGCAGTGCAGGGTATGTACCTGGTGGCGGGCTTGTTAACCGATCCCAGAAATGAGGAATGGCAGCGCGGCTGTGCCGATTGGACGTTTCAGACCATGGGCGGACTGAAGCGCGTGCGTGGACGGCACGAGCGATATCATATTATGTGCAATTACTGCCAGGTGGCCACGTATAGCGCTCTTGGTCAGCTAAAATAACTCATTTTACTGCCGTTGCTCGAGATGGTTTAGCAATAACTGGTTTACGAGGTCTGGTGCCTCGAGATTAACCATGTGCCCGACATTTGGGATTACTTCCTTGTGTGAGTGGAGAATGCCGGAGGCGAGTGAGTCGGCGATATTGTGAAAATACGTGAGATCGTGTTCGCCGACCACGACGGATGTGGGGGTTTGGATTTCGGGCAGACGCTGCTTGGCGTGGGTGTTGCTGGGTGCTTGCGGATCGTGGTGCAGCCAGTGCCAGCCAGAGTAGTCGGCGATGATTGGATTTATTCTGGCCATGGCGGCGGGATTCTGCCTTGTAGCGGCGAAGAGTTCGTGACCAAGCCAATTGCGCCTGGCTTGCTCAAGGCCTTGGGTCTTCGCGTGCACATTCCAATCCACAGTGTCGGCGTAGCCGTCGAGGGCGGCGTCGAGTAGGGCTAGTGAACGGACCATCTCCGGGTGTTCGAGTGCGAAATTAACGGTGATGCGACCACCCATGGAGAGGCCAATGACGTGCGCCGCTTTGATGCCGAGGTGTTGCAATAGCAAGGCCAAGTCGTCGTGATGGTTATAAGGGTCCGTGGGCAACGACGACCGACCGAAGCCGCGAGCATCATAGGTTATGACTTGATAATGAGGGCTAAAAAATGCGACCTGCGGCTGCCACATGCGGTGGTCGAGTGTGAAACCGTGGATAAACACGACCGGTTCGCCAGGACCGGTGGTTTTGTGGTAGAGGCGGCCGCCTTTGACAGAAGTAAAACCAGTGATGGTATTCATTGCCCGATTATACTGTACCGTTAGGTGGTAAAATGGTTGTGGTATGCAAGAGTCGGATGTTCAATATGCGGTTGAGCTAAAGATCGAAGAGCCGAATCTCGAGAGTGAACGGCAGTTTTTGAAGCTGGAGCGGCAACGGATTGCTGAACAGCTTGAGAAGATTACCGGTGATTCGTGGCGGACCTGGCGGCCGGTGAAAGTAAGCGGGATCGGGGTGTTTCGCCAGCAGGATTGGCAAGCTTACGAGCGAGCATTGACTCATTACGAGCATGAGCTTGAACGCTATGAACGGGAACTGGCGGACGGCTTGGTACCGTTTAAGATTTTTGTTAGTAATCTGGGCCGCGATTCGGACGCCGACATCGAGATAACCGTGCATGTGGAGGACGGTACGATTCATCAGGCGCGGCGCGCTCCGGAGCGGCCGGAGCGACTTGACGCCACAGCCGTGCCGGTAACGCCGTCGCAGCCGGTGTGGCCTGCGTTCACCGGGTTTGTACGGCGCAATATTCGCGTTGGCCGGCAGACGCTGGCGGCCAAATTTTCGCGCTTGGGTGCAGGCGAGAGTGCGGAGCTGACTCGGCAAATCTTGCACATTGCTACCACCGGTGAAACCCGATTGCGCTATGTCATCCATTCGCGGCTCGTGCCTGAGGCGAGCGGCGCAGTGGAGATCCTTGAGGACTAAGCACGTATCGCGGTCATATTTCAAGACATTCTCAGAAAGGGGGCTTAAGCTATAAATTATGAAGCGGACTTTACTTATTATCGTTGTGTTGGTGGGTGTAGGCGGCTTGATTGCGTTGCTGTCGTTTCACCCGAAGGCTAGCACTGTTGGCACTAAACCTAAAAGCCCGGTAGTGGCACAAGTAACGCCTAGTGCGAGCGCCAGTCCGAGTAGTTCTAGCAGCACGAGCTCAAGTAGCGCGACTACGCTCAAAGACGGCAGCTACACCGGCCAGGCGGTTAATATCAACTTTGGCACGGTACAAGTGCAGGCCGTGGTGGCCGGCGGCAAGCTCACCAGTATTAACTTTTTGCAAATGCCGAGTGGCGGGAATTCGAGCGTGGTAACGGCCTCGGCGCAGCCGCAACTGTTGCAAGAAGCAGTGCAAGCCCAGAGCGCACAGGTGGATACGGTGTCAGGAGCAACGCAGACGAGCGAAGCGTTTGAGCAATCCTTGAGTGCGGCTTTGACCCAAGCCCAGGCGTAAGTGAAGCGCACCGAGCTGGTAATGGGGATGCCGGTGACTGTGGAGGTCGCGGCCGAAAGTGACACAGCCGAGGCGGCGATTGAGGCGGTGTTTGCATGGTTTGGCGAAGTTGATCGCACGTATAGCCCGTTCAAGGCCTACAGTGTAATTAGCCGGCTGCGCGAAGGGCAGATCCGTCTCGGCGAGGCGCCAAACGAAGTCCGCGAAGTACTGGCGGCCGGTAAGGCGATGAAGGGGGTCACCGACGGTTTTTTTGACATGCAGCGCCCCGACGGCCGGCTGGACCCCAGCGGATATGTGAAAGGCTGGGCGATTGAACGGGCGGCCGAGCAGCTGGAGCGGCGAGCATTGCATGATTATTGCATCGAAGCCGGCGGCGACATTCAGACCGGGGGAAAGAATACTAAGGGTAAACCATGGCGGGTCGGCATACGTAACCCGGAACGGCCGGCTGAGATCGTGAAAGTGTTACATGTGCGCGGCCAGGCAGTGGCAACGTCAGGCAACTACGAGCGTGGCGCGCATATTTACGACCCCAAAACCGGGCACGCGACCGGTGAAGTTGCAAGTGTAACCGTGGTTGGTCCGCGTATTACCTGGGTGGACGTGGCGGCGACGGCGGCGTTTGCCATGGGGACGCGGGCCGCTGCATGGATCGCCCAGCAGCCGGACCTAGAGGCCTACGTGATCGACCACAGTGGACGGGCCACACTTACGCCCAGGCTTGAACAATACCTTTAGCTAGCACGCGCATTAATAGGCAAAGCGCTCGGTGTGAATGTGGCGGTGGGGCACGCCGACGGCGATAAGGTGTTTGGTAACATGATCCATCATTGCCGGCGGCCCACAGAGTAAGACTTCGCGGTCGGCGAGTTCGGGAACGAGAGCATGCAGTACTTTGGTTGTGACCAGGCCGTGGGTCATGCCCGGTACTTTTTCATCGCTGATAACATAATGCAGACTGACGCCGGGCCTGGTGGTGAGCTTGTCTAGTTCATTGGTAAATGCAAACTCCCCTTTCGTGCGGACGGCGTATAAGACAACGGCGTCCACCTGTTTGGGAAGGTGCTCGAGCATGGAGCGGATGGGTGTGATGCCGATGCCGCCGGCGATGAACAATAGCTTGTTACCGCCCGCGCGGCTAAGCGTGAAGTTACCGTGCGGTCCGTCAGTGGCGATAAGGGTGCCCGGCTTAATGTTTGGCAGTGTGCGCGTGAAGTCGCCGACGGCTTTGGCCGTGAGCCTGAGGTGCTGGCCATTGGGCGCCATTGAGATTGAGAACGGGTGAGCCTGCCACCAATGATCTTTATCTAAAAAGCGCCAGATCAAGAATTGGCCGGGTTCAAAGTGAAATTTGTCGAGATGGCGGCCAGTAATGTAGATGGAGTTGGCAGATGCGTTGGCCGGCTCAATGCGTTCCACCCGCAGGCGAAAGTACCACAGCTGCCACAGTGGCACCACAAAGCGAAACCAGCCGATGGCGCCAACAGCCAGCACATAGAGAGCATACCAGTAGAGGCGAAAGGCCGGGGCATTTTCGAAATCGAGACCAACGGAAAATTGATGACTAAAGGCAAGCAAAATTGCCAGATAGGTAAGCAAGTGGGTGTAGTACCAGGTCTCATATTTAAACCCGCGCCGGACAATGCCGATTGAGATGCACACTACCACAATGAGCAGCACGGTGCCAACCGTGGCTTTGAGCACGTCCTGCCATGTCAGCAGAAAGCTCATGAATTGGCCGACGAACGACAAGTGGTCGGGGGCGGCAAAGCCTAAGGTGAGAAATAGCGTGTGCGCGAGAATGAGCGTGAGCGCGAGGTAGCCGTTCCATTTATGCAGCCAGGTGAGTTGTTCGAGACCGAAGGCTGATTCGAGTGGCACGAGCCGGCTGAGCAACACCAGCTGCCACAGAATGGCATAGGTGCCAACCAGGCCGGTGAGGTTGCCGATGGCGACCTCAATTGACGGCGTCGCGGCAGTGGTGCGATGGCCGGAGGCATGCCACCAAAACAGGCCGATGGCGACAATGCCTAAGGCATACAAAAGATACCAAATTTGCCGCCAAACGGCTAAGCCTCTGCGCTTCATTCCTTATAGCGTATCATTTTCGAGCTGAAAAATACTTGATTAGATCTTAATCGATATAGAGTGTAGCGAAGGCGAGTTGGCTCCAGTTGCCGGCCGCGTCTTTGGCGCGAATGCCGATTGGGTACCGACCCGGAGCCAGCTTGGTGTTGACGGCCGCAACGAGCTGCCCTGGCTGTATCGTCATTGGCGTCCCCTGTCCCGGTTCGACATTGGGATCGCTGACATACTCCCCCTGGCTCACGCCGGATACGTGGTCGGTCACGGGCACCGCGAGGGTGGTGGGGACGCCGCGCGCCACTGGGTTGGTTGACCAATTTGGATGGCCGAGCACCGGCGGAGACTGGTCAACATTGACCCAAGCGGTGATGTCGGTTGAAACCCCGGTACGATTGGTGACACGTCCGGTAACGGCCTGCCCAGCGCCGTCGAGCTTCAAGGTGACAGGCTGGCTGCAGGCAGCGAGGCCGGTGGCGTCACTACCCGCAAACGTGACGGTAACTGGCCGGTTAAGCCACCCCTGCCCATTTGGCTGCGGGTTCAAACCGTACTGCGCCACAGGAGCGGGCTGCAGGCGACGTTTGGGACTGAGCAGCATGATTTCGACTATCAGGGCATCACATAGAAAAAGATAGAGCGGTACGCCAAATGATGTGAGAGCGTGAAAATTGGCAAGCAGCAGGGTAATCCCACAGCCGATAGCTTCAAGTACATAGCTGCTCATCGTTTCCTCATAGGGGCGCCGCCACGCGTGCCTGATAGTGGGAATCGCTCCCGTGAAGTCGGTGACAATGGTAAGGAAGATGGTCAGATTTGGCGCATGGAATATAACCAGGCTAATAAGCCCCAGGTTGGCACCGCCCAGACAGACGGCGTCGAGCAACTCAAACTCCCGAGTGCCATTACGAAAGCCAAGTACCACTACGGCCAGGCATTGGAGCGCAATGCTGTAACCAAAAGCAGCGGCCGGAATTTGGCCCTGAGTGAGCGATGCCGTGGCCGACACCGCCATGAGCCCAGTCCAGGTGAACCAAGAGACGAGCCGGGGTTTGGTCTTGCCCTTGATGACGTCGACGATATATGGCACGCCCGCACCGAGAGCGAGAAGACTGCTGAGGATGATGAGTAGCGTACGCATGGGCGGGTATTCGTGTTTTTACCTGGTTAGGACAATAATGGAGACGTGGACGATACTAAGAAGATCATACATCAAGCTCAAGCACGATTGCCTGATTCGGCCTGGAACGACACTCGTAAGGATTATCCAGATGTCTGTATCCATGAGCTCTTCCAAGCGCAGGTGGCTAAGACGCCGGACGCGGTCGCGCTGATTGACGGCGACCTTCGCTATACTTACGCCGAGATTAACGCCAAGGCCAACCGGTTGGCGCAGGCTTTGCGTGAGCACGGCGTGATACGTGAATCGGTGGTGGCGTGTTATCTTACGCGGTCGGCTTCGGTGATAGTGTGTACACTCGCAATCCTGAAAGCCGGCGGCACCTACCTGTTGTTCGATGCTCACATGCCGGTCGCGCGGCTGGAATACATCGTGGTCGACGCCAGACCAATGCTCATGATCACGGATACAGAGTTTACTGATATTTCGTTGGGCCCGAGACTCAATGTAGTGAGCCTGAATGAGCTTACGTCCGCCACAGCAGACTCACCGGGCACCAATCTTGATGTTGCCATTAATAGCTCCGGCGCGGCCTATATTGCATATACTTCGGGTTCAACCGGCGAACCAAAGGGTGTCATTATTACTCACCGGGCGACTGTTAACCATGCCCTCGCGTTTTCGCAATTGTTTGAGTTGAGCCAAGATGACCGCGTGCCGCTGATGGCGCCGATCGCGTTTGATATGGCGGTGGAAGAGATGGTGCCGCCGTTGGTGTCAGGCTGTACACTTATTGTTTCGAGCTCGCGATTTGCAACCATGGCGGCGTTTCAGGCGGAGATTACGAAGAACCGCTACACATTGCTGAATCTGCCGGCACCATTGTGGGAAGAATGGACTGAGTTTCTGGACAGCCACGGTCTGCCAATTCCTGCGTCCCTGCGGCTAGTCATCGCGGGCAGTGAAGCAATTAATACTAAGATTTATGAGAGTTGGCGGCGCCTGGCTGGAGCTCGCACATTGCGTTGGGTGGCGGCGTACGGGACGACCGAGACCACGGTCACGTCCACGTTTTACACCTCGGCCGCCACGGACGAACTCAGCGGAGAGCCATTCATCCCTATTGGAAAGCCAATTCCTAACGTGAGGACGTATATTTTAGATGAACATTTACAGCCGGTGAATGTCGGCGAGGTGGGCGAGCTCTACATTGGCGGGGCGGGTTTGGCACGTGGGTATTACCATCGCGACGAGCTGACGCAGCGGCTGTTTGTGCATGACCCGTTTAATGCTGGGCCAGATGCCAAAATGTACCGGACCGGCGATTTGGCGCGTTACCGACCGGACGGCGTGATTGTGTGGCTTGGCCGGACCGACTCACAGATTAAACTGCGCGGGTTGCGCATTGAGCCGGGCGAAATCGAGGCAGTTTTGAACGCCGTGCCGTTTGTGCAAGAGTCGGCGGTCGTGGTGCAACAGACCGGCGAACGCGCGGTTGATAAGCAGCTGGTGGCCTTCGTTACAGTCCAGACCGGACAGAAGTTTGACCCTGAAGAACTACGGCAACGGGCAGCGGCTCAGCTCACATCGCTCATGGTGCCGCAAAAGTATGTGCAGCTTTCATCGCTGCCGTTAAACGCGAACGGCAAGCTCGACCGTAAAGCGCTTGAGCACTTACTTACTTAAGAGCGATTGGACCTCCTTGGAGAGGGCTGCGTAGCTGTAGCCGCCGGTGAATTGCTGACCGTTGAAGTAAATCGTAGGTGTAGCATCAATGCCTAACGCGTTGCCGTCGGCCATGTCTTGTTTGATCGTGTTTTGGACTTGCGTTCCGCTCATATCAGACTGGAATTGAGTGGTGTTGAGGCCGAGGGCCTTTGCAAAGCCAACGAAGGTTTGAGTAGGATCGGGCAGGTCGGCCCATTGGTTTTGGGTCTGGTAGAGCTGGTTATGCATTTGCCAGAATTTGCCTTGCAGCGCGGCCGCCTCGGCGGCTTCGGCGCCGGCCATGGCGTTGGGGTGAAGCTGGGTGAGCGGGAAGTTGCGGAAATAGAACGTGATGTGACTACCATAATTTTGGAGTAGCTCTTGAATGTTGGGATAGGCGGCGCCGCAAGCTGGGCACTGGTAGTCGCCAAACTCAACCATTTGTACCGGACCATTCCCCTCTTTATGGCTGGTGGTACGAACGACAGTTTTGGAGCCCTTAGGCCCCGGAGTACTCTTGTTAGCCAAGGCAAATAGTCCGATCATGCCGCCCACGACAACCACCAGGACACCGATCAATATTTTCGTTTCACGCGACATTGGCGTAGACACTCCTTAATAAACAGTTATTGCTACTTTACCAGATTCAAACTGAGTTTGTGCTAGGATTGTAGCAAGCGAACCGCTCTTTCCCAAGTGAGGTGGCTGGATGGACCGAAGATGGCGACCGCGCTGGTGGCCGCAATACCGGTTTTTGGTGCTGGTGGGTGTCGTCGCGATGGCGCTGGGAGCGCTGGGAGCGTTCACAGTAAGAGCGACACAACACTCTGGCCGCCCGAATTTTGCCGCCATTATGTCCGTGGCGCCAGATGCTTATACCGGTGTGTGTGCCGTTACTGAGCGGGATGGTCAGTGGTACGAGGGCGGCCTCAATATAACCAACCGACCGGTGCCTATCCCCTGCTCTAACCTGTCGGGCTACGTGTTGACCGACCCTCAGAGCGGCAGTATGGAGATCGCCACTGAAACAACAACGAGCAACGGCCGGAACGGGTTTACCGTGGCAACGAGCAACGAACTGTGGATCACGGTGAGCCCGAGGCGCAGTGATGGCAGTTACCTCATCCGTTGGGGGGCTGCTCCAGGGGTGAGGGTGGAGTGGCTGTTCGCATTTGTCAACCAGCCTGGACCGGGCCTAACTCATGGCGATCCGTCGCATTATCCGAACGGACTCGTGTGGCGGCCGTTTAAGGGCGTGACACAGCCCATTTTTAGAGTGTATGCCAATGTCGTCGGGGCACCTGCTGGCATACCCGTAGCAATTTCCGGTACCAATCTGGCGCCAATGCCCTTACAACCATCGGTTGCGATTAACGTGGCCCTTAAGCACTGGCAACCCGAGCTGCTGTTTGAGGGCCCGGATTGTTCTAGGCGGGGCTATTCCCAGCTGAAGACGCGCACTGCGATGAAGCCGACCACAATTCCCCACACGATGAGGCCGAGCAGGTCGGCGCGGACGTCCATGAGTGTGGCGCCGTTGTTGGCAACCTGGCGCAACGCGTCGGTAAGGAAGGTTAGCGGGAGGTAGGCGGTGAGAATTTGGAGCAGGTGCGGGAAGCTGTCGCGTGGGAAAAAGGTGCCGGACAGGAACATCATGGGGAACTGAATGAGCTGAGCCACAGGCTGAGCTTGGTCCTCGTTTTTGGCCCAACCGGCGATCGCAAAGCCGAAAGCCTGGAATATGGCCGAGCCCAAGAGTGCTAACACCAGGAAGGTGGGCCAGCTGCCGTAACTAAGATGGAAGCCAAAGAGTAGTACACCCATACCGGCGAGGAGCGTAGTTTGGAGCACAGCTACAATGAGGCGGGTGACGGCTTGGGCAGTCAGGAAGTCGGAGGGGTGTACGGGCGTGGCCTGTAAGCGCCGTAAGACACCGGTGGTTTTATACGATACAAAGCTAAAAGCAACGCTGAAGATGCCAAGCTGCATGATGGAGAGGCCAACCATGCCGGGCAGCAGGAAATCAATGTAGCTGAGGTTCTTGGTGGTGACACCGGTAGCATCGAGTGTAATGATTTTAGGCTCGCGGGTGATCGTGTCGTTAAAGCTGCCAGCCAGTTGTTGGATGATTTGGGCAGCCGCCTGGCCGTTTTGTGGATTGGCTTTGTTGTAATGAGCAATGATTTGGGACGGCATAAGCTGGTCATGCTTGCCGGTTCGCCCAAAGTCGGACGGAATGATGACGACGAGATCAGCGTTGTTTTTGTTGAGATCGGTAGCGGCGTCTGATTCTGACACGTGCTTAATTTTAAAGGCCGGTACTTTACCAATGGCGGTGACGAATTGTTGGGACAACTCAGTCTGCGACTGGTTGACCAGGTCGATCTTGAATGAAGCCGAGCTATTTTTGAATATGAAGCCAAAAATGCCGATGAAGACAATCGGGAAAAAGAGCGAGAAGAACAGCGCCGTACGGTTGCGGAAGTACATCTTCATGGAGGCAACGCTGAGGGCACGGAAGGCTACCCAGCGGCGGCTCTTGATGAGGCGGTGGCGAGATTTGGTTTGGCCGGTGGGCTTGCCGGCCGAGCCGCGGTACATCAAGCGCCAGCCGATGCGGACGATGACGAGGGCGGCCACGACAATCCAGATGAGGTTAGTGGAAAAATGCATGCTAATCCCTCAGTTCCTTGCCGGTGAGATCAATAAAGACGTCTTCGAGTGTGGCGGCCTGGACCTTGGTATGAGGCTTGAAGCCGCGGCCCAGGAGCTGGGTAATGAGCTTGTCCGGGGTATCGAGGGCAATGATTTTGCCCTCGTCCATAATCGCAACGCGGTCGCACAACACCTGTGCCTCTTCCATGTAGTGGGTGGTGAGGATAATGGTAGTGCCTTTTTCCTTAATGTGGCGGACGAGGTCCCAGAGGTTGCGGCGTGCCTGAGGATCAAGGCCGGTGGTGGGCTCGTCGAGGAAAATGCAGACCGGGTTATTGACCAAGGTGGTGGCAATACTAAAGCGCTGAGCTTGGCCGCCGGATAGTTCTTTGACGGCGGCGCCGGCTTTTTCTTCCAGCTCGACTTCGCGCAAGAGCTCCATAGGGTCTGAGGAATCGGCATAAAGGTCGTTGAAGAGTTGGAGCAATTCAACCAGCTTGAGGTTGGGGAAAAAGGCCGAGGCTTGGAGCTGGATGCCGATGCGCTCTTTGACAGCAAACGGGTCGCGGGAGACGTCGAGGCCGTCGATGAGCGCGTGGCCGTCGGTGATGGTGCGTAAGCCCTCGATCATCTCCAGGGTGGTGGTTTTGCCGGCGCCGTTGGGACCGAGAATGCCGAACACCTCACCTTTGCTGACCGCGAAGCTTACACCCTTGACAGCCTCAAAGCCGTCGTCGTAGCGCTTTTTTAGATTGTGTACTTCAAGCAGAGTCGCGGACATACCGCGCTCACTTTAGCATACCGGGCTTACGCTTGCCTAGGCGGCGGCGGCGCTTTTGGGAGCGGTCTTCTTGAGCACGAGCAGGCCGGTGCGCGGATTCTCAACCGACATGTAGCCGGCCGGCATCTCTTCAACAGCGCCGTCGCGGACGTCGCGGGCAAAGAAGTAGATGCGCTGCAAGCGGCCGCCTTTAAGCGTGACATCTTTCATGTGCAGATAATACTGCTGACCTTTAGAGTTGGTTTGGGAATATGCCATACGGATTCCTTTTATGTTTATATCTGTTATTATGCTTATGCTATATCTGTTGTCAACAACTTTCCATCTTGAAGTGGCCAAATGAGGCCAAAATTTTTACTTTTAAGGCAAGGACTCGTCGTAGCGGAATTTTTTCCAAGCGGCTAAACGTCGGCGAAAAGGGTGACATCGTCGCGGTTGACGCGGAGGATGCCGCGGGCAATTTGAAACTCGAGACGCTGGAAGCCGGTGTTGAGCACCACGATGCCGCCGGTCAGGAGGGAGAAGAAATTGATATGGCCGGGCAGGATGTCGAATGGGCCGGTGCGGTTTTGGGCGCTGAGACTGACAGCATCACCCTCGTAGTAGGTCTGGTAAGGGCTGAAGATTTTGACCTTGAAGCGTTTAACGTTTTTATCCATAGTTCGTGACCTAGATTAAGATCTCTTCGACGCCGGAGAGAGTTTGCTCGCGATTGAAGTAGACGCCGGGGATGCCGTTGAGCTTTTCGGTGACATGGAACGACTGCGAGAAGAAGTCGATGAGCTTCTTGGCCTTTTGGTAATCGGCGCGGTCCTGGGGCGAGAGCTCATTTTCACCAATGATGGCGATGATGTTTTTGAGCGAGTCGTATTTTTGCATAATGGATTGAACCTGGGTGACAAGCAGATAGTGACGCTCGCCAACGATTTCGGGGGTCACGAGCGAGCTGCTCGTACGGATGAGGTCGACGGCGGGGCGGATGCCCATTTCTGCGACTTGGCGGGAGAGCACGATGACGGAGTCGATTTGCGAGCTAATTTCTTGTACGGCCGGGTCGGTGAGGTCGTCGGCGGGCACGAAGATGGTCTGGACCGCGGTAATAGAGCCGTTGGCGTTAGAGTAGAGGCGGTCTTGGAAACGCTTGAGGTCGGAGAAGATGGTCGCTTGGTAGCCGCCCTCTGAGGGGATTTGGCCCATCATGGTCGACAGCTCGTTGCCGGCCTGGATGTGGCGGTAGACGTTGTCGACGAAGAACAGGATGTCGCGCTTTTCCTCGTCGCGGAAGTATTCGGCGAGCGTGGTGGCGGAGAGGCCGATCATGGCGCGCATGGCCGGGTTTTCGTTCATTTGGCCGTAGAACATAGCGGTGGCCTTTAACATGTCGGCGGCTTTAAGCGTTTCGTAGAGCTCGTGGCCCTCGCGGATGCGCTCGCCGATGCCGGCGAAGAACGCAAGTTTGGACGGATCTTGGCCGATGTTATTGATGATTTCCATGATGAGCACGGTCTTGCCAACACCGGCGCCGCCGATAATACCGATTTTGCGGCCTTTAACGAACGGGGTGAAGAAATCGAGCACTTTGATGCCGGTTTCGAGCAGTTCGTCTTTGTTGTTGAATTGCTGAGTTGAGGTGGCGTTGGTGTAAATACTGCGGCGCGGGGCGTCGGGACCGATGTCTTCGAGGTGGTCGGCCGTTAAGCCGACGGCATTGAACAGGCGGCCGAGCGCACGCTTGCCCGTGGGCACAGAAATGGTGCTGCCGGTAGAAATGACTTCGGCGCCGCGGCGTACCACCGGACTGGTGACAAAGCTGATGCAAATGGCGTTTCTGTGTTCGGTATATGAATTGATCTCAAGCATGACCTCTGGATGGTCGGGTACCGTCATGACTTCGCGCAACGGAGGGCGGCGGTCGCCGCTGAAGGCGACTTCCACGATTAGGCCGCGAATCGCAATAATGCGGCCGGTGATGCCGGTGGCGGCTTTGGATGTGGCTGCGACTTTTGGCGCGGCGGCCGGTTTTGGCGCGACTGCAGCGGCAGCCTGTGGCGCTGACGGAGCGGTCGGAGCTTGGACGCTCGACGTTGGTGCCGGGTTTACAGATTTTGCTTCGGTTGCTGCCATTCCTCGTACGCTTTAGCGCTAATGTTTATATTCTACACGATAAAGCGTTTGGGCCTACCTTGAGATTCGAGAAAGCAAGATTCAAAACTCGGGGCAGATCCGGCCAGGCGCGTCAAGCGCCAGGGCCGGGGTTGGTACAGCGGAGTCTACCTCAGGGCAACCGACGGAACATGGCTGCCTCCGTGGCCTCGGTTTCGGCCATCTGCTCGCAGGAAGTTACCGCGCCGACCATGCCTGCACTGTGGGCGAGCGGTACGGCCGGAAGAATGTAACTGGCGGGCGTCGTTGCCGTGACAGTCTGTTATCTGATATAACAGACGTTATATCTAGCGGCTCGGCAGGCGCCGATTGACATGTGGAGGGTTTGTGCCGGAACCGAACATTGAGACCCGGGGTGTCTCCGAACGCGCTCAAGAGATATTGAGCGATCAGGACGGGCTGACGTTTATCTTGAAGGAGTTGAAGCGTATCTTCGATAACCCTCCGGACGACGGCGTTAGGTTGCGGGCCGCTGTGCTCGTGGTTATGTTCGTTGACTGGGGGATCGGACAGCGAGACGAGATCTGGCAACGGCTCGCCAATCTAGTGAAGCAAGACCAGAGCGCGGTCGACCGGATCAACAGCGAGCTCTCCAGCCTCGCCCAAGTAATGAGGGCTCGCGGCATCTTCATCGACCTACCAGCCTGGATCCTTGAGGGTTTTCGGAAGGAATATGTGCGGGCCGACCGGGGGCTGTGGAGGGGCCTGCGCAGCATCGCGCACGCAACTGAATTTCTGCGTCGCGCGGCTGGTGATACCGAAACTGATGAACCCGCGACCGATGTGTTAATCCGATTGGGGGCGAAGGTGCGGCTTGCCCTTCGTCCCCAATCACGGAATTAGCGGAATTATTTTAGAGCTACCCCACGCCGAGTGCATTCATGGCATTGACGATTTCCTTGATGCGGTCGTCGGCCTCCCCGCGCTTGGCACGGTTGTAGTTCATAAGGAGGAGGGTTTGGAGCTCTTTGGCGCGCTTTTTGGCCGAGCTCATGGCGGTGAAACGCGAGGCGTATTGGGCAAGGCGCGACTCCATGATGACCTGCGAGAGCGCGATTTCCATCATGACGGATTCGAGGTAGCGCACGACGTCATCGACACTCGGCTCAAAGAGGTACTCGCGCGGAGAAATGATCTCACCCTGGCCGGCGCCGGCGGCATTGGTGCCAAGCGCTTGTACGCGGCCGATGAGGTCGAGGTGGCCGACTTCTTGGACGGAGAGTGAAACGTAGCGTTGAAACCACACGGTGGGCTTCTTGTAGCCAAGGAGCTCATCGATAATGGGCGAGACGTCGATGGCCTGATCGATGTCAGGCAGACGAAAGTAGCGCTTAATCTTGACATGGTTTTGGACGAATTGCGTGGCACCGTGGGCGCCGATGACAATGAGGTCGGTGGTTTTGGGGTCGAAACTTTGTATAACAGTTTGGACAATGCGCTGGTCGATGTCGCCGGATAAGCCGCCTTCGGACGTGAGCACCAGGAAGGCATTGTCTTTGTCGCGTTTGGGACCGTTTTTCCCGATTAGGCGTTCGGTCGGGTCGACGCGCAGCTGCGTATAAATCTGCCAAAGCTCAACGAAAAACAGTTGGCTGCGATTGACGCGGTCTTTAATTTTGCCAATGCGCATGGAGGCAATGGATTCGAAAATGCCGGTTAGTTCATGGACGGTGCCAACCTGACTGGCCTCTTTTTCAATGCCTAAGGCTTGGGAACTCACTTTTTAGCCTCGGCTGCGGGGGCGGGGGCCGAGGGCTGAGCAGCCGGTAGGCCGCCCTGGGTTTGGGTTGGGCCCGGAGACGCGCCGGCACCGGGTGGGTTGGCACCAGGGGCTGGAGCAGGAGCAGTCGGCGCCTGTACCGTCACTTCGGCCAACAGCTTGGTGACCATGCCCTCCCAGTCGGAATCCGGCTTCATGGACGGTGCGATCTCTTTGGCCTTGCGCTTCAGGCTATCAATATTAATGGTAATTTTGCCCTCAGTTTTCATAACAACGCCCAGGATGAGATCTTGCTCGTTGGCGGTATAGATGGTGTCCGGCGGCTGCTTCAAGGCTTCGTAAATCTTCTTGCCCAATTCAAGGTCGGCGCGAGATTCGATGGCGAGCTCGGAACCGAAGTGCGAAAATTCGGCTGCTTGGCGATAGCTGGCAAGTTTTTTGAACAAGTCGGCAGTGAGTTTCTTCTGGCGCTTATCTTGGCCGACACCACCCACGCGAGAGACCGACAGGCCGACGGACACGGCCGGCCGAATGCCGGCGCGGAAGGCCTCGGAATCGAAGATGAGCTGGCCGTCGGTGATGGACATGATGGCCGTGGGCAAAGGGGCTGTGATGTCGTTGTTGGGGGTGAGGATAACCGGAATGGCGGCCAGGGTCGCGCCGTTTGAGTTGAGACGACCGGCCCGCTCGAGCAGAGACGAGTGGGCGTAGAACATGTCGCCTGGGAAGCTGGCCCGGCCGGGGGCGACTTTGAGTAAGAGCGATAGTTCGCGGTAAACCTTGGCGTGGTTGGACAGATCGTCATAAACAATGACGCAATCTTTGCCGTTGGTCCAGAGGTACTCGGCGATGGTGGCGCCAATGTAGGGCGCGAGGTAGCTTTGGGTGAGCGAATCGAAGACTGAGGCGACCACGACAACGCAGTATTCCATGGCGCCGGTTTCATTGAGCTTGGCGATGAGGCGGTCGACGTCGGCTTTGCGCTTGGAAATGAGAACGTGAATAACGACACGACCGGTGCCCTTTTGCGCGAGGGTGAGCTGCATGGTGAAAGCCGACTTCCCAACTTTGTTGTCACCAAGCACAGCGATGCGCTGACCTTTCACGAGCGGAAAGAGCTGGTCGGCGATGGCGACACCAGTGGTGAGTGTCTCGTCGAGAGCTTTGCGTTCAATGATGCCGGGGGCGACTTTGAACACTGGGTCGAAGCGCGAGAATGTGATCGGGCCCTTACCGTCGAGTGGCTGGCCGGTAACTGATAGCACGCGACCCACCAGCGACTCACCCACGCCGGTAACAACTTCCTCGGCCTCAATAACAGCCAGTGTGCCGAGCGGGATGCTCTCAGCTGTCATATTGAGGATCATGACTACGTTTTCGCGCACTTCACGCACAAGTCCCTGATGGCCGTTATCAAAATAGATGAGCGCGTTCACCGCGACTTCACCCAGGCCCTCAGCTGTCACCAAGAAGCGGTCGACACCAACGACTTCGCCGGTGGGACGGCCGTCGGCCACGAGTTTGGCAAATTTGGGATTATCAAACACGGCGCACAATCTCCGCCAACTTATCACGGCCGGCTACCAGCTCCTGACTCCAGGAATAGTTGAAGACGCGGTTGGGCGTGCGCACCACTAGGCCGCCGCCGAGGTTGCGATCGGCCACAAAGGATACGAGCAGCTCGGGCGCGGTATTATTTCGAAACCAGTCGACCAGGGTTTTGCGCTGGGCATAATTGGGGAGGGCGGCCAGGGTAATGTGCACCTCGGGTAGATGCATGTTTTTGAGGTGGTCGAGCAGTGCATGGACGGAGTCGATGGTGGGCGCTTCACCGTTTTGCCAGGCTTCGATGACAAGCACGGTTTCATCCGAATGATTGGGCTCTTCTTTGAGCTTGGTGCCGACTTTGGCGCGGATTTCGTTTTGGCGAATCCAGTCGACGTAGACCTGCAGGTCGTAAATTACCGATTCGAGCAGCTGCGGGCTGTACACTGCGGCCGGCAGGATAAATTCCTTGCGCTTTGGTGTTTTAGGAGCCACCAAGCAGATCCTTTCTAATGTCTTCCTTGTGGGCTTCAAGACTTGTCAGGATAAATTGCATTTGCGCACCGATATCGACACCGGAGCCTAAGGATTCGGAAATGTAGCTGGCCACGACGTCGCCGAGCTTGGCATCGAATTTGTCAGCCAAGGCTTGTTTTTCTTTGTTTAGATCGGCTTCCATACCTTCACGGAGTTCGGTGCGCTGGTGCTCGACGGCCTGGTGGATCTGGTCCATGGCTTGAATAGCCGAGGAGCGAACTTGCTCGAGGGTTTTTTGGTAGGCTTCGAGTTCTTCTTCGATAACTGTGGTAGTAAGCCGAGAGACTTGCTCAGATAGGCGTTTGGAAGTGGCCTCCAGATCAGTAGCGAAGGTGGCTGTGGCTGCAACAATTTTGCCTTCGTAGGCGCTTTTTAGCTTGGATTCGAGTTCGGCCGCGGTGGGTTGGCTAACTTTGGGCGTGCCGTTTTGCTGTGCTGCAGCGAGCTTGGCTTGGACTTTTCGCAGCTGCCAGCTTTGCAGGAGCACCAGGATAACGAGCCCAACGGCAATAGCGGCGGCAATTATTAACAGCGGATCACTCATGCATTCACCTCATTCATTTGGAGATTACCACATACATGGCCGCAGCGGTGACGGCCAAGATTATACCGGCGATCGCAACAACCTCAAACAGCCCTCGCAAAACTGAACTGCGCGAGAGTGGGTTGCGGCCGATGGAAATAATGCTATTACGCACAGCCGAGTAGAGCAACACCGTGATACACATGAGGGCAACGAGCAGGATGAGGCTAGCGATAACGATGCGAATGGGTGACACGGCTTTGCCGGCCAATGTGTTAGAAAGATTTTGCAGCCAGTTGGGCACAACGTATGGTTGCTTGCCAGCGGTTGAGGTATAGCTTGAGACATTGATCAGGATCGGGATTTGGCCGACGGCGACCGTCCGGCTGTGGCCGGTCGCGTCAGTAACGGACTGCGTGGTGACCCCGGAGCCAGTACCGCTAAAGTCGGCCTGGGCAGTACCAATGACACGGGTGGAGTCGGTGCCGACCTCCTCGGCAACGCCCGCGATGGGGCTGACGGTGAGGTAGTCGCCGACATGAATGTTGCCAGCGGCGTTGGTGACAAACACGGTGGCGCTGCCGGTAGTGCCGACTTGCACTTGGCCGGATCCGGTGCCGGAAAGCGAGATCGAAGCAGAGGCGGGCGGCACGACAACGCCAAACAGCCGGCCGATGTTGGCGAGTGTAGCAGTGTCGACCACGCCGGCGGATTTGGAATCGAGCGCAACCAGGCTACCGGCCGGAATGGTGCTAGTCGTGGCATAGCCCTGAGACAGACTTGCGAGGGCGGCTGGGGCTGCAACTAGCAGCAGTAACACGCCGGCGGCCAGCCCGAGGCCGGAGCGGAATGAAATGAGGACAGACTGCGGCACCAATATCACCTTGCAATAGTGCTTATGATTATAGCAGTGTGAACGGCTGCGGCGCAAAAAAGTGGCCGCTAATCGGCTGGACACTGAGGCGCCCCTCCTGTACCATAACCTCAATGCTAAATTAGAGTGGAGTTCAAATTCGCATATGGATGTACGTAGGACCGTGAATGACAATAACGCGCCCGAGCCGCAGGTACCGCGGCCACAGCCGAGTAGCCGCCGCACACATGATATGTCGACAATGACAAAGGTTATTGCCGGTTTGTTTGGGCTCGTTGCACTAGCGGTGCTCATTTGGTTCGGTGCCCGGGCGTACGGGGCATTAACAGCCGACAATGCGGTGAAGAGCAAGCAATTCCAGGCTGTGTTCCTAACCAACGGCCAGGTCTACTTTGGCAAGTTTGCGGATATTAACTCAAGCTACGTGAAGCTGACCGACATCTACTACCTGCAGGTTCAACAAACAGTCCAGCCGAGCAGCAGTAGCTCGAGCAGCAACAATAACCAGCAAGTTTCGTTGGCCAAACTAGGCGGGGAGCTTCACGGTCCGGAAGATGAGATGTTCATCAGCCGAGACCAGGTTTTGTTCTGGGAGAACTTGAAGAACAGCGGTAAGGTTGTCCAAGCAATCGACAATTACCAAGCAAGCGGCAAGTAAGTCGCAGAGTTACGGGTCGACCCAAGGAGGAGCTCCACCAGGAGCTCCTCCTTTTAGATCTTATTAGGAAAGGCAAACAAAAAGGAGCCGGTGGGCTCCAATTTGTTCCGGTAGATACCGGAGAGGGCGGCCGCTACGACCAGCCGCGATTAGGCGGCCAGGGTCATGTCGCCCTTGGGACGAGCGACGCTGACGGTCAGCTTGCGACCATCGAGCTCAGCGCCGGCCTCAGAGTCGGCGGCGGTAATCGCCGCGTCGGCGGCGGTGTCATCGGTCATTTCAACAAAGCCGTAGCCCTTTGAACGGCCGGTCGTCCGGTCCATGATAACGGCGGCACTTAAGACCTCGCCGAACTGGGCGAAGAACTCACCGAGCTCCTCATTAGTTGTTGTGTACGGCAGATTGCCTACGAACAGTTTCTTGGCCACGTAACTTGGCTCCACATTAACATCGCCAAGCTTTGCGGCCGGGACGACACTCCACCTTCGGGGCGGGTTTATTATGTACTTCGGAAGTTTAGCGCAACCTCAAGCTTATGTAAATGATTCTTCCTGATCGATAGCACTATACCAGGGCGTGAAGGTTAATTGGATGAAGACAAAGATGAAGTATAGTTCGACGGCCAGACAGACGATAGCCAAGGCGGCCCAGCCGGCGGTACTGAGGCTGGGGCTGCTTGAAAAGCGGGAAGCCAGCGCGACCGACAAGGCAAACCCGTAACGCAAGGCTCCAATGGTGGCCGCGAGCCCGACGGCTGCAGCAGCCTTAAAGGCTAGTATGCGATATGGGCTGTGATCATTACCGCCTCGGTTAGTGTAGGAGGTTTTGAGTGTCACCTCATTGCGAGCCTCGATGAAGATATTGTAGGCGCCCCAACAGACGAGATAGGTTACAAGACCAACCACGGCCCAGAAGGTAATGAGGGCAAACTGCGCCACAAACGTAGAGTTGAGGACGTTATCAAACCTGGAGCTAAACTGTGTTTGACCAGCTGAGACAATGTCGGACGGCAGGCCGAGGCCGACGAGCAAAGCATGGCTTTGGGCGGCGACCAGAATGACGAGTGAAAGTAGTAGCGCACCTAAGACCTGGACGCGGGTGGGGATGACCGTGTTAACGAAGCGTTCGCCGAGCGATGGGACCGTTGACATCAGATTGCCTTTCGTTTAGACCGCAGGAAGGTGACAATGGCAGCCGCTGCGGCTAACGCGGCACCGAGCAGACAGGCGCCGGCTGCATCCGGGGTCCAGAACGGCGCGCGCAAGTTGTACTGATAGTCGACTAATTGGGGCGTCGTGGACGTGCCGGCCGGGGTTTCGGTAACGAGGTGCTGACTCAGATAGCGCTGGTTGCATTCGGCCTGGGTAATGGAATCGGTGTGGCCACTGCAGGCGGCTTGGGCAGCGGCATAGACCTGGGCGTTGGCAGCGGCTTGGGCAGCGGCGGCGCCGGCGGCCGTTTGGGCGCGCTGGTAGGCGCCGTCTAGCGTGAAGACGGCCGAGGCCCCCATATGACCATTAACGTATGTCTTGAGATTGGCAATGGGAGTGGCGGTATCGCTGGCGTCGGTATCGAGGTTTAAGATCTGAGCGACTTGGGCTTTGGCTGATTTGCTGTTTTGGCTACGAAAATAGAGGCCGGCGGCTACTAATACCACGGCCACAATAATAAATATGACTCGGTTTGTCATAGCTATAGCCTAGCGTGATAGGGGTACAGCTGTAAAGTTTGGGGCGGCTTGCTATGCTTAAAGCCATGAAACGAGCGGTTATTGTACACGGTTGGGAGGGAACGCCGGAGGCCGGATGGCTACCGTGGCTGAAGCGCAAATTGAAGCAAGACGGCTGGGCCGTTGCGGTACCGGCCATGCCGGATACGATGCAACCGGTGATGGGAACGTGGGTTCAAGAGCTCTCAGAAATTGTGGGCCGGCCGGACCTGGACACTTATTTGGTGGGCCATAGCTTGGGGTGTGTCACGATTTTGCGCTATTTAGAGACATTGCGTGGCGCAGAAGCAATTGGAGGAGCAATGCTGGTGGCCGGATTTGCATCAGATCTGACGGCGCCGGGATATTCCGGCGAATTGTCGGGCTTTTTTACAACTCCGTTGCAGTGGGGCGAGATCAAGCGCCGTTGCCACAAGTTCGTTGCTATTCAGTCTGATAACGACAAGTGGGTGGCGGTGGAAAACTTGACCACCTTCAAGCAGGAGTTGGGAGCAGAAGGGATACTCCTGCATAACATGGGGCACTTTAGCGGCGACGACGGCTTTACCGAATTGCCGATTGCATACGAACGGCTGACGGCGCTGAATTAGGAATGGTTTGAGTTAGTCGCTGGTGGTGTTGCCGGAGCCGTTGGAAGAACCGCCCGAGCCGGAGCCGAAATTGGGCGGGTTGAGAATGATGCGTGTGGCCGTGACAGTGGTTCCGGAAGTTTGGCCTGCGGCGAGGACGGTAGTGCCGGCAGTGACATTGGACAGGCTGGCCGAAGTAGCAGAGGAGCCGAAGCCATTGGAATATGTCGTGCTGGAGCTGATGTTCACGGTGTAGGTGGTGCCGTTTGATCCGGTGACCATGATGGTGTTACCACTCACTGACGCAACTGTGCCACGGACGCCAAATCCGCCGCGCCTGCCGGCAAAGCCGCCGCCGGAGCCGCGTGAGCCGGAGCCGTTCGCGCTCTGGCTGCTTGAGGCGCTGGCCGACTTGGCAGCCGTGTAGTGCCCGAGCGCGAAGCCGCCGCCGGCGGCGATGACCGCGACGGCCACAACGATAATGATGAGGTCGAAACGCTTCATAGTGCCACCGAACGTTTACGCACGGGGGCCGGAGTCGCTGGGGCAGTGACCGGTGCCGCGGCCTGGCGGGCCGGCACATGGCCGGACTCAAGATGACCATCGGCGAGGCGGAAGGTGATGTCGGTCTGGCGGGCGATTTCGAGATCGTGAGTGACGGCCACAATGGTGGTTTGCTTGGTGCGGGCGAGCTCGTGCATGAGGTTGACGATAACCTTGCCGGTGGCACTGTCGAGGTTGCCGGTAGGTTCGTCTGCCAAGATGAGCTTGGGCTCGTTGGCAAGTGCGCGAGCGATGGCCACACGTTGCTGCTGGCCGCCGGACAAACGGGTGGGTTTGCGGGCAGCCTCTTCTTCGGTGATGCCGACTTGACCGAGCAATTCTAGCGCGCGGGCGCGGCGGGCCGGCTTCTTTTCCCCGGCAAATTCCATGGGGAGCATAACATTTTCGAGCGCTGATAGGTTGGGAATGAGGTTGTAGGCCTGGAAGACAAAGCCAATCCGGCTGCGGCGGTATTCGGTAAGTTTGCGGTCGCCGAAGCTTGTGATAGCCTGGCCTGAGACGTCGATGGTGCCGGACGTGGGCTTGTCGAGCGCGCCGAGCAATGACAGTAGTGTGGTTTTGCCCGAGCCGGATTTGCCAATGATGGCGGCGAACTTGCCGTCCGGGACATGGAAATTGACGCTGTTCACGGCCGTGACCGGGCCGGCGGCGCTTTTGAAGGTTTTGGTGAGGTTTGTGACCGTAAGCATGATTATTCTCCTCTCAGAACTTCGGCCGGGCGGACCCGGGCAATTAACCAGGCCGGCAAGGCGCTGCCAATAACCGCAATGACGAACGCGGCGGCGAGGCCGTAGAGCAGCAGGTCGTAGCCGACGGCGGCGTGAAGATTGGCGAGGTCGCGGCCGCCGCCACCAAGAGCGCGGGCAAAGCCACGGCCGGCCGCGCCGGCAGCACCAGCAAAACCACCACCACCACGGGAGCCGCCTGCACCGCCGGTAGTGGTTGTGGTAGTTGTGCTCGAGGTGACCAGCATTTTTAGGATTGGGTTGGAGAGCGCGAGGCCGGCGACCATACCGAGCACAGCACCAAATAGTGTGAGCGTGAGCGCTTCGGACACGAACTGGACAACGATCTTGTAGTTGGAAGCGCCGATGGCCTTGAGCACGCCGATCTCGCGGCGCCGTTCGCGCACAATCATGAGCATGGTGAGGAAGATGATGATCCCGCCGGCCACGAGGGCGCCGATGAGGCTATAGGTTGAGATGGTCTTAATGTTTTCGAGTGGCTGAATGGCGCTGTTGACCTGCTGTTGCGAGTTCTCAACGTCGGCGCTGGAGCCCAGCGTGTTTTTAATGGCTGTCGTAGCCGAGCTTAAGTTGTCGACGGAATCGATGGTGGCTGTGGCGCTGGTGACGTCGCCGGCCTGACCGCTGAGGCGCTGCTCAGTGGGCAGTGCCACAATCACGTTATTGCTCGCTCCTTGGCTGCTTGAGCTGAAGATACCGGCAACGGTGAGCTTGGTTGCGTAAGCAGTGAAGGTTTGGCCGACTTTGAGATTATTTTTGGAGGCCATGTCGGCGCTGATGAGCGCGTTATCAGTGTCTTTGCTGCCGTCGATGGTAGCACCGCTCGTGATGCTCAAGCTGGTGCCGTTGAGGCTTAAGGGGTTGTTGGTGCCGACGATGCTAATGGGCAGGCTGAAGTTGGCCGGCAGCGTGCCGCCGCCTTCGAAGAAGACGCGTCCCCCACCGCCGCTACCACTGCCGGAACCCCCGTTCGTGTTGAGTTTGACCGGTGAGGTAAGGCTGGTCGTGGCGCTTGAGTTTTGGGTTTGGTTGCCAAAACTCGGTGTTGTGCTGCCGATGGTAGTGAGGCGGCCAGTGAGTGTTTGGGTGACGTTCGTGACGTGCGGCAAGGACGACACTTTGTCGAGGTCGGTTGTGGACAGAGCATTGTTGGCCGTGCTAAAGGCGCTAAAGCCGGCCGGCGAAATACTCACGGTGTTGTCGATAGACGATTTCACACTATTAATGCGGGACTGGACAGTTTTAAGAGCCAGCAGCATGACCAGGGCTAGCCCGATGCTGAGGCCAAGAATTATTGTGACTCCAGACGTTCTAATTGAATTGCGGAATACGCTACGCGCACCACGTGTTATTGCACTCATGGAGGTAATTTAACGCTTGAGTTCTGAGATGAGGCTTAGAAAAGGCGGTTTGGCCGGCTCATAGGTGTTTGGGAGTTTGATGGTAAAGGTAGTGCCGTGATTAGGCTTACTATTAACACTGATCGTGCCGTGATGAACATCGACGATGCGCTTAGCAATTGACAGGCCAAGGCCATAGCCGCCGACGCGTTCGTGCTCGCGGCTGCGAGAGCGGTCGGCGCGGTAGAAGCGGTCAAAAATGTGAGGGATGTCCGTGGCTTTGATGCCCATGCCCTCATCAATAACAGCCAGAGTTACGTTCTGATTGCCGCCGGCTGCTCGTAGGGTTACGCCGGCGCCCTCCGGGCTGTATTTAATAGCGTTATCTAGCAAAATCACGATCAGTTCAACGAGGCTGTCGCGGTCGCCGGAGACGGTTTCGTCGCCGGTTTCGGTCGTAAGTTTAATATGATGAGCCTTAAGTTGCGACTGGAGCCGGGCGGCGGCGGCTTCGAATAGTTCCCCGACCGGCACTGACTTGATGACCGTGGGATCAAGACTTTTTTCCGTGCGGGCGAGCCTGAGCAGGCCGGCCGAGAGTTGCTCAAGCTTGGCGATTTCTTCGAGATTCGAGGATAGGAGCTCGCGGGCGTCGCCCGGTGACAGTTCGTGCTCGCGCAGTGCGACTTCAATTTCTGTGCGCATGGCCGTGAGCGGCGTGCGGAGTTCGTGCGAGGCATCGGCAGTGAAGCGGCCTTGGGCTTCAAGCGAATCTTCGATTGGCTTGAGGGTGCGGCCGGCGAGCAGGTATGAAGCCGCGGCGCCAAGCACTAGAGTTACGAGATCGAGTGTGCCGAGTCGGAACAAGAGTTTGCGTTGGGCGGCATCAAGCTCTTTGTTGAGCTGATTTTCGAGATATTGAGAGATTTGGTCGTCTTGTGGGTCGAGACCCGGCGGTGGCATGTAGCGTTCGATGGCTGTGCGCTGCCGGTTGGCCTGGTCGTTGAGCTGGCCCATGGATTCACGGTACAGGGCAAAACTAAACACCAAACTAATCGCCATAATAATGGCGAGGTACCACAACGTCAGTTTAAGCGTGGCCGATTCAATCACCTTCTGGAACCTGAGTTATTCAATACTGACTTTATACCCGAAGCCGCGCACGGTGTGAATAAGCTCAGGTCCGGAAAACGGCCGCTCAATCTTAGCACGCAAATAGCCGATGTATACTTCCAGGGTATTGGGCAGGATGTCGGCGTCGTAGTCCCAGACATGGCCGATAATGTTATTTTTGGAGAGGATGCGGTTTTGGTTGCGCAGCAGGTACTCGAGCAAAGCGTATTCGCGCTGCGAGAGCTGAATTTTGCGATTCTGGCGCTTCACCTCGTAGGTTTGAGTGTTGAGCGTGAGGTCATCAATTTGCAGGACGTCGCCGACTGTATCTTGGGGACGGCGCAGCAGCGCGCGAATTCTGGCCAACAGCTCTTCGAAGGCAAACGGCTTAATGAGGTAGTCGTCGGCGCCGGCGTTGAGTCCCCCAACCCGATCGGCCACCTTATCTTTGGCCGTGAGCATGAGGATGGGAGTGCGAATGCCGGCGGCGCGCACTTCTTTGCAAATGTCGGCGCCGTCGAGTAATCCCGGCAACATGCGGTCGAGAACGACCACATCATATTCATCAGTGAGGGCGGAACTTAAGCCCTCGTCGCTGTCGTAGGCCACGTCTACGGCATACGACTCTTGTTCAAGCCCACGCTTGATAGCGCCGGCAATTTTGTGCTCGTCTTCGACAACCAGAATTCTCATGGCTCACATTGTAATGTAATCTGGCTGAGAGCATGCTGAGTTTAGACTCTGGCAGCCTCAAGCTTGCTGTGCAGACTCAAACAAGCGGCAACTTGCAGTGCGCCAGCTACCAAGGCCCACAATCCGATGACCCAGGTAAACGCTAAACCACTGGAGAGCGGCTCACGCAACGTCACGAAGCCGGCAATGAGCGCTAGAGCCGCACCAATAATGGCCAGGAAACGGCTGCCCGCGTCCTCACCCGGCTCAAAGGCCGCCACAATCTCCATGATGCCCAAGATGATGAGCGACAGGCCGATCACCGCAATGAAGGTTGCGAGTACCAGTTGGTGCTTGAGCAAATAGACAGCCAGCCCAAGTTCGGCTAGGCCAATGATGAGCGTTAAAAACCACAGACTGCGGCGCCCAATACCCATTATTCCTTGAATGATGTTGATCACCCCAGTGATGAGCCAGAATATGGCAAAGGCGGCTGCCAAGCCAACCAGTGTGAGACCGGGCCACAGTACTGCTACCACGCCGAATAATATGAGCGCGATACCGCGAATCAAAAGGAGCCACCACAATTCTCTGAGCTGGCTGTTGGCTGGACTCATAACAAACCTCCTTGTAACGTGATTTATTCCTTAGATATGGGCTAATTTGATTGTCTCGTACATGGTTGTTTTTCCAAGGGTTGGCCAGCAAAATCTCAGTTTTACGTGATGACAGTTTGGTTTTATCCTTTTTGTAGCCTCAATCTGATATTGTGCAAAATTCTAAGGACTAAAATCCAGGCGAGCTGCCAATTGACCTGTATCCCAGATTTCGCGTATAATCGCCTTCGTATTCCGGAGTAGCTCAGTGGTAGAGCAAACGGCTGTTAACCGTTGGGTCGTCGGTTCGAGCCCGACCTCCGGAGCCAAAGAACTTATGTTTAAAAAAGAGCCTTACGCAGGCCCTTTTTGATATACTTACCATATGCAAAAGCTAGCTACACGAATATTTGTCTACGCTTCGATCGCTTTCGGCATTATCGGAATATTATCGGTGCTGACATCTCCTGCTAACGGCGTTGATAAAGACGGCTCTGACCTCAACAAAATGCTGATGAAGCTCCTAATTATTACTGTGTTTATTATTCTGCCTTCGTTCGCATTGAGTGTTGCGAGTAAGTACTTGAACGGCAAATTATAGTTCTAACGTCAAACTCATGGTGCTTATCGTTGAGTTGTCCAGAAACTTTGCTTAGCGTATGCAATTGTTGCGATGAATTTGATGTCGTTCTATTTTCTTTCGGCAAGCACTATACAAAGGTGACATAATGCAATCAGCTAGAAACATGATGGTGAAGGTCAGCATCATGTCGACTAGGTCTTCACAGCTTTGAGCCGCTGCTCGGTCTAGCCCTCATTCCAGAGTAATAATGCTCTGGTTAAGCCAACCCTTAGCCAATGTAGAGGCTGGTATGAATGATAAATCGCCTACGGAAGCATTGAAGGTGGCTATAGAAAAGCGCATCCTCAATGAATTTGGGTCCAAGATACTTAATGAAGAACGCATGGAAAAGGTAGTACAGTCCAGAAAGGACATACGCCTTCAAGATCATTCAAACATGGCTTTTCACTGTGAGTGTGACGATGAAGCGTGCCATGAAACGATCCTAATGTCGACGGAAGAGTACCAAAGGGTACATGCAAAAACCAAATATTTTGCAGTGATCCCGGCGCATGTTCGTCTTGACCTTGAAGAGGTCGTTAATTCTTTTACCACCTATACGCTGGTGGCGAAATTCTTTCCGCATTCGAGAGTGTGATAAACCAGCGTTTGCACTCAAGAGAAGAAGCCTACCTGGCTTTCTGCAGGCAATCCGCGCAGATGCCGCTAATCTCGACGTGATGGGACATCATCTGGCCGCCAATGGCCTTAACGGCTTCACGCAAGCCGGACTCAACAACCAAGCTATCAAAATCGGTTAATTTGCCGCATTTACGGCACCAAAAGTGGTGATGGTGTGCCAGATAGTCGTCGCTTAGTTCAACTAACCGCTTGCCACCAGCCACCACATCACGTACAACTCCGAGCTTACGGAACAGCGTTAATGTCCGGTAGGTGGTGGTGCGGTCAATCCCGTTTTTACCGGCCAGCTCCACCAGTTTCAGGGTCGATACGGGCGTGTTGCGCAGGAGCGCACGAAAAATAATCAGGCGCTGGGCACTGATCCGTGCGTTCGCATTATTAAGTGCCTCTCTAAATAGTCTTTCTTTATCCATGGCCTGCAATTATATGCATATTGAGTAGCACTTGCAACTAAGTTGCATTCATTGCATCGTGGGCAGTAGGCTAACGTCCATGAGAATTGCATTTGTTGGCAAAGGCGGCAGCGGCAAAACCACCACCTCCGCGCTATTTGCTCGATACCTAGCCAGTAAGAAACTTTCCGTTATGGCGATCGACGCGGACATTAACCAGCACCTGGCACAGGCGCTTGGAGGATCGGTCGAAGCTGCGGCCGGTATCCCACCGCTTGGTATTGAGATTGACCGGGTCAAAGAGTACCTGCGGGGGAGCAATTCTCGCATTGTCTCGAACGAGCAAATGGCTAAAACCACGCCGCCTGGACGAGGCTCAAATCTCCTGATGCTTGGCGAGCAGAACCCGATTTGGGACCATTTCGAGAAGCGGATCAACGGCGTGCGACTGCTCGCTACCGGTCCATTCAATGAGTCGGACCTCGGTGTTAAGTGCTATCACTCCAAAGTGGGAGCCGTCGAGCTTATCCTGAACCACCTCATCGACGGTGCAAACGAATATATCATCGTCGATATGACAGCCGGGGCTGACTCATTTGCCTCCGGCATGTTCACCAAGTTTGACCTTACCGTGCTCGTAGCTGAGCCGACCTTAAAGGGCGTCGGCGTTTACAGGCAATACAAACACTACGCCAAAGACCATCATGTAAAGCTCGCAGTAGTTGGAAACAAGGTCGAATCCGTTGAAGATGTTGAATTCTTGCGCCAGCACGTCGGCGATGACTTGCTCACCTGGTTGGAGCGCTCAAATTACGTCCGTTCATTAGAGAAGGGCCAACATCGTGATTTTGCCGAACTGGAGCCCTTTAACCTCGAGGCGCTCAAGGTTATTAAACGCACACTCGACGCAATGCCCAGAGATTGGGACAAGTTCTATACCCAGGCTCTGGCGTTCCACCGCCGCAATGCTGCCAGTTGGGCCAATGAAGCCGCCGGTGCTGATCTAACCAAGCAGATCGACCCGGATTTCAAGCTCACTCCTGAACTTGTTCATCAGACCGGTTATTAGCTAAGGGCCATGCAGCTGAATGGTCGCTAGCTGGCAACACGGCCAGCACGAGTTAGAAAGGCCCGTCATGTCATATCAGTCCCTCGGCGCTATCCTCGCACGTCGTGGCATTACCGACCCTGATACAGCCGACCAGGGTGCACTCGACGCGGCGTTCGTGGAAGCGTTCGAGCAGGACCTGCCCCTCGGCTTCGCGTACATCGCCGAGCTGGTGGCCAAGGTTCGCGCCAGTGGACAGCGTCTGCTGCAACGAGAAGACCCGCACTCGCCACTCGGCGGTCAGCTCAGCCGGCTTCTCGGTACCGACATCGCCCGTGGCGTACTCACCAGACACTTCGGCGCAGCCTTCGGCCTGTACAACTGCTGCGCGCCGATCTGTGCCCTCACGTCTGAGGATCTGAACGTGACCCTCGCCGAACAGATCGGCCTGCAGGCCACACCGGACTGCTGACAGTCAAGGTTGCTCGTTACATGGGCGGGGCCTGATGGCCCCGCCCTCTTTACAATTTCTTTTTGGTTTCGCTTTTAGGGGTCGGCCTTGCACTAATTTAAACAGAGCTGTTGGTATACTTAGTGCATGGATTCTGTGAGTAATCAGATATTTTTCTTGTACATTTACTAGATTGCCTGGTAACGATAGACTGGCGGTCATGAAGCTAACTATAGATCAAAAGATTTTCGATACGTTTGACAATCCGCGGATAGCCGTAACGGTTATCAGAAACGCCAATAATCGAGCTGATATCTCGGCGTTTGAACACGGGCTACAGGCGCTCGCAGCAGCTCTTGAAACAGAGTACGCACAGCAGGCAGTCTCCCAGCTCCCAAAGATTGCGGCCTGGCGTGCAGCCTATCGTGTATTCGGAGTCAAAGCCAAGGATTACCCGAGTTCGGTTGAGGCGTTATACAAACGTGTTGCTAAGGGTGGTGGCGTGGCAAGCATTAATCCGCTGGTTGACATTTACAATTACATCTCGCTTAAGCACATGCTGCCGGCCGGTGGCGAAGACATCGACAAGATGACCGGCGATTTACGGCTCACCTATGCTACGACGGATGCAACACCAGTGACCGTTCTTGGCAAGGACGCAGCCCAGGCCCCGGCTGAGGGAGAGATTATCTACGAGGATGATATGGGGACGATCTGCCGCCGTTGGAATTGGCGAGAAGTTGCGCGGACTGTGCTCACCAGCGATACGACAAACTGCATCCTTGTGCTCGAAGCATTAAACCCGGTAACGGATGACGAGCTTTACGCCGCCCAACAAGAGCTAGGCAAGCTAGCGCAACGATATTGCGGAGGCCTGGTGGAGTGTTTTTGGTTAGATGCAAAGCATCCCCAGGCGTCTTTTTAATGCTTTAAGGCGTCGAAAGGCTTCTTCATTAGTTAATTGGGCCTGGATCGTTTCGCGAGTACCCACTGCACTGATGGACTTATCGCTTTGTCTGTGCGGTGGATGCAACCTAGCCAGCAACAAGGTCGGCGCTTCCCCTCTTGCAACTCCGTGACAGTCCGCTCGATGTGATTTTTTCTGGTTTCTGATTGTTTGACACTAATATCCCAGCAAATCCACTCATTGCGTGCCAGCGGCGTAAGGCTTTCCCAGGCTGCCCGTGCTGCTGGGGCGGATGTGAGAGCAATCTTTAAGTCTGGCGGCAGCTGATGCACCGTACCGCCGGCTATTTCTTCTTTGGTCATATGCCCATCGTACTACACAGTGCAACGCAAACCGATGAGGTGAGGGCGACGAGGTTATGACGACGGGTGGATGCGCGAATGAGCGAGGTTTTGCCAAGTGAGGCCGTCGGCATCATGGTAGGCCGGGCCGGCGGGTTGAAACCCGAGCCGTTTTAAGAGGGCGGCGCTAGCGTGGTTGGCGACAAGGTGGCGCGCATAGACAATGGCATGGCCCTCGCTTTCAAGAAAGCTTACCACAGCCGCCAGTGCGAGCCGGCCGATACCACGACCACGGACGGCGAGGTCGCCAATCATGACCGAGATGGCCGGTGCATTAATGTTGGTGGTTGGCTTGAGGTCGGCCCAAATTGCGCCGACGATGCTAGCGTCCACCTTGATCATCCAGTTGTAGGTATCGTTGCCCGTTAGGAAGCCGGCGATTCTCGCTTGCTCTTGCTTCAGTGTGGAGGGCTGGTTGCTTCGGTCGGTGACGCCCATTAAGGCCAGTGTCTCCCGGTCGGTTGGATCGGCCAGCCACTCGACGCTAAGAGCCGCGTCGCGCGCGGCATTTGGTTTGACCAACTTGACCGACGGGTCGGCGGTAGAAAGTTCCCGGATGAACATGTGGCTATTGTGGCACGCGGCGGTTGGGCTGCAAGGTTTATACTCGAGATAAAGGAACAAGTGGTTGCGATGATGAAGTGGAAGCCGGCGCCGATAATTAAGGTATATGAAGCTCTGGGCAGCTTGGGTGACGGACGGGTCAAGCTCGATGGCAATACGGCCAAGGTATATTCGTCGAGTGGAAATAAGTACTACGACGTGGCGTACGACCCGGAGCAGCATATGATTACCGCGAACGACAACGGCTCATTCTGGCAAGGATACTTGGGCTATCCGAGTGTGGCGGTGCTGCTAGCGCTCCGCGTGGTGGAGTATGACCCGAAGCTGGCTGAATATTTGAGCGGATTTGCGTGGAAGGATATTAACCAGCAGTTTAAGAACGATTTTGCGAAAACGCAGAGCTTTATTGATGAGCAGGTAGTGGCAAAATACGGAGTCGAACTGGATGAGTTTCACCAAGCGGTGGAAACGGTGCAGGGACGTGTGAACGCGCTGGGGCTTGAGAAATTGTCGGGCGGCAAGCGACCGCCGGCTGGGTATTAGGATTATGGGAGCGAATTTTACGAGTAAGGTGTACGACGTTGTGGCACAAATTCCGACTGGCAAGGTAGCGACGTACGCCGATGTAGCGGTATGGGCGGGAAGTCCGCAGGCGGCGCGGGCGGTCGGCGGCGCGGGCGGTCGGCAACGCGATGAAGCACAATGTGAATCCAGCGCGGGTGCCATGTCACCGGGTGGTGGGCTCAGACGGGCTAATGCACGGATACGCTTTTGGCAACGGTGAGCCAACGAAGATCCAAATACTGCGCGACGAAGGCGTTGCGTTGATCGGCGATCGGGTAGACTTGGAGCGGTCGCGTTGGCAGGGGCCGGCGCGCTAGCCTTCTGATTTGGCGTGGTGCTTCGCCGCCTTGATGTCGATGAGTTTGGCTTCGTTCGCCAGAATATCGTGGTTGATGGGTGTTTTTGAGAAGGCAAGTATAAACATGCCAACGGGTGCGCCAATAGTCAGCCAGACGAGCGAAAAGGCTGGGCCGCGGCCAAAGATTGAACCGAGGCGAATGGCGACTGAGCCGGCATAGACGGCGCCGATGTAGGGCGGTAAGGACAGCAAAAACCAGCGGCGCGGCGCGTTGATGGCCCGGACTTGGGCGTAATAGTTAAGCAAGGGAATGAAGGCGTACCAGGACAGGCGGCCGAGTTTGCGCAGGACCAAGATGAGGCCGATCATGTAGGCCACGTAGGCCAGTGCCATTACCAGTACGACGCCTAGCCCAAAAGCGGCGATGGCTTGTTCGATGCTGCTCATGTGCCCATTATAGACTGAATTAATCGGGCCGGCGCTCGCGAAACAGCGGGCCGGCTAATCGGGCGATGATATAGATGGCAAAACTGATGGAGGTAATGAAAACACTGGGCTTGACGGTGCCACCGGCCACGGCCAGGCTGGCGATGAGGCCGCCGAGGCTGGCGATGAGTGCAAATATTATTGACAGCGCGGTGACGACCCCGGGCCGGGCACTGAGCCGCTGCGCTGCGGCGGCCGGTGTGATAGCCAGGCTTAAGACGAGCAGCGTGCCCACAATTTGGGCCGCGGCGGTAACAGTGAGCGCCAGGATGAGCAAGAACACGATACCCAAGCCCCGCACTGGCACGCCTTTGGCAACTGCCACTTCGGGATCAATGGAGGAAAACAAGAGTGGCCGATAGAGCAGGCCCATGGCAATGATTACCATAACGCTAATGGCAAGCAGCAGTACCAGCTGGCCTAAGCTGACGCCGAAGATATTGCCAAACAGGATGTTTGTGGCTTCGGAGGCGAAGCCGTGGTAGAAGCTCAGCAACAACACGCCCAGGCCAAGACCAAAGGCCAGGATCACACCAATTGACGAATCGCGTTCTCGTTGGCGCACGCCGAGTAGACCGATGATAGTGGCGAAGATGAGGGCACCGGCTAGGGCGCCGGCGATGGGATTGCCGTCCACCAGCAGGCCTGCGGCAGCGCCGGTGAAGGCCAGTTCACTTGTGCCATGGACCGCAAACGCCATGCCGCGACTGATCACAAACGGCCCGATCAGGCCGCAACTAATTGCGACTAGGCCGGCGGCTAGCAGGGAGTGCAGAACGAAAGCCTGATTTAGATAAAACCCCAGACCCATCAGGCTGTCTCCTCGGCTTTGTGAGTTTGGTCATGATGATGCCGCTCTCCGCCGGTAAGCTCCGGCTCGCCGGCGCCCACGACCACAATGCGGCCGCGCACACGCATAACGTCGACCGGGGCGGCATAGAGATCAGTTAGACGTTCGCTTGTGAGCACGACTTCCGGCTCGCCAACGGCCCAGCGATTGCCTACAAGGTAGAGCACTCGGTCGACCATGGGCAAAATAGGGTTGATGTCGTGGGTGACGAAGACCACCGCCGTGCCGGCCTGACGGCGGCGCTCGTCGATGAGTGTGCTTATGGTTTGCTGGTGCGAGAGGTCGAGTGAGAGGAGTGGCTCATCGCATAGCAGCAGGTCGGGATCGGTGAGCAGGGCCTGGGCAATGCGCAGACGTTGCTGCTCGCCACCGGACAGGAGGCCGATGGGTGCATCAGCAAAAGCGGTGGCGCCAACTGCGGCAATGGCCTCGTCGACTCGTGCGGCGGTGCGGCGGCCGTGAATGCCGAAACCATAGCGGTTCCCGTCGAGACCGAAATGCACAAGGTCACGGCCGCGGATAGGCAGATCTGGGTCAAAACCCTTTTGCTGTGGCACATAGCCGATACGATTGCGCGCCTGGCGCGGAGCCTGACCAAAAATCTCAATACTGCCTTTGGTAAGCTCGCCCAGCCCAAGCAGAGCGCGGAGTAGACTCGTTTTGCCCGACCCATTGGGGCCTAGTACAGCCAGAAATTCGCCGCGGCCGACTGTTAGATTGAGGTCATGCCAAAGCTCACGGCCGCCGAGACTGAGGGCGGCCGTGTTGATGGTTACGGCTGCGACTTGGGCGGCGCGGACCTTGGTTGCCATTAGCCTCCGAGGGCGGTTAATAATGCTTTGGCTTGGTCTAACTGCCAGGCCTGATAGGTTGGAACGCCAGCCGGCATCGTTTCGGTAACGGGCACAACCGGAATATGGTTGCTGGTCGCCAGATCGCTGATCTGTTGGGTAACACTGGAGATCGTTTGCGCGTTGTATAGTAATACTTTAATGCTGTGTGAAGTGATAAGCGAGTCGAAAGCTAGGGTGTCGGACGGGCTAGGGTCGGTGCCGTCCTCAACGGCCGAGGCAAAGCCGGGCGGGGTTTTGACGCTTAAGCCGGCGGCGTTCAAGAGATAGCCGGGTACGCGCTCGGTGTAGGCGACGGGAGTATTGGGGTACCGGGTTTTAATCTCGGCAATGATGTTTAGAATCGGCGTTAATGATTGGTCAAAGGTGGTAAGGTTGGCACGGAAATAGTCGGCGTCGGCGGGATCTTTGGCGGCGAGCGCTTGTTCAATGGCCGCAGCCACGGTGGGGACGCGGGGAGTGTCGTACCAGAGGTGCGGGTTTGGGTCGGCGCCGGTTACGCCCAGTACTTGTTGGGCCGAGACAACCGTGCGCCGGCTATTGGGTGAGGCGGCCAGTAGTTTGCTCATAAAATCATCGTAGCCAAGGCCGTTTTCGACGACAACGTTGGCAGTAGCAACGGAAGCGGCATCGTGAGCGTCGGATTCGTAGAGGTGGGGGTCGGCATTGGGATTGGTGATGATCGATGTAACCATGACTTTACTGCCACCGATTTGCGCGGCTATGTTACCCCAGAAGTTTTCGGCTGCCACAACGTGAACCTGACGCGAGGTGGCCTGGGACGAACGGTGCGCGATGATGAGGAGCGCCAGCACAGATAGGATTATTAGTGCGAGCAACAGCCCGACCAGCCAAACGGCGCGGTCGCGGGGCTGTCGCTTGGGGGCTGTGCGTGAGTTCATAGTTGCTCAAACCATAGTGTGCTTGGGCGTAAATTGCAAATTTGTTGCAATTCTTACTATAATTGCATCATGCTAGAAGCTTTTAAGCGCCATTTGCAGGAACAGGGCTATAGTGTGACCAGCCCGCGCACCCAGTTGTTTCGCTATATGCAAGCCAATGACCCGGCAAGTTTGAGCGCGATCGTGGCTGATAACAAAGGTATGGACCGAGCCAGTATTTATCGGACCCTGACGTTATTTCGCAAACTCGGGGTGATTCAGGACGTCATTATGGGCGGGCGCAAGATGGTTGAGCTGGTGGACACGTTTGATAGCCATCACCACCATATTTCGTGTGTGCGGTGCGGCCGGTCGGTGAGCGTGGAAGATCCGGAGCTTGAGGAGCGACTGGAGGCGCTAGCCAGGTTGCATGATATTGAGCCGCGGAGCCACCAGATTGAGATCAGCGGCGTGTGCCGGGAGTGCATAACCATAGGCGTATAATCAAATTAATGAGGGTGAAGTACATAGCCCAGCTAGTGGGCTTGGCAGTAGCTTACATCGTGGCGGCAAAGTTAGGCTTGTCGCTGGCTTTTTCGGTTAAGCAGATCACCTCGGTATGGCCGCCGACCGGCTTGGCACTCGTGGCTGTGTTATTACTGGGCTACCGGGTTTGGCCCGGTGTTTTTGTTGGAGCTTTAGTGGCCAATTGGCTGACACACGAATCCGCCGGGGTGGCGACCGGGATTGCGGCCGGCAACACGCTGGAGGCAGTGGTCGGCGCCTGGCTGCTTATGAAAGTGGTGAGTTTCCGGCCTAATCTTTCACGCATGCGGGATATGCTGGCGTTGCTGACATTAGCGGCGGTCGGTAGCACCATGATTGCCGCAACGATTGGGACAGCCAGTCTGATGGCCGGTGGCCTGCTTACCATGTCGGCTTGGCCGATGGCGTGGCTATTATGGTGGTTTGGCGATATGGCCGGCGATGTACTGTTTGCGCCGTTTTTGCTGGTGTGGCTGAGCGCGGAGCGGCGGGCGGCACTAAAAGGTCGCATGATCGAGGCTGTCATACTGCTGGTAAGCACAGGGCTGGTAGCCGCCACGGTTTTCTTTTCACCGCTGGGCTATGTTTATCCAATTGCCTATATAACGTTTCCGTTGGTAATCTGGGGTGCGCTGCGATTTGCCCAACTCGGGGTAGCGACCGTCAGTGTTACCGTGTCGGTGTTTGCGATCTTGGGCACGGCGGCTGGTTACGGGCCGTTTGGGGGATTGGCTTCGATTGAGGAGCGGCTGATATTTATGCTTTTGTATGTAATGCTAATAACCGTCAGCGGTTTACTGATGGCTATCATCATTGACGAGCGGGAAGCGGCGAGGCGTAAGCTCCTGCGGCAAACGCAGGCGCTGGCAGCGGCGGGCAATAAGATTAAGCGTGAGCTGGTGACGCGGACACAGCAACGCAAGCAGCTACAGGAAGCGAACGATCGCATCACCAAGATTCTGGAGCGGGTCCTGGAAGAACCGGGGAGTCGGAATTAGCCGGACGGCTTGTATTTATGCTAGCGCAGAGCAACAACGGCCGCTAGTCGACCTTCGGGTGCGCCGGTGTGGATCGAACGAACATGAGAGAAAAAGTTGGCGTCACTTTTGCCGGTGTCGATACCGGAGTCGCTAATGTTGGTTTTTAGCAGCCCGGATGCGACAAGCTGGGCTTTAGCGTAGCCGATGTTGTCGACCTCGATATGGTCAGGGTCAAGCTCGTTCAGGTAAGGCTTCCAGGCTGGGGTGACGAGATCATAAATGTTGCGGTCATAGATATATGACTCGGCGCGTACGGCTGGGCCGAGAGCCGCGAGCAAACCCGCTGGATCGCAACCAAATTCGGATACGAGCCTCGCGACGACCTTGGTCGGCAGGAGCAGATTGGTGCTTTCGCGGGCAGCATGAATGAGCGCCACCACATGTTTTACCGGGTCATACAGAATGATGGGAATGCAGTCGGCAATGGTGAGGAACAGGCCGACGCCGGTTTGATTAGTGATGAGAGCATTGGTACGGATACTGTTTTCGTGATCGTGCATGCCGCGGCCGACATCGCCTCCAGTAGCAATATGAATACCGTCGACCAGGCCGATCTGGGCCACACATTGGCCGAGTTCTAGACCGAGCTGCTTCAGAAAGGCTTTACGATTGGCCTCAACTTCATCATGAGTGCCAAAACGGTAGGCCATATTCCCCTCTTTGATGTCTGAAAAACCGTGGACCAAGCTGGATTGTTGCCCTAGTAGTGGCGATGTATACATGGCCTTAGTATACCTGGGCTTACGCCCCGTGTGGCCGCCGGACGGTCTCAAATGTTGCTAGTAGCCGCCGAAACTTGGGGTCGATAAGCTCGTCATAGCTGAGCGGCAGCAACTTGACGAGCCGGCGCGGGCTGGATTGGCCCCGCAGTTTGGCGGCCATTAGTCCGTGCGCCGGGACGTAGAGGCGGCACTCAAGATACGTAAACTCGTTGGTCATTGGCGGTGCTTAATACTTCCGGATTAAACCGATGACCGTGCCTTGAATTTCGATGGGGGTGCCAGGCTTTATAATGATCGGCTCCATGGCGGAATTCGAAGGCTGCAAGCGGATGTGGTCGGCCTCTTTGTAGTAGCGCTTGAGCGTGGCCTCGCCGCCGTTGATGAGCGCAATCACCATTTCGCCGTTTGATGGTACTGGCTTTTCAGTAACCACGACGTAATCGCCGGTGTGAATGCCTTCGTCGATCATGGAGTCGCCCTTAACCTGTAAGACGTACGAGTTTTTGCGGCCGACCATGAAAGCTGGGACCTCGAGCGTTTCATTGTGGCGGCCGAGGGTTTCGATCGGCTGGCCGGCGGCCACGAGCCCCAGAATCGGCAGCTGGAAGGTTGGATCGGGCTCAACTCTAGCTTCGACGAGCTGGATCGAGCGGGCTTCGTTGTCGCCTTTGCGCAACATGCCCTTGGCCACGAGCGATTCAATGTGCTCGGCCACGGTAGCGACGGAGCCGTATTTAAAGTAGGCAGCAATTTCGCGGTAGCTCGGTGCGTAGCCATGCACCTCGATGAATTGCGTGACGTAATCGAGTACTTCTTTTTGGCGCTTGGTTAATGGTTCGGCCATGATATCCCCTCCTTACTATTTGGTTTTTATTCTATCGAACAAAAGCCGAAGTCGTCAAGAGGTGCTGCATGCTGAGGTGACAATTTTTTTGACTAGTCGGATTCCGGCGGATAATCGCTCTCCGGCTGATAATACGAGTTGAACGTATCTGTCTCCAAAACCTGGCCGCTCAGGTTCTGGATTTGACGGTAGAAGACAGTGTGTGAGGCTTCGTTCGCATTCGCATAATTCGGGTTGCTGGATAAGGCTCCGGTCGAAGTAACATAATAAGGCCCCTGGATGACCCCCACCTTAGTTTTGGTGCCGTAGAAGCTATAGGTAACCGTATTATTGCTCGTATTGACGTTGGTTTGGATAAGGATCCAGTGACCGGTGTTGTTGGTAAATTTCAGGTCAAGCTCGGGGTAGTAAATCGTGGCATCGACACCCGGTATACCATAGGGCCAGGTGTAGTAGGGAATGGTGAAGGCGTGGTTCTGCCGCTCATTGATGGGCAGACCGGCCAAGAGCGCAGCTCTAAAGGCTGTCGTCACTAACTGACACAGCCCCCCACCCGGCTCTTCCACTTCCTTGTTACCGAGGATAACCCAACCCTCCTCATAACCCTGAGCAGGCGTAGCGGGGCCAAGAATCTGGCCGAATGAAAACTGTTGCCCGGGACTGAGCAGGGCATTGTTAAAGCGGGCCGCGCCCAGTTCGATATTTTTGAGTCGGCCGGCCGGAGACGGGTAGTCATTAGTGACCCCCTGTGAAAGCAGCTGGGTAATGCCGAGCGAGGCCAGGTTATTTTCGTTGACCGCGGCCGGTGTGGAAGCAAGATTAAGGCTCACGGTGCGGTCAGCAGCAGGCTTGGTGAGGCTCGCTGTAATAGCCGTAACGGCGGCGTTTTGGTCAAGTGTAAGACCATTTTGGCTTGGCGCTGTGACCGCGAGTTGGTTGTTTTGCATGGCGAGCTGGGCATTCTTGGCCGGCTGGTCGATCTGCCCGGCGAGGGTCGCGACGTAGTTGGTAATGGCGTCATGATTGAGACTGAGTGTGGCAAGAGCGGGTGGTGGGTTGATGCCTGCGACGTCGAGATCAGACAGGAAGGTATTAGACGCACCGGGCGAAACTTGCAGCCACGTCACGAGTGTGGGCTGATCAACTGTGCGGGTGCTGCCGGAATACGACAGCGTGAGTGGGCCTTCGAGATAGCTGTCAGCATCGCGGGCAACTGCTTGCACGGCCGCGGTGGTGAGATCAGGATCGAGCTGATAGACCGGCGCTTGGATGGTGGTTGTCGAAGTGGCATCAAGGCGGTTCTCAACATCATCGGCCAGTTCGCCGATATCAAGCCGGGTGCCGGTGGCCGAGGGCGTTACAACCGCATGGTCGCCGTCGAAGCTAAGCGTTGCGTTTTGAACCGGGGTACTGACTGCGGCGTCGAATTGCATGAGATAGGGTGCGAGCCGGGAATCATCGAAGCCGGCGGTCAAAACCACTGTGGGCCGCCCAAAAATTGCGCGCAGCTGCTGGTGGAAGCGGGCCGTCAGATCGCCGCCGCGGCCGTAGCCGGCGGCAAGTGATGCAATGTGGGCGGCATCATATTGCGGCGCGAGGCCGCTTACCGGGATATGGAGCAAGGTGTTGCCATAGGCAATCGTGATGGTTTGATCGCTGAAGGCCTGCGCCTGCGCTGAGATGCGGGCGGCGGCTGCCGATTGGCTTAAGCCTCCAACGTGCACGCCGTCAGCAGTTACACCGGGTAGAATTTTGCCACTGTAGGCAACCTCATATGTGACGCCGGCGAGCACAACGAGCACCACCAGTGCAATCGCGACATAGAGCGCGGCCGACCAACGGTGGGCGGCGGCATGGGCCTGCACGGTTGCGGCGACCGCTGCTTCGGAGGCCGGGACTTGCGACGGTGCGGTTGACGGTTTGGTTAATCTGGGTAGTTTGCCCGCAGTCGTTGCTTTGGGAGATCGGGATTTGGTCGCAGCGGATCCGGTGGCGGCATTTGTTGCCGATGCTTTCGGTACCTTGGCCGGTTTCCTAGCTACGGCAGTTGTGACCGGCACAGCTACGGCCGTGGTTTGGGCAACGGCCTTGGCACGCTTGGGCCGGCCAGCGCGTAACGGCGCCGGGCCGGCAAGGTCGGTCACTGGTATTGCTTGAGCTTTGGCCATGTGTTTTTTATTATGTCACAATTCACGTTCAACGTGGGAAGGCTGAGAACCAGCGGGCCTTAGAGATAGCGGCGGTTATCGTCTCCCGCAAGCGCCTTTTGAATGTCTTTGATTTTCTCAATCTTATTCTTCGGCACGATGAGCAGGGCGTCGTCGGTATCCACGACCACGAGATCCTCAACCCCGGCGACGGCCATGAGCTTACTGGGATTGGAGCTGCGGATGATTGAGCCAGAGGTATCAACCGTTACCACCCGGCCGTCAATGTAGTTGCTGGAGCCGTTGGCAAAAAACTCATATACGGTACCCCAGGTGCCTATGTCGATCCATTTGAACTTGGTGAGGATGATGCGTCCGGATTTCATGACGTGGCGCGTGACTTCCTCGGTGGGACCAGCCTCCATGCCGTTGTAGAGGCGCTCAATTTCGGCGTCTTCGCCGGGTTTGCCAATGACATCGCGCATTTGTATGAGCGCCTTGTGCCAATCAGGGCGGTATTGCTTGTAGGCGTCGAGCATCGGATCAGGATACCAGCAGGCATGGTTGCAGTGGGTGACAACGTGAAAGTTTTCGATCAATTCTTTGGTTTCTTTGTAGCTGGTTTTGCGGCCCAGAAATTCATCGACTTCGTAGATTTCCTGGTTGGACTCGTGCTGCACCTTGTCGCCGAGCTTGATATGGTCGACGCCCATGTCGGGCTCAGTGGCCTTGATGCCGCCGGTGATGTACTTTTTGTCGCGCTCAACGAGCTTTACCGCGTCCTCGATCATTTGCAGGAATTCGGACTCGGGACGGCGGATGTCGTCAGCCTGAACGAGGAAGAACGGCTCATCGGGATAACGCATGCTCATGTGTAGGAAGGCTAGACCTTCGCCAGGGCCGCGGTCTTTTTTTATATCCGGCTCGACGATATAGTTGCGCAGCGGGATTTGCGGTGCTTGGTCGGAGACATACTTAATGAATTTGCGCTTGGTGGAAATGAAAATGTCTTCCGGACTGTGACGCTCAAGCAAGGTTTCGATATTGTAGGTGAGCAGAGACTTTCCATTTAAGACGGGCTGGAATTGTTTGGGTTTGGTTTCGCGGGAGTAAGGCCAAAGCTTAGTGCCTTGGCCACCGGCTGTGACGATGATTTTCATAGTGGTTATTGTAACAGGTCTTGGAATGAGCTTGTGTTAAGATAGCATTAGATAAGGGTAGCAATTGATGCCGCGATCTCGCCGCAGCTCAGCTAAGCGTAAGACCTCGATTCTCGTTATGCTTGTGGTCGCGGTGGTGTTTTTGGTAGCCGGCACACTGTTTGTGATGCGCCATAATAAGGCCATCAATTTGACGGTGAAGCCCAGTGTGTCACCGACGCCAACGGTGCAGGGGCCGGCCAAGACCGGGTCGGCACCGGCTGGACCGGAAGCGGCCGGGGCGACGCCTACGGCTTCGCCGACCACAATTTCAAATCCAAGCCATCCGGCGAGTAGTGGTAGTTTGGTGGCACCGACCGGCGACTTGCTCAACGTTAGCAGTGTGAGCTTGAGCGGTGCTACGGGTATGGAATCGACGTGCCAAGCGGTGCCAGGCGCTTCGTGCTATATTCAGGTGTCGATGAATGGTACAGTTAAGAAGGTGAGCACAAGCGAAACCGTTCCTAACAGTGGCGCGGACGGCGTCATTTTGAATTGGAATGCCAATCAATTGACCGTTGGTACGTGGCAAGTTGAGGCCGTGGCCATACTCAATGGTCAGACCGCATACAGTAATCCGCAACCATTAACGGTGACGAATTAATCTATGAATCTGCGACGATATCTTGGACTCATGATGCTTGGCTTGGGGTTTGTGCTCGTGGGCGGCCTGCACCAAGCCGCTCAAGCTACCACTGATTATTCCAACTCGGACATGATGGACGATGTGACCTTTAATAAAGTGGGCACCCTGAACGGGGCGCAGATTCAATCGTTTTTTGCCGGACAACCCGGGCCGTATACAACGCTTAGCGGCGGCTCGCCATGCCTCACGTCCTACCAGACCCCGAATTTCTACTGGGACGGGTCGACCTGGCATTACGGCACAGACTCGAACTGGAACACAGATTGGGGCACGGCCAATATTTCGGCGGCGGCGGCGATTTACCAAGCGGCGCAAATGTGGGGAATTAACCCGGAAGTAATCATTTCGACCCTGGAAAAGGAAGAGAGCCTGGTGAGTGGGACATCATGCGACGGCTGGCGGTACCAATCGGCCATGGGCTATGACTGTCCGGATTCGGGCGGCTGTAGCTCGACGTACGCCGGCTTTACCAAGCAGGTGTTGTGGGGGTCGTGGCAACTGGAATTTGGCCAGGAGCGGTCTGAGGGCAACTTGGCCTGGGACGGGGACGGGGACATTCAGTACGTAGGCTATATGACAGCCGGCACCTATCAACGCTGTGATAATGCAACTACCTGTCCACCGACGGTGTTTGACGGCTCGGCTACGATTGACGGCCAAACCATTCAGCTCGCTAACGGCTCGACCGCTTCGCTGTACTCGTACACGCCGCACCTTAACCAGTCGTTCCCGGGAATTTTTGAGCAGTGGTTTGGCTCGACCATGGTGCCGCGCTATGCCTGGCAAGTGACAGGCCAATACGCTTACACCGACGCCACCAAGACGACCGGCATGGGTACGACCGGCTTGCTGCCGGGCCAGGAAGTGTACGTGGGCCTAACTGCGCTCAACACCGGCAACACCACCTGGACTAATTCTGGACCCAATGCCGTTGAGCTGGGGACTTGGGACCCCGAAGACCGAATGAGCGCGTTTTGCGATAACTGGGGCAACGGTTGTAACCGTCCGGCCACGCTGCAGCAGGCCAGTGTAGCGCCGGGACAAACCGGGACGTTTGAGTTTTGGATGAAGGCGCCGTCGACGCCGGGAACGTATCCTGAGCATTTTGATCTGCTTGAGAGCGGTGTGGCGTGGTTCTCGGACCAAGGCCTGACATTCTACTCAACGGTGGTGGCGCCGGTGTATAGCTGGCAGCCGATGGGACAATTCGCCTATACGGACCAGAGCATGACAACGGGTAAGGGTACGACCGGCCTTTTGCCCGGCGACCGCGTGTGGGTTGGGTTTACCGCTAAGAATACCGGTAACATAACATGGAAAAACAGTGGACCAAATCCGATCCATGTCGGCACATCGGATCCGACAGACCGGGGCAGCCTGATTTACGACCCATCGTGGCTAGGGCCCAACCGGCCGGCGGGTATGCAGGAAGCCAGTGTGGCACCGGGACAGGTTGGGACCTTTGAATTTTGGATTGACGCACAACGGCCGGGCACCTATTTGGAACACTTTAGCCTGTTAGCTGAGGGTGCGGCTTGGATGAATGACCCGGGACTGAACTTTTATATGTCGGTACAGACGCCGGTTTATAGCTGGCAGCCGGTGAGCCAGTTTGCCTATACCGACCAAACGATGACAACGGGCGCTAGTACGGTTGGTATGCACCCCGGTAACAAAGTGTGGATCGGGTTTACGGCTAAGAACACCGGCAACATGACTTGGACGAACACCGGCCCCAACCCGATTCATGTTGGTACCAGCCACCCGCTCGACCGTATGAGTGCGTTCTTTGATAATTCCTGGTTGGGCCAAAACCGGCCAGCCCTGATGCAGGAAGCGAGTGTGGCGCCGGGACAGGTTGGTACCTTTGGCTGGTGGATGGATGCACCGTCAAAGACCGGGACTTATGTTGAATACTTTGATTTGCTCGCGGAAGGAGCCGCCTGGATGGACGATCCGGGACTTAACTTCTATATGACGGTAGTGCCATAGGCAAATCGGCCATGACCGGAATGCACTGGATTCGGCGCTTCGACCAGGTACGGTTTGGGTTGGGGGTTTGGTTGGTGTGGATACTGGTTACGGCCGGCTTGTTTGGCTTAGCCCAGTGGGTGCACGGGGGAATCTGGTCGCCGGCCGCTGAATTTACGCGCTGGGACGGAGCGTGGTATCTCTCGGTAGTTCAGTACGGCTACGCCGGTGGAAGCATTCATGGACAGACCAACATCGCATTCTTCCCGCTCTACCCGCTCCTGGTTTCGGTGCTGCAGCACGGACTGTTTATACCAATGGTTGCGGCAGCAGTGAGTGTGTCGGTGATGTGCTTTGGGGGCGCGCTGTTATTATTTTATGACCTGGTACGGCGCCAATATGATGAGCACACAGCCCAGTGGGCAACGCTGTTGTTGGCGTTCAATCCGTTTGGGCTGTTTTTTGCTTTTGCCTACACCGAAAGTTTGTATCTGTTACTGTCGGTGGCGGTGTTTTGGTTGCTCGCACGGCGCGGTTTTTGGTGGGCGGCGGTGGTGGCAGGGATAGCCGCTGGGAGCCGGCCGCAGGGAGTGATTTTGGCACTATTTGTGGTGGCGGGATGGCTGTGGCAGAACCGGGCCGCACTGCGGCGGCCGGCCCGGCGGATGACGTCTGTGGCGCTGCAGGCGGTAGCGCTAGGGCTTGTGAGTACCGGCGGGCTGGCACTGTTTGCGGCGTATTTACAGGTCCATAATCATGATGCGCTGGCATTTGTGCATGTGCAGGTGTATTGGGGTCGGGTCGGGGTGTCAAACTTGTGGCCGGCACTGTGGGGCTTTGCTGAAGGGGTACGGCATCATACTATTCCCCATCCAATATTATTTTCTGACGTGGTCTGGTACGGCGCGATCGTGGCCGGTGTGGCCGGCGGTGCGTTGCTGGTGTGGCAGCGTGAGTATTGGTACGCGGCATACGTGCTACTAGGGCTAGCCATACCGCTGGCGTCGGGCAGCATTGAGGGCATGGACCGGTATGTGATGGTGTTATTTCCCCTTTATGTCGCAGTGGCGCGGGCGCTGCAGCTACGCTGGGAGCGGCGGCTGGCACTGATGGCCAGTGTATGCACGTTTGCGGTATTCTGGCTGATTTATTTGGACCCGCGGCAACTATTTTTCGGCTAAGATGGCGGAGCGTAAGCACACTCTTGATGTACGATTTCCGCTAATGGTGTGGTGCGTGTGGATTGCGGCCACGGCTGTGCTGTTTGGACTAGCGCAACACTGGTTTGGCGCGGTGTGGCCGCTTGAACATACGTTTCAACGCTGGGACGGCGGTTGGTACGAAACTATCGCAAACCAGGGTTATACACTCGGAGCCGCTCATAAGCAGACGAATGTGGTGTTCTTTCCCTTGTATCCGGTGATCGTCGCGTTGGTGCGGCGGGTTGTGCCGGCGTCGACATTGGCGGCCGGGGTGGGGGTTTCGCTCGCAAGCTTCGGCGGCGCGCTGGTGCTGTTTTACGACCTCGTGAGGCGGCGATACGACGCGTCAGCGGCAAGATGGGCAACGGTGCTGTTGGCGTTCAACCCGTTTGGACTGTTCTTTGGCCTGGCGTACACTGAGTCGTTGTTTTTGTTGTTATCGGTGGCGGTGTTTTGGCTGCTCGCACGGCGGATGTGGTGGTCGGCGGCAGTGATAGCATCGCTCGCCGGAGCCACACGGCCGGTGGGTATCAGCCTGGGGCTGATTGTGGTGGCCCAGTGGCTGTGGGCGCATCGGCAGGACCCGGCGGGGCACCGATGGCAGACGGTTTTAACGGCGGCTGGACTCGGGATTGTGAGCCTGGGTGGACTGGCGGCGTTTATGGCCTTTCTGCAGGCTTATAATCACGACTCGCTGGCGTTTGCGCACGTACAACGCTACTGGGGCCGCCTGGGGCCGCCGCACCTTGTGAGCGAGTTGCGGGCAAGCTGGCACCAGTATTTGTTTAACTTGCGGCACCATATATGGGTATTAACGCGTCTCAACGCTTTTGTGGTGTGGTATGCGGCTACGCTCGCGGGTGTGGCTGGGGTTTGGCTGCTTGTACGGCAACGCGAGTATTGGTTTGCACTCTACGTAGGCTTGGGCGTGGCAGTACCGCTGGCTTCGGGGACGGTGGGTAGTATGGACCGGTATGTGATGGTATTGTTCCCACTTTACATCGCTGCGGCGCGGGCCCTTAACGGCTGGGCACGCCGGCTGGTGACGAGCGCTAGTATAGCAATGTGGGCTGGATTTTGGCTCCTATACCTCGGGCAGCGGATGTTCTTTGGCTAGGGGCGGCGACACTGGCTGGCTTCTATGTGCAGGCTCAAGTTCAAGGGCAGCAAGCTGGGCCTCAACCGCGGCATGGAATTCTTCATACGAATCTTTCCAGCTTTGGGGACGATATTCGGCTTTAATGCGGGCCTCGGCGGCAGCCAGGATGGCTGGGTCTAGATACTTGGTGATGACACTAAGGCAGTCGCCAGCATCGTAGGGGTTAAAGTAGTCAACCAGATCGCCGGCAACTTCGGGCAGCGAAGAGCTGTTTGAGGTGAGGCTGACCTTGCCCATTACGAGGGCTTCGGCATGCGGCAGACCCCAGCCTTCGTAAAGCGCAGGATAGATAGCAAACTTGCAGTTTTGGAACAACCAGATGAGCTCAGCGTCGGAGGTATTTTTGCGAATGGTGATGAGACCTGAGACATCCGGGTCGTTTTTGATTGAGTAAATAACGTCGCCGGAGTGCCAGCCGGGTTGGCCGATGATGACCAGCGGCGGCAGCTTGAGGCCGCGGCTAACAGCCAGCTTGTAGGCAGTGTAGAGCAGGATGTGGTTTTTCCGGATCTCGAGGGTGCCGTCGCAAAACAGGAACGTTCCTGGTTTGAGCTGGACGTCGTCGGGAGCTACGGGTTCGGCCAGGTCGCGCAAGTCGTCGCCAAGACGAATGACGGTAATCGGCCGGGGCGGTAAGTGGACTTCAGCCATGAAGGCATTGGTATCGCGTTTAGAAGCTTGCGAGTTGGTAATGATACCGTCCGAAGCTGTGATGGCTTCAAACATGTAGGTGGTGGCGAGCTCAAAGTGGCCGGGACCGAAGAGGTGCGGGTGGTAGGTGGGAATCATGTCGTGAATGAAATGGAAGACCTTGAAGCCACCGGTCTGCTTGCGGCGCCACAACTCGGTAACAATGGACGGACGGATCCAGCCCGCACCGATAATGATGACGGCGTCACCGGGCGCGAATGTGGCGGGTTTGAGTGGTTTATGGCGGCGGGGCGTGGTGAGCGAATGTTTGACACTAAAGACTGTATGGTGGGCTTGATTAAGCGTACGGCGCAGGAAAGGATGAAGCTTGGCGCGAGTGCCAGCCGGAGTGTGTAGATAGATGGCTTTGAGTTGATATTTAAGCTGCTCGCGGGCCTCAGACCGGGCTGTGATTTTCTTAATCCGCTTTTTGGTCACCGGGATGGCGGCGAAATCGATTTGGTTGAACTCACGAGTTTTATCGTTGTAAACGAAAAATTTGGCGTCTGGGCGCTCGGCATAATATTTGGCGAGATTGTAAACAGTACGCTGAATGCCGGTGTGATAGCCGGTCCAGAGATAGAGGTCGGTCATGTCGACCCAATAGGTCCGGCTCATAGTGCGGCCACCTCCTTGGTGAGTTGCTCAAGTGTATGGGGCCAGGTAACAGACTCGGCCAAGCGGGCGTGGTCGGCAGCGATGAGTTTGGGCGCGGGGCTGCCGAGCGAGGCGGTCATGGCAGCGCGGAAGTCGTCGGGACGGTCGGCAATCGTGACGGTGGGCAGATTCATAAACTCCTCGTAGGCTCGGAAGGCTCGGCTGGTGGCGATGACTGGCTTGCCGGATAGCAGGGCTTCGGCGGTCTTTAGATTGGAGCCGCCGCCGGTGGTTATGGGCAGTAAAATGCGGTCGGAGACGGTGAGTAATCCCGCGAGCTGATCCTCGGGCAAGACCCCTAGGGCTTCGGCGCGGAGCCAGAAGGTGGCAGCACCGGGGGTGGCCGGCCACTGGTAGCGGGTAGTCAGCCAGCGCGATAGGCCGCCTGCGAGCAGAATGCGGCCATCGGGCGGCAGGAAGCCAAGTCCGTCGCTCACGATGTCCAAGAAACCCATCCAGTTTGGCATGTGAGCGCTTGAGACATAGAGGAAGGTGTGGTTGATACCAGCATCGGCAAACTGTTTGCGCCAAGCGGCGACGGCCCGCGGAGCACGAAGGCTGGGATAAATGCCGTTGGGAGCGAGTACGATTTTACGTGCCCCCATGCGCTCAAAGGCAGTGCGATCGGCAACGCTTACTGCCGTAGTGATGACGGCTCGCGCGGCTAATTCCCGCTCGGTCGCTTCGATGCGCGCCACAAGCTCCTGGGCGTCGGCCGGTGTTAGGGCTGAAGTCTCATAGATGACGCGTTTCATTTCATGTTCGACGTTATGCGTGTCAAACACGAGCGGCGTATCCAGCCCGAGTTCTTTTAAGAGCGGCGCCAGGCCAATATAGGGATAGACATGCTCAACCTGAATCAAGTCGGGTCGAAAACTTTTTAGTATTTGCGTGAGATGGGCTTTTACTTTTGGCTCGGTGTAAATAGCTTCGCCGCAGAGGACGTCTTCAACCCGGCCGGATTCTTGAATGAGGCGGTCGGTGGCGTGGCTTACTGGGATGTCATCCGGGCCGTGTTTTGGATTGGCCCAACGACTATACACGGCCACGGCTTTTACCTGGGCGAAATGCTTTTTGTATTCGGTAATGACCGCCTGCACGCGCTTTTGACCGCCGTGGCGTGGCTCCGCGACCGGATAACTGCTAAGTATGAGAATTTTCTTGGGCGATTTGGCAGTCATGGTTAGGCCACTACTTTGCCGGTTACCGGATGGTTGCGGGTTAGGCCGTCGGCCAGTTTGGCGAGCGACGTAGCGGCGGCCGCCCAGGTGAAACGTCTTACCCGCTCGCGTCCGGCGCGGACGAGTTCGGCACGCAGAGTGTCGTCGGTGAGCAGGCGGTGCAGGCCGTCGGCGACGGCAGTATCAGAGGTTGGGTCAACATAGACGGCGGCCTCGCCGGCCACTTCCGGCAGCGAACTGTTGCGGGCCGTGAGCACCGGCACGTCAGTGGCCATGGCTTCAAGCAGCGGCATTCCAAAACCTTCATGCAGTGTGGGCCAAGCGAAGACCCGAGCGCCGGAAAAGACTGCCGGCAAATCGTCATCAGTGACGTAAGTGGTAGGCCGGACGACGTGGGCTCCAATTTCTTTGGCGTGGGTAAGCTCGTGTTCGAGCTCTTCGTCCAGCCAGCTGGAGCCGCCGATAAGCACGAGCGCATAGGTGTCGCGTAATGTTTGCGGCAACGCGGTGTAGGCGCGAATGAGGCGGGCGACATTTTTGCGCGGCTCAAGATTGCCTTCAAATAATATGTAGGAATCAGGCAAGTCATACTTCTTTTTGGCAGCAGTTATTTCGACTTGGGAGCGCGGATAAAACACATCGGTGTCAATGCCGTGCGGGATAACACGCACCCGGCTTGCTGTCAGATTGAAGTGACTTACGATGTCTTGCTTGGCGCTTTCCGACGGCGTGATGACAAGATTGGTGCGAGCCATCCAACGCGGCACATTGCGCTCCAGGAAGGCGCGGTGGCGCAGGGTGAGCGTATGCGGGAATAGTCGAAAGGCAATGTCGTGAATGAGCACCATGGACGGCGACCACAGGAGCGGCCAGGAGCGGAAATTGGTTAGGAAATAGACACCGCGGCCGAGGAGCAGATCCATGGGCGGCATGAGCGGGGTGCCGGGCAGACGGTTCCACACCCGGGCCGGTAACGGGATCGGCCGGTAGGCCACACCGGGGAAGCGGTGGGCACGCACATATTTCATGCCGCGGACCGGTGCTACCAGATGCAGCTCGTAGCGAGCAGTGAAGTTGGGGTCGGCGGCAAGGGCACCAACGATGCCTTGTACGCTGTGGCCGACTCCGCTCGTACGCTCTGCCGCGAGCGGCGAAGCGTCAACAATGAAACGAATGCGTCGGCTCATCCCTTGTCCACGCTGGTGTTGACCTGGATGTAGGGCGTTATGGCGTAGGCTGTGTGCTCGTCTTTGCGTATGGTGAAGCTGGTGGCATCTTCCCACCAATCAAACACCTGGACCCCGTTAGTGTCGTGCGCAGTGACTGCGAGGGCATGGAGGCCGTCGGCCAGGATATCGGCAAATGACCAGTCGAGCTCGAGTGTGGTGCCAGCTTTAAGTGTGCCCAGGCGGTGGCGCACTATCTGGGTGTTGGTGCCAACGATATTCTCGCCGGCAGCATTTTTAATACCAAAGCCAAACACCGGGTGATCGAGGTCGGCCTTAATGTGGGCGCGGACCGTGATGGTAATCATTTCGCTAGCACCTGCACCGTGGCGTTTGACCACCGGCTTGTCGTAAACGACACTGCCGTCGCCCCAGCGGGTTTGGCCGGTGTGATCCTCGGGACGGTCGGGCTCAGGCCCATGCTCTTCGTTAAAGAGGCGGGTGTAAGCGGTGGCGATTTCATCGGCTGAACCTTCGGCGACGATGTGGGAATTGTCGACTAAAATGGCGCGGTCGCAATATTCGCGTACCGGGTTCATGTCGTGCGATACAAAGATAACGGTGACGCCGGTTTTTTTAAGACGGCGGAAGAAATCGTAGCACTTGCGCTGGAAATCGGCGTCACCGACAGCCAAGACTTCATCGACAACCAGAATGTCGGCCCTGGCGCGGGTCGCGAGCGAGAAGGCCAGTCGGACTTCCATGCCGGAACTATAATTGCGGAGTTTTTGATCCATAAAAGGCCGGAGTTCAGCAAAATCCACGATGCTGTCGTACATTTCGTCGACCTCAGTGCGTGAGAAGCCAAGCAGGGCGCCATTAAGATAGACGTTGTCGCGCCCGGAAAGTTCCGGATTGAAGCCGACGCCAAGCTCAATAAATGGCACTAGGCGGCCGTTTACCTTGACGCTGCCGGCATTGGGTTTGTAAATACCAGCAAGGATTTTGAGCAGAGTAGATTTGCCCGAGCCGTTGCGGCCGACAATGCCGAAGAATTCGCCCTTTTCAAGCGTGAAATTGATGTCGCGTAGGGCGTGTTGGGTTTCAACGGTCTGGTGAGTACGCCAAGCGGTGAGCAGGCGGATGAAAGTCTTTTTGACCGTAGTGGTTTTTTGGTGCGGCAAGCGGAAATTCTTGGAGACATGCTTTACCTCGACCGCGATGTCTTTGGCCATTAGACGTCCTCCGCAAAATAGCCGGCTTTGGAGCGGAAGTAGGCGGAAGCCCCAAACGCCGTTACAGCGACAATCCCAAACGGGATCAGGACCGGCCAGAAGTGATTGTAGACCTGCACACCGGTGACGGATTGGTTAGTGACCAGGCAATAGCGCGTGTCCTGAATGATTTGCGCGAGCGGCGAGAGCAAAAACCATTTGGCATATCTGGCCGGGGCACCAGTATTGAGTGGATAAATGATGGGTGTGAGATAGAATGCGGCCTGCAGGAATAGCTCCCAGATGTAGCTTAGGTCACGGAAGTGCACGAACAGAGCCGACAGGAAATAGGCCATGGACAATGCAAACAAGAATAGCTCAACGATAAGCAGCGGCGCCAGGAGGGCCGCCGGCCCGAGGTGCACGTGGTCGATCATCATAAAGATGCTGATGACAAGCATATTAAAAGCCAGGTTTATGAGCGCGGAGACGCCGGTCGCCAGCACGATAACGTAGCGCGGGAAGTTGATTTTGCGCATCAAGTCGGAGGAGTCGACAATGGCGACAATGCCTTGGCTGGTGACTTCGACAAAGAACGTCCAGAGCACGATGCCAAGCAAGAGATAGATTTGCTTGTGCGGGAGATTATTGCCGATTTTTAGAAAGCGCAGAAAGACGATGTCGAGGATAGCGAACATCACGAGCGGCTTGAGCAACGACCACAGATAGCCAAGCACCGAGCCCTGGTAGCGGAGCTTAAAATTGGTAATAACCATTTGCCGCAGCAGGATCAAGGGGTAGCGGAAACGAACGTGCGGCACAGCACTCGGAGCAGTACCCTGGACAGCCGTGGATTTGGCAGAAGTCGACATTGTAGCCCTATTATAACGGCTATCTATCGGCTGGTCATACTTAATGGCCCTAATATCTAGGCGACGCAGTCTCTACAAAGCGGCGGGCGATGTCGTAATTGTAGATTAACAGGCTGTCGTGGGCATTCACGGTGATGATGCGGACCGGTTGTCCAAAGTCTTGTTCGAGCGCCGCCAGTGGACAGGCGACAGCTTGGGGTACATTGTCCTCGTAAAGGTAGAAGGATGCCCGGGCCGGCCGGCGGAAAGCGGCATCGTCCATGAACCAATAAAGCGGCTTGATCTGCCCGGCGACACAGTCGATCGGCACGACCGTGGGCCGGCCGTTGTCCAGGTAGGTGTTAATGTTTGCGCTCCAATATTGGGCATAACCCTTGGTTAACCCGCTGGATCGCAGCATTGCCAGGGTGTGGTTTTGCGCTGTGGTGCCAGGATAAAGCCGCGGATTTGTTAGTTCGTGGAGATCTGATATTACACTTGCGCACGAAGCTACCAGCAGTAGGGCAACCACTACGGTGTGAATAGTGCGGCGGGGCAGCCGGCTGAGTGCCAGGCTGAGATTAAGCGCGATGTAAAACGGGATGAGCACCAAATAGCGTCCGGCGCCGATATCAAAAACGTAGCTGCTCACGGCAAAGCCGCCGATTATGACCAGCCATTGCGTGCCGGCGAAGAAGAGCACAAAGCGGCGGTCACGCCAGCCGCTCCAGGCATTTGTAATACTAGCCGCGAGGCCGGCGATCGCAACGGCAAGGGTTAGAGCCGAGATGAGGATACGAACCGGGGAGCCGAGGTGGAGATTTAATAGGCTGCACAGGCTCGGCCATAACAGGGCCAGGTTGTGCAATATATCGGCTGGGCTGAGGCTGGCTCCCCCGCCGATCTCAATGCCAAACCAGGCCGCTAGTGGCTTCCAGACGTAGCTTATAAGGGCGGAGCCGGCCAGTAGTAACGAACTCAGAAGCAGGCGGCTGCTGCGCTCACGAAAGCCGTACCAAATCCACATAAAACCGATTAGCGGTAAACCAACTAGCAAAAGAAAGTAGGGGTCACTGAACCAAAAGAAGCTAAGTATCAGAGTGCCGGTCGCAAGCCATGACCAGCGCGGCTTACCCTCGCCCGTGACGTATCGGTGCAGGTACGCAATAACAAGGAATATCAGCCCAAGTTCAAGGTTGCGATAATTCGCCACCATCATATCGAGGCCAAAGGCTCCACCGATGAGCGTTAGCCATAGTGTTGGTACAAATACCGCGGTTCGGTCCCAGTGCGTGGCCCGGGGCGGTGTCACAAGCCAACGTAGCGCGAGCAAGAAGGCGGCGAAGGACGCCAGATTCAGTACCAGTACCTGTAGAAGGAGCCTGATGTGCGGGGAAAACGGCAGGAGCTCCGCAATGACATAGACCGGTAGCTTAAAGAGATAGTTGTCGGAGGGCAAATACGTCCTGTGGTGGAGGCCGCGCAACCAACTATTGACCACCACTTGCACCGCAACGTCGTCAGAAGAATGAGGGCTGAGATGGTCACGCAAGACGAGCAACACCGCCAGCGGCAACAGTGTAAAAACGGCCAGCAGCCAGGTGGGTGGGCGCTTTTCAGACAGGCTCGCGCGGGTCATCGACATTGCCTAGTGCGGGCTAAGCCCAGATTGCCGGCGTCCAGGGCGGCTCATGAACTGCGATAGCCAGAATATGAGTTGCCCGATTAATAATCCGATGCTCGCCGAGGCCACAATTTGCGGGACAGTGGCATGATGCCAGACTATGAGCAGCACCCCGGTCGTGAGTGATGCCAGACTCACCACTATTGACCAATGGCTCCGTAGGGCTAACAGATAGTTGACCGCCAGGTTGGTAAAGGTAAACAACACGGCAATGATGCTAATAAGCGGTAGCCAGTTTGAGTAGGCTACGAAGGCCGGCCCCATAAGCAGCGCAATAATTGGGTGCGCGGCCACGCTAAAGAGGGTCAGCCCGCCGATACATACGAGTGCACAAAGGCCCAAGGTTCGGCGGAAGGCGGCGCGATTGGCGGCCGGCCGGCCTAATTTAATTGACGGGAGCATTACCATGACGAGCGGCGCAGTGGCAAAGTAGATAATGCGCGCAACTGTGGCGATGCCGGCGTAATGACCGGCAAATTCGGGCGAAAAGTAGTGTTTTACAATGATCACGTCGACCGACAGCAGTATCCCCATGGAGACGAGGCTAGTTAAGACCTCAACAACGTAAACGATATTGCCACGAACAACGCGTAGATCGGCTATGGTGGGCAAAGACAAGGTCGGAAGAAGAGCCGGCAGGCTTCGGCGACTAGCAAGCCGGACCAACACCAACCCAAACGCTAGGCTGGCGGCGATGCCCAATACGCCGCCGGATACTCCGAGGCCGACTACGACCAGCCCAACTGAGAAGAATAATTTGCTCCCGGCCACACCCACGGTGTAGAGCGACAAGGTTTTAAACTCCCGGTGCCCCTGCAGATAGCCGGTCCAGAAAATAGAGGCAGTATCAATGAGTAAGATTGGCACAATGAGGAGAAACGGCACCGCCGAGGAAAAATGAAAGAAATCTCGTAGCCAGACGCTTGCGAGCGCAAGGCCGACACAAAGGATTACAACCAGCCAAAAAATGGTTTTCTGCAGCGCGGTCATAAGCCGGCGGCCGACTGTCTCTTCGTGGTTGGCCACAATGTTGACGTTGATGATGTTGAGGGTGAGATAGACGGTGGTGAGCTGAAGGATAAACGAGGTGATGAGCTGGAGCTCGCCATAGCTGACCACGCCCATAAGCCGGGCCATGACCGGGTAGTAGAGGTAATTGACGGCTGAGGCGGTAAGGCTGGCAGCCGTGAATACAAAGGCGTGGCGATAGAACGGGTTTACTGTGCCGGCGGCGTCTGTGTCCATGGGTTAACTCCCACTCCGGCGGGCCATTGTAAGCCCATTGAGTGCACACGCCAAAGCCGCGCCTTGCGTAGGCAGGCTGTAGCGCTCGAGGGCGAGGTTGCGGTTGGCGCGCCCGAGTTCGCGCAGGTGGTTGGTGTCTTGCAGTAGGGAGCGGGTTTTGGCAAGGAGCACTTTGGCACTGCCCTGGGGGCAGACAACGTTGGCCGCAGTGACAATCTCGGCCAGAGCTCCACAGTCGCTAGTGATAATGGCCAGCCCACAGGCCATGGCTTCTACAATGCTAAAGCCGAACTGTTCGGCGCCGACGCGCAGACCGAAGCGCCGAGTGTCCCGGGCCGGCTGAATGAAGATGCCGCGCCGATTGAGCAGAGCTGGAATCTCAGCGTTGGGCAGGGGTTTGAGCAAGGTTACGCCGGGGTGTTCGGCGGCGAGACGGTTAATTTCATCCTCAAGTCCACCCTGGCCAACAATGGTGAGGCGTAAATGTGGGAATTCGCGTACAAGGTCTCGGTAAAGCCCAATTACAAGGTCCATGCCCTTGTGCGGGCCAAGCCGGGGGCCGATGAAGACAAGCCCGGTGTCGTCGCGGCCGTCGGTGTTGGGGTGAAACAACTCGGTATCGACACCGGGGTACACAACCGTAATTTTGTTCCGCAACGCACCGAGTTTTTCCAGATGGGTGGCGGCGGTGTGGCTCACGGCAATGAAGGCGTCGGCCCGGGTGAGTACGTATTTGGTGTTGGCCCGGTAGCCGGGGATACGGTAGATGGGGTGGTTGTCGATCAGCTCATACACAAGCACCACGACCGGTTTGTGGACTTTGCGGCCATATTCAACGAATTGGCGGCTTAGGGACGAGAAAACCTCCAGTACCACAATGACATCGACATCTTCGAGATACTGTTCGAAGTTGTAATACGTGACCCGGCGGGCGGTGGAATCGGAGAATAGCCGTCCCTTGGGTTCGCGGTACTCAACGCGGCAATACTCGAGGTTGTCGCCGGCCGGCCCGGGCGCCTCCTGGGTGGTAAGGAGCTTCACTTGTTGGCTCGGCATGGCCGCAAACCAGGCTAGTTCGTGTCCGTAGACCGGTCGGCCGTGATGCATTACATAGGCAACTTTCATAGCCTGATCGAATCTCCCGGGCCGCTTTGTTTATGCACACCCTGCAGGCGCCCGACGATCAGGCCGGCGCCGCCAAAGGCATATTTCATTAAGTTGTAACCCAAGAATTCTATGGCCATGAGCGGATGTGAAACAAAGCGGCGCCAATGCTTGAAATAGACTTTGCGGCCAAAACCAAGCTGACTGGTAGCCTCGGCTTTATTGGCTTGGACGTAGTGATTAAAGTTTTTGCCGTATAAATAGAACTTCTTCAGATGCGGCCAGAGCTTTTTGGGTTCGCCGTGGTGAATGGCTTCGGCGTCAACGAAGGCGGTTTTATAGCCGGCGCGGACCAGTTTGTTTTGAAAGTCGTAATCCTCGCCAGCGGTGATGGCCGAATTAAAGCCGCCGACAGCCTCGTAGGCCGCTTTGCTTACAAACCGGGCCGAGCTGTGGGTGAGGTCGTATTTGTACATATCAACCTCAAACTTGCGAATCCGGGCGATCCAGCTGACGCCGGCGTCCGGTGTATTGTGAACGACCACCGCATCGGCGCCGGCTTCGGCCTGGGCAACGCATTCGGCCACCACCGTGGGCGCAAGCGTGAAGTCGTCATCAATTTTATAAACGTATTTACCGGTTGCCTTTGCGACGCCGAAATTGACCTGAGCCGAGCGCTCCGGTCCTTGAATATAGACCTTGTCAGTAAATTCGCGAGCAACGGCCTCCGAGTTGTCTTTGGTGCGCGGGTGCACGACGACGATGAGCTCAATTGGCTGATAAGTTTGATCCTTAACGGACTGCAAGCACCGCGCGAGGCCGGCGGCGGTGCCGTTGAGTGTGGGAACAATGACTGATACGAGTGGCTTATCCCGGCTGGACGACATGGGCGACGGCTTTCATAAAACCACTGTAGCATTGGTCGAAAGTGATAGCGCGGCTCCACTCCCAGGCGGCAGTGCGGATAACGGCATAATGAGCCGGGTCACGGAGCAATGTTACCAGGGCGGCGGCGAGGTCGGCCGGGCTTGCCGGCGTAATAAGGCCGGTAATACCGGCGCGCACGCTGTCACGCAAGCCGTCGACATCGTAAACGACGGCCGGCGTGCCTTGGCTAGCGGCTTCGGTAACAGTGAGGCCCCAGCCTTCTTTCACGGCTGTGACGAGGATAGCATGAGACGTTTGCAGTAGTTCGATCTTCTCGTCTTCGCTGACGCGCCCGAGGATAGTGATGTCGGTGCGAAATGCACTGCGAGCCACGGCCTTGGTAACACGCCGGCCGTAACGGCCCTCGGGCGCGCCGGCGATAATGAGTTTGAGTGCGGGCAGGTCGCGTTTGGCGAGCTCAAAAGCCCTCAGTTGATGCAAAGTGCGCTTCATGGGCCTAATTGCCCCGAGTGCTAGGACCGTTAGCTCGGCAGCTTTGGCAACGGCTGCCGGGTTGGTTATCGGACGCAGTTCAATGCCTTCGGAGATCACGCTGATGTCTTGCCCGCGCAAGCCGTGGCGGGCAAGATCACTTTTGGTACTACCCGACATCGCGATCGTGGTAAGGCCGCGCAGGAAGCGCAGATAAAGTGGCTCGGCTAGATATCCGATAAGGCTAAATGGGAAGATCATTTGGTAAAACCAGATTTCGCGGCAGAGCATGTGAAAGAACGTTACGACCGGCTGCCCAACGTAGAATCTGGCAAAGAATGGTACTGTGTTCACTTCATCGATTACGAGATCTGGCCAGGCTTTGAGTTGCTTGCAGTAGTAGCGCCAGGCCGCAAAGTAGACAGTGTAGCGATTGCCGAGGCGGACGACGGTGAAGCCGTCGCGAGTGCCTGTGGATGCTGCACCGGTAAAGCCAGCGACCACAAATTTAACTTCGTGTCCGGCGGCTACGAGACGCTTGGCCAACTGTTCATTGACGACCTCGGCGCCGCCGGCCTGCGGGTGTTCGCGGTCTTTCCAGGTCAGCCAGAGGATTTTCATGGAGTGGCTGCAAGATCATAGATTTGTAACGATTCAAAGCTAGAGGGGTGGTACGGGATGACGTCGATGGGCAGCGTGGAGTCGGCGTCGAACGCGACCTGGGTTCCTTGGGTGACCTCACCCTGCCAGCGTACAACCCCGTTCTGGGCCACAGTCACAAACTTGTCACCGCGCACTGAGTCGGCGGTAAAGCTCACGTGCACGGTGTTGGCTTTGGTATGGCCAAGTTGCTGGAGCGTAATTACACCCAGGTCACCCATGCCGGTAACACTGTGTAACGACGCGTCGACGACTGGATCGTGAAAGCCCTGCGCCGCCACAGCCGCATATTGCGCGACCGGGCCGGGGTCGATGCGGTAGGTCCAGACCTGGTCGTAGAGGGTGACGCCGATATCGAAGCGGGCTTTATCGAAACGCAGGAAGGTGAGGCCGGGAATGACCGGCGCTTTATCGTGATGCTCAAGCACCAATTGCGCGCCGAGTGCTCGTAAAACCGGCAGGGTCTGAGGGTCGGCGAGGCCCTCGATGCTTAATTGGAGCTGGCGTTCTGGGCTGGAGGCGTCTTGGGTGTTAATGATGGCTTTGCCGCTCACTTGCTGATAGGTCAGGTAATCGCTGATACCTTGAGAGGGTGGCTCACTGAGAGGATATTCGGCAATGGTGTGGATCCCCGGCTGCGTCTTTAGCCAACTGTAGACGGCGGGCGAGAAGGCAAACTGCCAGGTGCGGGCGCGTGACACCGTGGCGTAGTCGCAGGCCACGAGCAGTATAAGCACGATGGTGGCGATCATTTGCCGTCGCGGCGACCAGTAGCGGATGAGCAGGAAAAAGCCGAGGGCAGCCAAGATGACCAGACAGGTTTCAACCACCAGGTAGAGTCTTGCGAATACTCGCCAGAGCGCCGAAAAGTGAATGATTACGTCAGACGGCATGGGAACGAGATGGCCGAACAAAAGTAGGTGCGGCGGAAGGCTAATAAAGAATCCGGCAGCAAGCCCAACGGTTGTTACCCCGGCCAAAAAGGTAATCGGCAGCCCGCGCAGGGTAGTGCTGACGCGCCGCCGGATCAACGTGACCCACAGATATATTGCCAGCGCCAGCACGACAATCCCGATGTAGATCGTGCTTTCGGTGAAGTTTGAGCCGTGAATGATTTTTGGATTAGTCCTAAAAGTGCCGAACGATGCTGGCAGGAAGGGGTCATTGGCGGCCGGCAGGAAGTAGTCGAGGACCCGGGCCGAATAGGTGCGGCTTTCATCAGCTATATCATTGCGCTGACTGCCGAGAGTTGTGCTAATGGTATGCGCGTAGTGGAGCTGTACGGCTGCGATCGGCAGCAGGAGTACGATCAGAAATGCGCCGTAGAGCAACAATCCGCGCAGCCGCTGCAGGACATATTCGGCGGGATGTTTGTATATAACGGTGTCACCAATGAGTGCCGCTGCAAGCACTGAGCCGGCTAGGACGCTCCCGAGAAGAATAAAGTAGCCGTCGAGGTAGAAGCAGGCTGCTGCTGCCACAGCCATGAAGCCGGCGCGCAGCGTGGTGGGGCGTTGCCAAAAGGCCACAAAGGCCCACATAAAGAGCATTAATACCGCGCTGAACATATACGATAGGTGGCCGAGGGCGTTTAAGATGTGATACGGCGTGTAGGTGACGGCAAAACCGGCAAAGAGCGCCACCCAGGAGTTACGCGTGAGCCAACGGATGAAGCCAAAGCCAATGAGCGCTGAGCTCATATAACCGAGGAACACCATGAGATTCCAAGCGCAGGTGGGGGTTGAGAGTTTGGCCAGAAGCCACATGGTGGGGATGGTGAAGACCGAGGTAATTTGGAATGGCTGGCGCAGGCTTTCGCCAAACGGTGCATTGGTGAGATGGGTGAAGCCGGGGACGGGACTTGATTTGTCAACCCACGTCAGCCAGGTCAGGCCGGCAGTGGCATCGCCCGGCAGCGTGGTAAGCATGTGTGTGTTGCACGAATTTAGCGCCGAGCCCATGTAGTACCACGTGATGAGAGCAAACAAGAGGCTCACGCCGATAAACAACGTGAGCGTGCGGCGCCTAGGGGTCGCAGTCAGAATTTCGCGCGCGGTTTCCACCATTTGGTCAAAATTTTACCATGAAGGCGCTCGTGGTAGTATCAGGTTAACTAAGTGAAGTGAAACTTGTGCCAAGACCTGAAAAGCCGACAATCAGCCTGGTCGTTCCGGCGTTTAACGAGGCGGCTAATATTAAACATTTTTACCCGCACATAACGGAGTTTTTGGCCGGTCATGGTTGGCAGTATGAGATCGTGTATGTAAGCGACGGCGGCACAGACGGGACGGAGGCGGTGATCCGTGAGTTGACGGCGGCCGACAAGCATGTGCGGTTTGTGGTTTTTTCTCGCAATTTTGGCAAAGAGGCGGCTACCAGCGCGGGCCTTAAGAAGGCGACCGGTGACGCGGTAGTGTTATTTGACGCCGACGGGCAGTTTCCGCTGGAGCTGATTGAGCAGTTTGTGGAGAAATGGCGCGCCGGGGCGGATGTGGTGATCGGCGTGCGCAAGTCAAACCGGGACGAGGGCTGGGTAAAGCGCTATGGCTCCAGGGTGTTTAACTGGCTGCTCAGACCACTCACTGACGGCAGCGCGGTGAGGGGCGAGACTGATTTCCGGCTGATCGACCGGCTGGTGGTAGACAAATTTAATGAGCTAACCGAGCGAACGCGCATTACGCGCGGATTGATTGATTGGCTTGGGTTTGAGCGGGCCTACATACCATTTCATGCCAATGCCCGGGCCGAGGGTCCGGCCGGCTATGACTTCCACAAGCTGGTGCGGCTGGCGCTGCATACGTTTGTGTCGCAGTCGACCAAGCCGCTGCAATTCAGCGGTGTGATTGGCGCGATTGTGACAGCGGTGTCGCTCGTATTGGGGCTTTTTATTCTGGTGGAGAAATACTTGCTGCACGATCCACTGCATCTGGCAATTACCGGAACGGCCGCACTGGCGGTATTCCTAAGTTTTCTGGTAGGTATCGTGCTCGTGTGCCAGGGCTTGTTGGCCCTCTATATTGAGAGCATTCATACCGAGGCTCAAAATCGGCCGTTATACGTGGTTCGCGACGAAGATTAGGCCGAAGGTTTGGCATGAGGGACCGACTTGCGTGCGGCCGCCTGCTCACATTGCGCGTATTCGCGGTCGCTGATGCCAAGGTTAACCTTCACGATTTTTTTGAAGCGCTGGACGGTGAACAGGGGGCCGGTTACCACTGGGTGGATGTCATCATATAGCCGGCGGATGCACGGATCCGCGATGACGTTGCGGCCGGTCTGGAGCGTGGCCAGGTAGCCTTGAGGAATGGTACGTTCAAAATGGCCGATGCGCGAGCCGGGAATCGCGGGCAGGTGCGAGAGGAGCGGGTCAGCCAGCGCCAAGGGGTCAACGATAAAGGTTTTGGGGTTCGCCATATAGCCAACCAGTCCAATGCTCGGAAACACGGTGAAGCTTTGACTTTGAGCTTCAGCACCGACCTGATAGTACGGGTTGCTTGATTGGTTTTTGAGATCATAGAGGCAGTTCCAGGGGCACCAGAACCGGCCTTCGTCAGCAATCCGATGTTTGTCTTGGATGTGGTCGCGACTTAGATTAACGGTGCTAGCGAGCGGGTGCACGATGGGTGAAGCCGGGGTGAACACTGCCACGAGCGCTAAGATGGCGGCAAGCGGCATGAGGAGACGTCGCTGATGCTTCGGCCAGGCCTGAAACCATGACACAACGAGATAGAGCGACAGCACAAACGGCACGGCTAGAAAGCGGCCGCTCATGTAGTCGCCACCGGCTCCGAACAGCGCAATGAAGTAAAGAATAATCCCGGCCGATAGCAGTAGCTTGCGCATATTTCGCTCAACCAGGCCGGCAAGCATGCCCAGCACAATAATGGGCAACGTGACTTTGTCGATATCAAACGAGTTTTGCAGATAATACCAGCCGTGCAGATACAGCACCGAATGCGGGAAACCGGTGTTTACTTTGGCGTAAACCGTATTTGGTAACAGGTAGCCAAAATAGGTGGCTGAAAATAGTTCCCAGATTATCAATGGCAGCATACCCTTGGCCAAATCGACCCAGAACGCGCGCTCACGCCAGTGTCCCCAAATGAGCGGAAAAAAGGCTGGAACGAAGAGGAGCGCGGCATCAGCCCGCGTGGTGGCAGCCAGGGACGCCAGCAGGGCGAGCCGAAACACGCGTTGTTTGCCCAGATATTCGTGCGCAAATAAGACAATGAGCACATAGAGCAGGGGGTTTTCCAGGCCGGAAGTTGAAAAATCAATGAAGGCTTTGGACGAGAGCATGAGCAACGTGGTGAGCGCAATGAGCCAAATCGGCTTAATATCACGCAAGAAGATAATCATGGCTGCAAGGGTAAAGGCAATGCCAAAGCCCATGACCGCGATCGCTGTGTGGTGCGGGAACAGCGCCTGTGACAGGGTGAGCGGTACCATCCACAGCGGATGTGTGAATACCTGGACGCGCTCTGAAATATTGAATGTTGGACCATAGCCAAGTAGCAGATTTTTGGCGGCGCGAAGGGAAATATAGGCGTCGTCGGAAATCCAGGCGTTGGGCAATAAGACTGCTAGCGCTAGGATCGGGGCGATAAACAGCGTAATAGTGCGATAGGGCCATGAGCCATACTGGGCGACGCTGTGGCGGAGTTTGCGCATTGATCTGTGGAGCATCGTAGTTTCGAGCATATCAAAGCGCTTGTGCCCAAACAATCATCTTTGATCAGGCAGATGGGGCAAGGCCGGTGCGGATTGTGATACCTTGAGAGTAATGATTGTGGACTGGATTAAGCTGCTGCGGCCGAAGCATTGGATTAAGAATCTGTTGCTAGCGGCGCCAATGGTGTTTGCGTTTGCCTATACGCTTGAGAATCTAGTGCGGCTGCTCATGGCAATACTAGCGTTTTGCGCGCTGAGTTCGGCCGTGTACGTGATTAATGATATCGCCGACCGCGAAAGTGATCGGCACCACCCCAAGAAGCGGCTGCGGCCGATTGCGGCCGGCAAGATTAGCGTGAAAGCAGCGCTTGCAGTGGGAGTGGGGTTGTTTGCGTTGGGCCTCGGTGTGGCGGCGCTGGTGGGAGTGAAGGTCCTGGCGGTGGCCGTGGTGTATGCGGTCATGAACCTGGCCTATTCGATGTGGCTCAAGCATGTGCCGATTCTCGATGTGATGATTGTGGCGCTGGGATTTGTGATCCGGGTGATGGCCGGGGCATATGCGATTCGGGTACCACTGTCGCACTGGATATTGCTGTGCACGTTCTTTGGAGCTTTGTTTATCGCTTTTGGCAAGCGCAAAGATGAGATGGGATTGCCCGCCGACGAGAAGCAAAAGCACCGTAAGTCGGCGACTGAATACACCGATCGCTTTATTGACCAAATGCTGGCGCTGTCGGCCGGGATCGCGGTGGTGTTTTATGCGTTTTATACGATTGACCCAGAGGTGGTGAAGCGGTTTGGTACCCAGCGACTCGTGTATACGACGCCAATAGTAGTGTTTGGCGTACTGAGGTATTATTACCTGTTGTATAACCGCAACGAGGGCGGCGATCCGGTACAACTGGCGGTGAGCGACCGGCCACTCATCTTGTGCCTCGCCGTGTGGATCGGTAGTGTAGTGTTTATCTATCTGTATGGCAACCATCGACTATTCACTTAAGGGACTGATCTCAAAGGCGATTTGGCCGATTGCAATCGGGGTACTGCTGTATGTGGCAGTGTCGATCTGGCTGCTCTCCGGCAAGCACGAGTTGGCGAGCTTTAAGTGGGACTATCTGCCGGTTATTTTGATGTTTTCGCTGGGCAACTACGGGATGCGGTTCTTGAAATGGCAGTACTATCTGCGGACACTTAAGCTTAAGTTGCCGCAGCGCGACTCGTTCACTATTTTTATGAGCGGGTTGGGGTTGTCGCTGACGCCGAGCAAACTCGGGGAAGTGGTGCGGTCGCACTTTTTGAAAGAAGGGTTTGAGGTGCCGGTGACGCGATCGGCGCCGATTGTGGTGGCCGACCGTTTGAGTGATTTGGTTGCGCTCGTGCTGTTGTGCGCGATCGGGGTATTTAGCTACCACTACGGTGAGACGTTTGTGTGGGCGGTGAGCGTCGGGGTAGCATTGTTGTTTGCGGTGCTGGCGATTCGGCCGTTGGGCCGGTGGGTGCTCCGACACCTGGAGCACGCCCCCGGCATTGGTCGGAAAATGGAGCATGCGGAGCAGTTGTATGAATCGTCGGCCACATTGCTTGACTGGCGGCGGGTGACTGTGCCGATATTGCTCGCGGTGGTGGCATGGGGCTGCGAGGGGACTGGGTTTTACCTGACACTCGCAGGCCTGGGGTTGCACCAAATGTGGTGGGTGGCGATGTTTGTGTATGCGTTTTCGACGATTGTGGGCGCCGTGACGCTCTTACCCGGGGGACTCGGCACGACTGAAGGCGCCTTAACTGGACTGCTCAAAGTGCTCGGGATTTCGACCGGGACGGCGGCGCTGGCGGCGATTATTATCCGTGCGGCCACGCTGTGGTTTGGCGTCGGCCTGGGAGCAGTATTCTTGGTACTGGCCGAGCGTCGTTACAATGCGAGCGAAGCGAAGTTTAGTAGGGTCGTGCCGGCGGTGAATTCGCCTAAGGTATAATAAAGATTAATCAGCATAATGGGAGATGATATGGGGCAACCGCAAAAGACGGTTTTTGTTACCGGCGGCGCTGGATTTCTAGGAATTAATTTGGTTCGGCATTTGCTTGACAAGGGGTATAGGGTGGTGTCTTATGACCTCTTACCGTTCGATTACCCAGAAAAGGATAAGATTGCCGAGGTGACGGGTGATATTCGGGACAAGGAAGCCCTCGTAAAAGCAATGGCTGGGAGCGACTTTGTGGTGCATACGGCAGCAGCGTTGCCGTTGTATAGCGAACACGACATTCGCACGACCGACGTGGACGGCACGCGCAATGTGATGGAGGCGGCGCTGGCCAACAAGGTGGAGCGTGTTGTCTATATTTCATCAACGGCAGTTTACGGCGTACCGGATCACCACCCGTTGTATGAGACTGACCCGATGGTCGGCGTGGGGCCGTATGGTAAGGCCAAGATTGAGGCCGAAAAACTGGCGGCCAGTTTTCGCGATAAGGGCCTGGTGGTTTCCATTGTGCGACCCAAATCGTTTGTGGGGCCGGAGCGACTGGGGGTGTTTGCGCTGTTTTACGACTGGGCACGCGATGGGCACAACTTCCCTATTCTTGGCAACGGCAAGAACCGCTACCAGTTGCTTGATGTTGAGGATTTGTGTGAAGCGATTTACTTGTGCATGACGAGGCCGGCCGATGCGGCCAACGATGTGTTTAACATCGGCGCGAAGGAATTTACGACCATGCGAGAAGATTACCAAGCAGTGCTGGACGAGGCGGGCCACGGCAAACACATCATTGGTTTGCCGGCCGGACCGGCGATTTTTACCCTACGGGTACTTGAAGCGCTGCACATCTCCCCTCTTTATAAGTGGGTGTACGAAACGGCATCGAAAGATTCGTTTGTATCGATTGAGAAGGCGCAAACAGTGCTGGGCTATGCTCCCAAGTATTCGAACAAGCAAGCGATGGTGCGTAACTACCAATGGTATTTGGCCAATTATGACAAATTTGCCCACCAATCGGGCGTGACGCACCGGGTGCCGTGGAAGCAGGGTATTTTGGGCGTGGCCAAGCAAGTTTTTTAGCGAGGTTATGTGAGCCAGGATAGCTTACGGGCGGATTTGCACTGCCACAGTTATTACTCAAAGGACTCGAATTTGAAGCTCACACGGCTGGTTGAGGCGTGCCGGCGAGCGGGTGTGGATGTGGTAGCACTGACCGACCACAACGAAATCGCAGGCGCGGTGAGATTGAGCGCGATGGCTCCGGAAGGTTTACGCGTGATTGTGGGCGAAGAGATTGCGACGGCTGACGGCGACTTGATTGGATTGTTTTTAACAGAGCGGATTGAGCCGCGGCTGCCGGTCGAAGAAACGATCAGGCAGATCCATGCCCAAGGCGGCCTGGCCATGGTCCCCCACCCGTTTGACCGACTGAGGCACGAGGCCATGGGCGGTGCGGTGCTGGAGCGGATCAAGCACGACGTGGATTTTGTGGAGGTATTTAACGCTCGGTGCGTGTTTGCGGCTGATAATGAGGCTGCAGCACAATTTGTGGCGCGCAATAAGCTGCACGGTTATGTGGTGAGCGATGCGCATTGGACCACTGAGTATGGTAATGCAACCTGCCTGATCAAGCCGTTTGCGAGTGCTGAGGAATTTGCCAAGAATTTGCGCGCGGCGGAGTTTGCAACGAACCGCGCCAATATGCTCGTGCACGCCGGCACCGCGGTGGTGAAGCGGGCCAAGAAACTGCGCAAACGGCTGGGCGGCGGGTCGCCCGTATGAGAATTGTGATCGACGCCAGAATGTACGGGCCGCGGCGTTGGACCGGCATTGGGCGCTATTTGCAGCATTTGTTGGCTGAGCTCGAACGGCTCGATACTGAAAACGAATATGTGGTCCTAGTGGGACGCGAAAACTGGAATGATTATGAGCCGGAGCGTAAGAACTTTCGCAAAGTATTAGCCCCTGCCCTCCCCTACTCTCTGGCCGAGCAGTTGGGCCTGGCGTGGAAATTGTACACACTGCGGCCGGATGTAGTGCACTTTCCGGCACCCAACGCTCCCCTGCTGTACTTTAGACGGCGGGTCACTACCGTACACGACCTAACCTTGCTGCTGTATTCAACGGCGCGAGGTAAAGGGTTCGAAAAATGGCTTCACGAAGCTAAAAAATTACCATTTCGCTTCGTTTTGTGGTGGGGTGTCAAGCATTCGCGTACAATTTTTACCCCAACCGATTATGTGAAGCGACAGCTGGTGCAGCGCTATAATTTGCCGCCTAAGCGCATTACCGTTACGCCCGAGGCCATGGATGAGCCGGCGCAGCATGAGGTCTCCCAAAATGCTGCCGCCGCGCTCATGCAGCGGCTGGGTCTTGAGGGCGGCAATTATGTACTGTATGTGGGTAATTGCTACCCGTACAAGAACGTCGACCGGCTGGTAGATGCATTTGCAGGGGCGGTGGGCGCTCGGGTCGGCCTAAAACTGGTGGTGGTGGGTCGGAATGATTATTTCCGCGAATTGCTAAAACAGCGGGTGGCGGGCTTGAAGCTCGATCAGCGCGTGATATTTACTGGTGCGGTGAGCGACGAGGATTTGCGCATGCTGTATGCCGCTGCCAGCTTGTATGTGAACCCGTCGTTATCCGAGGGCTTTGGCTTGCAGGGACTCGAGGCCATGGCAGCGGGTGTGCCGGTGCTGGCGGCCAGGGCATCGTGTCTGCCCGAAGTATATGGCGATGCGGCCGAGTATTTTGATCCCGGCAACACGACTGAACTGACGGCCAAGATGACAACACTGCTTAGCTCCGACAAGCTACGGCTTTTGCTTACGCAACGCGGCCGCAAACGGGTAGGCGAATTTTCCTGGGACACGGTTGCCGAAACCACGCTTCAGGTTTACCGTACTGCCGGGCGCTAGCAGCCGCGTGTTTAATTAGGTGGTGATGGGCTTGATGACAATGCGGCGCTCACGGTCGATGCCGCGGGATTCGGTTTCGACGCCGTCGATCTCGCGCAAGGCGATGTGGACGATGCGGCGTTCGGCCGGGTTCATGGGCTTGAGTTCTTCCTCTTGCTGGGTGGATTTGACGCGCTCGGCGATGTCAGCGGCGAGCTGCATTAGCGAATCGCGACGGGCTTGCTTGTAGCCGGCGATGTCCAAGAGAATGCGGGGTGCGGATGGATCCTCACGCTTAACCATTTGGCCAACCAGAAATTCGAGAGCGCGCAAGGTGTCACCGCGATGACCGATAAGCTTGGGGCTCGCCGGAGTAGTGTCAATATTGAGCTCAATGCCGTCGTCGGTCAGTTTTACCTCGACCTCGACGTTGGCGCCAAAGAAGGCGACTAATTCCTCGAGTCGCTGCTTGGCAAGTTCGGTCGTGTCAGTCATGCTTTTGCCTCCTTCTTTTTACCCTGACTCTTCGCTTTGGAACGCCCAGACCCCGACTTCGAAGCTGCCCCTGCGGGCAGAGCGTCGATGGCCTCTTCCATCTCTTGGACGTCTCGTCCCAGCACGAGGTATTGCTGCAAAATGGCCATGAGGCTCGCGGTGGTCCAATACAACGACAGCGCGGACGGCAGCGACAGACCAATGAAGAATGTTAGCACAGGAAAGATATACACCATGCCGGCCATCATTTGGGCCTGTTGATCGTCCGGCTGCGCCTTGGGTGTAATTTGCTTGGTTTGCACAAACTGCGCTAGACCGGCCAGCAGGGCTAACACCCACGACGGTTTGGTCAGATTAATAAACCCAAGAAACGTGGGATGGAAGGCGATCTTCTTATCAATAATCTCGGCGATGGCGGGCAGATGCTTCACAAATGGGTAGGCTAGCTTTTCAATGTCCTGGACATGGGTAACATCCTTCAGGACGACAAACAGAGCGAAGAAGATGGGTAACTGGATGAGCAGGGGCAAAAATGACGCAAACGGGTTGATCTCGCGCTCTTTGTAGAGCTCCATAGTGAGCTTGCCTTCGAGCTGACGGTCGCCTTTGGCCTGGTCTTTAATTTTCTTGAGTTCAGGTTGGAGGTCTTGGAGTGCGCGCTGGGAATGGAGTTGGCGGCTAACAAGCGGCCAGAGCAGCCCGCGGATCAGAATGGTGAGGATAATGATGGCCAGGCCAAAATCGTGTACCACCGCGTAGATGAGCGCCAGCAGATTAAAAATGGGCTGAATTAAGATGACGGTAAACCACATGGGCGAAACGTTTGCTCCAAACCTTTAAGTATTCAGACCAACCTTTGTAAGTGCCCGCGTTAGATGCTCTTTAAGCTCGGGCGCGGGCAACATACTAATATCTGAATGGACACTTACCACTATATCGTAACCCGGCGTCAGTGTCGCCCAGCGGCGCTCAAGTTCACTGGCAAGGCGGCGACGAATACGATTGCGAACCACGGCCCGCTTGTCGACTTTTTTGCTTACCACAATGACCGCGCGACAATAATTACGGCCGGACGCCGCCGCCTTAACTGAAATCACCCCTTGGCTTGCACCATACTGCCCACGTTTGTAGACCCGCGCAATATCAGCGCTGGAACGGAGACGATAGGGTTTGGCAAGCATAATTCCTGAGGCTAAATGGCGACGCGGTTCCGGCCCTTGAGGCGCCGGCGCTTTAATACCAACCGTCCGGCACGCGTGGCCATGCGGCTCATGAAGCCGTGGACGCGCTGACGGCGGCGTTTCTTGGGTTGGTATGTTCGCTTTGACATAACGGAGCTAGTTTACGGTATCTGGGAGGATCCGTCAACGGTGTGGCACCGCTTTGGTTGCGGTACTCACGCACTCGGGTGTCACCTGAAAGCTCAAGCATTATAACTTGAGTGCTCGGGCAGCGCGGTGAAGATGACTCCGCCCTGGAGATGCGCGAGCCAGCGCACGATGTGGCGAAACTCAGGATTCGTGTACGACCACGCCTCATGTAGGCGCTGCTTGAGCGCCTACAACATGTTCTCGATTGTCGCCCAGTCGTTCCAGACGGCGTCATCGGTGTTCATGTCGAAGAAGCCGGCGACGGTCCTGGTACTGTTGTCGGAAGCCATTGGGGCCACCTCCTGTTCAGAGCATTTTGAGCTCCATTGATGGAGTAAGCCCTCGGTGGCGGATGAAAAACTGTCCTCGTATCGGGCAGATTGTCAATCGAACTGTATTATTATGACCCTTATACTCCTATCTGTCTAGTTTCCTCAGGCTATCCCCTGCTTTTGTCCCCAAACAGCTTGCGGTTTATCCACCGGCTCTCTATCTGTAAGCGTTCGGTTTTAGTGGATAAGTCAGACCACGAAATGCCAGGGGTTGTCAGCGTTGTGGAAAAAGCTTGGGTTCTTTATGATCGAAGGTAACGTTTGAGGAGTGGTGAGTACGTGCAAGATGTGAAGGGGTTGTGGCGGTCTGTCCTTGGTGAGCTGGAGCTCAGCGTGACCCGGGGACATTACCTGACGTGGTTGAAGCCAACGTACATCGTTTCCAATGAGGCCGGCCGGGTGGTGGTGGGCGTGCCCAATATTTTTAACAAGCAGTGGCTCGAGAATAAATACCACAGCCAGATTAAGGAAGCCTTGGCGAAGCTGGACGGCCAGATTCACACGGTGGAGTACCGGGTGGTGGGTAAAGCCGAGGGCGCCGCTCCGGCGACCGCAGTGAAGCCGGGTGGTGCCCGCAGCGCCGGACGGGTAGTGGACCATAATCCAGCGCAAACCAGTTTGCAGGCTGTACCGGTGGCCAATTCGAACCTTAATCCGCGTTATGTGTTTGATACGTTTGTGGTCGGCTCGTCGAACGACTTTGCGCATGCGGCGGCGCAGGCCGTGGCCAAGAACCCGGGCACAAAGTACAATCCCCTCTTTATTTATGGTGGCGTGGGCTTGGGCAAGACCCATCTCATGCAAGCCGTGGGCAACGCGATTTTGGAACGCGACGCGACGAAACGGATTGAATATGTGAGCATTGAGTCGTTTACGAACGAGTTTATTAACGCGATTCAGAAAAAGAAGAACTCGGCATTTACCGATAAGTACCGCAATGTGGATGTGCTGATCATTGATGACATGCAGTTTTTGGCCGGCAAAGAGAAGACGCAAGACGAGTTCTTCCACACCTTTAACGCACTACACCAGGCCAATAAGCAGATTATTATCTCAAGTGATAAGCCGCCGCAGCAATTGATGCAGATTGAGGACCGACTGCGGAGCCGGTTTGCGATGGGGATTACGGTCGATATCCAGCCACCGGACCTAGAGACGCGGGCGGCGATTATTCAGGCCAAATCACAGGCGAGCGCCGTGGTGTTTCCGCTTGAGGTGGTGGACTTTATTGCCCGGCACGCTCAAAGCAACATTCGCGAGCTCGAGGGTACACTCACCAAGGTCCTGGCCGATTGCGAACATAACCACACTGAGCCGAGCCTGCATCGGGTTCAACAATTGCTCGCGAGCGAGGTGGCGGCGCGGCCGAAGCTCAGGCCGACCACGGCCAAGGCAATTTTGGAGCGAGTGGCGGGCTACTATGATGTATCGGTGCCGGATCTGTGCGGGCCGAAGCGCGATAAAGACATTGTGGCGCCTAGGCAGGTGGCAATGTTTCTCATGCACGACATTATGAGCTTAAGTTACCCCAAGATTGCGGCGGCCGTTGGTGGGCGGGACCACACCACGGCCATTCATTCGGTACGCAAGGTGGAGCGACAGATTGAGACAGATGAAAATTTGCGCGCGGACGTGCAGAGTTTGCGCGAGCGACTGAGCACGGTGCAGGTGTAAACGTAACTCCGGCGGTAGCGCTTCATCTGTGAGCGCTACCGCCGGGTGCGGGTGGATGGGTTTCAGTCAGGAAGCGGTACGGCCCGCTCGTCGTTGATGCAGCGCCTGAGCTGATCGTCCGAAACCCCGAGCCGGAGCAGAGCCAGCGCGGCGTCGCACTCGTCCAGCCTGATTATGCCGAGCAGTAGATGCTCGGTCCCAGTTTCGCTGGTGCCGGTTATTAGCGCATCAGGCGAGATGTTGAGGAGCCGTTCGGCCGTATATGTGAACGGGACCTTTGCACTCGACCGTGGCCGTACCGGCTCGCCGGCCGGAGCCAGATGCCTGCGAACCTGATCACCCGTAATGCCAAGCGACCTCAGCACCCGGCCGGCCACTCCGTATTCTTCAAGTAGCAGACCGAGCAGGATATGCCCAGTCCCAATTGTGGGGTGTCCGAGCGCGAGACACTGTTCCTGCGCCAGAACAACGACGCGTCGGGCGGCATCGGAATATTTCTCGTACATACACTTTCTCCTGTCTGGAGCCGGGTGCATGCACCTTACCCGATATGTACCGGGAATTTCAAATCCTGGGAAGTCTGGGGAAACTTGGGGGATGAACCGTGGAGTGCATAAGCATTTTGCACACCTTGGCCAGACGCGAGATTGAATACCCACAGTGTTCTGCCCAGCGTGCAACGATGTTACACACCAGTTTTCCCCGAACTGGCATAAGCGTTTTATTGCTCAGCTTAAGCGGAAAAGCGAGTTTTACCCACATTACACAAGCCTTATTACTATTACTATGATGATGTTTTACAGATATATAGCTATAATAGTCATAAATAATAAGTGTTAATAAGGGGAAAAGGTGCGCTTAAGTCTGACCCAGGAAAATCTGGCACGGGCGCTCAGTAGTGTGGGCCGAGTGGTGTCGACCCGGACTAGTTTGCCGGTGCTATCGAATGTACTCTTGGTGACCGATGGGAACCGGCTGAGGCTGTCGGCAACCAACCTAGAGATCGGAATTAATTATTGGATTGGCTCAAAAGTTGAGCAGCAGGGCTCACTGACGGTACCGGCGCGGCTGTTTGCTGAGTTTGTGTCGAGCCTGCCGAAGGGTACCATTGAGCTTTCGGCTACTGAGGCGGTACTAACCGTGAAGAGTCCGCATTATGAGTCGAAGATTAACGGTATTGTAGCCGACGAATTTCCCCTTATTCCAACACTTACGAGCGATGCGGTTCTGACCTTGAATGCTGAGACGCTCAAGGAGGCTCTGACGCAAGTGGTTGTGGCAGCGTCGGCCGATGAGGCACGGCCGGTGCTGGCCGGCGTGTATTTGTACACCGAGGATAAGACGCTCTACATTGTAGCGACGGATTCGTACCGCTTGGCGGAAAAGAAGTTGACGCTTACGGATGAGCCGTCTGCCCCACTTTCGGCGATTGTCCCGGCAAAGACCATGATGGAACTGGTGCGGCTGCTGGGCGAGGCCGAGGGTGAGGTTGAGGTGTATCTGGATGAAGGCCAGGTGATGTTTAAGGTCGGTGACGTTGAGCTGGTAAGCCGGCTGATTGACGGCAGCTTTCCTAATTACCGGCAGATTATTCCGAATAAGATGACGAGCTCATTTGATATTGATACCGCGGAATTTGCGCGCATCACCAAGGTAGCTAGCTTGTTTGCGCGGGAAAGCGCTGGAAGCATAAAGCTTGAGATTAGGGCTGAGGGTGAGGTTAAGATCGTAACGAGTGATTCCGAGGTGGGCGGCAATACGAGCTCGGCAGAATGCGACGTGAGTGGTGATGATGGTGAGATTTCGCTGAATGCGCGCTACCTGACTGATGCGCTGGCGGTAATGAAGTCGCCCGAGGTGCGGTTTGCAATTAGTGGCAAGCTGAGCGCGTGTGTACTCTCCCCTACCGGCGACGATGTGAAAGATGATTACCTACACATTGTGATGCCGTTGCGGACTTAATTTTTTTGCTCAAGTAAGGCTAAGCTTTATTGACTTTTTTATCTTAATGTTCTATTATGTATGGCGAGTTGAGGGAGTTTTTTAATCCCAAACGCTCGAAGCTTAAGGTTATATATAGGGATGTCTAGGCTCCTGGAAGGAGCACGTGATGCATACACTTGTACGTTGTGCCCGGCGCGTGCGATCCATGTGATCCACGCGTCCGGGCCTCGCTGCTGTTTAGGTGCGTTTCAGCTACTCGGGCTGGAATTTTTTGTGCCCTGTAATCAGATACAATAGAACAATGAGGGTTGAGGGTCTGGCATTAACGAATTTCCGCTCGTACGAGCAGGCAGAGTTTGCGTTGCACCCCGATGTGACCATCGTGGCCGGGCCAAATGCCAGTGGTAAAACCAATTTGCTTGAGAGCCTGTATGTGCTCGCGGTAACCAAGAGCTTTCGGGCACATGACCGCGACCTGGTGCGGCACGAGCAGGACTACTTTCGGTTGGTGGCGCGAGTGGGCGACGTAGAATATGCATTGGGCATGAGTACGGCTGGCGGGGCGGTGACCAAGAAAGTAACACACGACGGCGTGACTCGGCCGCTGTCCGGGCATGTCGGAACGTTGCAAATTACGCTGTTTGAGCCGACCGAGCTGGAGCTGGTGGCCGGTCCGCCGGAGGGGCGGCGGCGGTACCTAGATTTTTTGCTGAGCCAGACCGACCGGACATACCTTACTACGTTGCAGCAATACCGGCGGGTGCTGAAGCAGCGGAACGCACTTCTTAGCAATTTTGAGGTTGGGCAAATCCGGGAACAGATTTTTACTTGGGATTTGCGTTTGGCGGAACTTGCGACCGAAATTTACCGGCGGCGACAGGAACTGATTATGGCGCTAAACCGTATGGTGCCGGATTTGTACGCCGATGTGGCGGGTGGTCATGAGCCGGTCGTATTTAGCTATATGCCAAGCGTGAGCGGTGATTATGCTGAAGGGTTTGCTGAGACGCTCACGCGCAACTTGCCGCGTGACCTCGCGGCTGGATTTACAACCATTGGGCCGCATCGCGAGGACTTTAAGGTCGCGTTCAAGAATAACGACATTATGGCCGTAGCATCGCGCGGTGAAGTGCGGACAGTGGTGCTGGCAATGAAATTGGCGGAACTGGCGTATGCCGAACTGCAAACCGGGGTACGGCCGGTGCTGTTGCTTGATGATGTGTTTAGCGAGCTCGACGGCAGACGGCGCGGGTATTTGCTGGAGCGGCTCAATGACCACCAAACGCTTATTACCACGACTAATGCGGATAGCGTAACACGGGCGTGGCCGCGGCCGCATAGTGTGATTGAGACTGGACATACGATGCCGCCAAGTGAGGTGTCACATGCTTGAGGCCGACTATTTTGAGCGCAAACGCCGTGAATTGGGGTTCGACCGGGCTGATGTGCTCTCAACCGTGCAGGCGTGGCTGGAGGCACGGTATCCAGGCCAGGTGCGGGCGCGCAGTTTGCACCAGGGCGTGCTCAAGCTGGTGACACCGAATGCGAGCGTGGCAAGTGAGCTGAGATTGCGCCAACTTGAACTGCTGGCCGCTACTCAGTTGGACGGCACGCGACTTGCGGTCAGGATTGGGAGCCTCACGGACTGAGTGCGACATTAATCTGGCCTAGATTGAAGCCGTCGGATTGAAGTTGTTGCGTGGCTTCAGCCAACGCCGTTTGCGAGGCTACTCCGTCCACTGGCGTGACTATAACAGTAGGGGTTCCATTAAAGTTCGTGAGGCCCAAGTTGTAGTCGCCGGCGGATTGCGGCAGGATGTCTTGCAGATTGAACACCACCTCTGACGTACCCTGACCGTGCAACGGCACACGGCGGAGCGCGACGTTGCCACTGGCATCCTGGGTACTGAGGTATATATAGGCGTTGTCGGTCGACAGGCTGAGATCCTGAATGGCTTCACCAAGCGGCATATTGGCAATGATGTGAGCTTCTTCGGCATTCATGTTATAGGCCCAAAGTTGATCTTGGAGCTTGTAATAGAGCACGTTGTCGTCGAGCCAGACGGCGCTGCCAAAGTTGGCCTGTGGGATGGTGGCAATCTGGGCGAGTGAGGTGTTTAGTACCGTGCTGCCGGACTGCGTGCTGACGGCTAGATAATTGCCGCTTGGCGACCAAGCGACGTCGACCGGATCGATGTCTTTTTCAACCGAATTACCTTCACTGTCGACTATGATGAGGCCGGCGTCGGAAACGTCGCTGGAGGTTTTGTCGTGATTGCCGGTGTCTTCGTCCTCCTCATTTTCGCCGCCGTCAAAAATAGCCACCTTGCCGCCGGGACCTGCGGCCAGCGATGTGCCTTCGGGCCGTCGGCTATAGATTTGCTTGAAGCCGCCGGTGGCGTGACCGCTGTAGACATTGTTGTCATCGGCTAGAAAAATGGTGCGGTCGGAGCTGACGGCAAAGACAACGTCTTGGCCCTCGACCGGGGTGTTCAGCGGGCTGATGGTGCCGTCGTCGATAAGATACAGCTTGCCGTTGCCGTCTTGGGCGACGCCAAACGTGGGGTCGGCCCATTGGACTGTTTGGAAACCATAGCTGGCGCCGAACTTGGTGGCAGCGTTGCCCGCTGAGATTTCGTTTACGCTAGCGTCGTTTGAGTTGAGGTAAACCAATTGGGTGGCACTGGCTTTGAAGTCGACCGGATTGTCGAATGTGACCGGCTCAACTCCCGTTGCATTTGGCGGGCTAATGTTGACGGAGGCTGTACTGTGGGCCGTGACCGCAATGACTTGCGAGCTGGCCACGGAGTTGCCCTGGACATCAACGATGTACTCGCCGGCGTTTAGGGAGAGCGAGAGATTTCCCTTGGCTTTCTTGGGGAAACCGCTGGGTTGGCTTTCCACATTGGCGCGCGCAACGGTAATGGAATTGTTGCTGCTATTGGTTGTGATGTCGAGCTGGCCAATGGTGAAGAACCGGATGGCGAAGAAGATGATAAGCAAGAACAGCACGGCGCCGCCGACTGCTAGCATGAGCGCACGAAGGTTTAAGGTCTGAGGCGTGGCGTTTGGGTTCATTTTCGGTCTCTCCGATATGCTAACATGCGTTTGGTCCTTCTTTGGTGATATCGGGATTGGGTATCCAGGCCGGCGGCAGGCTTGCAGGTACCGGCGGCGCAGGTGGCGGTGGGTTGAAGCGGTAGGTGGAACCAGGATGATCGTAGCATTCCTTAACCGTCAGGCCGAGGCTGTAGAGCATTTCGGTGAAGTTTTGACCGTAGATGGTGGCGTAGCTTTCAACATAGGTACCGTAGGCCATGGCGAGCTGTTCGGTGTCGTTCATGGCCCAGCCCATTTCGATACTGGACGGTTGCATGTAGCACAACAAGGTATTGGACGTAACGGCCGGATGGGGATCGGTGGGGCTGGGGATGATGTCCGGCTGGGGTGGACAGCCTTCGGAAACGTAGACGACCTTGTTGTAGGCGGCGCCGGCCGGATCAGTGAGCGTGTATGATATCCAGCCGGGATTTGGCGGATAAAACGTGCCGTGAGCGGTGGCGATGTCAATTTTGCCATCGCCGATGGCGTAGACGGGAACCGGGGCGCTGATGGCGTAGAGGTCGGCGCCGGAATCAACCCGGCTGGCGCCGACGCCGGATTGGTTATGGAACGGATCTTGGTAAATGTTGGCGCCGGTGGTGGTTGTGCCGCAGGTGCTGCCGGACGGGGCTGGGACCTCACTAGTGGCCGGCGTGGTGACGGCTGAGCCGCCTTCGTCTTGTTTTATCTTTTGGAAGATGGTCCAGACATTTTGGGAGTACTGTGGGTATCCGCCGGAGTAGGCGGTGGCGGCGTTTTCAATCTTGGACTGGGTCTCGGGAATGGTGGCGCCATCTCTACCAAGTTTGTTGGCGGCACCAAATGCGGCATCGGTCAGATCGTTGGGATCCTTGATGCCGTCGCCGTTACCGTCAACGCCATCTTCCGCCCAAGTTGCGGGTTCAAACTGGAACGGTCCTTGGGCGCCGGTTGGGCTCGTGGCCCATGCAGGGCCGGATCCATAGGGCGGGGGTGGATTGGGCATCTCATGCTGATTGAACGCGCTGACGGCGTTTTGGTAACCATACTGTTCATCGTAAAAAATGCCGACAAGCACAGCGGGGTCAACGTTATACTTCTGGCCGGCGGCGGTAAAGATACCGTTGTAGGGCTGCTTGATATAGCTGGGCAAGTTGCCGGGTCCGAACTGTTGTGTGGAGAGGCTGGAGCTGTTGCAACAGCTGGCGGATGCGGAAGAGCCAGTGGCGGTAGGATCCGGTGTGTCGGTAGAATCACAACTATCTTGCAGGTAATATGTGCAGGCATAGCCGTCGAGGGCGCAGTGCTGGTCTTCGGGTAGAATAGCGAGCGCCTGGCCTGCGGGCAACACTATTCCTGCGATGCTAAGTATGAGCACGGCGGCCAGTCTGGCAAGTTTAATCATCATAGGGGTCGTTTCCGGTAAAACAATCAACGGTTGTGGTTTCGCAGTCCATTGAGCTCACAACGTCGGTGTAGAGCAATTCGAGACGGTAGCGCAGGAAGTCGTCGTTGGGCTGGAGATTGCAGACATTGTTGTTCTGGCAGTAGATGGTGTTAACAATTTGCTGGTCGGTTGGATTGAACACCTCATTGCCGTCGCGGGTAGTGGCAAGGCCGAGGCCGTCGCAGACATCTCCGGGATTCGGGTTGGCAAAGCCGTCGCCGTTGTGCTGCTCAGAGTATTTATCAACGAAACAATGGAGGAGATCCTGTTGGTCGGGATCGTCGGTTTGGGTTGGCACATAGTGCGATGGGTCGCCCAGCATGGCGAGACGGGTGGTGTAGGTGCCGTCCGGTTTTTTGACTGGTTGGGTCAGGAAATCCTCGTTGGCAATGGGGTCATATTTGTCGATTTCGGCGTCGGTGAAGCCATACATTTGCCAACCGTAGGGGTTTATATTGTTGGCATCGGCACTGGCCGGCCTGATACCGAGAAAGACGGTGGCCATGCCGTGCGTGACGCTACTCGGGACGTTCATCATGTCGGCTAGGGCCTGACCGGGCGTGTCCGGAATATTGATGACCGTGCGTGCGAGCAAGGAATTGGGGTTGGAGATGGCAAACAGATTGTAGCGCCAGCCTTGAGATTCGGCGTAGTTAAACTGGTCGCCTTGGGCTGAATTGTTGATATCGGCTTCTTCGGTGTTGGTAAGCTCGCGGCCGCCCATGGAGCGCATAAATTGCTCGGAAGCTAGGCTTAAGCCCGCTTGGCCGTTGTTGAACATATCAACGGGATTCTCATTGCCGGTAACCGCAAGACCGGCGCCGGCCTCCAGTACTTTGGGTAAGACCCAGCCAAAGAGCGCGGTTTGAATGCCAACGTCGGCAGCGCTGGAAAGGATTTCCTCAGTTTCGCCGTCGACAATGTTGACGGCAAACTCAACAATCTGCAGGCCAATCTGGACAATGGTGCCAAATACGCCGGTGAGAATACTACAGGTGAAGCTGGCGCCTGGAATGGAATTAAATACGGATGTGAACTCGCCAATGACGTTGACGAGCGCGTTGCCGTCGGGATTGGCGGCTTCATTAAAGTCGGGATTGAAGTTGGGGCTCTTGGGGTTGCTGTTGACCGGCAGGCCCATGTCGCGTCTGGCTGAGGCGGACTGGGCCCAGCTGAGGCGGTCGAGAGAATCTGATGGGGCTTTGGGGTCACCCTGGAACGCTTGCATGGCCTGGTTGAGCTCGTCGATGTTGAAGCCACCCGCAGAGGTTTGCAGGATGCCGTCGCCGGTAACGAGCTGAGAGGCCATGGTTGGTATCAAGTTGCCCATCCGCATGAGGAGGTCGGCGCGCTGGACGTAACCATGGGTGGCGGCTCTGTTGGCGATTTGCTCAACGATACAGATGAGCGCAACCATACCCGTAATCCCAAAGGCGGGATGACTCTTAATTGAGGCGACAACGTCTCTAATGGCCTGTGTTTTTGGTTCACCGCCATCTACTTTTTGCTCCAGTTCGCCAATATCGCCGGTGGCGTCGGTTTCGCCACTGGATTGAGCGGCAGCTTGCTCCTGAGCGGCCTGTTGCTCGGATTCACCGGTTTCTTGCTGTATTTCATTAACGGTTGCGCCCTGACGGACTTTTTCCCACATCAGCTTTGCAATGTTGGCAACTTTCTCCTTGGGCCAAAATCGCCAAGATACGTTGGCCCAGGCTTGGAGGCGCCGAGTATAGAGAATGCGAGCCAGCGGCCGCCACGGCGAGATGCGTTCAAAGACCAAATCTTTGATGGCGCTGCGGCGGGCTGTGAATGAGGCGTCGGAGAGGTCGATGTTTTTTGAGTCGTCGAGGTACTCGATGCCGGTGAGGCGGCCACTTTTATCGAAGGTTATCTTGATGCCGTCTTTGTACAGGTCATCGTTAAATTTTTTAATCGTGACGTTGTGAATGGCATCGGCAATGGGATGGCCGGTGTGCTGCAACGTGCCGCCGGGATCTTTTTCCCGTGACTGGATCATTTTTTGGAGAATTTTGAGGCCGGCCTTATCAACTTCATGCTCAACGTCTTGCTGGGCGGCGTGGAGCATCATATTGGCCATGTCGAGGAGCTGGAGCGGAATGAGGAGCGCGAATGCCATGATTCCGGCTAGGAATAGGCCTCCGGCGCTGGTGCCGACTACGGTGCCGGTACGGTGCCTTCGGAAAAATCCCCGCACACGGTCGAAGCCACCACCGGCTCCGGTGTTGGTTCTCATGGCGAGACCATTCTGGCCGGTCGTGCCGGCGGCGGCGCGCTCAGCATTTGAGCTGTGGCGCGCCCAGTCCTGGTCGCTTAAGGGGCGGCCCATGTTGATTCCGGTGGCTTTGCTGCCGGATTTGAGGGCGGAGGCGGCGTCTTTTTCGGCGTCGCGGGCTTCTTCGCCGGCCTTGGCATTGCCATTGCTGGCGTTTTCATAATTGGAGCCGGCCATTTTTCTGGCCGATTCAGCTGCGTCTTTTTCCTCGTTACGGCCGACACGGGCGGCATCCTCAGTAGCTTGTTTGGCCTTAGCTTCGGCGTCGAGTTGCTTGAACCGTTCTTCCTGGCGGTCAGAAAGGTTGGTGCCACTGCCGGCGTTTGTGCTCGCGAGCGGACTTCCGCCGGTGCCCGACGGGCGCGCAAATCCACCCTTTACGCCACCGACGGGCCGGGAAGAAGTTGAACTGGAGAATCCACTGCGGTTGGCCGGACGTGTGGTATCACCTGGCCCGCTGGTGCCGGGGCGAGTTGAACCGCCCGGACCATTGAAGCCGGCGCCACGGCTGGAACTGCGGCGGAGTCGTTCGGAATCCCTCGTGTCAGCCATACTTACGCTAACCTCACCTCACACATCATGGTGTAACCACTAAAGCGGTTAGTAAAATTGTAATGCCTTATCCGAAGGAATTCAAAACGCTTATGATGCGGGCTGTTCTTGGTCTGTTTGCGATGGTTCGGATTGATAGTCGGCGGACGCGTTCTGCGGAGTTGCCGGGGTGGTGGAAATGAGCTGCGCCTCGTTGTCTGAAGCGAGAACACGCATGATGACGTGGTTAAGGCCGGCGAAGAATAGGCCCTCCCCGACCGGGAATTGGCTTAAGCGTTTTTTCTCTTCATCGGTGAGCTTGAAGGTATCGGCGACGATGTCAACGGCGGACGGTGCTTGCTTGAGCAGGAGCTGTAGTGACGAGTTGGCAACCACGGCGCGGCCCATTTTGCTGGCCAAGAAGTCTTCAACGTCCTGCGAGATCGTCGTAAGGCCGAGGGCGTATTTGCGAGCGCGTTTGGCGAGTGAGAACATGAAGTTAGCGGAATCGTCGTACTTCATGAGCTGCCAGGCCTCGTCCACGATGAGAAGGCGGCGGCGGCGGTCAGATTTGACCTTGTTCCAGATATAGTTGAGGACGATGTACATGCCGACTGGGCGGAGTTCATCTTCGAGGTCGCGGATGTTGAAGACCAAAAACGGATTGTTGATCTCAACATTGGACTGTTCTGAGAAAATGCCGGAAAAGGTGCCGGTGGTGTATTGGCGCAAGCGGGCAGCGAGGGATGGACCGTTGCCCGACATCGAGGCCAAAGTGTTATAGAGGTCGTTCATTGTGGGCGGCGTGGCGCCATGCGTGAGTGGGTCTTTGGTGATGCCGGCTCTAGCATAGGTATTGATAATGGCGAGATCGAGATCGGCGTCCTCAGCCGGCGTCAGCGGGGTTGAGGTAGTGGCGCCGGTGGTGTTGTTGACGGTGGCACCGCCCATCATAAGTCGGAGCAGACCGTGGAGCGAAATGATATTGGCTTGGAGTGCGTTATCAGCCTCGTCCTGGTCAAACACGCGGGGCAGATCAAATGGGTTGATGCGGGTGGCAGATGCCAGGCTGAGGCGCAAGTAGGTGCCGCCAACGGCCTCACACAGTCGCTCATATTCGTTTTCGGGGTCGATAACGATGATTTCAACGCCCATCATGAGACTGCGCAGGGCTTCAAGTTTGATGGCAAAGGATTTACCGGCGCCGGACTTGGCAAATACGACCATGTTGGCGTTTTCGAGCGAGAAGCGGTCAAACAGCACGAGGCCGTTGTTGTGGCGGTTGAGGCCGTAGAGAATGCCTTCGTTGCGAGACAACTCGGCTGAGGTAAACGGGAAACTGGTGGAGAGCGAGCCGGTATTCATGTTGCGATAAATCTGAAGCTGGTCGGTTGCCTGCGGAATTGAGGAGTTGAAACCTTGCTCCATTTGCATGGTGGCAGGCTTGGTATAGACAAGTGATTGGCCGAAAATGCCCTCGATTTTTCGCGAAACTTGGGTAAGGTCTTCAAGGTTGTCGGCATACATGGTGAGATAGAGGCCGAAACGGAAAAAGCGCTCCTCCCCCACTTGCAGTTTGTCGCGGAGTTCTTCAGCGTCTTGGATTGCGGCTTCGAGACCGGGGTCACGCACCCTCCCCTTTTCTTCGTTGATCTGGTAGCTGGCTTCCATCTGGCCGACTTTTTTCTTCAGGTTGCTTAAAACAACCTGGCTTTCAACCGGATAAATGAAGAGTGATATATCGATAATTTCGTCGAGGTTAATGATCGGCGACAGCCAGCCGGTAAAGACCTGACGTGGGTAGCCGTAGACGTAGACGGTTTTGCAATAGCGCTTGCCGAGTTTGAGGTAGCCGGACTCGATCTCAAGGCTAGGGGGTGCGATGAGGTCGCGCATGGTAACAATACCCTGGCGATAGATGAGCTCGGCCTCGTGCTGATCCTGGAGACGTGCCATTTCCTCGAGCTGGTTGGCCTGGAAGCCGGCGTCGTGTTTGCGTCCAAAGGCCATTAGATTGGAGCCCCTGGCAGTGGGCCGCGCGGGGCGGAACCTTCGCCTTTGGTGACAACCGGCGTGGTGATTTGACCGACTTCAATGAGTTTCTCGTTGGCTGCGACGTCGGGGTTGTACCAGGAATAATACAGGTCAACCAGCTCCTGGGTGCCGAGGGCCAAGGCGCGGATGCCCATTTGGGTAAGGCCGGATTCGACCAACTGCATGCGCTCAGTTAATTCTTGCTTGTAATTGCGGAAGTCTTCTTCTGAGACGATGATGATCGGTGTTGGCTCAAAGGCGGCTTTGAGCTCGGCAAACAGGTTGGTGTTTTTCTTTACGGCCATGGGAGGGAAGAACGGCACCGTGATATAAAACTGCTTGTCCATGATGTTAACCTGCTCGACTAAGGCCTTGATGTTTAAGATGTAGTCGTCCATGAGCGAGCCGAGTAGTTCATTAGAGAGTTCGGAGCGCTGTGCCTGTAGCTTCTCGACATAGGGTGCGATGTCGATTTTTTTGCTCTTGATGGAAATTTGGACTGGGAAATGGAGCGAGTTGATGAAGCCTTGGTAGGCGTATTCGGTCGCTTCCTGCTCCTCTGTGCTCATGAGGTCGAAATTAATGGCTGAGCCCAAAATCACACCGCGCAAACTGCCGTCGCGCATAACAACTACCCCGTCCTTGACCTCGGAGATAAGGAGGGTATTTTGGGTGCTTTTGCCTTCCTTGGCTTCGGTATTAGCTGGCATCTCGGTTCACTCGATTAGCTTGGGCGGCGAGTCTAGCGACCGTCAGGTCGCCGCCTTCTGTGGCTAGTCTTAGTATATCGGCCTGGGCTCCAGGTGTCACGCCGCTTGTGCTTAACTCGCGAGCTCGGCGCGGGTTGGCGCCGATGCTGTCGATTGCTTGAGATTTGGCTTCACCGGCGGCATCGGCTAGGAGTTGGGCAAGATTTTGCGCGAGCGGGCTATTTGTTAGGTCGAGCATGTCGGCACGGGGTTCGTCGGGCTGGGGTACTGCCGGTGGTGGAGCAACGAGACGGTCGCTGTGGCTCGTGGTGGGCAGAAACTGCTGCATTTCCGAATGGTCGGATCGTGGGTCGAGGTTCCAGCCGCGCGAGTCTATGAGATTAGAGAGCCGCTCAAGCTGGCTGCGAACTTCGGCGGGGTTGCGTTGGGTAGTTTCACTGATAATTTTGGCCGGCTCGACCTCAAATGTGACTGCCACGGCTTCCTTAACCCATAGTCTACGCCGCTCGGAGGCAAAGAAACCAACCATTGCCAGCAATATTTGCTCGAAGTTTTGCCCGTCGCGGGTATAGAATGCGAGCAGCAGAAACAGCAGTGTGGGCGGAAACCCGACCACAAACATGAGCGCGGGAATGTCCTTAAAGAGCCCAAAGCAAACGATGGCCCAACCAAACCCGATGCAGCCGTAGATAAACTGCTTGAAGGTGAGCGGCCCGAGGATGTGGTCTTCGGCCTCGACGTTTTGGGGTACTTTGTATTGGCTCATAAGCTAGCGCCCCGCATTGTTACGGCTTCCCCTTGGTGCGCTCAGCCTTGTGTCCATCCTCGAGCCACTTGATAATATCAGCACCATTTTGCTGGCCTAGGATTAACTGATATTGCCTGAATTGGTCAGCGTACGTTTTGTCTTTGGCCGCCTTAGCGGCGTCGAAACTAGCATCTGCTTCGGCGCTCATTTCACCTGGCCGATACTCTCTTAGGAACGCGTCGCCGTAGCGAGAGTCAACAACATCATTGCCTGTCTTCGGGTCGATACGCTTGATCCGGTTTCCTCGGTCATCAAGGAGAACACCATTGGCATCTCGACGCAGTACGAAGCGCCAGAGGGCATCCCGGTCGGGGTTTCGAACGTTGCCGGCTTTGGTTGGATTGTTGAAGATGGTTGCGATTCCGTTCGCTATTTGGTCCTCGTGTTTTTCTTTATTCTTGTCACGAGCCTTGTCGGTGGCACGGCCGATGAGCCGGCCTTTCCATCGATCGCCACCGGCTAGGAGCTGGTCAGCGCCGATCTTGTCCATACTCACAGACGGGGGGAGTTTGAGGTCTGGGTCTTTACCGCCTTTGACTGCCCGGTTCCAGAGTGTTTGCATTTGATCGACTAATTCAGGGTGTAGCCTGGCTAGCTCTGAGACCTTCGGATCAGAGCTGACGTTTGAGTCATCTCCACCGCCAAACCAGCGTCGCACCACACTATTAGGGTCGGACCGATCTACGAGCCGGGCTTGTGCACTAGCACTACCCGATGCAAGGTGATCCATGGCCGCTAAGGCGGTCGGAATGTCACCAGTGGTAAAGGCATCATCGAGAATCTTCTGGACGGCGTCCATTTCTTCCTTCGAGTATTGGACGTCTTTGAGTGGGATCCTGCCGCGACCGGGCACATCTATTCTCAGTCCAGCGGCGGCGTCAGTCATAGCGTCATCGATGACTTTTTCGTTTTCTCGTTCTTGGCGGTTGCGCAAAGAGTCGGCGAATTGTTGAGTTGGCGCAATCTTTGGAACGGCTGGATTATCGTGAGCTGTGACCGATGCTGATTCATTAGCGGCTACCTTGATCTGCTCTCGGACGGCAGAGTCGCGGCGTTGCTCGGCAGTCGGCCGTCCGGAGCCCGGAGCCCCTGTGGGCACGGCGGGAGTGGTAGTAGTAGCGGGCACGGCGGGAGTGGCAACGCGGGCGGCTTGCACGAGCGCCTCAGTGCGACCGCTTTTGGTAGCTTGCGCGCGGGCGCCGGTTTCGGCGCCCGCTAGGCGTTGGCGGCGCAGCATTTCAGATTGAACTTGCTGTCTCGTGACGCGACGAGCGCGCGCCCCTGCGAATCCTGCGGCCCTGGCAGCCGCGGCGTCGGCTGCGGCCTGGGCTTTGAGGTCGGCTTCTATGGCCGCCGCATCAGCGTCTGCGGCGATATTTTCTTCTCTCGTTTGGCCGACGCTACTCGAGAGGTTCTCTCTCGTTTCGCGGGCGGTCTTTTTGATCTCCTGATCGGCCAGGGCGAGGCGAGCGGCGCGGAGTTGAGCTGAAGTCGGACGGTTGTTGCCGGCTTGCTCTTTGAGGGCAGCATCATAGCCTTGGGTGATGCCCAATTCTTCGGCGTTACCTTTGTTGTAGTTATCGCCGGCTTTTTTGGTGGCGGCAGTGGCGGCGCGGCGTTCGAGATTACGGATGGCGGCGGCCTGTTTTTCAGCGGCGTTGGTGGCGCGGCGCAGCCCGCTGGCGGGATCAAGAATGGTGGTTGGGACGCGTCCTTCATCGATTTCGCGCTGTATCCATTGATCGCGATTCTCAATGATGCCGCGCTCTTCAGCGGCTTGACCGGTGCGCTTGTTGCCGGCGAGACGAGAGGAGGCACTAACTCCGCGGCGTCGTACCCGCTCGAGGGCAACTCGGCGGCGGTTTTCGAGCGTGTTGGCCAGGCCGGCTCTTGCGAGCTCGGTGCGCACTTCCTCGCGGCCCATGTGGTCTATTTCGTCATCCGCCTCAGTGGCCTCACTGCCGGCAACACCTTCGGCATCACCGATTTTCTTGCGCTCAGAATCCGCGGCCTCGATCCGGCCTTGTTCGGAAGCATTATGAATCAGATTACGCTGGGCGGTCGCGCGGTCAATAGCGACGCCGGTACCGGCAGCGGCAGCAGCGGCAGCATCGTCAATTTGTTTTTGAACTGCACGCTCACGCTCCTCGCCTTTGCCCCGTGCCCCGCTGGCGGCTGTGAGCTGAGACCTTGTGCCTTCGTGGCGGACGTCTTCGCGTATGTTGCGGCTGATATTGCGGGCGGCTTGGGCGCGTTGGGTGGCTCCGGCCGGGATTGGTGCACCGGCGGCGGCGGCACGGGCGATCTCTTCGTCAACTGCTTGCTGGTGGCCCTCCTGTGCGGCAAACTCTTCGGCCACAGTTTTACGCTCGGCTGTAACTGCATCGAGGCGGGATTTTTCGGCAGCAGCGTTGGCGAGCCGTTGCTCGGCTTGGTCACGGGTGAGATAGGCGCCGGTCTCGTTGTACACCCTGGCAATTTCATCGTTTAGGGCGTTTTCGCGTTCTCCGAGCGTACCGGTGTCGGCGGAGGCCTTGCCGGCGGCTTCTTTCTCGGCTTTTTCGGCGGCAACGGCGGCGGCATTATTTACGATATTGCGCTCAGCCTCGGGTGTTGTTAGCACCCGGCCGGTGGCGTCGGCCTCTCGCCTGATTTCGCGGTCAATGGCCTGCTCGCGCCCTCGGACTGCCGCAGCAGTGCCGGCAAGTTCAGAAGCCTGTGTATCTCTGGCCTCGGCGCCAGCCTTGCGAGCCGAGTTTTCGCGCATCTGGGCCCGGGCGGCGGCGAGCTGGACCGGCGTGACTGCCACACCCGGTGCAACACCAAAGAGCTGCCGTGCGAGCTGCTCTTCGGCGATCTGTGACTCGGCGAGCTTCTCTTGCGACGTGGCGTTGTCGGCCGAGGCCTTTTGCTCGGTGGCGCGCTCAGCTTGGCCGGCAGCTTGGGCGGCGGTGACAGTGCGGGTGGCATTGGCGTTGATGGTTCCCTGCTCAGTGCCAAAGGCTTCGGCAGCCTTGGTGCTGCTATTAATACGGCCGGCCCGGGAAGAGCGGAGCCCGGCTTCGGCGAGCGCATTGAAGCTGCCGGGAGCGGCATTGTCGCGGGCGGCTTCTTCGGCTTGGGCCTCGAGTACGCCTTGAACGTTTCCGGATGCCGTACCGAGCTTTTTGGTTTCTTCATAGTTGGATTGCTGCCGGTATTGCTGACTGGTAGTGCCGCCGGGTAGGTTGCTGCCGGCTTCGTCGTTGAGGACGGATAGCGATTTGCCGACGTCGGCGTTGGCGGTGCGGCGGGCAGCCTCGCGTGAGGCGGCCATTTGCATATTGTCGTAATTGCCTGCAACCGCAGCTTGGGCGGCAGCCTGCTGAGCTGGAGTGAGAGGAGTCCCTGGAAGCATACCGTTATTGGCCCGGTAAATGTCCTCAGCTGTCATGGCAAGTGCGGCGGCTTCTTGGGCAGGGTTGAGAGGTGCACCTGCCGGAATGCCCATTGCCGCTCGGTAGGCGGTAGGGCCCATGGTCTTTCGGTAGTTTTCGTCGGCGTCTTCGCGGGAAGCCTGACCGGTTTGGATGCGCTTATTAGCAGCGTCAAACGTGGCGCGCTCGGTTGTGCCGTAGTCGTTGGCTAGGAACTGCTCGGTGGTTTCACCGGTGCGGCGTCCGACCTCGCGAGCGGCTCGACGAGTGTTGGCTGCTTTGCCAAGCGACTCTCTGGCGTGCTCGGTTTCGGCTTCGAGCACCTCGTCGGCAGTTTCGGCGTAGCCCGGTGTGTTGCGGATGCTGACACGTTCTTGGCGCTCGGCCTTGGCATGGGCTTGTTTTTCGCGTTCTGCAAGCATGCCCGCGTCGGTGAGATCGGCAACAGATTCGCGACCACCGCCGGCCTGGGTGACGGCATTGCGGGCTAGGGCGGCGCCGTAGAGGCCGGCCACGTCCTCGCGAGCTTTGTCATAGGAGGCTAATGACTGGTCCCGAACGCGCAGGTCGGCGGCTTCATTCCGGTTGGCGGCACGACCGGTGGCGACATTGCGTTGATCAATTTGTCTGACGGTGCTTACTGACCCCAGCATCTCGCCGCGGAGTTGGGCCTGATTGCCCTCCTCAACGTACTGGGCGTGTTCCTGCATGACTTGGGGTGCTATGGGACGTACTTGGGCACCGCGAATGACCGCACGGTCGGTGCCGATGCGCTTGGCCTCACCGAGTGTAGCGGTTTGAACGCCGGCGAGGTAACGCTGACCAGCGATGGCGTTACCGGCAGCCGCAAGGTCGGTCGGCCGGCCACTGACGGCACCAGCGGCAACGTTATTGCGGATGCCCTGGCGGCCCGCACGCTCGTCGGCGATCCCAGTGAGTGCGGCTTGGGTTTCGGCCTGGATGCGCTGCTGCGGCGTCTCGCCCGGCAGTGCGCCGTCTCTAGCTCGTCTTCCGGCGTCGGCTGTGGCCGTGGTCTTGGTGGCTTTGGCAAAGGCATCCTGGGCGGCCGCTTGCTGGATACGATTTCCTCGCCCCATGCCGGCAAAGCCACCACCCGTTTCGCTGCGGGCGCGGTTAAAGGCGCGCCGGACACCATTGATATTGGGATCATTGGCGTTAATAACGGCTTTACGGCGGCGCTCTTCGGCCCGGCCTTTGGCAAAGTCGGAGCTGCGGCCAAAGCGGCTGTCGGCGGCTTTGCGGCCGCGAGCAATCATACCGGCGCCGAAGGCCATGGCACCCCCGGCCCACTTGAAGGTCCAGGGAACGGCGCCCAATGGCAAGAAAAGACCAGTGAGCTGCAAGAACGGCACCGCAGACTGCTGCAGAGCCCCGGTGCCCGGAGCGGCGGCCAGTCGAAGGTGGACCCCGAAGAGAGCAATGTTGCCGCCGGCGAGCGCTGAGCCGGCTGTGAGCGAAAAGATTCGCCCAGCCTCGATGAGCAGCATGATGAGCGGGAACATCAGGATAAGGCGCGTCAGCGTGGTCCACCATTGTTTGTAGAGCTTTTCGGTGTTGGGCAAAATCCAGGCCAGGAGCGCAAATGGGCTTAAGACCACAAACAAGATAATGAGAATTTTGCGCAGCACGAGGGTGAGAATGGCGGCCAGCACGGCGAAAGCGATGGTGAGCAAGACGCCCAAGCCAATGGTGGTGATGGCGACGGTGGCCAGAGTAACGACAATGGCGCCGCCGATCCCGAAGAAGATTTGTGCCAGCGGTGTGCCAATATCAATAGTTGGGTTTGGTATGACTGCTTGGCACAGTTTAAGCAGACCGAAGCCCAATACATTGCCGATATCAATCCCGACCGCGCAGATATACCACGACAACGGCACGAGGATGGCGCCGGCGACTAGGCGTGGCAATATCTTTTTAACCGTATAATTATCCATCCCGATGGCCGTGCCGAATATGATGATGAAGAATATCAATATGAAGAACACAGAGGCTAGATCGCGGAATTTGCCCCAGATGCTGTAGGTGGGGCTGGCCACAACGCTGGTAGTGCCGTCGGCATTGGTGATCGTGGCGGTCGTGGACAGTGGTTGGACCTGAATAAACGGAATGAGAATGCTTGAGACAAGCGCGTCGATGCCATTGACGAGTAAGTTGATGATGCTGCAAATGAGCCAGCTGAGGTCTCCGGCGTTGCAGGGCGGCGCATTGCTACCGGCGCCCGAAGTGTTTGGCACGGCGGCGGTGTTCGCCGTGGCATTGATGGTGATATTGCCGGTGAAGTTGCAAGGTGCGGGAATAGTGAGGGTACCGGTATAATTCGTGGTACTGCCAATTTTGGACACGTTGGTAATGGTGGCGGTTACATCCTGCGTCTGGGGGTCAGCCGGGTTGGCGGGAACGGTAAATTCGTATTGCTGGTCGGCCGAGCTGTAATTAAAGACGGGGTTTGCGCCGTTGCCGTTGTTGCCGGCACCGAGGCAGGTTGGATAGGAGCCCGAGGCGGTGATGCTTTGGGCGTCTTGGGCTAGATTGTAGGTGCCGGTGGCGGCGCCGTTTGCACCGGACTTTTGGCCGGAAATGGTGATTGTGCCGTTGAGGCTGGTGGCTGGTGCACAGGAGGCCTTATTTGGGTTCCAGGTTGTGACAATCTGACCATTGGAGTTATTGCCATTGGTGGTAACGGTTGAAATGTCGTAATCAACGGTACAGCCGTTCTTTGTGGTGATGTAATCCCAATTGAGGTTATTTTTAGTGGTAAAGGTGCCGTTGACCGCGCCTGTACCAGCGATGTTACCGTTGGCGTTGAAGGCGTATGTGTCTTTGCCCGCGGTGCCACCACCGGCGCCACCACCACCTGCTGCCGTACCGGTAATGGCCACGTTGCCACTGAGATTCGGATTAGGAGTGCAGTTGCCATTGGTTGATGTGGTGCTGATGACACCGGAACTGGCTCCGGCGGTGTTGAGGCTGAGCGTGTAGTGGGCCGGACAATTACCAGAGCTGTCATATGTGTATTGGGTATTCGTGATAAGGATAAAGGTGGCATTTAACGTGCCAGTGGCATTGATACCCGGATCGTTAGCGTTGCCGTTGTAGGCATAGCTTTCGGTGGCAGCTAGAACGGTGGTAGGAGTGATAGCATAGCCAATGACCGTGGACAGCGTTGCCCACGCCATGAGTGCTAGTGCGAACCACCTCCGGAACATGGCTGCATTATACCATTAGCGTTTTTGATAGCGTAAGCATTTTGACTTTTACCTGAGCTGATCGGTACAATGCAGATCATGAAGCGGTTACGTTACGCGCTGGTTGCGGGATATCTGGCGCTCTTGGGTTCGGTAGCGCTGCCGGGCACTAGCCTAGCATCGGCGCTAAGTCAGCAGACCGGCATTACGGCTCCGGATTGTGTGGAGATTTCGCTGCCGATAGTGCCGGGTATGCAAACCTGCAAGGCGGACGACGGAGGGATCGGCGTTCCTAATGATGCAGCGACCGGCGGAGCAATAATTGTCTATCTAAGGTACGTCTTACAGCTGCTTAGCAGCGCGGTGGCGGCGGTGGTGTTGCTCATGATTATTATTGCCGGCGTGCAGTATATTACCTCGGGTGCGAATCCGAGCCAGGTTAAGGCAGCCAAAGACCGTCTAACTAACGCACTGATCGCACTGGTGTTGTTCCTGTGCATGTTTGCGATTCTGAACTATTTGGTGCCGGGAGGGGTTCTATAGATGGGGCCGATGCTGGGATTGTTTAAGTTGGCGGACGCCTGCGCTCCAACGAGTGCGTTTCCGCCGAGCCTATACCAGCCCGGGCCGGGGCTGACCTGTACGAACGGCCAGATTACCTTAACCGCCGTCAGTGGCGTGCTGGTAATAATTGGCAACGCGGTCCGGATTTTGATTGTGGTTTCCGGGTCGATTGCGATTATTACTATCTTGTTGGCGGCAATTTTTTACATTACGTCGATGGGAGCGCCGGACCGAATCAAGCGCGCTCGGGAGATTATTCAGTATACGGCCACCGGACTGGTGCTCATTACCCTGGCATATGCGATCATAACGTTTATAGCGCAGGGGTTTTAGAGCATGCATTGGTTACTGGCGGCAGCTGCGGCCTGCGGCTCGCAAAGCAGCAATCCGTATAACATTACGGCCAGCGACATCGGGGTACCGTGCAGTACGGCAAACCTCGGCCAGGCAGTGGCAAACGGCGTGGCACTCATGATGGAGCTCATGGGCGGGCTGGCGCTCATCTTTATTATTGTGGGTGGACTGCAATATGTGCTATCGGGTGGCGATCCCAAGAAGACCAGTACGGCCAGAGAAACGATCCTGTACGCCTGTGTGGGTCTGGGCGTTGCAATCGCCGGGTACGCGATTGTGACGTTTATCGCGGGGGCCACAAGCGGAAATATTTAATGGAAGAGAGGCAAAAATGATAGCTTTCCATCTCATGGCAGACGCCACCAGTGCCATCTCCAGCGGGCTCACGCAGGCTTGCGGGAGTGTTTGCAACACCAAAACGGATTTGCCGCACACCTTTGGACTGATCGCTGATGTATTGGTGTATCTGGTTGGGTCGATTTCGGTCATTATGATTATCGTCGGCGGGTTGCGTTACGTGCTCTCGAACGGTGATCCAAAGGCGACCGGCTCGGCCAAGGACACGATCTTGTATGCGGCGATCGGCGTGGTGGTGGCGATTGTATCCTGGGCGATTGTGAACTTCGTCATCAACAGCATCACATAGTAGCCGGAATGGCGGCCCTGTTGTTTGCCAAGTGAAAGTGCTTATGGTAGGGTCGACGTAAGGTTGCGTTATAATAGATTGAACATGAAGGAGTACTCACTTCAGATGCGTATCGCGAAATTGGGCAAAAAGATCTTCCCTATGTTACAGGCACTTATTTTAGCGTCCGGTTTTGGTATTGCGAGCTTGGCAGTGAGTACAGTGGTGGCACCGGTGGCCTTGGCCGGCACTTGCAGCAGTGACGTTACCACTACACCGCTTGCAAATGGCGCCGGCTGCGGTCAGGCGGCGGGGACGAGTAACGACCTGTTTGCCCCGGGGGGTGCGTTTCAGACCATTGCCGACACCTTAGTGTTTATCATCGGCGCCGTGGCCGTGATCTTCCTGATTATCGGTGGTCTGCGGTATGTGGTGTCGAATGGCGACCCGAAGAACGTGTCAGCGGCCAAGGACACGATCTTGTACGCTATCATAGGTATTGTGGTCGCGATTGTGTCGTTCGCGGTGGTGTCGTTTGTGATCACCACCTTGAGTAAATCAACGTAAAGTCGGTTGTAGCCTAAAAATAAGACCCGGACGGGTCTTATTTTTTGACGTAGGAAAAACGGCTGCGGACTAGATTGGCTTGACCTTGATCTTCTTGACCTTGTCTTGGGCGACCTTAGGGATGGTGATGGTGAGGACGCCGTCTTTGAGACTGGCAGCGGCTTTTTCGGCCACCGTTGAGGTGGGCAAGATCACCGACCTAGAGAATGAGCCCCAGTAGCATTCTTGGACGTAGTAGTGTTCGCGGTCGACTTCGGCCTCTTCCTTGCGCTCACCGCGGATCGTGACAACATCTTCGGCAACTTCAATGTCGATGTCGTCGACACTTACACCGGCGATGGGGGCCTTGATTACGACGTTTTCTTTGGTTTGATAGACGTCAACCGCAAGCTGGCCCTCGGCCTCGGCCATCCAATCTTCTTCGCCCTCGGGAGCGGCGTCGAGAAAGTCGTCTTGCAGCACGTTTTCTTGTTCAGCAGGTGAGGATTTCTTACCCGGCATCTGGAAAAATCTCCTTTTGCCCATTATAGTCAGACATTCAAATGAAAGGCAAGAAAGGGTTTTGGCTTTATCGAGATGATGGCTCCGGGAACGTGTGTGCGGTGTAGACGCGAAGGCACTGCTGATTGCGGTCGAATGTTACCAATGGGAGCCCGGCTTGACCGCAGTGGCTTGCCTGGCGCTTGCAATAGGGCTCGTGGCCGTGTTTAGCCTAAGGTCGCTTAGAGGCAAGCAGGACGAGCAACTTGCAGCGAGGGTTGCGGGAATTCCCCACTGTTTAACTCTGAGCCGATACAAGCGCTCGTTGGGGCGGCGATCAACCGGGGTACCCTGGCGCCTCTCTCTGGAGGTAGCTGAAGCTACTTACGCCGGACTCGTCGTCTACTTTGTTGCTCCTATTGTTCAACGAGGTCGTGGTGGAGTGAGGCTCGTTGAGCCGGACTCTGGCGGGCCGACCCCGCCCAATGTATTGAGACAAACGAAAGTTCGCGGTATTATAGCCGAGTTCAGCAAGCGTGGAGAGGTACCCAAGAGGCTGAAGGGGCGGGTTTGCTAAACCTGTAGGGGGGAGTAATCCCTCGCGAGAGTTCGAATCTCTCCCTCTCCGCCAGGTATTATTAGATTCTTTATATTTTTCTGGAGGGGTGGCCGAGTGGTTGAAGGCACCGGTCTTGAAAACCGGCAGGCTAGCGCCTCGTGGGTTCGAATCCCACCCCCTCCGCCAGGTATTGGAATTATTGATCATGCTTGTGGTTTTGCCTGCGGTTGCGTCATAATGCCAGTGAAGCAGGTGTGATGCAAGACGACGACCAACAGCCGAATACGCAGCTGCCCGAAGCACCGACGCCGGATGATCAGACCGGTGGGTTGTTGGCTGACGCCGACCCTAATGCAGACGCCGGGCAATTCGACGCGGGTGAAGGCGACGAACTCCCTGAAGAGCCGGGATTTAAATGGCAAGCCTCTGAATATGTCCACAACCATAAGGGTACAGGATGGTATGCGGGCTTAGTCGGTGGAGTAGCGATTTTGGTAGGTGCGGCGCTGCTGCTGCACTACTGGCTGGTGGCGGGAGCGTTTGTGGCAATGGGCGTCGCAATAGCCGTATACGCACACAAACCGCCGCGAGTTTTGACGTACGAGCTGACCGCGGCCGGCATTGTGATTGAGGGCCATGCCCTTCCGTTCAAGGAGTTTCGTTCGTTTGGGGTTTTGCCTGATGCTGAGTGGCACACCATTGACCTTGAACCGACACGGCGCTTCCGTCCGCGCATGGCAGTGCTATTTGATCCGCAGGATTTGGATGTTATTGTGGCGCATCTCGAGCAGTATTTGCCACGAGTTGACCGCCAACCAGACATGATTGAACGCGTCACCCAGTATCTGCGGTTTTAGTTCAACTGACTTTATTTTTGCGACCGAATATGGTAAAGTCGGGTGGTGCTTAGGCGCATGCGCTTGTAGCTCAGTGGATAGAGCATCAGCTTGCGGTGCTGGGGGTCGCAGGTTCGAATCCTGCCAAGCGCGCCAGGAATTATCAGAATTATTATGCAGCCTGAAGGGGTTATGAATTGGCGCTGGCGGAGGCGGAACAGGCGGTGCGAGACGGCAACGAGCCGTTTGCTTGTGTTGTGCTGATCAGTTAGGCAGTGTTGTACATCGGGACCATGATCGTTTGCATGAGTACACTGATCCTGCCGCTCATGGCGAAGTTAACGCGATCCGGTTCTTGTGTCAGAAACTGACTACGCTCTCGCTGAGAGATCATGTATTCTATACTACCTCAGAGCCTTGCCCGGCGTGCATAACCTGCATTATTAAAGCAAAAGTCGCGCGCGTCTACTATGGTGCAAAAACCGAGCCGACGGCCTCATTGCCGATCCCGGCCGAGGAGATTGCACGGTGGTCAAAGAAATATCCAATTGTCGTTACCGGTGGCGTCTTGGCGGAGGAATGCTTGTTGCAGCGGACCCGCTTACTCGGCTAGTTAGGCTCAGTTGCGACGGCTTAGCATTTAAAGGTTGTAGTACTTGGTCCGTAGGTAGTCATCGTAGTTTGACTTCTGCTGCCGCCGGAGAATCAGCGTTGCAACACCGCCGGCGATGCCTAGCACCACAAGAATGATTACCACGAAGCTCCAGGAGATGCCGTGGCTGATAGTCGCCAGCACGAGCACGTCGTTGGCAGACGTAGTGGTAAACGTCATGACCTGCGACGAAGTGTTAAATTTCGCATTCGTGATGACGCTCAGTGTGCTGCTTGCAGTCGCTGTGTAGGCAGTTGGTCCTGATACGCCCTTGAGCTTGTTTTTGAGGCTGATTGACCACGATAACGCTTGCGCGAATGACGTTACAGCATTACCGTTTGCATCTTTGCAGACGAGCTCATATGGACCGGCCACTACTTTGTGTGACTTGGTCGCGAAGTTGGTAGCCGTGTCAACGGCCACGCTGCAATCTACTGAACCGGCTACAGCGCCACTGGGTAATGTTACTGTAGCGAGCCCATCTTCGCTCGTGTAGGACGACGAACCCGAGCCGGCTGAGGCCGTTCCTACAAATGATGCCGTTGTAGCATCGGCGGTTGCGTAGCCGGATTCGTTGCCGCTGTTGTCAATCGCCTTTATCCGGTAATAATAGTGCACGCCGAAGTTGACCGAAGTGTCATCATACCCATCGCCGGTGGCGTCGGTTGACAGTACCGACCAGGTGGCGTCATCGACTGACCGTTCGACCTGATAGCCCATGATGCCAACCGCATCGCTTGAGGCTGTCCAAGATAACGTGATAACCGCGTTGGTACTGTCGGCAGTGGCCGTGAAGTTGCCGGGTGTTGAAGGTACCGAGGCGCTGCTCGAGCTGCTACCACTTCCACTGCTGCCTCCGCCCGTGTCGGAGCTGCCGCCTCCACCGCCGGTACCTCCGCTGCTGCCACCCGACCCACTACCCGTACCTCCGCCTGTGCCACCCGAGCCGCCGGAACCACCACCAGTCCCTCCCCCAGTGCCTCCCCCACCGCCACCCGGGTTGGGCGTGGGCGCCGGCGTGGGCACAGGAGTTGGCGCCGGAGTTGGATTAACCGTGGGCTTTGGTGTTGGTGCCGGCGTGGGTACAGGAGTCGCGGGGGCTGACCAGTACCAGATTTGCTGGACGTTGCCGTTACATGTCCAAATTTGTAGTTGCGTACCATCGGTGGTGCTAGCACTGGGATCGTCCAAACATAAGCCACTACCGGTGTTGACCAGTGTGTTTTGGGCGGTTGTGGTCCACAGTTGGTTCGTGCCGCCGTTACATGGAAACAAGTCAACCTTTGATCCGGAGGTTTTGCCTCCCTGATAGACATCCAGACACTGTCCAAAGTCAGTAATTGTATGGTTGGAGTTATAGGTCCAATCTTGGGCAGTTGAGCCATTGCATCCCCAGATATCCACCTTGTTTGGTGCTCCCGCTGATCCGGTCTGCGAGTGGAAGTCGTCCATGCAGTAGCCGTAATTGCCGACCGGCGATACCACCACCTCGCCGCTCGCGGCCTGCGATTTGTGCGTCATGTAGATGCCGACGGCCGCAAAAATTGCGAGAAACGAAAAAGCGGCAAGTATATTTAGTGCCCGCCGACTGAACAGACCAAAATCGTCGATAGTTTTAACCGCGCCTTCGGCGCGGTCTTTCTTTGATCGCCTACGCATAGATACACTATTACACAAAAATGCTAGGCTTGCATTCAGACGTGGCTCAGGTGCTTTCTATGCTATTGGCTTGACGCCGACCCGGAACCGCAAGCTGCCTTAACTGTGGCCGTCTCGAACCCTAACGGGGCAGTTGACTGTGCAGATGTGCCAGTTATTTGATCGTTTGTCAATCATGTATCATGGTGGGCGCTTGAGCCGAACGCGGTTTTGCGCTACCGTAGACAAGTTCCAGATCGAATAATCGATTCTTCGAAAAATCGCTAAAACAAGTTTCGCGGACTTCTCCGTGGAAACATAAGCGGAATAAAATTTTTTTGGAGAGGTCGCATAGTGGACTAGTGCGCCGCACTCGAAATGCGGTGAGGTCGCAAGGCTTCCGTGGGTTCGAATCCCACCCTCTCCGCCAAATGATTCTTCGGCTCGACTTGGAGCCGTTTTTTGTTATCTCTCGATTTGCTGCAGAAATTCCAGATTGAAATTTCGATTTTCAAAAAGTCGCGCAAAAGCAATTTTTCACTCGTAACTTTCTTGAGGCATGTTCGTAGCTCAACCAGACGGTGCCTCCGAACGCCTGGTGTTTTCGCACGGATGCATTATCGACGCTTTACGGCCGGCCGGACTGGAGCTTGGCGATGGCGGTAGTCTGATCAAATGCCTCGGCCGGCTTGCCTTGAGCACGGTAGACTTGCACGAGCAGCTGGCGAGTTGAAATATCGGCTGGATTCATGGCAATTGCAGCCGATAGTACGCTCGACGCCTGCGTGAGTGTGGATTGCGTGTGGATATCGTAATCAACATTGGCGAGAAGCAGATTGCGCTCATAACTTTGGGGGAGCGTTAGCAGAATGCGCCTGGAGCTGTGTAGGAGCCCTGTGGCGTACAATTCGGCGGCGAGTGGTAATTCCCCGGCATCGGTGCGATTGACAGCTTGTAGGGCCTCTGATGACGTTAGACGTGAAATTAGCGAACTGTTCTGCGTCAATGGGCGGCCGGCACTAGCGTCGGCCAGCGCCACAAGCTCAATGTTGGTATCGGTGGGCGCTTGGGTAACGAGTCCACCGCCTGCGGCGGCTGCGGCAACCGGCTGATTGTCCTCAATGAATGCGCGCACCCGCAACGCACCGACTGCACTCCCCTGCCCCGCCGGTCCCAACGTAGCCAGTGCGGCTGCCGCTTGGCCGTCTTCAATTTGGGCTGCGGCTAGGCCGAGCCGAGCAGTTTGATTACCTGGGTTCAACCAGACGGCTAGCTGATAATCGGCCGTAGTCACTCCCCTATCCGCCTGGCCGTCTGAGGCTAGCCGGCTGGAAGTGGCGCGCGCAGCAGACAGCGCGCTGGGCCACAACGCAGCCAGGGCGGCTGCCGAGACGACGAACACAATTACGCTCGCAACCCAGAATTTCACGTTTGACTGACGATGAGAATCCATTATGTATGATGGTAGGCATGTGGCTGTGGCTGTGCAAGTTGGCCCGGAGCCGGTGGTGGCCGTCCGTATGGGCATTTGCTTATATTGCCTACCTATGTACGCACCGGCTTGATCCTGATTTCGGCTGGCATTTCCGCTCAGGCCAGTACATTTTGGCCCATGGTGTGCCACACCATGATGTGTTTACGTATACGGCCAAGGGTTTCGTGTGGATTAACCACGAATGGTTGAACGATGTGTTTGTGTATGCGGTAGCGCATCACTTGGGCTATGCGGCATTGGGCCTTTTTGAGGCAGGGCTGTGGACATTGGCGCTGGTGCTTGCGGTCTGGCCGCGGCGGATCGGTTGGGCTGCGGTGGGGCTGGCGCTTGGAGCATTACTGACGTATCTGGCCGTGAGGCCTGAGGTGTGGACGGCGCTGGGCCTGGCGTTGCTGATTCGGCTCATTGAAGCTAAGCGGCCGCGATACTGGCTGCTGGTGCCGCTGTTTGGATTGTGGGCAAATCTGCACGCTGGGTTTGCATTGGGTCTGGGGTTAGTCGCGCTCAAAGCAATACTGGACCGCTCGCGGCGGTTGGCGCTGTGGGGATTGGCCGCGGCTGCTGCAACCCTGGTTAACCCGTACGGTTTCGGTGTGTATGTGGAACTGTGGCGCACGATGAGTGACGGCGCCTTGGGCTCACGGATTGTGGAGTGGGGGCCGCTGGCCGTGAACTATGCCGTGGCGCCGTACGTGGTGACGCTAGTTGTTGTGCTCATCGTAGCGCGCGGGTGGACATTTGTGCGCGTACGCGGGGTTGTGCTCCTGGCAGCTGCCTTGTGGGCCAGTCGGCAGTTGCCGTTGGCAGTTGTAGGCACGCTTGGGCTCATCAACGAGTCCATAGAACGAGCATTGGCATGTATGGAGAACCGGCTGTTTCGTGCGACGGCCGCGATCTTGGCGGGCGTGGCGTTTTCTTTCGCAGTGCTGGTGTGGCCGCCTGCGGTAAATAACGGTATGTCGCTGGCCCAACCGGTGGCCGTGTTTCGCGCACTTAAGGCTGCTCCGTGCCGGGGGCACGTGTTTAACGACTACAACTACGGCGGCTTCATGATCTGGGTGCTGCCGGGCGTACCCGATTACATCGATGGACGCATGCCGAGCTGGCGTGGTCCGCAGGGATCGTATTTGGACCGCTACCTTGAGGTGCTGCAAGGCGGTGCGGTGTCAGACGCCGAATTTGCACGATATAACGTGCAATGCGCGGTTTTGAGCGAATACGACACCAAATTGAGCGCACATTTGAGCCGGCAGCCGGGCTGGCGGCTGGTGCTTAGCGCGCAGGATGCCGAATTGTGGCGGCGCGACTAAGCCAGCGCCTCGAGTTGCTGGTCGAGTTTCTGCAGGAGCTGCACGGTTTCTGCGTGCTTGTCGCGGGTTTCCTGAACAACCTGCGGCGGTGCGGATTTGACGTAGTTGTTGTTGGCCAGGCGAGCTTCGAGCGATTCTAGGTAGGCTTGTTTGTCGGTCCGGAGTGTGCGCAGACGACTGGCACGAGCGGCAACTTGGTCCGTCGTAGCTTCGATCCAGGCTGGAGCGGCTGTTCCGAGGTAGAGCCCACTCCCCTTCTCAACGAGCTTAACCGCTTTGGTACGCCCGAGACGCGTGACAAGATCAGCGCTGTCGGAGACTGCCTGGTCGGTTGTGAGGATAATTGGCTGATTAAGGTGTTCTTCGGCGGCAAGGGTCCGACTGGCTTGAATGACGGCTTTGGTGGACTCAAAGGCGGCAGCCTGGGCAAGTAGCTCGGTGGGAGATTTAACAGCTTCGGGCCAGGTGGCGGTCATGAGTTGGCCGTCGGTACCGGGCAGGGCACCCCAAATAGCTTCGGTTACAAATGGTGCAATAGGGTGGGTCAGTTTGAGGATAGTGACCAGGGTATTGTAGAGTATGTTCGGATTTTGTTTAACCTTGGACGCCTCGATGTACCAGTTGGCGAAGTCATCCCAGAGGAGGGCATAGATGAGCTGGCCGGCTTCGGAGAAACGATAGCTCTCAATGGCCTTCGTGACTTCACGCGTGGTGTCATTCGTGCGAGCGAGGATCCAGGCGTCGGCTGGGGTCTGGGGTATCGGTCGGCCGGGTGCATAGTCGTCCGGAAGCGTGGCGATGATGAAGCGAGCGACATTCCAGAGCTTGTTGCAGAAGTTACGGTAGCCTTCAATCTTGCGCTCAGATAGCGCGCCGTCGTTGCCGGGCGTGATGCCGATAGTGAGGGCGAGGCGAACGGCGTCGGTGCCATACTTGGCCGTGAGCTCGAGCGGGTTAAGCACGTTGCCCTTGGATTTGGACATTTTCTTGCCGTGCTCGTCATTGACCAGGCCGTGCAGATAAACAGTACGGAATGGGATCTGGCCGGTACGGAAGATGCCGAGCATAACCATGCGGGTGACCCATTGAAACAGGATATCGCGGCCGGTTTCCATGACCGCAGTAGGGTAGAAGCCCTTCTCAAAGTCGCCGGTAGCCATGAGCGTGGCAAACGGCCACTGACTGGAGCTAAACCAGGTGTCGAAGTTGTCGGTTTCGGCCTCGTAGTGCCCTTTGCCGAATTCTTTGATAGCCTCGGCTTCATCTGAGGTAATGATGTAGGGCTGCTTGGATTTGGGACTGCCAAGATTGTAGTAGACCGGGATGCGGATACCCCACCAGTTTTGGCGTGAGATGTTCCAGTCGCGCAGGTTTTCGAGCCAGTCGATGCAAACTTTCTTGAAGCGGGCCGGTACAATCTGGATTTCATCGGATTTGAAGGCTTTTATAGCCGGTTTTTTGAGCTCATCAACCTTAAGCCACCATTGCTCAACCACGAGTGGTTCAATGAGGGTGCCGCAGCGGTCGTGGTAGCCGACCGAGTGGGTGTAATTCATATCGATGTGGTCCATGAGGCCGCGTTCCTCGAGGTCGTGGGCCACTTGCTGGCGGGCTTCGGCTACAGGCATGCCGGCGTATTTGCCGGTGAGCTCGGTGAGGCGGCCGTCGGTGCCGATGGCTTGTTTGACTTCGAGATTGTGGCGCAGGCCCATCTCCCAGTCGTTGGGGTCATGGGCAGGCGTGACCTTTACCACGCCGGTGCCGAACTCCGGGTTTACAAAGTCGTCGGCGATGACCTTGAGCTTGATGGGTCCATTGAGGTCTTCGGCTTCGATCGTTTTACCGATATATTTCTGGTAGCGCTCGTCTTTGGGGTTGACCGCGATGGCGGTGTCGCCGAACTTGGTTTCGGGGCGGACGGTAGCGAGCACAAACGGGCCGTACTTGATGTAATACAGCGGATCGATTTGTTCGCGGTATTTGACCTCGATATCAGCAAAAGCGGAGCGACAGTATGGGCACCAGTTGACGATGCGGTTACCACGGTAAATGTAGCCCGCGTCATGGAGGCGCTTGAACGTGTCAGTGACGATCTCAACAATGTCAGGGTCAAGTGTGTACTTGAGGCGCGACCAGTCAACGGAAAAGCCCAGACTTTTGACCTGGCTGATCATGGTGGCCATGTTTTTCTTGGTGAAGGCGTCCACTTGTTTGTAGAATTCTTCGCGACCGAGGTCGAAGCGGGTTTTGCCCTCTTCGGCGAGCAGACGCTCGTAGACCACCTGGGTCTCAATGCCGGCGTGGTCGGCGCCGGGGAGCCAGAGGGTTTTGTACCCGGCCATGCGATGATAGCGGATCATGACGTCCTCGACCGTATACATAGCGTGACCCAGATGGAGGTCGCCGTTGGCGTTGGGTGGCGGCATGATGATGGTGAACGGGTCCTTTGGCGCATGCATATTGGGCTTGAAGGCGCCGGAATCTTCCCATTGCCTATAGATACGGCCCTCGTGTTGCTTCGGGTCGTAGGCTTTTTCGAGCTCAAATTGTTTCTTCAAGAAGAGAATTCCTTTCTGAACGTTGTCGTTATGTGGCGAAAGGCCGAATTGTTGTTGGACTTAGTGTAGCGTGTTGAGGCCGGTTTGGACAGGTTAAGTGGAATAATATCGACTTTTTGTCTAAAATATTATAAACACAATGTTGTCACATACGACGGATTGTTACTGGCTGAAAGCTAGGCCGGTGCGAGATGAGGACAGATGAAAGGTGTCAGAAACCCGGATCTTTCTGGGTGCATGCTGCCGGGGGATCTGCGGTATGAGATGCTAGGTGACCACCGGGCGCCGAGCGACCTAATTCTAAGGCTCGTTTCGGTTTCGGCCGATACGACGCTTAACGAGGGGACACGGTTGGGCGGCTGGTGTGTCCTCACGTACGAGGGCGAGCCGGTGGCACTCAGACTGTCCTCGCCTACCTCTGATCTGATTCGATCGGAAATGGATAACCTGGCTGAGCTGATCGGCCCCAAGGTGGTAGACAGCCTCTGCAGCGATGTGCTCGATTCGTATGAGCTCTTCTGTGAGCATGGCGAGCAGTTTAGAGTGTGCTGCTACTTGTTCAGCAGTCAGGCCCAGTACGCTTATGCCCTGAGGCGACTTTATACTGCCCTAGGACGTGAGATGTTGATGGAAGTCGTTCTCGGGGCCATGCTAGCGGCATGGGGGACCGCGGCCCAGGTCGCCATCCAAGAGCTCGATGACGCTGGTAAGCAGGGCGCCGCTCGGGAACTTCGTGATCGCCGGGTGACGGCACTTGTGGCAATCGCCGAGACGTTCAAGGGCATCAGTACCGGCCGAAGCACGCCATGACCGACGGGTGTTCGCCGGTTCCGCTATGGAACCGGCGAACACTGCCCAGACCGTGGTCAAGATGGCCGAATTATTAGTTATGATATGATCCAGCGGTGAAAATTTTAGCTTTGACTCAGCTTAACTCGGCGCTAGTGCCCGATGCAGTCGGAGTAATTCCGAGCGATACGGTGTATGGCTTAGTTGCCCGGGCGACCGACCGGAGGGCAGTTGAGCGGCTGTACATCCTGAAGAACCGCGAGCACAAACCGGGAACGGTGGTGGCGGCGAGCGTGGAGCAGCTGCTCCAACTGGGCTTGCCGGAGCAGCAGTTGCGGAGAGTCGCGCACTTGTGGCCGAATCCACTGAGTGTGGTTCTGCCGGCAGGACCGGAGTTGGGCTATATCCATCAGGATTTGGACTCGTTTCCGGTACGCATTCCGAAGGACCCAGAATTTCAGGGAGTATTAGAGCAGACTGGACCGCTCGTAACGAGTAGCGCTAACCAGCCGGGCGAACCGCCTGCTATTAACGTAGCTGAGGCGCGCGACTACTTTGGTGATCAAGTTGATTTTTACGTAGACGGGGGAGAGCTGGTGGACCGGGCACCGTCAACGATCATCCGGATAGCCGACGATGAAATAGAGGTGATTCGCCAAGGGGCAGTGGAAATTAGTGGTTCTGGAATACATTTTATTCACGCCAGCCGCAAGGAGTGCCCGTTTTGTCGGAGTAACGGAGCATTGAAAGGACAGGTGCTATTCTCTTCAGATGGTGCTTATCTCATAGAATCGCTAAGCAATCCCAAATGCTACCTGATTGTTCCCGAGACTCACATTGAAAGTTTGTCTGAATTGCCGGATACGTGGTGGCGTGATCTGAAGACGGTCTTGCGACATGTGCCCGGGCTGACGTGTGACTATAACGTATCGATTAACATTGGCAAGCAAGCCGGGCAAACGGTGAGGCACTTGCATTTTTGGGTGATCCCGCGAGCGGCGGGTCAAGCGGCGTCGGGTAAGGGGTTTGCACGGCTGATTGATGAGGCTAACGCCTAGACTTCGAGGCTGGGCTCGGCGTGAAGTGTGAGCGGATCGGTGGTGCGGCCGGCTGTGGCGAGATGATAGCCGAGGGCGCCGACCATGGCGGCGTTGTCGGTGCAGTACTGCATGGGTGCATAGTGCATTTCCATAGGGATTTGGCCCGTGACTTCTTCGCGCAGGCGTCCATTGGCGGCGACGCCGCCGGCGATAACGACGGTTTGGGGCTTGAATTCGTGATAGGCTCGGAGGAGCTTTGCGGTAAGGGTTTCGCAAACCGTACGCTGAAACGAGGCAGCCATATCGGCTTTTTGCCTGTCAGTGAGGCGGGCTGGTAATTCGATGCTGGGGGTGCTGAAATCGCCGCCAACTTCAGATTGGAGGGTGCGCAGGGCGGCGGTTTTGAGTCCGGAGAATGAGAAATCATAGGACTGGCCGAGTTTTGCGATAGGCAACTGATAGGCTTGCTCGTCGCCCTGAGGAGCCAGCTTGCCGATCTTGGGGCCGCCGGGGTATTCGAGACCGAGCATGCGGGCAACTTTGTCGAAGGCCTCGCCGGCGGCGTCGTCGCGGGTTTGGCCAAGCAGCTTGTACTCAAGTGGAGATTCGAATAAGAGCAGGTCGGAGTGCTTTCCGGAGGCTGAGAGAGAAAGCATGGGAAATTGAGGCTCAGGTTCAATGAGAAAATTTGCAAACGTGTGGGCCACAACGTGGTTGACGGCGTAGAGTGGCTTGTCGCGGGCGAGTGCAATGGTGCGGGCTGTGAGCGTGCCAATGAGCAGTGAGCCAAGCAGGCCGGGTCCGTAGGTGACAGCAATGCCGTCGATCTGATCCCAGGTGACGTCGGCTTTATCGAGCGCTTCATGGACCACCGGTAGCATGACTTCGATGTGGCTGCGGGCAGCAACTTCCGGCACGACCCCGCCGTATTCTTTGTGGATGTCGATTTGGGATGCGACGACGTTTGAGTGCGCGTGACGGCCGTCTTCCACGACCGCGGCGGCGGTTTCGTCGCAGGAAGTTTCGATGCCGAGAATTAACATGGGGCTGATTGTACTTGATTATGCATTAAATGCGAACTCCCATCCCCGCGCTTCTTTAGCCGCGGGGATGGGAGCCAGAGCGACTGGGGCTGTCGTGGCGCCCGGTTGGGCATCTAGCCGGTGTGCGGTTCCTTCGCCGGGAATGCGGCGTCGGCAGCTTCGGCGAGCCGTACGGTGTCCGGGGACAGCGCTGCGCGGACCCTGAGGAGCGCCCTCGCGACGTGTGCCACGTAGAGGGTCGGCCGCCTGAGCAGATCGTCGATGTGGACCTCGCCGATCGTGACGTAGGTTTCCACGATGGTTTCCGGAGTCGCGTTTGGCAACAGGATGACGGTGAGCGTCGCGCCCAGCCTGAACTCGTCCGTCATGGCCGATGTATTGATTGCCGCCCGCAGAGCCACCATCAGCTCTTTATCGTTCTGGAACATTACGGTCCTTCCTGTTGGCTCGGGCTTCGGTGCGGTGAGATTGTAGATCGCATTCTTATCTGTTACAAGTCTCTATGACGCGAAAAACCGCCCCTTCGCGCGGTTGCGAAAGCGGCGGCATATATATCCCTCGGGTCTCTGCCCGGACCCCATCGGGTAGCCTCATCATTGAGACTGCGGGGCCCGGGCGTTGAACGCAGTTGGGCATTCAGTTGGCGTGTGCTAGCAGCTGTTGCAGCGGGCCGTCGTGTGGCTCTACGAACTGGAACAACCTGGTCGCATAGCCCGCGACGTCGTTCCAGAGTGCATAATAGGGCACCCCGTCCAGAGTGATCCGTATCCAGTCGCCGAGCGGCTCTGCTTCTCGAGCTATTGAGGCGTGTTCGCCGGTGATGGGCTCGAAAAGTCCGAGCACTAGCTCGTCGCGCAGTATGTCCCACACTGGCGAGACCGGGAGTTCCCCATGCATCATGGTGAACTTGTGCGGGGTGTTCCTGGGGTCATACATGAGCTCTGTGCGGATGCATCGTGCATACACGTCGGGCTGCATGTAGAGCAACAGATATGTGATGTCCAGAAGGTCGGGTACTGGACACGGGTTTTCCAACACTTCACCTTGCAAGGCATCGGCCTTTCACGTTGGGGTTGGGATACAATTATTTTACACTGCTTGTGCTTATTTGTCAATGATGGTGTCGTTGTACAATGCAGGTATGAAGCTTGTGGAAATCGCGGATCGTGAAGCCTGGGACGCGTGGGTGGACGCGAGCGAGTGGGGACACCCACTGCAGCTATGGGGTTGGGGCGAGACGAAGCGGCCGGGTTGGACACCGCGCCGGCTGGCCTTGGTTGATGGTGAAAGCTGGGAGGCTGCCGCACAGGTGCTGTTGTGGCGGATTCCCAAGTTGGGTCGAGTGATTGCGTATATGCCGCGCGGGCCAGTGGGGGAGCCGGGGAGCGCGGCTGTGAATGCATTGCTGGGCGAGGTGACGGCTTGGGCGCGCGAGCAAAAGGCGCTATATGTGCGGACTGAGCCGGCCTGGCTCGAAGCCAGACTGCCCGAGGGCTGGAGCAAAGCCCGCGACGAAATTCAGATGAGTGCCACGTATACGATTGACCTGAGACTAAGCGAAGACGATATTATGACTGCCATGAGCCACAAACATCGCCAGTATGTGCGTAAGGCCGAGCGTGATGGAATCGAGATTGCGCGCGAGATTAAGGGTGACCTTGGGCCAATGGCAAAGATTTATGCAGAAACGGCGGAGCGGGCAGGATTCGGGATCCATCCGACGGAGTACTACGAGAAATTGTTGCGGGAGCTCGGGGCGCGGAATTATTTGTACTATGCCAAAGCAGACAGTAGGCCGGTGGCGTTTTTGTGGCTGGCGGTGGCCGGCGGAACGGCCTATGAGCTCTATGGCGGTGTGAGCGCAGACGGCCAGGAATTGAAAGCGAACTATGCGCTAAAGTGGCAGGCGATACGTGAAATGAAAGCGGCTGGGCTGCGAGTTTACGATTTTAACGGTCGGGTAACCGAGGGTGTAGCGCGGTTTAAAGAGGGATTTGGACCAGTGGAAACGGACTGGATCGGCACGTGGGACCGGCCACTGAATCGCGCGCTATATGCGGTCTGGCAAACGGCTTGGCCGGTAACGAAAAAAGTCGGCCGGCGGCTGGCTACGCGCAAGCGCCACTAAAACGTAAAAGCAAAACCGCATTCCGCGGCGCGGAATGCGGTTGGTGAGGCCCCAAGGCCTCATGGGGGCGGCTCGGCGGAGTGTGCCGCCCCCATGAAAGCACACGGCGCGGCATCACTGCTCCTCTGGTTGGTCGTTGGTGCCACGAGCGGGGCCAGCGCTCGGAGCGGTGAGGAGCCACTTTTGGGCGGCCTCGGCCCACTCTTCCAGATCGTCGAGCAAATCGCCGAGTCCATCCGCTCCCGGGATTTCCAACATGAACTCAGGAATGCAGACCGGTTGGCCATTGATTGACTGCAGCGCGAATGGCACAATCACCATCACGATCGCTTGGGCCAACTGGACGAGCGCTGGAGAGCGGTCGAAGTTGTGTCGGGAGCTGACTATGAAGTACGCAATGTGCAGCCCCGCAATTCGGTCGACTCCCTCTAGGCGGCCGGTAATGGCCCTGGCCAGCACTTCATCCATTCTCTCTCTGTCGCATCTCGCCCCCTCGCTCGTAGTTCGTAGCCGTCTGGCGAGTCCGAGATCAGTAGTTACGCTCGCTTCGATTTCGACTTCAAGGGCATCCCCAACCAATTTTCTTAGAACGTCGAACGCTAGTGTCGGATGAGTTGAGTTCGGCGGCAAGGTTGACACGTTTCTCCCGGTACTCGTTGTGTTGTTACGTATGACGTAAAACGCTTAACGATGAAGGATACTATACACCCAAACTGCTTGTTAGAGGTCCAATTCTAGACTGATGGGGCAATGATCCGAACCCATGACGGATGGGTGGATGTCGGCGGCTTTGACCTTATCTTTGAGGGTGGCACTAACCAGGAAATAATCGATGCGCCAGCCGGTGTTGTTGTCGCGGGCGTTGCCGAAGTGTGACCACCAGGTGTAATAGCCGTTGCCCTGGTGGAAGAGGCGGAAGGTGTCGATAAAGCCGGCATTGATGAAATTTTGGAAACCTTCGCGCTCCTCGGTCGTGTAGCCACGTTTCCCTTCGTTGGGCTTGGGGCGGGCAAGGTCGTCGGGAGTGTGGGCAACGTTTAGGTCGCCGCAAAAGACCACCGGTTTGGCTGAACCGTATTTGCCGCTTTCGAGTCCTTTGCAGTATTCGAGAAAGGCCGGATCCCAGTGATCGTGGCGCAGGGGGACGCGTGAGAGGTCGTCCTTGACGTTGACCGTGTAGACGGTGACGAGGTGAAACTTATCGTATTCGGCCGTGAGGATGCGGCCTTCGGTGTCGGGGTCGCCGTATTTATCCTCGGTCATGTCGTACTTGGTTTTGAGCTCGGCCGGAAAGTTGCTGGTGATGCCTATGGGTTCGGGTTTGCTCAAAATTGCAGTGCCGGAGTAGCCTTTTTTTTCGGCCGAATTAACATAGATGCGGTAATTGGGGGTGGCGGTATCGATTTCATCGGGTTGAGCCTTGGTTTCTTGAAGGCATAGAATGTCCGGCTGCTTGGCTTCGATGAAGGGAGCGAATAGATCTTTGCGCATGACGGCGCGGATGCCGTTGACGTTCCAGGAGTAGACTTTCATGAGCTCAAGTTTACGCTACCAACAACAAAACCGCACTTCGCGGTTTGCAAAATGCGGTTGGGCGCTCCGTACATCTGGGGCGGCGCGTCTCTGTGCGGCGGCCGCCCCGTTCGTGGGCACTCAGCTCGTGCCCGGCAGGGGATCGGTAGAGTGCTTGAGCACGCTCAGGGCGTCGTCGACGAGGGCTTTACCGTAGAAACTGACGTTCCTGAGAACGGCGTAAGCGGCTAGGATATGTGTATCGCCAGTGTCTTGGCCGCGGCGTTTGAGGAGGTTTGTAAGTCCCTCCGTCTTGGCCAGAGACCAATCGACAATGCCTCTGAATCGCTTGAGGAACTCGTTGGCCAGCAGGATGAGAACCTCGAATTCGTCGTCGGCGAACAGCTCGCTCTGGCCGACAACGAGCTGTGCGACAGCCAATCGGATCGCGGGATGATTTGTGACGCCAGCGATGCCGGCTGCGAGCCCATTCGCTATGCTGCGCCGGTTGAGCGGCGAACCGACGATCGCGATCGCCATGAGCTCCGAGTGCTCTGTGCCAAGCGCGATTACTTCCCTACCCAGCATTGTATTGATGCTCTTCGTGAGCTGCGCGGAGCTGTAGACAACGCTGGGGTCGGGTGTTGTTTTGGCGAGCGGGTCGACTGTGATTGCCAACTTGTCGCCTCCTTACGGGTACTCTGGTGGTTACATCGATACCGTAGCCACGGGAATGCTTATAATGGCATATAATGTTTGACCTGTCATTGGGTTACAATGACTCACAAATGGCGATGCGAGCGGCGACTGACGAAGAAGTAGCGCGGTGGGACGAGCTGGTGGCAGCCAACCCGGACGGCGGGATGGCACTGCAGACACGCGCCTGGGGCGATTTTAAGGCCCGCTGGGGCTGGGAACCTAGGCGGTATGTGTATTTGACCGGTGACGGTCGCAGCATGGCCGTACAGTGGCTCAAAAGGCGCGTAGCGGGGTTTGGGATGCTGTGGTACTGCCCGAAGGGCCCAGGTGTAACGAGCTTGTCCGATTTTGAAGAGATTGTGAAGCAAACGCGCGAGTCGGGACTTCTTGGCGGCGTGTGGGCACGATTTGAGAGTGAGGTGCTGGATGACGACGTGCCGGACAAAGCGTGTTTGCGGGCGCTCGGGCTGGTGCGGGCGAACCGTGATCCAGGCTCGAAGTCGACTGTGTTTGTGGATTTGGCGCCAGGGGAAGAGGCGGTGCTCGCAAGCTTTAACCAGACGGCGAGACGGAACATTCGCAAGGCTCAGGCGGCCGGAGTCGTGGTGGCGCCGGTTGATCCAACACCTGAAAATTTGCACATAATGTTCGAACTGATGCGTGCGACGGAAGGGCGGGCGCATTATGGCCTCAGGCCGGAAGCGTATTTTGCTGACTACTGGAAGTCGATGTGGGACGCAGGACGGGCGGAATTGTTGTTTGCGAGCCACGAGGGCGATGTGCTCGCCGGGATCTTCGTGACATCGCTTGGCCGGCGGGCGTGGTACAAAGACGGCGGATCATTCGATATTAAGCGAGAGCTGCAGGCCTCATACCTCTTGCAATGGGAGACGATGCGGTGGCTAATGGCGCGCGGAATTGTTAAGTACGATTTGGTGGGCTCGCCGAACCGCGACGAGATTGACACGCCAAACTCGCGCGCTGGGCTCTATGAATTTAAACGTAAGTTTAACCCGGAGATCACGGAGTTCATCGGGTGTTGGGACTTACCGCTTAACGGGACGGCGCGATACAGACTGTGGCTGAAAGCGGGTGAGCGTGTGGCCGCGCGGATGGCGGCCCGGCGGCCCGAGAAGTTTTTGTACTGATGACCGAAGAGCGCGCGTTTAAGCGGATTTGGACTTACATGCATATGGCCCAGGGACTGAGACCGGCCGATATGCTCTTGGTACTTGGCAGTTACGATACACGCGTGCCGGAATGGGCGGCTGGGTTATTTTTAGACGGGTGGGCGCCACTCATTACAGCGTCCGGCGGCGGAGACAAAAGCGATGTGACCGGCAACTGGGACCGGCCGGAAGCGCAAGTGTTCGCGGATATCATGAGGCGGCGCGGTGTGCCGGTGGACAAGATCCTGATTGAGGACCGGTCGAATAATACCGGTGAGAACGCATATTTGGCGGGTGAATTATGGAAGCAACAGGGCTTGGATCCAAAGACTGTGATCGTGGCAACTCAGCCCTACATGGAGCGGCGGGCGTTTGCGACGCTTGCGAAATGGTGGCCGGAGCGTGAACTGATTATGACGTCGCCGCCGGTTGAGATCGCAGAGTGGATGGAACACGGTGGCACCGAACGGCGGGTCATTGAGAACGCATTGGTGGGTGATTTGTGGCGGATCCGTGAGTACCCGGCGAAAGGATTTCAGATTGAACAGGATATACCCACCGAGGTCTGGGAGGCGTATGAATTTTTGACCGAGCGTGGCTACGGCCGAGCGGAGCGGCTGGGGCCGAAAACACGCCCACCCGCTTAATCTCAGTTTCCGACCCTGGCGTAGTCGCTGATTGGTTGTGGCATACTTGAGTGGTAACTGAGGAGCCCGGATGTTTCGCAAGCTGGTGAAGGCCCTGATTCCGCAGGATTTGTTTCGGACGATCGAACCTACCGGCCATTTGCTTGAGGCGGTGATGTGGCAGGTGCGGTTTGGGTTTCCGGCCCGGAGACTCAAGGTCATCGGTGTGACCGGCACGAACGGTAAGACGACTACGAGCTTTATGATTTACACGATGCTGCGCGAGGCGGGTTACAAGGTGGGGCTGATGAGTACGGTCGCCTATGGGGCGGGTGACCATTTGCATGAGCAAATGACGCATATGACGACGTCGGGCACGAAAGTGTTGCTGGAACGGATTAAGCAGATGCGTAAGGAGAGCGGGATCGAGTGGCTGATACTTGAGACGACGAGCCACGCGTTGGCGCAAAACCGGGTATGGGGGATTCCGTACAGTGTGGCCGTGATGACCAATTTGACGCATGAGCACCTGGAGTACCACCGGACATTTGAGCGGTATCGTGATGCCAAGGTGAAGCTATTTCGACTGGCGGCGGCTAACCAGCGTGGGCTGAGAACCGGGGTCGTGAATGCCGATGACCCGAGTGCGCCGTACTTTGCGGCCGCAGTGCCCAAAGCGGTGCAGTACAGCCTCAAGCAGGATCAAGTTGATCTGGTGGCGACCAACGTGCAGAGCACACCTGCCGGCAATGATTATGACTTGCGCTACGGCGAACGGAGGCTACACGTTTCTACGGCGTTGCCGGGGAGCTTTAATATCGAGAATAGCTTGGCGGCGGCCGGGGTTGGGCTGGTGTTGGGGCTAACGGATGAGCAGGTTGAACACGGGATTGCAGCACTGAAGAACGTGGAAGGTAGGATGACACGGATTGATGAGGGACAGGATTTTGCCGCAATCGTGGATTATGCGCACTCGCCGGATAGCTTTGAGAAGTTGTTTAGGGATATGAAGCCGACTGTGAAGGGGCGGCTGATCGTGGTTTTCGGCTCGCAGGGGCGGACCGGGGACGTGGCGAAGCGGCCGTTGCAAGGAAAGCTGGCGGGCGAATATGCGGATCTTGTGGTGGTGACGGAAGAGGACGATCGGGGCGAGGATGGCCAGCATATTATGGAACAGATTGCCGAAGGGGCGGAGCGGGCCGGCAAGGTCCGGAATAAGGATTTGTGGCTCATTCATGACCGGACTGAGGCAATGAAGTATGGTGTAAGCTTGGCGCAGGCAGGCGATGCGGTACTGTTTTTGGGTAAAGGGCACGAGAAGACGATTGAGCGCGAGGCTGGCGGCGAGGAACCGTGGGACGAGCCGGGCACAGCAAGGGCAGCGGTGTTGGAGAGGCAGGGGCGGACAGCTTAAAGTGGCTTTTTAGCCGACTTGGTTGCGCGCCATGTAGTTGGTGTACCAGGAATAATTGGTGCCGAGGAACTTGGCGATGAGCTCAATGCCCAGCTCGGCAGTTTTACCGTGGTCGTCTTGGAGCGGGTTGTACTCGACGACGTCGACCCCCACGACGTGGCAGCGTGCACCGATATACTCGGCGATGGTAGCGATCTCGCGGTAGGTGAGGCCTTTGGCGTTGGGCATACCGGCGCCGGGGGCATAAATTTGGTCGATAACATCAAGGTCGAGTGAAACGTAGAAATTGGAGACGCGGGCCGCGAGCTCGTCAATGCGGTCAAACAGTGGAGCCAGGCCGGATCTTAGCAAATCCATCAGTGTGAAGGCGGCGAGATGCTCGCGACTTATAAGCTCAAGTTCTGCCGGGTCGAAGTCGCTGCCGCCGATGTGAAGGAGATTTTGCCCCGCGATCTTGGTTTTTTTGGTATGAACCTGCACCAGCTCAGGTGTGCCAAACCCAATGAGTGAAGCGAGATGCATGCCGTGAATATTTCCGCTCAGCGTGGTGATGTCGGTGTTCATGTCTCCGTGGGCGTCGAGATAGATGAGGCCGAGGTCGCCTGCTAACGCAGTCGAAATCCCGGAAACAAGGCCGAGCGTCATGGAGTGGTCGCCGCCGAGGCCAACAACGCGTCGGCCGGCCCGGATATGCTTTTCGGCGAACTCAGCGGATTCATTTGAGACGCGCATTATTTCTTTGGCGTAACGCAAGTGCGGGTTGCCGGGCTCGAGGCTTGAGCGGTCGGCGACCTCGATCGTACCTTGGTCGTGAAGGTCGAGGCCGGCGCCGGCCAGTTTTTCGATAACGCCGGCGTAGCGGAAGGCATCAGGACCCATGTCGACGCCGAGGTTTTTGGCGCCGAGGTCGAGCGGCACGCCAATGAGTGATACGGGAGTCGACTTGGCCATAGGGTTTGATTATAGCAGGCGGAAGGTGCGGTAGGTGGGGACTTTATCTGACAGCACCTCCGCCAGACCGCGGCCGTTGATGAGGGCCTCTAAGGGGAAGACTCCGCTAGCACAAAGGAGAACAGTTTGGCCTGCGTAAGAGTGCCTCAGCTCGTTTAGGAATGCCTGGTAACGATTCAGCACATCCTGGTAGCTCTCGCCGTTTGGATAGGGCTGTTTGATGAAGCCGGCCTTGATGGGGCGGATTTCTGTACGCGGGCGGCCGGTAAGGTTACCAAAGTTTACGTCACGCAGCCGAGAATCCTGCTTGATCGCGAGATTGCGGCCCTCAAGTGCGTACCGGGCGGTGTGGACGGCGCGCACCTGGTTCGAAGCGAAAGCCGCGTCAATTTGTTTCTTAGCTAAGAGTTGCCCGACGGCCCGTGCATCGGCGATACCTTTCGGGGTAAGGTCAGGGTCGTTCCAGCCGGACGCGATACCCTCGGCGTTGTCGGTGGTTTGCGAATGGGCTACGAAGATGATTTCGATCATATGGCGTCATGGTACCATGCGTAATTGACTCTTATTCGCTTTCCTGGTAGTTTTCGCGAGTCCCAGAAGTCTACTTGCTCACCAACCTTGGAGGAACCTTGAGTAGACCGCAACAAGTGGACGCCGCCCCAGTGATCGGCGTAGAGCTGAGGACCGCGCGTCCACTTAATAGGCAGATGCAGCCAATCCCCTCAGCCTTCTGGGTGACCGTGCGGCTCTACCGATATCCCGAGGGAGGTGATGTGGAACTTGGCCGTACCAGGCGGCGCTTCCTCAATCTTATGTCTGGCGTACTGCGTGAATACGGCCTGGAGGCTGCCTGGGTAGCGCCGACAACCATGGTGATCCGCCGTCCGGCAAGTGACCTTCCCTCGGGTTCAACGGAACGGAGCATCGACCCAGACCTGGCGGCGGTAGTGTACAACCGCTTCGCGAACGCGCTGCGGGGTGCCGGCTACCTTGTGCCGTAGGTGCTTCGTAACTCGTGAAAAGCCGATCCCCCGGGGCCATGGCCCCGGGGGATCTGTGTGTGATGCTACACTGAAAACTAAGTAAGTTTCGGAAGGACTGGAGTGAAGGTTAATCCGCAAATTTTTCGTGGTTATGATCTACGCGGGCTGGTTGGTGCAGACCTCAGCCCAGAACTGGCTAGGCATTTAGGTAGGGCGTTTGGAACGTATCTGACACGCAAAGGGATTCGCGAAGCCGTGGTAGGGCATGATTCGCGGGCGACGAGTCCTGAGTATAGCCGTGAGCTGATACTTGGCTTGGGCGAGGCCGGCGTGGACGTGGTAGACATTGGCATGACGCTGGTGGGGACGTTTTATTGGTCGCAGTATTATCTCAAGCGGCCGGGTGGGGTGTTTGTGAGCGCATCGCACAACCCCCCGGAGTTTAACGGCTTCAAGTTTGCTGATGATTACTCGGAGACGCTGGTGACCGACGGGATCCAGGAAATGCGGCGCATGGTGGAAACCGAGGACTATGATCTGGCAGAGACGCCGGCGGGCCACAGTGAGCAGGATATTCGGCAGGCCTATTTTGACGACCTAACCAGGAGGGTGAAGCTTTCACGCAAGCTCAAGGTGGTGGTTGACCCAAGCTGCACAACGGCCGGGGCGCTGGCACCGGACCTGTTGCGACAGGCGGGTTGCGAAGTGTTTGAGTTTAACACCACGGTGGATCCCAGTTTTCCGTTGGGGATTGCTGACCCAACCGAAGAGAACGTGCTTAACCGGGTGCGGCTTGAGGTTCTGAAAACAGGCGCCGACGTGGGCTTTACCTACGACGCTGACGGCGACCGGATAGGGATCGTGGACGAGCGCGGCGGCCTTATTTGGAATGATGTGCTGGTGGCGATTTTTGCGGCTGATGTACTGAGCCAGCATCCGGGCGCGACCATCATGTATAACGTGTTTTGCTCTAAGGCCGTGCCGGAGACAATTGTGGCGCACGGTGGCAAACCGTTTATGTGGCGCGTCGGACATTCGTTTTTGAAAAAGAAGAATCAAGAGGTGAAAGCAGCGTTTATTGGTGAGCTGTCCGGCCACTTCTTTTTTTCGGCAGACTTCCACAACCACGATGACGGTTTGTACTCGACGATGCGGCTGTTGCACTATCTGGCGGAGACGGACAAGACGTTGTCGCAGGTGGTGGCGGAGCTGCCGCAGTACATCTCGAGCCCGGAGGTGAAATTGAGCTGCGCGGATGATAAAAAGGTGGCACTGGTAGAGAAGCTAGGCCAGATTGTGCGCCGTGATTTTCCGCAGGCCGAAGTGGTGGACGACGAGCGGGCCGGCGACGGGGTACGGCTGGATTTGCCGGAGTCGATGTTTGTGATCCGGTACTCTCAAAACGGGCCGTATCTGGGGCTTAAGCTCGAGGGTAAGACGCAGGCGGAATATGACGAATTGAAGAACTATCTGTCGAAGCTGCTGCATGGTTTCCATGAGGTTGACTGGCGTTCGAAGATTAGTGCTAACGTGCATGTGCTGTCGGACGATAATGCGCCGTCGTAGTGTGGTGTAGGGTGAAAATCGGCGTAATTTCAGATACATACGACAATTTGGCATCGATGCTGACTCCGGCGTGACAAGCGAGCAAGGTCCGGCGGTTGGGCTCGGACCTTGCTCACGGCGCTGGCCAAAGCGGCTCAGCGGGGCGGCGGTTGTTGCCGGATTCCGTTGAGCCGACAACCGTCCCGATAGGGACCGACGAGGTAGAGCGTGACACCCTCGTCCGGCTTCGTGATTTGCGCACGCATGGCGAATGACGACGGGCAAACTGCGAGATACAACGCATCTCCCGGTATTGTTGTAGCGAACAATCTGGGTTCGGCGTAGCACAGCTCCAGTTCGTTATTACTTATGGCGCGCAGGCGCTCCTGCAGATAGCCGAAGATGGTGCTGTTGTGGGCCGAAAAGAAGCCCGAGTCGATGGTGCTGAGGTCAACGATGACCGCGCCGCGGTCCCTCATTCCGCGTACGACCGTATCCAGTACTGCCATTACATCTGCCGGCAATTCGGGCGACATTATAGGTATCCTTCCTCTAGGGACTGTGATGCTTCAGGCGTTTCGCATTTGTAGCATAGTTTGGAGCTTGAGGAAACGGGCGATTCGCTGCCTTGGCTCTTGACTGGGAAAAACCATAAAGCTACGCTTGCCGTTGGGGGATACTTGGCACTCATGAGTAATGAGTGCTAAAATAAGCTAAAGCCGCGGGTAATGGCGGCATGTTGTTGAAGTAATGAGGAGAACGCTATGGCACTACAACCATTAGCCGATCGGATTGTGGCCAAGCCGGTGGAGGCGGAATCGACGAGTCCGGCCGGAATCCTGCTGCCCGACCAGGCCAAGGAAAAGACTCAGGTGGCCGAGGTGTTGGCAGTCGGCAAGGACGTAAAAGAAGTGAAGGTGGGCGATAACATCGTTCACTCAGAGTATGGCCCAAACCGGTTTAAGCAGGGCAGCGAAGAGTTGCTGATTGTTAAAGAGGAAGATGTCCTCGCGGTGGTGAAAGGGTAATTATGGCAAAGAAGATTTTTTACGATGACGATGCCCGGGCTCGGGTTCTCGCCGGCGCCAAGGAGCTGTACGAGGCGGTACGGGTAACGATGGGTCCGAAGGGCCGCAACGTGGTGGTGAGTAAGAGCTACGGCGGTCCGACCGTAACACATGACGGCGTGACGGTGGCGAAGGCGGTGGAGATTCCGGCGCGTGACGACGAGACGCTTGGGCGCGGTGTGGGCGCCGAGCTGGTGAAGCAGGCGGCCTCGAAGACTAACGACACGGTGGGTGATGGTACGACGACTGCGACGGTGTTGACCTATCATATCTTGAACGAGGCCAACAAACTGATTGCGGCCGGCCACAATCCGATGGACCTGAAGAAGGGCCTGGATGCGGCAGCGGCGAACGTGCTCGGCGGCGTCGAGGGCGTGACTGAGAAGATCGTTGGCAACCGGCAGAAGGTAGCCCAGGTGGCGACGGTGTCGGCCGGCGATCCGGAAATTGGCGAGCTGATAGCCGATGTGATTGAAGCAGTCGGCCAGGACGGCACGGTGACCGTGGAGCAGTCGCAGAGCTTGGGTCTTGAGAAAGAAATTGTTGAAGGCTTTAAGATCGACCGCGGGTATGTGAGCGCCTATATGGTGACTGACCCGGCCCGTATGGAGGCGAGCTACGAAAAGCCACTGATCATGATCACTGACAAGAAAATCTCGAGTATTCAGGACATTTTACCGTTGCTTGAGAAAATTGCGCAGAGCGGCAAGAAGGAGCTCGTGATTATTGCCGAGGACGTGGATGGTGAAGCGCTGGCGACGCTCGTGCTGAACCGCCTGAAAGGTGTGTTTAACACGCTTGCAATTAAGGCGCCGGCGTTTGGTGATCGTCGTAAGGCTATCCTGCAGGATATAGCAGTGTTGACTGGTGCTACCGTGATTAGTGATGAGCAAGGCGTTAGCTTTGAGAACGCCACGCTCGAGGTACTTGGTGAGGCTCGTAAGGTTATTGCGGGCAAGGATGACACCACGATCATTGAAGGGCGCGGCAAGTTCCAGGATATTGATAGTCGGATTAAGGAAATTCGTGCTCAGATTGAAAATGCCTCGAGCGAGTACGACAAGGAGAACCTGGAGAAGCGGTTAGCGGCGCTGGCCGGTAAGGTGGCTGTGATTAAGGTTGGCGGCGCCACTGAGACCGAGATCGAGGAGAAGAAGTTCCGCGTGGATGACGCCGTGAACGCGACCAAGGCGGCGGTGGCTGAGGGCATTGTGCCTGGTGGCGGCGTGACACTCGTTGATCTCTCCAAGAAATTGTCCGTGGAGCCGACCAAGATTGGCTCGAGCGAGGAAGCCGGACACCTGGTGTTGAAACGTGCTCTGGTGCAGCCGTTCCGCGAGCTGATGGGCAACGCGGGACTTAATCCGGACGAAAAGCTGCCCCAGGTATTGGCCGGTAAAGGCGGCCAAGGCTTTGACGTGACTGATGCGGGTACGCTTATTGACCTGAAGTCCAAGGGTATTGTGGACCCGGCTAAGGTAGTGCGCGAGGCGGTACAGAACGCGGTCTCGATTGCGGGCACGGCTATGACCATGGGCTCGCTGATTGTTGAGCTGCCGGAGGACAAGCCGGCGTCGGGTGGTGGCGGCATGCCTGGCGGCATGGGGATGGATTACTAAGCCCCAGTTCTAAAAATAAATGTGCAGGTGAAACAGAGACCCGGCCGGGTCTCTGTTTTTTGTAGCGGCTTTCTGGCCAAGTTATTGCTTTTTGATGTTTTACATGGTATTATGTACTTCGTTGGTGGTTGCAACTATTCGAGACCCTCGTGAAGGGAGGGCGTCATGAACAGCAATCCGTTGGTGACGATGCAGGAGTTTTCGATCGGGTTCCAGCCTCGACCCGAGGCCATTAGGTTGAGTCGGCAAGCCGTTTCCGAGACTCTGCAGCGGTGGGGTCTGGCTGATTTCGGCCCCGATGCAATCCTGGTCGTTTCCGAGCTGCTCACGAATGTGGTCCAACACGGATCCGCGGAGGCGCTAGCATGGACGGCTGTCGTGCATGTACGTCTTGTGCCGGACTTGCGTCTCGGCCCTCATCAGCAGCGCCTGGAGATCGGCGTTTCCAGCGCTGAGCCGCAGGCTCCCGAACTCAAGGTGCCGCAGCAGCGGGATGACGCCGAGAGTGGCCGCGGGATGCTTGTGATCATTGCTGTAACCGGACATGATCCGGAGCAGCGACCGGCAGCGATCCTGGGCATACCCGGATATGAAGTGCTCGGCTGGTTCGCTGTCTCGAGCCTCAATTGATACCGGGCGTAAGCTCTATCTGCGGCGATGACCCCGGGGGCGCCAGTATGGCGCTTCCGGGGTCGGAATGTTTTTAGAGGCAATTGGCCTCTATTTTTGTTTGATGCTAGGCTTGAGCTATGAAGACTATAGACGGCCTGCAAGTTCGCAGCCGCATGGCGACCGAGCCGCTTCAGCCGGAAGCGTTTGCGCACCGAAGCGTCGAGATTTTGACGTTTGTTGATGAATTGCGGCGAGAATGGGGCCTGAACGAGGCGATTCGGACGGCCGAAGAATATTACGTTGACGAAGAGGAGCAGCCGGAACTGGCGCGGTTGGCCCGAGTGGTGCTGGGAGGGAGGGAGCAGGCACTCTTGCAGCAGCAGTTGGATGAAGACCGCGAGCAACTCCACAGTGGCCGGTTGAATCATGATGAGCGGGTATCGACTGGGCATCACTATGAGATGTTGCGGCGTGAGGCGTGCGAGTATAACCATGAGCTGCGTGGACTGATTGAGCTAGATGGACACAACTTTTCGCGCGCGGAGCTGACCGATTGGCTCGGACGGGCTGCCCAGGGGCGGCACGCATGGGCGCAGGGTGAGATTACCGGTGCGGTGAGCGAGGTGGCAATGCACGCGGCATTGCAGGGACTGCCGGAGCTGCGCGACGTGCGGTATGGCACCCTGGACGAGGATTTGGCCGGCTATGATTTTGTGATGCACTGGCACGGACAACTGGTGACTATTGATGCAAAGACCGGGATGTACCGGCCGCTGACAGAGCGCAAGCATGGGCACAAGCACCTGGAGGTGTCGGTGCCGCGCGAAGTGGTAGCGGACTTTTGGGTAACACGCCGCGGGCTGAACCTGCTGCGGAACGATGTGCGCCAAGCGTTGGCATGATTTGACAGGCTGGACGCCGGCCGGATACTATCAAGGGTAAGATTGCCCTTTGATACCCGATCCGAACTTAACCGCGGAAACAGAGGGCTAGCCCGTATCGGTGCCTGGTGCGCCGATTTTTTGTACCCGAGATCAAGGAGTGTGCGTGCCAGAGGAAGCCGATTACCTGGCCCAAGCTCGCAAGCAGATCCTAACCTGGATCATTGAGCTGCGGGTGTACCTCAAATTCCACACCTTCTCCGAATCCGTCATGGCAATGCAGCTCCTGGAAACGGCTGAAACAAGTTCTGGCTGGCGAGTTGGCTTGCTAGAGATCGTGCAGCTGGCTCAAGCGTCTTTTGGGGCAAATATACTGACTGACCAGGCGGTTGCGGCCATGCAGCGGCTGGTCTTTTCGTCCACACATTATGCGCTCGGCAGTGAGGCTGATGTGCAGCTGGTCTTGGATGCCATCTCGGCAAGTGTATCGGTTGCCCCAACCGACGATCCGTTGCTTACCGATGATGACCTCTGTGATCGCTGTTCGGCCACGGCCGCCGTGCGGGTTGAACTGGAGCAAGGTGAGCTCTTCCTGTGTAAGTTCCACGCCGAGCGGCATGCTGCTGTGTTGGCTGCACTGGCTAACCGGAAAGGGTTACTACAATCAGAGGGTGGGGTAGGTGTCCGGCGTGACACCACCCCGGCGGCCTCGGCAAGCATAACTGCCGGGGCGCCTTTCATGCTGTGGGTCTGTGATGTGCGATAATTGAGACTGATGGACGGAGGTTGTGATGCAGATTGATTTTACTAACGTGCCCAAGCACCAAGCAACGCGTACGCATGAGGCGATGCAGCCGGTATTGATGCACCCCGATGCTCCTGGGCCGTCGGTGCACTATTACATGATTCGCGGCGGTGTGGACCAAAAGAACATTACCGTGTGGGAGCCGGGTACCGTCGGCGGGGAGTATATTAAGACGTTTGGGCACTATCACGTGGGCGATATCAGCGAAACCTACTGGATTTTGTATGGAGAAGGTGTGCTGTTATCGCAGAAACTGGAAGAGCAAAACGGCAAGTTGATACCGGACCGGGTGGCCGAATTTAAGGTTCGCCGGGTGAAAGCGGGTGACAGCCAGTTTATGCCGGCCGGTCCTGCCCACTTGGCTTTGAATGTAGGCTCAACCTACTTTGTGACAGCCGACGATTCACCCGTGAATTTCGACGACAGCGATCCGGCGGGTTGGCCCGGGCACGCGGATTATTCGCTGGTGGAGCAGATGCGTGGGTTTGCGTTTTATGTGGTCGAATACAACGACAAGCCGGCGCTTGTGCGCAACCCGCGCTATAAGGAAGTGGGGAACGTGGACGCCGGCGGCCTGGAGATTGTGGGCGACTAGGTTAGAGAGCCCTAGCCCTTCCAGCCGCGGTTGGGCTCTTGGCGTATGGCTTCAGTTTCGTCGCCGCGATGATAATCGTCCTCAAGGCGCCAGGTGGTGCCGGTTTCGGGGGTTGAGGCCTCGAAGATGTCGCAATCGGTGATGCCGACAAGCCGGTGTTTTTGTCCGACCTGGGTGGTGTAACCAACGCCAGGTTTGAGCTCGCAGTCAACCATTTCACCATGCTGGTCCTCTTGCAGGAGGGCGGCGCGGCCGCTCAAGATGGTGTAAGTTTCGGTCTTGGAGTCGTGAACCTGGAGGGACTCGCGAGCGCCAGCTTTGATATGCATGATTTTTGAGGTGTAAGGGCTGCCTGGGGTTTCGAGTAGTAATTCGTAGCCCCAGGGTTTTTCGACGCGTTGTTGATAGCCGTCGATGGAGAATTGCGAACGGTCGACGGTAGCCAGAAATTTCGCGAGCTTGGGGTCGTGTTTGTCCATTGAAATACTCCTTATTCGGCCTTGAGCGCTTGAATCGGACGCTTTCTGGCAGCCTTAACCGCGGGTGCGAAACCGAAGATGATGCCAACCGCGGCAGACACGCCGACTGCCAGAGTAATAGCGTCGGGTGTGAAGACCGGTGTAATCTTGGCGGCTTTGCCAACGCCTTTGGCAAGGCCGACGGCAGCGAGAATGCCCAAGCCTCCGCCGATGAGGCTGAGTACGATTGCCTCGATCAGAAACTGCGACAGCACAGTGCTTGAGGTTGCGCCGAGGGCTTTGCGCAGACCGATTTCGCGCGTGCGCTCGGTGACTGATACCAGCATGATGTTCATGATACCGATGCCGCCGACAAGCAAGCTAATTGAGGCAATGGCAACGATGAAGTCGGTGAGCAGACTGAGCACGGTGTCGACCGTAGAAAGGATGTCTTTTTGCGTCAGGACGGTGAAGTCGTCTTGGCCGCCGTGGGTTACGAGCAGGGCTTTTTTTGCAGCCGTAGCTGTAGAGTTAACGTTACTGGTTTCATCAACTTGAGCCAGAATTCTCAAGATTTGCGGTGGGGCGCCGGCGGTAAAAATTTTGGCAGTATCAAACGGCATGTAGGCAGCGTTGTCGAAATTGGAGCCGGTCAGGCTGGAGGCGGATGAGTCTGACGTTTGGAGCACGCCGATGACCGTGAATGGAAGATTGCGGATAGTAACGGTTTTGCCGACTGGATTGGTGGTGCCGAAAAGATCCTGGCTAAGCTGCCCGCCAAGTACTACGACTTGTTTGTTGTTATCTGTGGTTTCAAGGAAGCGGCCGTGAGCGAACTTGAGGGTTTGAGTGGCGGAGAAGGCGGGTGTGGTTGCAAGCAACAAGGCGTCGCTCGACTCAGTGGAACCGTTAGCAATAATTCCGGAAACGAGGCTGATGGGAGCAACGGCGGAGATGTGAGGCACTGTTTGGAGCGCGGTGATGTCACTGGTTGTGAGCGTAGAGGCGCCGAGCGATGAACTGGGATTTGCTCCACCTTTCTTTGCTTCGCCGGCACTTGAACCCGTGTTGCCTGATGTGATGGCGAGGGCGTTGGCGTTGACTACGCCGGTAATCTGGTCTTGGACCGATGCCTTGACGCCGTCACCGATGGCAAGAATTGAGACCACGGCTGCGACGCCGATAATAATGCCAAGCATGGTTAGGAGTGAACGGAGTTTGGCACTGGAGAGGCTCAAAAGCGCCATTTTGAAATTTTCCCAGAGCATAATCATTGGTCATCCGCCTTGTGGCTACGCAAATCAATTACGTTGCTGCCAGCCGCACTCGACCGCCCGGAGCTATGGGCGGCTTCGGGTGTGTGTTCGTCGGCCGGCGGCGCGGTGTGTGCAGTGTGCGTCTCGTGACGGCTGGGGTTGGCATGATCGCTGACAACGGCACCGTCGCGGACAGTTACGGTGCGGTCGGTGAGTCGGGCAATGTCGGGATTATGGGTCACGATGACAATAGTGGCACCGGTTTCACGATTGAGGCGGCGTAGTTCGTCAATGACGTCAGCCGAGGCCTTGGAATCGAGATTGCCGGTGGGCTCGTCGGCCAGGATTAGGCTGGGCTCATTGGCGAGTGCGCGGGCGATGGCAACCCTTTGGGTTTGACCGCCTGAGATCTGGCGGGGCTTGTAGCCGGCCCGGTCTTCGAGGTGGACAAGTCCTAGCAGCTCAAGGGCGCGCTGGCGGCGCTTGCGGGAGCGAAGGCCGGCGTAGATCATGGGCAGCTCAACATTGCCCAGCACGCTGAGGCGCGGTAGCAGATTAAAGCTTTGGAATACGAAGCCGATTTTGCCGCGGCGAAGGCGGGCAAGTTTGCGATCGCGAAGCTTTGATACCACCTGACCGTCGAGCAGATATTCGCCCTCAGTCGGCACGTCGAGCAGGCCGAGTACATTCATGAGTGTACTCTTGCCTGAGCCGGATGGACCGATTATGGCGACAAATTCGCCAGGTGCGATGGCCAAATCAACGTCGTGTAGAGCAACGGTTGGTTCTTCACGATCGGTGAAGGTCTTGCCAACTTTGCGTAACTCGATAACGTTCATGGTTTTAGCTTAGCACGTCTGGTCGGCACAGGGGCCTTTGGCGCGTTGATGGCGGTTAAGGTTTGCTAAGATCGTCGTATGGGCCATGCTGTCTTCTTGGGTTTGACGGTTTTTATCGCTTGTTTGGTTGAGATGATCGAGGCCCTGACAATCGTGTTGGCGTTGGGACTCACACGAGGCTGGAAGTCGGTTTTGCTCGCAACGGGTGCGGCCATACTGACGCTGGCAGCTGTAATAGCGGTTTTCGGTGCCTCTTTGATGAGGATTTCTGATGAATCAAGCCCAAACTTGCAGCGGCTCTGGCTGATTCTGGGTGCATTACTGCTGATCTTTGGCATCCAATGGATGAAGAAGGCAATCTTGCGCTTTGCGTCGTTACTCCCAAGCCGGGACGAAGACGTAGAGTTTAACAAGGTCAGCAGCGCCGCGGCGAAGGCTCGCTTTATGAAGGGCGAGCCAATTGATTGGTATGCTTTTGTGGCAGCCTACAAGGGCGTGTTGCTGGAAGGATTGGAAGTGATCTTTATCATTATAACGTTTGGTGTTTCTCAGCATGATCTTCATCTAGGTATTATTTCGGCCTTGGCAGCCCTAGCCGTCATTGTAGCGCTGGGTCTCATTGCCCATCGGCCGCTGGCGCATGTTCCGGAGAACGCCATGAAATTGGTGGTCGGGATTCTGCTGACGACCTTTGGTACCTACTATGCCGTGAAAGGTCTAGGTGTGTATTGGCCGCATGGGGATGCTGCAGTCTGGGGCATACTGTTGTTCTACGTTCTCTTAAGCCTGTTTTTTATCGACCGGCTGAGCCGAAACGCGGCCTTTAAGCGGGTGGTGCGAAGGTGAAGCAGTATTTGGTAGCGTTTTATCGTTTTTGGTATAAGTTTCTGATTGGCAGCGATTGGACCATTGCGGTTACCGTGCTGTGGAGTTTGCTAGCGATCTACTCGCTTAACCGGTTTAACGTGTCGGCCTGGTACCTACTCCCGGTGTTAGTAGGCTTGCTTTTGGGTTGGTTGCTTAAACGGGCGGAACACGCTTTTGTTTCGAATAAGCAGATAATCATACTGGCCGGGAAGCGGCCGATATATTTCTTGTGGTTTGTGATGACCGTTGTGGTGGCTGGGCCTGAGGTACTAACCGCTGTGATTTACCGCAATACGGGTCTGGTGCTTACGCACGTATTATTGCCGATGGTTTTTAGTTTCAGCCTGATTGTGCTGGCGGGGATGGCGATCGCGTCGGTTTTCCGTCGGTTCCCAGTTTTTGGCTCGCTGCTTGCGGGTGCTGCCGCGTGGCTACTGATGCAGGCTCAGTACCGTCTATTTGTGCTCGCCGCGAATATTACGCAGTCCTCTTTTGCGGAGGGTTGGCTCGTCTTTGTGGGCTGCCTTTGTTTCTCAGCGGCAGTGGTACTAGTTGTAGCTAAGCGTTCGTGAGTCTTTGTCCGGCCAGCTTTTTGATGGTAAATTCGGTCATTTTAGGCTCGGTAACACCGAGGTGTTTTAGCTTAGCACTAGAATGGCGAAGCCGCACTTCGCAGGGCGAAATGCGGCTTCATGAGTCGGGCCTTCGTGCCGGCTTATGCTCGTCGCGGCCGGAGAGCTTCCCAGACCTCTTCGGCGTTGTCGAAGAGCTTGGCGAACTCGGGTGGGGCGGCTGGCCCGCTGCGGTTGTCTCGCAGGAACTCGGCCAGAGTACACCGGTCCGCTTCGGGCCGTGAAGGGTCGGTGATAGCGGTGAACAGGTGAGCCGCGATCTGCGCCGGGTTGGGGAGTTGGAAGACCCATTCGGCGAGTGCTTCCGAACTGCGGGCGTAGGGCGGCGGCTCGAGCCCGAGCGCCAGGTCAAGCATGAAGCGAAACATATCGATGCGCTTGTCGGCAGCAGTTTCGTCGGACATGGCGGTTCCTTAGTAGACGGGGTTTCGGTAGTCCTTTTGTCTTCCGATAACCTGGCGTTTTATGTTAATGGTGAAGTTGTAATTAGTCAATTTGAGGCTGGAACGGTATAATATGCCGGTCGCGGGCACGCAGGCCTGCCACGGAGAGGTCGCATAGTGGCCGAGTGCGCTCGCTTGGAAAGCGAGTATGGGGGCAACTCCATCGCGGGTTCGAATCCCGCCCTCTCCGCCAGGAATTATTGCTTAAACATGACGAACCCCGGTTACCACCTTGCGGTGGGCCGGGGCTGCCGTGATTGTGAGCTCACGGCGGGCGTAATGGCTATGGCTCGTAGTTGTCAAGGCTGAGGTTGACTACAGCTTTGACAACCACGAACTGCGACTGCGGCGTGTCCGAAAAGCAGGCGTAGAACATGCCTACTGTTATGTTCGATGCCCTCAGTTTCGCCATAGCCGTGTTGGTAAGAACAACGAGCACCACTTCGGAGCGAACTACCCCGAGGTGTGACCGCACCCAGTTGTCCAATGCCGCCGGGGAGATCACCTGTGGCAGGGATTCCTCTGCCGCATCGGGCAGCGGTGCTGACTGCGGTTTTACCTCGGCGAAATGAGGCGCAAACCCGTCGAACGTGTCCACGTCTACATGGGCAATCTCAACGGCGTGCCGGTAGTATTGCCGGATGAGTGATATCAGGCGGTGCTCGCCGACATCGCCGACCGCGAGAATGAATCCCATAATCGCCTCCCTACGATGCGCCAACCGGTGGTGGAACGTAGATCTCGGAAGGACAGGCCGGAGCTCCAATCCAGTAGCGTGCCGCTGGGAATAGCTTTCGAAGAGCTGGGAGCGCGACGGGTATGCCGTTTGGGAAAAGGTTGACACTGTCAGGTGGCGATAGCCCTCAACCGAGAACACGACGACCGCAACGCCGGGCAAGTCGAGGCCAATGTCGAGGCCGTCGCCGAGACGGCTGAAGACGTCGACATTAACTTCACGGATGTCGGCTGTTGCAGGATTGCCGCCGCTGCGACGAATCGCCGAGCGTACGTCGAGGTCGCCAACTAGGCCGACAATTACAACGCCAAATGTCATGTGAAGCTCCTATGTCCGGGCCCTGATTTGGACGTGATAGCCCCGGGCCCACTTGGTAGTGGGTGGCCGGGGCTTCTTGCTCAGGTTGCGTCCCCCTGGAGGAGCGCAACCTTGTCCGCGCACCTGGCGCAGTCGGGGTGGGCACGTTCGAGCAGATGACGGTGGCGGACCGCGCTCTCGTCCTCGCCGAGCGTGTGGCGCAGGAAGTCGTCGGTCGGATGACCGACTTCATTCCAGTGCTCCCGCGCGGTTTCGACCAGACGTCGGTTGTTGGCCATGACCCGGGCGTCTTGCCAACGGTCGAAGCCGTAGGTCAAGCCGAGTGCCCTGGTCGCGGCGTCGAGTCCGCGCAAGTCCATTTCGACCGGCGGCTCGTAGTAGTCAGGACGAATCGCAGCGAGCCCGCGGTCGATATCGTCCGAGGTGTAGGGGGTTTGGTCTGCCATGACGGCCTCCCTGGTTGGCGATCATTCAAGTAATTAGGTGCGACAAGCGATTAGTTGTCGCCGAGGCGTTCCCGATCGACATTGATAATAATACTTCTTTTGCTCGAAAATGTCAATACTAACGTACCTGAGTCTCAAAACCCCCACATCAGCTGGTAGCTGAGCAGAATGCGGACATAGTGAACGAAGTAGCCCATGACACTTCGCGGAAATGAGCTGACGAGGTTCAAATGTTCTTTTAGGTAGTCAAAGGTGCATTCAACCTTGGGCCGCCTGCGAAGCAGGAGGCCCTGCCAGCTGGCCATGGGCTGCTTCTGGTTGCGTCGAGCGGGAGCCAGTATGTAGGTCTGGTGCAGATCCCACATCTTCTTGCTCATGACTTTGGCCAGGTAACCACCGTCACCCACGGCAATGACAGTTGCGTCGTTGACCAAATGTGGTATTTGCTGCGAGTCACTCTCATTGGCCGGCGTAAACCAGATGGCGCACAGACTGCCGTTGGCGGCGCAGCTGGCATGGAGCTTAAAACCAAAATGCCACCCTTGGTGGTTCATACCAAAGTCGGCCACTCCTTGGGCGACTTTGTGCCGGTCGGCCCGGACTAGCTTGCAGACCTCAAGCATGGTTGAGTCCATGAAGACGAGAGGCGCGTCCTTGACCAACAACTGGTCGAGCATGATGAGCATCTGAGGCAGAGCCAGGTGGCATTTACGGACCCACGATTGGTAACTGGGCAAGTGGAACCGGCGGTAATAATACGTTTGGGACCAGATATATACACCCTTGAGGGTGCGTTGCGGGGCTACCAGGCAGCTAAATACCAGTAGGGCAACGCACTCATTTTGGTGCAAGATGACGGGGCGGCCGCCCAGGGGATTTGCCGGCTGCCTCGGAAAGAAGCTATCTACCACCTCAACCAGTTTGACGATATGATGAGCACGTAAAAGACGCATTTGCTATTTCCTTGTTTGTTTTTGTCGACGTAACAAGGACAGCCTAGCGTCTTTTTACTTTGGTGGTCCAGGGGTTTTGAGACTCAGGTTAACGTGTATCAAGACTGTCTTAATGAGTTTAAATTTGTGTCACATTTGAACTGTACATTTCTAACATTGATCAATAGAATGAACATATGAATCCAGAGCTACTGGTCCAAATGGGCCTGACTTCAGCGCAGGCGAAGACATACGTTGTGCTCGTGAAGGCCGGCAGCTTAACGCCGCCGCAGCTGGCGAGGCGGATCGATGAGAGCCGGACGACGGCCTATATGGCGCTAGCCCGACTTGAGGAAGTGGGGCTAGCGGTGAAGCAGGCGGGGGCAAAGAAGCAGACGTATGAGCCCGCGAGCCCGAGCGCCCTGGAAAAATTTTTGGCTGGGCGGCAGCGGGAGCTAGCCGAAACTGAGCGGGCCTACCGCGAGGCGCTGCCGAATTTGCTCAGCTATTACTACACCTATCGTGGTAAGCCGGGGGTGCGATTTTTTGAGGGCAGCGAGGGTCTTGAGAAGTTGTATGAAGATATCCTGCGCACGGGCTTAGAGGTAGATGTGGTGCGAACAACGGCTGACCAGGAACATTTTGGCAACGCGGATCGGCCGGGGACAGTACTGGCCAAGTATTTAGACCAGCGGGCGGCGTTGAATGTTCATTCGAGGCTGCTGGCGCCGGCCTTGCCCGGCGCAATGACTTGGGCAGCGGCGAACGACGACCGGCTAAAGCGCACGGTAACGTGGCATCCGGCCCAGGCCTATACGGCGCCGGTCGAGATTAACGTGTATGGCAACAAGGTGTCGTTTATCTCGTTCGGTGATGAAACGATCGGTACAATTATTGAAAGCCCACAAATTGCACAGGCGATGCGGGAACTGTATGCCATGGCGCAAGCGGGAGCGAGCGAGATGATGAAGGAGAATGAACATGAGCGATGACGTGAAGCAAAGTGACTTGAAGAATATGCCGGACTCGTACTGGCGGGAAAAGTTGACTCCAGAGCAGTACCATGTGATGCGCGAGAAAGGAACCGAAGCGCCGGGCACGGGGAGATACGTGAGTAACGACGCCGATGGGGTGTACCGTTGCGCGGCGTGTGGGCAGGAGCTGTTTAAGAGCAACACGAAATTTGAGAGCACATTGCCGGGACTAGTGGGCTGGCCGGCGTTTTGGGCTGAGGCCGCTGAGGGCCGGGTTGAGCTGCGGCCGGATAATTCAATGTTTATGAAGCGCACCGAGGTTGTGTGCGCACGATGCGGGGCGCATCTGGGGCACTTATTTGAAGGCGACCCAATGGTAAAGGATAAGGGCGGGAAGCATTATTGCGTGAACTCATGCGCGCTCGAATTTAAGTCGAGCTGAGCACCAATATTGGTTTGATTCGAACATGAAGCGGCGCCTCTAGCAGTGGGAACGGCCGCTAGAGGCGCCTGATGGATGGAACAGAGGAGCGGTTAGACCAAGCCGCGGGCGACCCGTGGGACGGACGATGGTCCCAGAATGGGGCCGAAGCGGCGGAGCCGGCTCCGTAGACCGCTTCTGACGCGACGGGCGTATTTTACGTAACGCCCTTTGTCGTCAGTTTGCAGAAATTCGGGGCTGCATTCAGCGCAGAGGTCAATCTCGTAATGCGCATGGCCGCGACTAAAGTGGTACTTGCTGCCTACACGCCAGTCTTTGGGCTTGGGGTGACGTGCAAGATGGCAGTCGCATACCGTGATAGTGCGTTCTTCTCGTGCCACGAGGCTCCCTCCGACTATCGTGCGAGCTTTGCGCGGGTTGCGCTTTTGCTTAGTCTGTACTGTAGAGGTGTCCGATAATGCCGTCAAATGGCTATAATCGCATGTGATGGAAGAGTTTCGAGATAGAGTTTGGCAGTATTACCACGAGCATGGCCGGCACGATCTGCCATGGCGGGTGTACGTGACACCATATGGCGTGTTCGTGAGCGAAGTGATGTTGCAGCAGACGCAGGTGAGCCGGGTGTTGGGGCGCTGGCAAAGGTGGCTCGAGCGCTGGCCGGGGTTTGCGGAGCTTGCGCAGGCAAGTGCGGCCGAGGTTTTAGCGGAGTGGCAGGGACTGGGTTATAACCGGCGGGCGCTGTGGTTGCGGAAGGCGGCCGGTATGGTGATGGGCGAGTTTGGTGGCGAGCCGCCTAGGGCACCGGAGCAACTGGTACAGCTGCCCGGGATCGGGCCAAATACGGCCGGGAGTATCGTGGCGTTTGCGTACGATCTGCCGGTAGTCTTTATTGAGACAAATATCCGGCGGGTGTTTTTGCATGAGTTTTTTGCTGACAGTAATAACGTGGGCGATGACGCACTGCGGCCGCTGGTGGAAGTGACACTTGACCGGCCGCGACCACGAGAGTGGTACTGGGCATTGATGGATTACGGGGTGGCGTTGGGCAGGCAGGTGCCAAACCCGAACCGGCGTAGCCGGCATTATAGTGTGCAATCGCGCTTTGAGGGGAGCACGCGGCAACTGCGTGGCGAGGTGTTGCGACGGCTGCTTGCAGGCCCGAAGACGCTCGAGGAGTTGGGTATTGATGATTCAAGACTTGAAACGGTCGTCGCGGCGCTTATGAAAGAGGGCTTCGTGACCATGCACGTCGGACGTTACCGAGTGTGATATAACTACACTACGCCTGCTATCGAGTGAGAAATGTGGTGAGCGGATGCAAACTTTTACCCCTTCGTTCGGCCAACTGCTTGCTAGCGTGTGCCAGGGAGTGGGCGGCTATTCCGGTGCCCGCGTCGTGGATGCGGCTGACTCAGGATACTGGATACAGGACGCTGCCGGCAGCAACCAGCTCTATATTCCTGGCGGACGGACAGCCTTGGCGTCAGTTGTACGCGAACAGGCTGAAAATCTGCTGGAACTTCTGACGTTGGTGTCGGACGAAGAGGCGATCGCCAAGCTGGTCGCCGGTGAGGAGATTGTCGACATCGCTTTGCGCTTGGTACGGCTCGTCCGGAAACGAAGCCGGTCACCAGACATTCGTGCGCTGGTCGAAGAGTTGGTTCTGCAGATCGAAGAAGCTGGCGTGTACAGTGAAGATGATTAGCTGGGGCCGTGGGGAGCATGCTCCCCACGGCCCGGTCAAACTTTCACGAATGATACGATATTGGACATGGCAGAGCTCAAATTTGAATCGTTACACAATCACACTGTTATCTCGGACGGCGTGCAGACGCATGTGCAATCACTTAAGGATGCTCAGGAGTCGGGCATCGGGGTGATGGCGTTTACTGATCACGATACGCTGCCGAATCAGTCGGTAATCCGACAGTTGCGCGACTACAACGGACCGGTGAAATGGATGATTGGCGTCGAGCTGTCGGCTTGGGCGCCGGGCGGCCGGGACAAGGGCAGCGTGCACATTTTGGGCCTGTTTGTGGATATCAAGAACCGCGCGCTGGTCGAGTTCTGCGCCGCAGCTGAGCACAGCCGAGTGGAACGCATGCGCACGTATGTAAGGCATTTACAAAGCGTGGGCTTTGATGTGACCGAGAGTGACGTGCGAGCGGCGGCGACATCGCGCAATATCGGCAAGCCGCATTTGGTGAAAGCCGTGCTGGCAAAACCACAAAACCAAGCATTGATGGAGAGGCTGCGCGAAGCGATGCAGCAGGCGGCCGAGCACGATGCGGCACTGCAAGCTAAGTACGACCTCATGATGGCAGACGGGCCCAACCAGTATCCGTATACGCTGTTTATGGGAGGTGATGCGTTTAAGCCGACACCGAAAACGGCCGATTTTGGCACGTTGCTGGGCTATAACGAGACAGTCAAGCTGATTCGTGAGGCCGGCGGGTTCGCTGTGGCGGCGCATTGGTATTTGGAACTTGCGAAGATGACCAAGGACGAGCTGGAAGCGATTTTGGCCGCCGGCGGCCTAGACGGGCTCGAAAGTGAGAACGTGAATGTAATTATGCAGCGCGACGTGAGCGCGGAGGCGGCCGAAACGCGCGAGTTAGCTGGGCGCTACGGAGTGTTTGACCTGGTAACGTCGGATAGCCACAAGCGGGCCGATTTGGAGGCCTTTGTGGCTCACCCCTCGGCCGAGCGGACGGTTGGTGTGACGGCGCGGCTAATCGAAACGTTTCGGCCGGATTTGCGCTGGAGCAATTTGGCTTAGTTTCGCCTTTTGTTCGTATAAGTTTCAGATGCGGCGTATAATTGAAATATGGATGAGGTCGCGGAGGTCAAGAGCCGGCTGGAGATTACCGAGGTGGTGGGGGCGTACGTGCCATTGAAGCAGGCGGGGCGGAATTTGAAGGCGCCGTGCCCGTTTCACCAGGAGAAGACAGCGAGCTTTATGGTCAGCCCTGAGAAGGGGATTTACCATTGCTTCGGCTGTGGCGAAGGCGGCGATATGTTTAGCTTTGTCATGAAGATGGAGGGGGTAGAGTTTCGCGAGGCGCTGGAGATTTTGGCGCGCAAAGCCGGGGTCGAACTAAAGGAGCGCAAGAGTGACGGCGGGGCGGCCAAGCGGTTACGCGAGCGGCTGGAGGAGGCACATGCGCTGGCGGTGCGATATTTTCAGGCGAGCTTGGCGGCTAATAAGACGGCGATTGAGTATGTGGCGAAGAAGCGGGGATTGACGCGTGAGACGGTAAGGGAATTTGGGATTGGGTATGCACCGGATTCGTGGGATGCATTAACGGGATTTTTGCTAAAGAGCGGCTTTACATCCAAAGAATTATTGCAGGCCGGGCTGGCCGGCCAGAAGCAGGGACGCAATACGATTTATGACCTGTTTCGCGGGCGGATAATGTTTCCGATTGGGGACAGGGAGGGGCGGCCGATTGCGTTTACCGGACGGGTGCTCGATGACGGTGAGCCGAAGTATTTGAACACGCCGCAGACGCCGTTATTTGATAAGTCTCAAGCGATTTTTGGATGGCACATGGCACGGGAAGCGATACGGACGCGTGATGAGGTGGTGCTGGTAGAAGGGCAAATGGATGTGGTGACATCCCACCAAGCTGGGGTGAAACCGGTGGTGGCGACGAGTGGGACGGCGCTGACGCTTGAGCATTTGCGGAATTTGAGCAAGCTGACGAAGAATGTGAAGCTGGCGTTCGACTCGGACCGTGCGGGGCTGGCGGCGACGGAGCGGGCGATCGAGCTGGGGCAAACGCTGGGGCTTAGTTTGCGCATGGTTGAACTGCCGGAGGGATTCAAGGATGCTGATGAGCTCATCAAGAAGGATGTGGCGGCTTGGGAGCGGGCGATTGCTGGGGCGAAGTACATTGTGGATTATCTGTTTGACCGGTTCGAACGCGATTATGATCTGAGCTCCGGTGTTGGCAAGCGTGGATATACTGACCGTTTGGCGGCGAGTTTGCGGCGGCTGGGTGATCCGGTGGAACAGGACCACTATGTAAAACTGTTGGCGGAAAAGACTGGGACGGGCGAGGAAGCGGTGCGGGCTAAATTGGCGCAGTCGGTGAGTCTTGGTGCCCGGCCGCGAGCGGATATGGCAAGCCGTGAGCGTCCCGATGATCAGCCAAGCCGCCGGGCAGTTGTACAAACTGAAGGTAAGCCTGGGGCTAGGCAAGTTCTGGAGGAGTCGCTGCTGGGCTTGGTGCTGCTTGAGCCTGTAGCGCGGATCTGCCTGGATGATTTAACGGCTGAGGCTTTTTCCGGTGAGCGGCGGCGGGCGGTGTTTGAGGCGGTACGAGAACATCGGCGGGAACCGGTGGCATCCATTGCCGGAGCATTGACTGAGCTGTCAGATTACGTTAATATATTATTGTTACGGGGCGAGCAAGAGTATGAAGCTTTCGCTCCTGCAGACCGCAGTTTCGAGGCATTCGGGCTGGCGAGAAGGCTGCAAATTAGTTCGAATCAGGATCAGAAGCAACATTTAAGTCGGGCCTTGCGCGAAGCCGAAGAGAGAGGTGACGCACCTTTGGTGCGTGATTTGTTGCGTAAGTATCAAACATTATTGGATCAGGAGGTGTAACGAGTGGCGAAAAAAGCTGTTGAGGAAGAAACGCTGGATCGCTCGAGCGGATACTCGCCCGAGATTGAGCGTTTGCTAGCGAAAGGCAAAGAGCAGGGTTATGTGACCCAGCAAGAAATTGCGGGGGCCTTGCCTGAAGCTGAGGAAAATTTGGAAGAGCTTGATGAGCTCTATGCCGTGCTGTTGGAGCAGGGTATTGAAATTACGGATCAGAAAGATGCGCTGATCTGGGACGCGGCGACAGAGGAAGATGACGCTGAGGCCGAGGCGGCGACGGCTGACGATTACAACAAAGACATTGCCGACGACTCGGTGCGGCTATATTTGCGTGAGATCGGTAAGATTCCACTTTTGACCAGCGAGCAGGAAGTGGCGCTGGCCAAGCGGATTGCGAACGGTGATAAGGCGGCTAAGGACGCGATGGCCGAGGCCAACATGCGGCTGGTAGTGTCGATTGCCAAGAAGTACATTGGTCGCGGGCTCGATTTGCTGGATCTGATTCAGGAAGGCAACACCGGACTGCTGCGCGCAGTGGAGAAATTTGACTACACGAAAGGCTTTAAATTTTCGACCTACGCAACATGGTGGATCCGGCAGGCGATTACGCGCGCGATTGCGGACCAAGCCCGCACGATTCGTATTCCAGTGCACATGGTGGAGACGATTAACAAGCTGATCCGCACGCAACGCAGGTTGGTGCAGGAATTGGGCCGCGAGCCGCTGCCGGAAGAGATTGCGGCCGAGATGGAGATGGACGTTGATAAGGTCAATCACATCTTAAAGATAAAGCAGGACATTGTCTCGCTCGAAGCGCCGGTGGGCGAAGAAGAGGATTCCTTGCTGGGCGACTTTATTGCCGATGAGGATTCGCTCACACCCGAGGAAGCGGCGACACATCAGCTCTTAAAGGAGCACGTGAATGCAGTACTACAGCTGCTGACCCCGCGCGAGCAAAAGATTTTGCGTATGCGGTTTGGGCTGGAAGACGGCCGTTCGCACACCTTGGAAGAGGTGGGGCAGGAATTTGGCGTGACGCGTGAGCGCATCCGCCAGATTGAAGCCAAAGCGCTGGCGAAGCTGCGCAAGCACCGCGAGTCAAAGAAGCTGCGCGATTACTTGCGGTAGTTTCGGCTCGATTACGTACGAAACTCAAGAAGCACCTCTTTTGGGGTGCTTCTTTGGTTGATCGGCAGATGATTATTAAGCTAGTGTGAGCGCGAGCGCTTTGTGATCGGACACTATCTCGTTGGCTTCATGGAACCCAGTAACGGTGAGGTTAGGGCTCACGAGGATGTAGTCACTCACCGCGCCGGCCTTGATCCGGTGGACGCTCGAAAGGGTATGGGTGATGTGATGTTCGACGGTGAGGTTACGAAGCCCCAAAGGCTCCAGTTGGGCGAGCGTGCGGCTGGTGGGGCCTGCGTTCATGTCGCCACATAATACCAGCGGAGTTTTGACTTGCCGCAGCCGTTTGGCAGTCTGGTGCATCGACGCGATGGTGTCGGCGGTGTCCTCAGGACTCGGAGTGTGATACCCGTGGTGGTTGGCGATGGTGAGTACCCCATCTCCATGGTTGACTTCGCAGACTTGGAGATTGCGGATTTCGAAGCCACGACTGCCTATAGTGCGGTTGTCTTTGTAAGCCCCGGCTGTAAATGTGACCGAGGTGTTTTCGAGCGGGAGTTGAGAGTAGATGGCATTGCCATACTGAACTGTTTCTCCGAGAGCTTGGTATGAATAGGTGGGCGCGAAGAACTGGTACGGGAAGAGCTCAGACATCCGCTGGTGGGTTTGGTATGAGGCGAACAGCCCGTAGCCATGCTCGGCACTATTAACTTCCTGGGCGCAGAGAACGTCGGGGTTTTCGCGGTCGATATAGGCGAGGGCGGCATCAAGGATGTGGCCCAGCCAGAGGTTTAATTGGATGATCTTCATGCGCACATTATACAGATGGGTGCAGAACGTGCGACCAAGATGAGCCTAGGACTCCCTTTTTGGTATTGGACCGAGATTGCATCCGGTTGGCTTACAGAGTTGCGGACTATAACGGTGTAAATTCATGTGGTTAGCGTGCATTGGCTTCGTAACATTTAAGATGCTTATTCGTATCAATATGTTATGATTCTGGGCCGTACGTGTCACGAAATGTCTAAATCGTAACAAAAGCGTTGCCTAATCGTAACACTCGTGCTACGATACTAGTATATGAATGTTACGATAACTGATCGTTCTAAGAAAATTCTGCGTTTGCTTGCCACCTTCGACAAGCTGGCTCGTGTTGCCATCCAGCAGGCGACAGGGGAGAGCCGGATTAATACAATTCGTGAGCTCGGCCAGCTAGTAGACCAGGGATATGTTGAGACGTATGGAGAGGCCCGAGCGACCGTCTATGCCATCACTGGGAAAGGGAAAACAGCGGTCGTTTGGGATGCTAAAGCGTATCTAGCCCAGGAACCAGATCAGCGCCAGGCCCGCTACAGGCACATTGAGCCCGATTTGTTTAAAACTATCCGTGGCACGATTTTCGACGTACCTACAGGTATCCAAATCGGCGTAAAGCGGCGGCAAGAGCTAGGTAATACTGTTAGTGCACAAAAAGAACGAGAGCGGTTTGTAATTGAACTGAGTTGGAAGAGCTCAAAGATCGAGGGGAATACATATACGTTGCTCGATACGGAGCGACTACTGCAAGATGCCAAAGAAGCACCGGGCCACGAACACTTTGAAGCGGTGATGATTTTAAATCACAAAAAAGCCTTTGATTACATCTGGGAGCACCCGGAGGATTACCGGATGCTTACCAAGGGTAAGATCGAGGAGATTCATCAGTTGCTGGTCGAGGGCTTGGAGGTGCAGTTTGGACTGCGCAACGAGCCGGTGGGTATTACGGGTACGGTGTACATTCCGCCCGCCAGTCAGGCTGAGCTTAATACCTATATGCGTGATGCAATTGATACGATCAATGGGTTAGAACAGCCACTCGAGAAGGCTATGGCGTGCCTGGTACTGTTGCCGTATCTTCAAGCATTTGTTGATGGTAATAAGCGTACGTCACGCCTGCTCGCTAACGCTGTTTTGCTAGCCTACGGCTTTCCGCCACTGTCATACCGGAGTGTGGATATCGAGGCTTATAAGGCCGCACTGATCTTGTTCTATGAACAAGGCTCACTCGCGAACCTCCGAGAGCTGTTTTTGGATCAGCTGGCGGATTCTTCGGTTAGCTACTTCTTTCCACCGCGTGACATGGACGAAAACGCCGATAGCAAGTAGGAATTAGCGCGGGCTAAATGGAAGATCAAACGTTTATGCCTTTGTTCAGCCACAACAGCTCATCCGGATCGAGTAGTAAGCATTATCACGGTTAATGGTTGAACGCGTAGTTTCTGGTTTGTACTGGCTCAGTATGGGTTCTGCTTACGATCGCGTCGTTGCCTCTAGGTTACGTTCTGCGAAATTATGTAACCTAGTGGTTCTTACCCGGTAGGTTACGTATTGACTGAGAACGTAACCTACTGGTAAAATAGTGCTTATGAAGGTCCACCTGTCTAATAACGATTATTTGCGGAACATTGATTCATTTTTGCGCTTTCTTGATACCTCAGAGCCAACAAGGCTAGAGGTGACAACTAACGATAAATGGATAAGTGTGCATCCTGCCATCCTAACTTTAGTTGCTGCTCTTGGTCTCAATGTTAAGCTCGAATCAATCCTTTTTGATGAGATAAAAGCACGCTCAGGCCATTATCTCGACAGAATGCAGCTGTTCAAAATCCTTCGGGTAGACTCACCTTTCAGTATTACGCGTCATGAGCCCGCAGGTCGCTTCATTCCGTTGACCCAAATTAAGTCTCAAATTGAGCAAACCAGGTTTATATCCGATATTGTGCCGCTGCTTCATCTCCAAGCCCAGCCATCTCAGGCCGATGCTATTAAATACACGGTAGGCGAGCTAGTAAGAAATGTGTTGGAGCACTCCCATTCCGAAAATGGGGCTATCGTTGCTGCTCAGTACTATCAGGACTCAAACGTTATTCGCTTAGGTATTTGCGATACAGGCATTGGCATTCGTCAGTCAATGGCTAAGGTTTGGGCGAATCACACGCGGTCTGACCTTGATGCCATAAAGTGGGCCTTGGTTCCAGGAGTATCCGGCACAACCACTAGGGAGGGGGGTACTGCTGAGAACGCTGGGGCAGGTTTGTTCTTTGTGAAGTCTATCGCGATGCTAACCAGGGACTATTTCATGATTTACAGCGGTAGCGGCGTATACCGTTTGCTCAAGCGTCGACCAGACGTAAGGTTAATTCGCTTGAACGCTGATCCTAACAAAGATAGGCATGCGTCAACTAACGAGGCACCTTTTCTGCAAGGGACTCTGGTGGCGATTGATATTTCTCTAGATAAAATTGGCGAGTTTGCTTCCCTCCTGGAGGAGATTAGAAAAGCCTACTCGTCGGCAGTGCGGGAGCGAAGAAAGGCTCGCTACAAGCGTCCGCATTTTATATAACCCTTGAGGACAATGAAAACAATAAAATTGCTTCGGTTAACTGGTCAGTTTGCAGAGAATAAGGATGTGGCCCGGGATTTGCGGATAAATGAAATCTTTCCGGTGCTTAAAAAAGGTGGCGACATCACTCTAGACTTTCAGGGAATCACGGGAGCGACCCAGTCCTTTGTGCATGCGTTGATAAGTGAAGCAATCAGGAAATATGGCGATGACATGTATGATTGTGTCTGGTTCAAGAATTGCTCACCTCAAGTCCAACAAATTGTTAATATAGTTGCAGATTACATGGAAGAAACGTAAGGTGTTGCGTGTTCGCAGGTTCGACGGAGGTGAGCTTCGCGACAATTTCGTGCAGGCTTGTTTTACATTGGTGAGGCGGCTGCATCCAAGCGTAGCGTGATTCGTGTCCCGGCAATTCGGTTCGTCGCTACCGCGCTCGACGAACGGCTCAGGGCCATACTCATGCAGGTCGGTGACATGGCAGCGGCGGATTCGACTGTCGTCGGTGCCTACGAACTCGCCGAACAGGCCGCGAATGCCGTGCGAGCGCTGTTTCTCACTCTGGTCCACGCTGAGCAGGCAAGGGAGACTGAGGCGCGGCTTCCGTCTGCAGGTGTGGCATGGAAGGGCGTGAGAGCTTCGGCCGACGCGCAATGGTCTGAGTTTCGCAAGCAATTGGGGGCTGTGAAAGCCTACACGGGCGCCATCTAGCCTTGTAGTTCGGACTCAACTAGACCGCTCGAGATACATTATGCCCAGGAGCCCGGACCCGTTAGATAGGGTTCGTGCTCCTGCGGAGACCTGAGCATTCAAATATCGAGAATTATTGAGACCTCTGGTCTTTGTTGTTTTTAGGCCTTAACCGGCGCGTCGGCGATGAGTTTGGTAACGATACCGTGGAGGGTGGTGCGCTCGTCGTCGCTTAAGCGGCTGCAGCCGAGTTGGGCGGGGAGATTTGCGTAGATGTCATTTACGGCGGCGTGGCCCTTATCGGTGAGCTGGAGGGTCTTGGTGCGGCGGTCCTGGGTGCCTTCCTGGCGGGTAATGAGGTGGCCGGCCACCAGGCGGTCGACGATACCGGTAACGTTTGAGGCGTCACAGTGCAGGGTGGTTGCAACTTGGCCCATGGTGGCGTCACCTTGTGAGATCGCATAGAGCGCGTGGACCTGCATGATGGTAAGGTCGTATTTTTCGGAGAGACTGGCAAGGCTCGTCTTGATGCGGCCGATTAAACCCAGTAAATCCTGGCAGACTTGTTCAGACGTGATATTCATGTCTTCATTGTACTACGTATTAAATATTTGACAACCTCAAACATTGAGATATACTACATTCAGTAATAATAAATATCTGAATAGCAAAATAAGTTTGAGCACGGGAGACGCACATGATTGAGGCTGTGAAACATAAGGGATTGGCGCTGGCGGTACTAGCCGCAGCGCAGTTTATGGTGATTTTGGACGCTACGATCGTAAACGTGGCCCTACCCGCGATCCAAAAGGCGCTTGGTTTTACAAACGCGTCGCAATTACAGTGGGTGGTAACGGCCTATGCGCTCGTGTTTGGCGGTTTCTTGCTGCTCGGTGGGCGGTTGGCTGATTTGTTTGGCCGGCGTCGGATCTTTATGGCCGGTGTGGCGTTATTTGCGTCGGCGTCGCTGATTGGTGGGTTTTCGCAAAGCCCGGCTATGCTCGTGACATTTAGGGCGCTGCAAGGACTGGGCGGGGCGCTGCTGGCACCATCTGCGCTGTCGCTGGTGCTGACGATCTTTAAGGAGGGGCAGGAGCGCAACCGGGCGCTGGGACTATGGAGCATGGTGGCCGGCGGTGGCGGAGCAGTTGGACTCTTGCTTGGCGGCCTGCTGACCCAGTACGTGGACTGGCGCTGGATCTTCTTTATTAACGTACCGATTGCGATTGTGGTACTGATCCTTTCCCTGAGGTTTGTGCCCAAGAGTTTGCCGACCGCGCGGACGAGCATGGATATTGCCGGTGCGGTGACGGTGACCGGGAGCTTAATGAGCCTGGTGTACGCGTTGGCGCAGGTGCCGACCAAGGGCTGGGGCAATGACGTGACGCTGGGTGCGTTTGGGTTGTCGGCCGTGTTAATGATCCTGTTTATTGTGAATGAGCTGTTGCGCAAGCAGCCGCTCATCAAGTTGAGTATCTTTAAGCGGCGGAATGTGAGCGGCGGCACGACTATTCAGTTGCTGATGCCGGCGGCCATATTTGGGATGTTCTTTTACCTGTCGATTTACCTGCAGCAGATTCTGCGCTATTCGCCGACCATGACCGGTGTGGCGGATGTGCCATTTACCCTCATACTGATCGTCGTAGCAGGAGTTTTGTCACGGTTTATTGGCAAGATCAATCCCAAGCCTATCTTGGTGATAGCGCCGCTGGTGGTGGCGGCAGGGCTGGCGTACTTTGCTCGGCTTCCGGTGCATGCTAGTTATTGGACTGACATTTTCCCGGGCGTGGCCTTGATGGCAGCGGGTATGGCGGCGGTGTTTGTGACGACTACGATTGTGACCACGACCGGCACATCCCAAGAGGAATCGGGGCTGGTTTCGGGGCTGCTTAATACGGGGCAACAGATTGGCGGGGCGATAGGGCTTGCGGTGCTAAGTGTGGTGTCGACGTCAGTGACGAAAACCGATCTGGCGAACGCGGCCTCGGCTGCGGCAAGTGCTACAAACCCGCTCGCGGCCAAGGCAGTGCTGGCGGCAGCGGTGCCGGCGGCGCTGGTACACGGGTTCCAACGGGGATTTGCGGCCGCGGCACTGTTTGCCGTGACGGCGAGTCTGGTGGCTGCCGTGGTGATTAAGGCCCGCAGGCCCAATCGGGCTGAGGTCCGCGAAGCGCAAGAGGTGGAGGCTGAAGCGGTGCCGGCAATTGCCGGTGCGAGTACGGAGCTGGCGGCAGTGTCAGCGAGCCGTGCTCGGCTAGTGGATGATATTTATACCAGCCGGACCGCACGGCTGCATCCGGCGCGCGTTATTGATACTCGTCCGTCAACCTAAGTAGTACGAGGAATAACCAACGAGGAGCCAGCTGGCTCCTCGTTGGTTATGTAGACTTTTTTGATTAAATGTGTTACGGTACGACAGCATCCGCGTTGGGAGGAGGCACGTTATGCCCAATCCGAGCGGGCCGCAGATAGTGGCCCTGCAGAGGAATCGCGGCGTCAAAGTTGTTGTTCCCTGGGCCGAAGATGACAGCGGTGGCCTGGTGGCCGAGGACGAACGCGACTACTCCGGTTTCTCGTGGGAGGACCTGGGAGACGACGTTTTCAGCGTATTGGACTGGCGTCAGGTTCAGGTGGCGCTCCGGCTCAAGCAGCGACTGGTCGGGACCGGCGGCACGACGATCATCGTCGGCATGCTGACCCTACCGGCTGCTGCGGACAACGAAACCGGCGGAATACTGGCGACATGACCGCCGGAACGGCGAATAGGAGGGTGAGGATGGCAAGCGCAGACGTTAGCAAGGTCGAGGCGACGGACAATCGAGTGTGGGTCGCATTGCGGCGTACCCCCGGTGGCAGCCCGATAGTGGCAGCCTGGGATCCGGCCGACAACAAGCTCATGAAACGGGGTGATGGCACTCCAGCCTACGCCCGCTTCGGCTGGGCGGAGGAAGACCGGTACGTCGTATATGGTCCGGGTGCGCTGGGACTGCGGGAGTACGTCTTCCAGTATGTGAAGACTGTGGTCTGGTTTGGCAGGCGGGTCATTGTCGGTGTCCTGATCGGTGAGTCCAGCAGCCGGGCGCTGGCGGCAGTGGCGGCATCACATTGACGAGCAAGGAGGGTGACACGGCAGGAGTCGCGGCCACGCAGGTGGCCGCGACTCCTGAGAGAATCGGAGTGTTCAACTAAGGGTTGAGCTTTGCGGTTTCCTAATTACGGGTTAGGGTTGACGTATGAAGCGCCGGTTTGGCCGACATGACGTGTTACTAGCCGTAGTGGTCGTAATTCTGACGGCTGCGGCCGTGGGGGCCTCTAGGCGACAGGAGCTGGCGCCGGTGGCCGGGCAGACAACAGCGCGTCCTTCGGCGTCGGTTCAGCCGAGCCAGACACCGGCCCTCAATCCAATTACGATCCCGGCCATGCGGACACGGGAGTACACGGCGAGCGCAATTACAACGAGTCGACAGGTGGGAATGTATGGCGGCTACTCGGCTAAGGTGGTGACATTTACCTCGGACGGCTTGACCGAGTATGCATATTGGGCTCAGCCGGATGGGTCGATGCCAAAGGGTGGTTGGCCGGTGATTGTGCTCGTGCACGGGTATATTGACCCGGCTGAATACAATACAGTATCCGATGCCTACACGAGCTGGATTGGGCCCTGGGCGCAGGCCGGCTTTGTGGTGGTGCAGCCGGATTTGCGCGGCAACGGCGACAGCGGTGGCAGCGCTGTGAGCGGGCATTGGGACCCGGATTATACCTATGACGTGATGAACCTGATTGCATCATTGCGGGCTAATCCGGCGATTAATCCGGCCCACATTGGACTGGTCGGTCACAGTATGGGCGGACACGTGGCGTTGAATGTGGCCGTTATTAGCCAGAATGTAGCGGCGACGGTGTTGGTAAACGGCGTGGTAGGGTCGATGTACGATCTGTTTTATAATTGGCCGAACTCGCCGGCGCCAAATGACCAACCGGCAACTGCTGTGCAGGCCGAGTTGCAGGCATTGACACAGCAGTATGGCACGCCCAAGAGCGACCCCGGTTTTTGGAACGAAGCGTCGGCCATTACTTATGTGAGTGGCGCGCACGGACCGGTACAGATTGACGCAGACCTGGATGACAGCGTGGTGCCGTATACGTTTTCAAGCGAACTTGATAGCGCGCTCGCGAAGGCGCACAAGACGGTGACGCTTTATACCTATTCGGGAGACGACCACCAACTAGCAAGCTCGGAGAACCTGGCGTTATTTTTGCAGCGAACGACTGCTTTTTGGAAGCAATCGCTATAGATAAGAGGCGTTTTACTGCGGATTGACGGTATTGGCTATGAGCTTCGTAAGGGCAAAAAATACCAGCCGTTGGCTGGGGGATCGTGCAAGTTGGGTGTCGCTGGGGACCGTGTCGCACGCGCGACACGGTCCCCAGCTGTGTGGGGGGGGTGAAACGAGGGGCGTCGAGTGCCCACATGAACGAAAGGAACATGGACAACCATCCGGCAGAACCGTCCGCAGAATGCGAAACGGGCCGGTCATCGGGAGGACTACGCCTCAGTAAAGGGTGCGGACCGCGCAGCGCGCGTTATGCCCGGCTTTGTGAACTTCCTTGCACTGCGTGACTCTTGGTCGCTATGCGGCCGAAGAAACGAGTGCAGACTCATCGCCCCAAAATACAGGGCTCGGCGCTCCGATTGCGTTCACTCGAGACTGGATTGCCTCGAAGTGTGGCGCCTCGCAACGGGATTAATACATATTAGCACAGCTTTAAACATTTGTCAATATTTTTACGAAATAATACGCTTAAATGAGCTACAATAAGATATATGAGCAAGCAACCACTGTTGGTGTTGGTAGACGGGTCGGCGGTGTTTCACCGCGGGTACCATGCGATTCCGCACCTTTCCAATAAAGACGGTGAGCCGACGAACGCGGTGTATGGGTTTCTCACGATTATGGTTAAGGTGCTGGAGAGCCTGAAGCCGGATTATGTGATTGTGGCCTGGGACAAGTCGGCCAAGACGTTTCGCAATGAAATGTACGCGGGCTACAAGGCGACGCGCAAAAAGATGGATGACGAGCTGAGAGTGCAGATCGAGCCAACGAAGGAACTGGTGCGCGCTCTGGGATTGCCGTTTGTTGAGGCGGAGAACTACGAGGCCGATGATATTATTGGTACGCTTGCGCGCAAGGCTGAAGCACGCGGAGATTTGAACATTGTGATCGCGACCGGCGACCGCGACCAGCTGCAGCTGGTGGACCAGAAGACGGTGGTGGACATGTTTAATCCGCGGGGCATGGAGCCGACGCGCTATGACCTGGCGAAAATGCGCGAAAAGTACGGGCTGACGCCGGCGCAATTTATTGATTACAAAGCGCTGGTGGGTGATACGAGCGACAACATTCCGGGCGTATCTGGGATCGGCGATAAGGGTGCGCAGAAGCTGCTGGCTGAATACAAGACGCTCGACGGCATTTATGAGCATGTCGACGAGATTAGCGGGAGCGTAGGAGAGAAGCTGCGGGTCGGCAAGGACATGGCTTATATGAGCCGAGCATTGAGCGTGATTAAGTGCGATATGGACTTGGAGTTGGACCTGGATGCGGCACGAATTGGGCAATACCGGCGCGATGAGCTTGACGACCTGTTCCGGCGACTGGACTTCCGGCACGGGTTGCTTGCAAGACTACCGGGCGCGCCGGCGGCGACAGAGGCACAGCCGGCTGGGGCGCCGACGTTGTTTGGCGATGGTGAAGCGGCGGTTAAGAAAGAGCGGACACATTTGGCAGGCGCCAACTATCGGTCGGTGACAACACCGGCTGAGCTGGAAAAGCTGGTGGAGAGCTTGAACCGACAAGAGGTGTTTGCGTTTGACACTGAGACAACCGGCGTAGACACTATGACGGCTAAGCTCGTGGGCTTAAGCGTGAGCTTTCACGAAGGCGAGGCGTTCTACGTGCCGGTGGGGCATGTCCAGGGGACTCAGCTAGCGCATGACGAGGTGGTGAGAGCTTTGCGGCCCGTGTTCGAGAATAAGGCGATTGGTAAAGTCGGGCACAATCTGAAGTTTGACTACGAAGTGCTGGCCCAGTGTGGGGTGCACGTGCGCGGGATTGTGTTTGATACCATGGTGGCGGCGTTTTTGCTCAACTCGCTCGGCCGGGCGCAATCGCTTGATGGTTTGGCGTTTCACGAGCTGGGCATTGAAATGATTCCGATTTCTGAGCTGATCGGTGCGGGTAAACACGAAACCACGTTTGATAAAACACTGATCGAGCACGCTACAACCTATGCAGCTGAGGACGCCGATATGGCCTGGCGACTGTACGAGCGTTTGCGTGGGCAGTTGGCAGAGTTTAGTACTCCAAACGCCTACGGCTGGAGCATGGAGCGGCTGGCAACCGAAGTGGAATGGCCGCTGATTCCGGTACTCGGCGATATGGAGCTGCGCGGGATTGAGCTGGATACGGCCGCACTTGAGAAATTTGGACGGCGATTGAGCGGCCGGATTGGTGAGCTCAAAAGCCAGATTTACGAGCTGGCAGGCGAAGAATTTAATTTGGGTAGTCCGGCGCAATTGGGGCAAATTTTGTATGGTCGGCTGGGACTTACCACGGCTGGCGTGAAGAAGGGCAAGACCGGCTGGTCGACAGCGGCCGGGGAGCTGGAGAAACTGCGCGATGCTCACCCGATTGTTGGTCTCATCATGGAATACCGCGAGCTTGATAAGCTCAAAAATACATACGCAGATGCCCTGCCGGGCCAGGTCGGGCCGGATGGGCGCGTGCATACGAGTTTTAGCCAGGTGATTGTGCCATCTGGGCGACTGAGCTCAAGCAAGCCCAATCTCATGAATATTCCGGTCCGGACCGAGATGGGGCGTGAAATCCGCACGTGTTTTGTGGCACCCAAGGGCCGGGTGTTGGTGAGCGGGGATTATTCGCAGATCGAACTGCGGGTGGCGGCAGCCTTGAGTGGTGACGAGAATATGATCGAGACATTTAAACAGGGACTTGATCTGCATGCGCAGACGGCGGCGGAACTCTTTGAAGTGCCACTGGACGCGGTAACAAAAGAGCAGCGGGCGGCGGCTAAGACCATTAATTTTGGTGTGCTGTATGGCATGAGCCCACATGGGCTGAGTGTCGCCACCGGTATGCCGATGGAACAGGCGCAAGAGTTTATTGACCGCTACTTTATGGCGCGACCCAAGGTGCGGACATACCTAGACGACCTGAAGAAGTTTGCTTATGACAATTTGTACATTGAGACGATATTTGGCCGGCGGCACGCGTTTCCGGAAATCCGGTCGACCAATTACCAGATACGGAGTGCAACTGAGCGGGTGGTGATTAACCTGCCGCTGCAGGGTGCTGCAGCCGAGATCTACAAACTGGCCATGATTGCAGTTGATCGCAAGCTGGACGATGATTGCGGGCTATTGCTACAGATTCACGATGAGCTGATCGTGGAAGCGCCGGAGGCTAAAGGCACGGCCGTGGCCAAGCTGCTCGAGGAAACGATGGGCGGTGTGATTGACCTTGGTGTGCCGTTGGTAGTGGACACGGCCGTGGGTAAAAACTGGGGCGAGCTGTAATAAAAAAACGGCCCCGGAGGGCCGCTTTTCCCCAGCTAGGCGGCTTTATCGAGGTCGTCCATCATCTCAATTTGCTCGCCAGAGGCGTATTTGCCATAGTCTTTCTCGACTTCAACCGGGCTGACGTACTCTTTGTCGCTCGGGATGTGCTCAAAGAAGCCTTTGACGTCGGCGGCGAATTGGCTGTCCTCAGCGTGCTGACGCAGTTCCGCTCCTGTCGCCGGGTAATCAACGCCTTTTAAGGATTTTGTAATTTCGTTTGCGCGCGGGTGGTTCTCGGCCATGATAGCTCCTCCTTTACCTTACTTACGGTTTCTTAGTGTAGTGGACGGGTAGTGGAGAGGCTTTAGGCGAATCTCCAGCTTGAGCGGATTAACATGGCAAGCCGCCGGCGCTTGAGAGGGCCGGCGGCTGTTGGGCCGTCGTTCGGTGTTGCATTGTCGGCTACGGTGTTCGCGTCATCAGTTTGCGTCATCGAACGCCCTATACGCAGGGACCACTCGAGAGGCTCTCTTGGAGATGCGCAACGTGATACTAATGAAGCCGACTGACATCACGGTAAAACAGCTTGAGACAATCACCCAGAGTGTCGTGTGCCAGTTGGCAGTCAGTATCCATAGAATTATGTTCAGCCCGATTGCCGAAATGGCGGTGGGGATCAGGTTGTTGACTACTCGGTGCTGGCGGATCGCTTTTGCGACCTCTGGACTATGTCTCGAATCAGGAGGCGGGCTCATGTTTCACCCCGCGAAGATCGTCACTTGAGCTCACTTGGACTTCTCTACTGTACCATATTTTTGTATATTTTGGAAGGTTCGTGGCCAGTAGTAATCCTTTAAACTACATTTGTATGCCAGAAGGACCGGAGGTAGAGACAATTCGATTAGGGCTGGCGCAGCATCTGGTCGGGCAAACGATTGTGCAGGTGGACGGCATGGACGGAAACCGGATTGTGGGCGCAGGTGTTGCGCGAGTACGAAGACGTGGCAAAGTGCTGGTGTGGGATTTGAATAATGGCTTTTCAATGCTATTTCACCTCAAGATGACGGGGCAAATGGTGTTGGTGCAAGCGGATGGCGAGCGGCTGGCCGGCGGACATCCTACCGACAGTATGGCCGCCGGCTTGCCGGATCGCTCGACGCGAATGACATTTACGTTTGCAAGTAGTGACAGGCTATTTTTTAACGACCAGCGCAAATTTGGCTGGATTAAGGTGGTGCCGACTGGCGAGGTAGAGCTGGATGGCTTGGTGGCGCGCATGGGGCCGGAGGTGCTGGGTGATGCATTTACCGTAAAGTACCTGGCGGCGCAACTGGAACGGCACGCCCGAGCTCCGGTGAAAGCGGTGATCTTGGACCAGGCGGTGGTGGCCGGTATCGGCAACATTTATGCAGATGAGTCGCTCAACCTGGCGCGATTGCACCCGGCGCGGCTTGCGGGCAGCTTGAAACCGGCGGAGGTAAAGCGGCTGTTTGTGGCTTTGCGCGAAATTATGGCGCTGGGCATGGAGCACGGGGGTACGAGTTTCGCGCATTATGTGAACGCACTTGGCGGGAAAGGCGACTATTTGTCGATCGCGCGAGTGTTTCGGTGCGAAGGCCAGCCGTGTCGGGTGCACCCGGATGTGCTGATTGAGAAGTTGAGGGTGGTCGGGCGAGGTACACACATTTGCCCGAAATGCCAAATACTACCGGGCCGGACACGCCGCCGTGCTATCTTGGAATAGAACTATGATGGCAATGCAATCAGCAGATATCCAAGAACTCCTGTCAGCTTGGCGGGCGTATTGTAGTAATATCCGCGATTGGCAGATGCTGGTCGCAGACGTGAGCCCAAAGCATACGGGCTGCGGTGTGTTATATGAGCTAGACGTTCACTCCGGCCGGCCAAATGAGAGCTTGGCAATCGCCGATATGCGGGGGTTAGCCTACGCTGAGCCGCATTACCACCCACCGGACAACTGGGAGTTTTACATTGGTCTTGTCGGGTCCGGGAGGGTATTTGTCGGAGGCGAGGAACATATGGTAGTACCGGGCGACGGTGTAGTGATACCGCCCAACACGGCACATTTTAGCCTACCGCTATCAGGGTTTGTGATAGCTGCCGTTAACCGGCCTGAGTTCAAGCCGGAGATTTACATTACGCTTGCGGCCTCCAACCCGACGGTGAAGTTTGATTATGACCAATTCAAACGGCTAACTCAGGTCTGAGGCCGTCGGTTATGACGCTGTTTTTTTACGGACAGAATGCGTACGCGCTGAGGCAGCAGGTGGCACAAATGATGCAGGCGTACGTGGCTAAGGCCGGGTCGGATTTGGAGTTGGTGCGGCTCGATGGGGCGGCAACAAACGCACAGGAGCTGACAGCTACCTTGGAGGCAGTACCGTTTTTGGCGTCGAGCCGGCTCGTGATTATCGAGGGTGCGGCGGCTAATAAGGCGGTGGCCGGAAAGTTGGGCGGGTTGTTGGCCAAGGTACCGAGCTCTACCGTGGCGGTATTTGTGGAGCGGGAAGTGGACCAGCGCACGGCCGGCTTTAAGGCGCTTAAAACCGCGGACAAGGTAGTGAAGTTTGACCAGCTCACCGGTTCGAAATTATTGGCTTGGCTGCGGGCTGAGGCCGGGCGGCTGGGTGGTACCTTGGATGCGGCGGCGGCGCGCGAGCTGGTTGATCTCGCCGGTGAGGATCAGTGGCGTTTAGGCGAAGAGATTCAGAAGCTTGTGAATTTTGACCCAACTGTGAGTGTCGCGAACGTGCACAGCCTGGTGATGCCGAGTGTGGAGCGGTCGATCTTTGATCTGGTGGAAGCGATGACGGATGGCCGAAGCAGCCCGGCAATGACGCAATACCGCGGGCTGCTGGCGCAAAAGCAAAGTGAAATCTATGTGCTCACCATGATCCAATGGCAGCTGCGTAATTTGCTGTTGGCGAAAACCGCACCGGCCGGGATGAGCCCAGCGGAACTGGCGCAGACGGCGGGCATGAGCCCGTTTGTGGCAAGTAAAATGGCGGCAATGCGCGGCCGCGTGACCGAGCCTGCGCTTACGGGTGCTTATACATTGGCGACAGAGTGCGAATTCAATATTAAAACCGGTCGCAAACCGGCCGAAGCGGCGGTGGAGCAACTCATCTGGCAGGTGGCCGCGCTTTTTTAACTAGCCCACCAAAGGTGATGGCGTCAATTCCTTCATTAGTAACCGGCCTCGACGTCGGCTTGTTTAATGTCTTCGAGTAAGGTTTCGAGATCGGCGAGCAGGTTCATAAGCGCCTGATGCTCGGATTTAGCCAGCCAGGCGTTGCCGGGTACGACTGCGAAATCGCGTAAACCGGCCGTGTGCCGCTCAATGTCGGCCGTGAGGTCAAACAGACGGGCGCGCAAGGGATCAGGCGGTGATTTTGGCATGGCTCTATTCTACGCCTTCAGATGGGACCATAGAGTGTCGAATAAGAGTTTTTGCATAGCAGCAACGCCGGTCTCCTCGATGACAACACCATAAGGCGTTTCGTCGGCCGCGACTGAGATGAGCGCGACTTTGGGGCCATAAATTAAGATGTAGCTCGAAAGCCCGGCGGCACCAGGCTCGGCGATCCAACGCCGCTCGGATTTGGCATCCGGCTCACCACCGGCGCCGGCAGCAATAACTTTCACAAAAATGTCTTCCTGAATTCGCCGGCGGGTGAAATTAGGGAAGCGGCGGTAGAGGTACTTGCGTAGCGCGCGGGAGGAGTAGGCGTAGTACTCGCGAGGGTGGAGTAGGGCTGCGGTTTTTAAGACGTCGCGCAGGATGAGCACAATGCCGTCGTCATCTTCGTAAAAACGAGCTTTGGGCTCGTCGCCGCGGAGGCCGCCAAGGGCGAGCAGGCTGGGAATGAGGTCCCTGGCCGTGCCTTCGGCTTGTTGCAATGAGCGGCGGCGGTCGTCGAGGAGTCCGCGCAGGCGCTCCGGCGACTCGGCGTGGTACTTGTTGCGCTCGCCTTTGCGCACGTGCGCGACCAGGCCGATCTCGGCCAAATGCTTGAGTGTGTCATAGGTGGTACCGCGGTTGATGCCGGCGGCATCAGCGAGCGAGCGGATCGAAGTGGAACCGCTTACGAGGAGCGCTTCATAAATAGCGGCCTCGGTCGTAGTGAGACCGAGTTGCCGGAGTGCCGTACGGTTGTTCATGTATGTCATTATACTCGCTCCATTGTTTATTTTTGGGTACGATCTTTGTCAATAAAATGATGCCATTTGCTGTTCCAAAAAATTTATGGCCTGACACAATGAATGTAGCGAGGTCGCACCTCGCCAGCACCCAGACAAGGGAAGAAAAACCCGGGAACCGGACCACCATCGCGGCAGGGTGTCACCCGTAGCGCGCATGGAGCCCGATCGGCCCCGGCTTTGCCATAACGCGAACCACTTGGCGCGACACCGATGAATTTGCCCATGCGCAAACCATTCGGCGCGACACCAAGGTTTCGCCCAAGCGTACCCGACCGATAGGCATCTCAAAGCGATTTCTCTTTACGCCGCGATGCCAGTCCCTTCCCACCCCCTTCATCGTTGTACTTCTAGCGTTATGCCGGAATTACACATTCATGCGGAAGCTTCCAGCTTCTGCTTGACCCCGCGGTCGTTATCTCTACCCAGAGTAACGGCCGCCCTTTCTTTTTTGGCTGCTTGTGACTTGCTGTCGGTTTTTAATTTTTCTGAGCACATGCCGTGGTGTAGGTTTTGGATTGGGCGAGTTTATCGTAATTACCGAAGGTAGTGGTGAGGTGGCGCTTGATGTAATCTTTGAGGCCGGAAATGGTTACGACGTAGAGCCGGCCGCTAGGTTTGAGGCGCGCGTGAGCGTCGGACAAGAAAATCTCGAGGAGTTCGCCGGAGATCTTGGCCGGGAGGTTGGAGGCGATGAGATCGAATTTGAGCTCAACCGGGACATGCGAGAAGCCGTTTGAGAGGTAGGTTTTGGTGTTTGCAAGATGGTTGAGCTCGGCATTCTTGGCCGCGTATTCGACAGCCACGAAGTCTTTGTCAACCATATGCACTTGCCCTTCAGGCGCGAGCTTGGCGATGGTGAGGCCTAACGGGCCGTAGCCGCAGCCGAGATCGAGGGCTATGGCGTTGGGTGCTACTTCTAGGTGATTTGCCAGCAGCCGGGTGCCTTCGTCAACGCCTTTGGGGCTAAATAGGCCCCAGGTCGAAGAAACGCCAGCTCCTGGCCATGGAGCGTGGCGGTAAACGTGAGATCTTGGTTGTGAGTGATAGGCCGGGTAGCCATGGGTAAGGCTATTTTTCGGTTTTGGAATCAGATGCTTTCGGAGCGGTCTTGGCGGCTTTGGTCGCAGCCGGCTTTTTGGGAGTAGCAGGTTTTTTGGCAGCTGGTTTCTTAGCCGCGGTGTTTTTGGTTGCGGTAGTAGATTTAGCCGTGGACTTCCTCGTTCCCGTCTTGGCAGCCGTAGCCTTTTTGCCGGCGCCCTTGGTGGTTTTGGCAGCGGCCGGTACGGCTTCGGAGCCAGAAGCTTTGGCAACGGCGTGAGCGAGCTGGCTCTTGCGGCGGGCAGCGGTGTTTTTGTGCAACGTGTGCTTTCCGACCGCGCGGTCAATTTCGGAGTAGGCGGCCGATAATTTAGCCTGGATTTCAGCTGCATCACCGCTAGCGAGTGCGGTGTGAAGGGCAGTGACGTCAGCCTTTACGGCGCGCTTAACTTGCAGATTATGGCTGCGGCGGACGAGGGACTGTTTGGCGCGCTTAACGGCCGATTTAATGATGGGCATTGCCTGCGGTTCCTAAAATACCAGTGGACTATACCTGATCCAGGGGCGTTTGTAAATGCCTAGCGCGTGGAGGCCCTAGCGGTTGAGGAACCGGTGCTCCACGAGATCGAATTGCTCAAGATTGGACCAGGCTAGATCACGGTCAATGTTCTCGAAGCGATCCAGATGGTCAATGATGTAGTGCAGATGGGTGTCGATTCCGGGAATGCGCGGGTTAAAGCGGGCGAGGTCGGTCACAGAACTGACCCAAGCGTAATCTTGGAGCTCATCAAGCTTGATCTGGTCGGAGGTGGCTTCTACAGCAAAGTGTAGACCGAGGCGTTTGCCGAGCAGATATGAATCAACGAAAAAGGCGCGGCCGGTGAGGGCAAGTGCGGTCTCTTCCAGGCATTCACGCTCGATGGCAGCGGCAACGGTTTCACCAACCTCAAGCTTGCCGCCGGGGAAACACCAATAGCCACCGAGAATGGGATCACCTGCTAGACGCTGCACAAAAAGGAATCGGCCGTTGTGCACGGCAGTGAACGTGACGGTAACGCCGGTGGCTGGAGTCCTCTCCATGATTATCCTATGGTAGCATAAGCATTACTATTGACAAAACTGATAAAATGAGGTAGATTATACGAACTATGGAATTGACTCCGAAACAGCAGGCGTCTGAGGCGATTCGGCAGGCGGAGACGATCCTGCTGATAACCGGCTCGCATCCGAGTGTGGACCAGGCTGCAGCCGTGGTTGGATTGGCGGCAATTTTGCGCAAATTTGGTAAGCGTGTGAGTGCCGTAATTAGTGACGGGCTGCCGGCTTCGGTGGCGGGTCTGGAGGGCGCGGCGGTAGAACGTCAGCTCGGTGGCCTACGCGACTTTATTCTCAAACTGGATGTGACTAAGGCTGAGGTGGATAAGCTGCGGACCGAACTGGGCGACGGCAAGCTCAATATTTTGATTAGCCCGGCAAAAGGGAGCTTTGCGCCGAGTGATGTGACGTTCGACTACGGTGCCCCGAGCTTTGAATATGATCTGGCGATTGTTCTGGGCGTGCCCACGCGGGCGCGGATTGATCGCATTTATGAGCAAAATACGGATTTGTTTGACCGGATTCCGCTGGTGAACCTGGACTTTCATCGTTCGAATGAGGGTTACGGCGCAATTAACTTGATTGACGGCAATGCTTCGAGCCTATGCGAAATGTTGGTGGCGACCAGCGAGAGCCTGCAAAGCGGGCTAATTGATGCCGAGATTGGAACGATTCTGCTGATGGGGATCATGGCGGCGACCGACCGCTTCACGGCTGCACATACGACTTCAAAGAGCTTGACCGTGGCGGCGCAAATGATGGCAGCTGGCGGCCGGCAGCCGGCAGTGGTAAAGGCGCTGTACCGCGAACGTGATAACCGAGGGGAGCGTGGTGATCGCAGCAATGAGCGGCCCGGCGGCGACCGCAATCGTGGCGGCCAGCGGCCGGAACAGCAACGCCAGGAGCCGCGCGCTGAGGCGCGGCCAGGTATAGCTACGGCTCCTGCAGCTCAACCACAACAGCCTAAGCCCCATCCGCAGCCGAACGTTCAGCCTGAGGCCCAGGCGCTACGGGAACTGCCGATTATTGACCCCGGCCACATTGAGATAAGCGAGTCGGTCGACGAGGCACAGCCGGCGAACCAGCCTCAGTCCGAACTGGAGACGCCTCGGCCGGCTATGGCCGACTTTGCAGCCGCGGCTGAGCTGTTGGCCCAGCAGCCGAGTGTTGAGCCGGACCAAAGTTCTTCGGCTTAAGGTATTATCACAATGATGAACGGTTTACTACTGATCGATAAACCGGTTGGCGTGACGTCGTTTGACGTTATTCGGAGGCTGCGGCGCGTCACGGGTGTGCGCAAGATTGGTCACGCTGGTACGCTTGATCCTTTGGCGAGCGGACTCATGCTGCTGTTGTTTGGCACGGCTTGTAGGCAGGCTCAGACGCTGACCAAGTTGGATAAACGCTATCTTGCCGAGGTGCGGCTAGGCGCTACCAGCCCGACGGCCGATGCCGAGGGGGAGCTTACGCTAGTGAGCGACCGAGTGCCGGGGCAGCCTGAGGTCGAGTCTGCACTGGCCGCACTTACCGGTGAACTTGAGCAAGTCCCGCCGGCGTATTCGGCCATCAAAATTGATGGACGCGAGGCGTATAAGCGCGTGCGGGCCGGAGAGACCGTTGCGATGCCGGCGCGGCTCGTACAGGTGTATGAAAACCGGCTTGTGCGTTACGAATATCCGGTGGTGGAGCTGGAGGCTCACGTGTCGAGCGGCACTTATATTCGCACATTGGCCGAGGATCTGGGCCGGTTACTTGGTACTGGTGCATATCTGGGCGGGCTCGTACGGGCCCAGGTTGGACAGTACCGGTTGATTGACGCATTAGTGCTTGATGAAGCTACTCGCGAGCTGGTGTCAACTTGTCTCGTTGACATTTAAGTATAAAAGATGCACAATATATTATTGTCAAGCCATTGTTAAATTGGTATGACAGGTTTATAACTGAGATGTACCTTACTTCTTAAGTCCCGGCCGGCTCACGATTGATGTTAGCGCGAGGATGCGACCTCGAGATGATATTAGCCGTGAGACGACCGCTTCGTATTCGCACGTGCTCATAACCTGAGTGCAGGCTGAATGCGACATGGTATGTCTCTGTAAGTTGAGAAGTAAGCGGGCAGTTCTTCCGCAAGCAGCGGCAATCGCAGAAATCCGATTTCTGCCCAAACCCACAAAAGGAGATTCTTCCTATGTGCCCACACTCACCACCATGCCCGGAGGCCAGTGCTCCCGACCGGGAGGCCGCGCACACGGTCGTGAGCCACCCCGAGCAGGGTTGGAGCCTGCTATGTAACGGGATCGTGCAGTTCGAAGACACCGGCGAGCTGCTGCCTGACGGCGCTTGGGTACCTCCGCACCGGCCCACTGATCCCAGCTTTGGACGCAGCGGCGTGCTCACTGGGACATCCAGCAGATAGTCATTAGCTAATCGATTCCGGTTTCCGGAAGGAGGTGACGGCATGGATGCCGTCTTCTACTACACGTGGAATTAGCCGGCCCGATCCGGCCTACCCGCTTTTTCATCTGCGTCCTTCCGATTCGCGACAATGTCGTCGCGCTCGGAGGGGCGCCCGGCCCTGAGGTATTGAACATGTTGTTCGATGGTTCAGGGCCGGAGCCAAGCATTTTCAGATTTAGGCCTTGCCAGAGCGCCCGAAAAGTGATAATATACTCAAGTTATGTTGAAGCCTGATACCAAATCGAAGGTTATTGCCGGCCTGCAGGGCCACAAGAAGGACACCGGTTCGCCGGAGGTCCAGATTGGCATCTTTACCGAGCAAATTAAGCAGCTAACCAAGCATTTGCAGGAACACAAGAAAGATGAGCATTCGCGCCGCGGACTCTTGAAGATGGTGGGCAAGCGCCGATCGTTGCTCGATTATTTGAGCCGTCACAATCCTGATAAGTATCAGGAAGTGTTGAAGAAGCTCGATTTGCGGCGCTAAGTTCGCTTAGCGGCTCGTCATTAATGGCCACCATGTTTCATTGCTGCCCGTGCTTGTCGTAGGATGAGCCCGGACAGCAACGGAAACGTACCTATCAAGCACCGCCTGGAGGCGAGTATGTGGCCCGTGCAACGATACCAGCGAAGTTGTACTTTGGACCTGCTCAATGCGCTCAACAGCGAGTTGGGGCGGACGGGTAAGCACACGATCTCCGTCAACACCCTGCAGCAATTCTATGGCCTGGACCTGTACGGCCTAAACAGGCTGCTTGGTCTGCTACCAGAGCCCGCCCTCAGGACCGTGCTGATCGGGCGGTTCGGCCTTAACGGTGGCATGCTGGTGGCTCCATCGGAACTGGCTGAATCGCTCAGGACGCGAACAGCAAACATTCGTGGGCTGCAGGAACGAGCCCTGCGGATGCTCGGCTGGGAAGTGTTGATCCAGGTCGCTGACTTGACCCGGCGAAACGCTGCCCCGTCTGATCGTGGCCAGGTCCCAATTGTATTGCTTGTCGGCGTTCTGCGTGACCTACGCGAACAACGAGCGAGCCGTAACGGGGACGACATTCCCGGAGACGACGAGCTTAAAGCGGTTGTCGATGTGCTTTACGCCATGCGCATCCTGACCCTGGATGATCTGGCAGCAACTCCCGAGAGCACGCTGCGAGACAATCCGGCCTTTGGCCGCGGGAAGCGGGTCGACTACATCAAGTCGGCCCTCGCCCAGCTGGGCATGGCGCTGCGGGCGCCTGCCACTGCCGCGAAGTAGAGTTCGGCCCTGGTCGCGTGTGGCAGCGACCAGGGCCGGGCCCGAATCAAGATTCGAAGCCGTATTGGCGGCTTGGGGTTTTGGAACGGGCATAGTATAATACGCCCGAAGCACATCCAGGTTTAGCAACTGAGGTGGCGATGCGTGATATGTGTTAGAGCTTTGGGATGAATTTTATTGATCCCTTGTCCCTGGCACGTATTTGCCACAACCGAGAAGGACAGTAATGCAACAAGATATTATTCACCCGTTTGGGGGGAAGACTCAGCAATTTACCACTGAGTTTTGTGGTCGTGAGCTGACCATTGAGACCGGCAGGATGGCCTTTTTGGCTGACGGCGCGGTAACGGTGCGGTACGGCGACACGATGGTGCTTGGTACGGCTGTGGTGAGCAACCAGCCGCGCGACGGGATCGATTTTTTCCCGCTCTTGATTGATTACGAAGAGCGGTTTTACGCGGCGGGTAAGATCTCCGGCTCGCGGTTTATTAAGCGCGAAGGCCGGGCGAGTGAGCACGCGACCTTGAGTGCTAGGCTGATTGACCGGCCGATCCGGCCGCTATTTCCTAAGGGCTACCGGCATGATGTGCAGTCGGTGGCGATGGTGATTAGCGCGGATCTTGAGTATGCGCCCAATATCATTGCCATGACGGCGGTGAGTGCGGCACTGATGCTGAGCGGGGCTCCGTTTGAGGGGCCGGTGGCGGGCGTGAAGATCGGCCTGATCAACGGTGAGCTGGTGGCGTTTCCGACCGAAGAGCAGATGAAGGAGTCGAAACTTGAGCTGATCGTGGCGGGTACGAAAGACGCCATTATGATGGTGGAAGCCGGCGCCAATGAGGTAGATGAAGCCACAATGATTAAGGCTATTGAGTTGGCGCACAAGAGCATCCAGCCACTCATTAAACTGCAGGAAGAGATGGTGAAGGCCTTGGGGGCTAAGGAGAAGCCGTACGAGCTGTTTAAGGCTGACGAGGATTTGATGGCCGCTATCGGCGACTTTCTGGCGGATAAGCTGGGGCCGGCGATTCGGCACCAGGACCACTACCAGCGGCATGATGCATTGCGCAACCTTGAGAAAGAGACAGTGGCACAGTTTGAGAACGACTACGAACTGGCTGATATTGAGGTGGCGTTTGGTAAGGTGATCGACCGCGAGATTCGCCGCGCGATCTTGGAAGACGGCGCCCGGCCGGATGGGCGTAAAACCACCGAGATTCGGCCGCTCAGCATGCAGGTGGGCGTGTTGCCGCGAGCGCATGGCTCGGGGCTGTTTACGCGCGGCACCACGCAGGTATTGAACGTGACCACACTGGCGTCGACCAGCTATGCGCAACTCATCGACACGATGGAAGAGGACACCACCAAGCGCTACATGCACCACTACAACGCGCCGGGGTACTCGAGCGGCGAGGTGAAGCCGATGCGCAGCCCTGGGCGGCGCGAGATTGGGCACGGCGCCCTGGCTGAGCGGGCACTGCTGCCGGTGATTCCGGCGGTGGAGGACTTCCCGTATACCATTCGGACCGTGAGCGAGGTGCTGAGCCAGAACGGCTCGTCGAGTATGGCGAGCGTGTGCGGCTCGACGTTGAGCCTGATGGATGCCGGCGTGCCGATCCTTAAGCCGGTGGCCGGTATTGCGATGGGTCTCGTTACCGATCATGATGACGCGAAGCATTACGTTATTTTGAGCGATATCCAAGGTGCCGAGGACTTTGCCGGCGACATGGACTTTAAGGTGGCCGGGACTGAAGACGGCATTACCGCGCTGCAGATGGACATTAAGGTGAAGGGTATTACGCCTGAGATTATGAAGGCGGCGTTGGCGCAAGCGCACGAGGGGCGCTCGCATATTATGTCGAAAATGCTCTCAGTGATTGATAAGCCGCGAGCTGAGATGAGCCCGTACGCGCCGCGCATTTCCAAGCTCATGATTAACCCGGAAAAGATTGCGACCGTGATCGGTAAGGGCGGTGAGACGATTAACAAGATTATAGCTGAGACCGGTGTGGAGATTGATATCGAAGATTCGGGTCTTGTAATGATTAGCTCAACCGATGCCGAGGCGGCGGAACGGGCGATTGAGATCATTCGCGGCCTGACCGAAGACCCGGAAGTGGGCCGCGTGTATACGGGTACGGTGGTGAAGCTGATGGAATTTGGCGCGTTTGTGAACATCTTGCCAGGCAAAGACGGCCTTGTGCACATCTCGCAGCTTTCGGATAAGCGCGTCGAGAAAGTCAGCGACGTGGTAAAATTGGGTGACAAGGTCCAGGTGAGATTGCTGGAGATTGACGGCCAGGGCCGACTGAATTTGAGCATGAAGGCTGCTGCAAAGAAAGAATAATTGCTACGTCACGAGGGCGTCCGCACAATATGCGGTCGTCCGAAGGGTCGCGGCAATGCGTACCACCCAAGTTCCTATTGTCAGAGGGTGTATGGACAAACAGACAACTGATAAAGCAGCGGCATTGGCCGAGATTGCGCAGGCGATCGACGCCGACAGTGTGACGCTAGACCTTAAGGCCGGGGCGACACAACTCGTGTTTGGCGTTGGTGACCCGGATGCGGACGTGATGTTTATCGGCGAGGCGCCGGGCGCAAATGAGGACAAGCAGGGTGAGCCGTTTGTGGGTGCGGCCGGGGAATTCCTGAACGAAATGCTCTCAAGCATAGGTATGGCTCGGAATGACGTTTACATCACGAATGTCGTAAAATATCGGCCGCCGGATAATCGTGATCCCAGCCCAGGGGAAGTAGAAGCTTTTCGGCCTTATCTGGAACAGCAGTTGGCCGTAATACAGCCCAAATTGGTGGTGTTTCTGGGACGGCACGCGATGAACGTGTTTCTACCTGAGCTTAAGATTAGCCAGGCCCACGGCCGGCCGGTGCGCAAGGGCGGACAGGTGTATCTGCCACTGTTTCACCCGGCGGCGGCTTTGTACAACGGCGGTATGCGCGAGACGTTAATGACTGATTTCGCGCGTATACCGGTGATTTTGCAAAAAATTTAAATGTAAATTTGCTGCTACTTGCAGCCTAAGAGAAAGGATTACATGCAACCAAATAACAACGTAAATAAACCAACCCCTAAATCCCAGCCGGCGCGACCGCGCACTGGGGCACCTGCGTCGAGTAATAAGCCGACAGCCAAGCCAGTAGTGAAACCAGCGGCCAAGTCGTCCGGCGGCGGCAGCGGCCGCGGCGGCGGACGGCGGCGCATGCAACAACAGCCAAGCCACACCGATTTGGTGCCGGCACTTGACGCGATGCCGGTGAATAAGAGCATTTTTAATGGTACAGACGGCGTTCAACAATCAAAGCAGCCCAGCCAGCAGCGCCGGGCCAATTATACCGCCCGCGAGGCAATGGTAAAGGTGATGCCGCTCGGTGGTTTGGGTGAGATTGGTAAGAACATGATGGCGATTGAGTCTGGAAACGACATTGTCATTATCGATATGGGCTTTGCTTTTCCAACTGCCAACCAGCCTGGTGTGGATTACATTATCCCTGACACAACCTACCTAGAGCGTAATAAGCATAAAGTGCGAGCTATTGTTATTACGCACGGCCACATGGATCACGTGGGCGCATCGGGCTACATTATCCCAAAGTTTCCAGTGCCGGTGTATGGTTCGCGCTTAAGCCTGGCGTTCGTGGAGAAACAGATTAGCGAGTTTAAGGTGCAGACGCCGCGCTGGGTGGTGATGGATCCGGATAAGCATGAGCGGGTGCAGATCGGCCAAAACTTTAATCTTGAACTGGTGCGGGTGACGCACACCATCGCGGATTCGACCGCGGCAGTCCTTAAGACGCCGGCCGGCACGATCATTAACACCGGCGACTGGCGGCCGGACCCGACTCCGCTCGATAAGAAGCCCATGGACTTTGCGCGGTTCAAGGAGTTGGGCGATGAGGGAGTGCTGCTGCTACTGAGCGACAGTACGAGCTGTGACCATCCGGGCCGGACCGTGAGCGAGCGAGCGGTGACGCCGACAATTGATGACTTGTTTGGACGGGCCAAGAACCGCATCATCATCTCGACGTTCTCGAGCTCTATCACGCGTGTTCAGCTGATTATTGATGCTGCATACAAGTCGGGGCGCAAACTCGCTCTGGTGGGCCGCTCAACGCTTACCAACGTGGAGATTTGTGTGAAGTTGGGCTACATTAGAGTGCCACCGGGACTGCTTATGCGTGTCCAGGATATCGTGAATTTGCCGGATAACCAGATTACGATCTTGTGTACCGGCTCGCAGGGTGAGGAGAATTCGGCTCTGGTGCGTATGAGTACCGGCGACCACCAAAATGTGAAGATTAAGCCGGGTGACACCGTAATCTTCAGCTCGAGTGTGATTCCTGGTAATGAAAAGGCGGTGGTTGACCTGCAGGATAACCTGATGCGCGAGGGTGCGCAGATTTTTGCCCGTTCGACCGAAGGGCTGCGTCAGCACGGACCGGTTCACGTCGGTGGTCATGGTTTTAAGGACGACGTCGGTGACCTGGTGAAGCTGGTGCGGCCGAAGTACTATGTGCCGATTCACGGCGAGTTCCATCACATGGTGTATGGCGCGGAAGCGGCGGTAGAGAACGGCGTGCCACGTTCAAACGTCTTTGTCATGGACAACGGCGACTGCTTGGAGCTGACGCCAACTTCTGCACGCAAAGGCGAGCGTATTCCAGCTGGTTTGGTGATGGTTGACGGCGCCGGCGTGGGTGATGTGGAAGGCGTGGTGCTGCGCGACCGGCTGGCACTAGGTGCCGACGGTGTGCTCATGATTGTGGCAACCGTCAGCCGCAAAACAGGCCGGCTGGTATCGAGCCCGGATATTATCTCGCGCGGCTTCATCTACATGAAGGAAAATGAGGACCTGGTAAATCGGGCGCGGGCTGAGGTGCGTAAGGCGTTTGAGAAGCGTAACCCGAAAGAGCAGACTGACTGGACGAAGTTTAAGCTGCGTTTGCGCGATGAGGTCGGTGATCTGCTATACGCCAAAACCAAGCGCAACCCAATGATTTTACCGGTGATTAACGAGGTTTGAGGACTGTGCCGAGTTAATTTGAGCATGAGTACTTTTACTGTTCAATACGCTAATGCTTTGGCTTAAGAAGGGGATGCCGAGATTCCTGCAATTGCCCAACAACTGGCTAGCTGGCTCACAAAATTGAGCGCTTTGCCAGACCTGCCAAATGTACACAATTTGTATACACACCGGACGCCGGAGGGGCGGATTCGGCTGGCGAATCTGCGACGCTACTTTGAGCTGATGCTCGCTCATGATCCGGAGGTGTTGCTGGTTGGGGAGGCGCCCGGATACCAGGGCTCATACCGTACGGGCGTGCCATTTGGTAGCGAGGCGATTATGCTCGGGCCAATGAACCGGTGGGGATTATTTGGTGGGCCGGCTAACGGATTTGAGCGAGTTTTTCGCGACGACCGGATTTGGCGAGAACCGACCGCGACGGTCGTGCAGAGGACGTTTGACGACCTCAGTGTGCCGGTTTTGGCGTGGGCGATATTTCCTTTGCACCCGTATCAATTTGGACATGAACTTTCAAACCGTGCACCAAAGCACGACGAAGTGGCAATTGGCGGGGAGATTTTGGGCGGACTACTTGAGACAGTGGAGCCGGCGCGGGTAGTGGCGATGGGTAACGTTGCAGCAACCAGCTTGTCGGTCGTGGGTGTGCCAGCCGATAAAGTGCGGCACCCGTCGCACGGAGGAGCAGTGCAGTTTCGTGCTCAGCTTCTTTCGCTCATTCGGTAGTGCTCGTGCTTGCGAAATCAGGTACTAATTGCGATTCTGTTAGGCTAAGGCAGCTATGATTACATCCGGAACCGAATTTGGGCTGAAATTAATGCAGGTCGTGGGAGCACAAACCGGCGTGACATATTTGAGCGCGCCGATTAGTACTGGTTACCGTGATCTCCAACTCATGCAGGAACTTGGGGTGAGCAAAGATAACCTGCGGGAGCGATTTGCTCAGGAGTATCGCGAACGTGTGCTCGGCCCGAACGAGCGCGAAGCGCACAAGTTTGCCCAAATGGTGCGTCGGCTGGATGGGCGGCGGGTGGTCATTAACCCGGGCGAACTGTATGTGGCCGAGTGGACTCAAGCAGACTACATGGCGTTTTGGGAAGAGACGATTCGGAGCTATTGCCTGGAGGTCGCGTTGGCACCGGGCTGGGAATATAGCGCCGGGGCGCGCTACGAGGCATCGCTGGCGCTTCAGACGGCATTGCGATTGATTGACATACAGGGGCGGGAGCTGAGCGCGCGAGATCTCGCGGCCATGGATGAGCGGGCTAGGCTGCGACTTGCCGGTGAAGGGTTCGCAGTCGGATTGATTGAAGATTATTTGCCGCGGATCGAATTCGTGGCCTTGAGCGCAGATCCGGCGAATTTGAGCGAGGGGATTCAGGCTTTTTCGGATATTGCGATGCGGCATAACGCGGAAATTCGGGAACGTCGGGCGGGCGACTGAGCGGCGTATTACCCTTACGGTCTGATATAATGCCGGTGTATGCCGAAGAAGAAAGTCACCAAAAAATCGAAGAGCAAAGCCGAACCTAAGGCCAAAAAGCCGGTTCGAGCGGAGCGTAAGCTACCGGCCGATGCTCAGCGGGAAATTTCGGCTCTGGTACTGGCGGCAGTTGCGTTGCTGTTGCTGCTCGGTGCGTTTAGTGTGGGCGGGACGTTTGTAACCGGCCTGTTCCATAGTGCGCGGCTGGTAGTGGGATACGCGGCCTTTCTGTCGCCGATCGTATTTGGCGCGCTGGCATGGATGCTGTTTCAGCCGGAAAAGTATGCGGTACGCGGTATCAATTACTTTGGTTTTCTGCTAGTGCTCGCTGGCATGGCGGCGCTACTTGCGGTAGGTGTGAATCCGAGAGCGACGCAATCTACGGCTCAGGCCGGCAACGGCGGCGGAATTGTTGGCTATGGATTATCAGGCGCAATGCTTATGGTACTTAATCGGCTGGCGGCTAGCATTGTGCTGGTGGCGCTGGTTGGCATTGGTTTGATCCTGGGTACGCAAATGAATTTGGGCAACCTGCTTAAAGTCATGTTTGCCGGCTTCACCAAGGAGAAAAAGCCGGGTGAAGAGCCGGTGGAGGATGAGGCCGGTGAATTTGATCTGAAGGTCAATGACAACTCTGGGGCGCCGGCCGGGGCAGTGACGAATGCGTTGCCAATTCGGGGGCCGCTCAATTTGGGCATGCGCAGACCAGCACCAGTGGCGCCGGCCGGTCCCGGCCAGCCGCCGGATGCGCCGCACGCGCTTACGGCTAATGCTGAGGAGGCGTGGACGCCGCCGAATCTGGATTTGCTAGCTGCTACGAGCACCAAGGCTGATGCCGGCGACGTGAAGCACAATGCACGAGTGATTCAGCAGACGCTCGAAAGCTTTGGCATTAGTGTGACGATGGGGGAGGTGAACGTTGGGCCGACGGTGACGCAGTATACGTTTACACCGCCGGCTGGCGTAAAGCTGACGAAGATTACCGGGCTCGATACAAATCTGGCATTGAGTTTGGCAGCGCACCCGATTCGCATTGAGGCGCCGATTCCGGGCAAGTCGGCGGTGGGCGTAGAGTTGCCGAATAAGGCTATTGCGACCGTGAGGCTGCGCGATGTGTTGAGCTCAAAAGAAGTGATGGAGCAAAAGACGCCGTTGTCGTTTGTGCTGGGACGCGACGTGAGTGGCACGCCGATGACGGCGGATCTGGCCAAGATGCCGCACATGATGATTGCGGGCGCCACTGGGTCTGGTAAGTCGGTGATGATTAACGCGCTCTTAACGAGTCTCCTATACCGCAATTCGCCCGAGGAGATGAAGCTGATTTTGGTAGACCCAAAACGGGTGGAACTTGGGCTTTACAATGACATTCCACACCTTTTGACACCCGTGATTGTGGAGCCGGAAAAGTGCATTTCGGCGCTGAAATGGGCAGTGGCGGAAATGGAGCGGCGGTATAAGCTGCTGGCTGAGGTGGGCAACCGCAATATCGTCGAGTACAACGGCGCGCACAAGGAAGATGCGATGCCATATATCGTGATCGTGATTGATGAGTTGGCGGATCTGATGGTGATGGCGGCCGCTGAGGTAGAGGGCTTGATTGTGCGGCTGGCGCAAATGGCGCGGGCGGTCGGCATTCATTTGGTGCTAGCGACGCAGCGGCCGAGCGTGGATGTGATCACGGGCATTATCAAGGCCAACATTCCGGCGCGGTTGGCGTTTAGTGTGGCTAGCCAAATTGACTCGCGCACGATTTTGGACCAGATGGGAGCGGAGAAGCTGCTCGGCAAGGGCGACATGCTGTTTGTGAGCCCAGAGATGATTAAGCCGCGACGTATCCAAGGCGTGTTTGTGGATGAGAAAGAGACCAAGTCGGTGACGGACTTTTTGCGGGCGGAGCGGCCGCCGAGTTATAACGAGGATGTACTCGCGCAAAAGGTGACGATCGGCGGTAAGACGGTCGGTGGGGGTGGCGGTGATTTTGGCGAGCCGGATGACGACATGTTTGATGAGGCGGCTGAAGCGGTGTTCCGAGCCGGCAAGGCGAGTGCGAGCATGCTACAGCGGCGTCTGCGAATCGGCTACGCGCGGGCGGCGCGGTTACTGGATTTGCTGGAGGAGCGCGGCATTATTGGTCCGGCGGATGGGGCCAGACCGCGCGACGTTTTGATCTCGAGCCTGGATCAGGTGCGGGGTGGCAACGGAGATGCTCCGTCGGCGAGTGCTGCGAACGGTTCCGCGACGGCCTGGGCTCCAGCTCGTGAGGACGAAGTGATGCGTCCGGCCGAGCCCTACGATGACTGATTCACACTGATTGGGTATGTAATCCCGTGTTGATACCAACCTAAAAGCTCAAATTTCATTTGAGCTTTTAGGTTGGGGAGCTTTTGAGCTCCCTGCCTCCACCCGCGAAGATAGAGGATTTGCGTCGGCACCTAACGGTAGGCGTAGATAAATATCCATATTGCTAGGAGCACGATCACTCCGGCGAATGCGCCGCGGATTAGTCTGGCCATTCCGGTGGGCGGTTCATTGTGGGCGTCAGCGTCCTTGTAACTAGCGTCCTCTCGTCTTTGCAGCAGCCAGGCAAGACTGAACGTCGCGACTACGATTAGGCTCATTTGGATGATGGTGGCCGTAGACACGAGCTTGGTTAGCCAGAACCCGATGACAGTACCTCCGACGAGAGCGAAGTCACCGAGTTTGTCGAGCCGGCCGCCCAAAATGCTCGAAACCCCAAGGTGGCGAGCGAGCCGGCCGTCGGCGAGGTCGGTAACAGCAGCGATCGAAAAAATCCAGGCTGCTAGTTTCCAATCGTGACGCGTAATCAGGATGCAGACGCCTACTCCCATGATGATGCGCGCCACGGAGAGCGCGTTTGGCCCGTACCGTGCTAGTTGCGGCATGTATTCCTCTCCGAATATCTAGGTGCGAGTCACAATTAAACCATAAGGCGGACGCAAAATGTAGAGCGCCTGTAGTATGCGCCTGTGCCTTACTAGTAAAATGGGGGTATGTCTGAGGAATCACAACCCAAGCAAGAAAAACTAGATGTGGGTAAAGTTGGTCCGCAACTGAAAGCCAGGCGGCAGGCGCTACGTTTGAGTTTGGCGCAGGTGGAGCTTGATACCAAGATTCGGGGCAAATTTTTGACTGCGCTGGAATCGGGTGATTATTCGAGTCTGCCGAATGACATCTATTCGCGTGGATTTGTGCAGCATTACGCGAATCATTTGGGGCTGGACGGTGAGGCAATTGCTCGGGCCTATGCCAAAGACCGGGGCGGCGTGGCGGCTGGGGAAACGAAAAGGCCGACGCTGGAGCGGCCCCCGCGGTTGGTATTCACTGGGCAGATCGCTTGGGTTTTGGTTGCAGGAGCGGCGGCGGCCGGGATCATCGGGTATTTGCTATGGCAACTGTCGTCGCTGGCTGCGGCGCCGAATTTGAGTGTGACAGCGCCGGCCGGGGACGAGACGATTAATGGATCGGTCATCACGGTCAGCGGGCATACGACGCCGGGCACGGACGTGAGCGTTGATCAGTCGCCGATTTTGAGTGATACGAACGGGAATTTTAGTGAGAAGGTAGCGTTGCAGAACGGCTTGAACACAATCCGGATTACGTCGGATAGCAAGCTTGGTAAGCAGACGACGGTAGTGAGGAATGTGCTCGCGAAATTGCCGCCGGTGAGTAGTACGACGGCGCAGGTACCAACAGCAACGTTTAGCGGCGTGGCCGTGGCGATTAAGGTGAGTGAGACAACGGCGCTAGTGGTGACCGTCGACGGCCAGCCGGCATTTAGTGGGACGTTTGTGGCTGGTACGAGCCAGGTGTTTACCGGTAAGAATGATGTCAATATTACGACTGGGAACGCTGGGGCTACGAGTGTGACGGTGACGAACAGCGTGGTCGCAAATAAGACACTGTCGCCACTGGGCAGCGAGGGCGAGATTCGGCGCGGCCAGGATTTTGCCGTGAGTACGGTGATTCCGTGAGTGACTTTGGCCCGATGAATGTGGATCCTCGTGGTGTGACCAATGCTTACGGCGAGATTGAGAAGGGTGGTTTTGTGATGGTGAATCGAGAGGGCCAGTATTTGCTGGTCACGAACCGGAAGTCGTCCAGGCCTTGGGGTTTACCAAAGGGTCACGTAGAGCTGGGCGAGACGTTTCGGGAGGCTGCAATACGCGAAGCACGCGAGGAGACTGGCTATGACGTGGACGTTGTTAAACCGTTGCCGGATTTGACCTATCCGCACGGTGAAACGGGACAGCCAATTCGGGTGCATTTGTGGCTGTCGCGGCCGGCTGGCGGAGCGGGGGTTCCGCAAGAAGCAGATGAAGTAGCTGAGTGGGTTGATTTTGATGAATTGAAGCGGCGCGTGTTTCCAAACATTGCGGCATACTTTGACCGGAATAAGCACCTGCTTGTGGTAGACTAAAGCCGACAAGGAGTGGAGATGGCGAAGGATTTTTCATTCGATGTGGTGAGCGATTTCGAGATGAGTGAGATGACGAATGCGGTAGAGCAGGCGCAGCGTGAGCTTGGCACTCGGTTTGATTTTAAAGGTACGGCGGCGAGCTTGGATTGGGGCGACGGTAAAAACGGCGTGGCGATTGAGGGCGACAGCCGCAACCAGGTGCAGTCGGTGCTTGATGTGCTTCAGAGCAAGCTGGTGCGACGGGGGCTTTCGCTCAAGATTTTGGACACGAGCCGGGAGCCGGCTGAGAGTGGTAAGGTGACGCGTTGGCAGATTGGGTTTAAGCGCGGACTGGACCAGGATAAGGCCAAGCAATTAACACGCGTAATTCGCGAGAAGTACCCGAAGGTGAAGGCGCAGATTCAGGGAGACAGCGTGCGGGTATCAAGTGCGAGCAAGGACGATTTGCAGGGTGTAATGACGGTTTTGCGCGCACAGGACCTCGATTTTCCGCTGGATTTTCAAAATTTGCGGTAGGCAGTTGATTTACGGAATTTGTTCGGTTATCATGATTGGTATATAGATAACCAGATCAAAGGACGATACAATGAGCACTGAAGTATTGGAGAAGTCCGCAGTGGATGAGGTAACTAAGCCGGTGGACGGCAAGCAGGCACCGACGGGGTCTAAGACCAACAAGCCAGCGGTGGACGAGAAGAAGACGTCTGGTGAGCAAGCAGCGCGGATGAAGGCGATTGATCTGGCTGTAGAGCAGATTGAGAAGCAGTTTGGTGCCGGCTCGATTATGAAGTTGGGCGAAGGCCACAAGATTGACGTGGCGACGATTCCGACTGGCTCATTATCGCTCGATTTGGCACTTGGTGGCGGCTTACCGCAAGGGCGGATCATTGAGATTTATGGGCCGGAATCGAGCGGCAAGACGACATTGGCGCTGCATGCAGTGGCAGAGGTGCAAAAGCGTGGTGGAGTGGCAGCATTCGTTGATGCCGAGCACGCGCTGGATCCTGATTACGCGGCCCGGATTGGGGTTGATTTGGGGACGCTCTTGATTTCCCAGCCTGACACCGGTGAGCAGGCACTTGAAATTACCGAGACGCTCGTGCGGTCGTCGGCGGTCGATATTATCGTGGTGGATTCGGTAGCGGCACTGGTGCCACGCGCGGAAATTGAGGGTGACATGGGCGATGCGCATGTGGGTCTGCAAGCACGGCTGATGTCTCAAGCACTGCGCAAACTGACCGGCGTGATCTCAAAGAGCAAGACGACGGTGGTATTTTTGAACCAACTGCGGCTTAAGATCGGTGTTATGTTTGGTAACCCTGAGACAACGGCCGGTGGGCAGGCGCTTAAGTACTACGCATCGGTACGGATGGATATTCGCGGCTCAGAGCAGATCAAGGATGGAGACACATCGATCGGGAAGCACGTGAAGGTTAAGGTGGTGAAGAATAAGGTAGCGGCGCCGTTTAAGGTGGCTGAGTTTGACATCATGTTTAACGAAGGTATCTCGGTGGCCGGGGATCTCATCGACCTCGCGGTGAAGCATGGCTTGGTACAAAAAACCGGTGCTTGGTATTCGTACAAAGATGAGAAGATTGGGCAGGGGCGTGAGGCAGCTAAGCAGTATGTTAAGGACCGGCCGGAGTTGGTGGAGGAGCTGGACAAGAGCATTCGTAAGCTAGCTCAAAGTGCCTAGGGCCGACCGGGTAGGTGCAAGATAGTGTCGATCGTAACGGACATCAAAAAACAGCGGAGAGCAGAGGGTCGTTACAGTGTGTACGTAGATGGACACTACTCGTTTTCTCTCACCGATATCCAATTGAGCTCTGCAGCGCTTCTGGTTGGCCAGGAGCTCACGGCAGCCGAGGTTGCCCAGTACCAAGTGGCATCAGCTCAGGCCAAGGCTTACATCGCCGCTGTTCGCTACTTGAGTGTGCGACCGCGGAGTCGGCGAGAGGTTGTTGATTATTTGCGGCGCAAAGCTTTCACAGACGAAGATGCCGCATTTGCCGTTGAACGGCTTGAGCAAATTGGGATGGTGGATGATCAGAAATTTGCCGCCGCTTGGGTGGCTGATCGGCAAGCCTTGCGGCCGCGAAGCAGGCGGGTTCTCGCACAAGAGCTACTGGCTAAAGGCGTTGGGCGTAGCGATGTTGAGGCTACATTAGCCGAGGTTGATGACGATGCTGAAGTTGCAGCTGCCACAGCGCTGGCGGCCAAGAAGCGCAAGTTGCCTCAGTACACTGATCCACGTAAACTGCTGGATTACCTGATGCGGCAGGGCTATTCCTATGATGTTGCGAGGCGTATCTCGCAGGAGTCGAGTAGCGACAGCGCCGGGAACGACTAGTTGGCGGTGACCAATCGGTACGCTAGAACGAACGCGATGGCCCAAAGGAGAATAATTAACACAAGATACCTCTATCTCCCAAAAGCTTAGCGCAATGAGCATGGTTGTTCAAGCAATTCTAGGTGGAACTATCAGGAATCGCTTCAGGTGGCAAAATTGATGCTGCCAGAGCTGAGTCACGCACGACAATGTGGTGTGGAGTGACGTCGACGATCTGGGCGCGGTCAATAGTAAGCTCTGCTTTGATCCAGGCTCTCATGCCATGCGAGCGGATATAGAGCTTTTGGATGCGATTGGTCTCGAGGTTAATTGCGTAGTCGTCAGTACGGCCCAGCCTTCGCCCAAGGTCTGAGACCACTGGCTTCTCAAGCGGACTAAAGCCGGCTTTGACGAGTGTCGTCAGTCGCACTACCTCGTCAGGGTCGATCAGTTCATCTTCGCTGTCAATAAGCAGATACTCGGCCGTTAACTGCCGGATGTCGCGAGCGAGCAGAGCCAGTGTCGGTCGCTGGTGGGGGATTGAGCAATGTAGGGCAACAACCTCGAGTTTAGCCATGTCGATGATGGGCTCGTTGGCAAAGGCAACCGTTTCGCCGGTTTGAAGGCTGACGATGGGAAGATTCATCAGGTGACTGACTAAAACCTGCATGGCATCATTGTAGTCTATATCAGAGCCGTGTGTTGACCGGGAGTGTATTTTGGCCTATACTTACCACGCTTATTAACTAACCTTTTTGCGTCTAGGCGAGCTTTCTTCGTTTGGGCGCAGCCTCGGCAGATGCCTGGGTTTCCAGAGAAAGGAACAGTATGCAAAAAACATACGAACTCATGGTGCTATTGCACCCTGATCTTGAAATCGACGTGGAGACGCCGATCGCTAAAATTGAAGGCCTGGTACAGGCGGCTGGCGGCAAAGTAACACGAACCGATAACTGGGGCAAGAAACGCTTGGCGTATCGAATTGCGCGCCAGGATTTTGCCATTTACGTTTACTTTGAGATTCAGCTTCCGACCAGTGGCGTTAATGAACTTGAGCGTTCACTGTTGATAACCGAAGAAGTGGTGCGTCATATTTTGGTAGTGCATAATGAATTCAAACCGCGCTCGGCCGACAAACCCGCCGGCGACAAGCTGGTGCCCGAGAAATCGGGCACCCAAAAGGTGAGTGCCAAGGCTGAGGCCGAGGCAGCTGATAGCAATGAGGAGGGACGAGAGTAATGGCCAAGAGTTTTAACCAGGCGATTATAATGGGCAATCTGACCCGCGACCCGGAGCTGCGGTCTACACCCAGCGGCCAGCAGGTGGCGTCGTTTGCTGTGGCGACCAACCGGACGTGGCTTGATGCGAGCGGTGAGCGTAAGGAGGCGGTTGAGTATCACGAAATCGTTGCTTGGGGAAAGCTCGGCGAGCTGGCGGCACAGTATTTGGCCAAAGGACGCAAGGTAATGGTGGTGGGGCGGCTTCAAACTCAGAGCTGGGAAAAGGATGGCGTTAAGCGCCAGCGGACCGAAATTGTGGCTTCTGATGTTAACTTTCTGGACGCACCGGGCGCTGCCGGGGCGGGCACTGATGCTCACGGCGCGGCTAAGCCGGCTGCCAAATCTGACGATGTTGTTATTCAGGATCTCGACTCAAATCAAAACATTAATCTCGATGACATCCCATTCTAGGGAAGTAAAGGAACGAACATGGCTAATTTTTATTCCAAGAAAGTCTGCCGCTTCTGTGCCGAAAAGGTTGACTATGTTGACTACAAGGATGTGAAGCTGCTGCAACGGTATCTGTCGAGTTACGGCAAGATCGAATCGCGTAAGCGCACTGGTAATTGCCTGCGGCATCAGCGGCGGGTGGCGGTGGCTCTGAAGCGCGCTCGCCACATTGCATTGCTGCCATTTGTGGTGCGCTAGCATGGTGCTCGGGCACACTGATCTAAAAATTGGTACAATGATTGAACTCGATGGTGTGCCATATCGTGTAACCGAATATACCCATAAGGCCATGGGGCGCGGAGGGGCAGTCGTGCAAGTGCGTATAAAAAACTTGCTCAATGGCGGTGTGCTTGAGCGATCATTTCGATCGGCGGACAAGATAACGCCGGCGGAAGTCGCACGCACAAACATGCAGCTGCTCTATCGCGACGGTACTGACATGGTCTTTATGAACGGTGAGACATATGAGCAGCAGACGGTGAGCTCGGATACGCTCGGCGAGCAAGCAAAATGGCTGGCAGATGGCCAGACCGTGACGCTGCTTAACTTTCGCGACCGGGTGATTGGTCTGGAGATGCCGAATGCGGTGTATCTGGCCGTGATCCATACGGAGCCGGGTGTGCGCGGTGATACGGCTACCACGGCACTCAAGCCGGCTACGGTTGAGACTGGAGTAGAGGTGATGGTGCCGCTATTCGTGAACGAAGGCGATCGGATTAAGGTTAATACGCTGAGCGGTACATACCTGGAGCGTGCCAAGTAGGTTCATTTAGTTGTTAAAGCGGAACTCGGCGACGTCGCCGTCTTGCATGATGTAATCTTTGCCTTCCAGGCGGGCTTTGCCTGCGGCCCTGGCGGCCGGCAAGGAGCCGGTGGCAACGAGGTCGTTATAAGAAACGATTTCAGCTTTGATAAAGCCTTTTTGAAAGTCAGTGTGAATAACACCGGCAGCTTCGGGGGCGGTGGCGCCTTGCGGAATAGTCCAGGCACGGACTTCTTTTTGGCCTGCGGTGAGGAAGGTTTGGAGGCCGAGAGCGTGAAAGCCGGCTTGTGCTAGCTGGTCGAGGCCGGACTGAGTTTGACCGAGCGAGGCGAGGAGTTCATGCGCCTCGGCTTCGTCTAAGTCAACTAGCTCGGCCTCAACCTTTGCGCAAAGAAAGATAGCCGGCGCCGGTGCCACAAGGTCTTCGAGTTGTTGCTTGAGGGACGTATTCTCGAGCTGGCTCTCATCAAGGTTATATACGATGATGAACGGTTTGGCCGTGAGAAGTTGGAGCTCAGCAAGCTGATTGCGGTCGTCCTCGGTGAGGAATGACCCTGCTAATGCGCCACCGTTTAATCGGTCGCGGGTGTCGTCCAGCAGATCGTGTAAAGGGCGGAGTTTGGGATCGCGCTTGAGCTCGCTGCTCAGGTGTTCGAGCCGGCGGTCGATGGTGGCAAGGTCGGCCAAAATGAGCTCGGCGTTAATGGTTTCGAGGTCGCGCAGGGGCTCGGGCGCGCCGTCGACATGGACAACGTTGGGGTCGTCAAATACGCGCACGACCTGCACAATGGCCTGGCTCTCGCGGATGTGGGCGAGGAACTTGTTGCCCAAGCCTTGGCCGGTGCTGGCCCCGCGCACAAGTCCGGCTACATCCACGAACATGACCGGCGCCGGGACGATAGGGGCGCCGTTATAGAGCACGGATAATTTGGCGAGGCGTGGATCGGGGAGAGGTACGATGCCGGTGTTGGGCTCGATCGTTGCGAACGGATAGTTTGCTGCCAGCACGTCGTTTTTGGTGAGGGCGTTGAAGAGGGTTGATTTGCCGACATTGGGTAGGCCGACGATGGCGAGAGAGAGCATAGTGGAATCCAGGTTATCCGAAATATTTTAGCGCGGACGAGGGGTTTGGGCTAGGGCAAGCTTGTGCACCAAGCGTAAGTACTTTATCGTTAGTTCTAGCGGAAGTTGATGTAAATGCCCCGAGTAGAGCAACCGAGATGGAGAGACCGGCACAAGGCAGCTTTTGTTGCCATGGCATTGTTAGTCGTGGTTGGCGCGGTTTCGGGAGGCCTGGATATTTTGGGTACGCCCAAGAAGGTACTGGCGGCGGGTGCAACCCAGCTTCCGTCACCGGCCGGCCAGCCCGGTACTTTCGGCGGACCTGGCAACAGTGACCAGGAGAGTCTGGCTATCACGGAAAGCACTAGCCCCAAGACGCTAATTGAATCACCTGTGACGTGGGTGAAGCTCTATTTTTCCCCTGCCGATGCCGGGCTTGGAATCTTGAAACTTTTTAACATGCCCTTTGAGTGTGACCAGTATGTCGCAGGCGGCGACTGGAGTATGGTCGAGCACGGAGGCTCATGTCCGTTCCCCGGTATTCCGGACGATACCAACGATCAGGTGCTGTATGACTTCTACAACACCGATGCGAACGAAAATCCCACCTCGTTGATTTATACGATTGACGGCCAGACGGGGAAAGATTTTAACAATCCTGCCATTACCCGTGCCACGGGCGTTGGATCTGGTACTTGGACCGGTAACATCAATCTGCCTCTGGCTGGGACAGCGTTATCAGCACGTACCAATTACTACGTTGTTTTGATGAGAGCCAGATGGGGGAATTGTCCTTCCGCACTAACTGCCGACTGTCAGAATCCCCTGGTTCCGCCGCCGCCCGCGTTTGGGACGACCCGTTTGCACGCGTATCTCGTGCAAACCCCGCAGGCCCAGGACAATGTGGGTTACTGGGCTCAAAATGGTGTCACCGGTACCGGTACATACCCAACCTTCGGTTCGTTTACCATGCACGACATTGGCACGGGTGTAGACTATGACATTCAAAACGTTGAGACTGATTTTGCGCCTCCATGCACCCTAACCTCGCCTGAGACCGCGACTATTCGCTGGAAAAACGGTGACAGTTCCGATGTCACCAATAATCCGGGCCATGACGGTAATGCAAACACTGCATACCCGACTGCCAATCCGTGGAGCCCGTCGGGCTCGGACATTGCCAATAGTTTTCAGCTATTCGGTGTTTCTCCGACGGGGGTACGCTCCCTGGTTGAGACGATGCCCGGAGGTTCTACGGGATTTGGTCAGCAAAATCTGCCCGGCAACCCTCTTCCTGCCACAGGCACTAATGCGAACGGCGTTGGCGCGGTGAATAATATCGGCGGATTCCAGGACTATCGTGAGGTGAATTTCACGGCTCAACCAGGCTATAAGTATCAATGGATTTGGCACAATGTTGACGCTTATTTTGAGGGGACAGCGGGACAAGATCCTCCGACTAACGCTCACAACATACAAATGTGGATACCGTATGACTCGATTAACTATGCTATAACTTGCGGCTACAATTACTCATCGAATATTGATATAGCGGACGGCAAGACTGCCGGACAGCAATTGGATGTTTCGCAGCCGGCTGACCTGCATGTAGAGTTCAATGTTGACGGTTCGAACTCTGGTCCTAGCAACGGCCCGGTAGCAACTACGGTGCCAACCTGTACGGAAAATGGGGCGGCGTGCGTTGCCACGGATATTACACCGGATGCGACGCCGCAGGGGAATCTCAATCAGTCGATACCGGCTAATACGACCATAGATGGGGGGAGCGTTGTGCCCAAAGTCGTTTTTGGGTATACCATAGCGTCGACTGTTGCTGACGGTACCGTGTTTTGCTTTAGCGACACGATAGCTCCAGTAACAGGGGCCAATCCAGGTCCGGCCAATGGCACTAACCAAGTATGTTATACGGTTAAAAGCTCAAAAAGCTTTCCGGCAATTGTTGGCCAGAACGGCGATGTGCACGCGGGCGGGGGACTATGTGGCCAGGCCCTGTCGACGGGCAGTATCACGGGCAGCGGCTTTGCGGCCTCAGAAGACGAGTACGTGCTGTCGGCGTCGGGTACGATCCAGAACTTCGCCAGTAATAGCGGTGGTGCTGACGACCTCAAGATTGGGAGTAACGGTGGCTATGCGTCAGTCTGTCGTCCAGATCTATTGACGGTTGCGAATGATTACTATGCTAGTGGTGGTGGCGGTATCCAGACAATTGGTGTAAGTGCATCACCAACGACTTGGAGCGCTACGGGCAAGAGCGGGCTGTACTACTTCCAGGGTGGGGGTGAGCTGGATATCTCCGGCACGATTAGCAACAAGATTACGCTCGTGGTGCCGTCGGCCAGAGTGGTGGTGAATGGTACGTTGGCAATAGACAACACGGTCAATGGCGGTAATTGCTCGACTGTTTCCAGTTGTACAATTCCGTCGCTGGGTGTGATTGCGGGCGGCAATATTGACATTCTTAGTTCGGTCACCCAGGTAGACGCCTATTTGTTTGCCGATGGAACGATTAATACCTGCGGACTGGCTGCGTCTCCGGATTCGCCATGCGGTGTGACGAGTCCGGTGCTCGATGTGAACGGCTTCTTGATGGCGCAAAACATCTTGTTTAGCCGGCTGGGGCCGGGATCAGCCGGCCAGCAAGTCGCTGAGCAAATTACCCTTAACCCAGAGCTTTACCTCAACCCGCCACAATTCTTTGATGAGGCCAGCGATAACGGGTCGTCGCTTGAGGGACAAGGGGAACGGCCGCCGTTGTTTTAGTGGGGTATTTCACTGTCAAAATGGTTATGGTAAGCTAGCACCAATGGGACTGTTTGTAAAAGACACTGAGTTTTTTGGTCTTGATATCGGGTCTACAGCGATTCGATTGGTCCAGCTACGGAGAGGTGGGACGCATCCCCCGTTGGTTGCCTATGGAGCCTTGCCGTTACCGACAAATCTTAGTTTGAGCGATTCGAAAATGGATCAGGAGAAAGTGTCGGAGCTGGTTCGCCAGTTAGTCCGCGAGAACCGGATTACGGCTAAGGATGTGGTGGTGGGTTTGCCGGCGAGCAAGCTGTTCGCAACGGTGATTACGACCCCGAAGCTGGACAATGTGCAGCTGGCAAAAGCGATCCGGTACCAAGCTGAGCAATATATTCCAATGCAACTTGACCAGGTCAAATTAGATTGGGCCGTGATAGACCAGAGTAAGGACGGCCAACAGCTTGAAGTGTTGCTGGCGGCGGCCCCGAATTCGGTGGTGGATAAGTACGTTGAGATTGTTGAGCACGCCGGGCTGGAGCCCTTGGCCCTGGAGGCCAACTCGACGGCAGTGGCACGGGCGTTGGTGCCACCGAGTGCACTGGCGGTGGTGATTGTGGACTTTGGCTCGCTTGATACTGATGTCTCGATTGTGTGGAACAGTTCGCCGCGGCTGATCCGGTCGGTGGCGGTGGGAGGTATGACGCTGGTGCGGGCAGTGGCGCAAAAATTGGGCCTTGATGAAGTGCAAGCGACGCAGTTTACCTACAAATTTGGGCTTACCCAGTCAAAGTTGGAGGGCCAGGTGTTTAAGGCGATCAAGCCGGTACTGGAGAATCTCGTGAGTGAGGTGGAACGGTCGGCCAAATACTTCAACGGTCGCTATCCGGACGTTAAGCTCGAGAAATTGGTGGTGACCGGTGATACCTCGAGCTTGCCTGAGCTGGGGCCGTTTTTGGCTAATTCGACAGGCTTGCCGGTGGAATTTGGTAATGCCTGGATCAACGTCTCGTACCCGGCGGCATTGCAAGAGAAGCTATTGGGATTGTCGAGCGGTTACGCTGCGGCAGTCGGATTAGCCGGCCGGGGGAGCATGTAATGAGTATTCTGATCAACCTTTTGCCGGATATTCGACAGGCGAAGTTGCGCGAAGGGCGAAGGCGTCAGCTGGTAACCGGCGTGTCGGTTTCAATTTGGGTGGTCTGTGGTGGTTTGCTCGTCTTGCTGTCGATCTATGAAGGTGGGCAAAAGATCATTATTAGCCGTGATTCGAACACGATTAACCAAAAGGAGCAAACACTCAGGGCAGTGCCGAATTTGCTGAGCGCTTATACCGCTGAGGAGCACCTGGCATCGTTGCCGTCGCTGTATGGCCAGCGGGTATATATAACCAAGTTTCTGCAGGCCTACAGCGCGTCGGATCCAACCGCGGTCACGCTGAACTCGCTGCAAGTTGACGCCCAGAACAACCTGACGATTGAAGGAACCGGGCAGACATATGCGGCAGTGGCAAAATTGGCTAGAGCCTTGGCAGATTCGAATGTGACGGTCGGTACGGGGGCATCTCCGACCAATATGCCGTACTTTTCAAACGTGCAGATCGGACAGTTGGATTACACACCGGGACAGGGCGTAACCTTTACCCTATCAGCAATATTGAGCAGTGGAGTGGTCAGTAATGGCAACCAATAAAAATACTGGCACACAACTTTCCGGTAACAATTTTGTTATTGTGTTTGTCCTCGTTTCCCTTCTGGTTGTAGGTATTACCGGCCTAGTAGGCAGACTCTTGATTACCTCGATCCTGCGTGACAGCAATGTGGTAAAAGCAAAATCTGCGGCCGTGAACCAGCTTAGCACTGATGTGAGCAACGCCCCCAAACTTGTTGATGCCTACTTAGTACTTGGCAAGCAGGGAACCGTGCTTTCCGATGCGTTGCCTGTAACGCCTGACCTGCCAAGCCTGATCGTAGCGCTTGAGAGCATGGGGAATAGCGCAGGCGTGACGGTTAAGTCGGTAACGCCGACGGTCAATCCGGATAGTGTGGCGTCCGGCACTACCTCTACGTCAACTTCGGCCACATCGACCTCGCCGGCGACAACCAGTGTGTCAGCGGGGACGCCGGTTAGTGGTACTCCCGGTGCCGATATGCCGCCAACGCCGCAGACATATCAGTTCGCGATGGACTTTACCGGCACCTACACGAGCCTGCAAAAGCTTCTTGGCGAGGTTGAGCTTTCGGCGCGGCCGATGCGGGTTGTGGGAATTCAGATTACCGGCGGTGGCCCATCCTTAAGCGGCGTGGTTAATATTGAGACCTACTACCAGGCGGCGGCCCAATGGCCGTTTGGGACGGAGACGATCAAATGAAGAAAAAAGATGTGATAATGCTCGTGGCCGCGGTGGCGATATTGCTTGTTACTGGTTATGTGGCTTACATTGAAGTGCTGGCGCCAAAGAAAACCAGCGGCGCGAAGACCTCAACCGTCACGGTTGAAAAAATTGGCGTAATTCCAGCCCAGTTTGACCAAGACGCGGTGACCCAATTGAGCGATACGAACCAGGTGTTTGATTATAGCCCGCCAGTTGATTTGACTGGGCTTGGGAATAACACTCCATTTGGGCCGTAGAGAGCTCGAGAGAGGTGGTGGGGTAGATGCTATCGGTTGAGAGCCAGCACCGAATTGAAGAGTTGTTGCTCGAAAGCAACTTGATGACCGCGGACGCCCTGGAGACAGCCCGGACCGAGGCGTTGAAGTCGTCGATGCCGCTTATTGCTTACATTGCCGAAAAAAACCTGGTGAGCGAGGAGGATTTGACTCGTGTGTCGGCTAAGGCCATGGGTGTGCCATATGCCAACCTGACGAACCTCACAGTGGGGTCAGAAGTGACTGAGTTGCTGGATAAGGACACGGCGGAAACGTATATGGCCATACCGTTTGGCCTGCAACAGGGGCGGTTGGCCGTGGGGATGCTTGACCCGACCAATATCCAGGCCGTGGACTTCCTGAGCCGCAAAATGGGCCATACGATCACCGTGTATTTGGCGTCGCGGGCATCGATCGACCATGTGCTGGGGCAGTTTCGGAGCGATGTGGCGGCGGATGTGGCATCAGCTATTGATGTGGCGAATGTTAATGATCATCCCAAGGTTGAGGCGAAGAATGCCAAAGCCATGGAGAATCTGGTCCAGGACGCGCCGATCACGCGGGCGTTGAATGCGATTTTGGACTACGCGGCGCAGAGCCGGGCATCGGATATTCACATTGAGCCGCGTGAGAAAGAATTGAAGATTAGGTACCGGATTGATGGCATTTTGCAGGAAGCGATGACGTTGCCCAAGAGCATCGAACCAGCCTTAATTTCGCGTATAAAAATTTTGTCCAACTTACGCATTGATGAACACCGAATTCCACAGGACGGGCAATTCCAGATTAGTTCGAACGGCCGCGAGATTGATTTGCGCATCGCGATTTCGCCGGTAGTGTGGGGTGAGCAAGTGGTGATTCGGTTGCTCGACAAGGATTCGAGCATTCTCACTTTGGAGGCTCTGGGCTTTCGGGGAAGGGCGTTTCGGTTGATCACCGCAGGTATTAACAGGCCGCATGGAATGACGCTTTCGACCGGTCCAACCGGCTCAGGTAAGTCGACCACGCTGTATGCGATCGTCCAAGAGCTGAAGGATGTAAGTATTAACATCGTGACACTGGAGGATCCGGTTGAGTATAAGATGGACGGCATCAACCAAATCCAGGTTAATGGTGATGTGGGCCTAACGTTTGCCAACGGGCTGCGCAGCATCTTGCGACAGGACCCCAATGTGGTGCTGGTGGGGGAGATTCGTGACAAGGAGACGGCGGATTTGGCGGTGCAGGCAGCATTGACCGGCCACGTGGTGCTGACGACGATTCACACTAATTCGGCGGCCGGCGTGCTGCCGCGGCTGCTGGATATGGGGATTGAGCCGTTTTTGATCGCAAGCACGATCAATACGGTGATTGGTCAACGCCTGGTGCGTAAGCTGTGCGACAACTGCCGTGAAGAATACACTACCAGCCAGGCTGAGACTGATTCGATCCACGAGACGTTGGGCCAGGTATTGCCAAAAACGAAGGCTGAGACTACGAAAGCGCAGAAAGATGTGGGTTATGACACCGTGCCACTGGCCGAGGATCCGTCGTACAAACTGTGGAAGGCAGTGGGCTGCAAGCGCTGCGTGCGCGGATATCGCGGCCGGATTGGAATTTACGAGGTGTTCGCCATGACACCGGATATGGAACAATTGCTTTCAGGCCACTCGACGACCAACATGGTGCAAGATCAGGCTACCAAAGACGGCATGTTAACGATGAAACAAGACGGTTATTTTAAGGCCCTCAACGGCGAGACTACGCTTGAAGAAGTAGCGCGGGTGGCAGCAGACTCGTAAAATTCAAATCCGCGGCCGGCCCCTCACGTACGGGGCCGGCCGGGTGTGGAAGTTCATTCCGTCGGAATACAGGTCGGTGTGCAGACGTGGTTGGCCTCGATCCGCAGAATCTCTAGGCCTGCTCGGGTGAGCGCGATGCCCTTGACGTCGGTTCTCCGCTGCGTGTTCCACGTTACCTCTACGACACCCTCGTCATCCAACCGCCGACAGAGGTTGAGCCAGTTCGGACCGCCATTGGGGTGGGTGCGAATGTCGCGTGCGATGGATGACATCACGTTGCCGGTCGCGGTTGTACCGAGGGTGTGCAGGCGATCGAGGATCTTCAGTCTGTCATCATGTTTCGGAAACTGCGGCATGTCCTCGCCTCCTTTTAGCCGCTTGTCCGCGGCCGGGCCTATCCGTGGTTGGAAGCCGTTTCATTGTTGCCCGTGAGGGTGATGAAGAAACTACCCATCGGCATGAGCACGAGTGCCCCAAGCAGCAGCACAGCGACCCAGGCACTCCAATATTGAACTAGATGTCCAATATTCTCCAGCGGCAGTACTTGGGGCTGGGAGAAGTAGCCGCAATCTTGGGCAACGTCGCCCAACATCGTGGCCACCACCGCAGCACAGGCAAAGGCACCGATCCAGAGCGGCTGTCTCCTGCCGTGAAAGTAGTTGGCACCAACAATTAGGGTCTTGATGGTCAGACAGGTCAGGCCGAGGCCGACGAACACGGCTACCACCAGCAGCCACCCGCCTCCGGTTTGGTTGCCAGCGACGCATCGGTCCAGGTACGCGGCCGCAAGAGTAAACGCGGCTAGGTTGGCGGCGCCAAGCATAAGGCGCTTGTGTGGTAGTAGTGCTCTTCCTGCTCGGATTTTCGGACGAGTACTGTTCTTCGGGAAACACATTGTGACAAGCCCGATGAGCATTAGCACGCCTGCGACGCCGAGATATTCTCGGACGGCTCTTGGTCCCAAGAATAGCGGGGGGACCCTGAGTGCGGATGGAATCATAGTGATCTCCGGGTCGGAATGGTCAGAGAACTTCTGCACGTGGACTATACCCGTGTCCACGCGAGGTAACGGTTATCTTATACTATCTGGAGAAAAAAGCCAATGCTAGGGCTCCGGTTGCTGGGAGTGTACAATCCCATAGCCCTTGTGCTTTAATGATGACAATAGTTAGAGGTGACGTGGAGCGAAGTGCACTCAAAATTGAGTTGATGCTGGAAGAAGTAATCCGGCTGGATGGTTCTGACTTGCACTTGCAGGTAGGCCTGCCGCCAATGTTGCGTATTGATGGGGCGCTGCAGCCGATAGACAATGGGTTTCCGCTGGAGCCAGCCGATGTAGAGAAGTTGGTATTCTCGATTCTGGACGATGACCAGAAGGAAATCTTGGTTAAGGATAAAGAGGTCGACTTTTCGTTTGCGTTTGGCAATTACGGTCGATTCCGGGTCAATGCTTTCCACGAGCGCGGTAACTTGGCGGCGGCTTTGCGGCTTATTCCGGCGAAGATTCGCACGTTGGAAGATCTGGCTATGCCGAAAGTTATGACTGAGTTTACCAAGTTTCCACGCGGCCTCGTGCTCGTGACAGGGCCGACTGGTTCGGGCAAGTCGACCACTCTCGCTGCCATGGTGGACAAGATTAATTCGGAAAAGGCTGTTCACATCCTTACGATCGAGGATCCCATTGAGTACGCGCACTCGAGCAAGAAGAGCATTGTGGTACAGCGCGAAATTCACTATGACACCTACTCCTTTGCGGCGGCGCTGCGGTCGAGCTTGCGTCAGGACCCGGATGTCGTGCTGATCGGTGAGATGCGCGATCTGGAAACCATTGCGGCAGCTGTGACGATTGCTGAAACCGGCCACTTGGTACTCGCGACCTTGCATACCAACTCGGCGGCGCAGAGCATCGACCGTATGATTGACGTGTTCCCTCCGCACCAGCAGCAGCAGATCCGGGTGCAGCTGGCGGGCATGCTGCAGGCGATTTGCTCGCAGCGGTTAGTGCCGATGATCGGCGGCGGTCGGACGGTGGCGTCGGAGATTTTGGTAGTAACCAGTGCGGTGCGCAATATCATTCGTGAGGGCAAAACCCACCAGATTGACGCGGCCATTCAGACCGGTGCCGAATATGGCATGCAGAGCATGGACCGGCAGCTCGTATCGCTCGTCCAGCAGGGCAAAATTTCCTATGACGAAGCCAAAAATTTTGCGGTCGATTTGCAAGAGCTTGATCGATTGATGAGAGGTTAGGCGACACTGTGCTAACGTTCGTATACAGTGCTCATCGGAGCGAGACAGGCGAGATTGTAAAAGCCGAAGTGCAGGCCGAGAGCGAGAAGGCGGCGGCTAAGCTGCTGATGGGTGAGGGCCTGTTCCCGATCTCAATCGACCAAAAGAGCGAAAGCGGGCTGCTCGCCCAAACCGGCTTTGGCGGGCATGTCAGTTCAAAGGACCGGGTGATCTTCACGAGGCAGATGTCGACCTTGATTAACGCTGGCCTGCCCCTTACCCAGAGTTTGCGGACTGTCGGTGAGCAGCTCCAGAGCCAGACGCTGCAAAGGGTGGTCACCGAAGTTGTTACGAGCGTGGAATCCGGCGTTTCACTGAGTCAGTCATTCGCGCAGTTTCCGAAGGTGTTTAGCAATGTGTACGTGAGCTTGGTGGCCGCTGGCGAAGCGTCCGGCTCACTTGATAAGACGATGGAGCGTATTGCCAACCAGCAGGAAAAGGATGCGGCTATTTTGAGCAAGATCCGGAGCGCGCTGATTTATCCGATCATTGTCTTGGCTGTGATCATCGCGGTGTTGATATTTATGTTGACCACAGTATTGCCCCAGGTGGGGGACCTGTACCAGAGCTTGGGCCAAACATTGCCGATCATGACCCGCATTTTGCTGGCTATTTCGAACATCGTACAGCACTTGTGGATACTCGTGCTGATCGCGCTGGTGGGTGCTGTGTTTGCACTGCGCAGCTACATTCACACCCCGCCCGGCCGGAGCATGATTGACAGCTTGAAATTAGATGTGCCGGTTTTTGGACGGCTCTATCGCAAGATGTACATGGCGCGATTTGCGCGCACACTGGGCACCATGCTCGAAAGCGGTATCCCCATGCTGGAGGCGCTGCGCATTGTGAAAGAAGCGGTTTCCAACGTGCACGTGGAGGCGGCGATCGAGAAGGCCATGGATGGTGTGAAGGGCGGTAAGGCGCTGTCATCGATGCTCATAGAGCAGCCCACGTTTACGCGCCTGGTACCACAGATGATTAAGATCGGTGAAGAGTCGGGCGCGATTGACTCAATGCTCGACCGGGTGGCGACGTATTTTGAGGGTGAGCTTGATGAAGAAGTGAAGAACCTGTCGACCACGATTGAGCCCGTGATGATGGTGATTTTGGGCGTGGTGGTGGGCGGTGTGATCGCGGCTATTTTGTTGCCAGTCTACGGTTTGGTCGGCTCGGGCGGTATCAGCAACCTGCATTAATCCGTTAGTTGACGCGAAAAAGCATAAGTGTAATACTGAGCACAAGTTTTAGAAATCATATCGTAAGAAAGGTGAGCTACATGACAAAAAGTCTCATAAAGCGAGAGCGGGGATTCACTCTCATTGAAATCGTCTTAGTGCTGGCGATTGCTGGTTTGATCCTGCTGATCGTCTTCCTGGCGCTGTCCGGCGCACAAAAGGCCCGGCGCGACAACCAGCGCAAGAATGATGCGAGCGCGTTTGTGTCGTCTGTTGAATCGTGGGCTAGCAATAACGGTGGTACTTACCCGGTGAACGCTGCCGCGGCCGCGACCGATATTACCGCGCAGTACTTCAGCCGCAAGGACCCTTCGACCGGTGGTGCTTACACAATTGTGGGCGCTGCTCCAACGGCGGGCCAGATTGAATACCAAGGCGGTGCATTCTGTCCGAATGTTGCTGGCACTCCAAGCGCCAACAACTATGCCGTGACTATCTATCAGGAGCAGGGTGGTAGCTTCTGTGTCGACAACCATTAGGAGTTAGTTGACTGAACAAAAAGAGGCCTTCGGGCCTCTTTTTGGATATAATACTTATGGTTACATATGAGTAAGAGCAGGTGAGTATGACTAGTAAACGAGAACATGGCTTCACTCTGATCGAGCTTTCCTTAGTCTTGGCGATTGCTGGCTTGATCCTGCTGATCGTGTTCTTGGCACTTGGGGGAGCACAGAAAAGCCGCCGTGACACTCAGCGCAAGCGTGACCTTCAGCGGCTGGCAGCCCAGATTGAGTTATATGCGGGTAATAACGAGGGTATGTATCCGGCTAATTTGACCAGTGCGGCTGATTGGGGCCCAACCGGCAGCTACACACCGGCGAACTTTGACGATCCATCTGTGCATACCGATTACTTTACCGTTGGCTATACGACGGGTGCGACTCCGGGTTCGACGCCCGGCAGTATATCGTATGAGCTGGGCGGTACTGCTTGTGATGGAGTAACGGCTCTGACGAGCCAAGAGTTTATGGTGCAGATGCGGTTGGAGCAGGGCGGCGGCACGACCTGTATCGATAACCATTAGCGCCATACTGCTAATTGTATACGCGGCGGTGCTGGGCCTGATCGTGGGTTCGGCTATTAACGCCTTGGTGTGGCGATTGTATGTGGGTAAAAGTTGGGTGCACGGCCGCAGTGAATGCCCGGAATGCGGACACCAACTGGCGGCCAAGGATTTGGTGCCGGTCGTGAGTTGGCTGCTTTTACGCGGCCGGTGCCGGTATTGCCGCAAGCCCATTAAAGACAGCCCAGTAGTGGAGCTCGCGTGTGGCGTGGTGTTTGCAGTCAGCGCGTACGTGGCGATGCCCATGGGCGCAATCGGCTGGGTGCAATTGGTGTGGTGGTGGGTGGCGGCGGCTATGCTCATAGCTCTGGCAGTGTATGACCTAAGGTGGATGCTGTTGCCGGACAAGCTGACGTTGCCGCTCACGGCTTGGGCTCTTGCCGGCGAGGTGGTGCTGGCGCTTATGCTGCACGCGCCACGTATGGTGCTTGGGCCGGTGGTAGCAGGTGCGCTGGCCGGAGGAGGCTTCTATGCCTTGGTGGTGCTGTCGCAGGGCCGGGCGATGGGCGGCGGCGATATTAAACTGGCGGCAGCGATGGGTTTGTTGTTGGGGCTGAAGGGGACAGCGGTGGCGATGCTGGTGGCGTTTAACTCGGCGGCGTTGGTGGGGCTTACCCTGATTGCGCTGCGCAGGCGCGGGCGGAAAGACCAGATTCCGTTTGGGCCGTTCTTGGTCCTCGGCACGTTTGTGGCAATGTGGTTTACGTCTGAGCTCGTGAGCTGGTATCTGAGATTAAGCGGAGCCAATTGATGCACCCCTTGAGCGAAATAATTGATGGCCGCGTGGTATAGTAAAGGTGGTTATGCTTAAGTTGAGGATGGCGCGCCGGCGGGGGAATGAGCGTGGCGACACTTTGATTGAAGTGACGCTAGCTTTGACGATCCTGGGCGCGGTGCTGGTGGGTGCGATTTCAATCGTGACACTGGCTCTCCGGACCGGCCAGGATGCGAGCGAGCGCACACAGATCGTGGAAGCGGCGCAGTCGCAAATGGAAGCCTTGCGGAATTTTCGTGACAATCATACCTGGGCCGAGTTCCAGAGTGGTAGCGGATGTGGAGCCGGGGGGTATTGCGGAGTTGATCAAGCCCTGTCCGCCTCGACCACCTGTCTCAATAGTGCAACTAGCTGCTTCCATATGGAGCTGCAAAATACCGGGTTTGGTGTTACTCAATGGGTGCCGGTAGTGGGCGAATTAACGCCCTCAACGCTGAACACTGATAATCTGTTGTCCCTACCAAGCGCAATCATGGATATTACCAGTTCAACCGCGTTGGCTGATCAGGGCTGCGGGTTTGACTTTGATTTGGCCTACCAGTTTAACCCGCGCGGTGGGAGCGGTGCGGTTGATTATAGTGATATCCCAACCCAACTCGTTAATTTAGGATTGCAGCCCGGTGGGGGTCCATGCCCATGAGCAGGGAATTAGTGCAGGCTGACGGTTTTACCATGATTGAGCTAGTGTTGGCCATGGCGATCTTTGGCTTTTTCTTGCTTATCATTGTGACCGGATTTATTAACGTGGTGCGGCTACACAATGAGGCCTATACATCAAACGCCGCTCAAGACAACGCCAGGACTGCCATGGATGCGATGGTGGCAGCGGTGCGGGATTCGTCCGGCGTGGTGACACCGACGGTGCAGGGTGCACCTTCCCCGACCTTGTGTCTGACTAGTGCGGGCGGACCGGACGTTGGTTTTTATGTTGATTCGTCGTCACAGGTCCTGTATGAGACTACCAATTGTTCGCCGCCATATGCGACTTCGACGCCGCTAACGGCCAGCAATGAGGAGGCCAACTTTGACGCAACTCTTGAGAGTGCAAACCCGACTGACCCGCAGTGGAAGCCGGAAACGCAATTGAAACTGGAAGTGGCGCCGAATAACGGTACTGCCACCTGGAACGGCAGCGACTTTGTCTGTACTGGTTCGGCTGCCGATTTGCAATTTTGTTCAGTCGTTAAGTTAACCTCAGGAGCTGAGCCGCGATGAAATACCTGCGTGTGCGCAATGAAGATGGTTATGTGTCGCTGATAACGTGCGTCTTTATAAGCCTCCTCCTGACGATTATTTCGCTCGGAATCATCTCAATTGAGACGGTGCAGCTGAGGAAGTCGGAGGATGCGGAGCAATCGGTGCGGGCGTACTACGTGGCTGAGGCCGGTATTGAGGCAGCAGCAGCCAAGGTGTTGGATGGGACAATTACGGCTGATCAAGGCTGTGAGGCCGGCACTCTGCCGTTTGACCCCACGCTGGCCGGTTGGACGTGCCAGCAGGTTGAATTCACAGGCACACCGTTTGGCAATTTGAGCCAGCCGGATGTGGCAACCACGATTAATCCGGGCACGTCCCTGGCGCAGCCCTTTCACAGTGTGATTATCCAGTGGGGGCAATCAAGCGATCCGAATGCGGCTGATTACACGCTGCCGAGCTTTCCGGCGCCGCCGGCAAGTTATACGACCGTCGTGCCGTCCGGGGTGCCGCCGCTGGAAGTGTCAGTGGTGCAATATCCGGCCGGTGGCTTTACTGCCGGAAGCGCCGGTTTGACCTTAGAGAATACGGTGCTTAACCCCGGCGGCGCGCATGGCGGCACACAGGATGAATACAACGTGCCGGCGTTTACAACAAATAGCCCGGTGTCTGCCCAGTGCACGCCGCTAGGGTCGGGGCAGCAGTATAACTGCGAGATGATCTTAACGTACATGGGCCTGCCGAGTAACGCGTACGGCTATCTCTTTCGTCTCCGGTCGCGGTATGTCTCGACGCCCTACAAGCTGACCTTTATGACCGGAAATGACGGCACCGGCAATGAGGTGCAAGTGCCGACAAACACGGCGCTCATCGATGTGACGGCGCATGTTGGTACCGAGTATCGCCGGGTGGTTTCCGAGTTGCCGATTGGAAATCAGGCGTCGGGCTATCTTAACTATGTGATCTATTCAGATACCAATGTTTGCAAAGACTTTAATGTGATCAACGACACAGCTCAGACTCCGTATCCGTGCTAGTGGCTGGCGTGGAAGCGTTCATGAACGCTTTTTAGCTGCGGGTCGGTGACGTGAGTGTAGATCTGCGTAGTCGCTACGTTGGCGTGGCCGAGGAGGCCCTGGACACTGCGGAGGTCGGCGCCGTTTTGGAGTAGGTCGGTGGCAAAACTGTGGCGCAGGGTGTGGGGGGTGACGGTTTTGGTAATGCCGGCGGCTTTGGCATAGCGATTGACGAGGCGCTGGACGCTTCTCGCGGTGAGGCGAGTGTACATGCCGTCCTCGAGCTCGTCTTTGGTGCCGGAGTAGTGGATGAAAAGCGGACTCCCGGTGTCATGCCGGGTTTCAAGATATCTGGCGAGCCAGTCGGCGGCGCGGGGCGAAATGAAAATGGGGCGGTCTTTCTGGCCTTTGCCGCGGACCACGAATTCGCGGCGCTCGAGGTTGATGTGGTCGCGGTTTAAGCCAACGAGTTCGGAGACGCGCAGACCACCGGAAAAGAGCAGCTCGATGAGGGCGCGGTCACGCATGCCGATCGGGTTGGATGTGTCGATGGCGTCTACCAGGCGGTCGATTTCTTCGGACGTGAGAAAGGTGACTTGCGGCCTGGCCACCTTAGCGAGCTCAATTTTGGCTGAGTCGAGGGCTTTGATGTCGCGCTTAGTGAGGTATTTGAGAAAGCTGCGGAGCGCTATGAGGTGGTAGTTTTGGGTGGTCTTAGTGAGCTCACGGCCTGCGGCGTCCTTGGTGCGGTTAAGGTGGAGGCGCCACTGGCGGACCATTTCGGCATCGAGTGTCGCAATGTCGCAATCATCGGTGAATTCAACCAAGCGCTGGAGATAGTGATCGTAATTGGCAATGGTTTTTTGCGAGCGATTTTGCTCGATCTCGAGGTGCTCGAGAAAGTCGGTGATAAGTTCAGAGAGATGGAGTTCGGCCATGATTACATGCTTACTTTATGGTTACACCATAGCATGTTTCGCGGCTGGCCCAGCGGTATTGTGCAGGGGTAAATTGTGCTCGGAAATTCGCACGTTTTGCCTTATTCGTGGTAATATTCGTGCATAAGCATAGGCGTTTTGGGTGCCAAAAAAGAGACGATTGGGCTTATTACAGCGTAAAGCATCAATCCAGACGTACCAGGTCGCATCCCTCATATTGCTGACCGTGGCTGTGGGCGCGTATGTGGTATCGCGGATCTTTGCCGCCAGCGGCACGCTGTATTTGACGCCGTCGAGCTCGACGACCGCGCTGGGCTCGACATTCACGGTAACCGTGTATGAGAATAGCGGTACCGATGCTGTGAACGCGGTTGAAGCTGATCTAACGTATCCGTCCAACTTGCTGCAGTTCGTCAGCTCTGATCCGAGTACCAGCCCGTTTACTGTGCAGGCGGCTAATACCGCCGGGAACGGCACGGTGACGCTTAGCCGCGGCAACCAGACGGCGCTGACCGGTGACCAAGTGGTGTCAGTGTTGACGTTCAAAACGGTTGCTATTGGGCAGGCGACAATTGCGTTTGCCTCAAGCTCGGCCTTGGTGCGGGCTTCGGATCAGGCTAACGTGCTGGTGGGTACGACATCCGGAACGTTCACTGTGGCCGATCAGACACCCCCAAGCGTACCAACTGGGCTTGCGATGTCGACCAACAGTGTGACCACGATTGACCTCAGCTGGACGGCCTCAACCGATAACGTAGGCGTAGCCGGGTACAAGATTTACCGCAACGGCGCGCAGGTGGGTACGAGCACCAGCACGACATACCACGATACCGGCTTGAATCCCGCCACGACGTACACTTACGCGGTGGCGGCTGATGACGCGGCCGGTAATGTGTCGGCGCAATCGACATCGGCCAACTTTACTACACTGCCTGATACAACGGCGCCGAGCGTGCCCGGAGTGCCGACGCTAACATCGCGCACGATGACGTCGATTACCATTGGGTGGACGGCCTCAACCGATAACGTAGGCGTAGCCGGGTACAAGATTTACCGCAACGGCGCGCAGGTGGGTACGAGCACCAGCACATCATTTAGCAGTTCGGGGCTGGTGCCGGGGACGAACTATAGCTTTACGGTGGCGGCGGACGATGCGGCAGGCAACGTGTCGGCACAATCGAGTGCCGCAAGCCTTAGCACGTTGCCGGACACCCAGCCGCCGAGCACGCCGAGTGGTGTAACCGCGACGGTGAGCGGCCAGAATGTGCAACTTTCGTGGACGGCCTCAACTGATAACGTAGGTGTGACTGGATATGTGGTGTATCGCGGTGGTACGCAGGTCGCGACTGTTGCAACCACAGCCTTCACTGATGCAAATGTGACTGTAGGGTCGTACGCTTACATGGTGGCGGCCGAGGACGCGGCCGGTAATGTTTCATCGCAATCGACGGCCACGAACGTGACGGTGAGCACGGCCGGGGACTTAAACGGCGACGGCAAGGTTAACATCTACGACTTGTCGCAACTGCTGAGCAACTGGGGGAAGACTGGCGCCAACTCAAGTGATCTGAATGCCGACGGAGTGGTCAATATTATCGACCTGTCTATCCTGTTGTCTCACTGGACTGGCTAGTCTGTTAAGATAAAGCCATGAATGAGCGTGCGGTGGTGCCAATGCGGCCGTTGATTGTCGGCACTTTGGTGGTGTGCGTAGCAGTGGCAACGGCGCCGTGGTTGACTGGCGGCCAGGAGCCGGTGGCACAGCTCATTAGCGTGGGAGCGCTGCTCCTGGGGGCACTGCTCGTGTGGCGACAACCACAGAGCCGGCTCCTGCATTGGGGCGCGCTATCGGTCAGCTGGCTGGCGCTCATTGGTTGGGCAACGCTTAGTTTTTGGTGGAGCGCGGCTCGTTACTCAACGGCGGTGTGGCTCATAGCCTGGGTGTTGGCCGGGCTGACGTTTCGATTGGCATATGCTGTGGCGGATGAACCACGCGGGCGCGAGTGGCTGATACGGGCGTATTTAATAAGCGCCGGACTCTTTAGTGTGGCGGGCATGTGGCTGTATCTAACGAGCGCCTACCCGAGATTCACAGGGACATTCTATTGGCCCAATCCAGCAGCGGCTTATATTGTGCCGGCCATCCTGATTAGCCTTGATCGGCTGCGTAAGTCAGAGGACGGCAAGCGAGAGGCTGGATGGCTGGCAGCAACGGCTGGATTGGTCGCAACATTCCTTCTTACCGACTCGCGGGCAGCTCTCATAATATTAGTGTTCACTATCGCGCTGTATCTGTTGATAACGAATTTAAAGCGTGTTTGGATAAAAATTTTATGCAGCTTGGTACTTGGTTTTGGACTGAGTATCGGCTTTTCGGCTTTGAGTACTGTAACTGCTCATCACAGCTGGAGTTTAATACCAGGCTCTCGGTTGGCGCAGGTGGCGAGCGGTGAGCCGACGAGCGTTCGTGACCGGGTGAACTACGTGACGAGCGCATTCGCAATGTGGTGGTCACATCCGATTGTTGGTGTGGGAGCCGGAACCTATGGTGATGTTCATCCCCAGTATCAGCAGCGGGTGCAGAGCGCGTCAACCGACGCCCACAATATATATATTCAAACGTTAGCCGAGCTGGGTTTCGTGGGTGCCGTGGCGCTGGCGGCTGTGCTGCTGACGGTCGGTGTCGGGTGCCTGCAGGGAATTGTGCGCAGTCCGGAACTGCTGCCGGTCGGTTTGGGTTTGGCAGCGTTATTGGTACACTTTGGCTTTGATATTGATGCGTCCTATCCGGCCTTGCTGGCGCTGGCGGCTATGCTAGCTGCCATTATGTACCGGCAGTGGTGGTCGGTTCGGGGTACTGCTTCGTGGCGGTGGCCGGCCGTGGCTGTGGCGGTGCTGGTGCCGGTTATTAGTCTGTACGAGAGTGATGTGTGGGCGACGCGCGGAAAGGCGGCAGAGGCTGCCAACAATTACACGGCGGCGGCTTTTGATTACGCGGCTGCACATCGGGGCGTGGCTTATAATCCCGACTACGTCGACGCGGAGGGCATTGAGTGGTATGCCATGGCGGCGGCCGGAGGTAAAAGCCAGGCGCCTGATGTAAAGGTGGCGCTCGCGCGTGCGCGGCAGGCTGAAGTGCTCGATCCACATGACGGCCAGCATTATCAGCTGGAGGGCCGAGTGTTGGCTCTGACTGGTAACTGGAACGGTGCGGCGGCGGCGTTTGCTACCGCGTTGCAACTCGATCCCTATAATCACCCTGAGTATGCTCTGGATTTAGCCACAGCACAACTAGAGCAGGGTCGGCCGCAGGCGGCAGTTGCAACGGCTCAGCGAATGCTCAAGCTCTATCCGCCGGCTGTGGTCGCAAATCGCAATCTCGATACAACGGTCCGGCCAAATCTGGCCAACCTGGAGGCGTTTGCAGGGACGATTGAGCTGGCAGAAGGGAATGTGAGCGGTGCAAAAACAGCGGCCGAACGAGCCCTCGAGCTTGACCCAACCAGTCTGCATGGCCAGGCGTTGGCGGAACAAGTGCGCAAGACCGGCGGCTAGTATAGTATAGATTCATGTCGCAGGGCTCTAGTTTTTCGTCGACTGCACTCACAGTAGCCGGTCATGTTAACGTTGTCGGCATCGCCGCCGGAGTGTTTTTGAATGGGCTTGGAGTGCCCGGCTTGGGTGAAGTGCTGCTGCCGATCGGCGGCCTAGCGGTGCGTGAAGGGAAGATCAGTCCGTTTGTATTGCTGCCGGTGGTGTTTGTGGCGCAAATGGCCGGTACTGTGGCTTCGTACGTGATTGCCCGCTCCGGTGGTATCACTCTGGTGGAGCGCTATGGGCGGTACGTATTGATTTCGTCCCGCGATTTGCGATCAGCCCACCGGGCGTCGCAAAAATACGGCGGCCCATTGGTGCTGGTGGGCGCGTTTGTACCCGGGATTCAGGGGTTTATTGGGTATGCAGCAGGGCTAGCTGACATGAATTTTGGGCGGTTTGTGGCATCGGCGGCGGTTGGTAAACTGATTTGGATTGGTGGGCTGACTGCGGCGGGCTATGCACTGGGTGACCATCTGGACCTCATTGATAACAGTATTAAGCAGATTGGCGTGATAGTATTATTGGGGCTAGCCGCCTTGTTGGCCTGGCACATTATTCGGCATCGCCGGGAGAATAGAACTGAAAGTACGTGACACAACTTTGGAAAACGGCTTGCGGATCGTTACTGCCAGCCTGTCAGATGCGCGCAGCCTAACAGTCAACGTGGTGATCGGTTGTGGGTCGCGGTATGAGAACTTTGATGTCAACGGCGGCGTATCTCATTTTTTGGAGCACCTGCTGTTTAAGGGCTCAGAGAAATACCCGTCGGCCCAGGCCATCGCCGAGGCGGTGGATGCGGTCGGTGGCTACAATAATGCCTACACGGCCGAGGATTTAACTTCGTTTTACATCAAGGTGCCGGAACGGCACGGTGAGTTGGCGCTCAATATCCTATGCGACATGGTGAAGTCGCCGCTGTTGGACTCTGAGGAATTGGACCGGGAGAGAGGAGTGATCGTGGAAGAAATGAACGTCTTTCGTGACGACCCATCTAGGTTCATCGGGACGTTTATACCGGAACTTATCTTTCCGAATAATCCTTTGGGAAAGGACATCATTGGTAATGAGGAGGTGGTGCGGCGCTTGCCACGAGCTGACGTCATGCACTATATGCAGGCCCACTACCGGCCGAATAATATGGTCGTAGCGGTGGCCGGTGCAGTTGAACATGAGCAGGTAGTGCGGCAAGTACGAAAGGCATTGGGCGATATGAAGCCGCTGAAACAGTCTGCGCCGCCGGCAGTGACGGCTGATGTGAGTGATAACCTAGTAATGGCACAGGCAAAAGCCACGGCTCAGGCTCATATTATGGTGGCGTCACGGGGTTATTCCTATGAAGCGGCCGAGGAGCCGGCATCGCGGGTGGTGGCAGCAATACTGGGCCGCGGAATGAGTTCACGGTTGTTTACTAACGTGCGGGAGCGTCAAGGCTTGGCGTACTCGGTATATGCCGACGTTAACTCATATGTGGATACCGGCTTGTTTGAAACGTACGCAGGTGTTAACCTCGACAAGACCGAGCAGGCGCTGGATTCGTTGCTACACGAGCTTGATCTTATCCGCACCCAGCCGGTGAGTGAGGCGGAACTCCATAAGGCCAAGCAACAATTGCGTGCCGGGCTTGAGATGAGCCTGGAGAGCAACGCGTCGATTGCGGACCGGATCGGTACGCAAATGGTTTTGCTTGGCCGAGTCAAACCGATTGATGAAACCATCGCCGGTATTGAAGCCGTGACCGTGGCTGACGTCCAGCGCGTGGCTGGGGATATGCTTGCGCCGGCGGGTCTGCGACTGGCGGTGATTACGCCCCATCCAGCCGGTTTGGCACATCACTTTGAAGATAAAATAATGGTGAAAGAACACTCATGAAATTTATGGAACCAGATGAACGACGGCTGCAGGAGCTGCAGCACGAGCGGAGTCTCGTTATTATTAAGCCGGATGCGGTTGCCAGACACCTCGTGGGCGAGGTGCTGACACGGTTTGAGCGCAAAGGGCTCAAAATTGCGGCGCTGAAGCTTGTGTGGCCGTCCGACGAGCTGGCTGGCGAACACTATGTAGTGACCGAAGAATGGCTGGAATCGTCCGGCCAGCGGACATACGATGGTTATGTTGACCGTGGCATCGAGCCGCCCATGGAGCCGCGCGATTTGGCGCTTAATACCAGGCGCAAGCTCATGGAGACACTGACGGCTGGGCCGGTAGTGGTGATGGTGCTTGAGGGCGCGCACGTCATTGAAGTGGTGCGCAAATTGCGTGGGACTACCAACCCGTTGCAGGCCGAGGTGGGCACGCTCGGATTTGATTACAGCTTGGAATCGTATGAAGTGTCAGACGCCGGCGATTGGGCAGTCAAGAACATCATTCACGGCAGCGACAGCCCGGAAAACGCCCAGCGCGAGATCGCGCTTTGGTTTAAGCCGGAGGAGATCGTGGACTACGAAACCGCGATTACCGAAGTGGCATATACCAAGAATTGGTATCCGAAGCACAAGCAACAGCAATAGTTCATCAAGATAGTTGGTCTTATATCTCGGCGGTTTTTTCGATCCATTAACCCCGCGAGGAACCCCGGAGCTTGCTCCGGGGAGGGATAGCGCCGGCGAGCACCTGTCCGCCTCTGGTGGACACAGCAGTCTTTCATTAGCACAATGGTGGTATGGACGTTCAAATCGGTGCCCACTGTCGGTATCAGATTCGGTACCATTTGGTATGGGGTGTCAAACTTCGACGCAAGGTACTGCTAGCCAACCGCAGCCAATACTTAAAGCGGGTGCTTGTCGAGATAGCCCAGGCTTACGACTGGGAGCTGGAAGCTGTTGGCACCGATGACGACCATGTCCATGTATTTATAGGTGCTCATCCAAAAATCGCGCCAGAGAAGTTGGTACAGATCTTAAAAAGCAAGAGCGCACGGGCCTTGTTTGTCCAGTTTCCCGAAGTCAAACAGTTCTTGTGGGGCGGTGCGATGTGGAGTGTCGGCTATTACATTAGGACCGTCTCTGACGGTCCGTTGGAAGGAGTTATAAAGACGTATGTTGAGCAACAAGGTAAGCACCGACCCACTCAGGCCAAATCGTACCAACTGAAGCTGGTGCCCTAAGTGACAACCACGGAGCTTGCTCCGTGGGGGTGTCTTTCGCACTCACGAAGGCGAAGCAGTTCTAGCTCAGGGTGGGCATGCTGCAAAACCTGTAATGTCTTGTCTGTTGAGTTGAATTCAGAGTTGCCATAATGGACCATGAGTCGGATTGGGAATACGCTTAAGCCCGACATGACCTCGGGCTCGGGAAGATTTAGGTAATAGGCTGCGAATAAACATGCCCCGGCCGAAGTTCCGCCAATTACCTTGCCGCGCAGGAGAGAATCGAAATCTTGGTAGCGCTGGATGTTTTTTACGAGTTCTGGGCAGTCTCCTCCGGTGATGTAGACGGACTTGGAGGCTCCAATTTGCTCAATAAAGTCGTCGTACGTGGCATTGATAACATTAATGTCGGCTTTGGTTTGCGCTAAAAGAAAGCCCTTGTCCCGTTCGAAGTATTTCTGCCGGACGGTCTCGTCGCGTTGGGCAAAGCCGATCGACAACACCTGGTCACCGTCGGCAAGATCTTTCACCAGCTCGCGAAAGAACCGGTCGTTGCGCTCGTCGGAAAGTTTGACCCTGCCGCCGTGGAGTAAAAATCTGGTCTTCATAATTTTTGGTGCGCCTGATCTGTCAGCTTCAGGAGGATTTAAGGCTTGAGAGCCTCCAGCACTTACACCACGATCTTTCAGCACTGACGGCGGCGAGCTGTGTCACACAGGGCACGAAGCGCAAGCCACTACGCTCCCCAGCGCTGCTGAACCTGGATATGGATAAGTTGATCGCGGCATATCGGTCCGGCATTGCTCCGTACACTCTGGCGCTTCAGTTTGGTATTGACCGCGAAACTGTGGCGAAGCGGTTGCGTGATGCTGGCTTTATGGGCTAAAGCCTCTTGAATTAATCGCTATCTGTTACCAGATAGGATTCATTGTGCTAGTCTGGAAGCATGAAACGGAAACCAGAAAGGCGGCCGTATTTGTGGCTCCTAGCCCTGATTGCAGATGTAGCTCTGTATACATTAATGGTTCAGTTTGGGCGGGCCGTTTGTGGCAGTGCTGGCTGTTACCATTTTGAGATCGGCACCGACCAGATCGTGGATTACTTGGCGTTGGCGACGGCAGTGATGGCCGTGTTCATCCCAATCGCCATTGAGATCTGGAGACAGCAATTTGCGACCCACAATTTGGCTAAACGGACGCCTCTCGACGACGAGTGGGTTCGAGAGAACCGCCTTCGGTATCTCCATGAGCCAGTTGGCAACCTGGTGGTCTTTCTGTTTGGGACATGCATCCTGCCGCTCTTCAGCCGTCACACGGCACTCTTCTACGCAGATCTGATATTTGGGCTGTGGCTTCTTGGTTATGTGATCTGGGTATCGTTCTATAAGAAGCCGATATACGTTTACGATCTTAAAGCTCTACGCCCCGCGGGAACGGCATTGCCGGAACGGGACATCATGGGCGAGCTTGTAACCGCTACGATTGCCAGTTCCGATGCCAAGTCAGACGGCACTTCCGTAGCCGAGTCTAGACCGTGGACATTGCAGCTAGATGAAGATTCTACGCTTAAGCAGCTCTTATCTTGGGCAATGACGGCGCTAACTGAGGACAAGAAGTCGGGCGTGGCCAGGCACACATTCTGGGTTATCCTGTATAACTTCTTGCGCAAGTGCGACGCAATCACGCTCTGGGCCAGCTGGAACGACGGTGGACTGAAGAAGCTGTTTGCTGATAAGCGATTCTATGCCGGCGGTAATCTTGTACACGCCACCCAAGTAGTCCGGGTTGTGATTGAACGGTTTACTACCGAAGACAACTACGACGAAGCCGTACGTGAGGTTTTGTTAGCCATACCACTATCTAAGGTCCAGGATGGCCGCATCGGCCAATTGCTGATGCCTGGTATGCGGGCACTATTCTTTAAGGCTGGTGATAGCAGTTATGTGCTGAAGGACGCGATCCCCGCCGAGTGGCGGGTAACCGTTGCCAGTGTGGACGAGAGGCCGGTAATTACCAAAACGGTAGCCAACCTGTTCCTCTTTTGGGTGCGGGATTTGTGGGCCTATGCTAACGAGATCAACGAACAGGCCGTTCAGGCCACTGTTGAGGACTTATTTCCGGATGTCGAGACGATCTTATTTGCAAAGTTTGTGATCCTGTGGGTGTACTCTGGATACTTGGCTGATCCCAATCCTAACTTTGCCGTGTTTAAAGAAGGTCTTGGCCGATGGCGGCTGTTTGGCCATGTGAGCCGCGTGGGCGCCGAGTGGACACCAGTCGGGTCTGAGCAGGAGGCAGAAAAGCAATATGCCGAAAAGACTGCGGCTCAGGAAGATCAGACCGTGGCGCTCCTTAAGAAGCTAGGATGGATCTCTGATGATCCGGAGCAACTGCGCGCGACGGCGAATAAGATAAAGACCGCTGTCGGTGAAGATAACATTAGCTGGAATCATTTCGCAGATCGCCTGATTGAGATGGCAGACTCCGACGCCAAGGCCAAAGACTAGCGATGGGACAGAGCCGTGCAAACCGATGCTGAGCGTGAACTTGTTGAAGCTATCCACGCCCTCAAGGAACTTCATGGCTACGGGTTTGTACTCCTCAAAGAGATGGAACAGGCCAAGATCGATGTCTACTCGCTAGGTCGAGATGGCTATTTACTAACACTATTTATCTCGGCGATTGCCCAAGTCCAAGGGATAACCAGTTTAGCCGACAGCAAGCAATTTCGTGTTAGCTACACCTTAGCGCGAACGTTGTTCGAGATCTGGATCAATGTCCGATTAATCTACTGCTGTAGGTCATTGGTCTATGCCAAATATATGATTATGACCAGCGAGCGGAAGCGAATCGAGATGTTGGCCGTCCTCCATAGTGACGGACACGTGTCCGATGAGGATTTTGCTAAACACAAGAATCGGCTACTAGACATCGAGAGTACCGTGGCTCTCGATTACCCAAAGTGGCCGGATGCAATCCCGGAAGTGATAAACCCCGCCAAGACGACACCGGTCACACGCACTAAAGGCTTCAGCCTGAAGCAACGTTGCGAGATTATTGATTTTTATAATCAGAAGTATCATCGGATCGGCAAGAAAACTATGACGATGGTGCGGCTATACGATCGGTTATACCCGTTCTTCTCTGGCGGCAGCCATGCTGATCCCATCGAATTGGCTTCAGTAATTAAGGAATCGCCAGAACGGATTGACGTATCAATAGACGGCTCAACTGACGTTGAAGGCATGGTCCGGTCGTGCCGGGCAGTATTTGCCTACCAGTGGGAGATAACCAGGCAGGTCAAACACTACATCTTTCACGAGGCCGAGCCCAAGATGCCTGCTTGGATTGATCATTATGCGAGACAGATTAAGCTCGTGAAGTAGATCGGTCTTATGGTCGTTTGCATGATTTTTGCTATGATGAGCCGTGAGGTAATCATATGAGTCGTATGTCTTACTACAAAACAGTCACTCATCCAGTAACTGGTGAAACGGTAACCGTAACTGGGAGTACCCAGGCGGTGGTTGCCAATAAGCTTTTGGTGTTGCAGAAGCGTTGGGAAAAGGATCTAAGTCGAGCAAAATCCCAGAATATGTCGACGCATGCTCAAGCTGACATCTCGGCCTTTCAGCAGTTGTTGGCCACAGCGCTATTGCACGAGAATAAGCTCAATTGGGATGAATTGTACGATAAGGAATCGTTCAAGAAGCCGCCTCAATGGGACGAATTTGCGCCACATTTTTCCAAGCTCTCGGGATTGGTGCCTGGCATGAAAGCAAAGCACCAGATTGCAGAAGAAGAAGCAAAGAAAGCCTTTGACCAAGCTCAGAGGGCCTACGAGAAAGACAAGGAGCTTTACCTCGCTGAGCAAGTTGAGCACAACAAGAAAGTCGACAGGATGAAAGCCGCTTATGAGAGCAAGACGCCTGCGGCAGTCCTGAAGTACATCCAGCGCGTCTTGGTGCTGTCAAAATACCCGTCTTCACTAAGTCTGGCTCCTCAAGTGCAGTACGAGCCGCAAAGTAAGCTCATGCTTGTGGAGGTGGAGCTACCCAATACCGATCGGGTACCACGGGTGACTGAGTACGCTTACTCCCCGAGCAAGGATGCCTCTGTTGCGAAAGAGATGAAGCAGCGCGAATTCGAGGAGTTCTATAATTCGACCTTATATCAAATAGCCTTACGGACATTACATGAAGTGTTTAGTGCCGATTACGCCAACGCGGTCGTGACGGTCGGTTTCAATGGCTACGTTTCAGGATTCGACCCGCAGACCGGAAAGGCATTCCGAAATTGTGTACTGAGCTTGCAGGTTAATAGGCGTGAGTTTGAAGAGCTCCAACTTGATCACATTAGTCCGAGAGACTGTTTCCGGCACCTCAAAGGAGTATCGGCTGGCAACCTGGTGAACTTGGCTCCGGTTAAGCCTATCCTTCAGATGAACACCAGTGATAAGCGGATTATTGAGGCCAGTGCGGTGCTTGACTCGGTGGATGACTCGCAGAACCTAGCCAGTATGGACTGGCAACAGTTTGAGATCTTAGTGCGCGATTTGTTCCAGCGCGAGTTTGGAAATGACGGGGCTAAAGTCGAAGTAACGCAAGCGTCGCGCGACGAAGGCGTCGACGCTATTGCCTACGACCCAGACCCAATACGTGGTGGCAAGTTCGTTATTCAGGCTAAGCGCTACAATAACCTCGTTCCAGTTAGCGCAGTGCGCGATTTATACGGTACGGTGCTCAATGAGGGTGCGGTTAAGGGAATCTTGGTGACGACCAGCTACTACGGTCCCGAAGCCCGAGACTTTGCCAAAGACAAGCCGTTAACACTCATTAATGGCGAGCAATTGATGTATCTGTTTAACAAACACGGCTATCAAGTGAGCATTCGGCTCCAGAACAAACGTGCCGCCGCCTCTTACAAAGTTTTCTAGTGCAATCTTAGGTTGACCGAGATGTTGGAGGATCCCAAGACAAACCGTACGTTATCTTCTTATTTGGGCTTCCAAGAAGCCAGCCTGGCCAACGATAGTGCAATCGGTTATCACTATCCACCATCTTCTTTTTGTGAGCAATACGATCTCCATTGGCCTCCGCGTCATGGCCTGACGGCCATTTGGTTGGGTAGACTACCCCTCCACGAGGGCGAGAATCAGCCGTGAACTCAAGTGTAAATCTCGCCTTTTTTCTAGTTGTTCGTGGTCGTATGCTTACATAATTTCGCTTGTAGTAATGCGACTCTCCGTAGTAAGTTGTTTCGAAAATGAAATGCTCCTCTTGGCGCTTGTGACCTGGTAATGGGTAGTCGAAGTTAAAATCGAACAGGATATCGTGCGTCATGGGATCCCGGTCTTGCTCGCGATAGTTAATAGTGCCGCTATCAATCGCCATGATCACGCCATATGGGCGCTTAGCTTGCCTTGCTGCATCTATTTTCTGCGTGTCGGTAGATACGTAAATAGGAAGATCTGGGCCGACTGGTCCAATTCCTACGCGTACCGATTCCATGTTGTCGGAGGTCATGTTTTTAACGCGTCTTTTCTCACGCACACGTCGGAGTTTGTGCTCACTATCATAGCTGTGAATAATATGTTGATAGAGTGTGATCTGTGGTGGCTTTTTTGCGTTCTTTATTCTTGAACGAACGACAAGCATGGCGGTTACGAAGCCTACTATCGCACCTATGGCGCCGCCGATTTCTGGGGCAATTCCACGTTCTGTTGCTCCACCTAGGGCTGCTCCAATAAGCGCACCAATTGCCACACCAAGAATTTTTTCGACTATCGCGGTAGTGAAAACATCTCGAAAGAACTTGAGCACGTCTTCCCAGTCTGGCATCATCATCCGTTGTCTCTCTTTTCCTATACCATAGCCTAAAGCAATAAAATTCCGTGAGCAATTTAAAGGGGCTGCGTTCGCAGCCCCTTTACCTTCGGGTAATACTAGTCAGAACTAGACATAATGTTCGTTCTATTTCCCTTCTGTCGTAACTTACTCTGCTTATGATGTACCATAAGCACTTTCATTGCGTAATGTCATTATAGCCTCACCGGTGATTTCTTCAAAATGTACCATTATCTAATTAATTGTTCTCGGATGAACCTAATGCCTGTACGTACAGCCATTATTTAGTGTTTACCGGCGGCGATTTTGTATTTTTTGTGCCCACATCTGGTATCCTCTCCAGTTCAGTAAGCGGAGGACCCAGAATATGAAGATAAATGCAGTAAGAATTAGTGCTCGCACCGCTATTCAAATCGTGTGGTCCACAAGACAAGCTGAATCGCTTGGGGGACGTGCCGGACGCAAAGGTACGCGTGTGACTTATATACAGGAATGTATATGACATCCTGTACTATAACCGCCTACGTAGACAGGCACGCATATGAGCTCAGTGAACGTGATTTGGCAGTTTTGAAGACGCTACTACGAGTACGATTTGCTACAAGCCGACAGATACAACGAGTTCATGTATATGATGGTACCCCTCTTGGTAACACACGTGTGGCAGCTCGAATCCTTAAACGATTGGCAGATCAACGGATAATCACTCGCTTACCACGACAAGTTGGGGGTGTACGAGCCGGGTCAGCTAGCATGGTGCTTACCCTGGCACGTCCGGCAATTGCCTTGCTGAGTCGTGGGACATCACCCGTGAGGACGCCGAAACTCCCAGGTGAGCAGTATATCGGTCACGCTTTGGCCGTTACCGAGTTATACGTGGGGCTAAAGGAGCTGGAGCGCGAAGACAAGCTAACCGTTAAATCGTTTCAAGTTGAGCCTCGGCGGGACGTTGGTGTCTATGGGCGCCAGCTCCTGCGGCCGGACGCTAATGTGAAGACGCATATTGGTCAATATGCCTATTACTGGTTTATCGAGATGGACTTGGGCACCGAGCGCAGGCCACAACTGAGGCAAAAGCTTGATGCTTACACAAAGTATTGGGCTAGAGGCCGCGAACAGCATCAGACCGGGGTATTTCCGAAGGTACTATTTCTTGTTCCAGATGACAGCCGCAAGGCAGTAATCGACCAGCTCGTCCAGCGCCTGCCAATTCACCATCGGCGTATCTTCCAGGTTGAGCTGATTGAGCATGTAATGGAGGTGTTAAGCAGAGTCTGAATCATCGTGCTCGCCTAGAGGCGTAAATACCATGTCGCCAACGATAAAGTTGAGCTGATAGTCCGCGTAGCCCATTTCTGCGAGCGTAGTCGAGATAAGTGATTTGGCCTGATCTAAAGTTACGTTCCTATGACCGCCACCTCCTTTGCCGCCATCTGGCAGTGTATAGGCGTGTTCCCAACCTCCCTTGGGGTAACGGCTCACTGATGGCCAGATTCTAATATCGATAGAATTCATGGTTCCATTATAGGCTATATCTGTAGAACGCCTCTTTCCATCGGCTTCAGATCTGGTATCCTCTCCTGATCCATTAATCGGGAGGACATGCCTATGAAGAAAGCTGTTATTTACTTACGCGTTTCGACGCTCGAACAAGCTCAAAAAGATCAAGATCCGGAAGGCTATTCAATTCCGGCCCAACGCGAGGCTTGCCGACGCAAGGCTGATAGCCTTGGTGCAGAGGTGGTGGCCGAATACATTGACCGTGGCGAATCGGCGCGATCTGCAGACCGGCCACGGCTCAAAGATATGTTGGCCAAACTCAAAGCAGATAAGGATATCGACTACGTTCTGGTTCACAAGGTGGATCGACTGGCCCGGAACCGGGATGACGATTTTTCGATCAACCTAGCCATTCGAGCAGCAGGGGCGCAGTTAGTTTCGGCGACCGAGAACATCGATGCCACTCCCTCAGGAAGATTGCTCCATGGGATAATGGCGACCATAGCCGAATTCTACTCCGGGAACTTGGCCACCGAAGTGATAAAGGGCATGACACAAAAGGCCAAGAGCGGTGGCACACTCACTTTGGCGCCAGTTGGCTATATTAATACCAGTGCTACCGTGGATGGTCATGATGTGCGCACAGTAGTGGTGGACCCTCATAGGGCGCCATTGGTGAAGTTGGCCTTTGAGATGTATGCCACTGGCGAGTACTCATTAATACAGTTAGCCGAGATTATGACCGCGCGAGGACTATTACCTCGCAGTAGCAAGCGCACTGATGGACGTGTGCTACGGCACCAGGTGTTGGCAAAGTTGCTGCACAATGCCTACTATTGCGGAGTCATTACCTATCGCGGTGTTGAGTACGAAGGTCGGCATGAACCGCTGGTACCGAAAGAGCTGTTCAATCGAGTGCAGCAGGTATTGCAATCGCGGTCGGCTGGCGAGAAGCAGCGCAGACATAATCACTATCTGAAAAGCACTCTGTATTGCGGTCGGTGTGGGTCACGAATGTGTATAGCGAGTGCAAAGAAGGAAACGTACCTGTACTACTTCTGCGCAGCTAGACCGCATCGCCATGAGTGTGACTTGCCATATGTGGCGGCCGAAGATGCGGAACAAAGCTTGGTTGAGCACTACCGGACGCTAAAGCTGAGCGAAGACGAGGCTAGCGCGATAAAGGAACAGATCCGTGTTCAGCTCACAAGCCGCCAGGAAGTAAATGAGCGTGACGAACGTATCCAGGCCGAGAAGTTGCGTAAACTCAAACTGGAGCGCTCCAAATTGCTCCAGGCGTATTATGCAGGCGCTCTTGAGCTAGATGTGTTAGCCGAAGAGCAGTCGCGTATTAACCATGAGTCAGAGCAAGCGGAAGGGCTACTAGCAGGTGCCCGGAAGCAGTTTTCCGATGTTGAAGGCTTACTGCAAGTGGCCCTCGATCTGTTGAAGGATTGTGACCGCTTCTACCGGCTAGCTCCGGATATGCTAAGGCGGCGCATGAACCAGGCCCTGTTTGAGCGGGTACTGGTGGACGTGCCAAGCGGCGTTACTGAAGCAGTACTCATGGAGCCGTTTAAGACGATTACGGTGATGCGAACCAAAAGCCGCCAACTGGTGGCGGCCGGTGCGGGCAATGGGAATGCTTCTCTTAAGCCTATTTTATTAGACGGTAGTTCTGAAGAAGCTTCATTGGTGCCCCGGGAGGGAATCGAACCCCCGACGCTCTCCTTAGGACGGAGACGCTCTATCCGCTGAGCTACCGGGGCACGCTAACAGCGATTATAGCAAAGAGGGAGCCGGCCGCATTCGCGCGACCGGCTTGTGATTGGCACTCCCTCTTGATAGTCTCCGGCACCGCGGAGCGGGTCCTAGCCGAAGATTACTTCCTCGGTGTCCTGGTATAGGCTCTCGACGCGGGTCGCGATGATGAGCGCCATTACCATCACTACGCCGCAGTAGGCCAGTTGCTGGTTGATGGGCCAGCGGATCGCCGCGTTGGTAATGATCGGTTCGAGGAGTTGCCGCTGAATTTGCAGGACGTAGAAGAGGATAATGAACGTCAGGATGTAGACCCATCCGCGCTTGATGCGACTAACCCAGATCACTATCAGCATCATGACGAACGACACGAGCGCGAGGTTGAACCACATTCGTCCCATGTGCCAGGTGCGGTCGAGCCAGAGGTACTCGATGCCGGCCTGGATCGCGAACTGCGCGCCCAGGACTGGTACGAGCAGTCGGAACCATCGCCATAGTAGGACCCACACTGGAGCCTGCCTCTCGGGTTGAGGGAGTTGTCAATGTGGCTACTATAAACCCAACTACCAAGCGGACCGCAAGGTGCAAATCGTCGGACAGCCTGGGTCGACAGCGCGAGATACATACGTTAGCATTGTAATCACATGTGAAGCCGGAGCCCGGCGGTGAGCTGCCTGCGGCCATAAAGGAGTTTATGCCAAGCGAGACAACTGAATCATCGAGTGAGTCCAAGGCGCACCGCGGCTGGAAGCGTCCAGCCATGATCGTAGCAGGTATAGTGGTGGGTCTGGCAGTAATACTCGTGGTGCTGTTTGGGGTCATGATTTACGCCTACCAGAGTGATAATCCAGCCGTTAACGCAGCCGCAGAGGTGGTGCCATATCCGGTGGAGACGGTAAACGGGCATTGGGTACGTTACAGCGATTATTTGTTCCAGCTCAATCTGAACGAGCGGGCGTATCAGTATAATTCCAAGCTCAACAACCAGGCGGCGGTAAACTTTAACTCGGCGAGTGGCAAAAAACTGGTGGCATCGATGAAGAAGCAGTCGCTCAATACGTTGGAGCTGCAGGCGCTGGTGGCACAACTCGCTGGGCAGGAGCACGTGAAGCTGAGCGACAAGGACGTTAACAATCTGTTGAGCCAGTTTTATGAGCGGTATGGTGGTCAGGCGACACTGCTCAAGATGCTTAATCAGGTTTATGGCTGGAATCTGAATGACCTCAAGAAAGTAATCCGGGAGCAACTGTTGCAACAAGATGTGCAAAACGCGGTCACGAATGGACCGGCGGCAGCAGCGGCCAAGGCTAAGGCGCAAAGCATTTTGAGCGAGATTAAGGGTGGGTCGGATTTTGCCACACTGGCAAAAAAGGAGTCGCAAGCGACTGATGCGGCAAACGGCGGCGACATGGGCAACTTCACCAAGAGCCAGGTGCCGAGTGATGTGTGGACGGCAGTGAATGCACTGCAGCCGGGGCAGGTGTCAGACGTGGTGAAAGTATCGGGCGGGTATGCGGTTTACAAAGTGATAGCCAAAAACCCCGACGGCTCAATTCATGCGCAGGAAATCCTGGTGAAGACGACTGACTTCAACACTTATATGCAAGGGCAGATCAAGAGGGCCAAGGTTCACGTCTTCATTAAGCAATAACGGAGGGAATATGCAGCCTCTTAAGATCGCCGTACTGGCCGGAACAACCCGGGTCCAGCGGGTGTCGATTCACGCTGCGAAGTTAGTAGCAGAGATCGGACGGGAACAGCCGGGAGTGGAGATCACGTTTGTGGACCCGGTGGATTTCAACTTTCCGGGTGACGGCAATGATCCCGAGGGTAAAGATCCGCGGTACGGCGAGATTGTGAAGCGCTCGGAAGCGTTCTTCATTGTGACGCCGGAGTACAACCACAGCTTTCCGGGCTCGCTCAAGCGCATGCTCGACTCGGAGCTTGAATACTACATTCACAAACCGGTGGCATTTGCCGGGTGCTCTAGCCAGCGCTGGGGAGGGGTGCGGGCGATCGAGGCGCTGACGCTGACAACGCGCGAGCTGGGGCTGGCGGCGACCTTTACTGATATGCATTTTCCGCAAATTGAGCAGTTGTTTGATGCTGACGGCAACCTAACGGACCCGGCGTATCGGAAGTACATCGAGACTTCGTACGAGGAGCTGATTTGGATGGCCAAGGCGCTCAAGTGGGGGAGAGAGAACCTGAAGAGCCGGTATCACTAGATGAGCGCTGCGGTAACGCTCGGAAGCTTCGCTCACGGTCGTGCGCTTGGTGCTAATTCTCTTACGCTATGTCTACCACGCTCGCTTCGGCTTCCAAACGTTACCTCCGCGCTAGGTTGTTGCTTCGTAGCCTCAAACCTGCTACGATTTGACGGTTATTTGGGCTCGTAGTGTAGAGGCCTAACACGCCTCCCTGTCACGGAGGAGATCGCCGGTTCGAATCCGGTCGAGCCCGCCAAGTACTTATTTATAGCTTGGTAAAGCTATTTTTCGTAAATCGCCGACCGAACGAGACATATAAAAAAGCTGTTGTTAAGCTGTAAGGTAACCTTGGCACCCGGTATGGTTTATGAATGTTTACTCGAAGTAGAACAAACAACAGCCCCCGATGAACGGAGGTCTGTTGCCTTATTCATCAGGGGTAGCGCCAGTGTGCGTGGCGTATTGTTAAGACGTTCTGCTAGACGGAGTCATTCAGCTACCATCTTGGCTGCAGGGGATGTTATGCACCCGCAGACTTGCCCGACCGGTGCTTGTGTTCATGCTGCTGTTCAATAGCCAGATATCCGGCGCGTAGGCTTCGTAGAAGTAACCTTCGGTGCCCGGTACTTGCATGAGCGCCATAGGCGGATTCAGTGGCGCGATAAAAGTCGTAGGCACTGCTATCTTGTCCCAGACATCGGACTCTTGGCCGGCTTCGTTGCGAATCGTTTGCGCTGGCCTCCCGTTGGGCAGGGTCGTAGTCTGGCAGAGCACTAGCACGCGGTCGCCAGAGTTGGGGTCTGATGAGTCGCCCATCTGGTTCCTGGACCGGTTTGCTGGCGGGTGCAGGCAGTACGGCCCGTTGTCTGAGCTCGTCGGGTCATAGTACTCACAGGGCCAGCCGTGGGTTACGGCCGGCGGCGTCTCCCACGGCTGAGCGTAAAGTGGCAGCCAGCATGGCCGCCCGCAACCCTGAAAGTCGCTGAAGTCGGGTACGGCCGTAAACCGCTTACCCGGCTTCATGGTTGAGACTGTCGGCCCGTTGTTGACCGTTATGCCAGTGCTCGTTGAGTTCGTATTGCTGGTGCTGTGAGCGTCTGCTGTTGAACTGCTGGGACTACTACAGCCGACGGCGAGCAGCGAGGCTGCAAGAAGTGCGGTTGCCACTGCTAGGCCAGGCCTTCGCACGGTACCTCCTGGTTGTTGAAGTTGCGAGGACTATAGCTTTATACCATCTGGGGGGCCATAATTAAAGCACGAGCGTAGCCCCCGTCAGGGCTTATTTGGGAATTTGTGCGAATATGGCTTTTCTCAAGCCAAAACAGTTCGAAAATCGTTCGCTAGTTCCCGCCATTGGACTTATACTAAAATTTATGTTATAATTTTAAGGGCGTATCAGGTGATGCGTCTTTCAGTGGACCAGGAGTGGCAATGAACATTTTGAGCGCCTCCATCGAGGAGACTCCCACGTCGATCACTTTTATCTTTATCGTGGACGAGTTTGCTGGCATGGGAGATCTCAAGCCCCTCTACGAGCCCGCCGATAGCCCGACGCGAGTGGGACTGGTGGCCAAGGCTTCATAGATGGGGACGCTAAGATCTTGAAGCACATGCACTTCGATCCACCCACGATCGAGCCTGCCGGAGAGGGAACGCATCGAGTAGTCTTTCATTACACGCTGCGCGCCGATCTCAATTAGAGGCGTGAGCAGTCAGTGCTCGGGCTGTACTGGAAGATTGGGTGAGTCAGTCTGGTGGAGCTGATAGCCCCAGCGGCCTTGAGTTATCAAGGCCGCTTTTGCTTTAATTAAGCCAAAACAGTTCGAAAATTGTTCACTTCTGTGAAGCCCTGAGTGTTTTATGAGATGCGCGGGCGTGACAACGATTGACTGCGGATTCTTAGCCTATTAGACTAAGAAATATGAAAGTTCTGTCAATCCACGAGACGAAGACACATATGTCTAAACTGCTCAATAAAGTCGATCAGGGTGAGCAGGTCGTTTTTGGTGCACGTGGGAAGGCGCAGTACAAGATAACAAAAGTGCCCGAGAAGAGAATTGATCGCGCTCATGCTTTTGGAGCTTGGAGCGATAAAGTATCAGTTGCTAATGATGCATTTAGCAAAGCTACGGATGAGTTAGTCGCCAAAGCGTTGTTAGGTGAGAGCTAGGTTTAATTGATTCTAATTGACGCCAATGTGTTGATTTGGTGGATGGTAGGGGATTCTCGCCTTGGTCCAAAATCAAGGCAAACCCTAGCCTCGGCAGATGAAGAATTAGTTGTCAGCTTGTTGACCCTTTTCGAAATTGAACTTAAGCGTCGTATTCGAAAATTAGAGATTAATGCTCCGGTAAGCGAATTTTTGGATCGTTTTGGGGTAGAGGCCTATAGGCCCTTTGCGGATGAACTTACAAGCATGATGAGCGTAGAGATTGATCACTCTGATCCGTTTGATTGTGCTTTGGTAGGCTTGGCTAAACTAAAGAAATGGCAGGTTATGACGTCAGATCAGCCTTTGCTTAGTCTGGCATCTGGCTTAGTGACGACTTTAGATTCTACGAAATAAGCGACTGGCGTCAGTTTGGTCTACTTTAAGCCAAAATAGTTCGAAAATCGTTCTAGGCAAAGAGATTGAGGATTGCTTCTGTGACCCTCGCTGATTTGTCGTCCGAAACCGTTCCTGCCTTGCTGGCAATAATGGTTCGGTCTGCAGTGAATAGTTTGTCTGGTCTGATATAACTTGTAATTGGCAATTGGCCATCGCCGAAATCGTTCGCGTTCAATTCTATGGCGATTTTGCTTGAGTACGGTTTCGAAGTTATTTGGCAAAGAATCAAGTCGCCAAATTCTGCTTTTGCAACGACAAGAGCGGGTCTGAGTTTTTGTCCCTTGAGATTCGAGAAGGAGAACATTACTAAAACGACTTCGTTTACCGCAAATTCGCCCACGCGTCATTCTCTTCTGGCTTGTTCCAATCACCTAAAGCTGCTTCGGCGAGTAATGCTGAACTAAGATCGACTGGTTCCTTGAGGGGTACGATTTTTATCTCGCCTTTAACTGCGGTGATTTCGACTTTATCTTTAAGTCCGCTCTCTTCCAGTAGTGGCTTAGGTATTCGAATTCCTTTGGAATTACCAATTGTGACAATCGATGCCTTCATAGTGATTACATTGTAGTCACATTTCTAATCGATGTCAACTTGGTACCCCTGAATCTAAAAACCCCGTCCCATCTGGTAGCCCAGCAAAATCCTGACGTAATGGAGCAGATAGCCGTTTTTGCTCCGCGGGAATGAACTAACTAAGTTCAGATGTTCTTTTAAGTAGTCAAATGTGCATTCGACTTTGACTCGTGCAGCAAGAAGTTTTTGTTGCCACGAAGCCATAATTCGAGAAACTTGCCGGTAATGAACCGGTGCTACAACCACTACACCATGCTCGCGCCAAAGCTTTTCCCGGGCGATTTTGTCGCCGTAATGGCTGTCGCCCACTACAATTTTAGTTTCGGGCCGTACCAGCCCGGGCGTCACATGACCGTCGTAGACGTCAGCTGGAGTAAAGGTCACGGCCGAAAGCCACCCTTCCACGTCCACCGCCGCGTGCAACTTAAATCCAAACCAAAAGCCCTGCCAGTTTTTACCCCAGCCCGCCAGACCGGCTGCCACTTTGTAACTGTCGGCCCGGTGGTTACGGCACACCGGCAGCCTGGTTGAATCTACTAGCTGGATCTCGGCTGGAACCAGCATCTGCCCCAAAAGCTCGAGAAGTTGAGGCAAAAGACGGTGGCAATGGGCCACAAAAGCCCCATATGTACCGAGCCTGGGCACGTCACGACGGTGGTACAACAAGGCCCAATGAAAGATGGATTTAAGGGTACGCTGACGCGTATCCGATATACAATTCCAGATTAAAAGGGTAATGATTTCTGAATCACGAACAAGTTTTGGCCGGCCACCCTGCGGCCGGGTCGGTTCTGCTACGGCGTCGTCTATGACGACAAATAAATCCACGATATGATGTGATTCGAGAGCGAGTGGTTGCATGTTTGTTTTCTCTTACAAGAAACAGTATGCGCCCGCTCGTTTTCTAGTTGGCTAGGTTTTTAGATTCAGGGGGTACGATTTGACTTTCATTAAGTCAAAATAATTCGAAAATCGTTCGCTAGCTCCCGTCAAGGATCTATTTATAGCCTTTACGAGGCATTTTTTGAGAGATTGCCAACCGTTGATGGAGTCGACTGGCGCCGTTGTACGGATAACGTATTATTAGGCCATGGAGTCTGAACCTTCTCCAGACCTAGGATCTTCAGAGGCATCGCGCCTTGATTGGAGTGTTGAGATGGAACCAAAGCCTGAGATCGATAGGCTTCCTGAGGCGCTTGGTTATGCGGAGACCAAAGAACTGGCCGAGCTGCGCCGTCAGGTGGTCGATGCCATGCTTTCTGGAGCCGGAGTAACTGAGCTTCTTACGCGCTACCAGCTGCTAGGTGAGCAAGTGGTTCTTGAGAGTCAGAGATCCGGCGGTGATTCTGCACGAACGCAGATTGGTCTCATGGTACAAATGGCACTCGTCCGCCGAGACGGAGGCAACTTTGAGGGGTACTGGGACGGTTTGGACGAAGCAATGCGCGATGCAGAGCAACAGGAGGGCCTTGAGGTGGTGGTCGCTGATTTGCTTAGGGTGCTTGAGGACGAGGCGAAGCGTTGGGACACATCCTGACTCTGGGGGCAACTCATAAGATTCTCGGTATCGAGCTGTGACGAAACCGGCTACGTGGGTGCAGAGGTACAAGTGCCTACTACTACGTAGTCACGACGACGATGTGGGCAAGGCGGGCCTTGTGGAGCCGCCAAGCCCGGCGGCCTTGAGTAATCAAGGCCGCTTTACTTGTGAGCGCCCGTGCTATGATGGCTGCAAATAAGAAGGAGGTGCGAGATGCCGAAGCCTTCTGAGTGGCATAATCATCCGGTTGAAAAGCCGAAAGATGACAATGAATACTTTGAGCGCATGAGCAAGGTCGTCTTTGCGGCCGGGCTGAATTGGGCGACATTGGAGAAGAAATGGCCGGGCATTCGCCAGGCGTTTGATGGGTTTGATATTGCTACCGTGACCGATTACGACGAGCAAAAGATTGATGCGTTAATGGCGGACCCGGCAGTGATCCGTAATTTGCTCAAGATCCGGGCGGTGGTGGGTAATGCGGCCAAAATGCAGGAGATCGCACGCGAGCACGGCAGCTTTGGGCAGTATCTGGGCAAGCTGGCGGTTGGAGGCGAAGATGCGCTGAAGGCTGATATTAGCAAGCAGTTTGCGTTTATGGGTAAGGGGACGACGGTGATCTTTTTGTTTTCGGTGGGCGTGGAGTTGCCGCGGACTGTCAAGGAATGGCACGACCGGCGCTAGGGACGTATCTGTTGGCCTGTTAAGGATTGTTGATTAAATTACAACAATCTTTAACGTGTAACCGAAGTTGTTGAACTTTACCCAGTGACCTCGGTTATAATACGGTTATGGTTAAACGCCGCAAGAGGCCCGCGAGAATATGGAAACGCCGGGAGTTTACCGGTGCAGCCCTTGTGTCGCTCGTTGTAGTATCCGTGGCTACTGGGTGGTTGGTGGTGCTGCACAGCTTGGCTGCGGTACAGCCGATTGGGCCGGCGGGCAACTGGAACTTGGTGTTTGACGATGAATTCAACGGAAGCAGCCTTGATACTACCAAGTGGATCCCTGGCTGGTTTGGAACTGGTACAACCGGGCCGGTGAATACGAGCGAAGATGCGTGCTACAGCTCGTCGAACGTTTCGGAGAGTGGTGGGGTGCTCAACCTTAACCTCGTCCATCAGTCGTCGAGCTGCGCCGGGCACAATGAGCCGTATACCGGCTCGCTGGTCCGTTCGGACGGCTTGTTTAGCTTCACCTACGGATTCGTCGAGGCCCGGATGTATTTGCCGGGCAACGGCAGTGTGGCCAACTGGCCGGCCTGGTGGACCGACGGTCAAAATTGGCCGACTGACGGGGAGATGGATGTTTTGGAGGGGTTGGGGGGCCAGGCGTGCTGGCATTTTCATGATCCGTCCGGCGGCCCGGGCGGCTGTGCGAGCGGCAATTACTCTGGGTGGCACACATTTGGCGCGGATTGGGAGCCGGGAATCGTGACGTATTATTACGACGGCGTAAAGGTTGGCACGATTGCGTCGGGAATTACCAGCGCACCAATGTATTTGGTTTTACAAAACACAACCTCAAGCGGCAGCTCTACGGTAGCGCCGGCGAACGTTCAGGTAGACTACGTGCGCGCGTGGAGTTACGCGGGCGCGAATACCCCAACGCCAGCCCCCGTGCATAGTGGGTCTGCGTCAACTTCGGTTCCGACTATACGTTCATCTTCGGTTGGTACGAGTGGATCGGCGAGCGGTGCCGGGGCGTCCGCTACTGCGTCAAGCTCGACTACATCTAGCGCGGCCACGCCAATGCCTAGTGCGAGCTCCGCCGCCGGCACTGGTGCGGGTGTGGGCAGCGATAGCACCGGCGGCTATGGTCCCGCGGGCAGCAGTTCCGGCAATGGACAGAACGGATCGGGCCAGCCGCGCACAAGCCGCAATTCGCTGACTGCGGCGTACAGCGCTCACAAAGGAGCGGTTATTGCGGGTTCCGTTGTTGTGATTGGGATCATGCTGGTTCTGGGTTCGGCGGTTTGGCGCCGGTCTCACCGCCCCAGCCGGCCGGGGGAGCGGGACTCGAACAATTTCTGAATGCACGTTTATTGCATCTTTAGTGACACGGTGCCTCTTTAGGGGCCTTCTTCGTGATATGGTTCTCCTATAAAAGGAACGTGGTGGTGGCAGAAACATATGATTTTAGCGGTATGAAGGCACTATATTTTAATGGGACGCTGACAAAGTCGCCGGCTCAGAGCCATACCGAGCGGCTGATTGAGGTGAGTGCGGCGATTATGCGCAAGCACGGTGTTACCGTGGAAGTGATCCGGACGATTGATCATCCGGATATTGCGACAGGCATTTACCCGGATATGCGCGAGCACGGCTGGGAGCGAGACGAGTGGCCGGAGCTGTACAAGCAGGTGATGGCAGCTGATGTTTTGGTGCTGGCCGGCCCGATTTGGCTGGGTGACAATAGCTCGCAGATGAAAAAGGTGATTGAGCGACTGTACGCGTGTTCGAGCCTGCTCGATGAGGCCGGCCAGTATGCCTACTATGGGAAAGTTGGTGGGTGTTTGATTACCGGAAATGAGGATGGAATTAAGCATTGTGCGATGAATGTGTTGTATAGTCTGCAACACTTGGGCTATACGATTCCGCCTCAAGCCGATGCCGGCTGGATTGGTGAGGCCGGTCCGGGGCCGAGTTATGGTGACGACGATGGGCACGGTGGCAAGGTGGGCTTTGCGAATGATTTTACGAATCGCAATACGACGTTCATGACATGGAACCTGATGCATCTGGCGAAAATGCTCAAAGCGGCCGGTGGTGTGCCGGCCTATGGCAACCAGCGGAGCAAATGGGACGCCGGCTCGCATTTTGACTTTGCAAATCCTGAATACCGCTAGGTGGGTTGATAAAATATGGTTAAATAGTCTCGCAGTGGGTGAGATTTTTGGCCATGTTCGGGTGCTACCCACCAGCGACTTGTAAGCAAGCCTAGCGTTTTGTGTTATGATTTTGGGTAAATAACCTGGGTGGATCAGCGTGGATCAGCAAAAGCCGGCTCGAAGGGTGAACGATATGGGGCCGAGGCGTATGGACAGTTTTGGCCGGACGGCCGCGCCGGCGGGTACAAGGCCGACAGGCCAGGCCGGGGCAGCAACAACTCAGCCGAGGCCGGTGGGTAGGCCGGTTGGGGCCCGCCCAGTGGGTCCGCGCCCGGCGGGACCGCGCCCGTCGGCGGCTAACTATGAGGCGCCAACCGAGCAACAGTTGGCCGCCACTCAACCAAAACGGCGAGCGGCTAAGTCGGCTGCCTCGCCCAAGCGGGGTGGCTGGAAGGTTGTGCTGCAATTTGTGCTTGGCCTCGTTATCATCGTGGTGGTGGCGGGTACCATTGTGTGGTTGTATGGCCACTTTTACGGGTAGGGAATAACCATGAGCCGGTGGGCTGCGAGCTTGGTGGGGGCGCTTATCCTGGCGATAATGGCGGCGGGACTGGCCGAAGTAACGCTTGCAGTGGGTCAGCGCGGCAGCTTGAGTAATGATACCGATTCGCAGCCGATCGCAGGTATGGCCAGCCCGTCACACCAGCCAACGCCGCGGGTTACGCCAAGTGCGACTCCTAGCCCAACTCCGACCCCCAGCCCGAGCGCCAGCTCGGCGCCGACTGCTACGACCAATGCTTTCGTGCACCTGCGCGCCCAGCCCTCGACGTCGAGTCAGATTCTCGTCAGTCTCAACGGTGACACGGTGGTGCAATTGCTTTCGGGCGGCAACGCCGATTGGCAGGAAGTTGAGTACCACGGACTTACCGGGTATATCTTTACCTCATATTTGAGCTATTAAGCAAGCGGCTTTAGCTGTCTCGCCAAAATAACTTGAGACTCAGCTGGGTCGGTTTTGGAAACTGTGCCAATGCCTGCATGCATGGGTACAGGCATACTGTGAGTCCAAGATAATTAATGAGGGCAACAACAGTGGGGCGTTCCAGGATCCGGAAAATAAAAAGCTCTAACATCCAAGCACAGCAACAGGACTTGTATGACGTGTTCTACATGAGTCCGGACGAAGCCAGGCGGGCGCTGGAGCAGAAGTATGAATTTCTGGCCGACCGCTATGAGCAGAGGTTCCCCAAATATAAAGGAATCAGCTAAGAGCTAGCGCGAGGTAGGACCTCGCGGTTTTGTTCTAAGGGCACTGATAGCCGCTTGCGGGCTGGCTATTGGTGTTTTTTTGTATTTTTGCTAATCTGGCTCCAGGCCGGTCCGTCGCGCCGATGTAGCTCAGTTGGTAGAGCAGTGCTTTCGTAAAGCAAAGGTCAGCGGTTCGAGCCCGCTCATCGGCTCCAGGATTTATTTAAACGTGCGGGTATAGTACATCGGTAATATGCGACCTTCCCAAGGTTGAGTGGTGGGTTCGATTCCCGCTACCCGCACCAGTAAGCATAAGTATTATGAAAGAGCTATCTCGGGTCTTTTTTGGTAAAATTGCAGTATTATGGACGGATGCAAGACCTGCAAATTCCTCTTTGGAAGTCATCGAAGTATTCTGGAAACGCAGCAATGGGATGTGGTCTTAGAACCGAGCCAAGGCTACCTAGGTCAGTGCTTCATAAATCTCAAACAGCATAAGAGCAACTTAAGTGAGCTTTCGAATACTGAATGGCTAGACTTTTCAAGTGTTGTGAAGAAGCTTGAGTCGGCAATTATAGAAGCGTTCCAGCCCGAGTTATTTAACTGGACATGCTTAATGAACAACGCCTTTCAGTCTAGTCCTGCCATACCTCATGTCCATTGGAGTGTGGCTCCACGCTATAGCAGACCGGTTAACTTTATGGGGGATGAGTTCACTGACCCCGAATTTGGACATCATTATGACACGCATCACTCAGTAGTATTATCTGATGATGTAATGCGAGCTTTGGCGCAAGAAATAATGAAGCACATTAAGTAATTTTTTTTTGGGTTATAGGCTAAACAGTGACCAAACAATAAACTAAATTTGTCTCTGTGCGGTAGTATAGTTGGGCAACGAGTACTCCAGTCCCAGCTCCACAATTCTGGTTCTAACATCTCTGACGATGGAGCACCAATAAGCATAAGTATTACAAAAGAGCCGATGGGGCTCTTTTCTGTTATATTAACGCAATGGATAAAACGTACCCAAAGGCCGGCGTCGGCATTATCGTTTTTAAAAAAGAGAATGGCAAATCATATGTAATGCTCCATAAGCGCAAGGGCATGCATGGTCTTGGAAAAGACTATTGGGGCAGCGGTGGTGGTCATCTTGAGCTCGGAGAATCATTTGAAGCTGGCGCTCTGAGGGAGCTGACAGAAGAAGCTGGAGATGCGCTTGTTGTGGGCAATGTGAGATTTTTGGGTGTTATGAATTTTACCCAATTGAAGCCGAAACACTATGTCGATATTAGCTTTGTGGCTGACTGGGTTTCGGGTGAACCCACTAAAATAACGCGCCCGAAGAGACAACGGATTGGCAGTGGTTTGCTCTCGACGATTTGCCTAGTCCGCTTTTCCCTCCGGTCGAGAATTATCTTGTTGCGCTTGAAACAGGGCAGAATTTTTTTGATTCATCGTTTTAGCAGTTATGAGTGAAACCTCGCTTCAGCTTCAAGCCCGGAAAATAGATGATTACAGGCAGCTTGATGCTTCGTTCGAAAACGAACTAGCGGGTGTACGTTTTACGGTATTGCCGCATGTTTACCCGGGTGGAGCAGATAGCGAGATGCTTTGCGAAAGCATCGAAATTAAAACAGGGGATTCGGTGTTGGATTTGTGCACCGGCAACGGTATTGTTGCGCTTTACGCGGCGTTACATGGGGCGGGTCACGTTATCGGGACAGATTTAAACCCGGCTGCGATTAAAAACGCACAACTCAATGCTAAGCAGTTGGGCGTTGCGAACGTTCACTTCATAGAGACGGATTTATTTCCAAGGATGGGCTCAAAGTTCAATACCATTACCATCAACCCACCGTATACTGACCATCCGGCCCCTGATAAAACTGCGATTTGTTTCTGGGATGAAGGTAATCGGGTAGTAAAGACGTTCTTTAAAGAATTGAGAGAGTATCTCGTTCCTGGTGGCGCAGCCTACATCTCCTGGTCGGACTTTGCAAACCAAGAACTGCTGCCCGGACTGGCAAGGCAATACGACTACGAGATGAAACATGTTGGCTCAAAGAGCGGTCGGTCTGGTTTTACTTACCATGCCTACCAAATTAAGCTCCTCAAGAATCAATAAAAAACTAAATCTGACTCTGTGCGGAATAGTTGGGAAGGGGATACTCTAGCCCCAGCTCCATGACTCTGGTTCTAACATCCCTGACGATGGAGCACCAAGGACTTATTTTAAAATCTGGTTTCCGGTTGTGAGAGCGGCCAGATTTGCCTGAGCAACTGACGCTGGACGTTTGCGATGTCGCGGTTGTAAATCTCAACGCCGAAAATTTCGCCGTCTCTCCAGCTGAGGTAGCAGGTGACCTCGTCATAGATGTTGCAGGTGTGCTGGACAGTGAGGATGTGTGGGTTGATGTAGTGGTACTCCATACCTTTGATTCGATTGCCGGGGCGGTCGTGCCAGCTTTTAACATAGGCGTCGTTAAACAGGATTTTCTTATGCAGGTTGCGCTGCTCGAACTCAACGACCCACTTGGTCATGAACGGGCGGCCCATGCCCTCGTCAAATATTTGGTACGAGTAGGCCATGATTTCAGTGTTGGCGCAGAGCTCGTTCCAGAGCATTTGGCGCAAACCCTGTGCGCCTTGATAGTACTGAATGGGGGTAGTGGGGGAGCTGGCGGCGCCCGCCGTTAACAATTGCTGGACGGCGGGCAGTTCGGTTTCGAGACGCTTTGCGGAATCTTGTTTTTGGCCTACGAGGATTTGCAGGTTGGACGCCGGTGCAGCGCTAATGATGCTGCGCTTGTATTGTGATGCGACTTCGATGAGACCAACAGCTCGCAGTTGTTTAAGCAGGCGATAGATGCGAGTACGCTCGACGCCGGCATTGCGAGACAGTTCAGATATGGTCTGTGGGCCGTTCGTATGGAGTGTCAGATAGAGATCAGCGATTTCGGCGGTGAGACCGAGGCGCGTGAAGTAGCTGCGAATGGCAGTACGGGTATTTGTCATAGCGCTTATTCTAGTAGTTGTGCATTTTTTGCACAACAATTTTTGAAATTTATCGACTTGGTGTAGGTTTGTCTCTGATGAAACGATCAACCCAAATTTATACCTGGCGCGCGGCCGATATCATCCGGCGCATTCAGTACATAACGGTGGCCTCGGTAACTCCTGATGCACGGCCTTGGAATTCGCCTGTGCAGGCAGTGTTTGACGACGAGCTTAACTGGTATTGGTTTTCGGATAAGGAAGGCCGGCATTCGCGCAATGTGAAAGATAACGGCGAGGTTTTTCTCGTAATCTATGATTCAACTGTTCCGGAAGGACAGGGTGTAGGAGTGTATTTCGAGGCAAGTGCCGTGGAGCTGACTGACACCGCGGAGGTAATTAAGGCTCGGCGCTTGAAACATGAAGATGTACGCGCCGATCCAGGCCACTTTCTGGGGCCGGCGGTTCGCCGCGTCTATAAGGGCATGCCGAGGCGCGTCTGGACCAACGACATTGAACGGCGTGGTAGTAGTTTTATTCGCGATTTTCGGGTTGAGCTTAAGCTTGCAGATTTGCGCGCGGCAGTATCGTCATTGAATTTATAATACTGGTATGGATATTAGAAGACTCGCACCGAAGGTGGTACTGGATAGCTTTGCGGCGGTGTTTGACCGGCTAAAGGAACAGGGGCGGCTGACACCGGCGCTGACGCTCGGGGAGCTAGAAGGGGCGCTCAATCCAAGACAGCGTGAGGTGGTAGAGCGGATATTGACGCTTGATCCTAAGGATTACGGCGTGACAATACCATATTTGGGCGTGGAAGCGGTGCCGAATGATTTGGTAAGGGTGACGGGCCAGAGGGTGTGGCGCAATGGTGAAGCCCATATCATTAGCGAAAAGTTGATGCCGCGGCCGATATATATGGCATTTGAGCGAATGAATCGCGCGTTTGAGGCGGCACATTCAGGGCGCAAACTGTTGGTTTCGTCGGGTTATCGATCACCGGCGAGCCAGATAGTTACCTTTATCAGTTGGTGTAATAGCGCATATGAGGGCGATATTGCGCGGACGGTTCGGCATGCGTCGCCGCCGGCGTATTCGCAGCACACGAGTGCGAGTAAGACGGCGATTGATGTTGTGAATGTAGACGGCCAGCCTGCGGCGGACGACCTCGATGGGTTTCGGGATACGGCCGAGTATGCATGGCTGCAGGTGCACGCGGCAGAGTACGGATTTTTCGAGAGCTGGAAAGAGGGTAACGAGTTTGGCATGCGCCCTGAGCCCTGGCATTGGCAATATTTAGGAATATGATTACGGGTTGGCCGTGCGGCCGGGGGAACTGGCCCCCGATCGCACGGCTCCCCGGACCAGATGGTCCGGAGTTGTGCTGTTAGGCCGCACTACTGCGGCGTGATCGTGTTGCCCGTGCCTGCCAGTGGTCAGGCGTGGGCGGGCTGGCCGGCGCGAATGGTGGCCGGGTGCATACCGGCACCGGTGTTGGCTGCATTGGCGCTCCGCTCGAGTTCGGATCCGCGCTGGAAGGTGGCGCCTGCCTGGGCGGACTTCAGTGCCCACTCGCTCTCGCCCATGAGGCCGCGGGTGAGTTGCTGAGCGGCATCCGGCATGGTGAACTCCTCGCCGAGCAGACGGATGATGCTCAGAAGGCGCGGCGGAACGCCGTCGTAGTCGGCGCTGATCAGCTGCAGTGCGGTGGCACAGATCTCGCAGATGGCGAGGCGCCTGGTGCTGTCCTTCGCCTCGAGCACCGGGCGCACCGACTTGATGTTGCGCCGGATCGCGCGTGCGGTGGTGGCGAGACGGCTTGCCGGCACGCCCTGGATGCGTTGGTAGACGCAGAAGAGGCTGCCATACTCGATGGCCCGGACCGTGTCTGTCATCCAGGACTCGATGTCGGTCTCGGCAGCGTTGTCGGCCGCCTGGCTGAATACGCTGGCGATACCGGGGTTCACCGGTGTCTCCGCCATGTAGTAGGCCATCTTGCTCAGGGCGAGCGTGTGGTGCGGCCCCTGGAAGCAGGTCGGGATGAAGAGCACAAGCACGCCTCCCGGGCGCGTCCGCTCCTCGTACGGGTGATCTAGCTCGCCGCGGAAGAGCCGGACAGCGAAGTCATCGAGATGCGCGATAACCTCCTGGCTCTGGGCCGGCTGCCACGGGAAGACCGGGCGCTTGCGGATGGCCTCGGGCGAGTAGAAGCTCGACTGACCGGTTTGACCCAACGTGAGCTGATCCCCAGGCTGACGGGGCTGACGCCCGTCCTGCCGGTTACGGTCCTGAGACATTGCTGCCCCTTCCATTTTGGCTGTGGCGGGTTCCGTTGTGGCCCGCGCTCTCTAGACAGCCGTCGTGCGAACACGACCTTTCAAAGCTAGCAGTCCACAAGCTCACATTAATCATGACTTTTACCAGAATTGTGATTCAAAATAAAGATAAAAATAATGACATGTGTGGTTTTCTGTACAACGCTTATGCAGTTTTTCCCATCGCAGACATGTTGAAATTTGATATGCTTCGGGTATGTTGCATGCGAGCAAACTTAAGAGCAGAAATGTCTGGATTGGACTGCTCCTCACGGCCGTAACCGGGTTGGGTTTTTGGTTGCTGGCCCAGCAGCAGTATTATCAATTGTTAAATTATACGTTTGTCATCGCGACTGCGTTTTTGCATGGACAGCTTGGTACGAACTATGCGCCGTCGTGGTTGAATGAACTGGTACCCGCGGGTCGCGGGTTATATTATTCGGTGTTTCCGCTCGGGGCGGTGCTGTCGGTACTGCCGTTGTCGGCGCTGGTGGCTGCTGGATTGCTAACGACGTATCCGGTGAACTTTTTCGTGGCGATGTTGGCCGCGGGCAGCGTGGGCCTGGCCTATGCTTATACGTTTGTGCGTCATGAATTGAGTATTTCCAAGCGGGTAATGTTGGCGCTTTGGCTGGTAGTTGGGACGTGGTTTATGACGAATTTGTTGTTTGCCGGAGCCTGGCAATTGGCGCTTGGGTTAGCGGTGGCGGGGGAGCTCGCGGCGTTATATTGGAGCGTGGTACGGCCGCGACCGTTTTTGGCCGGTGTCGCGCTCGCGGTGGCATTTGGGAACCGGACCGAAGTGCTGTTGACGGCACCGGTGCTGCTGGCGTTTTTATTGCGGCCATATTGGAGCAGCTTAGGGTCGTGGCGAGCGTTTGTGGTGCGCGTTTGGCCGATGGTCCTGAAGTTTTGCGCAGTGCCGGTGGTGTTGGGTATTGCCACACTCATATATAATGAGGCGCGTTTTGGCTCAGTGGCGGATTTTGGTTATGCGCATATACCAGGGGTGCTGCGTGAGCCGTGGTATCAGCATGGAATTTTTTCGCTATATGCGATAGGCGGCAATGCTAGGCAAATGCTGTGGGATGGATGGCAGAGGGCTCATGGCTGGCCATATCTCGTGCCTACAGGGTGGGGTGGCTCGATATTACTTGCAAGTCCATTTTTGTTGCTGCTGTTTCGCAAACCAACGGGCGACAAGCTCCGCGTAATATTGGCATGGGCGAGTATTGTTGTCCTGACATTTGTACTATGGATTCACGGGAACCCGGGCGGCTGGCAGTACTCATACCGCTATGCCATGATTTTGCTACCTTGGTTTTTGGTTCTCATGGTTGAATACCTGCCCAACCATATTACTAAGTTGGAGGCTGGACTGTGGTTGCTGTCAGTGGGGCTGAGTGCTTATGCTACCTATTTATTTATGTGGAGTAGTTACATGCCGCGTTGAGTTCTATTGAATGTCGTTGTAATAAAGTCAACGATATTGTGTAAATCATCCAAATAGATGGTGATGGTTGGCTGATATTTGAATGAATAAATTGATTATCCATGAGTATTTGCCATCTGGTCTCGCTTACATTTAGGGCGGGGTGGTATAATCCCAGGCATGAAAGGTCTCCAAGCCGCGACGGCGGCTAGGCGCAAAATCGGGGATATACTGACGACTACCCGCCAGGCGCGGTTTTTTCATGATCGCTTGTCAGTGACCCTTCTCGTGGTAGCCCTGATTGTAAATGGTCTCGATATTATGGCGTTGGCGTTTCGGGTGCGTCCAAACGGTGTCGAGGTTCCGACGCATTACACGAATCTCGGAGGCGGATTCGAAAATCTAGGGCCGTGGTACTTTCCGTTTGAGATTGCACTGCTCGCGATTGTTTTGACATTGCTGAATGGCTTTATTGCATATCACAGTTTCGGTCGCAGCCGGTTAAGTAGTTTTTTCTTGCTGGCGGGCTCAAATGTGGTGGCGTTCTTTAGCTTTATTATCTCTATGGCGTTCGGGGCAATTAAATGAGTGGTGTGGCTGTAGCGGAACGCGTGCCGCCGCGGTTTATTGACGAGCGTTGGTTTATTCGTTTTCTTGAGATAGTTCCCGGCGCTACTACGTGGGCAGTTTTGGTCTTGCCCGTGGTCTTGAGTTTGGTTGAGCCCGTGTGGGTGGCATACTTTATTATCGCGTTTGATCTGTATTGGATGATTAAGTCATTTAGGCTGGCGGTTAATTTGATCCGGGGATATGGGCGTTTACATGTGGCGCAAACGGTTGATTGGAACGGTCGACTTGAAGAGCTTCACGATATCGCCGGCGCACAGGCTCAGAATGAGCAAGAACTTGAAGAGCTGGTAGCAAAGCATCCGGAGGTACTTAAACGCTGGTGGACTGGGTGGACCAAGGCTCGGAGGCGATACGCGGTTCTCCTTGACGAACGTGAGCGTCTAGCGGTCTTGCGCCAGCATGAGCGCGTAATCATGAACCCGGATGATATATATAACGCTGTAATTTTTGCAACAGTAAACGAGTCGATCGATATTCTTGAACCCTCGGTGCGATCGTTAGTTGAGTCAGATTTTAATCTGAAGCAGATAATTCTGGTGGTCGCCTATGAAGCGCGCGGAGGTGAGCAAACCGAAGCTAACGCCGAAACGCTGGTTGCCCGCTACGGCGACGAATTCGCGATGGCAATGGCGATTAAACACCCTGACGGCCGACCGGGTGAGGGCCGCGTGAAAGGGGCAAACATTAGTTATGCGGCCAGGGAGCTGACAGCCGAGGTACGGCGGCGCAAGATTGATCCCGAACGCATTGTGATAACAACGTTTGACGCCGACAATCGCGCAAGCAAAAACTACTTCAGTTACTTAACCTATCTTTATGCCACCGATCCAAACCGTGTGCATAAGAGTTTTCAGCCGATTCCGATGTTTTACAACAACATTTGGGATGCACCGGCGCCAATGCGCGTTATTGCCACCGGTAATACCTTTTGGCTGTTGATGGAGACGATGCGGCCACATCGGTTGCGCAATTTCGCGGCGCACGCTCAGAGCTTGGCAGCACTAATTGCGACCGATTATTGGAGCGTTACCTCAATTGTGGAAGACGGCTTTCAGTTTTGGCGCACCTATTTTACGTTTGACGGCGACCATGAAGTCGTGCCGGTCTACACACCGGTGTACCAGGATGCGGTACTGGCGGCCACGTATCTCAAGACATTTAAAGCCCAGTTTTACCAACTGAGGCGGTGGGCGTGGGGGATCGGTGACTTCCAGTACGTGGTACGTAACTCCATCGCCAATCGCCGGATTCCGTGGTCGGAGAAGTTGCCTCAGATCGGTCGACTGTTTGAAGGTCACTTTTCGTGGGCCACGGCCCCGCTTTTGCTTACGTTTGTGGCCTGGCTGCCGTTGTATTTGAACCGGCAATTTTCCTACCAGGCGTTGGCGCACAATTTGCCGATTATTACCTCACGGATTTTAACTTTGGCTTCGATAACGATTGTTATTACAATGTTCGTCAGTCTCGTATCGCTGCCGCCCAAGCCGGCGCGCTATCGGGGATGGAGGTATATCCCCATGATGCTGCAATGGTTTTTGCTGCCGGTCACCAGCATTGCTTTTTCGGCTTTTGCTGCGATCAATGCACAGACCAGGTTGATGTTTGGCAAATACGTTGGTTTCTATGTAACTGAGAAAGCCACCAAGAAATGAGCTATGTGCTGGCGTTTGCGGTGGCGGCCGGGGTGACGGCGGCCTTAACACCGGCCGTGAGGCGCATGGCTCTGGCAAACGGTATTGTCGACCAGCCGGATGCTGAGGGGCGTAAGATTCATAAGCGTCCCATTGCCTATCTTGGCGGAGTGGCGATTTTTGTAGGCTTTTTGGCTGGGGTGGCGGTGTTTTTGCCGGGTAGTCGACAGCTCGACGCGCTGATTGCGGGATGCGCGATTTTGGTCGTGATAGGTGTCATTGATGACATCCGAGGACTGTCACCGGGCGTTAAGCTAGTCGGCCAGTTTGTTGCAGCAGGCGTGGCGCTGGCGGGCGGAATTGGTATTACAACGCTGACGAACCCGTTTGGAGGGATCATTGATTTAAGTTGGGGGCGGACCAGTTTTGAAGTTGCAACGGTTCACTTTCACATTACTCCGGTTGCCAACGCGTTGAGTCTGCTATGGATGGTGGGGTTGGCCAACACGATTAATTTCTTGGACGGCCTTGATGGCTTGGCGTCAGGTGTGTCCGCGATCGCGGCACTGGTGATGTTTGGTGTGGCCGTGGGGCCGCACGTCAACCAACCTGAGGTAGCGCTACTGGCAATCATTTTGGCCGGAGCGGCATTGGGATTTTTGCCCTACAATTTTTATCCGGCCCGAATTTTTATGGGAGACTCAGGCGCCTATTTTTTGGGTCTGTGCCTGGCGATGCTGGCAATCTATTCTGGGGCTAAACTTGCTACCACTGTGTTGGTGCTGGGATTTCCGATTGTCGACGCGTTGTGGGTGGCGACCAGGCGCTTGGCTAGGGGAACCTCGCCGTTTCGGGCCGACCGTCGGCATTTTCATCACTTGCTGTTGGACGCCGGCATGACCCAGCGCCAGGCGGTGCTTTTGTTGTATGCAGTGTCGGCATTGTTTGGGGTGGTAGCGCTTAGAGTGGGTTCGTTTGATAAGCTTTTGGCCCTGATTGCGGTGGTTGTGCTCATGGCCTGCGCAATTACGGCTTTGCTGTGGCGCGATTGGGTTAGGCGGGGCAAAGCGGCGTCCTAGAACCTCATATGTTTGTTGCAGGTACCCTGCGGGTGCTAAGATGGGCTTGTAAGGGGAGGCCCCCAACATGCACCCAAAGTACCTTCAAGAGCTCATCCGTAATCTGCAGGAGTTCTATAAGTGCCCGTCGTGCGAGACAAACTACCATTTCGACGACATTCGTTTCTTGGGAGAAATAGACTTGTACTGCTTTGTGCAATTGTCTTGCCACAATTGTTCATTGCCGGTATTGGCAACGGTGAGTGTTAACGGCAAGACCGGCGGCAAGCGCAAGAGTGATCTCAGGCAAAGCGAGGAGGCAAAGTTTGCAGCCAAAGGGGCGATTTCGGCCGGTGAAATCGCGGAGTTCCATCGTTGGATTTCGAAGTCAAAGCATTTCGTGAAGAAGGGGAAGTAATGGAAAAAATTGAACTGCTCGCGTCCAAGCGCACAACGCTGGGGCATAAAACTAAAGCCCTGCGCACGCAGGGTATGGTTCCGGCTGTCATTTACGGGCGCGGGGTAAAATCTGAGCCCCTCGAGGTTGAGGCCAGGTTGCTTGAGCGGGTATATGCCCATGCCGGCGGCAACAAGATCGTGGCATTGAAAGTGGGGGACGGACGGACACGCAACGTGTTGATCCACGATGTTCAGCTGGGACCATTGCGGGGCCAGCTGCTCCACGTTGATTTCTACGCCGTACGTATGGATGAAGTTTTGCGCACCGAAATCCCGCTGAGATTTGTCGGCGAGTCGACGGCTGTGTATCAAGATGAGGGTACCTTGCTAAAGAATGTTGAAATGGTCGAGGTGGAATGTCTGCCGGCTGATTTGCCGGAAGCAATTGAGGTAGATATCTCGATCCTGGACGATTTTGACAAGACGATCACACTGGCCGATCTGGCTGTGCCTGCTGGGGTGAAATTAGTGGCGGATGATACCGACGTGCTCGTGGCCAAGGTTGAACCGCCGCGTAGTGATGAAGAGATCGCTGAGCTCGATGAGGCGATTGATGAGTCAGCCGAGCTGCCTGAAGGCGCTAAAGAGGATGAGCCGGCAGTAGTGAGTGAGGAGAACGAAGGCGACAAGGATCGCCGGGACAAAAAATAGCAGCATCGGCTGCTTATATGATTGCTGTTGAAGAAGGGGCCGCCGGTGAGGGCGGCTCCCTTCGTTCAACGTCAAACCGTCACCTGGGTACGATGCCGTTTCTCGGTTAGGACGTCGAGTAATCACGGCGGTCGAGTTCGAGAAACGTCCGCATGAGGCAGCCGAGCTGGAACGCACTTGGGCGATCGTGGGGCTCCTTGGCCAGAGCAAAGTCCACGATCTTGGCAACCTCGTCCGGTACGTCCGCCTCGAGCGGCAAAGTCTCGTCGGATTTTTGCCGCTCCGCGAAAATCTGGTCAGGATCCTTCCCGGTATGGCGGCAAGGGCTGTATCCTGTAAGCATGCAGAAGAGCGTGGCACCGACGGACCAGACATCCGACGCGGGGGTGCCCGGGTTGCCCCGTATTCGTTCAGGCGCGGCGTAAAGTGATGAGCCAAAGGTGAGCCCAGTGCCACTCCACGCCCCCAGGTAGGGGCTAGTTGCGATACCCCAGTCCAGGAGCGAGGTATAATTGTTGGCATCAACCCGCATATTCTTTGGGCGGACGTCGTGATGGATTATGCGCTGGAACTCAGCAAAGCTGACAATGCTGGCCAGTTGCTGCGCTATGTCGAGGGCGTTGGCCCACGGCAGCGGACCGTCCTCGGTGATGATGTCCATAAGGTCGCGGCCTGGTAGGTACGTCGCGACCATAATCGGCGTGCGGCTTTCGCGCCCGAGGAGTTCTACTACTTGCGGAGTCCTTCGGCCGTGTGGGCGTTTGAGTCGCTCGAGGAGCTCGGCCTCACGGATGATCATTTCGGCCGCGAGACCTCGCCGTTCAAGGTCGGTTCCGAGCGGGAGCTTGCAGACTCTAAGATCCTCCGGCTGTAGCTGCTCGGCCGGAGTTGTGAGGAGGAGCTGAGTTTCGGCGGCCTTCCAGACCTGCGAAAGCCCTGTGACCGCGAGTGCCTCAATCAAGGTAAAGGGGCCAATGGTCTGACCTGCGCCCAGGTACCTTGTTTCAAGGATGCCGGTAGCGGCAGTCACTATGCTTCACCTGCCTTATATCGTTTTCTAGGTTCGTTACAGTTTGACGCTAACTATATAATAATAACATTATTCTACTTAATGTCAACTAATCTAACTGACATCTAACTGGCATCAATATTTTTTGAGTTCGCGGGCGAGCTGAGCGTCGGAGGCAAGGTCAGCGTGATAGGCGAGAAAGCGGACGAAGGCCGCGGTGTTGAAGTGTTTTAATGTTGACAACACAATGTCGGCAATTTCTTGCGTGCGAATGGTGCGCTTCTTGGTGTCGAGCAACCTAGCTTCAATTGTGTCGGTGACAGCGTCGACCGTGGTTTCTTTGTGGGGAATGGAGAGGAACGCGCCGTAGATGCCTGAGTAGAGCTTGGCCCGACTATAGCGTTCGCGCCGGCCGGACTTCTTGATTACTTTGAGGAAGCCGAGGTCGGGCGCTTCATAGGTTGTGAACGATTCGTGGCAGCTTTGGCAGCGCCGTCGTCGCCACACCTGGGTGCCAAAGCGGGTGGTGCGGGAATTATAGACCTCGGTCGTTGGTTGTCGGCAGTACGGGCATTTCATGACTATATATTGTCATATGACTATAGATTTGCCCAGTGGAAAACTGGTTTGTAATTGGGGAAAGGTGGCCTGCAACTACACAAGCTATGGTGCTATGATTTTGCGACATGGCTGCTAGGCTTGAGGGCATGCGGTGGCAGACTATTGAAACACAACTCGGGTACTTTGGCCGGCATCGTGACGAGCGGTTTTCGGAATATGATCAGCAGTTTGGTCGAGGCCGGTGGCGGATAGCGTGGGCAAGGGGCGAGAGCGTTCTTGGCTTTGACGGTGTGGTGATGCTGTATGAGGATGCTTATTTTGCCTATCTCGCATTGCGGCCGGCGCTTCTTGAGGAATTTGTTGCCACTGCCTCGGACGTTTACGACAACGAGCGCAGCAATCTTACGAGCGGGTTGGACTATTCAAAGCAGGAGGGTAGCCGTACGCATTTGCAGGACATCGCGCTACGGCGTTGCGTGATTAGATTTGGTCGTGAGTTTGCGGGGTCCCGGCTCATTCAAATTCGTGATCAGGACGCAAAGCCTCCGGTGCATCCGCTGAGTCTAACGCTTTCTCCTGGCCGGGTGCCGTTTCACCGGCCGGAGTGGATTCGGCAGCCTGAGTTGATCGGCTGGTGGCAGCCCGGGAGCGTGGAGAGTTTTTATCAGTCGGGTAAGTTGCTTCAGCGTTGGGTTCCTTCATGAATGTGCGTTTGGTCGGGTTGGCTGGACCCAGTGGGTCTGGGAAAAGCACTCTTGCAAGGCGGCTGCTGGCTGAACATCCCCATGGCGTGGAAGTCATTAAGCTTGATAAGTTTTTTAAGGATGCAAGCGAATTTCCGCGGGTTGGGCCGTGGAGTAATTGGGAACTACCAGAGAATATTAACTTTGGTGGACTTTACGAGGCGCTTATTGCCCTTAAAGACGGGCAGCCGGCGCGGGTTCCCAACTATTCAAAGCCGGAGGGTCGTCAGCTTGGCGCGCGTATTGCCCAACCTGCCTCAATCATTCTGGTTGAAGGCTTTTTGTTGTTTTATGAACAACGACTCAGGGATCTATTTGAACTCAAAGTCTATCTAGATATCCCGCTTTCTGCTCAACTGGAACGGCGGCTTGCGAGGGAGCCAAATTTTGACCGAGATTACTTTGAACAAGTGATGGTTCAAGCCTTTGCGCACTATGGTGCCGAGGCTGCGGAGCATGCTGATGCAGTGCTTAATGCAGGGAGTGATCCTGAAGTGCTATGGCGGCAGTTTCGTTCCTTGATTGTTGCTGAGTAGCCGTTCGGTATTTATAATAGGTCTTTAATATGCCCATAATTAATTAACGTATTCAAACAAGTGGTAAAGAAACATATCATCACGATTGCCGGACGTCCTGGGAGCGGTAAGTCAACTACTGCCAAGATGGTTGCCGCTAGGCTGAGGTTTGAGCATTTTTCTGCGGGCGATTTGTTGCGCTCAATTGGCAAGGAAATGGGTCTTGATATTTTGCAGACCAATCTAACTGCTGAGGAGAACGCTGAACTCGATAGGCGGGTTGATCAACGTCTGAGAGACATTGGCGAGAAAGATGACCGTCAAGTAGTTGACTCCCGGCTAGCTTGGCACTGGATGCCGGCTTCTTTTAAGGTTTTCCTGGATCTCGAACTACGAGAAGCGGCTGAACGAATTATTGGCGGTATGGGTGAGGCGAGGCTCATGAGCGAGCACATACCTTCTGATCCTGCTGAGTACGCTCATGTCTTGCAGCGGCGGCTGGATAGCGAAATTCGTCGCTACCACCGTAGCTATGGCGTTGATCCCTTTGATAAGCATAACTTCGATTTGGTAGTCGATACGAAAGTTAATAACATTGAGCAAGCAGTGGACTCGGTTGTCGATAACTTTCAGGCGTGGCTGGAAGAAGCTACGGTTCGCTAATTGCTCGTGCTTGCGTTCGGTTTCTGTTTGGAATAGCATCGATGGCAGGAGGGCTGCCAGATGCGAGAAGAGTGCAATGATGTTGTGAGCGTGCTAGCTTCGTTCGCACCTGGGCCCAGAGGTTCGGTTCGGGTTGTGCCACATGCTCTTAGTTGGCGTGGCCGGAGGTTTCGGCTCACTACTATGGGGCTTCATCATCCCGAACGGCGCGGTGCCAGGCATGTGCATGTATTTGGATTTGCCTCGGGCGAGATAGCTTTCCGGCTGGAGCTGGACTCGGAGACGCTGGAGTGGCGGTTAACCGAGGTGTTCTATGGGCCTTAGTATTAATTCCGAGCCACCGGAGGTGATGCATATTGACCTCAATTCGGCCTTTGCCTCGGCCGAGCAGCAAGCGAATCCGTTGCTCAGGGGGCGCCCGGTAGGAGTGACCAATCGCCGGAATGATTTTGCGATCTGTATTACCACTTCATATGAGGCCAGGCAGTACGGCGTGGGTATTGGGACGAGGCTGCGAGAGGCCCGAGAACAGGCTCCGGGCTTTGTAATCGTGGAGAGTGACCCGGCCAAGTATCATTATGTGAACCACTTGATGCGCGAAATCTTTGAGAGCTATTCTCCAACGGCATATATGAAGTCGGTTGATGAGGGAGTGATTGATTTTCGTGGCATGCGCAACTTGCTCCGCGGGCGCAGTCTTGAGGACATCGGTTGCGAGATTAAGCAGCGAGTCCGTGACGAGGTCGGTGACTATATGCGAGTGAATGTTGGCATTGGTCAGAACCATTGGTTGGCTAAGGTTGCCGCAGGATTCATGAAGCCGGATGGGCTTTACGCGATTGGGCGCGACAATCTTGAGATGGTTTATGGCTTATTGGCACTGACTGACCTGCCCTACATTAAACAGCGTAATGCTTGGCGCTTGCGCCAAGCTGGGATTACTTGTCCGCTGGAATTTTTGCATGCTCCGGAGCCGGTGCTCAGGCGCCAGGTATTTCGCAGTATCATGGGCCGTCAGTGGTACCTGAAGCTTAGGGGCTACGAGACGGAGGCTCAATACGGTATTCGCACTGTAGGGCGCAACTATATCCTTGAACACAGGACTGCCGATCCAGAAGAGATCAACGCCCTGTTGCTGCGCGCTTGTTTGAAGGTCGCCAGACGGCTGCGGAAACATCGTTTAGCGGCTCGGGGCCTCCGTTTGCAGTTTGGCTATGAGCGGCCAATAGCAACGTCTCCGACCAGCGGCTCAATGTATGCAAGCCGGCGGTATGGATGGCCTTCATGGCGTGGCTGTAAGCTCTATACGGTAGCAGTGGCGCGTGGCGACCAGCTGTACCAACGAGCACTTGAATTATTTGCATTAAGCCCGCCTAACCAGGTCTTGACTTCCCTCATGATTACGACCTATGGCCTACTTAAGATCGACTCAGGGCAGTTACAATTTGAGGGTTTTGAAGATTCTCGTCCGGAACAATTGGAGGCAGCGATGCACGCCATTAACGATCGCTTCGGTGAGCTAACGATCGCGCCCGCATTGGCGGCTAGGGCTCTTAACCGCATGCCGGATAAGGTCCCGTTTGGGTCGGTACGATACTTCGATTAAACAATATTGTTGTAACTGTTACTACGATGCTGCTGTGCTAGCAGCCTCTTCTTTGGCGGCCACCAGTTCATTAAGCTTAAGCTGGTAGCTAAATAGGCTGTGAGCGCTCATCATATGGTGCGAGACGGCTGCACTTGAGCGGCGCAGGTCGTTTGCTAGGCCCTAGAATTGATCGGCCGGGAATTGCTTGACCAGCTCATAGATCTGATTCTCGGCGCTACGGGCGGACTTGTATATTCTAAGTTGTTCAATTGACTCGGCCATGGGATTGCTCTAGTAACCCTCCCAGAGACCCCTGGGCCTTTAGGCCAGGGATGAATGGGTCCGCTTAAGGCGGTAGCACCAAGGCTAAGTCGGATGGCGGTCAACCTTGGCGCTGGCGCCGACAGTCTGGCATGCTGGGTATGTGAAGTCAGGTAAAAAATATTATTCCGGTGCGCATACGCTATATCGCCTGCAATTTCATATCGTCTGGATACCCAAGTACCGCAAAAGAGCATCCTGCGGGGCGAAGTCGCCACTGACCTGAAGCGATTATTCTTTCAGTGCGCAGAAATGAACGACTGGTGGATTGAGCGGCTGGCAGTGATGCCCGACCACATTCATATGCTTATTGAACTACCTCCCAGCATCTCGGTGTCACAGGTAGTACAAATATTCAAAGGTGGCTCAAGTCGGGCTATCCGCCAGACGCATCCTGAACTGGAAGAATGGTTATGGGGAGATAGCTTCTGGGCGGATGGTTACTTCGCCGAGAGTGTGGGCCGCAACACCGAGCAGGCGATTAAACGGTATATCGAAAATCAATGGAAAGCTAAACCCAGCATGCCGCCCCAAGGAAGCCTCGGGCTTTAGCCCGAGGTGGTTCACTTAATTTAGCTAATTGCGCCCTCTATATCGGAAGATACCGAATATATACTGAGCAGGCAAGTTAAAAAAATTATTCTCCGTCGTCTGCAAATAACTCCTGCTCTGACGCACTATCATGTGTGAGCTGGGCATTACCACAATCTTTACGCGAGTCATCGGCTAATTTTGAGACCTGCTCATCGCTCAGACCCCGCATGCATGGAAGTTCATTATCATCATAATGTTCATCCTGGATCGGAATGTCGGTTAGGTCGCCTATGTAGTCCGCCTGCGGCAGCTCCATGTAGAAGTAATCGAGTTCGTCACTGAATTGATCTGACTTCATCCCTACCAGAAATTAGTTACCCTCGAGACGGTCGTCCTCGGAATTGATCTTTTGCTTACACACACTGTTGACTGTATTAGGTTAGTATTCTTGGGGGTCTCAGTCAAATGCAATCCGTTACAAAAAATACAACGAAAAACCCTCTGGATTTGTGATATAAACCGACACAACTGATAGAATTGAATACTTTTTGTAGCCAACCCTAACTGCTTGAACTAGCGTGGGACAGCCGGATTTTGATAGAACATGAGGCCGAGTTTTATTTGCAGGGCGTCATCAAAATGACGTGGATCAAGCTGGATGAGTTTCTTGGTTTTATCAAGACGGTAGATAAGTGTATTGCGATGAATGTGTAGTTTTTCGGCAGCCGTAGTTAGGTTCAGGCCATTAGCAAGGAAGACCTGGACGGTTTTAAAAAGTTGGTCATCGTGGAGGAGTGGTGAAAGAATTTGGTGGGCCAACTCAGCTTTCCGGTCCTGGCTGGTGGGAGCTAATGTCACAAACATACCGACATGCTTGATATGGTAGACCCGGCCCTGCCCCCAGACTTTAGATCCGACCTCCAGCGCCAGTTTGGCGTCCTGATAACTCTTACGCAGACCGCTGAGGTCGGGGTAGTACTGACCGATCCCGATTGTGACTTGATAATTTAAGCCCGGTTGGCGAAGACCTTGATGGATCTGGTCGGCTTTTTCCATCATGAAGCGGATGGTGTTGAGTGTGGTGGGAGTGTCAGTGGTCAGTCCCTTGATCAGTACAAATTGATCTTCTCCGAGGTACGCTGCAAGGTTGTCCGGCGTGTTCTTGAGCGTTGCTCGCAGCCGGCCGGCGATTGATTCCGTGGTAGCGTCGAGTTTGAGCTGTTGTTCTTCAGGCGAGAGGTCACCATGGTTGGCTTTGCTTTCGTGCTCAATGCCATTTAAACGAACGAGCATAACTGCTTGAGGGGTGCGGAGGTTGAGCTGCAAGATGTCGGCTTGCCGATAAATATCGGCGGCGTCGATTGACTGAGTAGTGAGCAGGAGTTTGATAAAGTCGGCACGCACTCGTTCCGCTGATTGGATTTTGTCGAGCAGAAAGTGCTGATAAATAATGACCTCGGCCAGGCCCTGCAGTAAGGTGACGGCCTCCTGGGTGATGGGGCCGGCGTCGGTCATGGGCAGGCCCAGTACGGCAATGGTTTGGTCTTCGTATACGAACGGCCACCATTTGGTTTCGTGGTCTTCGAACTCGCTGGTGAGCGAGTGGCCGGTTTGGGCAACACTTAACGCTTCGGGCACAAAGACATGCCGGCCGGCTGCACCGGCCAGGAGTTGCCCGGACAAATCTGCAATGAGAATGTCGCGCTTCAGTACCTGGTTGGCCTTATCGGCGATTTGGCGGGCCAGCGCAGTATTAAGTTGCATGATCAGGCTCCACAAAGCGGCTGTAAAGAATTGCTAACTTGATCTGAACAGCATCCTCAAATACACGGGGGTCGAGGCCTAGGGTTTCGGTGATGCGGTCGAGTCGGTAGACCAGAGTGTTGCGATGGATCTTTAGGGTTTCGGCCGTGCGAGTGAGCGACATGTCGAGGTTAAAGAAGGCTTCAAGGGTTTGAATGATCTCGTGGTTTTCACCTAGGCGATCCAGTAGTTCGCGTGAGAAGTAGATGTTGGATTCATCAACACCGGAGAGCAGGGGAGCTACTACGCCAAAGTCGTCGATGTGATAGACGCGGTCGGCGTCCCAGGTTTGAGCGCCGAGCTCAATTGCAGAGGTGGCTTCATGGTAACTGGTGCGCAGGCCGGCGAGCCCGGGATGATAATTGCCGACGCCGACGGTTGCAGGGAGCTTGAGTTCACTCTTGAGAATGGTGTAAATGGCGCCAAGACTCTTTTTGAAGCTTTCCAGTCCGGCCGTGAGGTCGCCGTCATCGGCGGTTACAAGGTCTTTAAGAATGCAAAATGAGGTACTCCCAAGGTAGCTGACGACGTTTTCGCGGCTTGAGGTATAGAACGAATCGAGTGCCCGGGTAATCCCCAGTTTGTAGCGGGTGAGGCGGATTTCACGATCGCCGGCCGGGTCGCGAAAACGAGTAGTGAGGGCTGGGTCATCAATATGGATAACAATGGCGATGCGGGGACGATCAAGTTCGATATCAAACAGCCTGGCCTCGGCTGTCAGTAGGGCCCACTCTGGTTGCGGCTGGTTTAGGAGATCATAAATGAATTTATCGAGACGTTCGTCTTGGCGAGGGATTTGTTCAAGCACGAGCGACTGGTGCATGACGAGCTCGGCGATCGAGCGGATGAGTGGTGCTATTTCGTCGTGGTTGGGCATTTCTTCAGCTAGCACGATATAGCCAACTGTATTACCGCCGTATGCAAATGGTATCGCCCAAGGGAGCTGAGTAATAGTAAGCGTCTCCGACTTAAGGCCGGAAGTCGTGGCCAAAGGTCCACCATCGGCGTCGGTGACTCTTAGCTCTTGGCTAACCAACGCACTCACTTTTGCCCGGATTTTGTCGGCGATTTGCTGAGACAGCATGCGTCCAAACCCCTTATGCTGGTATTTCCACCAAACGGCTCGATTTAAGCCTAACGTGCTTAGTGGTTACGTAGCAAGCACAAGCGGATTGGAGTTGTGGCTGTTGAACTCAATAATTCCTTGGTGGAGCTACAGGGACTTGAACCCTGGACCTCCTGCATGCCATGCAGGCGCTCTGGCCAACTGAGCTATAGCCCCGTGATTACCAGTGGAACGTTAACAGATTTTCCTAAAACTAGCAATATTAATGCAAGTGCATGAGAGCGTAGGCTCCCCACGACAGGCCACCTAAGATTACACTCACAAGCAGGCCGGCGACGAAGAAACCAAAGCCGAAGCGAAAGCCGTCGCTGTAACTGACCACCGGCTTCTTAGCTTTAACGGCGTCAGCGAGAAAGTGGTCGGGCTTGGACTTAGTGGCGGGCATCATGCATCCTCATTTCAAATTTAAGGGTACAGGAATAATGCTTAAGGTTCAAATAATGACTTTGGTGGGCAATACAGGACTCGAACCTGTGACCTCACGGATGTGAACCGTGCGCTCTAACCAGCTGAGCTAATTGCCCGTGTTTTCGGTGGGGCTAAACCATGTGATGATAGCGCATTTCGAGCGGCTGTGAAAGGGGCGGGCGGTTCCGGGTGGACTATGCCATGACGATTGCGACTTTGCGACTTTGCGCGTATAGTTGGGCCTTGAAACGTGGGTTCTTAGCTCAGTTGGTTAGAGCGCTTCCTTGACGTGGAAGAGGTCAGAGGTTCGAGTCCTCTAGGACCCACCAGGAATTATTTATCTGCTATCCTGAATGTAGGATTTCGTTTAAGTGGGTGTTGCATATGAGCGAGATGGGACCGGATTCGAATCCGGACAGAGAGCGACTTGAGGTAGCAGCTGACCTCGTGAAGCAGCGTGCCCTCGCTATTCAAGCGAGGGTTGCTCGGCACAATGAGCAGATGCTCCCGCCGACTTCTCCGGAGAGAGCGGATCAGACGTCGGAGAAGTTGGTCGATTCCGAGACTACTGCCAATGCGCTATTTGCTTTGGAAGTAATAGACGAGCAAGCAAGGGCGGCGAGGCACCAGGCTGCTCAGGCAGCCGCCGAAGCACAACGCGCAGGTGCGGCCGAATCAGCATCCGACGCCGGAGATGGGCGCCGGGAGGCGAGGTATCTTCACTACGAAGAGTTTCCTCGAGAGCTCGTTGACAAGCACTCAGACGCTGCGCTTGACGGGATCCGTGATGCGCGGAAGAGGCGTGAAGAAGACGATCTCTTGATGGAGACTGTGAGACGCGGGTTGCCACGGCCGAGGCCTGCCAGTGAGCGCGAAGCCATCATTCGCGCTCAGGATGATGCAGCAGAACAAGGCTAGGTGGGTGGCCGACCCACCTAGCCTTGAGCATGCATAATAATCGTGATAGTATCGTCATAATTAAAGAGAGTTGTGACCGGGATTCACCAACCCGTGAGCTCCGCTGCCGGTGGCGCACATCGGCGAATATGAGAGCCTGAGCCATTCAGGAAGTCTGGTGGAACCGCCCTAATATGGGTCCAGACGCGCTTCGCTACAGCGCGTTATTTTTTGAATGAAGAGAGGATTTGATGAGTAAATTACAACAACAATCTGAACAAAATGAGCAGGAATTGTTTGCCATGAGGCATTCGCTGGCGCACATTATGGCGACTGCGATTCAGGAACTTTACCCAACCGCCAAGTTTGGGATCGGCCCAGTGGCAGAGAACGGCTTTTATTACGACGTGGATTTGCTGCATAGCCTTGGCAATGATGACTTGGCGAAGATTGAAAGTAAGATGGCCGAAATTGTTAAGGCTAACTATAAGTTCGAGCACTCAACGATGAAGCTTGATGATGCGATCAAATTCTTCGCGGACAAAGGCCAGACCTACAAGGTTGACCTACTAAATGATCTAAAAAAGTATGGAACCACTGTAGCTAAAGATATCGATCGCTCGCAATTGGGCTTGAATGAAGGCAATCAAGTCGAAGAAGTTAGCATTTATACCGACGGACCCTTTACTGATTTGTGTCGCGGACCGCATGTGGCATCGACAGGAGAGGTTGGTGCCTTCAAATTAATGCGCGTATCCGGCGCCTACTGGCGAGGGGATGAAAAGAATCCGCAGTTGCAGCGAATTTACGGTGTAGGATTTACAACGAAAAAGGAATTAGATAACTACTTAGAGATGCTGGCTGAAGCCGAAATGCGTGATCATCGCAAACTGGGGAAAGAGCTCGATCTTTTTGTGTTCTCGGATTTGGTCGGTGCGGGCTTGCCGCTCTTTACGCCGCGCGGAACGATAATTCGTGAAGAGCTGGATAGATATGTGCAGGAATTGCGCCAGACCATTGGTGGTGGCTACCAGGCGGTGACCGTTCCTCACATCACGAAAAAGGATCTCTATTTAAAGAGTGGGCATTGGAAAAAGTTTTCCGAGCAGCTGTTTAGAATTAAAACTCGCGAAGGTCATGAATTTGCAATGAAGCCGATGCAGTGTCCGCATCACACGCAGATTTATGCCAGCCAGCCCCGTAGTTATCGTGATTTGCCCATTCGCTACCGTGAGACGACGATGGCATACCGGGATGAGCAAACCGGCGAGCTCTCGGGTTTGTCGCGGGTGCGGGCCATTACGCAAGACGATGCCCATGTGTTTGCCAGGGCCGGTCAGGTCGAGAGTGAGGTTAGTAAGATCTGGGATATCATTACGACATTTAATAAGACTTTCGGGATTGAGTTGCAGGTACGCCTGAGTCGGCACGACCCTGAGCAAATGGACAAATACCTCGGTACTCCTGCGATGTGGGCACATGCTGAGCAGCAGCTCAAAAATGTGGTTGAAGCCAAGGGCGTTGATTATATTGATGGTCTCGGCGAATCAGCGTTCTATGGTCCGAAGCTTGATTTTATGGGTCGCGATGCAATTGGCCGCGAGTTTCAAGCCGGAACGGTTCAGATTGATTTTGGCCAGCCGGAAGGCTTTGACCTGACATGCATTAATGAGGCCGGCGGACGCGAGCGGATCGTGATGGTTCACGCCGCCATTATGGGCTCGATTGAGCGGTTTATGGTGCTCGTGATTGAGTCGACCATGGGAGCATTCCCGCTTTGGCTGGCGCCGGAGCAGGTGAGACTGGCGCCGGTCAATGACTCAGCTGAATTGTCAGATTATGCGAACCAGGTCCGAGGCAAATTGGAGTCTGCCGGTTTGCGGGTGGCAATTGATAACTCAGTTGAGAGTGTGGGTAAGAAGATTCGGGCAGCCGGCGTGGCAAAAGTGCCTTACACGATCGTTATTGGTGAGCAGGAGCTGAAAACAGATGAGTTTAGCCCAAGGTTGCGCCAGGGGCACAGTGAGTTTGCCGGAAAGATATCTGTTGATAAATTTACATCAAACTTGAAACAAGAAGTCGCTGAGCGCTCACTCAAAAGTTTGATGTAAATGAAAAACCTACGTTCAATCGCAGAACGATATCGCTTACGAATAGGTGAACTGCAGGTCTGGGCGCCATATTGGATTAATTCGGCTGAGGATCCATTTTGGCTTGATGCTCCGTATCGGGGAAAGGCGACTCCTGGGCAGCTTGAGTACATTGTTAATCGCAACTTGAAGTTGGGCCAGGTTCCTTCAAACAGTACTGCTGAAGTGAGGAACTACATGACCAGTCAGGGATTAGGCGTTGACTGCTCCGGCTTTGTTTACCATGTGCTGGATCAATGGCTCCAGCAATCTGGTTTGCGTTTGGCCCAATTTCTCGTTATTGATCGGCCGGAGATTGAGGAGCGCAATCGCCGGCGTCCGGAGTTGGCCAGAAGCCGGGGTAAGTACCCGTTGCCGGTGTTCATGCCGTTGCAAGACGCCTCAAGGATCTGGGGTACTGATTCGGTTTACCGAACTGGAGTTCGGCGGTTGCTCGATCGTCGGTTAGTGGATGAGATAAGGCGTGCGAGCCAAATAAAGCCAGGGGATATGATTGGTATGACGAACAAGCGTGGTGCGGATCACATCGGATTGGTGCTTGAGCTCGCTGAAAATTCTATAATTTATGCTGACAGTGCTTACGAGACCGGCGACGGGGTGTCCATAAGGGACATCAAAATAAATCAATGGGAGGGGGATTTGCATGAGCAGAGTTGGGATCAGCGTACGTTATTTCATCCGGGGGTGAATGGTTGGGTCGACGGTGTCTGGCGTCTCAGGCAGGAGGTCTAGGCGTGGATTCGGATTCGAAGTTTCGGGAAATGGTATATGGGTATGTGGCGGAGATTCCGCCCGGGCGGGTGATGACGTATGGCCAGCTTGCGGCGTTGTGCGGCAATGCACGAGCCGCTCGAATTGTCGGTGGTATCGCACATTATGGGCCGGAGGATTTGCCTTGGCACCGAGTTGTTAATAAGAGCGGCGGCTTGGCTTCGGGATTTCATGGAGGTCGCGCTGAACAGGCGCGGCGACTCGAGTTTGAGGGTGTTGCAATAAGCAGTGATTACTATGTTGATATACAAAAATTGTTGTGGTGGCCGCAACACTAGCACCGATGCGCGACTCTAACCAAAAACTTATTGCTCTTGTTGGACCGACAGCTTCAGGCAAGACGGCGCTTGGCATTGAGCTTGCACGGCGATTTAACGGTGAAGTTGTTTGTTGCGATTCCCGGACTGTTTATCGAGAGATGAGTATTGGCACGGCTAAGCCAACCGTTGCTGAAAGATCAAAAATTCCACATCACTTGCTCGATATTCTTGATCCTGATGAGGCAATGAGTGCAGCATTGTTTAAAACTCTGGCTGAGGAGGCTTGCGAGCAGATCTGGAGTCGTGGAAGGATACCGATGTTGGTAGGCGGTACTGGATTGTATCTATACAGTGTTATTTACAACTATAGTTTTCCAGCCGGACCCCGAACTGCGGAACGAGTACGGTTGGAGAGCGAGCCGTTAGCCAATCTGGTAGCGCGGCTTGAGAGCGAGGATCCGGAGCGAGCTAGCAGTATTGATTTGAAAAATCCACGCAGGGTCATCCGGGCGCTGGAAACCTTGGGTCAACCGCGGCAGCAACTGACAGTCTTACCGGGTAATATCTTGCTGCTTGGATTACGAGTACCATCGGCCGAGCTGAATAATAGAATTGAACGGCGCACGCGGATGATGATTCAACAAGGCTTGGTGGACGAAACCGTCGGCCTGTTGGAACACTATAGAAGCAAGATCGAGCCGCTTAAGAGCCCTGGTTATATCGAAATAGTAGATTATTTGCAGGGTAAGACTAGTCTGGATGAAGCGGCCAATCTTATCTGCTTACACACCAGGCAATTGGTTAAACGTCAGCAAACTTGGTTTAAACGTAATCCTGATATCATTTGGCTCGACGCAGATACAGAGGAAGGACGCGGCGGGCAGGCGTATGAGCTTGCAAAACGCTTTCTAGCACGTTCTCAGCTATAATGAACGTATGAAAGCTGGTCTAACAATTGCCTTCAGCAAGACCGCCGCCGGTCTCAGCCGACTGACTGGGCGCGGTCGTGGCCAGGCCCTTCCCGGGTTGGTGGCCGACCGACTCGATCCTCATTTGGCGGCTAAGTATGGGTCTAAATTACCGCATGGTATTGTTTTGGTTACTGGTACAAATGGCAAGACTACAACCACCAAAATGGCTGTCGCAATGTTTGAGCGCGGCGGCGAGGAGGTCTTGACCAATAATACTGGTTCAAACCTCAAGCGGGGAATCACCTCGGCCTTTGTTTCAGCTACAACTTGGTCGGGCCATTTACGTGGCTACACCATGGCGTTGTTTGAGGTTGATGAGGCAAGTTTGCCAAAGGTTGCGGCTGAATTGCAACCGAGAGCTATTGTGGTACTCAATCTGTTTCGGGACCAGCTTGACCGATATGGTGAACTTGATACAACGGCAGCGATGATAGGACGTGGTATTTCTGCAACTGAGTGCGATGTTTACCTCAACGCCGATGACCCTTTGGTTGTGAGTTTGGCGAAGTATGCGCACGATCCGGCAGCGGTACACTACTTTGGGATAGAGGGCTTGCCCGTGAGCCGGGCGAATGCCGGCAATACAGTAGTTGATTCGGATCGCTGCCCGATTTGTGGTGAGCAGCTGACGTTTAGCCGACAGTTTTATGCACACCTTGGTCATTATCGTTGTAATCGGGGACATTTTTCCCGGCCGCGTCCGAGCGTTGTTGTCACTGCCGTTGATAAGTCGGATCATCTTGGTACTAATTTCACTGTAGCAATCGACGGTAAACGTCATAGCGTATCTTTGGCGTTGCCGGGAAATTATAATCTTTACAACGCCCTGGCCGCCTTAAGCTTGAGCCAAGGCTTAGGATTTAGTTTAAGCGATTCAGTTAGCACTTTGACCAAGACTTCGCCAGCGTTTGGCCGAGTTGAGCGGATTGACTACAAAGGCCGCCTGATTTATTTGCTGCTCATTAAGAATCCAGTTGGGTTTAGCCAAATTATAGAAACTTTTCTTGTTGGCAGTAAAGAGCAAAGAGTGCTAATCGCAATAAATGATCTGGCAGCCGATGGCCGCGATGTCAGCTGGCTTTGGGATGTGCCGATTGAGGTGCTTGCCGGCGGACAGCCAAATGTTATTGTGAGCGGTTTGCGCGCGACAGACATGCGTTTGAGGCTTCATTACGCAGGTATTAAATCTGAAATGGTGTCGGAGCTTGGCCCAGCGCTGAATCGGGCTATTGAGTTTACTCCTAGGGGGGAGTCACTGTATATACTGCCAACCTATACGGCAATGCTGGAAGTTCGTAAACTGTTGTCAAAATTAGTACACATTCCGGAGATGGGTTCATGACTAAACGATTAGTAATTGCCCATCTGTATCCCGGCGAAATGAATATTTATGGCGATTTGGGTAACATCATTGCTCTTCAGAAGCGCATTGAATGGCGTGGCTACGAGGCCCTCGTTAGACCTGTCGAGCTGGGGCGGAAAATCGACTGGGACGAGGTTGACATTATTTTTGGCGGCGGTGGTCAAGATTCTGGCCAACTTTTGATTGGTTCGGATCTAGTAGTACGGGGCGAGCATCTGAATGCGCTGATTGATGATGATGCGCCCGCCTTGGTTGTCTGCGGGTTATACCAGCTGTTTGGCCGGGGTTTCACTACGTTGGAGGGGCAGGATATACCAGGAATCTCGGTATTTAGGGCTGCAACAACCGGTAGTACTAAACGAATGATCGGCAACGTTACGATAGAAAGCGAGTTTGGCAGACTCGTTGGGTTCGAGAACCACTCTGGCCAGACCGAGCTTGAATCCGGCCAGCAGCCGCTGGGTAAGGTCAGGAAAGGCTTTGGGAACAATAGTGAAAGCCGGCTTGAAGGCGCCAGGTATCGGAATGCCATTGGAACCTACTTACATGGTCCGGTTTTACCTAAGAATCCGAAATTGGCGGATTTTTTGATACTTGCAGCGCTCAAGCGGCGTTGGAAGGTTACTGAGCTTGAGCCGCTCGATGATTCACTTGAGTTTGAGGCGGCACAAACGGCTGTAAATAGGCCGCAATAGAGCTTTTCATACCTGTGGGCATCTTGTATACTTTGCCTAGCGACGGAATGTGTGGCTGAGAGAGGTTTTATGGTCGAACAACTATTTGGATCGAAAACTCGTGTTAAGCTACTGAGCTTGTTCTTCAACAACCCCGGTCGGCCATTTTATGTCCGTGAGATAACTCGCAAGATTGATGAACAGATCAACTCGGTTAGGCGGGAACTGGCGAATTTACTTTCGATCGGACTTGTTAGTTCCGATGGTTCAAACAACCGGCTATATTACGAGGTTAACCCAAGATACGAGTATTACGAGCAGCTCAGGGCAATTTTTACAACGATGCACGTTAAATCACATGATCCGGTGGTGAAAGAGACTCGAGAAGAGGACAAGATTATTAAGCGACTGCGGTCCACTGGGTCCATAACGTTTGCTTTTTTGACCGGTACATTTACGCGCGATGATCGTACCAACGTTGATATTTTCGTTGTCGGCGACATTAATAAAGCTCGTTTGGCTAAAGTAGTGGCTGATTTGGAGAAGGAAATGGGTCGCGAACTGAATTATTCGGCGTTGTCTCCAGAGGAGTATCAGTATCGTTTGAGCTTGAACGATCGGTTTATTACAACTGTGCTTGAGGCAAAGAAAATCGTGATTATTGATGGACAGGAAAAGCCGCTGGCTCATAGTGACGTCAGCTTTGGTGAGTATTTGGCCGGACAACAGCCAATTCAGTCCGTAGCGGTACGGCTCATGCCGCGACCAGGACGGGGGCGCTAGTGGATATTACATACCTTGGAGGGGGTGGCGTGCGCCTGGTCGGACGGGACGTTGAAGTCGTGTGTGACCCGATTGTCGGGGTTAAGACAAAAGGTGATGTTGTAACTTGGTCAGCGACCGGCGGTGAAGAGGCTTTTGGTCGGCCGGCAGATGCCATGCTGTTTGATACTCCGGGTGAGTATGAGGTTAGGGGTGCCACGATTGTGGGCGTGCCGGCGCGTTTGCACATTGACGAAGGAGGCCATCGCGGGACAGCCTTCAGCGTTGTGATTGACGGCGTGAACGTAGTTGTAACCGGCAATTTGTCAGGCAAGCTGGACGACGATCAGGTTGAAAATCTCGGGCAGATTGATGTGCTGGTTGTGCCCGTGGGCGGGCATGGGCTGACACTTGATGCCGAAGGAGCTGCGGCGCTCGTGACTCAGCTTGAGCCCAGTTACGTTATTCCTGTGCATTACGATGACGGTGTTACTGAGTACCCAGTGCCACAGGATAATGCCGACCCTTTTTTGAAAGAAATGGGCTCAACGCCTGAAGCACAATCAAAATTTAGACTGACATCAAAAGAAGCGCCTTCTGAGACGCAAGTAATCCTGCTCAATAGGGCTGGAAGTTCGTAAACCCTCGGACTCGATTGGTCGCTGGGTCTAGGACTTTGGCGCAGATTTATTATCTACGGCGGCGTTTTTTGCGGTTTCAGCGCGCTCCCATTTTTTGAGCGTACGAATAGTTGAAGTAGCAAGCTTGAGCCGGACTTTTTGTCCGTTAATCGTGATTGTCTTGGGCTGTAGGTTGGGCTTCCAGACCTTGCGCGTCTTTTTCTGAGAGAACGGGACAGAGTTGCCGAATTGCTTGCCCTTGCCGGTAATGTCACACGCGTATGCCATGGCGGTGATCCTTAAAATAACTCGGCTAGTTTAGCGAAAATGATCTGATAAGTCAACGCCCTCACCGTAACGTCATGTACAATGGTGGGTATGCAGATCTTTGCTCAACTTATTGCTTTGCTGCTGGGACTGACACTCCACGAGTTTGCTCACGGGCTGATGGGCTTTTATCTTGGCGATACAACTGCCAAGGATCAGGGGCGTTTGACCCTCAACCCCTTGGCCCACATCGATCCGTTTGCAACTCTAGCGCTACCACTGTTGCTTATTCTAATTGGATCGCCGGTGGTATTTGCTGCGGCTAAGCCAGTACCATTTAATCCCTGGGCGGTCCGTGGCGGGCGCTGGGGTGCGGCCTTGGTGGCGCTGGCGGGTCCCTTTACCAACCTGTTTTTGGCAATTTTCTTTGCCCTATGGTTTAGGATTGTGCCGTTCAATGCAGTGGCTGCGTTGTTCTTGGGCGCATTGGTTATTGTGAATGTGAGTTTATTCGTGTTTAACATGATTCCTTTCCCGCCTCTGGACGGCTCAAGGCTTCTGTACGCGGTTGCACCCGAGCCCCTACGCGACGTAATGGACAGAATTGAGCAGTCCGGATTTATCGTTTTGCTGGCAGTAATGCTCATCGGCTACCAGTTTTTAGCTCCGTTTGTGGGTAAAATTGTCCTAGCGATCGTTCAATTACTGGTACCAAGCGCTGCCTTGCCGTAAAATAGTGTCTGACTCTGCGTCACTCGCGTTAAAGGCTCATAATTTTTCTCTGTACCATTACCAACGGGAGCCTAAGATTGTCCGGGGCCGCGGTCTGCGTGACTGAGGGCACCCACCTGCGATTCGCAGGGAAAAGTTGGATAAGCCCGGCGGTGGTGCGGAGTACATTTCGGGGTGTGGCGCAGTTGGTAGCGCGTGCGGCTGGGGGCCGTGAGGTCGCAGGTTCAAGTCCTGTCACCCCGACCAGGTAATCATTGGTTTAGGAATGAAGACAGATAAAGCATTGCTGGTGCTCGACATGATCGATCTCTACATATATGGCGAGACGCCGTTGGTGCGCGTGGAGAAGCGGCCCCGGCTGATAGAAAATATTCAGCATGCGATAGCATGGGCAAGGAAGCGGGATATCCCAGTAATCTATGTTAACTGTGCGTTTTGGCTCGATGATCCGATTCTCGACGTGATTGGTCATCGTCCACAAGCGATGGAAGGAGGCAAAGATACCAATGTCATCGCTGAGCTGGCGCCTTTGGACGGTGAGCTGGTGCTGCACAAGCGCGGTTATGACGCCTTTTGGAAAAGTGGGCTCGAGGAGGTGCTGGCGGACTCGGGTGTCCGAGAGCTTTATCTGACGGGACAGCAGACCGACTGCTGTGTGCGTGAAACCGGTGTCACGGCTGCTCAGCTCGGATACAAGGTATTTGTACTGCAAGATTGCTGTGATACCAGCAGGGAGCTGGGCCAGTCGAGCGCGGTCAGGTTTTTTTTGACCTGTGTGGGTAAAGTTATGTCGGTGCGCGATCTGCAGAGCGTACCAAGGTGAGGTTTATTTGCGATGCAAATTGATGAACTAAAATTTTTTACAGATGGGGGATCGAGGGGGAATCCTGGGCCCAGTGCTTCAGGTGTTGTTATTTTGACAATGGATGACACAGTTATCGAGCATTTTGGCCAGTATTTGGGTATCGGCACCAACAATGTTGCTGAATGGACGGCGGTGAAGTTAGCCCTTCAGGCCATACAGAAATATCAGCCTCAACGTGTACATTCGTTTATGGACTCAGAGCTCGTATGCAAGCAGCTCAACGGGGAATATCGGGTGAAACATCCAGGTCTTCAACCTATATATCGAGATGTTGTAGAGCTTGCAAAAGCTTACAACGTCACTTTTCAGCATGTTTATCGCGCAAATAATAAGCTGGCAGATGCTGAAGTAAACTTGGCTATCGATAGAGCGCTGGGCATCAAAGAGTAAATACAATCTAGTTGTATTTACTCTTCTTTTCTGTCATAATTAATTTGTCAGACCAGAAGATGATCGCGCGACCCAAAAGGCTGCGAGGAAAGTCCGGACAGCATAGAGCAGGACGGTTGCTAACGGCAACCGCGGGTGACCGTAGGGAAAGTGCCACAGAAACGAAACCGCCCGTCCGCAAGGTGTCGGGTAAGGGTGAAACGAGAGCGGTAAGAGCGCTCAGCCAACCCGGGTGACCGGGAAGGAAGGTAAACCCCGTTCGCTGCAAGGCGCGCCGAACTATGCCGCAAGGTTGGCTGCTCGCCAAGTTCGGCGGCGAGACCGCATGAGACCGGTGGCAACACCGGTCCTAGATAGATGATCATCCGGCGAACAGTCGTTCGCTGACAGAATCCGGCTTACTACTGGCCTGACAGGATTTATAATAGCGGTAGCTATGCGTAAGCGCAGTGAGTTATTCTTTAGCGTTATTTTGGTGCCAGTCGACTTTCTGGCGCTGCTGAGTGCCTTTGTTGCGGCCTACATTATCCGCGTCAAGCTTGAAGGCAAGCCGGTTGCGCACCCCATTCCGGCACTCGAGTTCTTGCAGATCATTCTTGTGTTATTGCCGGCTTGGATTCTGATTTTTGCATTAAGCGGATTATATGCGCAGTCGAGCGTGCGGGGCCGTCTTCATGAGGCGGGCAAAGTGTTCGTGGCGGTCTCCGGCGGAGTAATGTTTACTATTTTGGTCGATTTTTTTCGGCCGGTGTCGATTTTTCCGTCTAAGGCGGTACCGATTTACGCCTATGGGTTGGGGCTTTTGTTTGTCCTGACGGCACGGACGATCGTGCGGGCAATTCAGCGCTGGTGTTTCCGTTTTGGCATTGGATTGCATAACGCCCTGCTCATTGGCAGCGGTGAACTTGCCCAAAGAATCAGTCATGATTTGGCCGGTCCTTGGTCGGGTTATCGGGTTGTGGGCTGCGTTGATTCCGCTCGAGGGGCTGAAGTACGTATGGGCGACGTGCCGGTATATAACGACTTCGAGTCGGCTCTAACCCACTTAAAGCGGAAATATCCGATCGACGACATTATTCAGGCTGATTCTGCGCTTGAGCAGGGCGATATCCTGGCGATAGTGAACTATGCGACAAACGAGCACATTGGCTACCGCTTTGTTGCGAACCAGTTTGGCCTGTATGCCTCTAATGCCGCGTTTGGGAGTCTGGCGGGTTTGCCGATGATCGAGCTTAGACTCACACCCCTGGAGGGTTGGGGTAGGGTGGTGAAAAGGATATTTGATGTAGTTGGTGCAACATTTGGCATTATTATTCTGTCACCGCTCTTCGTTGCCATTGCGATTGCCGAGAAACTGGCTGATTCGAGCGGCCCTATTCTGTACCGTCATCGCCGTCTGAGTAGGAATGGTAAAGAATTGTATGTCTTAAAGTTTCGTACAATGGCATGGAAGTACTGCGACGGCCCTGACAGGCCGTACAAGACTGCTGCTGATACGTTTCGAGCGATGGGCCGGCCCGAGCTCATACCGGAGTTTGACAAGCTACAGAAACTTGATAACGATCCTCGCGTGAGCAAGCTTGGAGGATTCTTACGCAAACTGAGCCTGGATGAGCTTCCACAGCTTTTCAATGTGCTGTTTGGTGATATGAGTATGGTGGGGCCGCGTCCGATTGTTCCGGCTGAGCTTGAGCATTATGGGTCTCACGGAGCAAGCTTCTTGGCCTTAAAGCCCGGCGCGACAGGATTGTGGCAAATATCAGGTCGTAGCGACTTGAGTTATGAGGACCGGGTGAAGTTGGACATCTACTATGTTGAGAATTGGAGCTTAACGCTGGATGCAAAAATATTGTTCAAGACGGTGCTGGCAATATTTCGGCATGAGGGAGCTTATTGATGCCTAAACTTAGGGTTGCTTTGGCCCATCACTGGCTGGTATCCAGAGGTGGGGCGGAGACTGTGTTGTATGAACTACATCGAATGTGGCCTGAAGCGCCGATATACACAGCTGCCTACATTCCGGATAAGTTTCCTGAGTTTGCAAAGGCAGACGTTCGTACCACGTTTTTAGATAAGATTCCTTTGCTTAAGCATAAACATCAGCTCTTCCCGATTTTTCTCGGATTACCATTTAAGACGCTTGATATGAGCGAATACGATCTGGTTATTTCGTCGTGTGCGGCAGAAGCCAAGTATGTTAAGACCGGAGCTAATACTTTGCACATCTGCTACTGCCATACGCCCGTGCGCTATTATTGGTCGGATTACGAATGGCGGCTTGAACATATGCCGTTTGGTTATTTTAATTGGCTGGGACGAATAGTTTTCCCACTGGTGATCGGTATTCTCCGCCGGGTTGACTATAAGGGTGCTCAGGGCGTTGATGTGTACGTAGCGAATTCGGCCTTTATCCAGAAGCGCATTAAACGCTATTATCATCGAGATTCAGCCGTAATATATCCGCCGGTTTCTACTCAACCGTTGTTAAAAACGCCACGAACTCGGGGAAATTATTACGTAATTGTATCCAGACAGGTGGCGAGTAAACGCATTGATCTAGCAATTGATGTGTTCAACGAATTGGGACTTGAGCTTAAGGTGGTCGGAATTGGCGAAGAGCTCGCTGCTCTCAAGGCTAGAGCAAAGGTTAATATTTCGTTTCTGGGTTGGGTGCCCGATGATGAGCGTAATCGCTTGATGGCTGGCGCGAAGGCTTTTGTATTCCCACCGGAAGAGGATTTTGGCATTGTTCCGCTTGAAGCGATGGCCGCAGGTACGCCGGTAATTGCCTATAGTGCCGGCGGGGCGCCCGAGTATGTGACTGACGGCGAGACCGGAGTGTTGTTTAAGGAGCAGTCTCCGGAAGCGCTAATCGCTGCAGTCAGGCGGTTTGAGAGTATGCAGTTGGACAATGATAAGATACGGGCTCGTGCACGCGAATTTGATGTCGAGGTATTCCGACTCCGCATGCGCGAGTTTGTGGACGCTGAATGGAAGAAGTTTGAAGCCAAGAGGCAGTCATGAATACTATGACCCCGGACGAGCTGAAGACCGGTTTTTGAGCGAAGTTGACCTAGAGCAGCTTCAAAGAGCCAAGCTGCCAAATCTAATCGTCATAAGCTTCATTTTATGGTGCGAGCGCGCTATCAAACGCAGAGCCCCCATGTTTTAATGGGGGCTCTGCGTGTTCGTCGATAAGATTGTTATTTGGCTTTTGAGGCCTTTACGATAGCTTCAAAGGCTGTGGGCTGGCTGACGGCGAGCTCAGCTAGAATTTTGCGATCGAGGCTGATGCCGGCTTTTTTAAGCGCGCCCATGAAGGTCGAGTAGGACAGGCCGAAGGGTCGCACAGCGGCATTGATACGGGTAATCCAAAGTGAGCGCAGGTCGCGTTTTTTGTTGCGCCGGTCGCGATATTGGTACTGGAGCGCCTTGAGGACTGCCTGGCGGGCTTGCCGTACGCTTGAGTGCCGGACAAGACTGTAACCTTTGGTCTGGGCTCGCAGACGGTTGTGCTTGGCGTGGCTGGTAACTCCGCGCTTGACTCTCATTTGTACGTCCCTAACATAACTCTAACGTTGGCTGCGTCACCGCTAGAAATCTCGAACTCTTTCACATATTCGCGCTTGGTGGAAGCCTGTTTTTTGGTTAGCATGTGGTTGCGAAAGGCGCGGCGACGCATGAGCTTGCCGTTGGCGCTAAGCTTGATCCGCTTCGCCATTCCTTTGTGAGTCTTGAGCTTTGGCATCTTTTCTTAATCCTACAATCATATTTAAATCACGGCCGGAGAGCTGCGGAGCCTGCTCTTGCGTAGCAACATCGGATAGCTGGTCCATGACCCTGGCTAGAATAGCATAGCCGAGGTCTGGGTGGGTAATTTCGCGACCTCGGAAGAGGAGGCTGATTTTGACCTTATTGCCTTGAGACAGAAAGCGGCGAACGCGATCGAGCTTAACATCAAGATCGTGCTGACCGATTTTCAGCCCAAGACGGACTTGCTTTACTTCAACTTGCTTTTGAGCCTTGCGGTTTTTGGCCTGCTGCTTAGTTTGCTCGTAGCGATATTTACCCCAGTCCAGAATTTTTACAACCGGAGGGTTGGCGCTAGGAGCGATTTCGGCCAGGTCGAGGTCCGCTTCGGCTGCCGCATCGAGCGCCTCTCTGAGGCTGACGATGCCGAGCTGAGAACCGTCACTATCAACCAAACGCACAGTTTGGGCGGTAATCTCACGGTTCAAGCGGATTTTGTTGATCTGACCTCTCCTTAAAAGCTCGACCGTACTATAGCAGTTTGAGGCTAAGGGGTCAATGGTTAGTTGCTGAACCACCCCACACTTCACACCCCGCCCCAGACCTGCTCGGTTAACGCCTGCTGCAGTTGCTCGTAGGCCTGGCGGAGCCAGGACGTTTGCTTCTTGGGGTTGGCGCTTGTCACGGTTTGTTTAGTGGGCTTCGTTTCCAGATAAAGTAGTGCAATGCCAAGGCTGACCAGCCACAAGATGAGCTTTAGGTTATGCGGCTTGGTTAACCTGGTGCGTTTGTACTCAAAGATGTGTTTAATGTCCCGAAAGGTCTCTTCAATCTCGAATCGGTGGTAGTAAATTCGGATAATCTTAGTTCGACTGCTTCTGAAATCGTTAGTGAGTATGTACCAGGACTCTTTGGCACGCCGGCTTTTGGGCGAGCGGATAACCCGGAGAGTCAGTCCATATATCTGGACCGTGGTATCCCGGTCTACTAAGGAACTAACCTCGGTCACCTCGCCGTCACATTCAACATATCGCCCTGCCTTGAGGCGGACATAGAAGGTAGCGTTTGCTGCTGCTAGATGCGTCACAATGGACCGGTTGCCAAAACCGCGGTCAAAGACCAGTCGGGGCCAGAAGCCGAGCCGGTCAGCCATGGCTTGGAGGCTAGTGACGGTATGCTCGGTAAAAGACTGCTGCCGGCGGGCCGCTTGCATGGCAGCTCTGAGTTTCTTCCAGTGCGGAGCGGCATTCTCGTGGGCAGGAATATGGTGAGCGTAAGTGGTCTCAACCATACAAGGGAGGGATCTGCCCTTCCGGGTTTGTACGGCACCTACCAAGGCTGTGAGCCCATGCATGTCCGAGTGATCTACATTTACATAGCTGCGTGGTTTGACGAGCGCCAGCTGGTCAAAAACCTCTCCGAGCTGGTCGGTAAAGGCGGTGTTTTGGAACATGCGCTCTGCCTTACGCAGACCGGTGTGGGGGTTGGCCACTACCATGCGGGCATTGCCACTGGCGCTCTGGAAAGCTCTAAGTCCGTATGCCTGCAGGCCAAACGACAGCTGCGTCCGCCAACGGCTCGGCACACTGGGCATTAATTGCTTTTGTATACGAGTACGGATACCCCGTACAATATTGGGTGACGACATATTTGTTTTCCTGTTTGTTTTGAAGTGGACAGAAAACAGTGTGTCGTCTTTTTAGTTGCAGCTCAAGGAAGTGTGGGGTGGTTCAGGGTTAGTTGGTTGCGACGGCGCCTTTGAAATCGGCCACGATTTTTTCAGTGACGAAGCGAATGCGGCGGTCGGTCAGTCGGATAGCGATTGGGGTGCGTCCGGCGACTTTGCCGTCGACCGTGATGCCGGTCGATGGTTCGGTGTCGATAACGACGCGGTCGGCCAGAAATCGGGTGGTGGGCGCGTCAGACACAACTCCAGTGCGGTTGCGCAGGGTTTGCCAGACGAATCGGCCGAGGCCCAGACTTCGTCCTGGATGGTCGCTAATCGACACGATCAGTCGGTTTTCGGCTAGGGGATTGAGGAACTTTTGATTCGTAATGCCGAGGGTAAAAAAGTCGGACTCGAGTTTGTACTCGCCATCAACATCGATGCGACAGTGGAGGGTTTGATATCGTCTGGCCTGCCCGAAGCTCTCGGTGAACTGTTTGGTTCTGGCGCGCCACCCGGGGTCGCTGGTGTCGACTGTTTTGTCGAGGTCGGTTTCAAAGCCGATCGTGAGGGTTGATAAAAAGAATTTTTGCCCGGCGGCAATCAGAGAGTAACCGGTTAGTCGGCGGGCTGCCAGGGCCTCGCAGGCTTGTGGCCAGGTGATAATTCCAAGCTGGGTTGCGACACGATTAGTATTTCCAATCGGAATGATGCCGACCGCAACATTTTGCTCGTCGATACCGTTAATGACTTCGTTGACGGTATCGTCGCCGCCGACCGCAACAATCGTCGTGTACTTGCCGCTGGCAACGGCGGCTTTGGTCATGCGAGTGGCGTCTCCGGGCCCGGTCGTTTTAGCCCACTCGCCGCGGATTTGGAGCTCGTCGAGACGAGTTCTTATTTTATCTTGGAGGTTCTTGACTTGACCGCGGCCCGCAGCTGGATTGACGACGTAGTAGTACATGGCGGCTGGGCCTGCTAGCTCCTTGGGGTGTCAGAATCGCTATGATGCGACAGGCGAGGCCCGGCTTCCATGCGGCTGTTGCCAATGAAGACTCCGCCGGAGCTAATTGCTAGGCCGCCGGCTGTGATATCGCCCTTCACGTGTCCGCTTTCAGCAATTCTGGCCTCACCGCTGGCGATTATGCTGCCGACTACCGTGCCGGCGACTGTTACGTTGGTGGCTGCAATATTGGCAGTAATGCGAGCGTTGATACCGACCGTGACATCACCGCCGGCCTTGATATCGCCTTCGAGATTACCATCAATGGTGATGTCCGAATCGCTCGCGAGGTTGCCTTTAACAACAACTCCTGAGCCAATGAAGGTTTCGGAACCGATTACACCTAGAGCTTCATCTTGTGTTCTACGTGCCATGAAAATGACCTCCTGCGATTATGCGACCTTGGGTATACGCTTCATTGCTTGCGACAACGCCTGCTGCTCCTCGGTTGAAAGCGTGTACTTACTTTTACCAAAGTCGATTGGCTTTACGTAAACTCGGGTGCCAGTGCGACCGTGGATGCTGCTTAAGATATAACCGGAATCGTGTGCGTCGAGGACGGCTAAGCTGAAGCTCTGGTCGCCGCCGGTGTCGCCGAACGGGTTGAAGCGAACGATTGAGATTTTTTGCGACGCGAGACTACTCATATCGGTAAGCCGCGTGTATTTATCGTCTAGAATAACGAGCCGTTGATCCACTTCATTAACCCTGGCGAGGTGGTCGGTGAGCAGACTTTCAAGTGACTTTGGGCTAGTACCGCCGAGCGCTGCCTGAAAGCGACGCTTGAGGCGTATATTTTCGTTTACACTGTAGGCTGCGAGTACAAGCGCCAGTATCGCGACTGCGATCGGTACTACCATAAATAACCATCACATCCTGTTTGTTCCTTCACAGTATAGAGTTTGTGCGTGCACCAGTGCAACTGACGTGCCGCGCTGTTCCAGATGTGATACTATGTCGCCAATGGCGAAGAAGAAGCAATCTAAGAAGCATCGTTTTAAATATACGGAGCCAACGGTTGCGGCCGGTTTGGAGCTGGCCGGGGGTCGTGATAGGTCGGCGGAAACGAGGCCGGGGGAAGCTGTTGGTCCACGCAAGCAGGTATCATCCGCTAGTAGTAGGGGCGTGGTTGCGATTGGCGCCCGCGACTTTTCTTACGTTGGTAAAGATGTGCGGCGGATTGCCGTCTTTGCGGTTTGTCTAGTAGCACTTGAGCTTGTCCTTTGGTACCTCTTTGCTCACACCGGGATCGGCAACAGCGTGTATTCATCGTTTAGTGTTAGCTGATATAACCGGTGTGGCTTGAGTGGTGATGCTCACTGCGTTGGCCTGCTTTAGACGTGGCCGGTATTGTAACGCCTCAGAAAAATGATTCACTTCAATATTTGGAGAGCTATCCAGATCGGCAACGGTGCGGGCGATTTTGAGCATGCGGTTGTAGCCGCGGGCTGATAGATTTAAGCGGTTTATGGCTAGGGCAGCCAAGCATTGTAGCCTCCAAGCCAGGTGAACTTGATAATACCGAACGAAATCCGAAAATGTAATATGCTGATATAATCTCGATATGAATAACCGGCACCTGGTTCCAAGAATTGAGGAGTTGGGCCTGAGCAATAAAGAGGCCTCGGTCTATATTGCGTGTTTGCAGCTCGGTCCGGCATCTGTCCAGAACATTGCAGTGCAAGCCGGTATTAAACGGGTGACCACATATGTGGTATTGGAGTCGCTGGTGGCTCTGGGGCTCGTGACGCAGGCCGTGAGGGGTAAGAAAACGCTGTTTGTGGCCGAAGAGCCGGTTAGGCTACAACGCTTGCTCCAGAAGCGGGAATTGGAGCTCAAACGGCAACAGCATAGCTTTACGCAGGTGCTGGATGATTTGCAGTCGTTGCGATCATTACCCAGGGATTCTCCGGATGTGAAGTTTTACGACAGCACAGCCGGTATTAAAACTATCCTTAACGCCTTTTTGCAGCAAGAGCGAGGGCCGCAAGTGGATACGGTATATGGATTCAGCAACCTGGATTTGCTGCTTAACTATGTTCCGGAGTTTCGAGCCGAGATGGCAACTCAGTGGCGGCGCAAAACCGGCCTCAAGAGCCGGTTTTTGTATACGGCTGAAGCGGGACCGTTGCTCAAAAGTGTGAGCGACGGAACGTATCACCAATCGCGCTGGCTGCCGCGCGATATGTTTCCAATGACCGGTGATTTCACGATTGCCGGCGACAATATCTTGATGCTGTCGCTTGGCGCTGCCAACCCGATAGGCTTAGCAGTGCGGAGCGATGCGTTGGCGGCCGGGCTGAGGGCGCTATTTAGTGTGGCCTGGGAGGCCGCTGGTCCTGTCAACTAGCGCGACACAGCGGTACCCGAGCGGGCGCGGATCTTAGCTTGGTGAAGCTCGGCGGTTTCGTGGTAGAGGCCGAGGAGTTTAGCTGTTTGCTTGGCGGCCGTAACTTTGGTCGCCAGCTCGAGACTACGCCCGGAAAAGCGGTGCTGTAGGTCTTGATCGGAAATGATTCGGAGGAGTTTGGCGGCAAAATCTCTGGCCGAATTGCGTGCGAAAAAGCCATTTTCTCCCTCAATTACAGCTGTTGTGATGTCGTGTTCGATCATTACAACGGGTAAACCGGCGGCTACAGCTTCGTTCACAACAAGGCCTTGGGTCTCACTCAGACTTGGGAAACCAAGGACAGTTGAGAGGCCGTACAGCGCGCCGAGACGTGAATTTTCGATTTGTCCGGTAAATGTAATCCGGTCGGCATAAGGTGACTCTGAGGCTTGGGTTTTGAAAAACGTGAGGTCATCGCCGGCACCAATAATGAGGAGCTTGGCGTTTAAGTTCCGTCTGGCAACGATGTTGAAGCTGCGAATCAGCAGCCCAATATTTTTTTCGGTTCCAATACGCCCAACAAAGATGATAACTTTGTCTGAAGCGGCATAGTTAAGCTCATGTCGCCAATGCTCGATGTCGGCATCTGTTGTTGTAATTTTGTCAATTCCGGAGGCTAAAACTTTCACCTCGGTTGTAGTTCCAAATGATTCGAGCTGTTGTTTGATTTTGTCCGAGGGTGCGATGACCAGATCGCAGTGATTGTGCAGGAGCGTAAGGCCATGGATGACAATCTTTTCGTGCCATTGAGCAATGTTGCGTTTGGGCATCATGGCGACAAGATTCCTGCGATAATCCTCAAAGTGCCCATCCACGATGGCCGGCGCTAAGGCTGCTAGCGCAATCGTCCCAACAATGACCTTCGGGTAATGCTTGATGTATTCGACCAAATCGGTGTGATATGTGGTGATGAGTGGTTTACTGGCATGAATGGCGTAATAGGCTCCCAAAAGCCCAATTTGCCCTGGAGTTTGGAAGTGAACAATGTCGAGGTTCAATTTATCGATCTGGCGGGTAGCTTGGAAAGGGAAGTAAAAAGTCATGAGATAGTCATCAAAAAATAAGCCTTTGACCGCTGCGAAGCGGATAATGCGCGGTGAGCGTTCACGATAGCGCCAGCTGGGGCGAGGCGCCAAAATATAGACCTCGTGGCCCATTTTCTCCAGCTCGGTCCGCATGATTTCGACGGCTACGGACACTCCATCGGTCTGGGGGAGATACCGGTCTGTGAAGACGCCAATTCTCATAACGTTATTTTAGCGCAAAAAACGCGGCCGAGATAATCATGCGGCCGCGTTTTTTCAGCTAGTAACTACTAGAAGGCTCGATGATCCTCGACCTCCTCGCCGACTAGGTCCTCGGGCGTCGTGCTGATAGCCTCGTCTTCCTCGCCGTCTGGCGTGGCCTCGTCCTCGGTTAGGGTCTCGTCGATGTCGTAGTCGAGTCGCTCACCGAAGGTGTCAGCAGCGTCAGCTTCGGCACTGTCGTCGCTGAGGTCAGCTGTCATCATCTCATCATCTTCCAAGTAGTCTAGTTCTTCGTCGTATGTCATTTAACGTTCCTCCTTATGCCCATAATGGTAGGGAAGCGGCTGCCATAGTGCTTCGGCGGTTGCACCAAAAAGCTTGGACACAGGCAAGCAGTTTTTGTTAAAACGTCGTTTTTACCACAACACTTCTTATGCTTATTCTTGCCTCAATTAGCTCAATATGCTATACTTTGGTCCATAAACGTGGGGCTGATCAGCTTCGACGTCGGGAATTTTACAGGACATACGCGCAGGTCGGAGGCAAACGTCAGATTCCATCAAGTTAGCTCAATTGCCAACTTTCTTTCGCGGGTGAAGTCTGCTTTTAGCATGCCTTCGCTCGCTCCTGCTTTCGCCTAATAACGAAAGCCATCGGCACCTGATACCCGGTAGGGGTTCGCCGGTGTCAATTTATCGGGTTGCAGTTTCGAGTGCGCCTCTGCTCGAACCCTAAGATTTGAGGCTGCTCCAAGCGCCGTTTCGTCTGCTCACAGACGCTTGGCTAAGACTCCCAGGTAGACTAAACCTGTAGTGCGCTGTCGTGTGACTCGGCGGACCGGGGTGCAATTCCCCGCAGCTCCACCAAAAGAGCCTTAGCCAACGTGCTGGGGTTTTTTTGATTACGGCTAAGGCCTATTGAGCTCGTTGCATTTTATTATGTATGAAAATTTTCATACATAATAGAGAATAAATTTAAACTAAATACTAAATTAATTTTACAAAACTAAAGAAACGCTTTAGGATGAGAAAATGCTTTTGATTTCGCCGGAAGAGACAAAAACGATACGGGCTATACAAGAACGGGGCCATGCGACCTTGCCTAATTTAGCACGGGATTTGCAAATGCACCGCTCAACGTTGCATTATCAGCTGCAATCACTGGTTCACAAGGGGGTACTTGAGGAGGTGAAGGTATCGACACGGCGGGTTATTTACCGAGTAGCAGAGACTTCCAGGCTGCAAAAAGTGATTGCGGAGCAGCAGCGGGCTCTAACTGAGCTCCTATTGGATTCACCAAGGTCAACGGTGGCTGGCAAGAAGCCCAAACTGGTTTTTTGCGACTGGTACGTGTTGTCGAAAGAGGCACTCGATCAACTCAGCGACTACGAAGTGGTGAGCTACCCTGATTCACCAGTGCGCATCAGCCCGGAGGCGTTTATTTTGCGATGTTCTGATGCTGACGTGGTAGTGACATTTTTTTCCGTCGCCATAGATAAGCAAATGCTGATGAAGTGCCCTAGGCTGAAGTGTATTGTGACAGCCTCGATAACTACGGAGATGGTCGACGTTGAGGCGTGTCGTGAGTTGGGCATTGAGGTGCGTTCCTTGACGCCGTATGAATATTACAAGAAAGCTGCCAGAACTGAGTTTGTGTTTGCCTCGTTATTCCACGTCTTGCGGCCTCTATATCCGGCGGCAGAGGCACTGAGGCTGGGCCAGTTTGATTACCGCGGTTTTGTGTCGGAGGAGCTACACGGGAAAACTGTTGGAGTTGTAGGTGTAAAGCGCGAAGGCCGCGAGATCATACCGCTGCTGAGAGCTTTTGGTTGTGGGGTAATGGTTTGCGATCCGGATCAGACATCTTTGCCTCCCGGTGATTTGGGCGTAGCAGCATATACGCCCCTAAGTGAGCTCTTTCACTCCTGTGATGTCGTGATTTTCCCCGAGGATTTGAATGCGATGGTTGAACTTGGTCCAAATTTGATGAACAGGAAAATGAGAGCAAAGTACTTTCTGTTCTTGAGCTATTCACTCGATTTAGACGTTGATTTGTTGCGAGAGCTGATAATTTCAAGAGATATTATCGCGATCGCTCTCGATTATTTCGCCGATGCGGTCGGGATTTTTAATAATTTTCCGGCCAGTAAGTATCGTAAGATTATGAATTTTCCCAACGTAGTGATAACCCCTGAGCTCGGCTTTTATACGAAGCAGTCGATGGCGCGCAATAACCAAGAGGTCCTAGCTATTCTCAAGCAGCTGAAATTGGGGAGAAGTGCACGATGAATCTCGTATTTACAGATCCGCCAGTTGTACTGACGCCTGAGATAGTTGAGCGTATATGTCGCCTACCAGGGTTGGAAGTAGAACAGTACTCGGAGTTTGCTGCCGACGAAGCAGAATTATCGGAACGTGGCAAGGACGCGGACATTATCGTGACCGACCTCTCTCAGTATAAGACTGTGCTGCGCAAATGGCCGAAGCTGCGAGCCATTATTACGACGAGCGTGGGTACCGACCACATTGACACCGAGTACTGTGCGCAGCGAGGGATCAAGGTGGTTAATTTTCCGGGGTATAACGCGCGCGGTGTGGCCGAGATGGCGTTCGCGATATTAATTAGTTTGCTCAGGAAGGTGCCAATGGCAAACAACTATGCGCGAGGCGGAGGTTGGGATTTTCAGTACTTTGAGGGTGATGAGTTGGCCGGCAAGACCATTGGGATAATTGGCGCAGGCAATATTGGGCGTGAATTGATTAATATTGGGCATGGATTTGAGATGAATGTTGTGGCATATACTAAAAATCCCAGTGTGGAGCGAGCAAAGCAGTTGGGACTGCAAAAGTTTTGGGGCTTTAACGAGGTTTTGGCTAAGGCAGATTTTCTGGTAGTGGCCGTTCCGGCTAGCAATGACACGGAGCATATGATTGGTTCATCAGCGCTGTCTCGTATGAAGCCCGATGCAATCCTAGTAAACGTTGGCCGTGGCGTGGTAGTAGATACCTTGGCCGTGGCTGAGGCGCTATATGAGAAAAAATTGGCTGGTGCTGCACTGGATGTAATTGAGGGTGAGCCGTTTAATATAAGCAAGGCTGACCCGCGTATTCAGGAGATGGTTAACTCAAACAACGTGGTCATTACTCCTCACATCGGCGGTATTACGAAAGAGTCTGCGGATCGGCTCGGCGAGCGTTTGATGATAGAGCTAGAAGCCCTACTTGCGCCGCGTTCGTTAGAACTGTAACGATTTGTAAACAACCTCAGAGTGTCATAAGGGCTTTTCTGATACAATCGGACGTGATGCGTAGGTGGGTGAAGTTTAGTGGTGTGACGGTTGGTGCGGGGGTACTCGTAGGATTTGGCGTGGTGGCGTGGTTATTTTTACATCGGAATGATACAACAGCCAGTGCGAGCGGGGGAAAGCTGGCAGCAAATTTGAATCCGAATAATGACGGGACAGCGATTCCGCTTACGGGTTCGCCGACCCCGACGCCTTTCAACGGGTTGGAAGTGACGAACGGTGGGAGCCAAGGGTCAGTGGAGGGTGATCAGACGAGTAGTGGCCAGAATGAGAGCAGCGGTGATTCGAGCGGGGGTTCGGACTCAGGCTCGAATTCGAGCTCGAATTCGCTGCCGGATCCGAGCGGGTTTAGTGTATACGACAAGTATGCAACGAACGCGGACGCGCTTTATATCGATACTCAGCCTGGGACCGGTACGACAGTGGCGAAGGGTAGTGTTGTAACGGTTGAATATACGGCTTGGCTGACAAATGGAACGGAATTTGACGCCGCCACCTCTGGAGACCCCTATACCTTTACGGTTGGCTCTTCGAACGTGATCGTGGGATTTCAGGAGGGGGTATTTGGGATGAAGGTTGGTGGTGAACGGCGTATTATCGTGCCGCCGAGCGTGGGGTATGGCTCGCAGGGCAAGAGCCCGCAGGTGCCGGCCAATGCGGTGCTGGTGTTTGACGTTACACTTGTGAGCGTGAAGTGACGAGGCGCTCGTAGGCGGCTTCGTAGCGATCGAAGGTGTAGTTTGTGCTGTGTGACTGTTCGACGATGCGGCGGCTGGCTTGACCGAAGCGGTGGGCGAGCCTGGGGTTGGCAAGGAGGTGGTTGAGAGCGGCGGCCAGGGCGTGCCAGTCGTCGCGAGTGAAGAGATAGCCGTTTTCGCCATTCCGGCAGAGCTCGCTGAGGGCGGCGACATCTACAGCCACGAGCGGAAGTGCTGATGCCATGGCCTCGAGCAGGACAATGCTCTGCAGCTCAGCCGGTGACGAGATAGCAAATACGGTTGCAGTGTTGTAGATCGCGGCTTTGTCGTCTTCATCGATGTAGCCGGTGAAGGTGACACGATCAGTGATGCCGAGCTTGGCTGCTTGTTGCTCAAGTGTCTTTTGGGCCACTCCGAAGCCGGCAATGACAAGGTGAGCCGGCGGTTTGACTTCAGTGATGGCAGACACGAGGAGGTCCAGGCGCTTCTCGCCGTCAACGCGGCCGAGGTAGAGGATAATCGGCTGATCTTTGGGCAACCGGTATTTCTCTTGGACTGCAGTTGTATCGAGGTCCGGTTTGAAGACATTTGTGTCAATGCCGTTGGTTATGGCCTCAACGGGTGCGGTTAGGCCGTGTTTCAGTAGTAGATTTACGGCTGTTTGGGTCGGGCTGGTGACAAAATTACAACGATTGTGAAGTTTTACCAGATACGACCAAACCATGCGACCGGCCGGTTTGGCAACCGGCCTGAGGAACCGTAAGTTAAGCAGGGCGTTTTCAGGCATGAAGTGATTGGTTGCGATAATGGGAATGCGATAGCGCTTCGCCCACCACATGGCGCTTAAGCCTAGGAACCAGAAGTTGTGAATGTGAATAACGTCCGGCCGCTCAGCGCGGATAAGCTTGCGCGCGCGCAGGAACGGCCAGTAGCTTACTCGGTATTTCGGATTAACAATAAAGCGGACGGATTTTTCGCGATGGATGGTGTATGCACCGTCTTGTTCGTCATATGAGCTCAGTTTGGTACCCGGGGTCCAAACACTTAGTTTATGACCGCGGTTAATTAATCCGAGCACGAGGCGGCGTTCAAATAAGGCGCCACCGTCGGCATTGGGCCAGTAGCTCTCGGTGACGAGTAGGATCTTCATGGTTACGGGCATTATAGCAAAGGCAGAATTTTGATTTATCGGGGTATAATGCGGGTAATAAGGTTATTCTCACGATGAAAAAACGGCTTGACGGCGTGGCTCATGATAAGGTGGCAGGTTCGAGTCACTATATGCCGACTCCTGAGCAGTATCTCGAAAGCACGGCGGCGGGTGTTCAGCCGAGTGAAGATGAGCGGCTGCCACAACGGCCACCGCGGGTGCACCGGCCGCGTCGGAAGCGGGTGTTTAGGGTATTACGGTGGTCGTTGCTCCTGATTGTGGTCGCATTTCTTGGATACGCAGCGTTTTTGACTCAATACGTTGCAAAAATTTCAACGCAGCCCATTAGCTTTAGCGGATTGAGTACTGACGATAGCGGCCGAACTAACATCTTAGTACTCGGTGTTGGTGATCCCGGGCATGCCGGCCAGAACCTATCCGATACCATGATGGTGCTGAGCTTGAACACAAAAACGAAACGGGCCGCGCAATTGAGCGTCCCGCGCGATTTGCGGGTGGATGTGCCCGGCTATGGGGTATCGAAGATTAATGCCGCCAACGCTGAAGGTGGACCCGCTCTGGCGGAGCAAACCGTGAGCAATACGCTGGGGATCCCCATTAATTACTACGTGCTGACCGACTTCACCGGACTGAGCGATATTGTTGATGCCGTCGGGGGGATTAATGTGAACGTTACGCAGGAGCTTGAAGATCCGGAGTATCCATGCGCGAATAACCAATATAAGGTCTGCGGTCTCGACATTAAGCCGGGCGAGCAGCACATGGACGGAGCGCTGGCGCTTGAATATGTAAGGTGCCGCAAAGGGACATGTGGTAATGATTTTGGTCGGGCTGCCCGCCAGCAAGAGGTACTTAATTTGGTGCGGGCCAAGATTTTGACCCCACAGGTACTGCTAAACCCGATGACCATGCAAAAAATCGCTTCAGCCGTGCGCAATAACGTGACGACCGATCTGGGGTCGGTGCAGCTGGCGGAATTTGCTGTGGGCTGGCAACAGGCGCAGAAGAACAATCCTGTGCAGTTCGTGTATTCAACGGCTCCGGGTGGTTTGTTGACCGATGCGCCTGATTCAAGTGATTTGCTGCCGATTGGGGGGAATTTCAGCGCTATGCAGCAAAAGGCTCAGACAATTTTGAACCAATAACAAACGATGAGCCTCGTTGTCACAGGCTCATCGTTGCCGGGTGTGGGGCAAAAGACCCAGAGAGTTAGTTGTTTATGTTGACCGTGTTTTGGGTTGAGTTAGTGTTGCTGACGTTTCCGCTTGAGACCGGGCCATTGACGTTGGTATTGCCGATCACGCTGACATTGCCAGAGCGGGCAGTTTGCTGGTTGTCGTTTGCGATCGTAACCTGATTGTCGTTTAGGCTGCGGAAACTGTTGTTGGTACTCGAGTTGATACGGTTGTTTGAGCCATAGCCGGTGTCTGAGATTTGGAACATGTTTGGATTACTGCTCGCAAAACTTACATCCGGCGTTTGATTCGTGATATCAAACGAGTTGGTGGTGGCATTTTGGTTAGACACATTGCCGCTTGTAACCGGGCCGCCGACATTGGTATTATAGGCGACGTCAACGTTGCCTGATCTGGCGGACTGATCGTTGTTGTTTGTGGCCGTGACGTCGTTGACGTTGGTTTGGCTGAAGCGGTTATTGGTGCTTTGGTTGATACGGTTGTCTGAGTTTGCTCCGGTGTTGGTTATGACGGCTGAGTCGCCGCCGCTAGGGCCTAACCATACTGGTCCGGTGCCGTTGTTATCGAACGAAACTTGGTTATCGGTGTTATTATCGTTGCCGGCCCAGCCGCTCGCAACTCCGCCGCCGACGTTGGTGTTGCGAGTTACCCAGACGTTGCCAGATTTGGCGTTTTGGTTGTTCCAATTACCAATCTCAGCCCGGTTTAGGTTCGTGGACATCCACGAGTTCGTGCTGCGGTTAGTAATTGTATTCGTCGAGTTTGCTCCGGTCATGCCAATGCTGGCATTGCTGTCGGCCAGGGCTGTGGCTCCAAGCCCAAGCGCAAATACCCCGCTGGCTGCCAGACGGACGAACAGTTGATTCATACACACTCCTCCTTGTTATTACTACACCGTTTTCCACGATACTCATCTGGAAATTGGACTTCAGTAGGTAAAGTGCCAAGAGATGGCCGGGGTCGGACGTTTTCGGTCTGTAAGAATAACCATGGCCTGTAACGGCTCACGGCTTTACAGATATTAGTGAGCACGATAACCTCTAAGTAAGACAGCATAACCACTTAGCCGGGTTGCCGGCGCGCGAATAAGCCAAATGACGACACAGAATTCACAATTAGGACCACAGTTTAGCCCGCAGCGCTTAAAGCCTGCACTCGAGTACATTGATGCTTACTGGAAGAAGCTAGAGCGCTTTCGGCCGCATGACGACGGTACGTTAGTAGGTTTGCCGAACCCGTACTTTGTGCCGAGCTTTGACACCGGCAAAGGCCATCAGTTTGAGGAAATCTACTACTGGGACAGCTACTTTCAAGCTCAGGGTCTGCTGGGCACTGAGCGCGAATATTTGATTAAAGGGATTGTCGAGAACCTGCTGGACTTGCAGCAACGGTTTGGGATTATACCTAATTCGGGCCGGCTGTATCATACGTCGCGGTCGCAGGCGCCGTTTTTGACCAGCTTCATCATGCTTGTTTATCAGATAGAGCGAAACAAGCGTTGGCTGGATCAGGCCATGACAATTGCGAAAGACGAGTACCGGACGGTATGGATGGGGACGACGCATCCGAATTGGCGGCAGGTGTTCCACGGACTGTCGCGGTGGTATGACATTAACGTGCTGAACGATCTGGCTGAAGCGGAGAGTGGCTGGGATATGACGACCCGGTTTGACCGGCGAGCGTTGTCGTTTTTGCCTGTTGACTTGAACGCTTTGCTGTACAAATACGAGCGGGACTTTGCTGAAGCGGCCTTGATTTTGGGCGAGACCGAGGAGGCAGCTGAGTGGACCAAACGGGCTCTGGCGCGCAAAAACATGATGCTGAAGTATCTCTGGGACGAGGACAAGGGTTGTTACTTCGATTTTGACTATATGGCGGGCAAGCGCGGACCAGTGTGGTCGCTGGCGGCGTTTTTTCCAATGTGGGCCGGCATGGATGATGCCAAGACCGCTGAGCGGATCATGCAGAATTTGGATAAATTCGAGTATAAGGGCGGATTAGTGACAACGGCCGATCAGCCGGAAATAGAAAGCCCAATTCCAGTGCAATGGGCATTTCCGAACGGGTGGGCGCCGCTTCACTTCATTGCAGTCGAAGCTATGGAGCGGTACGACTATCATGTAGCGGCGGAACGAATCGCGCGCAAGTGGCTTGAAACTAACCTAGTGTGGTTTGAGCAAAAGGGCGAGTTTCTCGAAAAGTACAACGTGGTGAACCCGGATGAGCCGCCAATGGAGGGGGTCTACCCGACGCACCCGGGCTTTGGGTGGTCAAACGCGGTGTTTGACCGGTTTTGCCAGCGCTATCTGCGGATTGATGAAATGCCGCACATTAACCGCTCGTCGTCTGTCACCGTGTCGCCGCTCGGCCAGCTCGTGCGAAACCCCCGGCGGACGCTGAAGCGGGTTGGCGAGAAGCTTAATTTGCCCAACGTGAAGCGATCGACGTGAACGGCATACGAGGATGAGCGTCCTCCTATTTGATATCGGCGCCACCAATACCCGTCTGGCCTTGGCCGATGGTAATCAGCTCGGAAATGTGGTGCATCTCGCGACCGACCATCACAGTGATGGTTTTGATCGGCTGGTGGCCCAAATGCGAACCGTGGTGGGTGATGCCAAGTTGGATGCCGTGGTGGGAGGCATGAGGGCCCAGCGTGAGGGTGCTGAGGGGCGTTTGGTGCTTGAAGCCAACTTAACAGCGTGGCTGGGTGTGCCGGTCAAACGACGGCTCGAGGAGGCATTTGCGTGCCCAGTGCGAGTCGAGAATGACGCGGTAATGGCGGGTATTGGCGAAGCGCACCTGGGAGCCGGCATACAGCGTGGCGTGATGGTGTATGTGACCGTTAGCACGGGCGTGAATTTTGTGCGCATGGTGGACGGCCAACCTGACCCGACGGTGGCGCGGTTTGAACTTGGCGGTCAGCTGGTGGGTGATATTGCCGGCCGGCCAACGTCGCTGGAGGCAATGACCAGTGGCCGTGCGATGGAAGACCATTTTGGGCGGCCTCCGGCGACTATCAAAGAGAGGGCTGTTTGGCTGGCCGAAACCGGCTATCTGGCGCGAGGTTTGTACAACATGATGTTGTACTGGATGCCAACGGTTGTGGTGTTTGGCGGCAGCATGATGAAAGATATTGATCTTGAGCGCCTGCGTAATGATCTGGCTGCATGGCCGGAGGTATGGCAGCATGAACCGAAGCTCGTGCGGGCGAAATTAGGTGACGAAGCCGGCTTGCGTGGAGCTTTGTGGCGCGGCCAGCAATTACTCGCCGATTTGTGAGTAGACCTCTTCGAGTGTCGTTTCGCGCTGCAAAGCCTTGCTAATGCCGTCCTGCAGCAGCGTGACCAAGCCTTCTTTAATAGCGGCTTGCTCAAGGGCAGTAGCGGTGGTTGCAGCGGTCCCGTGCGCAATCAGATCTTGCATTGAGGGCGTGATCTCGAGTTGCTCAACTACGCTAATGCGGCCTTGGTAGCCGAAGTGGTGACAGACGTCACAGCCGACCGGCTTAGCCAGCTTGATATGTTCCAATGACGGGCGCCGGCTTTCCGGCAGATTATCGAACGCGGTTTTGATTTGTAGTAATTCTTCCTTGCTGGGCGTGTAGGTCTTCTTGCAGACCGGACACAGGCGGCGGACAAGGCGCTGGGCCATAATGAGTTTGACTGACGAGGCCAGGAGTGGGTTTTCACCAATCATGTCCATGAGGCGCGAGATGGCGGCAGAGGCATTGGCGGCGTGGAAGGTCGAAAGCACGAGGTGGCCGGTGAGCGCGGCCTGGAGGGCTGTCTTGGCCGTATCAGCGTCTCTAATCTCCCCGATCATAATGATATTGGGATCCTCGCGCAAAACCGCTCGGAGCTCGGACATGAAGAGCTCGTGATTGTCGGTGTGGACCGAAACTTGGCTGATGCCGGAAAGTTCGTATTCAACCGGGTCTTCGAGCGTAACGATTTTAACCTCAGGATTATTGAGATAGTTCATTACCGAATAGAGAGTAGAGGTTTTACCAGAGCCGGTGGGACCGACACATAGCACGAGGCCGCGTGGATGGGCGACACTGCGGAGCAGAGTTTTGGTCTGTTCGGCGCTGAGGTGGAGATTATCGAGGTTGAGATATTTGACACTGATGTTGAAAAGACGAACCACCACGTCTTCGCCATGCAGCGAGGGTATGGTCTCAAGCCGCATGTTGAGCGGTAGCTCGTCGCCGTCGTTGTTGATCACCGTCATACTGACACGGCCGCCTTGCGGTTCGTCACCGCCCCATTTGACGCCGGCGCGCATCTGGAGGTCGGACGCGAAGAGCTCGTAGCGGTCATGGGGTATGGTAACAATGGGGTGCAGTGTACCGTCGATACGGAGCCGGATGCGGGCGTCGTCGGCGCTGGGCTCAATGTGGATGTCGGACGCGCCGAACTGGTACGCCAGTTGAGCCAAAGGTTCAAACATGAATTTGGGTTCGATATTAGCGAGTTGGTTGGACAGGGCACTGAAGTCGCCTCTGTCGATAGCATCTTGGTTGGGCGCGATAGTGTAGCGGTTCATTAACCGGTTCCAAGCGTACTGTGAGATAAAAACGTATTCAATATCATAGCCGGCCAAACGTTGGCGCAGGGATTCAAGCTGGCCGCGGTCGGTCACCTCGCTCGTACCAAGTGTCAATTTGTCTTCGTTTAGGGCCAATGGCACAATACCGTAGGCCTGCATACCAGCTAGGGTGAGCTTGCCAACCAACGGTTTTAGGTTGATTTCCGGCCGCGTATCAAAATAGGGTAGTGCTATCTGGTCGGCAAAATCCTTGGCCGCGGCTTCAATTTCATCACGATCGGCGTCGTCCATGCTTCTTATGGTACACCATGGGTGTCTCTCCCCGGTACCCGCAGCCTGCCAGCTGCGGGTACCGGGTTGTGCGAGAACCTCAGCGCAGGGGTTGGCGGCCGATAAATATGCCTCGGCCATTACCGCTTAGCCCCTCGGGAAGGTACCAGACTTTGAGGCCGGCGGCCTGAAAAGCGGCCATAAATTCCTCCTCGGTGAACATGGTGAGTGTGTGGCGCTCGACGAAGTACTCACTTCGCTCAGGCGTTACCACGAGATGGCTCAGCTCAACCTCGGTGATGTTGCCGTCGCGAAGCGTACTTCTTGATGTGCGGACGATGAGTCGGCTGGGTTCGTTTACGACGTTGTAGGTAAGGTGGTCGGGCTGCCACATGTGCGGCATTATCCAGGGCTCGATAATGATCACCCCGCCGGGCAGCGTGTGCCGGGCGTGCGTCCGAATGGTTTTATGTAGCTCGTTTGGTCCGATGTGGCCGATGGCGCTGAACAGGTTGGCGACAACCGCGTATTGCTGCCCCAGGTTGAAGTCCTGCATATTGCCCTGGTGATAGGTAACACCGGGGTTACGCCCGCGGGCTACTTCGAGCATGGCAGGGCTTTGGTCGAGCCCAGTGATATTCGGGTAGCCGAGTTTAAGCAGGGTATACTCGTGCAGGCCGGTGCCGGGGGCTACCATGAGGATGCTCTTCGAGTTCGTCTGCAGATATTGGCCGATAAGCTCAACGAGCCTGGCGGCCTCGTTTGGGTAGCTCTTCATGTGCGTATAGATTGCGTCGTAGACACCGAGTCTGGCTGATTGGTCATAGGACATTGGCGTATGCCTTCCTAGCCTGGGAAACTCCCGATGAGGTTCCCGGTAATAAACTTCTAAAGTGGATTAGGAGCTTGTTACCAGGAACCTAGAATTTGATTGCGTGGTTAATACCCATATAGTTCCTTTCGTTTGGGTGTAGGCAAATTAACATAACAAGTATAGTTTGTCAACTCTTAGCGCCAGGAATGGAGCCACATGCGGGCCTGCAGGCCGGCCGGCGATAACGGAGTTCCGTAGCTTATAGGGGCGAAGTAGATGAATCCAAGGGCAACAAGTATGAGTACCGCTGCGAGACGGCGCCTAGCGGCCGGTTGGACTAGGGTGTGACCGTGTTTATCGGTTGCGAGATCGTTGATGAGCATCACCACGAATATGATGCTATAGAGGAACGCAAACAGGTAGTGATACAGGAACATGACCCGGGTAACACCAATAAAGGGCACGAGATTGATGAGGTATGCTACTGCGGTAACAACAAGCGCGAACCTGGTTTGCGGCTGCAATTTGTGCCGATTCGTGACGGCATAAAAGGCTCCGGAAATGAGTGCAACCCATAAGCCCCACCAAATAACGGGATTGCCGAGCAGATAGATGTTGCCTTGGGTGCCGTTCGGCAGGACCTTGCCTTCCCAATAGTAGACGGGGCGGATTTCGAGCGGCCAGGTGTACCATTTCGAACCATACGGGTGCGTGGCCGTGAGGGTGGCGCTGGCTTCGTACATTTCCTTATTGAGCTCAATGAATTTTTGCCAGAAACTCATGTGGGCATGGGGGTTGTAATACGGATTACCGACCAGTGTGGCTTGGAAGGCCGGGCTCATAAAAGCATCGCCGTCGCCGGAATGTGGCAAAAGTGCGAAGTGGGCCCAAAAGCTAGACAGATAAATAACGGCTGGTATGAGCACGATGAGAGCGAGCTCTCCCGCTCGGCGGGTCCAACTTGCACCGAGACTCCGCTGATCCCAGAGCCAGACCAGAAATATCACTGCTAGAGCATTGGCGCCAGTCCACTTGATGCTTACCGCAATGCCTGCGCTCATGGCTGTGAGGACGAGCCAGAGCCAGCGTCCCCGGCCGGTTGTGCTACGTGTGACGAGGTAGAAATAGAGAGCACCGAGTCCGGCTAAGAGGAGCATTGAGTCCATTAAGATGAAACGTGACTCAACCAGGAGGGCATTGTCGCAAAGGACGAGAAACGCTGCCGTGAAGGCAAAAGGCCGGGAGGCGCCAAAACGACGCAAGATACCCCACATGAGTGGTACCAATAGGGCACCGGCAAACGCGGGCAAGAGCCGCATGCCCACCGGTGTACCGCCGAGCATTTGCGCAGGTGTGTAGCCGAGTAGTTTGGCAAAGCCGGCCAGGATTAGTTTGCCGAGCGGGGGGTGAATATCAAAAAAATAGCGGTGATCAAGGTAGTGTGCCGGGAAAGTCTTGAAGTAGATTTCGTCAAAGACCGTGGCATGCGGACTAAAGACATCCCAAAAACGGGTTAGAAACGCAGCCGCTATGAGTCCTGCGAGTTCGGGGCGCCAGCGCTTGGGGTTCATGAAGGTTATTTTAGCAAAGAGTTAGTAAATGTACCTGAAAGAGCTTGCAGCGACCCAGCGGTAGCTTTTAACGCCGGTGCCGATGTAATTCATCTCTGAGACATAGACTTGCGTGTAGTCAGCTGAGATGCGCTCTACAAGGGCGACGTGGCCGTAGGGACCGGCTTCGGTGGTGGCAATGGCGCCCACGGCCGGGGTCGTGCCAGTATTCCAGCCGTCGGCTTTGGCGGCGTAGTACCAGTTGTCAGCGTTGCCCCAGTTATTAGGTACGCGACGACGACCGGCGACATACCAGGTGCAATTGCCCCAGTCGTAGTCGTTGGGATAGGTGTAGTCCGGAGCCATGGCAATGGGGGCAAGAATTTGGCCGATGGCATCTGAGCTAAGGTTCGTAGCCGGGGGCGAAGCGACCGTGGTGGCCGTGGCCAATTTGACGGCCGGAGACGACGCTGTGGCGGCTGCAGGGGCTTTGGCGCTGGTAGTCGTGGGCGTGGCTGCCGGTTGGGCTGAGGCGACGCTGGCAATGGTTTGCGCGTATGGTAAGAGCGGCTTATGAAGGAGGTAGCTAATGCTGGCATTGGCGCTGGTCCAAAGCAAGAGTGCTAACGATGTCCTCCAAATTATGAGCGGGTGGCGCCGCCTAACCTCTGCGATGACGGCATGCAAATTAGGCCAGCGATAAAGCGGGCGCTGGGGGTGTGGCTGGGCAAGATAAGACGACGACGCAGCTGGGTGGCTGAATACTGAAACTGACATAGTGTTATTGACCAATTCACAAGCGAATCCACAATTTTAGTACTTGGACCCCGACATGCAAGCACAAGCGGAATTGGGGAGCGTTGCATTTTCTGTCACAAACGAAAACGGCCCTTGGTGGAGCCGTTTTCGGGTGATGGAGTTTGTTCTTTTTTGTTTTGAGTACTTTTTTTGTGCAGGTACCTATTGCTAGATTAACGCTCAATGTCGTGCCCGTCAAGCAAGTTTTTTAGCTTTTTGCAAACATTAGCGTTTAAGGTGTCTGGCAATGTCTCGTTCGGTGTCACGGCGTTTAATGTCGGCTCGTTTGTCGTAGCGTTTCTTGCCCCGGCCGATGCCGATTTCAAGCTTAATCAAATTGCGGTCCAACAACAAAGCAGTAGGGACAACGCTTAAGCCGGCTTGCTTGTGTGCCACAAGTTGTGCCAGCTCGCGTTGGTGGAGCAGTAGCTTGCGAGAGCGAGAGGGGTCGGACTGTGTTTGCCCGGCCGCTGGTGCGTACGGCGTGATATGGGCGCCGGTGAGAAACGCCTCATTATTTCGCAGTATCACAAATGAGCCCTTGAGACTGACGGCTCCAGACTTAATGCTTTTGGTTTCGGTTCCGGTCAGCACCAAGCCAGCGATAAGCCGCTGCGAGAGGTCGTAGTCGAAGGTGGAGCGACGATTTTTGGCCAGAACTTTCATGGCGCTATTATAGCTGGCCGAGAGTGGTTTTACCCGGTTTGGATTGGTATAATCGGGCGGACATGACCTTACAAGAACTAAAACGTAGCATTTTGGAAGCCACGGCTGAGGTAATCGGCTCTGATCAGCTTGATCGTCAGCGGCTAGATGTGAGTTGGGCCGGCGAGGTTGGTTTTGGTGACTTCGCCACGAATGCTGCCATGATTTACGCGAAGGATGCGGGGCGGGTGCCGCGCGAACTGGCGGCCGACTTGGCCAGTGAGCTCAAGCGGCGCGTACCACAGCTTGAGCGAATTGAGGTAGCCGGGCCGGGATTCATTAATATGACACTGCGTGATGAGGCGCTGGCTGAACTCACGGCTAGTGCAGCTGAGTTTCGCCCGGTAAATTATGCCGGCCAAGTAGTGGTGGCAGAGTATTCCGATGCTAATCCGTTTAAAGTTTTACATGCCGGACATGTATATACGACAGTTGTGGGTGATGCAGTGGCGAATTTGATGGAGCTGGCCGGCGGCGATGTGCATCGGGTGAATTTCGGCGGCGATGTGGGATTGCATGTGGGTAAAACCATGTGGGCGATTGTGCAGGCACTGGGTGGTGAGCAGCCGGACGGATTGGCTGAAATCGAACCGTCACAGCGGGCGCAATGGTTGGCGGCGCGGTACGTTGAGGGTGAGCGGGCCTATCAGAAAGACGACAAGGCGAAGGCCGAAATCGTGGCACTTAATAAACGTGTGTATGAAATTCACGCAACCCGCGACCACACTTCACCGGTGGCGCAGATTTATTGGACCTGTCGCCGATGGAGTTACGAGGCGTTTGACGCCTTTTATGCCAGATTCGGTACCAGGTTGGAGAAATATTATCCGGAAAGCGAGGTGGCAGGGCCCGGTCTGGCCGAGGTCAAGAAGCATATCGGTACGGTCTTTGATGAGTCGGACGGAGCCGTAGTATTCCGCGGTGAGAAGTATGGCCTGCACACGCGGGTGTTTATTACCAGACAGGGGTTGCCGACGTATGAGACCAAAGATGTTGGTCTCATTGAGAAGAAGAATGAAGACTATCACTTTGATCGTTCGGTAATTTTGACTGACTACGAGCAGATGCAATACATGCAAGTGGTGCTGAAGGCGATTGAGCAATTTTGGCCAAAACTGGCTCGTGCTACCACGCATATACCTCACGGCAAGCTGAAGCTTGGCGGAGGTGAGCGCATGAGCAGCAGGGAAGGCAACATTATTCGCGCGACTGAAGTGCTCGACATGACCGCGGCTGCGTTTAAGGACGCCGGTCGAGAGGCGACTGACGAGTCGGTGCTCGGCGCGGTCAAGTATGCCTTTTTGAAAACGCGCATCGGCGGCGATGTGACATATGTCCCCAAAGAGTCGATTTCGCTTGAGGGCAATAGCGGGCCGTATTTGCAGTACGCCCATGCCAGGGCGAGAAGCATTTTGGCGAAAGCGGACAGCGGGGCAGACCACACAGCTGACTGGCTGGGCACTGGATTTGAGCCAATGGAACGATCGCTCGCCCGGATGATCGCGCAATATCCCAGTGTCGTACAACAAGCGGTCGATGAGCTTATGCCGCACTACGTTTGCACATACCTCTATGAATTGGCACAAGCGTTCAATCGTTTTTACGAGCAGAATCGGGTGGTCGGCGATAAGCGTGAAGATGTAAGGCTAGGGCTCGTTCGCGCGTATGCCGACGTGTTAGTAAGCGGCTTGCGTTTGCTGTCGATTGCGGCGCCTGAGCGGCTGTAGCTGCGACTTAGGGCTGCTTTGTTACTGACTGTAAGGGAAACTGAGGAGTGTGCCACCGCTTGTGGCATACATAAGGTCGGTTGTCTGATCATAGTTTGCGCCGTAAATAGTCGCGACGTGGTTCAGGCTGATCTGTTCCTTGAATGCCGGCGAGTTGCCAGTGTCAGACCAAAGCGCGATGCGTCCGGCCGGCGAATCGGTGCCGATGATGAGAGTGGTGTTGTCGGTCGAGCGCAGATGAACCAGCTTTGTGATGCCGGTTGGCAGAGCTGCCGCACCCGAGAGCGTGCCGCCGAAATAACGATTTAGGCTGGTTGTCGTGGCAATGTAAATTGAGCCGTCAACAGCGAGGCTGGTGGACGGTGTGCTGTTGGTCGGCACAACTTCAGGCTTGCCGCTTGAATAGGTATCGCCGGTTTTGGTGTACTTAATGACGGAGCCGTTTACGAGTAGATAGAGGTTGGTGCCGAATGAACCGATGGCTTCAGCGGATGGCCAGTTGTTCGCGGACGTGCCTACACTTGTGATGTCGTCGGTCGCGAAGCTATAGAACCAGACGGACGGCTGGGCCGTGAGGATGTAAATCCCAGTATCGCTGGCAGATATCGCTGTATCTACTACTACACCGAGCTGACTCGTTTTGGCATTTGAAGCGACGAGAGCGCCGGTTGATAGATTTACGATTGTCAGTTTGTTGTCGTTGCTTGCGTCAAATATGTAGGCTTCGCCATGGTAAATTTCGAATTGTTTGGCTTGGGCGTTGGTGCTTGGTAGAGATGCGACTGTTGTAGCGTTTACTTCAACAAGGCCGGCAATTTGATTCAGTGAAGCAGCAATGAGAACTTTTAGAGCGGATAATGTTCGTGGCTCGCCTGGCGATAGCTGCTTGGCCTTGGCGAGCTCACGGTTGAGCACTGCCTGTTTGGCTGTGAGCTCGGCCAATTGCTGCTGGGCAGAGTTGAGTGATTCCTGCGCGGCCGGCTTTTCGCCTGCACTTAGTTGTTGCTGGGCATGAGTGTATTCGGAATAGGCTGCTTGGTAGGAGTTAAGAAGCGCGGTGTCTGAACCGGTGTCGGCCTGGTGCCAAATCGCCAGCCCAATAAGCGTCACAAGCACGACTACTCCTGCCAACAAGCCGATTCGGCCGCGACGACTGCCAAGCAAATTACGGATGCGCTCGGCTACCGCAAGCCCGGCCGCTCTGAGGCGTGGACGAAGGCTTTTCCATCCTATATGCAGTTTTCCGGCAATTTTTTTCGTTGAGTCGGCGGTATTGTGGGCGAGGGGGGCGGCGACGTGTTTAGCAACCACAAGTGGGCTTTCTGCCGGGGCTAAGTGGATTTCACTCGGCTGTTCAGACCTGACCCTGAGGGCTGCGAGCTCAGGTGTGGTGATCTCAACGACGAGCGCAGCAATACGGTCTGCACTGGTGCCGTCAAGCAGGTCATGAAATTCGGCAATCACGGTATTAGGATTGGCGCCGCCAATAATGCTCTGCAGGCGCTCGAGTGGAATCTGGTGGATGAGCGCCGGCGTGGCAAGCAAGATGCGGTCGCCGATCTCGAGTTGTCCGCTGGCAATGGAGCCAAAGGTTTTTGTGGGTGAGGCAGGGCGGTTGGTTGGTGTGGTGGTAATGCGGGTGTGTGAACTACCACGGTATAAAAAGGCTTCGCCGGATCCGCTTTGAGCAACATGGAGTTCACCGTCGACTTCAACTGCGACAACGGCGCTGAGCTTGCCAATCCAAGCAGCGTTACCTCGGTTGACGTGGGCTCCGAGCTCATGGTTAACCGCACGAATCGCACCTTCGAAACGGGATGAGGCATCGGCGTGGGCAGTATCAGGTTGATTGTAATAGTAGTCGCCAATGGTATCGATGATGAGGTTCGCAACATCCTCGCTGGCACGTCCGGTGACCAGTACTTCAATGACAGCATAAAGATTGCCGCGGTCAAATCCAGGATCCGTGGCCATCGGCTCATAATAATAGGCGGTGACAAATCCGGAAGCCTGCTTTGGACGTTTGGCGTACGGGGTAAGCCTAGCTGTCTGGGTAATCACTTCAGCCACATCGCACCTCTTATGCTTAATTATAGCATTTTCTTCACATATGCGATTCGACTCACCTGATAAGATAGAAGTATGGACGATATTCTGGCCGGACTCAATGACGAGCAGCGAGCGGCTGCCGAGCACGGTACCGGACCGCTGCTGGTCGTAGCAGGCGCCGGTACCGGTAAAACCCGGGTTATTACTCATCGAATTGCTTACCTGATTCGATCCGGGCGCGCCCGGCCGGGTCAAATCCTGGCCCTGACATTTACAGAAAAGGCGGCTCGAGAGATGGAGGAGCGGCTTTATGAGCTCATAGGCTGGGAGTCTTTTCAGGTTCCGGTGATGACGTTTAATGCTTTTGGCGCGGAATTATTAGGCAGGTTTGCGAGTCACATCGGGCGTTCGATTTCAGGCGGACTCCTCAACGACACGCAAAAAGCGTTGCTCATGAAGCAACACATTGATCGGGTAGACCTGAAGTATTTTGGCCCGCAACAGGATATGTTTGAGTTTCTCGAGGGGATCGTTGCCTATATTGGACAGCTCCAAAATGCCGGTGTGAGTGTAGCTGATTATGCTCACTATCTGGCCGAGCTTGAGGCGGAACCAGGTGACTTACACCCTCAGGCAGTGGTTGAGCAGGCTGACCTCGCACGGCTATATCGGCTTTATGAGGAGCTCAAAGTAGAGACTGGAACATATGACTACAACGACCAGCTCGGGGTGCCGCTTGAGATCATGCGGCAGCGGCCGAACGTGGCTGAGCAGCTGCAGCATGAGTATGCCTACGTTTTGGTAGACGAGTATCAGGATACGAACCCCGTGCAGGATCAGCTCCTGCGCAAACTGGTTTCGCCGACGGGGAATTTGTTTGCAGTTGGTGACGATGACCAAGCAATTTACGGTTTTCGAGGTGCGGATATTCGAAATATATTGAATTTTTCACAACATTTCTCAATTAGCCAACCGATTACACTAGTACACAATTATCGTTCCGGTCAGCAGATTCTTGATGCGGCCTACCGAATGGTAGTGAACAATAATCCGGAACGACTTGAATCTAAGCTTGGACTTAATAAACGTTTAATCGCGAACAATGATGAGGCTACGATTGACTTTAGCGCGTACTCCAACAGCTACGAGGAACTTGAGCGTGTGGCCTCTCATATATACGAGCAGTTGCAAATGGGTGTACCTTCAGACCAAATTGCCGTGCTGTCGGCTCAACACGCACCCTTGGCCGCGCTGGGCAGGCTCTTGCGTCAGCGCGGGCTACCATTTGCCTTGTCGACCCGGGTGAATATTTTTGAGCAGCCGGAATTGATTGGGCTGTGGTTCTTGCTGCGATGGCTGTTATGGCAAACTGACGATGCGGCGATGAGCCATATCATGATGGGACCTGTCCTCGGGTGGCCGGCGGATCGAGTGCAGGCAGTTGTGACAGCCAGTCAGGAGGCACTTATCGGCATCGAGGAGGCTTTGGCGACTGATGCGGGTGAAGATGCTCGGGCGCTAACTTCCCAGTTGGGCCTGTGGCGTGAGTGGGCGGTGGAGCTACCGGTTAGTCAATTGCTATATCGGCTCGTATTCGAAACTGGCCTGGCTGAGTCATGGCAGCGGCAGGCCGCGGTAAGTCCCAGAATGGTGAGAGTGTTTGAAGATCTGCAGCGCTGGCTTGACCAAATGCAAGATTTTGAAAGCGTAGCGATCGAGCCGAAGCTTTCTGAGTATGTGGCAACCTTTCCGAAGCCGCCGACTGTGGAAGTGGCCGAACCGATTGGCGACGCGGCCGGGGTGCAGCTGCTTACGGTCCATGCTGCCAAGGGGCTTGAGTTTGGCACTGTTTATTTGATTGGTTGTACTCAGCGGGCATGGTCAAAGGCCCATCATGCAATTCGTGATCTTCCGGAAGCGCTCCAGCCCCACGACATACTGCCGGCCGAGCACGAGTTTCGGCGCCTGCTGTATGTGGGGGTAACACGGGCCAAGCGTCAGCTGTTCGTGAGTGCGGCCGTTGGCGGCTCAGCCGGTGGTGGGCGTCAACGGGTTAGCCGGCTGGTAGGCGAGTTGTTTGGTGATGAGCGGACAGAACAGACCGATGCTACCCCGAGTGTGGCGGGAGATCACCTTGGAGATGTTATTAAGACACTGCAAAAGTATTATCCTTTGCAACAGCAGTCAGATCAATCCGCTAGATTACCGTTTGAGGCGGCTGACGGAACCTTGGATATCAGTGCGACGGGTTTGGCATCGTATGAGTATTGCCCGTTCGAGTTTTATTTGGCGCATGTGTTGCAAATAAAACAACCGATTGGCCCGCAGATCACCTTTGGGAATGCGTTACATAAGGTATTCGAGCGCTATTATAAGGCTCGGCTGACTGGACAGAGGCTCGCGCCGCAAGAACCCGGGGACTGGCTGGAAGAGCTGTGGAGCGACCGAGGCTACGAACGCCGTGAGGACGCTGATGCTGACCATCGCCTGGCGCGCGAAACGTTGGGCCGTTTTATCGAGCGAGAAGCACACACGCAGCGCGTGCTTATTGGCAGCGAGGTGCCAATACGACTTGAGGTGGCGGAGGCAAGGCTGCGACTGCGGGGAAAAATCGACGCGATATTTCAGCTTGCGGATGGTGTGGAGTTACGGGATTTTAAGACCGGGCGCACCAAGACGGACGTGGAGAAATTGTCCAAGAAGGCCAAGGACGACTTACAGCTTAGAACGTATGCGCTCGCGTATGAGTCGCTGAAAGGCACGCCACCGGCTCAGGTTGTGCTAGATTATGTGGTAACAGGTATTGAGGGAACGGCGGTATTAACCGACACGATCATGAAGCATCATCGCGAAAAACTGGTCAAATTGGCAGATAGTATTCGGGCGCGTGAGTTTGCGCCCAATCCGTCGCCACTGCATCGTTGCGCTGCAATTCAGTTTTATGGGACCGGCGAGCGTGATGAGCTGCTTGAGCTGGCTTTGACATCGGAGACCGAGCCGTGAAGCGCGATGAAGCTTGGCTGCAAGAGATGCTCGATAAGATTTGGGACAACTACTTTCAGGATGTGCCCCAGGCAAACGATGTACGAATCGTGTTTGGCCGGCGTGCCAAGCGTAGGTTAGGTTCGATTAGTCTAGACCCGGATGACGGCAAGACGAGTCTCATCGTAGTTAATTCACTTTTTAAGGATCCAGACATCCCAGAATATGTGGTTGAAGCAACGGTCTTTCATGAGCTGACGCACTACGCCCACGGGTTTAACTCACCCCTGGAGCAGGCGCAACGACATCCCCACGCGGGCGGGGTGATGCGACGTGAGTTTGCCGAGCGCGGGCTGCTCGAATTGTATCTGCAGCAGAAGCGTTGGCTGAAAGAGAACTGGCCGGGAGTTATTGAGCGTAAATTCACTTCAACCAGACGCGCCCGACCCGCTGGCGATGAGGTGAGAGTGCCACGTCCGTTCTGGTTTGGGCGGTCTTAGACTGGCAAACTTCGCAATTTAAGGTTATTATTATTTGGTTCAGAGGCCTTCGGGGTGTGGCGCAGTTGGAAGCGCGCAGCGTTCGGGTCGCTGAGGTCGGAGGTTCAAGTCCTCTCACCCCGACCAGAGGTTCCGCTTTGGAACCTTCTGTATAAAAAACAGGTATGTTCGAAGGGACCGACCGAACAGGTTGGTTTTTTCGTACCTGAGCAGTCATTTTGGTTATTGCGGCACGAGGCCTGCCAGAGATCGTCATAATGCCCGCGAATGGCTCGGTCAGTTGCGACCCATTTGTTGTAACGAGATCATCGGATTCTTGAACATAGATAGCCTCAAAGAAGGCTTGGTTCAGCTTGCGCCTGAGCCGTTTGGGAGCTTCCTCATACACTTCACTCCAGTTTTGCATTAGATGTAAGGCCTGGTCTAATTTACCAGCCACGTCGTCAAATCCTTGCTCGGCTGTGGCGAGTGTTTCAGTGGCGTGTTGTTTGGCGGTTGCTATGCGGCTTTGCTCGGCACCGAAGGTATCGAGTGGCATAAAACCGGCGTAGTAGGCTTGGAGCAATTTCGCATGCTCGGCTTCAAGCTGTTCAAGCAGCAGCCGTTGCCGCTTGGCCTCAGTAGTAAAGTCGGCCTGGTTTTCTTTGATGTAGGTGTGGACTTCTGAGCGGACATGCTCACCTTCAGCTTTACTTAGCTTAATCAGGGAGTAATAGCGCGTGATTTGGGTTTCGATGTCGTCGGCATTTAGGTAAGGTAGAGTGCAACCGTTGTTCTTGGAGCGACCGAGACAGAAGTAGTACAAGTATTGTTGTTTCTGGTAAGTCACGCACAGCCGTGAGCCGCAGCGGCCACAGAAGATTGTGCCCTTGAGGTAATGCATGTGCACCCGTTGTTTTTCGCCAATTAAGCGGGCCTTTAGTACGTCTTGAACCTGCCCGAAGAGGCCAGGATCGATAAGCGCCGGGTGCTTGCCGGGGTACTCAACGCCTTGGTAGGTGGTGATGCCGGTGTAATACGGGTTGGCTAACATTTGCGCCAGCGTGGTTTTGGTGAGAGCGTGTTCAGAGTGGCGCTTGGTCGCACGCGATAGTAAGCCCTTCTTAGTTAAGATCTCTGCGAGGGCAACTAGCGAGTAGTCGCCGGTGGCATACAGCTTGAAAGCCAGTCGGACGAGATCGGCGCGGCTCTCATCGATATCCACCCAGCGAATGTCATGCCCATCGGTAAGCTCGTGACGGTTAGTGTAACCGAGTGGAGCGCGCGTGACTGTGCCGCCGGTCTTGGCTTTTTGGGTCATGCCTTTGGCGACTTCGGCGGCCAGATTGGAGGAATAGAAGTCGGCGATGGTAGCCATGATGCCATGGACTAGACGACCGGAGGGGGTTTCATCGATGTTTTCAGTACATGAGACAAGCTTGGCTCCACCTTTGCGAATGGCGAGGTTGATATTAACGTCGTCCTCACGATTACGGGCTAAACGGTCGACTTTATGGACGATTACGTAGTCAACAGACCTATTCTGTTGCAAAAAGTTCAACATACGTTGTAGCTCCGTACGGTCAGCAGAGCGGGCAGATTCACCGGCATCTACGTATTCGGCGATAACGGTAGCTTCTAAGCTTTCGGCTTTTCGGGTACAAGCTTCGCGCTGAGCGGGGATAGAGTAGCCCTCAGGGTCGCGGTCTCGCTTAGCTTGGCCGAGTGTGCTGACTCGAACGTAAATAACGGCTTGCTTCATAGGCTTGGTTGCTCCTGGTTATTGGATCAGAGAGGATACCAGATCAGGAACTGGAAGCAAGGAGCTTTCACGATGCGGTTCTGCTTGCTTAGTCGTGCTCTTTACTCAAAGTGTTTTGTGAGTCTTGAATCAGTTCAACTTGAAACAGTTCTCTCGCATAGCTAGGTACATGCATAATGAGTTCTTCAAGTAGCGTCTTGCGATTACTGTCGGGGACTAAGAAAAGGACTTTCGGGAATACTCTGTTGCGAGCCTGCTCCTTACCGTTACCCCAGTACCTGAGGTAGCTATCTATTTTTTGTCTCAATTGCGGCCGACGCTCAGTTGCTAAATCCATTTCAATGAACCAGGAGTATGAGTATTGGCCAATGTGAATCTTGGCATAAGCGTCTGGGCGCAGTAGTTTACGGCTCATATACATCGAGACGGACCGCCGCGGCTCAACTTTAAATAGGACTACAGTTAGCAGACCAGCGCGTTCGATTTCTTTTAAGTTCGCATACAGCTCAGTGACGGCCAGGGCGTGACCAACGTATTGGTCGCCGGGAATGGATGGCGTCCTTATCGTGGTCGATTCTGGGTTGAGTAATGCTATGGCAGGACGAGCCAATGTGAACACTATGCTCGCTGATCCCGCCCTTATACCACCAACCTGTCGGGGCAATCGAATGAGGATCTGGTTATCTGCTAACCGTTTAAGGACTCTAGCGGTTACTCGAGCGTTACCAATTGGAGTGCCTTCATAAACATGTAACCTCTGTAACTGTCGAGTGGTCGCTAACCTCACTTTTGCTAACGTTTGGAGAATTGCAAGATCACGCTCGCTTAGTTCATAGGCACGACGCTTAACATACGCAGTTGTAGGTAAGGCTTGTGTAGTCATCACGAATAAGCCTGTATATAAGTCACATGCACATCTGGCCGTCCGACATGTCCCCCAAGCGATTCAGCCCGCTCTGTGGACCACATGATTTGAATAGCCGTCGGAAGGGCTGAGATACGGTTGTTAGTCATCATAAACTGAATCCTCCTTCTTAGAAAAAGAGAGGATACCAGATCTAGCTGAAATTGAAAGAGTGTACGCTTAGTATATCCGCTTCCAACGCTTAAATGCCTTAACTTCGGTAGAAGTGAGGTCAAACCATTCACCGTTCATTCGCTTAGGCTCAAAACGTCTGTGCGAGTAGGATTCAATGCCACTCGGGTCATCGGTAGTAATTGAATGAATCAAGTCCATTCGCTCTGGAAGCTGAATCCTAAGTTCACTTCCTCGTCGTACAATGTCACGAGTCATGCCGATCTTGTAATAGCGGCCCGATTTGACAAGGTAAACTTCACCGGCACTAGCGTTATCTTTTGCAGTAGCTGGTGCCCCAACAGTGTTCTCTAGTACAGGTATACAAAGGCTAACTATGTCTTGATAGCCATCTTTGCCTTTATAGAACTCGTATAACCCCTCGATAAGGCCAGGTATAGTCGTATAACGCCTTCGAAACGCGTGAATGGATGGAAAGTCCAGGTCATTCACCGAGGCTAGATGTAGTTCGCGATATGTGGGTAGCTTGCCTAAGCTACGTATCAACTCAACGGCTTTCTCATTTAATACCTCGTCCTCATAGGCGACATTTCTTTGGTTGGGCTCAAAACCAGCTTCTCTCCGTGCATCACCAAACCTTGCCCAATACTTGCCCCAATCCCATGAGCTGATACCGGTTTCGCTTTTGAACTTGCGCTCTCCCAATGGTTTGCCTTCGTTGTCACTGGCAGTGCGCTTAATCTCATCGATAATCTGTTGTTTTGTTAGCATGGGCAAAATATATCATATGTAGAGCTAGGCAGGGTATCGAGACTACCGAGATGTGGTCACTGTCTACTGATGGCAGGGTATATCAGATAAGGTAGTGTGACTAGTATAGGCGTGAATAAAAAAAGACGCCAAAATAAATAGCCTCCACTTGTCAGGAGGCTATGGGCCGGGCCATAATGTAACCGTCATTAGCTTTAGTGGCTTTGCAAAGCCAAGCATAAGCGGTAAGGCCGGAGTATTACTAAATCACAGTAGGAGGAATGATAACACATGACAAAAATAGGGGTACGTGTTTGGCGACGCTTTGCCCCCTTAGCTCCAGATCTTTTGTCAGATTTTGAAAAATTAATCATCCCCCTAAGTCTACTGTGACGTAACCAAAGGTTAACAGAAATTTGTAGGCCGTTCAATAGCCTGAAGCCAATTTTATGGCTTTACAGAGAGTATTTTTTGGATAGGTGAACCTTTGGTAGTAGTGCCGTAGCGATGGGAGATATGAGGGTTATCAACCATCATGCTACGAGTTATGCGCGACCTCAGGCGTGCAAAGAATCCTAAAATTCCGGACATCCGGCAAGCTCGGATAGTTGAGCGTGTCGATAGAAAGCCGAAACCTCACCCAAGGCGTAACTTTCTGGCTGAGTTGCGTAAGTTTAGTCCGGGGCAGATGATGGCTTGCGCGATAGGCATCGCGGTTATACTCGCCACATTATTCTTTGGAGCTGCATTGCTCAAAAGTGCTGGCACGATATTCAATCAGTTTTGTCTTCCATACAGTACGTGTACGCAGAAAAATCAGAAATAGGTGCGCAGACTGTATAGTGTTGCGCTAGAGAATTAAGGTAAGAGGTACGATATATGGCTAGAGTTAAGCCGTCGAAAGCACAGATTATGCTCGGTTTGGTCGTTTCGTTGGGGCTATTAGTGTTGGCATTATTATTCTTGAGATGGCTCTGGCAGAGTTTTGGAGCTGATCTAAAGCACCTCAATGTTACCCTGGTCGTGGCAGTGCTTACTGTAGGGGGATCGGTTTGGGTGGCACGGTCAACAAAGCTGAAAGATCGGGAACTCCAGATTCAAGCCCAGCAGGCGCAGAGAAAGGAGGAAGTCTGCTCGAAGTTTATGAGTGACATTTGGGCCGTGACTCAGGACCCGGATAAGGCAAAAGATCTGAATTTCGTAAGAGATATGCTAAGAAGCGCGATGGTAAATGGGTCTCTTTGGTGGAGTGATAACACGCTAAAGGCATTTGTTGAGTTCCGGCGGTCAGCCGTTGCTGATAGCCAAAATGTGTTGAAGGCGGCGGCTCGAGTGATTCTGTGTATGCGTACTGATTTGGGGCACAAGAACAAGGGGCTGTCGGAGAAGGATATGCTGGATGTATTTTTGAAGGACACTGAGGAGCTATTTACGAAGTCCTAATTGGATAAGTCGTCCCAGTTCCGAAGCTGGCCGCACAGGACGACCAAGATTCTTATGCTTTTATTGTGCAGACAAGATGTTTACGATTGAGCTGTCATATATAAAGTAAATCGTTTACCTTTACTTTAGTACCATTATCATGTATATTCAGTGTATGAAGAACACTTCCTACACACTAAAGGTTTCGTCGCAGAGTCAGGTTACTTTGCCTAGGAACTTGCGTGAGCAGCTCAATTTAAAACCTGGGTCTCGGATTACGGTTACTGTCACGGATGACGGCGATCTAAAGATTTCTGAGAAGCTGCCCATCGAGAGGCGTTTCGGTACTCTTCCTGGTCTATGGACTAATCGTGGTCAAGATGCGGCCGAATACACTAGGACGTTGCGTGATTCAATGCAACCCAGACTTAAATCGTGATAGCCTACGACACAAATATACTGATCTACGCTCTCGAAGGCACAAGTTCCTGGTCAAAAGCGGCACAATCTATTGTGCAGAGAGGCGAGCATGAGGGAGCTGTATTATCAGTTCTAGCGTGGCAAGAGCTTCTTACGGGCGTGATGTTGCAGGAAGGCGATCCTACTGAGCTAGTAGCTGCATTGCGGGATTTGGGCGCAACTAAGTTTATGCCAGTTAGTTTAAGGATCTGCGAGCGTGCGATTGAATTGACTAAGCATTATGGGAGGGCGGTTTATGGTTATGACGCTGTTCACATTGCAACCGCAGTTGAGCATAAGGCTGAGGTCTTTATTACTAACGATAAAATGCTTACCAATCTTCGTCTTGATGAGATCATCATAGAGGGCTTGTAGCATCTGAGGTGTGCCAGTTTCGAAGCTGGCCGCACAGGACGAACATTAAAACCGCCTAACGTCGACGTAGGCGGTTTTAATGTTGCCAAATCACACTTAATTTCTGCAATAATTTCAGTTTTTATAACATTATCGTTGGCCAAAAAAATGATAATTCAATCACGCTGCAACCTTATTATTATCGAATTTTTTAATAAACTTTAAAAGAAAGAGAAGTAGTTAAAGTAATTTTAACTTAATCACGAACTGGATCTGAACTCTTCCGGGGGATGAACCCCGGAAGAGTTCAGGCTGGACTTAGTTGTGTACCTCGAGGGTCTCCCATAGCGCTTGCTCGCCAGGGTTCATGTCGGCGAAAACCTTCTTCGCCTGTCCTTCGGTTGGAAAGCGCATGGCCAGTCCTCTTAGGGTAGTCTGGTTGGTCGAGTCGGCGTGTTCGGCAGTGGCATAGGTGGAGTGGCCTCCGCTGTGCCGCCTGGCGATCCAATTGGTTTCAGGCATGTAGGTACACCGCCTTTCAAGTCGGCTTTTTCAGCTTTGTTATTTTAGCATCCCTAAGCTTGCGAGATGCATTAATTTAATAAATAGAGAAATACTATATGATTCAGCCTTACTTTAAGTCGGAATTTCGGAAAATATAGCATTTCTAATGCTGTCGTATCCTGGAGCGTGCTTACTGTCAGATAGAGTTGACGGATTTAGGTTGGGTGTTCGGTTTGGCGCCGCGGATGGGGGATAGCATGTGGATAAATCGTGAGGGAAAACTGTTGACCCCTAAATTATTTAGGGGTATATTGTTTATGGAGTTCAATGTGCAGGTAAGGAATTCTCAATCAAAATTTGAGAAATCACTTCTCAACAAAATCGCCCGAGTCGCAAATAGCCTCGAGCGAGAGGTGGAGTCAGAGTTAAAGGTCAGCTTCGCGCTGACCTTTTCTCAATTTAGGCTGCTTGATGGGCTGGCCGTACTCGGCGAGGCGAGCCAGCGAGAGCTGGCCAGCTATTTGGACGTAACGCCGGCAGTTGTAACGCGGCAGGTTGAAGTACTTGGTACACGCGGGCTCGTAATCCAGCAGCCGCATCCGAAGAGCAAGCGCGAGAACGTACTAGCTTTGACCGATCGAGGGAAGCAGGCAGTGGGGGAGGCGGCGGCAATGATGGCACGGCGACAAAAGGAATTATTTGAGCGTTTGAGTGTGCAGGATGAGACGGCGTTTGAGCGGGGCATCGACGGTTTATTGAAAGCTATAGTTTAGGTCGAGTGACCCCTCATAGCATCGGCGGACTGACTTAAGCCAAAATATGGCTTTGTTGTGGTATTAACAACACATTCGAATACATTTACGGATATAATCAATATCGTCAAGCTAAAAGCTAAAATTCTTGTGGTTTATTGGAGGTGCGGGTTACACCGCCTCCGTTTAAAACCAATATAAACACGGAGGCCAGCATGGACGAGATTGTCCGGCTCCTTCTCGTGTAGGTCTTTCAAAGACACCCCCACGGAGCAAGCTCCGTGGTTGTCACTTAGGGCACCAGCTTCAGTTGGTACGATTTGGCCTGAGTGGGTCGGTGCTTACCTTGTTGCTCAACATACGTCTTTATAACTCCTTCCAACGGACCGTCAGAGACGGTCCTAATGTAATAGCCGACACTCCACATCGCACCGCCCCACAAGAACTGTTTGACTTCGGGAAACTGGACAAACAAGGCCCGTGCGCTCTTGCTTTTTAAGATCTGTACCAACTTCTCTGGCGCGATTTTTGGATGAGCACCTATAAATACATGGACATGGTCGTCATCGGTGCCAACAGCTTCCAGCTCCCAGTCGTAAGCCTGGGCTATCTCGACAAGCACCCGCTTTAAGTATTGGCTGCGGTTGGCTAGCAGTACCTTGCGTCGAAGTTTGACACCCCATACCAAATGGTACCGAATCTGATACCGACAGTGGGCACCGATTTGAACGTCCATACCACCATTGTGCTAATGAAAGACTGCTGTGTCCACCAGAGGCGGACAGGTGCTCGCCGGCGCTATCCCTCCCCGGAGCAAGCTCCGGGGTTCCTCGCGGGGTTAATGGATCGCCAGCGTTTTAGTCGCAAAAACTTGCGACTTGGCGTGGCTAGCGATCAAAAAGATCGCCACAAAGATTGCGACGATCTTGATACGGTCCTAGCAGCCAAATGGCCGATGGTCGGTAGACGTACCGGCCTTTTTGGTTACCCCATAATCGTAGGACGACAACGTCTATCGGTCTAATTTGCAAAAACATACCATAACATCGTTTGTTCGGGCTGAGTTTCTTGTCAAAGTTTTAAAAATCTTTTCCTCTACAAAGCCAAAAAATCACTGGATAATGTCATATCTTATGCGACAAAAGGATCGCTTACTTTGTCTTAGGCTGTTTGGGTGTTGTTCGGAAGATAGGGCGCTGATATAGTAGCTCTATGATGATGCTTTTGATAGTTGTGGCGGTGGTGATTGTCATTGGTTTTGTTGCTGTGGTGCTGGTGTTGGGCAGGCAAATCCAAGCTCTTAGAGAGGGGGAGAAGAATGATGCCGCACTGGGGCTCATTAAACAGGATCTGCAGGGGATTCATAATACGTTGAACGAGCGACTGGATAAGTCGAGTGCGGCCATGAATGAGGCGATGAGCCGGCAGTTTGCGGCATCGAGTAGGTTGATTGGCGAGGTGACGCGCGATTTAACTGAATTAAAAGAGAGCAACAAGCGGGTCATGAGTATTACCGATGAGCTTAAGCTGTTGCAAAATACACTACAAAATCCCAAACAGCGCGGTGTATTGGGTGAGTATTTCTTGCAGAGTGTGCTTGAGAATGTGTTGCCTCCAGAGCGGTTTGAACTGCAATACAAATTTGGTGACGGCGAGATTGTCGACGCAGTGATTCGGCTTGACCGCGGGCTTATGTTGCCGGTAGATTCGAAGTTTTCGCTTGAGAATTATAACCGGCTAGTGGAAGAAAAAGACCACGACAAACAGGAGGCCCTCATCAAGGCGATTAAATCCGACTTAAAGCAGCGGATTGATGAAACAGCGAAATACATCCGGCCGAATGAGGATACGATGGATTTTGCTTTTATGTTTATCCCGAGTGAAGCGATTTATTACGACTTATTGATTAATAAAGTGGGCACATTGCAAACGAATGCCCGTGATCTGATCGAATACGCGTTTCGGGACAAGCGGGTGATTATTGTTAGTCCAACCAGCTTCATGGCCTACTTGCAGACAGTCATACAAGGCCTCAGGAGCTTACAAATCGAGGAGAAGACCAAGGACATTCAAAAGCGAGTGGGAGAGTTGGGCCAGCATATGGCGGCGCATGAGCAATACATGCAAAAACTCGGCAACTCACTTGGAACGACGGTGAATCACTTTAACGCGGCACATCGTGAGCTCAAGAAGGTTGATAAGGATGTGGTCAGAATTTCGGATACGACGCCGAGTATTGAACCTCTGACGTTGGAGCGGCCTGCCGTCGACGATTAATGACGCTATAATAAGGCCAACGCCAAGGTAAAGGAGTACGAGAGTGAAGCGAGTTGTGTCAGGTGTAAAGCCAACGGGTGATTTAACACTGGGTAATTACTTGGGCGCACTCAGACGCTGGGGTGAGATGAGTGCTGAGTCGGGAAGCGAGCACTTTTTCTTTGTGCCAAATCTGCATGCTCTCACGGTTCGGCCTGACCCAAAGGAGCTCAAGCACAACAGCCGGGCGGCAGTGGCCTGGTTGTTGGCTTCTGGAGTTGACCATGACCACTCATACATCTTCATGCAGTCGCAAGTGCCGGCTCACTCGGAGCTAACCTGGATTTTTAACAACTACACGACCGTGGGTGAGCTCAATCGTATGACCCAGTTTAAAGATAAGGCTCAGAAGTTTGGGCCCGAGGGCCAGTTGGTTGGCTTGTATGATTACCCGGTATTGATGGCGGCTGACATTTTACTCTACGATGCAGATGAAGTGCCGGTTGGCGATGATCAGAAACAGCATGTAGAACTGACGCGTGATATCGCGACCCGGTTTAACAATATCCATGGCGATACGTTTCGTGTGCCGGAGCCGGTGGTTCAGGAGGAGGGGGCGCGCATTATGGACTTGCAGGATCCCACCCGCAAAATGAGCAAGAGCGATGAAGATCTCAGCGGCTCTATCCTGTTGACCGATGACGAGGGGTTGATTCGGAAGAAGATCATGCGCGCCGTTACCGACTCCGGTAGTCAGGTGGCAAGCGGTCCGGACAAGCCAGCGCTGACGAATCTCCTGGTGATCATGTCGGTGCTGAGCGGGAAGACTATCCCTGAGCTTGAAGAAAAGTATGCCGGAAGAGGCTACGGCGATTTCAAGGAAGACTTGGCTGATTTGGTGGTACATACGCTGAAGCCGCTGCAGCACACATTCCAGCAGCTGATGAAAGATGATAACGAGCGTATTGATAAGGCCTTGGAGCACGGCTGGTGGCGGGCGAGTGAGCTGGCCAATGCCAAGCTGACCGTGGTTAAGGAGCGGCTTGGTCTCGTCTAGGCTTTGCGACCTTTGCGTATTTAAGCCGTTCGTATTCTAATTGTGATTCTACTCTTGCGAGGCACTTGTTAGTTTGAGGCTGGGTGTTGTTTTTAAATCAACATCGTCCGATAGAACGGAGATCAAAATTACAACGAAGTCGTCGTTTTTTGCCTACGTGTAGGTAATCCTCACATGCAGTTAGAGCAGGGTAGGGAAATTGACAATCTATCACGCTTGTGCTAAGTTATGGCCAAGTTCGTTGACAGTCCAGTCTCTTACTTCAACTCCTTCCCAGATGGTAGGGTCAGCCCTGGTTAGAGGTATCCCCCTTATTTCTAACCTGGGTTCACCCTACTATCGTCCGCCACCTTTTTGTCCTAGGCCCAAACTAGGACGGCGCGCCAAAGGTCGCTAATACGAGAGTCGGAGGGCAAGCGGTTGCAATCCCTGATTGTAGCCGGCTGCCTTCCGGCTGCCCGAACGGGCAGGAGGAAGTCACTATGAACTTGCTTTACGCAATTAACAAACGATAACTAAAAACGTTGCGCGCAAGTTCACAAACCAAAATCTTTACTCAAAAACAAACATTGAGCCAACAACCTCTAACAAGGAAGTAACGCAATGCGACCCATGGGTAGAGATCCCCTTACGGGCCGACGCGTCAATTACACATATAACGGATGCTTGTTCGGCCCGTAACTCTGGACTTATTTTTCCCCGTCCACCGATACACCCGGTGGACGGTTTTTGCGCTGTTTGCGAACGCACTGTGCGGAGTGCGATAATGAGCGTAACCGTTAACGGTGAGGGTTACGTGACTGTTGTTGGTTGGTTGAGTGTACTGGTACTAAGTTTAATCATCGGTGCCGCAGCGATTGGCCTGAGCCTGGTTTTCACCAATCCATTGGGGCTCGGACCACTCGGCGTTACACTGTGGTTTTTGGTGTTACTCGTGACAATGGCGGCGGCCATTTGCCTGGTACTTTATGCCGTTAAATGGTTTTTGCATGTTCACGCGACCGGCCTTAACCGCTTGCGCTACTCATGGCGGCAAGGTTTGTTGGCTAGCGGTTGGGTGACCGGGCTGCTGGCCTTAAGTTCGCTTCATCAGTTGAGTACGCTTGATGGTATACTACTGGCATTGTTGTTAGGAATTGTTGAAGTGTATGTGAGGTTACGATGGCCATGAATCAGGACCAAATGCTGGCGAGGATCACGGCCGCTTCGTCGCTTGGCGAGATCGAAGAATTGCGGGTCGAATATTTGGGCCGCAACGGTAGCGTGACCAAAGAGCTACGTGCAGTAGGGTCGCTGCCTGCAGACCAGCGGCCGGCGGCTGGTGCGGCAGCCAATGCGGTGAGACAACGCGTCTTAGAGGCACTGGAAGCCCGACAGTCCAAGCTCCAAGCGGCTGATTGGAGCAACGAGCTGGCTCGACCACTTGATGTGACGGCGCCCGGTTTGCCGCTTGGTCTCGGCCACCGCCACCCAGTTGTGACAGTGCTTGATGATTTGGTAGATGTGTTTTGGCAAATGGGCTATCAGGTGGCAGAAGGGCCTGAGGTTGAAACCGAGTGGCATAATTTTGAAGCACTGCTGGTTGGTCGTGATCATCCGGCCAGAGATTTGCAGGACACGTTTTATTTGGAGGAGGCGCATTTGCCGCGCACGCACACGTCAACGGTGCAGATTCGTTACATGGAAGCTCATCGCGATGAGTTGCCAATTCGGATTGTTGCACCGGGTAAAGTTTATCGGAATGAGGATGAGGATCCAAGGCACTCGTGGAGTTTTTATCAGCTTGAGGGGTTGGTTGTTGACGAAGGCGTGAGCGTATCTGATTTAAAAGGGACGCTTGAAGCAATGATGCGGGGCATATTAGGTGACGATGCAAAACTGCGGCTTAGACCGAACTATTTTCCTTACACTGAACCAAGTGTTGAGATGGATGCAACATGTGTAATTTGCCACGGAACCGGAAAAATTGATGGGCACATGTGTCGCTTGTGCGATGGGACCGGTTGGGTCGAGCTTGGTGGCGCGGGCATGGTGCATCCCCAGGTGCTGAAAAACGTGGGGATTGATCCTAAGCGATACAGTGGGTTTGCGTTTGGATTCGGGCCGGAACGAATAGCGGCAATTCGCTACAATGTCGGTGATGTGAGGGAATTTTGGCGGCCTGACTTGGCATTCCTGGAGCAGTTTTAGATGAAGGTTTCATCGGCTTGGGTTAAAACTTGGCTACGTCGCACAATGTTGAGTGATGAAGAAATTGTGGCGGCCTTGGCGCGGGCAGGCATGGAAATTGAGCACGTTGATCTGTTGGCTGAAATTGACAAAAAGGTTGTCGTCGGTCTGGTTAAAGAAGTTGTTCAACATCCAGCCGCTGATCGACTACATTTGGTGCTCGTAACAGATGGCACGCGCGACTTCCGGATTGTCTGCGGCGCGCCGAACGTACGAGCCGATCTCAAAGTGGCGCTGGCGCAGATTGGGGCAGTCCTTCCAAACGGCGAAAAGATCGAGAAAGTTACATTGCGCGGCGAAATTAGCGAAGGCATGCTATGTAGCGAACGTGAGCTTGGCCTGGGTGACGACCATGAGGGAATCTTGGAGCTGCCAGATGACGCGGTTCCCGGTACTGCGGTGCAGAATGTTTATCCCCCGGATACGATAATCGACTTGAAGACCCCGGCCAATCGCTTCGACGTTTTGAGTGTGCTGGGTTTGGCTAGAGAGGTGGCTGCGATGACCAATGGTGAGCTCATTGAGCTTGAGGAGCCGCGGTCTTTGCGTGCAGGCAAGGGGCCGGAACTTGAGAAAAAAACCGAAGCCGGCCGGTATATGCTTGGACATTTTGCAGTGAAGACAGGCGTCTCGACGCCGGAGGACATGCTATCGTGGTTGCAGGCGGCCGGGGTACGGGCAATCCATCCAGTGGTGGACGTAACCAACTATGTGATGCTCGACATTGGGCAGCCGCTGCATGCGTTCGACGCTGCAAAAGTGAAGCCACCGATTGCGGTGAGGCGAGCAAAGGCGGGAGAAGAGCTTACGACCCTCGACGGGGTAGAGCGGCGGCTCACACCTGAAGACTTGATTATTACAGATGCATCGGGGCCGATTGCGCTAGCCGGTGTCATGGGCGGAGCGGCTACAGAGGTAACGACCGCAACGACTGAGATTCTTTTGGAAGCGGCAGTGTTTGACGCAGCGACAGTGCGCAAGACGGCGCAGCGGCATGGGCTGAGGACCGAAGCCAGTGCCAGGTTTGAACGTGGTCTACCGGTAGAGCTGCCGGCTTTTGCAATGTCGCGCGCCGAACAGCTACTGACGGAAGTGGCTGGTGCACGACTTGTCGGCGTCAGTGATGCGCTCCAAGCTAAACCGGCAGCATATTCGATTACATTTGATCGGATATGGCTTGAGCGGTTTGTGGGTCGAGATTTTTCGAGTAAGGAAATAGTTCAATGTTTGTTACGACTCGGAATAGAGGCAATCGCAGAGGGTGATCACATTTTGGTTTCAAAGGTACCTTGGTGGCGACCCGACTTGCGGTTGGCTGAGGATTTAGCCGAAGAGGTGATACGGGTAGTGGGCTACGATCAGGTACCTTCGACCTTGCCGGCATGGCGCCCCCGGCGAGTGATTTTTGATCGTGACCGAGCCAAGCGACGTCAGCTTCGGGATGTGTTGTTTGCGGCCGGATTGTTTGAGGTGACAACCTACGCCTTCATCTCCGAGGGCCAGTTATCGGCGGCCGGGTTGTTGCCACAAGAGCATTTGAAGCTAAAGAACCCCTTATCGCAGGAGCAGGCCTACTTACGGAGTTCACTGTGGCCGAGCCACATGGCGGTCTTGGAGCGAAACCGGACCTATGCAGAGGCGGTTGGGTTTTACGAACTATCGGCCGTGTTCTTGAAGCAAGGGCCTGGCGAACAGCCGAACGAGCCGCAGAGGCTGGGCGTGACCATTCGCCGGCCAAAGGGTGCCTTCGCCAAACTGAAAGGTATTGTTGACGGATTGGCGCGGGAGCTCAACGTTACCTTAACCGTGGAATCGATAGCAGAGCCGACCGGCTTTGCAGCTGGACGGACTGGATCGGTCGCGGTGGGGGGGCGGCGCATCGGCGAGCTTGGTCAGGTGCACCCGCAAGTGTTGCAGGAGATGAAAATCCGTGATGAGGTGGCGTATCTGGAATTAGACCTGGCGCCGCTGCTAAATGCGAGTCGCCCCAAGCAGTTTGCAGGATTGTCGAAGTTCCCGGCGATCAGCCGTGACATTACGGCGGAGCTACCGCTCACCGTAACATGGCATGAAGTCGAGAGTGCCGTTGCTCCGCAGCCGGTGACATACGTGGATGAATATCAGGGTGACCAGATTGAAACAGGCAAGAAAGCGTTGACCTTGCGTTTAACCGTGGAGCGTCATGACCGAACTCCGACTGAGGCAGAGGCGACTGAGATAGAGAGGGCCGTGCGCTTAAAGTTGACGCGCAAGTTGGGCGCGATATTTAGGGCTGGTAACTGAAAAAGCATTAGCGCTATACTGGTGCTATGCTGAGGCGGAGATTGGAGCCGGAGCTCCATGGCAGTGAGGGATATACCTCGAGCAGCCGACTGGCGGCCATTGGTCTGGCGGTTGTATTTTGTGTTCTGGCAACGCATTTAGCACTTCAGGCTTGGTATGACGGTCGGATGCTGCCAGGGACTGTGATCGGCAGCCAGGATGTGGGGGGCATGTCGCTGGCGGCGGCGCGCCGGGTAGTGGCGGCGGAAGCAAACGGGTTTCAACTCAACCTGAACGCCGGCGGCGACCATTACACCCTGGGCGCGGCGCAGCTTGGTGTGACATACAACGTCGAGGCAACGATTGATAGCGCTTATGACAGCGGACGTGATGATTGGGTGCCGCCGTTCAGCCAAGATCCGGTGCCGCTGGCCTATGATCTTGATTGGTCAAAGCTGAATGCGTTTGCGATCGGTGTGGTGGACAAGATTGGGGTCGCGCCGGTAGATGCTACCGTGAATGTGAAGAACGGCCAACTTACGACTGTACCCGACAAGAATGGCTGGACTGTTGATCGCATTGGCTTGGAGAAGCTGGTGCAGACGAACGTTGCAAACGATTCGAGTGGTGCGCTTACCTTGGTGCCGCGGGCCGAGCCGGCCGACATTCGGGTTTCGATGCTTGGGCCAACGCTGGCGGCAGCGACAAAGCTGATGGCAACACCGGTTAAGTTGTCCTATAACGGTCAGACCATTACACCAACGCGGGCTCAAATCGGTGCGTGGCTTGATTTCGTCAAGCAGCCCAACGGGTTGACTTACAAACTGGTGCCGCAGGTCGATAGTTCTAAGTTGGCCGGCTATGTGCAGGGGCTGGCTAAGCAGCTTGATGTGGCCGCGGTAAATCAGACTATGACCATAGTGAACGGTGCGAGCAAGGTCACTCGGACAGGCGTGAACGGCACGGCGATTGATACGGCCGGCCTCGAAAATGCACTCGACGCGGCCGTTACCAACGAGGCGCCGCTGGCGTATTCGATTACCTCGCAACCGGTGGCCTTTGCGACGGTTTCGACCTCGCTTACAGCGCTTAATTTGCCGCAGTACGTTGAGGTGAATTTATCGAAGCAGCATTTGTGGGTGTGGCAAAACGGCCAGGTGATTTACGACTCGCCAATAACGAGCGGTGCGACGGGGGCTGGTTTTCCGACTGTGACCGGGATGTTTCATATTTACCAAAAGAAGACGGATACGGACTTGGTGGGCTATGCCTATGGTCCGGCGTACGACTATGATGATTTTGTGCAGTACTGGATGGCATTTTACCAGGGCTTTGGGCTGCATGATGCGAGCTGGCGTAACGGCAACTTTGGCGAAACATCTGGTCCATTCGGGTACTACTACGATGGGTCGCACGGGTGTGTGAACTTGCCGCTGGCCACGGCCAAGTTCTTGTATGGTTGGACGACTATTGGCACGCCAGTGTGGGTGCACAACTAAGCCCAAGTTAGTTCGAGCATAAGCGTGATATATGATATAATTTCGGGTAATGAACGAGCAACCATTGCCTACGAATGGAACCGGGGCGGGTGAGGTACCGCAGGGCGGGCGGCCGGAAGGCATGCAACCGATGGGTGGCGAGATGCCCGCGCAGCCGGAGTTGTCGCCACAGACGGGGGCCGCGACAGGCGGCCAGCCAACGGGCGGCTCACAGCAGCGACTGAGCCCGGCCGATGTAGCGGCGGCGATTGCGGCCGTGCCGGGTGGGCCGCCACAGGTGAGCGGCGGTGGTGTGGTGCCGACACCGGTTGTAGCCGGGGATGTCGATGTGATTGAGCCGGAGTGGGTCAACAAGGCGGAAGAGCAGGTACGGTTGCACGCCGGCGACCCACACGGCGAGGAAGAGGCAATCGAAGAGCTGCAGGAGGACTATTTGCAGAAGCGCTACGGACTGTCGGTCGGTGATCCAAACACGAAGGACAAGGACCAAGGGGGTAGTGCGGCAGGTAAACCCGGAGCAGCTTAGTGACTAGGGCGAGGTCGGTGAGGTGAGCGTAATCATCGTCATAGTGCTGATATTCTTTGCACTGGCCGGGGGCTTAGGCTACGTGGCCTACTTTACATACAAGCGCAAACTCAGGCGGGCCAAGGCCATTGAGCGCGGCTTAAAGATGGTGCCAATCCTGATTCATTTGCCGCCGCAGTCGGAGGATACCACGGCTGGCAGCCGGGACGTGCGCGAGGTCATGCGCGAAAAGGTGGCTCAGGCTGAGGTGCTATACAACTTGCTGGCCGGCACGGCTACGGCCGGCGTCAAGGCTAGACTGTACGGACAGCGGCAGATTGCGCTGGAGCTGATTGCGAACGGTGGGGTGGTGCACTTTTACGCGGCCGTTCCCGTGCCACTGGTGAGCCTGGTGAAGCAGGCGATTCTGACGGCCTATCCGGGTGCACGGCTGGAAGAAACTGAGGATTACAACATTTTTAACCGTGAGGGGCGGTTGGCTGCGACCATGGGCGGCGAAATGGTGCTACGAACTGAAGGCGCCTACCCGATCGCGACCTACAAAACGCTTGAGCGCGACCCGATGGAAGCAATCTTGGCCATTTTGTCCAGCCTTGGCAGTACCGACGGTGCGGCGATTCAGATCATGCTTCGGCCGGCGAACCCGACGTGGGTTAGGCGGTCGGCAGTGGTCGCCGATGGGTTGCGCAAGGGCCGCGGAGCCGGACTCGGATTTACCCCGCAGGATTTAGTTCAGGCTGCGCTCAAAGCGCCATCGGCCAGACGAGCAGATGAGAAAGATGCCGGCGTGCCCTTGGCTTCCAATCTGGAACTGGCGGCGGTGGAGCAGATCGAGGAAAAAACCAAACACCCGGGTTTTGACGCCCTGGTGCGGGTAGTGGTATCGACCGATTCGGTGGCTAGAAGTCAGCAGGAACTGAGGGATATCGCGACGGCGTTTGCGCTGTTCGATACCCCGGGATTGAACGGGTTTAAGTTTTTGCCGGCGCTTGATGTGCAAGGCCTGGTGACGGCATTTATTTTTCGTTTTTTCCCGCCGGAGCTGAAAGGCGGGGTGTTATCGAGCGAAGAACTGGCTACGCTATTCCATCTGCCGGATTCGCAGTTTACACCGAGTACGGCAGTGGAGCGGATGCAGTCGAAGCAGGTGGATGGTCCGATCCAGGTGTCGCCGGTGGGACTCCTGTTTGGCTACAACGAATTTCGTGGTGTGCAAAAGGAAATCCGGCTGAGTCCTGAGGACCGACGACGGCATACCTATATTTTGGGCCAAACTGGCACCGGTAAGTCGACTATGCTCGAAAACCTGGCAGTGCAGGACATGCTGGCGGGCAACGGGTTTGCCTTCATTGATCCTCACGGCGACTCGGCCGAGAAGCTGCTGGCGCTTGTGCCCAAAGAGCGGGCTGAGGACGTAATTTACTTTAACCCGGCAGACACCGACTATCCATTGGGGCTCAACTTGTTTGAGTTTACGGATCCATCCCAAAAGGACTTTATTGTCCAAGAAACGATCAACATGCTGTACAAACTGTACGACCCCGGACACACCGGTATTATCGGACCGCGGTACGAGCATTGGTACCGGAATGCCGCACTGACGCTTATGAGCGACCCGAACGGCAGTACATTCATTGAGATTCCGAAGGTGTTTACGGACACCGAGTACCTCAAGAACAAGTTCAAATACTTGCGTGATCCGACCGTGATCGATTTTTGGACGAAAGAGATGGGCCAGACGAGCGACTACCACAAGAGTGAAATGCTCGGCTGGTTTGTATCGAAATTTGGCGCTTTCATGAACAACGAAATGATGCGCAACATTATCGGTCAAACGCAGAGTGCGTTTAACTTGCGCGAGGTGATGGACCAGCGGCGGATCTTGATCGTGAACCTGAGCAAGGGGCGAATAGGGGAGCTCAACTCACAACTGCTCGGTATGATTTTTGTGATTAAGTTCCAGGCGGCGGCCATGAGCCGGGCTGAGGTGCCGGAAGATCAGCGGCCGGACTTTGCGCTGTACGTGGATGAGTTTCAGAATTTTTCGACCGACAGCTTTGCGAGCATTTTGAGCGAGGCTAGGAAATATCGGTTGAATCTGATCGTGGCGAACCAGTTTATCGGCCAACTCAGGCCGGAGATTCGCGATGCGGTGTTTGGCAATATCGGTACGATTGTGGCACACCGGATGGGACCGGAAGACGCTGAGTTCATGGTAAAGCAATTTTCGCCGGTGTTTGATGCTGGGGATCTGGTGAACTTGCCAAACTTTAACGCGGCCATGCGGCTCATGATTGGCGGGTTGCCGAGTCAACCGTTTACGATTCGCGATTCGCCGCCGTTGGGGAGTGCGAACCTGGAGCTGGGGCAGGCGATTAAGCAACTGAGCGCGGCTAAGTTCGGCCACGCGCGGGCTCAAGTCGAGCAAGATATTTTGGACCGGCTATCAGGTCGGCCGGCGCGGTCGGTTGCGCCACCAGTCGCCGTACCGCCACCGGCTCCGCAGCCTGCAGCCGTAAATCCCGCTACTCAAGTGGGTCTCGCGGGTATGGCCGGAGCCTTGGGTGGTCAAGTAGCGGCCGTTCAGGCGCCCCCGTTGCCCGTGGCACCGGTTCCTCCGCCGGCACCTGCTCCCATTCAGCCTGCTGGAGCTGCAATGCAGCCGATCGACCTGTACGGGCAAGGAGTGGCGTCAGCCGCTGCGCCTGCTCCGCCGCCAACACCTCCAGTACCGCCACCGCCTCCACCACAGCCGGCCCCTGTCTCACTGCCACCTCTACCCTTACCATCCATGCCACCTCCTCCAGCACCGGTAGCGCCGGTACAGCAGATTCCACAGCCCCCACAGCCGTTACCTGTCATGGAAGAGACTACGTATGCTTCGCCGGTGGCGCAGGCACCAACCGTAACGGTTGAGGCTCCACCAGTGCCACCGCCACCCCCGTCGCCATTACGCCCTCCAGTTGGGTCGAGTGCGCCAAGCGCGCCCGGAACATTATCGCTGAGCGACATTACCGGTGGTAAGACGCCGGCGCGGCCGACGATGGGCCCGGCGGCGGATTCTGGCTTGCCGGCGAGCGTTGCCGGGTCTGCCGCTATGCAGCCGTCAGTAGCTCCCCCACCACAGCCGAGTGAGGAGGGCGCTGAGGACCTGATCCAAGTACTTGATCCGGGAGCGAAGCCGGCGCCGGAGCAACCCGCCTCAGCGGATTCGGGTCTGATGTCAACCGAGGGTTTGCCGCCGGGTGTGACGTTTATTGACCAATCAATGCCGGCGGTTGCGGCGCCAACAGTGCCCGAGCCTGCGCCAACTCCGCCGCCCCTGCCCGTGCCAGAACCGGAACCGGAGCTTATACCGCAACCCGAGCCAATGCCGGAACCTCCACTTCCGCCACCAGCGCTAGAACCAGAACCTGAGTCTTCGGCTCCTGTTACAGTCCCTGCACCTGCTCCGCAACCAGTGCCGGAACCTGAACCTCAGCCTGAGCAACCAGCCATAGAACCCACCCCACCGGCGCCGGAGCCACTCCCGGCTGTAAGGCTGGCTCCCGCTTTGGCGCCTAGACCCGTGCCACCATCCACTCCTGAACCTATCTTGTCGCCTGAGCCGGTTGCGCCTGAGCCGGCGGAGGTTCAGCCCGTGGTAGTGGCGCCACAGCCGCAGGCTGCTGAGCAAATCAATGAGGTCGAGAAGCAGATCGACGCGTTGGTCGGAACGTCGTTGCTTGATTCATCAGTGGAGCGGCATCGTCGGTTACCGATACCGAAGACGACGAAGTTGCAGCCCAAGGAAGAGCTGGTCCCGGTGTCTGAACATCATGGCATTAAGGTGATTCAGCCGACCGAGCCAATTGAGTCGAAACGCGAGGAATTGCAGCGTGAGTTGAAGCGTGAAGAGGCGGCTGAGGCGGCCGCGTTAGCTCCGCAGTCCGTACCGGTATCCGCGCCCCCGCCGCCCCCACCGGTACCGACTCAGCCAGCGCCAGTACGCGAACCGGCCTCGCAGGGACCGCCGGCCCCTGCGCCCGAGCCTGTGCGTGAGCCCACACCCGAACCTCTGCCGCCAGTGCCTGCGCCAAAGCCTGTACCGCCCCCACGGCCTGAGCCAACACCACCATCTCCTCTGGCTGCACCTGCTACGCCTGAGCCGGTGCTCACAGTCCAGCAAGCCCGAGCCGAGCCTGAGGCTGCCGTTATTAAACATCCGGGACAAATGATGGGAGTGCCACCTGATGTGCCGAAACCGCAACCTGCAGCTATGCCGGTGTCCGGGGTGGTCCAGACAGCATCTGACGATTTAGACTTGGACGTACCGCAGGCGGAATCGTTGGCAGCTGACGATGTGGCTAAAGCTCGGGCTGAGCGCGAGGCTAGCCAAAAATTAGATGTTCCCAGTGAAGTGGTGGCTGCGCCCCAAGCCCCACCTCCTGAACCCGAACCGACTAAACCGGCCAAAGATGACAAGGCTGAGCGCCCAGTTTCAACGGATAATCGTAAGGCCAATAAGCGTCGGCACTGGCGTGACCGCGACAAGAATAAGGAAAACGCGCCGGCAAATCACGGTAGCCACAAGGAAAAGGTCATTGAGCCGCCGGAGAGCAAGCCGGCTCCGCCGTCCGCACCTCCGCCGCCGCCTCCGCAGCCACAGCAGCCCGCCCAGGCCTCGACGGGGGAAGCCGAGGGAGCTGCAGTGCCCGGCAAGCTGATTTTGCCTACGGCCGGTACCAAGCCAATGGAATCGAACGAGGTGAAGACCGAAAAGCCGAAGAAACTCGCACCGGGTGAGGTCTATGTGGACGAAAACGGCAACGTTATGATCGGCGAGTGAGGAACTGCTACGGTATTAGTGGCAAAAGATCACGCAGATCGTTTGAGTCAACGTGGTGTGTGGCAACTTGGACGAGCTCGTGGGATTTAGCGTTAAAAGCGATCGAGGTTCCAGCGACGAGGGCTGCGTTTACATCGTTGACGTTGTCTCCGATAAAGATACAGTCAGCTAGTGTCATGCCGTAGCCTGCGGCGGTATCGATGATGCAGGCTGCCTTGCGCTCCATGTCGTACTTCGTTGGGATTGCATGTTGAATGAGCCCATCTTCGTTAAATACATATCGGTTAATAAAAACATTATCGAAAAGGCTTTGATAATCTGGATACATTGCCTCGAGGACCAGATCGATGCTACCAGACAGTATGAACAGCTTATGACCCCTGGCTTTGAGCTGAGGTAGCACGGTGCGTGCGCCGGCCATGGGCGTGAGTGTTGCGATAGCCTCGAGTATCTTCGCTTTCGTCGCACCGGCGGTTTGGAGCAGACGGACGTCATTGGCAACCCAGTCGTCGTAACTGATTTCTTGCCGCAGGTAGCGGTGCAAGACGGCGCGAGGCTGTATTCGGTCGATGCCGAAATAGTCCCAAAGATGGGAGTAGATATACTCGTAGCCGTCAATCAGGGTGCCGTCGAGATCAAAAAAGATGAGCTTTGTTTTTGGCATGCCGCCAACTATAGCATATTTGGCTTAAGAAAGCTATCAGTGGTGGCGGGGCCGGCGGATGAAGGTGCGCCAGAGCCACTCGATGAACAGGCCGAATACGGCGCCGATAACAAATGAGAGTTCAATTTCGGAGCCGGAAAGCGTATACCCATAGCGCCGGGCCGTGAAGTAGAAGATGGAGCCAATGATGAGCGCGGTCCAGGTGGCACCGGCCGTGACCGATGGGCGGGCCACCGTTTTTTCGAGCGCCTCGCTGGTTTTCTCGATTGCCGGGGCATGGATAACCTTACTAAATGAGCGGCTCATAGGAGTGAGGCGGTGCTGAATGCTGGCCAAGGTCTCGGTGTAATTTAGTTTGGGGTTGAGGAGGTGGGTAAACGATGGGCGGGCGTGGGACTGCTCGGATTCGGCGGCCGGTGCGGGCGAAGGTTCGGGCCCGTGTTCGCGCTTGTGAATGATTTCGCGGGCTTGCTCAGCGCGGCGGTCGGCCGAGTCGGTTTCGCCGGATTTGGCCATTGCCTCGACGTGCCGTTGGGCATGTTCGAGTTGTTCGGATGAGTTTAGTTCAGCAGTATCTTTGTGATGCTCGCCGTGTTCAGAGTGCTGGGGTGCGTGCTCAGGCATGATGCTGACCTCCTTGGTGATGTCCGCCGGTGTGGTGCGGTCCGTGGTATTCGCCGCGTTCGCCGCGCAGGAGCCGGATTTCGGTTATGAGCTGGCGGTTGCGGAGGTAGAAGAAGAGAGTGAGCGCTGCCACAATCAATACTATTAATGTGCTGCTGGCCGCACCGGTGTCTGGCAGCTGGGTCGAGGCGGCCTCGATTTGCTTCGGGATCGGCGGCTGGACGGCGACGTTTACCGCGTTGCCATAGACATTGTTCATAGTGAGGTCGTAACTGGCCGGGTCAGATACGCCGACGGGTGTGTCTGGAATCGGGTTTTTGACCGTTACCTCGAACGACTCGGAGAGGACGGCACCGGGCTGAATGACGGCGGCCGGCCAGGTCATGACATTATTGTTGAGCGTGCCGCCGCCGGCGTCGGTGAGGTCGGCGTATTGGAGAACGTAATCGAGGTGCTCAACGACGGTGTAGTTGCTCGCGATTTGGCCAGTGTTTTTGGTCTCAAGAATGTAGCGGATGACATCGCCGGGCTTGGCGGGAGCAGTGGTGGCGTCGATGTTTTGGGTCAAGTTGAGGGCCGACTTGGAGAGGGCGAAGCTGACCGGCGGGGCCGTAACATTGACCTTAAAGGTGCAGAGCGTGGGAATGCTTGAGAGTGTGCCGGTTGAGCCTTGGATGCGGAGCGTGGCCAGCCACGTGCCCACTGCATTATATGTATGCGAGGTTTGGCCGGTGGGTAGTGTTGTCGTGGCGTTGTCGCCAAAGTCGAACTCATAGCCGGTAATGGTCTGGCCGCTGGCGCTGCCGATGCCGGTATAGTTGACGGTAAACGGAGCTTGGCCACCGGTTTCGCCCGTGGTGTCGTTGCCAATGAGCTCGCTGCAGGCCACCGCGGCCTTGGTTGGCACGGGCGTGGGCGGAGGCGTCGGTGGCTTGGGCGGAGGCGGTGGAGCCGGTTGGGCCGGGATGGTTTTGTAGACGATGTTGCCGCAGGTAAACATAACCGCGAAGAAACCACCGTCCTTGGAACGGGTGCCTTCGAGTACCTGGTAGGTGGAGCCGCGTGTGACATTAGCACCGGTGTCCCAGGTGTAGAGCCCGCGTGACCAGTAGGTGTTACCGCCAATGGTGAGCTTTTGATCGCTGGACAAGTGCTGCAGGCGGCCGATCGACTTTAAGCTGTGGTCTGTAGAATTAATGGTTGTGACTTTGCTGTTGACGATATCTTGGCGCGAAATGCCGAAGTAGTTGTAAAGCGCTTTGAGCTCAGAGCTATCGTCGTAATGGTTAAGAAGATCATTTTTGGAGACAATGCCTCCATAAATAATGTCGTTGGGCGAAGCGGCGTTGGAAGCTGTGGGTGGGGCCGTGATGACTGCGAATTGCAGTCCAACAATAAGCACGGCGGCAATGGCACTAAAGGTGCGCGTAACGCTCTCGGCCTTGAGCCGACGCGCATAAAATGCCAGGTCAGAGGCGGCCGACGGCGAGAGCGACAGTTTCGAGACAATTTTCTCAAACATTAGCGTTATAATACAACATCACCGGCGGGCAATAAAGCGGCTCAAATGCGAGGCGGCGGCCGGAAGAGCGTTAATGCCCGACCGACCGCCGCTTGGGTGCCCGCGGTGAAACCGCATCACTCACGGGCGGCTTCGATCAAGTCCTGCGCAGCCGCGGCCGACATGGGCATTCCTCGACGCAACCGTCGGCCGCGTATTAGCTGGACGATTGCTGATACGAGGCAGGCTGTAATGGCCAGCCAATGGACGGCCTGGAGCCAGATGTTTTGGAAGCCCATAACGCCCACTGCTATCACGAGCAGAATCAGCGTAACGGCCTGATGGCTGCCCAGTTGTTCAGTCGCAGCTCGATCGATGTCGAGCGAGCGCTGAGCTGCCTCCAGCTGGTCTGCGTTAACATTCGTCATGTGTGCAGTTCACACTCCTAGGGAGATTTGGCTAGTGGGCTGACGAGTTGCATGATTATAATCATTTATTGATTAATTGTCAAGTAGTTCGTTTACGCTTTTTGTTTGGTATAATAGATACGTTGCTCGAGGTAGCCGAGAGCGGTATAATGGTATGTGAAGCCGAAGCCAATCAGCTTTTTGTTTTTGTTAATGAATATGAGTATGGGACGAGATTTAGATGGCCGATAAGATGAAGTACGATGCCGAGCAAATCCAGGTGCTTGAGGGCTTGGATCCGGTGCGCAAGCGGCCGGGTATGTATATTGGCGGCACTGGGGCTGAGGGCTTGCATCACTTGGTGTGGGAAATCGTAAATAACTCGATTGATGAAGTGATGGCCGGGCGCGCCACGAGTGTTGACGTAACACTTTTGGCTGACGGCGGCGTGCGAGTAACGGATGACGGCGCAGGCATTCCCGTAGACAAAGTGGCGGCGACCGGTAAAAGCGCGCTTGAAACCGTACTTACCGTGCTGCACGCCGGCGGCAAGTTTGGCGGCGGCGGTTATAAAGTGAGTGGCGGTCTGCACGGCGTGGGCGTGAGCGTGGTGAATGCGCTATCGATCCGGCTGGAGGCTGAGGTACGTCGTGAGGGTAAGCTGTGGCGTCAGGATTATGAGGGCGGCGTGCCGAAGGCCGAGGTCAAGGCCGTGGGTGCTGCCGACGGGACTGGCACTACCATCACATTTTGGCCGGATGTTCGGATTTTCGAGACGGTTGAATTTAATTACGACGATATTCTGGAATACTTACGTCGGCAGGCATATTTGACCAAAGGCGTGCACGTTAAGCTCATCGACGAGCGGACCGATAAGCGTTACGGATTTTATTTTGAGGGCGGTATTCGGAGTTACGTTGATCATTTGAACCGCGGCAAGGCGGCGCTGAATGAGCCACCGTTTTACGCGCAAAAGACGATGGGCGACGCTGAGGTCGAGATTGCACTGCAGTATAACGACTCATACGCGGAGACGGCCAAATTCTTTGCCAATAATATTCCAAACCCGGAGGGTGGGACGCATGCGGAGGGATTCCGGCGGGCGCTGACCCGAACGCTCAATGATTATGGTCGTAAATCCGGACTCCTCAAGGAAAGCGAGGAGAACCTGACCGGTGAGGACTGCCGTGAGGGCATGGCGGTGGTGGTTTCGGTACGGCTGCCGGAGCCGCAGTTTGAAGGTCAAACTAAGGCTAAGCTCGGTAATCCGGAGGTGCGCGGTTACACTGAACAGGTGTTTGCCGAAATGTTTAATTACTACCTAGAAGAGAATCCGAATGAGGCCAAGAAGATCGTTGGCAAGGCGTCGTTAAGTGCACGGGCGCGGATTGCGGCGCGGGCGGCGCGGGATACGGTGATCAGAAAAGGCGCGCTTGAAGGTATGACACTGCCAGGTAAGCTGGCGGATTGCCGGAGCCGCGATGCTTCGAGGAGCGAATTGTTTATCGTGGAGGGGAACTCGGCCGGCGGATCGGCTAAGGGCGGACGAGATAGTGAATTCCAGGCGATTTTGCCGCTGCGTGGGAAGATTTTGAATGTGGAACGAGCACGGCTCGACCGTATGTTAGGCAACCAGGAGGTGAAGAATCTCATTATTGCAATGGGTACAGGTATTGGCGAACAGCTTGATATGTCAAAGCTACGCTATCACCGGATCATAATTATGACTGACGCTGATGTTGATGGAGCACATATACGTACGCTTTTGCTGACGCTGTTTTATCGGCATTTCCCCGAAATAATTGAGCGTGGCCATTTATACATCGCACAGCCCCCACTATATGGTCTGCAGGTGGGGCGCAAGAAATTGTACGCCTACGATAATGCTGAACGGGACACGATTATTGACCAGTTGATTGCCGAGCGTACGGGCAAGAAGGGGGCCGGTGCGGCTACCACGGAAACGGTGGTGGCCACTGAGGACTCAGCCGAGGAAGTGGCAACCGATGAAGCTGAAACGGCTTTTGAGGCCGAAACGGTGGGCGAGAGCGGTGAGGCAGAGGGCGGCGATTTGCTCGCGAGCGACGTAGAAAAGGAGCGGCGGAAATTGGCCGGTGTATCGAGCATTCAGCGCTATAAGGGTTTGGGTGAAATGAACGACGATCAGCTATGGGAGACGACCATGGATCCAGCTAACCGAGTGTTGCTTAAAGTGGAGATTGAGGATGCTGAGAAGGCTGACGCGATTTTTAACAAGCTGATGGGCGAAGAAGTGTTGTTGCGGAAGAACTTTATTTCGAGCCGTGCTGCGACGCTATCGGACGCGGATTTGGATATTTAAGGACCCAAGATGGACGACGATAAGGAACTGAACGAGTTAGAGAATCCGGCTGAGGAACCTGAGCAGGTTAAGACCGACATTGGTACGGTGCGGCTGCAAAAGCTTGAGCATGAGATGGAAACGAGCTATCTGGCCTATGCCATGAGCGTGATTGTGGCGCGGGCGCTGCCGGACGTGCGCGATGGGCTCAAGCCGGTGCATCGGCGCATTCTCCATGTCATGAATTCGCAAGGTCTCAGGCATACAGCCAGGTATCGCAAGAGTGCGTCGGTGGTTGGTGATGTGATGGGTAATTTTCACCCGCATGGGGACGCTGCCATTTATGACGCCATGGCCCGACTAGCACAGGATTTTTCGTATCGGTATCCGCTCGTCGACGGGCAAGGGAACTTTGGTTCGCTCGACGGCGACCCGCCGGCGGCTATGCGTTATACCGAGGCCCGGATGCAGACGATTACCGAGGAGCTGTTGAACGACATTGAGAAAGACACGGTTGATTTTAGGCCAAATTACGACGGATCGAAGCGTGAGCCCGTGGTATTGCCGGCCAAATTACCGAATTTGCTGTTAAATGGCCAGGTTGGGATTGCGGTCGGCATGGCGACCAACATTCCACCGCACAATTTGACCGAGATTGCTGATGCAATCGTTGAGCTCATTGATAACCCGCAGGCGACCCTGGATGATTTGATGAAACATGTAAAGGGACCTGATTTCCCAACCGGCGGGGTGATTTATGGCCGGGATTCGATCCGGCAAGCCTATGGTACGGGTCGCGGTAGCATCGTGGTGCGGGCGCGGGCTGAGATCATGGAAGACAAGAAGGGTCGCGAACAGATTGTGGTCACAGAGATTCCCTATGCCGTGAATAAGGCGACCCTAGTGGAGAAGATTGCTGAACTGGTGCACGACAAGCGGGTGATGGGCATTGCCGACCTGCGTGATGAAAGCTCGAGCCGCGACGGTGGTGTAAAAATTGTGATCGATCTGAAGAAAGATTCATATCCGAATAAGATTTTGAATCAGCTGTTTAAGATGACACCGTTGCAGTCAGCATTCCACGTTAACATGCTGGCGCTGGTTGATAACGGGCGGCAGCCGCGCGTGCTTAATCTTGAAATGATGTTGCATGAATACCTCAAGCACCGGCAGGTAGTGGTACGGCGGCGGACCGAATTTGAGCTTAGAAAAGCCAAGGAGCGAGCGCATGTGCTGGAAGGCCTGAAAATTGCGCTTGACCATATTGATGAGGTGATTAAGACGATTCGGGCCAGCCAAACGACTGACGAGGCTCGTCTGAACCTGATCGAAGCGTTCACCTTAAGCGAAATTCAAGCGCGGGCGATTTTGGCCATGCAGCTTCGGACTTTGGCAGGTCTTGAACGTAAAAAGATCGAAGATGAGTTGGTCGAGCTTGTAAAATTGATTGCTGAGCTCGAAAAGATTCTGTCTAGCGAGTCTGAGATTTTGCGGGTGATTCGCGAGGAATTGGAAGAACTGAAGGCAAAGTATGGTGACGAGCGCCGGACTGAGATTGTGGGCTCTGAGCTGGGTAAATTCAGCGAGGAAGAGCTGGTGCCGAATGAGCAGGTGATAGTGACGCTCACGAGCGGCAATTACATTAAGCGTATCCCGGCCAATACCTACAAGAGTCAGGGCAGAGGCGGCAAAGGCATTATGGGCATGACCACGAAAGAAGAAGACGTGGTGGAGCACTTGGTGCTGACTCAAAACCACGACTTTATGCTGTTCTTCACCAATAAGGGGCGGGTGTTCCGTTTGAAGGTATACGAGGTACCGGCGGCGTCCAGGACGGCCAAGGGACAGGCGGTAGTGAACTTGTTGCAGCTGGGCCAGGGCGAACGGGTGACATCGCTCGTTACGTTTGATGCCAAGAGCGATCAGTCGTATCTGTTTATGACAACCAAACTGGGGACGGTGAAGAAGACGCCGTTGGCTGACTACGCTAACGTACGTGCAAACGGTTTGATTGCGATTAAGCTCGATTCTGGTGACGAGCTTAAATGGGTGAAGCTCACCGGCGGGAAGGACGAGATTATTATTTCGACCGCGCTGGCGCAGGCGATTCGGTTTAAGGAGAGCGAGGTGCGGCCGATGGGGCGGGCGACCCGGGGCGTGCGTGGGATCCGATTACGCAGCGGTGACGAGGTGGTAGGCATGGACATTGTGCGGGCTGGCATGGAAATGCTGGTAGTGATGCAGAACGGCTATGGCAAGCGTACCAAGGTAGACCAGTTTGCGACCCATGCGCGAGGGGGCGTCGGCATTAAGGCCGGGGTCGTCACCGGCAAGACCGGTAAGACAGTTGATGTCCGCGCGATTGGTAATGATAGTGATGAGGTTGTGGTGGTGTCTACGCAGGGTCAGGTTATTCGGGTGGCGCTGGCCAACATTTCACTTATTGGTCGTGCGACCCAAGGTGTGCGCATTATGCGGATGGCTGAAGGAGACAAGGTTGCTTCGGTAGCGCTCGTGGGCGAGCCTGAGGTGGACGTTGCGACCGAAGGCCAATAGCTCTGTTGTGCGAACTTACAGTAAATCTTGAAAAAATCGACGCTTCTTTTAGCAAAATGTCCAATGTTGCCGTATAGAGTGTGCAGATACAGTTATATCTGTTCTCTCGATAAGCCTGTGCATTTACGCGGTTGGGGCTTGTCCTAAAAAATTTACACTAACTGCCGATTCCGTGAGGGGTGCAATGAGATTGGTTCGGTTCGTGCAATTTGCGATTGGAGTGGCGGCCGCCAGTGGTGGAGCCGTGGTGGTTTTGAGTGGCAGTGCGCTGGCTGCTGAGAGCAGCAGTTTGGGCACGACTTCTCAAACTACCTCTACAACTCAGACTGTGGTGCGTCATCAGACGAACGATCAAGTTACTACTAGCTCGGTCGACCCCGCTGATTCCGCAAACTCGGACTCAACCGGGACGGCTGCGGCCGACAATAGTGGTTCCAACCCCAGTACTGTCGGCGCATCTGGAACAGCTGCACCGACGGAGTCAGCCGGTGGGCAAACTAGCGATAGCACGCTAACAACCACAACTTCCAGTAAGACTGATACCAACAGCGCTATTTCCGGTGGTGTTACTAACAAACCGGCAGTTCAGCCTGTCACAACGAGCGAGGCGTCGGCTTCTAGCCCGGCAGCGACTTCCACCTCCACTCAGCCTGCGAGCAGCGATACTACTACTCCAGCGACGGCATCGGCGGTTTCAAACGCTACTACTACGGATCCGCAACTTACTTCTGCTCAGACTGCGATTCCGGAGGTCGCCGTGAAGACTCCTGTGGCGCAGAGTCAGGGCCAGACTGTACCTGCGCCCGAGGTCTTTCAAACTACGATCTTGCCAATTCAGCCGACGATTACCAACCGTTTGCCGTTTACTGAGGATCTGGCACCGGCCGCACCATCGGCTCCGGGACCAGCTCGTGCGCCGACACCGGCGAAGTCCAACGGCATGCTGGGAGGACTGACGGCTGAGCTAGCAGCGATTACCGTTCCTCAACCGCTCGTCCTGCACACAACTATCATCCCGCGCCCGGCAGTGGCTGCCGGCTTGACTGCTCTGGCCGTGCTTTTGTTCGACATCTTCGTATCTTCTTACGGGCTCTGGTTGCGCCGGGGTGGGTTTGCCACGGCAGCACGCAGTGATACGCCAACCAGCCAGGGTTCTCCTTCAATTGCTACACCATTTTTGTTGGGTTATGTAGAGTTGCCGCCGCAACCACATAACCCAATTTTTATGGTCGTAGGAATGGTCCCCAATGCTTTGAAGAAAGGAGGATATGCGATGAAGTCCATGCGAATCTTGGGCGTGACGACGGCTTCGTGCAGTCTGGCACTCGTGTTGGCCGGTTCGGCTTTGGCCGACTCAAATGCGGTCATTACTGACACCGGCGCCGACTCGACGCAGGCGATCAAGGTTGAGAACACGGTCGATTACTCGAACACGAATCTCAATGTGACGAGCGTCTCGAACGGCAATACGCAGGTAGCTGTTAGCGGTGACGTATCGGCCAGTAAGAACACCAACGTTGGTGGTACCGGCTCGGGCAACGCGGCTAACAATAACGGCACAACGACGCAGATTAACACCAGCAACCAGGCGCCAAGCGTTGTGGTACCGAGTGCCACTGCGTCGGGCCAGGGTGGCGCTAACTGCGGTTGCAAGACCGTGAGCGGCGTAACCAAGCCGGTCGGCGGTGTGGGTTCCGGCAGTGTGCTGGGTGCCGCTACAGTGGCGCCGGCGATTTTGCCGGTAACCGGTGCACTTGTGCCGGTTGATGTGTCGGCTTTGCGGGCGGCTTGGCAAGCGCCGAGTGCAGCCCCAACCGCGTCATTGGTGAAGGCGACAAACGGCCTGTCTACCGGGATGCTCGGCGTGGCGGCGTTGCTAAGTTTGCTCGGTGGTTTGGGCAGCGCACTTTACGGTCGCCGCAACGAAAGGAGGGTATAGCTATGAGAGAGGTGAGATTACAGAAACTTCACATTCCACGGACTCTGCAGAGGCTGTTGCCGGTAGTACCGCTGGCGCTTGGCCTGGTGGCCGTAGCAGTGGCGGACCAAGGCGGCGCTCCTGAGTCAACTGTGGCAACGACTTCGCCATCTCCGTTGCAATCGCCCCAGGCGACCCCAGGGACTAAGACTACGACTAGTGTGAATGTTAACGGCCAGCAAGTCCCAATAGGGAAGGATGGTTCGGCGAGTGTTGATCTGCCCGGTGGTGGCCGGCTCGATGTATCGGGCGACGATACCACGGTTTCGACCTCGGATGGATCGGCCAACAGCAATTCCGGCGGGAATCGCAACGTGAATGTGAATGTGAACTCCAACAATGCTGATAATTCTGGAAATAGTTGGAGTTCGACCCAGGTGGATGGCAACAGCCAGAACACCCATGGAAGCTCAAGCAGCTTCTCTAGTACCAGTGTCTTTAGCACCAGCTCAACAACCAACGAGTCGTCGTCGGACTGAAGGGCGGGCCTACGGGCCCGGTACTAAAGAAACAATAAACTAACTTAAACGAAAGGATCTCAGATGACAAAGACATCTGTACTTCGTTACGCAGCCATCGGTTTGGCTAGCGTGAGCCTGGCCGGTTTTGCCGCTGCCAGTAGTGTTAACATCGGTGGCTCGGGCACCGGCGGCTTCGGCGGCACTGGTGCTGACTCGAACAACCAGGTGAAGCTGAACAACAGTCTCAGCTCACAGTCGTTCAACCTGAACGACACCCAAGTTGGCAACCTCAACGAGCAGGCGGCTGGTTCGGGTAACGTGACCGCCAGCAAGAACACCAACGTCGGCGGCGACGGTTCGGACTGCGGTTGCTCAACCGACGGCAGCAACGGCTCGGGTAATGTGGCCAACGCTAACAGCAGTGACACCGAGATTGGCAACACTGACAACAGTAGTGATCCGGCGCTGACGGCCCTCGACGGCATGAGCGACCCGGACGCTGACGTTACCATCACTGACACCGGTGCGGACTCGAACAACAAGGCTGACATTAGCAACAGTGCTAAGTTCAGCTCGACCAACCTCAACATCACTGAGGTTCAGAACGAGAACGTCCAGGCGGCTCAGAGCGGCAACGTCAAGGCCGACTCGAACACCAACGTTGGTGGTTTGAGCTCGGGTAGTGCTTCGAACAGCAACACTACCAAGACCGTTATCGACAATTCTAACTAGTTGTTGATTGGCCCACGGTGGGGGATTTCCCCCGCCTGGCACTTATCCATCTTCTTATCTTCGTTCGGAAACCAATGCATATCAGTAAAGTTCAAAACAGGGGAATCAGTAACAGATGAAATATCGACGCTGGATCGCAACACTACTATTAAGCATTTTCGCGTACGGCCAGTTTGGATTGGTGGGTGTAGCGATGGCGGCTAAGCACAAGGGCACGGGCACATCTGCACCGACCGCTACCAGTTCGAGCCCGTCGCCGAGCCCAGATCCGTCGGCCAGTCCAACGCCGTCGGCGAGTCCGGATCCGTCAGCCAGCCCAAGCCCAGATCCGTCGGCCAGTCCAACGCCGTCGGCGAGTCCGGATCCGTCAGCCAGCCCAAGCCCGTCGCCGGCTCCAGGTTCCGGCGCCAAAGATGCAGGCACGAACGCCGGGGCTGGTGCCGGTCAGCAAACCTCCACCAACGGCGCCCCCGACAACACCGGCGCTCAGGGCTGCCAGGGTGTCGTACCTGCTTGGGTGTTTGATACGACGACCGGCGCCTGGGTGGCGGCCGATCAGTCATCGTTTAGCTGTGATTCAGCGACCGGATATTGGTTGTCACCGGAGTACTACTACAATACCCGTACCGGCTGGTACGAGATCGTTTCACCGACTGCGGTGGCTGCGTCGTCTGACCCGCAAGAGTGGGTGACCGCGCCAAACGTGATCCATACTGAATTGGGCGACCTAACTGTGGGTTCGCCGGATTATCAGACGGCCGAAGCAATGGGGCTGCTTGGTCCAGGTGGCATTGTGATTTCTGGGACCGGAGCGGGCTCAACCAATGATGCAAGTGTCAGTAACAGCGGCCAAAATTGGGTTGATCTGACCAATCTCGTTAATGTAATCAACACGCTTCAAAGTGCGGCTACTTCGGGCAATGTGACGGCCAATAGCGATACCAATGTTGGGAGCTCAGTGACCGGCGCTGCCAGTGTGCTGGCCAATCTCCTTAACCTGCTGGCCTCGGCCTGGTCATGGTCCAACGGCGATCTCAATTTCTTCTCTCAAACCTTGTGCGACGTCGGCCAGACCTGCAACGGCGACGTTAATCTTAATCCAACGCAGACGGTGAATGGAGACGGCGGTTCGTTGGGTGGCAGTGCCGATGTGACGAATACCGGTGCGGGTTCAAGCAACTCAGCCACCGACGGTACGAATTCAAATCTCAATGTGAACGCGCAGACTGATGGCAACATTGTAAACAATGTGAACCTGAATGCTACATCTGGTGATGCGAGCGCTGACAGTGACACGAACGCCGGTAATGTCGCGAGCGGTGATGCTACGGCCGAGGTCAACATCATTAACCTCATTAACTCGTTTATTAACTCAGGCAGCTCGTTCTTTGGAGTGCTGAACATTTTTGGTACCCTAAACGGCGATATTTTGTTCCCGAACGGATTCCTGAACGGGGCCGTGGCATCCGGCAGCGATACACCTGGTGCGGCAGTGAGTGGTACCGGTGCCGATTCCTCGAACACGGCAGGTGTTAGCAATAGCGGCAATACGACGATCAACAATGCGGTCGACAATTCGGCTGATAATAACATTTCGACTACTGCCGATACTGGGGACGCCAGCGCCAACATGGACACAGGCGTGGGTTCGGTGACAACCGGAGCAGCTACCACAACTCAGGGCCTGTTTAATCTGGCCAACCAATCGATTTTCGGCGACAATGCGGTGCTAGTGATTGTGAACGTGGCCGGGCATTGGATCGGCAAGATTATGGATCTGCCGTCGAGCGACGGTGCCACGACTTCCGGCCTCCTGACCGATAACGCTACCGCAACGACCAATTCGGCCGGTGTGTCGAATACTGGTGCCGACTCCAACAATGCTGCGGCGGTTGACAACAATGCGAACGCTACCGTTAATCAGAGCTCGGTGGGCACGATTACGAACAATGTGAATGTATCGGCCCAGTCCGGTAATGCCAGCGCGGATAAAGATACCAACGCCGGCGATGTGAGTACCGGTAACGCGTCGGCAATGTCGAGCGTGGCTAACATCTTTAATTCGGTACTCAATGTGCAGCATTGGTTTGGCGTGCTCGTAATTAATGTGTTCGGCAGCTGGACCGGCGATGTCGGCGATAACACTGCGGCTGGTAACACGCCTGGTACCCCGGCACCGACAGCAGGGGACGCCACGGCTTTGGCGGCCACGCCGCAAGTGGGGCTGCTTGGCCTGTTCAACACCGGTTCATCGTCGAATAACGGTACATCAGGCGATGCGTCAAACGGCCAGGTGGCCGGGGCGGCCACCGTGGCTGGAGGCTCAGGTAACGGCACCAGTGGCCAGGTGCTGACCGCGGCGGCCGAGCAGCCGGCACCGCTGAACGCGGCGGCGGTAGCGAAGGGCAAGGACGCGAGCATCCTGTTTGTACTTTCGGCAGTCGTTATGCTGGTGGCCGGCGCCCTGATCTCGGCCGAGCGGCGGCTGAAGAAGATCGCCAAATAGCCAGCGGCTTTAGCACCCAACTTGCTTGCGCCAATACGCAGTTAGTTGGGTGCCTGCCGTATAACAGAGTCCGCTTGAAAGCTCAAAGCTGGGGCAGCCGGCTCTGGTACAATAAGGTTACGTAATCTGCGAGGAAACGCCGGGTGGATCTAAACCCCTATATTGTCGTTCCATTTGCCACTTGGGCCATTGCCCAGATCATCAAGTTTGCATTGCATGCGTTGCGGGGCAGGGTTGATCTGCGCTATCTCTACGCGTCGGGCGGCATGCCCAGCGTACACTCGGCAGTAGTGTGTTCGTTGGCTGTAACGGCGTTCTTGGTGAGCGGTGCTAGTAGCCCGATATTTGGTTTTGCGGCGATTTTTGCAGCCATCGTGATGTACGATTCGTTTGGGGTGCGGCGGTCGGCCGGCGAGCAGGCCGAGGCTATTAACATGCTGATCGAGAGTTTGGATCGGAGTCGGGTGAAGTTGTCTGAGCCGCATTTGCACCTACGCGAGATTCTGGGCCACCAGCCCAAGGAGGTTACGGCCGGCGCTTTGCTCGGCATTTTACTGGCGGCGTTCTTTAATTACAGTCATTTAGGGCCGGTGGGACAATTTCTTGAGGCAACGCCCGGGCATCATGAGCTGTTGATCTATGCCATTGTGTTTGGCGTAATGGTAGTAGTTGGTATTGTCGTGCGGCTGGTTTTGGCTTTGCGGTATGGCAAAAAATCGAAAACCATGCGCAATTTTGGCCGGCGCTTGTTGGTATATACGCAGACCGTTGGCTGGCTGGGGTTGGCAGGTGTGTTGTTTGTATATGAGAATGCCAGCTATCTGGCCTGGCGGCTGTGGCCATTGGCGGTGCTAACAGTCGCAGTGATTTGGGGCGGCTGGCTGCTGATAGCGTCATACCGGACAGTGCCCAAGGGATTGGCTGATGAAAAGCAGGCGGCCCGCAAGCTGAAGTGGCTGCAGTGGGGCCGCGGTAAGAATCGTCGCAAGACAACCTAACCGCAAGCGTTATGCGTTATACTGAGAACAATGGGACAACGTCAACAGCCTCATTTTGAGCACCATCGGAAAGAGATGGCGCAGACTAAGGTTCGTTTTCGGTTAGCGATCTTAGTTATGTTTGTGGGGCTGTCGGCGGTGGTGGGCTCTCGTTTTGTCGGTAGCCACGCGGCAAGTCAGTCGTATCCGGACATTATTTCGGCGGCTAACACGAACGCGTGTGTGGCCGCGAGTGGGGATTCAATAGTAACAGCAACTTGTGACGGCTCGGCGGGCCAGCGCTGGACGTCTGGCAGCGACGATGCGATTGAGTTTAACGGTTTGTGTATGTCCGCTACCGGCTCGGGTAACCAGGCGTTAGTTGTGCTTGAGAGCTGCAATGAAAGCACCCTCCAGCAGTGGAACCGCTGGAATGGGACTACGATCAATGGTCAAACATATGACTGGTTTAGCGACTCGCAATATTGCATGAGCTTGAATGGTGGCATCGGTTCTGAGGTTGTCATGTCGACATGCAGTAACAGTGACAGCCAGGAGTTCTGGGCGGCGAGCCAATTTACTATTACCACGACGCCAACACCGACTCCCAAGCCAACTACCGCGCCCAAGCCAACTCCAACTCCCACGCCCAACCCCACCGGCGGCTCAGGCGGTGGAGGCGGTGGTGGTTCCGGCGGCTCAGGCGGTGGATCCGGTGGTGGCGGGGTCTCTAGCGGTTCCGGCGGTGGAGGCGGCGGCTCTGCAGCGGCTGACGTGCCGACAACGCCCGGCAATTTCACGGCCTTGGCGGCGGCCACAAATGCGGTGATTTCATTAAGCTGGACGGCTTCGACTGACGCAAGCGGTATTTTGGGCTACCAAATTGAGCGGTCCATTGACGATGCTACCTGGTCGGTTTTGTCGACTGATGCGACCGGACTGTCATATGACGACACGAGTGTTGATTTTGGCGTTCACTATTATTACCGCATTAAGGCTATTGATAACAACGGCAACGAGTCGGCTTATGCAACGGCCGATACAACAACGGCCTCATTTGTGGGCACGGCTTCCGATTCGTCCGGCTCGACAACCTACACTAGCGAAGATGGCTTGGCCAGTGTAACGTTGCCGGCCGGTGCGGTTACCGGCTCGGTGGATTGCAGTGTGGCCGTTGATACGACGACCAACTTTACCACCAAGCAAAAGAAGGTGGTGGCCGGGCCGTACCAGTTGTTGTGCAAGGATGCCAACGGTAATTCAGTGACCTCGTTTACACAGGCGCTGTCGTGGTCGATTAACCTCAAGAACAAGCTCAAAGGTGTTACTAAGCCGACAGCCTACACGGCTGACGGCAACGGCAACCTCAGTACGATTTCGAACGCTAAGTTTAATGCCTCGACTCAGCACATGACATTTACTACCACCACTGCCAACGATGTATTAGTACTCGCCACGATTACGCACGGCATCTCGTGGAATCTAGTGGTGATTATACTTGTGGTCCTGGCGGCGATGGGCGGCGTGGCAATGCTTATTCTTCGACGCCAACAAAAGGCGAAATACGACGATTATTTGCGGACGAAGTATTATAATTTGTAGGGCAGGCAGATGAAAAGATTGCAGCCTCATTTTGAGCATCATAGGCAGGAAATGGCACTTACGCAGGTGCGTTTCCGGCTGATTGTGTTGGTGTTGTTTGTGGGTTTGTCGGTAGCGGTAGGGTCGCAATTTAAGGGTAGCCATGCAGACACGGAGACCTATCCGCAGTTTGCGTCAGCCATGTCAGGCCAATGCCTCGATGATTATAAAGACAGCTCCGTAAATGGTAATCCGGTGGTGATGTGGCCGTGCGATGGTTCCGACGGCGAACATTGGACTGTAAGCGGCTATTCCATTGAGATTAATGGCAAGTGCCTCGATGTATATCAGGCGGGTAAGAGCAATGGTACCAAGGTCGACCTGTATCAGTGCAATGGCGGTAAGAACCAGGAGTGGAACAAATTCGGGGCAACGACGGTTAACGGCCAAACGTATTATAACTACAGCGACCTCAACTCAGGACTGTGTTTAGACGGCTTGCCATCCGGGACGGCGGACGGGACACAGATTCAGATCTGGACCTGCAACGGAAACGTTCAGCAATACTGGGTGCCCGGCCAAAAAACGGTTGTCACCTCAACTCCTACGCCCGTGCCGCCTACGCCCACGCCCGGCGGCGGCGGCTCAGGTGGTGGTTCCGGTGGTGGTAGCGGCGGCGGCTCAGGCGGTGGAGGCGGTGGTGGGGGCGGCTCCGGAGGCGGGGGAGGTACCAGCGGTGGTGGTGGCGGTAGCGTGTCCAGTGGCGGTGGGGGAGGAGGTACTGCGACGGCGGATGTACCAACCGCACCCAGTGACTTCACTGCAACTGCTGACACTAGCAACGCTGCGGTTACTCTGGACTGGACGGCTTCGACTGACGCAAGCGGTATTTTGGGCTACCAAATTGAGCGGTCCATTGACGATGCTACCTGGTCGGTTTTGTCGACTGATGCGACCGGACTGTCATATGACGACACGAGTGTTGATTTTGGCGTTCACTATTATTACCGCATTAAGGCTATTGATAACAACGGCAACGAGTCGGCTTATGCAACGGCCGATACAACAACGGCCTCATTTGTGGGCACGGCTTCCGATTCGTCCGGCTCGACAACCTACACTAGCGAAGATGGCTTGGCCAGTGTAACGTTGCCGGCCGGTGCGGTTACCGGCTCGGTGGATTGCAGTGTGGCCGTTGATACGACGACCAACTTTACCACCAAGCAAAAGAAGGTGGTGGCCGGGCCGTACCAGTTGTTGTGCAAGGATGCCAACGGTAATTCAGTGACCTCGTTTACACAGGCGCTGTCGTGGTCGATTAACCTCAAGAACAAGCTCAAAGGTGTTACTAAGCCGACAGCCTACACGGCTGACGGCAACGGCAACCTCAGTACGATTTCGAACGCTAAGTTTAATGCCTCGACTCAGCACATGACATTTACTACCACCACTGCCAACGATGTATTAGTACTCGCCACGATTACGCACGGCATCTCGTGGAATCTAGTGGTGATTATACTTGTGGTCCTGGCGGCGATGGGCGGCGTGGCAATGCTTATTCTTCGACGCCAACAAAAGGCGAAATACGACGATTATTTGCGGACGAAGTATTATAATTTGTAGCGTGATATATCTTGACTGCCGGGTGGATGTACGCTAGAGTTAGATACAGTCTTGAAATGGGTCGCTAATATGTAGCAGGCGAACGATCGCTGGCTATTTATTTTGCCGCCAAAATGGACGGGTAGCTTGAAATCTTAATCGTGCAGTGTAATGACGAGTTGCTAAGTTTACTTAGCAACCAAAAGGAACGATTTGTAAAAATCGTTACCTCAATTTTTTTGAGCGCCAAGCTCAAGCAACCCAAAGCCCTGTCTTCGGATGGGCATGGTCGTTTCCAAACGATCATATTTGGAGAGTTTGATCCTGGCTCAGGATGAACGCTGGCGGCGTGCCTAATACATGCAAGTCGAACGAGCTCTTCGGAGCTAGTGGCGGACGGGTGAGTAACACGTTGGTACCTACCCCGAAGTGGGGAATAACTGGCCGAAAGGTCGGCTAATACCGCATAATACCGCAAGGTTAAAGCAGTAATGCGCTTCGGGAGGGGCCTGCGTCCCATTAGCTTGTTGGCGGGGTAATTGCCCACCAAGGCGACGATGGGTAGCTGGATCGAGAGGTTGACCAGCCACACTGGGACTGAGATACGGCCCAGACTCCTACGGGAGGCAGCAGTAAGGAATCTTCCACAATGGACGAAAGTCTGATGGAGCAACGCCGCGTGCAGGATGACGGTCTTCGGATTGTAAACTGCTTTTATATGGGAAGATTATGACGGTACCATATGAATAAGGACCGGCTAACTACGTGCCAGCAGCCGCGGTAATACGTAGGGTCCAAGCGTTATCCGGAATCACTGGGCGTAAAGCGTGCGTAGGTGGGTGTTTAAGTGAGATGTTAAATCGTGTGGCTCAACCATATCGATGCATCTCATACTGGGCGCCTAGAGGACGGCAGAGGCAAGTGGAACTCGTAGTGTAGCAGTGAAATGCGTAGATATTACGAAGAACACCAATGGCGAAGGCAGCTTGCTGGGCCACTCCTGACACTGAGGCACGAAAGCGTGGGGAGCGAACAGGATTAGATACCCTGGTAGTCCACGCCGTAAACGATGCATACTAGCCGTATGGGGTATCGACCCCCTGTGCGGCGAAGCTAACGCGTTAAGTATGCCGCCTGGGTAGTACGGCCGCAAGGCTAAAACTCAAAGGAATTGACGGGGACCCGCACAAGCAGAGGATGATGTGGTTTAATATGACGCTACGCGTAGAACCTTACCGAGGCTTGACATCCTTGGGATCCACTGGAAACAGAGGAGTGCCGCAAGGAGCCAAGTGACAGGTGCTGCATGGCCGTCGTCAGCTCGTGTCGTGAGATGTTGGGTTAAGTCCCGCAACGAGCGCAACCCTTATCGTATGTTGTACTTTTCATACGAGACTGCCCGAGGTAATCGGGAGGAAGGTGGGGATGAGGTCAGGTCGGCATGGCCCTTACGCCTCGGGCCACACACGTCATACAATGGCCGGTACAACGCGCTGCGAACCCGCGAGGGGGAGCTAATCGCATCAAAACCGGTCTCAGTTCGGATTGGAGGCTGCAACTCGCCTCCATGAAGTCGGATTCGCTAGTAAACGCAGGTCAGCATACCGCGTTGAATACGTTCCCGGGTCTTGTACACACCGCCCGTCAAGTCACGGAAGTCGCCAACACCCGAAGTGCCTATTTCACTAGGCCCTAAGGTGGGGGTGGTAACTGGGATTAAGTCGTAACAAGGTATCCGTACCGGAAGGTGCGGATGGATCACCTCCTTTCTAGGGAGATGCGACGCCGTAAGGCGTTCCGAAGGCTTTGACTTTCGGCCAGTTTGGTTCGGATGGTTGATCTGCTCGCAAGAGATGTGATCCTGCCGGCCAACTGTGGAACTTCCAGGTCGACGTCTACACTGCACGATTAAGGGTTCAAGCTTGAAACAATCAGGCCACCTAAAAAATACTGTCTGCGAAACTCGCTTCGTTGTCGCTTCGCGACCTCCCTGCGGTCACCAAACATTCTCGACAGCATTTTTGGGTGGGCTTTTTGTTTGTAAGTAAAAATTTCTGTAGAGCTAGGGCGGGTCAGACCTCGGAGCTCAATGCTTGCGATTGAGCGCTCAGGCGTGGCCCGCCGGGTGCGCCGCCAATGGGCGCACCCGGCGAACGAATGTTCCGGCTTCGTTAGAGTCTCAGTGCCAGTCGGGGTCCCAGAAATCGCTGAAGCGAATCGGACCCCGCCGGTCGAGCGAGCTGATGACGATTGCCTTGTCCGGCAGCACCAGGATTCGTTCCACGAGCGTGCCCGGCGTGACCTCGAGCTTGCCGCGATTGCATGTGATCACGGAGTCTTCGCCGGCGCAGAGGATGATCGTGCCCGGCTCCATGCTCCTTGCCGCCTGGTAGAGCGCGAATTGTTTGGCGCCGCCGAAATGGGCGCAGGCGCCGCCGGGGATAGCCTTCAGAGCCGGCACTGGGCGGAAGTCGTTGCTTTCGCGGTCGCCTTCCTGGTCGCAGGTGAAAAACCAGTCGAACCACATAACCAGTCCGAGGCTGGCGCCAAGCTTGACCTTTGTGGAGTCGAACATGACCCTGTGCAGGAAATCGGTCAGGCCGGGGGTGTCGCGCAGGCGAACGAGGAAGTCGGCGCCGTTGCCGCCGACGAATATAACGAGATCGGCTTCGTTGTCTTTCTCGTAGATCGCGGCCTCGAGCTGGGCCGTGCCCTCGGTGGCCTCGACGACAACGATGCTGTTGTCTCGTAGTCCGGCCTGCTTGAATGCTTCCACGAGCTCGCCCTGGTCTCCACCGGTTGTGACGACGATGACGACCTTTGTGATGGGCTTGTTCACCATGGCAAGCGCTCGATCTATGCCGGGTATGACCGAGACGCCACCGCAGAAAACACCATGGAACGTATCGGTAAGCTCCTGCAACCTCAAAGGCGGGTACAATCGTACCAGCCTCCTTCCGGGAATCGGGAACAGAATAACCGTGCCTTACGGTGGCACGGCCTGTACTATTTAGCCACAGATTTTATATTAAGTCAATAACCTGGCTGCTGGCCGCCGAGGCCGTGGAAAGCGGAGTGAAACGGCGAGAGAAGCCAGCCGAGGACGTCGTTACCAAAGCCGGAGGCAACCATGAATCCAACAATCACGAGGAGCACGCCGAAGATTTTGTAAATGCCGTAGGTGGTGCCGGAGCCGGTGTAATGCTCAAGCCAGTCTTGACGGCCGGTAAAGTTGGCGATCTTGAAGGTAAAGCGGACGAATAGTACGCCGGCGATTACCATGGCACCGCCAATCAGAACCGAATTAAGACTGATGTCCATAAGCATAAGTATAACAAACGTAAGACCCCCGCGGGGCCTTACGGTCTGGCGGGGGCGTAGCGGACGAACCATTGCATGTCCCGGGAACTGTATTCGTCGGATACTCGCGTTGGCCGGCCGGCTGGATGGAAGCGGAGCTTGGCAGCCAGTTTTTGGCTGACGGTGTTGGCCTGGGCAATGTGCAGCCAGGCGCTTCTTACGTTGCGGTGAGCAAAGCAGTGCTCAGGATCAGCTCGCAGGCCTCGGACATGATGCCCTGCTGTTGGAGGTCGGCTATGATCCAATAGCCCAGCTCGATCACCGTTGGGGTTTCGGGGTCAAACGCGCAATCGATTTGGCCGACGAGTTGTCCTTTGACCAAAATGCCGCAACTGAGGTTCAGACCTTGATGGGCAGAGTTGACCTGCTCGCGGATCAGCTGCGCAACCGTGGTTTCGGGTGCGGCCGCAAATTGGCTGCTCAACTGCGGGCTGTAAAGACGGACCTCCACAGGATGATTCCGGTAAAGTGACTCCAGGTCTGGGCAATGTCGCGTGCACAGGCGGCTGAGTGTGAACCTTCCACGCTCGACCGGAAACAGTGAAGTAGTGTTCATTGCGTGCCGTCCGATCAAAGTTGGATTTATTGAACAAACAACCTCTCATATGAGAACACAAAAATTATTCAATATCAAGCGTGTTATGATAGCAGCGTGATTGGTGAGCTGGTTGTTGATCTTCATGTGCACTCGCGGCACGCGCGGGCGACGAGCCAGGATTTAACCCTGCCGGGGCTCTACAAGTGGGCCAAAATTAAAGGCATCGCGATACTTGGGACCGGGGATTTCACGCACCCGGCGTGGTTTGAGGAAATGCGTGGCCAGCTTGAGCCGGCCGAGGCCGGACTGCTTAGGCTCAAACCTGAGTTGGCGGACGAAGTGGATGCCGGGTTGCCGGCAAGCGTGCGCAGTGCCGTTGTGCGATTTGTGCCGAGCGTGGAGATTGCAACTATTTACAAGCGTGGCGAACGAGTGCGCAAGGTCCACCAACTGATAATTATGCCTAGCTTGGAAGCCGTGAGTGCGCTGAACGAGCGACTCTCCCGGATCGGAAATTTGAAGGCTGACGGACGGCCGATTTTGGGCTTGGATTCGGAGGAGCTGTTGCGCCTAACCCTTGAAACCCAGCCGCGGGCTCTCTATGTGCCGGCGCATATTTGGACGCCGTGGTTTGCCGTATTTGGGTCAAAAAGCGGGTTTGACTCAATGGCAGAGGCTTACGGTGACTTGGCAAGTGAGATCCGGGCCGTGGAAACGGGTCTTTCGAGTGATCCCAGCATGAACTGGCGAGTGGCGGACTTGGACGGACGAGCGATTATTTCAAACTCAGACGCGCATTCACCACAAAAATTGGGCCGAGAGGCAACGGTGGTACGGTCTGGTTTAAGCTATGACGATATTGTCGGCACCATAAAGGCGAATGATGACCGGCTGATTGGGACAATTGAGTTTTTTCCGGAAGAGGGCAAATACCATTACGACGGACACCGAGCGTGCGGAGTGCGGATGCGGCCTGATGAGACGCGCGAGCATGGCGGGGTGTGCCCAAAGTGTGGCAAGCCGGTGGTGGTGGGTGTGGATTATCGCGTCGGGGAGTTGGCGGCGGCAGACCGCCTGGAAGGTTTTGAACCTGCGGGAGCTAAGCGGGTGGAGTATATTATTCCGCTGGGTGAAGTGTTGGCGGAACTGCGCGGCGTCAAGGGTAGCGGCGGTGCGGCTGTAGGGCGCGAATATGACCGCCTGGTTACAGCCTTGGGATCTGAGTTTGCGATTTTGCGCGAGCTGGGGCTGGACCAGATTCGAGAGGCGTCGCCTGTGCTGGCGACGGCGGTTGACCGGATGCGACGGCGTGATGTTTATCTGGAACCGGGGTACGACGGCGTATTCGGCGTGATAAAAGTGTTTCGCGACAGTGCTGAACGGGCCGAGATGCTGAATCAGCTGTCGTTGTTGTAAGTTATTCTTAGAAGCAGAGGCACCCGCAAGCCAATGTCATAGATGATTGGCCTGCGGATGCCTCAATCGGCTGGTTTAGAGCCGGTCCCCGGTACGCGGACCTTCTTCCCAGATGGACTGGTACCAGCACCGAATGTAGTTCAGTAGATCGTTTCGTTCGGTGGTGGTCATATCAGGGTGGCCATGAGCTAGCTGTTCGCAGAGGCGGGTTGCATGGTCGCGAGAGCTGAGGTCGGAGGCATCACAGTACGTTACCTCGGCGACACATTGACGGAGGCGCTGCTCCTTTGCGAGCAGGCGTGCCATCAGCTGCAATCCACATCCCTCAGCCCGCCTGCGCGAGAAGTGTCGATGATCACAGTTATGTACTGTGTGCGGTTTGGCGGAAGGGATTCGCCAGGCGATTCCGATGTAACGTGTAATTCTCCGGCGGACTATCACAACATTATTCGTCCAGCGGTATTGGCCCACGATTATCTTGTCTCCCAAGGGAAGCTTGTTCGGTTCGCCGGATACATCGAAGGCCCTGCTCGCTGCGTGTTCCGGTAAGCCGTATTTTGCAATGTTGCGACCTACATTGCAATGTTATCACTCTGAACCACCCCACACTTCCTTGAGCTGCAACTAAAAAGACGACACACTGTTTTCTGTCCACTTCAAAACAAACAGGAAAACAAATATGTCGTCACCCAATATTGTACGGGGTATCCGTACTCGTATACAAAAGCAATTAATGCCCAGTGTGCCGAGCCGTTGGCGGACGCAGCTGTCGTTTGGCCTGCAGGCATACGGACTTAGAGCTTTCCAGAGCGCCAGTGGCAATGCCCGCATGGTGGTTGCCAACCCCCACACCGGTCTGCGTAAGGCAGAGCGCATGTTCCAAAACACCGCCTTTACCGACCAGCTCGGAGAGGTTTTTGACCAGCTGGCGCTCGTCAAACCACGCAGCTATGTAAATGTAGATCACTCGGACATGCATGGGCTCACAGCCTTGGTAGGTGCCGTACAAACCCGGAAGGGCAGATCCCTCCCTTGTATGGTTGAGACCACTTACGCTCACCATATTCCTGCCCACGAGAATGCCGCTCCGCACTGGAAGAAACTCAGAGCTGCCATGCAAGCGGCCCGCCGGCAGCAGTCTTTTACCGAGCATACCGTCACTAGCCTCCAAGCCATGGCTGACCGGCTCGGCTTCTGGCCCCGACTGGTCTTTGACCGCGGTTTTGGCAACCGGTCCATTGTGACGCATCTAGCAGCAGCAAACGCTACCTTCTATGTCCGCCTCAAAGCTGGCCGCCACGTTGCATGTGACAGCGAAGTAACCGAGGTCAGCACTCTAACTGACCGGGATACCACGGTCCAGATATATGGACTGACTCTCCGGGTTATCCGCTCGCCCAAAAGCCGGCGTGCCAAAGAGTCCTGGTACATACTCACTAACGATTTCAGAAGCAGTCGAACTAAGATTATCCGAATTTACTACCACCGATTCGAGATTGAAGAGACCTTTCGGGACATTAAACACATCTTTGAGTACAAACGCACCAGGTTAACCAAGCCGCATAACCTAAAGCTCATCTTGTGGCTGGTCAGCCTTGGCATTGCACTACTTTATCTGGAAACGAAGCCCACTAAACAAACCGTGACAAGCGCCAACCCCAAGAAGCAAACGTCCTGGCTCCGCCAGGCCTACGAGCAACTGCAGCAGGCGTTAACCGAGCAGGTCTGGGGCGGGGTGTGAAGTGTGGGGTGGTTCAGGTTATCACTGTCGGGTCTAGCCTTAGATTTACGGCTGGTAGATGGGGCCAAGATAGGTGAAGCGGCGCGTGACCGATTGCCCGGTGGCGCAGGTGGTGCCGGTGCGCTTGTGGGTGCATTTGGAGCCGCCTTCGTGGACGAAATCCCACCAGGCGTCGACTTTGGGGTCGGAGCTTACAGCAGTGCGAGCAGAGAGCCGCGGCGTGTTGGGGCGGGCGCTTTCGAGCTCAAGGCCGATGTAGAAAACCATGATGTGGTCGTAATCATTGGCATCGCAGCCGTAGCCGAGAGCTTGGTAGAGATGGCCCCTGTAATGGCGATACATTCCGGCTGGGAGCTCGGGAAGTTGCAACATATGTTTAGTATAGTGGCATTGTGATGACATTGGACGAATTGAACGCCGAACAGCGGGCGGCCGCGACGGCGCCCGATGGGCCGGTAATGATTGTGGCCGGACCGGGGACGGGCAAAACCAAGACCCTGGCAGCTCGGGCGGCATGGCTGTTGAGTAGCGGGGTGAGGCCGTCCGAGATTTTGGCACTAACATTTACGCGCAAGGCGGCAGCTGAGATGCGGTCGCGAGTGGACGGGTTGGTTGGGTCTGGTGCGGCCATGCCTAGGCCCGAGATTACGACCTTTCACGCGCTTGGAGTGCGGGTGCTGGGTGACGATGGGCGGGCATTTGTTAGTAATGATGAACGGCTGGCAGTATTAGCTGAGTTGAGGCGGCCGACGGCGTTTAAGGGGGTAAGTGCGCGGGCGTTATCTCTGGCTCTCAGTAGAGCTAGCTATGTCACTGAGCCGCCGGCCGAGCTGGCCGAACTGGCGGCCCGGTACGACGAAGCGCTGGCGGCGCGCGGTCAGCGGGATTTCGACGGCGTGCTGAGGGATTTGTATGACCGTGTACGCGCCAATCCGAGTTCAACTGCGCGTAAGTATGTGCTGGTGGACGAATTTCAGGATACAAACGAACTCCAGTATGAGCTGGTGAAGCTGCTTGCCGGCAGCGGGGGATTATTTGTGATTGGCGACTCGCGGCAGTCAATTTACGGATTTCGTGGAGCAAACGGAGATGTATTTGACCGGTTTGAGCGCGATTTTCCAGAAGCGCAGAATGTCTGTCTGAGGGTGAATTACCGTTCAGCTCGGGATATCGTGGCGGTTGGGAATGCGGTTTTTTCGGAAGGAGCAGCACTTGAGCCGGCACAGAGCGCAGCCGGACGCGTGCGGCTGATGGAAATGCTGGACGAGTATCGTGAAGCAGATTGGATTGTGGGACAGATTGAGACCGGCGTGGGTGGGACAGGTTTCAATGAAGCGAGCGCGGACGAACCGGTGGCCTCGAGCTTCCGCGATTTTGCCGTGGTGTACCGGACGCATCGGGCGGCGGGTGAGCTAATTCGGCGGCTTAATGAATCGGGGCTGCCGTTTCAGGTAGCAGGCGAGGGGTCGCCGTACGAGCGACCGGAGATGCAGGGTGTGGTACGCGCGCTTGAGCGGCTTGGTAGCGATGCGGCTGACGGGTGGCTGGAGCGGGAGTTGGTGGCGCAGGTTGGCACGGTAGCGGTACCCGAGCTGGTACAACGGATTGCGGCGCAGATCGGTGGCTTTGATGATGAGGCCCGCCGCCGCGAACTTGCGCAACTAGCGAGTATTACCGCGCGGTTTGGTTCTGACGCGGTGGCGGCCGGGCGCTATTTTGCGGATTTGCGAGAGGCTGAATATTACGATCCATTGGCCGAGGCGATTACGCTTGCGACCATTCATGCGGCCAAGGGGTTGGAATTTGAACACGTGTTTGTGCTGGGGGCCGAGGATGGGCTACTGCCTCATATGCGGCCCGCACTGGCGACTGACATCGATGAAGAGCGGCGACTGTTTTATGTGGCCATGACACGGGCCAAACAGCGGCTTGATATAACCTGGGCACGCAGGCGCGGCGGGCAGTCGGCCGGATTGTCGCGTTTCGCCGGAGCACTGCCGGTGGCGCGTCAGGCTGACCCAGATCTAGCAAGCCAAGAGCACAAGCGCCGGATCAACCGGATTAAGCGGTCGCAAGGGCAGTTATTTTAGCGCTATACTACGGATAATGACGTACGTCGCAACCATCCCGGTGGAATTTCCCTGCCCGGTGGCGGAGGTGTATCGTGAGCTGTGCGACCTGAGCCGGCATCCGTTGTGGAACAGCGGTATGCGCAAGATCTCGTCTAGAGGTCCGATGCGCGAGGGGATGGACTACAAAACCGAGATTGTGGCAGCCGGACACACGATACATTCGGAAGTGCATGTGGTGCGGCTGGTGCCAAATCGCGAGATCGAGCTAGTTAATGACGCCGGCTTGGTGACGTTTCATGCCGTGTTTGCGCTCCGCGCACTCGAGCCTGTGCAGTGTGAGGTGGTGTGTCATATGCAGTTTAAGCTTCAGAATTTTGTGCTGAATCTGGCGCGACAAGCGATTGAATCAATGGCCCAGGCCAGATTGCGGGCCGATCTGGAGACCCTTAGGGCGATAATTAGCGGGCGAGCTGACAACACGGCCGGGTCGGTATAGACTTATGCGCACGATGAGCGATGAATTGGTGACGGTTGACGGCTTTCATGCCGTGAAGCATGCGTTGCGATTTGGCGCTGACTTGACCGAGGTTGTGGCCGTGGAAGGTTCGGACTGGCCGAGGCTGGCGGCCGAGCTGGCACCGGATGTGGCGGGTGCGCTGCAAGGCCTGGTGCAGATAGTGCCGGCGGACGTGTTTGTGCGCTACTCGCCCGGTCGGCACCCCACTGGTATTGCGGCCGTGGCGCGGCGGCCGGTGTATCGCACGGCGCCCGAGCGCGATCGTAACCGCATGGCTCCGGCGGTGCTGCTCGAAAATCTGCGGCGGCTCGGAAATGTGGGGGCGGTCGTACGGGTAGCGGCGGCGGTGGGCGCCAGCGGCGTTACCACAATCGGCCAGGTTGATCCGTGGCACGCCGAGGCTGTGCGCGGTAGTTCAGGCTTGCATTTTGCCGTGCCGGTGATGAGGGCTGAGGATGCCAGTGAGCTAGCCGGGCCGGTGACCGTGATGGATCCGGAGGGCGAACCGATTGCGACAGCGGGCATTGATTCGCGGGCGCTGCTGGTGTTTGGCACCGAGCGCGAAGGGGTGTCCGACGAACTCAAACGGCGGGCTGACCGGCTGGTGGCGCTGCCGATGCGGCCCGGTGTGTCGAGCTTAAATCTGGCAACCAGTGTGGCGGCGACGCTTTATGCCTGGCGCTTGAGCTCTTCCAAGAATGCGAGCAATTCGAGATCGTGAACGTTTGATCCGCTATGAGTTCATCAAATACGTCGGCCCAGTCGCTTTCGTGGCCCGCAAGGGCGGCGATTTCCCGCATTGCGACACGCTCTTTGGTTATTTTGTCGGCCTGATTGGCGAGGGTTTTGGACCCGCGCATGGCGACGACATCGCCGATTTTTGATTCAGCCAAGTCGTGAAGCACGGCCATTTTGGTCACTTTAGCCTCGTCAACGCCAAAGTGTTCGGCGAGTGCGAGCGCCATGACTTAAGGGTCTTGAGCTTGCCCGCAGTTTTCATGAATTTTAGAAATTTTTCATTCATATCGTTAGGCCGCCGGTGAACTCTACAGCGGCGATTTTGCCAAGTATGGTGGCGCCGGCCCCAACTCTGGCAAGTGCAGGGTTGACATCATCAGGCAGCCCGGTCAGGGCGTTTTCAAATGCCAGCTGGAGTCCTTGTTGAGTGTGCGGTACGGCGGTGAGGTTTTCGAGCAGGGTTTCGTTATGCTCTTCACGAAATGTGGTTGCTGCCTGTACGCCGCCGAAGTCCATAGCAATGTCGTGCGTTTGTGTGCCCTCAATCAGAACGTAGGCGAGTAATGCGCCGGAGATACACGAATGCATGTCAGGTGAGTCTTCATGAGTGGTCTGGCGGATTCGTACTTCGATACGGTCCAGAGAATTACCCACAAATTGGGTGTAAATGCCCTCATCATTGATCCCATGGCCAGCCTCGATGAGCTGGTCAAAGGTTAAGCCATGGTCCTGAATGGCGTGACCAAGTTCTTGAAGGCGGGTGTTATCCAGGTGCAAGGCATTTGACGAAACTTGGTCGAGGCGCAAGACATCCTGGCCAGCTTCCTTCTGCGGCTGGGCGTTTCGCACCATATCCTCGATCCGATTTGACCAGGCTGGTAGTGGCTCTTGGTGACTGTCGTGCTCAGGCATCGTAGTTCTAGCATAATGGTACACTTTTTGCAGATGAACCGATATGGAGGGCACCGCGGCTCTAGAGAGGAAATTCGAGGCTGATAGCGTTATTGCCGGCATCGGGTCGTTGCTCGACTTCAGTTAGTAAGAAGCCTCGTTTTATGAGGTTTATCAACATTTCTCGGCGTTCGTTTATCGTTCTAATTTTGATTTTGTGGTATCCATGTGATCTGGCCCATTGATCCTGGAAATCCATGAGCGCACTTAAAACGCCACGCCGCCGGTGGTGAGAATCGACGCCTGCCATCCAGCAGTAAAACGATCCATCGCCATCGCGATCGTAGCCGACCAAATATCCGGCGGGCGAGCTATCGAGAGACCCAAGGATGATAAGATGCTCGTGATCTTTGTAGCGATCTTCAAAGTACGCTTTTTGAGCTGGTACTTCGAATTCTGAAACGCTTTCGTGGACGCCGAGAATTTGCTCGATGGGGACTTCTTGTACTGTGATTTCGCTCATGACTTTTATGATAGCAGAGGCAGGGCCAATCGGTGTCTTATGCTAACCGGAAGTTGGCCCGCGCAAGGGTGAGCTGCCGGTGCAATCTTTGATCGTGAACAACCCAGCGATACGTTGGACCGCACCGGGGTATATCAAGAACTGGCGGAGCGGCTTTGGGCTGGTTTATACTATGTCAGTAGAAAGCCGGAAGGAGTTGAGATGAACGATAGGCCGAGCATTGGGGTCGCTGTTGTTGTCGTAAAGGACGGCAAGATACTTCTCGGAAAGGATACCCGTAAAGGCGATGTTTACGGCGTACCGGGTGGCCATTGGGAGAATGCCGAAACGCTCAAAGATTGTGGTGTCAGGGAGGTGAAGGAGGAGAGTGGAGTGGCCTGCTCGGATCTCAACCTTATCTCCGTATATGATTTTTATCGGGCTGATAAAGAAAGAAGCTATGTAACTATTGGTATGAAAGCCCGTTATGTTTCAGGTGACTTCAGCGACTTGGAATCCGAGGGGCGTCTCGATTGGGGTTGGTATGAACCGGATGAAGGCTTAGGGCTTAATCTATTCCCCGCAGATAAGGTATTGATTCAGCGCTACTTATCCGGCGTTATATTCGAATAATTTAAGCATAAGAATGAAAGAACCCGCATCTGAACCACCCCACACTTCACACCCCGCCCCAGACCTGCTCGGTTAACGCCTGCTGCAGTTGCTCGTAGGCCTGGCGGAGCCAGGACGTTTGCTTCTTGGGGTTGGCGCTTGTCACGGTTTGTTTAGTGGGCTTCGTTTCCAGATAAAGTAGTGCAATGCCAAGGCTGACCAGCCACAAGATGAGCTTTAGGTTATGCGGCTTGGTTAACCTGGTGCGTTTGTACTCAAAGATGTGTTTAATGTCCCGAAAGGTCTCTTCAATCTCGAATCGGTGGTAGTAAATTCGGATAATCTTAGTTCGACTGCTTCTGAAATCGTTAGTGAGTATGTACCAGGACTCTTTGGCACGCCGGCTTTTGGGCGAGCGGATAACCCGGAGAGTCAGTCCATATATCTGGACCGTGGTATCCCGGTCAGTTAGAGTGCTGACCTCGGTTACTTCGCTGTCACATGCAACGTGGCGGCCAGCTTTGAGGCGGACATAGAAGGTAGCGTTTGCTGCTGCTAGATGCGTCACAATGGACCGGTTGCCAAAACCGCGGTCAAAGACCAGTCGGGGCCAGAAGCCGAGCCGGTCAGCCATGGCTTGGAGGCTAGTGACGGTATGCTCGGTAAAAGACTGCTGCCGGCGGGCCGCTTGCATGGCAGCTCTGAGTTTCTTCCAGTGCGGAGCGGCATTCTCGTGGGCAGGAATATGGTGAGCGTAAGTGGTCTCAACCATACAAGGGAGGGATCTGCCCTTCCGGGTTTGTACGGCACCTACCAAGGCTGTGAGCCCATGCATGTCCGAGTGATCTACATTTACATAGCTGCGTGGTTTGACGAGCGCCAGCTGGTCAAAAACCTCTCCGAGCTGGTCGGTAAAGGCGGTGTTTTGGAACATGCGCTCTGCCTTACGCAGACCGGTGTGGGGGTTGGCAACCACCATGCGGGCATTGCCACTGGCGCTCTGGAAAGCTCTAAGTCCGTATGCCTGCAGGCCAAACGACAGCTGCGTCCGCCAACGGCTCGGCACACTGGGCATTAATTGCTTTTGTATACGAGTACGGATACCCCGTACAATATTGGGTGACGACATATTTGTTTTCCTGTTTGTTTTGAAGTGGACAGAAAACAGTGTGTCGTCTTTTTAGTTGCAGCTCAAGGAAGTGTGGGGTGGTTCAGACACTTCCCTGCACAAGGGCACTACCTTCTACCGAATATGTGGTCGGATCATACGAAGCGGAGCTGGGGGGACTTGTAAGTGAGTGCCGTACCTTCCCATCGAGGCCGACAATTGAGATAGTGCCCGTGGGCATGCTAGTTTCTGGCTGAAAAACGAGCACAGAATGCTTTGCATTCATCGAGCTGTACATTGCTAGACCGACGAGAGACAAGACTAAGGCTACTAAAAGTAGGCCGAGGGGTATGGCAAACCCGGATTTTATGTAGATTTTGGTGGCACTCTTCGTCGGCATTTGCGGCTATTGTACCAAAAGCATAAGGGGATTTGCTAAGAGGGATAGCGTTCGAACCGACTGAGGTCGGGCGGTCAGCTAGCACGTTGACCGTAACCGTGTCGCACAATGGAGCTTGTGAGCCGTTAGCGGATCGGTTGACTTAATAATCATTGTCTATACAATAGTCACATGAATACGGCTATTATCAATATCAAGACCGACCCCGAGACCAGGGACCAGCTCAAGGAATTTGCATCCCAAGTTGGCCTGCCCGTTTCTGCCCTTATGAACGCACAGATTAAGCAAATGCTCCGCAGTGGCAAAGTAGAGTTTAACGTTGGGTTGACTCCCACGCCGTACCTAGAGGAGCTTATCAAGGAGGCGGACGCCGACTATGCAGCAGGTAACGTCTCCGGCCCCTTCGATAGCGCCGACGACATGATTGCTGACCTTGAGCGCTAGTTCGTGCAGCTTTTCTACTCCCCAAAATTCAAGAAGCAGTACAAGAAGTTACGGCCCGCTCAGCGGGATCGTTTTGCAAAGGCGCTCGCCTTATTTAAGGCAGAGCCAAACCATCCCAGCTTATATAATCATCCGCTGACGGGGGAGTGGATCGGACATCGTTCGATAGCGTTTGGTGGCGACTGGCGAGCACACTACCGGCAGGTAGACGAGAACACGGCGCTATTCGTGGCTGTTGGGACGCACAGCCAGCTATATAAGTAACATTCATGTCGCTCTGAAGTTACCCAATTCGCTTTTTTACATCGAAGTGAAGGCACAGGCTCGCTTCGGCTGCGACGAGCAGGTACCAAACCGGTATTGTCATCATCGATGTCGTTGATGGGCTACCAATGATGCTTTACTCTATATAAGAGAAAGGGTTAAACAATGGGCCCGGAGCACGGCCAGGACTCACCTATATCTGAAGAATTACTGGCCGAGAGGAAACAAGAATCTCTCCAACTTAGGGCTGAATCCCTGGCGGCGAAACGCTACTCAGAATTGGACGGGCAGGATTTCGCGAGTATTAGTATGGCAAACCCCGACGAGCTGCGATATTACGCGGGTACGGTTGCCGGCGCTGGTAATAGTGAGATCCTAGCCGCACTCGGGGTCGCGTCGTTCATGCAATTTCGGGTCCCTCAATCTAGGGGTATTATAATTCCTGACGAAGAATCTAGGGCATACGAAGAGGTTGCGATGTACATTGATGAACTAGCTAGGAGGCTTAGCCAATCCCACAACCCGCAAAGGTAGCCCCGAGGAGTTTGACAAAGCACTCTGCGTCGGTCAAAGCTGAGAAAGAGGCGCTGTGGACGACGTTTCATCGCAATCCCTCCTCTTTACTGTGAGGCTCGTGGAGTCCCAGCTAGAAAATGCACACTCCACCACGCAGACACCTCCTCGCTTACTGGTATCGCTCTGCGGTTCAGGAGTGCTTGTCGTTGATTTTGCTCGCAGTTATGATATGGCAAACTGGAGGAGAGATGGACCATCAAGAACAAGGCCCGGGAGAGAGAAGTTATCAGGATCAGATCCGCGATGCAAAGGCGGAATACGAGCAGACACTCCAAGAGATGCGAAGGCCGCACCACGATCCCGAGCGAGAATTCGCAGTCCCTGCGATCGTGAGTGAAGCATTATCCCTGAAGCGTGACCGTATTGAGTTGGATGAGCCGCAAGATGCGGCGGCAGCGGCAAGACAGGAAAGACAGCTGGCCTATCTGGAGTCCGTAGAGAAGGCTGTTGGACTCTGGGATACTGCTCGTCATACTGAGCGAGGTGCTACCATGTCCTTTAGGCAATTTGTTGAAGCGGGTCAGTCTGGGGATGATACGTCGACTCCTCTAGTAGATGCTGCAAATTGGTTAGCAACTGATTACTTCAGTGACGTTACGACTACGCTTGCTGAGCGCAAACTGCGCGAGCGTCACGCCCGTCATGAAGGCGGCGGGCCAACATAACCCGCGTCGCACAATGAAGCTTAAGCGACACTTAGCCTCAAAGTCGCAACAAATGCCTTCGTTTATGTTGTGGCATGGTTTCCGCGGTTCTGTTGGTTGAGGCTGTTAGGTTGTTCGGTTTTTCGCGTTTTTTGACAGTGAGCCGAAGCATTATGGAATAATCAAAATGGCCAATCCCCGCAAGCGAAAAGGAGCTTCGACGTGGCCACTGTTACTAGTAAGGTCTGCGACATTAGCCCAGACCACGGTGAGGCCAAGACGGTGATACTCAACAACTTCTAGCACTAACTCTGGCCGAAGTACCGATGTCCCGCAAAAGGCTTCCGGAAAGCGACAAGGGCAGACGGCAGACTGCACAATGAACGTGGGGTTGAGCATTGTTACAAACTGCGTGCGGAGACTCCTGGGCACTCACAGGCTGTGGCTGTTTGCATCGCGGGCAGTACTGCTTGAACATATCCTGATCGCTCGTTATTGCAATCAGTATCTTTGTTCGCTCTTTGTTTGGCAATGTTAGCTACTAAGACCCAAAGGGAAGCGATCTGCGATCTGATGATGAAGATCTAACCTCGACAGACCTGCTGAACCTTGCCCTAGGGGTCAATGGTTGCAGTAAGCCTGTCATGGTGGAGCATATCGGATTCGAACCGATGACCTCCTGCTTGCAAAGCAGGCGCTCTAGCCAGCTGAGCTAATGCCCCAAAGTGGCGGCCGATCGGCCCGGGATAATTGCATGGTGGGCTTGGCAGGGCTCGAACCTGCGACCTCGTCATTATCAGTGACGCGCTCTGACCAGCTGAGCTACAAGCCCATGGAAGGGCCGCGGGCCGGGACGGTAACGCAGGTATTTAAGCATAATTGGGGTTAAGCGGCAAGGTGTCAGAGCCTTATTGCTCATGCTGACGGTTTGAGCTAAGATATTGGCTGGAGCTTAACAGCCCAAGGGCACAGTCTGCACATGTTGCCCCACAGTTTCATCCTTATCCGTGTACGAAAGGGAGTGACTAGTCTTGCCGACTAGTACCGCTGACGGTCAGGCGACGGTAAAGCGGACCGGAGACCCGGATCAGATCCAGGCCATGTACCTCGAGAAGCTCGCAGACGAGCTCAGCCACCATGGGCTTGAGGCATACTTGATGGCGCCGCCGAGGCGCAGGCCTAGCTTGTACGTTGTTAATACGGCCGCTCGGGCACTCGAGGAAAACGTGTACGTCGGGTGCGGTAAAGACGGCCAGTGGTGGTTCTGGTGGTCGTGGGCAGAGCGCATTTCGGTGGCGGACGACGTCAATCTGGCGGCTAGTACGATCGCGCGGGTCCTTGCCTCGCATCGTCGCGTCGACTACGAGGAAGGCAAAAAACCAGGCGTACACTAGTACGTCGCGTCTTTTTTGGCAAGCCGCCCGTCCACAACCAACCAGATGACCCGCCTCGGCAGCGCCCGAGGCGGGTGGAGAGCCTGGAGATATCCGGGTGATCAGGAATTTGTATGGCCCGTTCCGGCAATGATGTTGGAGCGGGTTTCTCGCAATTACATACCGGCATCTTTGCAAAATAGGCGCTCAGGGTATTGACCGAGCAAGCTTGATCTGATATCTTAATAGAGTTACTTCGAGGGCTCGCATTATATGTGTAGACAACTAGCGGTAAGCGGAGAAATCGCCTAAGCGCAAATAGTTGTCTCTTATTATGTGAGCTCCGCAGAATCAATCCGGTTCGCGGAGTTGTTTTTTGAGAAGTGAATATGAATGGGTAAAATCAAGCGCCGCAAGGCGTGAGATTTACAAACAATTTCATCGAATCGAATCCATCTGCCGAGGTGGAGGAGATCGATCGACCGGCAGTTATAAACTGCTAGTCAAACAAAGTAAGAAAGTTACTTAAGGGCACATGATGAATGCCTTGACGTAAAGTACCGACGAAGGACGTAGAAGGCTGCGATAAGCCTCGGTGAGCTGTCAATCAAGCTTTGACCCGGGGATTTCCGAATGGGGCAACCCAGCCGTGGTTATACGCGGTTACCCATATCTGAATAAAATAGGATGTGTGGAGGGTACGTGGTGAACTGAAACATCTAAGTAGCCACAGGAAGAGAGAGAAACCTCAATTCCCTTAGTAGCGGCGAGCGAAATGGGAAGAGCCAAAACCTTATTGACTTTCGTGTGTTCGCACACGAATAAGCTGACAGGCGAATGTTAATGAGGGGTTGTGAGATAGAGATGACCAATAAAGAGCGCTTTGCGAGAGTAATCAAAGAAAGCGATCTTTATTGCGACGGTTTGCGCTGTCACGCGCCGGTAAGGTAAGAAAGTTGAAGATTAGTGGAAGCAGGCGGAATCTTGCGCCAAAGAGGGTGAAAGCCCCGTACACGAAAAACTTCAGCCCTTATATCTCTATTCTCGAGTAGGTCGGGAGATAGACTGGAGCCTGACTGAATCTGGAAGGACCACCTTCCAAGGCTAAATATACTTTACGATCGATAGCGAACAAGTACCGTGAGGGAAAGGCGAAAAGAACCCCGGAAGGGGAGTGAAATAGAACCTGAAATCATGTGCCTACAATGAGTCGGAGCCTCAGCAATGGGGTGACGGCGTGCTTTTTGTAGAACGATCCAGCGAGTTAATTTTGCGTGCGTTAGGTTAAGTCAGTTGACGGAGCCGTAGTGAAAGCGAGGCTTAATAAGGCGACATAGTACGCAGGATTAGACCCGAAACCGGGTGACCTAACCATGGGCAGGTTGAAGCGTCGGTAAAACGGCGTGGAGGACCGAACCAGGACATGTTGCAAAATGCTTGGATGACCTGTGGTTAGCGGAGAAATTCCAATCGAACTCGGAGATAGCTGGTTCTCCTCGAAATAGCTTTAGGGCTAGCGTCACATACTACCTCCTGGGGGTAGAGCTCTGTTTAGGTAATGGTCCGCAAGGATACTGATCCTTGGCAAACTGCGAATACCGGGAGAGATTACTGTGGCAGTCAGAACGGCGGGGCTAAGCTCGTCGCTCAAAAGGGAAACAGCCCAGATCGCCATCTAAGGCCCCCAAGTCTACGCTAAGTGGGAAACGATGTCGGAACGCATAAACAACCAGGATGTGGGCTTAGAAGCAGCCATGCATTTAAAGAGTGCGTAACAGCTCACTGGTCAATTGTGATTCGGCGCGGAAAATATAACGGGGCTCAAGCGTAGCGCCGAAGATGCGGATGTGTGCGCGCAAGCGCATGCGTGGTAGAGGAGCGTTCCTCGGGCGGTGAAGTCAGACCGGAAGGTCTGGTGGAGCGCGGGGAAGTGAGAATGCTGGAATAAGTAACTTTAAGCAGGGTGAGAATCCCTGCCACCGTAAGAGCAAGGTTTCCTGGGCAACGATTATCGTCCCAGGGTTAGTCGGGCCTAAGCCGAGGCGAGTAGCGTAGGCGATGGACAACGGGTTGATATTCCCGTACCGGCGATGTTGTTCCCCCAGATGACGCGGCGTGGTAGCGTGAGCGGATTTTTGGCTATATCCGTCTAAGCAGGTAGTCCGGAGCAATCCGGGTGAGACGCGAATGAAAGGCCCGCAAGGGTTGATTCACGCGAGCCAAGCCGACAAGAAAAGCTTTGGGGTTAATAGGCATAGCCGCCCGTACCGCAAACCGACTCAGGTGCTCGGGTCGAGTAGACCAAGGTGTACGAGAGAACCCTCGTTAAGGAACTCGGCAATACAGCGACCGTAACTTCGGGATAAGGTCTGCCCTCTTCGGAGGGCCGCAGCAAAAGAGCCCATGCGACTGTTTATCAAAAACACAGGTCTGTGCTAACTCGAAAGAGGATGTATACGGACTGACGCCTGCCCGGTGCTGGAAGGTTAAGTGGAGGGGTGCAAGCTCTGAAATGAAGCCCCAGTAAACGGCGGCTCTAACTATAAGAGTCCTAAGGTGAACACAAGCTGCCTTAGTGTGGTGTAAGACCACCTCTCGTTTTCCTCTTGCCATAGAGGTTTTGAGAGAAAATCTGGCTATATGCTGGAAACCCCGAGAATCCTGCGCTAGCAATGTTTATTATACGGACTTTGTTCGGTATAATGCCAACATGACTGACAATGCGACAGGTGCGGACAATCAGCAGGAAAGGCTTATCGAGCTTGGCTGGGTTATTGGTTTTGTAGACGGAGAAGGATGCTTCTCAATTGGGTTTGTCAGGCAACTGACTACTAAAACTCATCGTGGATACAGAACTGGCTACCAAGTTGCCCATGAATTCGCAGTTGCGCAAGGTGCCAAGAGCATCGAGTGCTTGCATCGATTGCAACATTTCTTTGGAGTGGGTACCGTCGTGATTAATCGACGTTACGATAACCATACAGAAGCAATGTATCGATACGTGGTACAAAGGCGTGAAGACTTGATCGAAAGGATCATACCCTTCTTCAGCTTGTATTAATTGCGAACGCATAAGCAACATGATTTTCAAAAATTTGCGCACTGCGTTTCGTTAATCAACTCTGGAGTGCATAAAACCCCAGAGGGATTGATCGAAATAGCTGAGATTACGCAAACAATGAATAGGCAAAAATCCAGGCAGGATCTGATAAGAATCCTCAGAGGCTAATACGCCGGATGCCGCGACAGCGGTAAAGATAGAGTCCGTACTGCATGGCGACATGCAGCCGTCAGCGAGAACCAAGGATCTCCAGACGGGTTGGTGATACCAATAACTTGACATAAAGCGAAATTCCTTGGCGGGTAAGTTCCGTCCCGCACGAATGGCGTAACGATATGGGCACTGTCTCAACGAGGGACTCGGTGAAATTGCAATAGCGGTAAAGATGCCGTTTACCCGCACCAAGACGGAAAGACCCCATGGAGCTTTACTACAACTTGGCATTGGGCCGAGTTATAGCCTGTGTAGAATAGGTGGGAGGCTGTGAAGTTAGAGCGTTAGCTCTGGCGGAGCCGAAATGTGAAATACCACCCTGGCTGTAACTTTGTCCTAACCAGTGCCGCAATTTGCGGACAATGCTGACAAGACAAGTAGAACAAGTTCAAATGGAAACTTTTTCCTAACTCACGCATATGCATGCGACTTGTCTTGTTAGATTACCTTGTACGCGAATTCCGGCACTGGAACAGTGTCTGGTGGGTAGTTTAACTGGGGCGGTTGCCTCCTAAAGAGTAACGGAGGCGTTCAAAGGTTGGCTAGGTACGGATGGAAATCGTATCGATAGTGCAAACGCAGAAGCCAGCTTGACTGTGAGGCTTACAAGCCGAGCAGGTACGAAAGTAGGAGTTAGTGATCCGCTGCAATCTAGAATGTGGAATCTGCAGCGCTCAACGGACAAAAGTTACCCTGGGGATAACAGGCTTATAGCGCCCAATAGTTCACATAGACGGCGCTGTTTGGCACCTAGAATCAATATCGGGGTGCTACAGGAGTAATCCTGTACCAAAAATTCGGCTTATAACGGTGAAATCCTATTGTTTGTACGGTGAATGTTCGGTATGATACAAACAAGGACAATACCGTGGGAAGTCTAACGTCAATTCAGCAGGAAGTCCTAATAGGCAGTCTGCTAGGCGATGGTACGCTACGCAAACAAGGCAATCGCAAGAACGCTTTGTTCGAAGTTGGCAGCAGATTGCTCCATATGCGTTACCTTGCTTCAAGTATAAATTGACTGATGACCCCGTAACGACTGATTCGAAAGATGAGAGTCCACGTAAAGTGGGCTAACACGCCGAGCCCTGCAAGACTCAACTCATAGATATGGCCTATCAGCCTAAGTCTGGAGAGCAGGGATAAGATATAGTCTGGGCCACAAGTAATTGTGGAATCGACAGCGATGTCGGCTCGTCGCATCCTGGGGGGGAAGCACCTCCCAAGGGTTGGGCTGTTCGCCCATTAAAGCGGTACGCGAGCTGGGTTCAGAACGTTGTGAAACAGTTCGGTCCCTATCTGGTGTGGGCGTAAGGAAATTTGAGAGGAGTGACTCCTAGTACGAGAGGACCGGAGTGAACGAACCTCTGGTGTACCGATTGTTCTGCCAAGGGCATCGTCGGGTAGCTATGTTCGGACAGGATAAGCGCTGAAAGCATATAAGCGCGAAACCTACCTCAAGATTAGATTTCCCAATCAGACCCCTGGAAGACTACCAGGTTGATAGGCACTAGGTGTACGCACAGTAATGTGTTTAGCCGAGGTGTACTAATCGGTCGATTGACTTTTTTGCAAGGTTTGACTAGCAGTTTGTGGCTACCGGCGCATACGCGCAAGGAAGCACCCATTCACAAAATCTGACACTCACATGAGTGCCGAGTTCGCTGGTCCACCAAATATCCTACGGGATAGTGTGCGACCCGCGAACCCGGTGCTTATGGCGCGGGGGATACACTGGTTCCCATCCCGAACACCACCGTTAAGACCCGCTGCGGCGATGATACTCGAAAGGGGAAAGTAGCACGGTGCCGGATTATCCAAAAACCATCCGAAAGGGTGGTTTTTGGCGTTTAGAAGCTTTTCGTGTTGTCAAAACCTCCGCCGCTAGGCACCAAAGCGGAGTTGATACATGGCGATGGCGGCGGTGGCCGCGACGTTGAGTGACTCTTTGCGGCCGAGCATGGGTAGTTCAAGCACCACGTCGGCCGCGGCTAGGTCGCCGGCTGATACACCTTCAACCTCGTTGCCAAATACCAGCGCCAGAGGCCGGCCGGGTGGAGGTTTGTAGCCAAAAAGGTTAAGGGTATTCTCAGCCTGCTCGATTACGATGATTTCGAAGCTGTGGGACTTGGCTTCGCGGAGAGCCGTGAGAGTGTCGGCGTAGTGCAGGAGCGGCACAGTCGATTCGGCACCGAGTGAGGTTTTGGAAATTGTGCGCTGGTTGGCGGCGCTGACGTGGGCGGGCCTTGTGTCATTTTTTACAAGCGGGTAGGGCGTGTAACCACAGGCGCAGACCAGCTCGACGCCGCAGGCATCAGCAGTACGCAATATCTGGCCGACGTTCCCGGCACTGCGTAGGTTTGACAAAATAAGGCGCAATGGTGATTTGGTCATTGTGACTAGTGTAGCAAAGGGGCGTAAGCATAATTACTATTGACAGGGTAACATGTTTATGCTAAGATTGACCGTATCCGTAGGCATTTTAGCAATTTTGCTAAGGGTCAATCACCGAATGATGAGCTTTTTAGCAGAAACGCTAACGATATGGACAGCCACTTTTGGCATAGTTTTGATATTAAGAGGAGTGTAGCAATGGCAGGTACCCAAGCTGGCGGCCGCAAAGCCGCCGCAACCAACAAGCAACGCTACGGTCTGAACTTCTACGAGGAAATCGGCCGACGCGGTGGCAGGATCTCAAAAGGCGGCGGTTTCGCAATGAACCGTGACTTAGCCGTTGAGGCAGGCCGCAAAGGCGGTAAGGCTTCGCGCCGTACCAAGGCTAGCAAGCCCGTACAGTCAGACGTTGAGCTGGCGGCGTAAATCCGCTGCTTGAATGCGCCAGAGGAGACCCTTTAAGGGTCTTTTTTGGTCTTGGTATAATCTATCATATGGCGAACCAACTTGTGACTTATCCGGCGCTGGAGCGTGAAGATTTGCTGGCCGAACCGGTGGTGGCCGCGCTGCAGATTTGGCCCGATGCTGAACTCATCGGGCGATTTGAAGTGGCAGAAATTGACCCTCAATACAGTGATACCGAAGCCTTTTGTGAACATTACGGGATACCGGCTGAGCAGACCGCAAATACGGTGATTGTGGAGGCGGCTCGGGCGGGTGTGAAGCGGCTTGCCGTTGTGGTAATGGTGGCGGCCAGTCGAGCGGATTTGAATGGCGTGGCGCGCAAGGTACTTGATGCCAGGAAACTGTCGCTGGCGCCAAAAGACGTAGCCGTGGCACAGAGCCGGATGGAGTATGGCAGTATTACGGCCATCGGCCTGCCGGCCGAGTGGCCGCTGTTGGTAGATGCGCGTGTGCTTGAGATTCAGCGATTGTTAATGGGCGGTGGTTTGCGGAAGTCGAAGCTGCTTTTCCCCGGGCGGGCGCTGGCAGAACTGCCGAACGCGCACATTGTGGAGGGCTTAGCGCGCTGATGCAGGCGAAACATGAGGACCGAGTGGCGGCCTTGGCCGAGCAGGTGCGGGCGTTTTACGGCCGGCGAGGGCCGTTTAAGGTGTATCACGGCAGTACGAATTCTACACGCGTGCTGGAATTTGACCGGACGGGCATAGTGGATGTGAGTGATTTTACGCATGTGCTCGAGGTTGATGCCAAGCGGCAAACGGCGCTGGTGGAGGCAAATGTGCCCATGGACGCCCTCGTGCGGGCGGCCTTGGCACATGGGCTGATACCGCCGGTGGTGATGGAATTTCCGGGTATTACAGTGGCCGGTGGCCTGCAGGGCGGGGCCGGAGAAAGCAGTTCGTTTAAGTGGGGCGGATTTAACGAGACGTTGAACTGGTTTGAACTGGTGCTGGCGAACGGGGAGGTGGTGCGGGCGTCACGGGAAGCACGCGCGGATCTGTTCTACGGTGCGGCTGGGTCATACGGTACGCTTGGTGTGGTAACGGCGGCCGAGGTGCGATTGGTAACGGCGAAGGCTTACGTGGAGTTGGAATACCGGGTGGTGCACGGGTTTGAAGAAGCAACCGAAACGCTCAAAGCGGCTGTGACCGAACGGCCTGATTTTGTTGACGGTGTTATGTTTGCGCGCAATTTGGGCGTGATCATTGTGGGCAAGCTGGTCGAGGCGACTCGTGCGCCGGTAGTTCGATTTAGCAGGCGCGGAGACGAGTGGTTTTACCTCCACGTCAGGAAGCAACTTAAGAGCGGCCGACCGCAGCATGAAGCAGTGCCGGTGGAAGATTATTTGTTTCGCTATGACCGGGGCGGGTTTTGGATGGGTGAATACGCATTTCGGCGCTTTCACAAGCCGTTTAATAAGGTTACGCGGCGGCTGCTTGATACGGTTATGCACACGCGGGCGATGTATGAGGCGCTGCAGGCCAGCGGCGTGTCGCAGGAGTTTATTATTCAGGATTTGGCGCTCCCGCCGGCTACCGCAGTGGCCTTTATGGAATGGATTGACCGCAGGTTTGGCATGTACCCGTTGTGGCTGTGTCCGCTTAATATCGACGGGCACGCCGATGCCGGGCAATTTTTGTCGCGGCCGTTGGCTGACGGCTTGGCCGTGAACGTTGGCGTGTGGGGATTTTACAGTCACGACCTTGACGCCGTGGTTGCGGCCAACCGGGAATTGGAGGCCAAGCTCAGTGAGCTTGGCGGCCGGAAATGGTTGTATGCCTATGCCTACTACTCAGAGGACGAGTTTTGGAATTTGTATGACCGAGCCTGGTACGAGGGCTTGCGTGCGAAGTATCATGCTGAGACGTTGCCAACGATTTACGACAAGGTTGCTCGTGCGAAACGCCAGCCGATAGATGCCAAACACGGTGTCTGGACGGCGATGCGCGGCCGGCGCGGAATTCGGGTAAAGGGTTAGTTTACCGAAGCTTCGGCGAGGTCGGCGAATCGGGAGACGACGGTGCGCTTAACGCGACGGTCTTTGCGCCAGTTGACGACCCACTTGGCGCCGCACACAAAGCAGCCGTAACTGTCGCGGCCGCGTTGGAGCGAGAAGTTGTTGCAGTCCGGGCAGGTGGCGCGCTTGGTGAGCCAATCGTCGTAGCTGGCAATGGTGGCGGTAATGTGCTGCTCGTTGATTTTGACGCCGTATAACGGTGCCAATTCGCGGGCGATGTCCCAGGCGTCGAGCTCCATGCTGAGGAGCTCCATATCGTATTTGTAAATGCGGTGGTTTAATCTGGCGTGGCCAAGCTCGTGGAGCAGAGCTAAGCGGCCATTGTTGGTATTGATACGCCGGGAATCGAACGTAATGGTCCTGCTGGCCGGCGACCACATAAAGTAACGGCCCGGCACGAAGGTCTGGTCCGTGAAGTTTGCGAGAAATTCCATGCTCACCCTCCTGTATTGCTAGGTACTATAGCGTTTTGGAAATGGGGGGTCGAGCATAAGCGGGATGGTAATTTGAGCGGTTTGAGCGGCCCGGGCAGGGCGCGCTCGGCTAAGTGCCAGTAGTCGAGTTGAGTAGGCATATTGGCATTCACCAGGTTGCCTTGGAGTTGCTGCAACATGGCGGAGACGATCGGTCGCCAGTTCAAGTCGCTGGACAGCCAGTCGCGGACGAGTGTGGATTTGATGGTCAGTCCAACGCACATGGCCGTGAGATGCTGCAGCGGCAGTTTCGCTGACGGATCGGATCGAGTTGCAGTGCCGTGGGGGCTGCATCCGGCCCACACCACTGCGTCTGGCAACCCCCATTTCTCGTGACATTCTTGTAGTTCCTCTACGATGCGCCCCAGGCTTTCGAGCACGGTGTCGTCTACGAGACCGAAAGGGAAGCCGGTAATTAGTGGACTGTGGCTGCCAAGCCGCAAGGCCGTGATCGAGGTCACGTGACCGTTGAATGATACGGCGCCAGCATGTGTTCCAGCGTCGTTGGCGCCAAGGGCCAACATTCGGACGAGCGTTGGGTTATTTTTGTCGACAACGCCTCTAACGAATACTTCGCGGTGGCGGAGTCGATGCCTGAGAGTCGTTGCGGAAAGACTATCGGTCTGTGTCATCGGCATGGGCCTTTCGATGTAGGTAGGTGCGCCCTGCCCGGGTGGGCGTTATTGTACTATAATTGCGCCTATGAAATCAGATTATGAACTTGAAAAACGTTTGCTTGAAGCCAATAAACGACGGTATCACGAGGCGGCGAATCCGCTGAAGAGCCACGGGCCGGATCATCACGAACGGGTGTGGCGGAAGGCAGTAGCGCTGGCAGAAAAGTTGGATGCTACCTATGACGAACAGGTACTGGCCGGGGCTTGTTTGGTGCATGATATGGCCGGGTATTATCCGGAACGGCAAGGCGAAGATTCTCATGAGTTGGATGCAGTGGTGGCGCGCGAAGTCTTGCAAGAAGCGGATTTTCCGGCTGACAGGCTGGCGCGCGCGGTTGATGCAGTGGCACACCACGGCTCGGACCCGAAATACCGGCGCGATGATGAAGCGGTTGAGACGAGGCTGCTGCGGGACGCCGACAAATTGGACGCCTTTGGGCCGGTGGGGGTAGCGCGGATTGTGATGGTGCGGACACTGCGCGGCGATACGATGGAGATGATTGTTGCGGATTTTTGGACTGGTGGGCATCTCAAGCGCAAGTGGGATGCAATTACGACTCCGGAGGCGCGGGAGATGGGCCGGACCGATTACGAGTATTCCCGAAATTTTTTTGAGCGGTTGGCCGAAGGATTGAGAATTTGACTGCCAAGCAAAAACTAGCGAAAAACAGTTGACATTTGTTCCATAGTGTGGTAAATTAGAGTGCGACCGTGAGGGTGACGAGTGGTGTTGGGGCCTTGACCGGCTATGCGCGAGTGCTCACCTCCTTGCAAATTGGCTCGTGCCAAAGCCCCAACCAGCGCTCATGTCAAAAGAGCGCCTAACTAAAACCAACAAAAATAGCCCGCTGTTGCTTGGGTTTTGGCCCCTCCAAGGTGTCCATTCCTCGGCAACAGCGGGCTATTTTTGAATTGCGTATGATTTTTTGTGCTTGTGCTTGCCAGGTATCTCCAGATGGGGTACAACAAGGGATACGTTTGATGGGAGTGCGCGATGACGCGAGACGCAGTTAAGACAATTATTGGACTGGTTATTATTGCCGCGATTGTGGTAGCGACCTTTTTGTATGGGAACGCTCAGCGCAAGGCACAGGTTAATCATGACCAGGCCGCGAAGCAGCAGACCCAAGCAACAGCCATGGCAACCGTGACACCGCCGGCCCAAAGCAGCAGTGGTGGGAAGCCAACGACCAATACGGCTCCGGTCCAGACACCCCAGGCCAATACGATTCAGGGTGGCAAGACGCCCACACCGACCAAAAGCCCGAAGGCGAGTCCAACTCCGAAGCCTGTTACTACCGGCGGTAGTGGCGTGGTGGCCGGTGGTACGACGCCGCAGACCGGCGGAACTGGTGCACCCCTGCCTCAGACTGGACCGGCTACACCGATTGCAGGCGCGTTTGGCGCGGGCGCAATTGTCTTCATGGCTTTGGCGGTGCGGCGGTCGCGGCGCGCGATTGTGGCAGCGGCTCGTCGTCCCTAAGCTTTACCAGAGATCTTATATAGGGTATGATGATTGTAGTCACTCGTACATGTGCCATGCATGAGTGAACTATTTTTTGGAAGGAGAAGTACGCGCGCCTTGGGGCGATGAGCCACAAGGCAGTTTGTGCGCGGAAACGTATTTAATGGCAACAAAGACAGCAGTGAAGGACGAGCTCACTATGGAGCAGCTCTTGGCCGAAGACCCGGTAGTGGGCATGGCGGCTGGGGACGTCGTGGAAGGTACCGTGATCGCGGCCGAGAAGCACGAGGTGTGGCTGGACCTGGGACCGCGCGGCACCGGCCTCGTAGTGGGTCGGGAGATTGAGCGTAGCCAGGATATTAAGCCTGGGGACGTGATTTCGGCTTCGGTTTTGGAGCCGGAAGATGATCACGGCTACGCGATTTTGAGTTTGCGCAAAGTGGCTAAAGAGAAGGGCTGGGAGAGCCTGGAGGAGCGCTTTAACAGGGCCGAAGTGTTTAGCGCCAGCGCGTTTGACGCCAACAAGGGTGGTCTGCTCATGGAAGTGGACGGCATTCGCGGCTTTTTGCCGGTGAGCCAGCTATCGGCTGAGAATTATCCGCGGGTGAGCGGTGCCGACAAGGACGAAATTCTGCACCGATTGAACGCGCTGGTGAGCAAGCCGTTGTCCGTACGGGTACTGGATCTGAACCGGCGTGATAACAAGCTGATTCTATCGGAGAAGGCAGCCAAGCGCGAAGACACTGAGAGCAAGGTTAGCAAGATGACCGTCGGCGACGTTGTGGAAGGTATTGCCACCGGCGTGGTCGACTTTGGCATCTTCGTGAACGTGAACGGCGTGGAAGGCCTGGTGCACATTTCTGAAATCGCCTGGGACCGGGTGGATAATCCGGCCAGTTATGTGAAAGTTGGCGATAAAGTGAAGGCCAAGATCATCTCGATTGACCGCGATAAGCTGTCCTTAAGCATGAAGCAGCTTATGCCCGACCCGTGGCTGAAAGATGCGGCCAAGTACAAAGTGGGAGACTCAGTAGAAGGCAAGATTACCAGGATTACGCCGTTTGGCGCCTTTGTACAGGTGACGCCCGCGATCGAAGCATTGGTGCACATTAGCGAACTTTCTGATACGCATGTGGAAGATCCCAATTCGCTCGTGAAGCTGGGCGAGACCAAGAAGTTCCGGATCATCGCGATCGATCCGGAAGCCCACAAGCTGAGCCTGTCGCTTAAGACCAACCGCAAGGCGGCCGAAGCAGCCGAGGCGAGCTAATGGCGGCTGAGGGACCGCTGCGGCGTTGCCGGGTCTGCCGGAAGCAAGCGCCCAAGCGGTCACTCACGCGCTGGACGGTCGTCAGCGGACGGCTCGCACGGGATACGCGGCAGACGGCGCCGGGCCGCGGCTACTACAGTTGCAGTGATCAGTGCGCTGAGATACTACCGAAAACGATTAAAGGATTAGCACGAGCTTAAAGGATGAGACGATGGCAGAACCCGCGGTAAACAACCAAACGATTAATGTCCCTGAGATTATCGGGGTGGGTGAGTTTGCCGAAAAATTGGGCCTGCCGGTGACACGAGTTATTGCCGAATTGATGAAAAACGGCGTGATGGCGACCATTAACGAGCAGATTGATTTTGATACAGCCTCTATTATTGGGTCAGAGCTGGGGTACGAGGTGGAGGCTGAAGCGGCACCAGAAGCTGAGGCTGTGTCAACCAGCGCACAAGCGAAACTGGCCGATGGAGAGGGTGCAGCACGACCCCCAATCGTGGCCGTAATGGGCCATGTTGACCATGGCAAAACATCGCTGCTTGATGCAATTCGCAAAAGCCATGTGGCTGAAAAAGAGGCCGGCGGTATCACTCAGCATATCGGCGCCTACCAGGTGAAGCGCGGAGATCGGTGGATTACCTTTATTGACACCCCGGGACACGAGGCCTTTAGCGCGCTCAGACAACATGGCGCGCGGTTGACTGATGTGGCAGTGATCGTGGTGGCGGCGGATGACGGCGTAAAGCCGCAAACCAAGGAAGCCATTCGGCACGCGCGCGAGGCCGGCGTGAAGATGGTGGTGGCAATTACCAAGATTGATAAAGAAGGTGCTGACCCCAACCGAGTGCGACAAGAATTGTCGGAGCTTGGTTTGATTCCGGAAGCGTGGGGCGGCGACACGGTGATGGTGGATGTGTCGGCGAAGACCGGCGAGGGGATTGAGCAATTGCTTGATCTGGTGTTGCTCGTGGCTGATATTGAAGACCTGCGGGCGCGGCCGGACGGTCCGGCCGCGGGGCAAATTATTGAGTCGCATCTCGATACCGGGCGCGGGCCGGTGGCAACGGTGCTGGTGCAAACCGGTCGCTTGGCTGTTGGTGATTATGTCGTGGCCGGTGGTACGTATGCGAAGGTGCGAAATTTGACTGACTATCGGGGCAAGCGCATTCAGCACGCCGATCCGGGAATGCCTTCGGTAGTGACCGGCTTTAAGGCAGTGCCGTCGTTTGGTGATATGTTTAGGGTCGTTGCGAGCGATAAAGCGGCGCGTGAGGCGGCGGCTGCGACAACGCGGCGAGAACAGGCCAAAACCTTAGGGGTTAAGAAGATCGACGTGGGAGCGCTGTCGGATGCAATTACGGCCGGCAACGTGCGAGAGCTCAACGTGGTCCTGAAGGCTGACACCAAGGGGTCGCTGGAGTCGTTGCTCGAGAGTTTGGAGCGGCTGCGCAGTGACGAGGTGGCGGTGAAGGTGGTGAGCTCGGCTGTGGGTGACATTGCGGAATCGGACATCGCATTTGCGAAGACGGCCGGGGCGTTGCTGATTGGGTTTAACGTGAGCCTTAACTCGGGCTTGAAAGCGCTGGCTAGCCGCGAGAATGTGACCGTGCGGTTGTATCGGGTGATTTATGAACTAACAGATGATTTGCGTGATGCATTGAGCCAAATGCTGCCGCCTGAAGTGGTCGAAACCGTGGTTGGCAAACTTGAGATTAAGGGCGTGTTTAAGACCACGAAAACCAATGTCGTGTGCGGCGGGACGGTGACGGAAGGCCGGGTAGCGCCGGGCCTGAAGCTGCGGGTGCGGCGCGGCAAGGAACTCATTGGCGAAGGAACGCTCACGAGCTTGCAAAAGGACCGGGCGGACGCCAAAGAAGCGGTCGAGGGTGAGACCTGCGGGTTGAATGTGGCGACCTCCGTTGGCATTGAGCTGGGTGATCACCTGGAGTTCTTTACGCGGGAAGAACGCGCGCGGACACTTGAGGCCTAAGGAATGGCGTCGCAGCGAGTGGCGAAAATTGAAAGTCTGATTCAGGCGGTGGTGGCGCCAAAGTTGGCCGAGGCTTTGGAGCGCGACCGGGCGGCCGTGACGGTAACGCGGGTGGACGCGGCGCCGGATTTGCGCCAGGCCGCGGTGTGGATTGGCTTGTTGGGCTCGGATTCTGAGCAGGCCAGGTTATGGAAGCTGGTACTCGGAACCAGAGGAGAACTGCAGGCGGCGCTGGCCGCGCACATGAGTACCAAGTATGTGCCACGGCTTGTCCTTAAGCATGACACCGGCGGCGAAGATGCGGCCCGAATGGAGCAGTTATTGCGGGATTTATGACCGAAGCGCCAGATATGCTGCTTGTGCTATACTCCGGTTAGAAGTAACCGGAGTTTTTGGTGCCGCCGAGAAGACCAGGAGGAGGAGAAGGTCCGGGTGGACCGGGATCTGGTGGAGAGGAAGGCGCCGGCGGCCCGGGAGAGATTGACCCACGCTGGCGCCGCGTACCTCGGCGTGAACAGCGGCGGGATCCTGAACCGTGGCAGCCGGGCATGCCATTGCCACGTTCGGGTCCGGATGATGTTTGGGATTTTGAAGACCACGATGCTCTAGATGTTCCACCTTGGATGCCGGCGGTTGAACGGATGGACCAGCCGAGACAAGATGGCAGACAGTTAGCAGATTGGGAACAGCGACAGCCTGACGAGGGGGCCCAAGAATGGATTTCCCGGCTTGCCCAGGAATACCGTGAGCGCGATCGACATGAGGATGCGGTGTTCGCTGATTTTATGGCCGGGGATATTAACCAGTGGTTGCAGCAATCTGGCGAGAGTCAGGCGGAGATGTTTGCGCGGTTTGCCGCGCAAGCCCGGCGTGGCGGATTTCGCGAGCGGGCCGAATATTACCAGCAGCAAGCTAGGGATAGGGGTGCCCAGGATCCGGATCGGCCGCCTGAGTGGCTTGAAGCCAGGCGCGGGCAGCCTGTTGATGGTCCGGGTCGAGTTATGAGAGAAACCTATTGGTCGGCGGCAGCCGGAGAAGATCCTGCAATTGCGGAACGAGATGCCCGCGAGCGTGCAGCCCGGGCACGAGAAATTGCGGCTGCGCCCGATCCAGAAGCAGCTTGGGAGGCAGCAAGGCGTCTGAATGAGCGAGAGCAGCGTGAATTACGCGAACAGGCTGCGCGGGCACGGCTTGAGGCAGCGTCACACCCGAGTGCACTGCTCCCACCTGCCGCTTCTGAGGAGCAGGCACAATCCGGGTTACGGGCAAGAATTGGGGGAGGTGTGCGGGACGCGGCTCGTGGCGTTGGTCACGGAGTGGGCGGTAGCGTGCGTGGTGCCGCCAATATGGCAGGTGAAGCGGCCGGAAGGGCGCGTGAGGTAGCGGGAAACCTTCAAGAAGCTCGCAGAGCTGCGGGTGAGGCCATGAACGAACGCCTGAACGAAGCGCCGAGGAATCGAGCGGCGGATGCTTGGCTCGATGCTGAACGCGTCCGTCTGCAAGAGGCAGCTGATGACAACAGGAGCCCTGAACCGCCGAGGATTCCCGAACGTTGGGGGCGTTTAAACAATGAACCAGAAGACGCGAGAATAGACCGGTTGCTTGAACGTGCCAGACAGCGAGCTAATGAGGCTAGCGGAGAAGCAGAAAGAGTCGGGCGGGAGGGCAATCCGGCCGAGGCTGCGAGGCTGCGCCAAGAGGCGGCAGAATTTCGTGATCTGGCAGCCGCCTATGAGGCTGACCTGGACGATGATGAGCGGCGCGAAGGGCGGCGCGGGCGTGGTATTGATATGTCGCGGGTGCCTCGTGAGCCGGTTCCCATTCTTCAAGGTACCCAGGAACAATGGGAGCAGCTGGCGGCCGAACGGCGGGCGCAGGGTGACGAGGCGGGGGCGGGAGCATATGAAGATTTTGCGACGCGGGCTGAAGCACAGGCCGTGCCACCGGAGGCCTGGCCCGAGGGGCGAGGCACGGCGGCGCAATGGCAACAGATGGCCGAGGAGGCACGGGCTGACGGCCGGGAGCGCACAGCGCGGCTGTTTGAGAACTTCGCTCAGCGAGCGTCAGCGGCACCTGAGCCGCCGGAGCCATTGTCGGCCGACGGGTCGGGTGGTCCGCGTGGCGGTGGTCCGGGCGGGCCAGGGGGTCAGGGTGAGCCAGAAGGATACCGACCCCGGCAGTGGCCGGAATATGGGCCTAATCCGCTTCTGGGCATGCAGATTCTCGACCTCTTAGATGAAGTTCAACGAGCGCAGGAACTGGTGCAACCGGACCGCAGGGGCAATCTGCCTGAGAGTTTGCAGTCGGTTGATTACATTGGTATTGGTACCGATCAGGAGCGCGAAGCGCTCTTGTCAGCACTAGCAAATGAGCTGGGTGTGGATTTGGAGGAAGATGACACATTGGATGAAATTGACCGGCGAAGGCATATGGTGCGGCCGGGGGGTGAAAACCGGAGCTTGCTATGGCGGGCGACTATTGGTGGCGCGCGAACCGTGAGCGATCGTAGGAGCGCTGTTGAGCGGTCGGTCTATGCAACCGATGACCCCAATGTGGCCATCGTCACGATCCGGCGGGCCAATGCCCGAAGGAACCGTCGGGAGGGGACCGTCGGGGAGTTGGTACGCTTTCAAGCGGTAGCGATTCCCGGGGGGGTTTTGACGGAACGGCGTCAGGTTCGAGGCGGGGTTGAAGTTGCAATAAGTGATCAGCTACAGACGTTCCTTGAGCAGTCGACTTGGACGCATGACCCACAGGGCGAGAACATGGGCGTGGGGGTGTCAAATGTGGCCCGCTGGCGGGAAGCGAGGATAGCCGCCGGTGCGGAAGACTTGCAGGACCATGCCATTGATCTGGCCCGCCGAGCCGAGGTTGCGCGGCAGCAGCGCGTGGCAGCAGGGCTTGAGGAAGAGGGCCATCATGAACGGACGCAGCGGTTGGCGCGGGAGGTCGATGAAGAGCAAGAACCGGCTAGAGTGGCGCAGGCAGGGTTGCGGTCGCTTGGCGGTCCGCGGCTCGTGTCGCCGGAGCGGGTGGCGGATATGCGGATCATTGACGGCTGGCGGCAATTGGCTGTTCGCGCCGAAGGCCTTGCAGAGCATTATCGTGAGCAGCGGACGCATGGTCAGCTAGATCCAGAAACTCTGCGCCAGCAGTATGAAGTCATAGCGGATGAATTGGAGTTCCTTGGTAGTCCGCGCGGTTTTCAGGGTCAAACCGAAGCGGGCGAGCGCTTACTTCGTGCGACTACGGCTATGCAGGGAGAGTACAACGCACAAATTGCCGCGCAACAGCAAATACAGGAAGTGGCAGATGCTGCAGTCCAGCAAGAGCAAGCCACGGCCGAGGCTAGGAAGCAGGTAAGGCAAGCGGCAGCTGATCTGAGGGCGGAGCGTAGGCAGCGTAAAGAGAACCTGGCAGCGGCAGTTGAGGCGGAGCGGCGTCACAATGAGCAGGCGATCGCCGAGACTAACCGTGAGATCGATGAGCCGCGCAACGCTGAAGGAGTCGACGAGACGCTTCGTAGATTATTTGACCGCGCGGACGCTGTCCTAAACGATGCTGATGGTTTGGCGGCAATGTCGCAAGCCGACGCCCGGGGTCGCCGATCAGAACTCAGGATCGCACTGGCCCGGGTGCGCAGTTCCGCGATTCGGGAGCGCATGGTTGTCGCCGGCCCTGATGATACCACCCGGGTTGAGCCGGTAATCGGTGCGGTTCTTTCAGGAGACGAGCGACAGCGCAGAACAGGGCTGGCCGACCGGCTAAATGCGGCGGGCCAGGCGCTCAGTGCGTCACTTGACGACGCCCCTCTCTCTAGACCGTTGAGTACTGAGGCTCAGGCTCTCGACGCAACGTTGGGTGGCGCCTTATCCAGACCACCGGCGATCGAAAGGCCGCATAGTACGGCAATCGCGAGGCTCGTGCGAGCAGCTGAAGCGCAAGGGCCATTCCCTTATTCGCAAACCGGCCCAGTAACACCAGAGCAGGTTGAACGCTTGGCGGCTGCAGCTACTAATGCGCGGCAGCTTAGCACTATTCGGCTTGATCTTGAGCGTCGTGATTACTTTGAGGGTGGCAAAGTCGCACGCGATGGACTACCTGACAGAAAGCTGCAAGCGCGGCCTGATCATCCGGCCGATCAGGCATTGCTCGATATCTTGGATGCGCGTGAGCGGGCGTTGACACAACCGGCAGCTGCGCAACCGGCGAGTGCGGCACCGGCAGCGACTCAAGCGCCTAGCGGCCCTGATAACGCTGCTGCGGGTCCAGCTCAGGGCCAACCTGCCGCTCCAGATACTCAGCCTCCGGTTCCACCCCCACCAGATCAGGGCCAACCTCCGGCGGCTGAGACTGAGCCATCTCCGGCTGTTCAAGGTGCGGCTGAGATCGGAGATATTATCGGTCGTACCAGGGAGCGTCGAGGCAAACGTAATCAGCAATTTGATGCGCCGCCTCAAGACGAGCAATGGGAAATTGGGCAATTGCGCGCCCTATTGCATGATGTGCACAGTACGGCAGAGGCCAATTTAGTTGGTGGCGACATTGCCGGACGGAGTGGTGACACTGTCGTGCGCAATGCCGACAGTAATCTTGTTCTCCAAAATGCCGATTCGGATACAGAAACGCTGTATAACCAATGGGCCGACCGTTGGTATAATTTGCGCTTTCAGGAGAGGATAGCTGAAGTGCGCCAGAGGATTAAGGACGATCGCAATGCGAGCGTTGATCAGATCGATGCGGCGATCAATGAAATTGTCGGCATACTCGACGAGGCGGCAGCAGGCGGGCGCGACTATATTCGTAAAGTCGATCCGAATCGTGATCAGGGACGCAGAAACATGTCGCGCTCAGGGTTTGTGGCATATGTGGGACCAAATCAGCACAAAAATAACTTAGATTACGGTAAAGAACTCTTGGAGTACGCCGACGCTGCCCAAATCGAACTCGATAAGCGAAGGGTAAGTGCCAGGAGGCGAGCCTCCCAGGGCGGAGGAGGTGGTCAGCAACGGCGTCGTCGGCCGTGAGGCAGCGGCGGACAGGCGGGTGGTAGCGCACAAAACCCCGGCAGCTAGCTGGCTAGGGGGTGGCCCGCGAGGAAGGCGGGGCCGGTCATTTCGCGTTTGCCCGCGGGGATGAGGTGGTCGATGATGAGACTGCCATCGGTGGTATAGACCGCCAGCTCGCCGCTTGGTGTACGGTAGGGGATGCTGGCTTTGCCGTTGTGGGGGCTCGTGTGGGCGGCCGTAATCGTGACCGGCGTGCCGGCGATGGTGGTGCGTGAGCCGGGCCAGCCAAGATAGGCACGGACCTCACGTTCGAGTTCGGCGGCCGGCTTGCCCCAGTGGATTTCGCCGTCGGCCTTGGTGAGGCGTTTGCTGTGGGTGGCATGCGAGTTGTTTTGCGGAATGGGGACGAGATTGCCGTCGAGAATGGCGGGCAGCTTGGCAGCGAGCAGATCGGCGCCGAGTTCAGCCAGCCATTCGTACAGATCAAGGCGGGTCTCGGTGCCGCCAAGCTGGAGTTTGGCGACATCAAAGGCGGGGCCGGTATCGAGGCCGGGGTCGAGGCGCATGAGGGTAACACCGGTCGCGGTATCGCCGGCGAGAATCGCGGCTTCGATCGGCACAGCCCCGCGGTGGGATGGCAGCAGCGAGGCGTGGACATTAATGAGGCCCTTGGGGAAGAGGTCTATAACGGTTCTTGGGATGATTTGGCCGTAGGCGACTACGATGCCGGCGGTGGGCTCCAGTGCTGTAAGCTCGCCGGCGAGATCGCGTATACGCTCGGGTTGAAATACCGGAATATCCTTGGCCAGAGCTAAGCGTTTGACTGCAGGCATGGTTTCTTTGCGACCGCGGCCGGCCGGCGCGTCAGGCCGCGTGACCAATGCCACGACGTTCCAATGTTCGGTCAGGAGGCGGATGAATGAGGGCACACTGAAGGCGTCGGTACCAAAGAATATGAGGCGGTCGGTAGTGCTGGCACTCATGGTGATGCTTCTAGCGGGGTAAATTTGCCGTTGGGCTGCAAACGGTACAGCTCATGGGGATTGGTGATGCGGTCGGTAAAAACAGTACCATTGGTGTGGTCGATTTCGTGCTGGAAGACACGCGCTAAAAAGCCGGTGGCCGTGACACGCACGGGCTGGCCGTCGAGATTCAGGGCCCTTACCTTAACTTTGGGAAAGCGCTCCACTGAGCCATAAATGTCTTTTACGCTGAGACAGCCTTCGAGCTCGGCCGTGGGTTCACCTTCGGCTTTGACAATTTCCGGGTTAATAAAAACGCTAAACGACCGATTCTCCTTGTCGTCGAAGTCGTTGCGGATGACGACGAGACGGTAGAGCCGGCCGACCTGCACGGCTGCCAGGGCGGCGCCAAATTCGTGCTCGCGGCTGGCCTCCCAGTCGAGCGTGGCCGTGATCATGTCTTGGGCGAGCGCGCGAATATCGTCGTCAACATGGCCGATTTTTTTCGACCGTTCGTGGAGCTTGGGCGCCGGCAGCGTAATAATGTCGTTGGCGGTCATTACATAGCGCATTTTACCTGATGGCTCTCAGGTTGTCGAAACGGGGTGCTATCATTTGTACATTACGTATGCCTGGGACGCAGTAAGATGGAAGCCCTGCCAAAGCCGAGTGATTACCAGACAATGTTTCGGATGCTCAACCGGGCTGCTTGCGTTGTCAATGTTTTCTTTTTGGACGGTCCACTTGGTGTCGGCGACCCACTAATTATTAACCGGGATGGAGCTTGGTCATTATCGCTTCCAAAGCAATCCTTTACCAAACTCGGCCGGCAGGGGTTGGAGTTATTACGTAGTCAAGTAGAATTTGAGGACTACGTCTCAAACTTTGTCCGCTATATGGGGGCTACAGCTGCGGATTTGATCCAGCGGTACAGCGAAGTGCCAGACGACATGTCCGCGGAAGAATTTGTGCAGGTGATATCTGGGATGGGCCAACTATACAAATTCTATGGGTTTACGGAGTCGGTTTTTCAGGACGCTGCCGTGGATTTTTTGAACCATCATAGGGATACAATCTTGCAGCACAACCTCGAGACCTTGAACGAGCTGAAATCACAGGGTAGGCAAACCCTGAATGCCTACATTATGAAAGACGGCGTACTTGACTCCTTGATGGATTACATCGATGGGTCATTTTTTGCGGGAGCGGACGCAGCCCACTACCTGTATTTGGATGAGCTGAAGGATCTCTTTGGAGGCGTCCGGCCAGATAACGAAAGCATTGCCCAGCGCCGATCGTCTTATGTGCTGCGCAAACATGGCGGAGAGATACACTACTTTACGTACGACGAGGCAGTCAAGGTAAGCGACAACTTCGTAGCCTTTGAGCGGGGGCAGATTGAGGCAGCAAGGGCCGGCCTGTCAGGTATGGTCGCCAACCGAGGGGTAGCGCGAGGACGAGTCGTAATAGCGCCGATGCTCGACCTGGCTGAGGCCCAAGCAGTTGATAAACGGATGCGCAAAGGTGACATTTTAATCGTTCAAAGCACTAATCCTGAACTCACGATGCTGTGTAAAAAGGCTGGGGCGATTGTGACAAACCAGGGCGGAGTGTTGTCACATGCCGCCATTATTAGCCGAGAGCTGAACATCCCCTGTATTGTCGGCACTGTTAACGGCACAAGGGTTTTCTCGGAGGGAGACATGGTTGAAGTGGACGCTAACGAGGGGATAGTGCGCCGCTTTATAACAGGTTGACCGGGTCGAGATCGGCGGTCCAGTGGGGGCCAGGGAGGTTTTCGGCAATGGTAACGAGGGGCGGACGGCGGACTGATTTGGCGGTGATGAGCCAGTGAAAGCGCCCGCCTATGGTTTCGATGAAAGCCGGGGCAGGACCGGTAACGTCGAGGCCGGGCTGAGCTCGGAGTTTTTCGGCGAAGGCGGTGGCTTCGGCGATAGCGGCTTGCCTGGAGGCGGCTGCAACCGTCAGCTTGAGTAGGTAGACAAACGGCGGATAGCGCAGGGCTTTGCGCTGAGCGAGCTCCGTGGCCGCAAAGGAGTCAAAGTCGTTACGGGCAGCGGCGACAATGGCTGGGTGGTCGGGCGTGTAGGTTTGAATGAAGACTTGGCCTGGGCGGTCGCGACGGCCGGCTCGGCCTGCAACCTGGCTGAGCAGTTGGAACGTACGCTCGGCGGCGGTGAAATCGGGCAAATGGAGGAGTGTATCGGCTGAGATGACGCCAACGGTATCGAGGCCAGCCAGGTCGAGGCCGCCGGTGATCATTTGTGTACCAATGATAATATCAAGCTCGCCGTTGTTTAGGCCCTTGAGCACTGCTTTTAGGTTTGTAAGTGTAGCCGAGTCGCGGTCGAGTCTGGCGATGCGAGCCTGCGGAAAAAGTGCACCGACTTCGGCTTCGATTCGTTTGGTCCCGGCACCAATGAGCTTGAGGTTGGCGGAGTTACAGGCAGGGCAAATGGCTGGGCTCGCGGTGCGGAAGTTGCAATGGTGGCAAATGAGGCGCATAAGGTCGGCATGAAAGGTGAGCGGTAATTGGCAGTTTGGGCAGGTCGTGACGTGGCCGCAGTCGCCACAGACTTGACTCGACGCGCTGCCGCGCCGGCCGAGGTAGAGCAGCGTCTGACGACCGGCGTCCATGGTTGTCGCTATTGCGTCCAGGAGTTCTTGAGCAATAAATTTGTTCGACTTGAGATTATCTTTATTGCGCAGGTCAATAATTTTGGCTTCTGGATGCGGTATCTTGCTTATGCGATGTGAGAGCAAAATGTGTTCAATGCGATGTTCGCGAGCCAGAAAAAGCTCATTCAGACCGGGTGTGGCTGAGCCGAGTACCAGCCTGGCGGAGGTGAGCTGGGCCAGCCGGGCAGCGGCTGTAACTGCATGATACCTTGGGTGTTGGTCTTGCTTGTAGCTCGATTCGTGGCACTCGTCGACGACAATCAAACCAAGCTGGTGGACAGGCATAAATAGGCACGACCGTGGACCGATAATAATACGGGGCTGGTGGCCCACACGGGCGGTCATAGCAGCTAGCCAAATCGTGTGACGTTGACTTTCGGTAAGTTTGGAATGGCTCGTTAGTACGTTCGCACCAAACTCGGCTTCGAATTGGCTGACCAGCTGGGGGGTGAGGATGATTTCAGGTACTAGTACGATGCATGACCGGCCGGCCGCGAGCGTCTCGGCTGCAAGCTCGAGGTAGAGCCTCGTTTTGCCCGAGCCGGTTACTCCTTGGACGAGCCCGGTGCTCAGGTTTGAGTTACGTATGCGAGCCAGGGCAGAAGCTTGGTCTTCGGTAAGCGGTGGCAGGTTTTGCAGTGGTGAGAGCCTCGGCGTGGATGCGGTGATGTCTGAGCTGCTTGGGATTGGTTTCAGACGGCGGGTTTTGCCGAGCCCGGCGGGCAACATGGTGGTCCAGACGCTGGCTGGGCTGGCTGCGTAGAATCGGCTAAGCCAACCAGCCAATTCGCGCAGTTCAGAAGGTATGGCCGGCAATTCAAGTGCGCGGGTGATCGGCTTGGTCTTGAATGCGGGACGTTCAACTGCCGCCTCGATTACACCAATAACGTTGCGGCGGCCAACTGATATTTCGACAATGCGACCTGGTTCAAGCTCCAGCTCGCTGTGGTAGGTAAAAGCTGAGGTGCGGCCGGTATAAGCCAGCGGCGTAATTAGATAGTGCCTCACGTGCTCCATGGTTTTAGTATACGGGGCTGATACAATGTGGTTATGTATTTCCACGATCGGGCGCAGGCTGGCAACATGCTGGCAGATCAGTTGATGCAGTATCGATATGAGAACACCGTTGTGCTGGCCCTGTCGCCTGGGGGTGTGGCGGTAGGGGAACAGGTTGCCCGTCGTCTCCATAGTCTGCTGACACTTTTGCTAACGGCTCGAATTTCGGCGCCGGGTGAGTCTAGCCTCGTTGTCGGAACGATTGACCAAAGCGGCGTGTTTACCTACAACTCGATGATTTCAGCCGGACAGATGGAAGACTATATGGAAGACATGCGAGGGTATGTTGAGGAACAAAAACTGCGGCAAATGTATGAGATGTCGGCTGTGATGGGCGAGCACGGTTTGGCTGATCCCGCCCAGTTGGTTGCGCGCAATGTCATCATCGCGACTGACGGGGTCAAGAATGGGTTGAGCTTTGACGCGGCCATGCATTACTTAAACCGCTTGCACGTTGAGAAAACGATTGCCGCGATTCCGGTCGGCCCGGTTGATGTCATCGATCGGCTGCGAGGTTTGGTTGATGAAATGCATTACTTGTATATGCCGGAAAATTTTTTTTCGGTCTCGCATTACTATACGGATGAGGACAGAATTGATCCGGCAACGATCACTGAGCGGATTGATAATGTTGTGTCGCGTTGGATCTGAAGACAATCTGAATTGACGCATCCGGCAGATACAGGCTATAGTAGTCGAGATTATGAGTGTGCGGCTGAAATTTATTTTGATTTTGGTCTTGGCTGTGGTCTGCGCGGTCCTGGCGATGCCGCGTGAAGACCTGGTGTTTTCGGCGTTGGGACTCAAGCATGTCAAGCTGAGCGTGAGGCAGGGTTTGGATCTGCAGGGTGGAGCGCAGCTCGTGTTTCAGGCGGATTTGAGCAAAACTCCGGCGGATCAGCGCGATACGGCCATGGCCTCGCTGGTGACCGTGATGACGCGGCGTGCAAATATCGGCGGGACCCAAGAGGTGACGGTACAGCAAGAAGGCAGCAACAGGGTGGCTGTGAGTTTGCCGGGTGTGAAGAATGTGAGCGACGCGATTAATCAGATCGGCGAGACGGCCAACCTGACGTTTGTGACGGTGAATGCGCAGACTGGTGCGGAAACGCCGACCGACATTAACGGTAATGACGTGGATTCGGCGACGGCCGATTATGATCCCACCAAAGACCAGCCCGACGTCGTGTTGAAGCTGAAAGGTGGGGAGTCGACCAAGAAATTTTCAACGCTTACGACTCAGTTGAGCCAGAATGGTAATTTGCTGCTGACCCTGCTTGACGGCCAACCGACGTTTGGACCGGCCCGCACCGAGGCGATTACCGACGGCACAGCGATACTCACGGGCAACCTCAACATTAACCAGGCCAGACAGATCGCGGACGAAATTACGGCCGGCGCGTTGCCGGTGCCGGTGACACTTGTTGAGCAGGAGACGGTTGGGCCAACACTGGGCAAAGAAAGCGTGCAGGAATCGTTGGTGGCCGGCATTATTGGCTTAACTGTGGTCGCTCTGTTTATGCTGATGTATTACCGGTTGGCGGGTGCGTTGGCGGTGATCGCGCTGTTTATCTACACCTGCATCACGCTCACGATCTATAAACTGAGCGCACTGGTGCCGGGATATACGATTGTGCTAACGCTGGCCGGGATCGCTGGATTCATCTTGAGTATTGGTATGGCGGTGGACGCCAATATTCTTATCTTTGAGCGCATGAAAGAGGAGTTGAGGGCAGGCAAGAGCTTTGTAGCTGCGACTGAGGCAGCCTTTGACCGGGCTTGGACGAGTATCCGGGATTCAAATGTGTCGACCCTCATCACTTGTGTGATTTTGTACGCAACAAGCGCAGCTACACCTATTATCCGGGGATTCGCGGTCACGCTTGGTCTGGGTGTGCTTGTGAGTATGTTTACGGCTGTGGTGGTGACTCGTACTTTGCTCAGGATGGTAATTCGCCAGCGCTGGGGACGTAATTTGTCCTGGTATGGGTTGAAAATACCGGCAGAGCAAGAGAAGCCGACACCGTCGGCGCCGGCTTCGGCGGCGGAGGCGAAGGCATGAATTTGATCGGTAAGCGACGGATTTGGTATACGATCTCCTGCGTGATGATTGTGCCAGGCGTAATCTCGCTGGCGTTGTTTGGCCTTAAGCTGGGGATCGATTTTACAGCCGGCGAATTATTGACCGCACAGGGAACGGTGAGCCTGTCACAGGCGCAGCAAGCGGCGACAGGTTTGGGATTCCAAGACATCCAGGTGGAGCCGGCCGGCGATAACCAGACTGAGATTCGTTACCGCGACCCGGCGCCGCAAGGCCAGCACGAGGCAGACCATGAGAAGTTTAAGGCTGCGTTGGCGCACGAGGGGTTTGCTGAGCTGTCGTTTGACTCGATTGGCCCAACGGTATCAGCGACGATTGCGCGTAATGCTATTGCGAGTCTGGTGGTGGTGAGTTTGGCAATCGTGCTTTATATTGCTTTTGCCTTCCGCAATGCACCGCCGCCGGTGTCGCCGTGGAGCTTTGGGTTTATGGCAATCGCGGCCCTGCTGCACGATGCATTGTTTGTGCTTGGCGTGTTTTCGCTGCTGGGGCATTTTGCCGGGATTGAGGTTGATTCGTTGTTTGTAACCGCGATCTTGACCGTGATTGGCTTTAGTGTGCACGACACCATCGTGGTATTTGACCGGATTCGCGAGAACTTGCGGCGCGATAAGGGCAGCTTCGAGACAGTAGTCAACAATTCTATTCTTGAGACGGTTGCACGATCAATTAACACCTCACTGACAGTGCTCCTGACGCTTTTGGCGCTATTCCTGTTTGGTGGAGCCTCAATTCGAACCTTTGTGCTGGCACTTCTCATTGGTATTGCTTCGGGAACGTATTCGTCAATCTTTAACGCTTCACCGCTGCTCGTGACCTGGCATAACCACAAGTTAAAGAAGCTGGAAAAGACGCAGCTCGTGGCAAAGAAGGCCTAATCTTACACCGAAACTAAGAGTTTTCTGAGAGATTGTTGTAAAAAAGACTTGCATTCCGGCCATGGTTGCCCTAGAGTCAAATTAACAACACCAGTTGTTAAACAAATACCAACTAAATAAAAAACAGATGCTTGAACTGTTTATCACGTCTAAAACCAGACGCAAAATCATCGTAATATATACGAAGTATCCCGACTTCCGGATGCACGTCCGCGGCCTCGCGAAGATGATCAAAGAGGATCCGGGCAATGTGCAGCGAGAGCTCAAGAGGCTCGCGGAGGTCGGTTTTGTGAATGTGAAGATAGAGGGAAACTCGAAAGTCTACGAGGCGAATCCGCGGTTTCCCTTATACCGTGAGCTTCAGGGTCTGGTTTTGAAGAGCCTAGCCAGGCGAGGGAGTCGAACGCTATGAGACGCATATTGGAAACGATTATGGTAATGCGGACTCCGCGCAGACCGATTTACCGCCCCCGCACAGTTTGCCGAGTGCCGGATATGCCAATCGGCTTCGTGCGGCGCAGTGATCCTAATTTCTATTTTTTGAGCCGAAAGTTCTAGATTTGCCATGGCGGCCAAAGTGGTGCGCCGAGGAATAAGCAGCGTTAGTTTTGGCGTCGTGATTGGATGGCCGCTGGTCGGATTGGCGGTGACAGTCGATGTGGTCAAGTTGATTATCAATGCCGATTACTGGTATCGACATGCGCAGACCGAAATTCCGGGAGTAGACCCGGTGACCGGATTTGCGCTTGGTTTGGCCTTGATTTGGATCGTGGGCTACTTGCTGAACGGTTTGCGACAACGGAGCGTGTGGGCTGCGATGGGTCTAACGGTAGCTATGCCGCTTTTGTGGGTGGTCATGGTTGATGGGTTGGCGGCCGCAATTGTGCACCAGCAGATGTATTTTGAACAAAATCCCGTAGGTAGTCTGTGGCTTGAGGTGGTACCGGCTTGTATTTTGGCGGTCATTTACGGTGTGCAGGCGCTTGCGAATTACCATCAGCGGTTTCGGCGAATTCGTTAACTGACCTTTATTGGCAAGGGCCGGCACAACGTTGGTGTGCCGGCCCTTTATCGCCGCCGCGCGTTGCATGTGGCTGAGAGGCTCTCTCATACGCACGGCAGTTCCAGCCCGAGGGCGTCCGCGAGCAAATGCCTGGCGGTATTAAGCCTGGCATCGAGTCCGATGCCGATGACCACACGGGCACGGAGGACCCAGTAAATCCTGGGGTAGGTATCCAGCTGGATCAGGATTTCAACCTGATCGAAGCCCTCGATTTGGGAGATAACTGCAAGGACCTCCCATACGACGTCGACCGGGCGACCAGCAGCTGTTAGGATCTGGGCTTCCTGCCCGAGTTCAAATGCCCAGGTGATAGCCTGTTCTTCAATGAGAGTTGCCATGTTCGGCTCGCAATCTTGGATCGGCAATGTTCCAGGGCATTATTCTTGCACTGTACAGGTTAGTGGTCAAGGTATACTTAAGAATATGAACGAACCGCCTGAGATTACAGCTGAACGGTTAGTGCCTGAAGTGGTGACGCAAATTCTGGCCGGCCGGGGGGTGGCGCCCGAGGCGATGGAGCGATTTTTGTGGCCGGATTACGAGCGCGATGCACATGATCCCTGGCTTCTTACCGATATGGAGCCGGCGGTTGCGCGGATCCGGTTGGCGGCTGAGCGTGGCGAACGGGTGGCAGTATACGGTGATTACGACATTGATGGGATTACGGCCAGCGCCGTGATGCTGGAGGCGCTTGAGGCACTGGGAGTGCGGGCTGAGAGCTATATTCCAGACCGGTTTGAGGAAGGGTACGGGATTAACCAGGGTGCGCTTGAGGCATTGGCGGCGCGCGGCGTAACGCTGGTGGTGAGTGTTGATTGCGGCATTACGAGCGCGCACGAGGCAGTTTGGGCGCAGGAGCACGGCCTAGACCTTATCATTACTGACCATCATGCAGTGCCGCCGATTATACCCGAGGCAGTAGCCGTGATTAATCCTAAGCGACCCGGTGACCAGTATCCGTTTAAGGAATTGGCAGGGGTGGGTGTAGCGTTTCAGGTGGTGCGGGCGATGCAGGCGCGGCTGGGGTGCCCGGCGGTCGGGCAAGAGAAGTGGTTGCTCGATCTGGTGGCGCTGGGGACGGTATGCGACGTCGTGCCGCTCGTGGGCGAGAATCGCATGCTGGTAACCTATGGACTGAAGGTGCTGCGACAAACCCGGCGGCCCGGCATTACCCAGTTGGCAATGGTGGCAGGGACAGTGCCGGCCGAGCTGGATACTGAGGCCTTGGGGTTTCGCCTCGGCCCGCGTATGAATGCGGCCGGCCGACTTGAGCATGCTGCCGGCAGCCTGGAGCTGGTTCGGACTAAAGATGTACACCGGGCAGGTGAGTTGGCCGTGAGGCTTGACCAGCGCAATCGTGAGCGTAGAGCAACGCAGGATTTGATCACAACTGCGGCTGTAGCGGCAGCGGGGGTGTATGTTGATGATCCGGTACTGGTACTGGCCGGTGCGGATTGGTCGCACGGGGTCGTTGGCGTCGTGGCGTCGAAACTGGTGGAGAAATTTGGCAAGCCGGTACTGGTGGGCCAGATTCTGGGTGATGACACTAAGGGTTCGGCCAGGAGCGTCGGGGCATTTAACATGGTAGAGGCGCTGAGGGCAAATGCAACGCTTCTGAGTAAGTATGGTGGGCATTTTTTTGCTGCTGGGTTTACACTACCGACTGAGCGGCTGGATGAGCTGCGGGCCGGTCTGAACGAGTATTTTGTATCAAGTGGGGCCTGCGCGTATGAAGTGCCGATAGCGGCTGCCGAGGTGAGTTTCGGCGATTTGGGAGGCATTGATTGGGACTTGCTGGCGACGTTTGATCTCTTGCAGCCATACGGCCGCGAAAATCCAGCGCCTTTGATTAAGATTACGAATGTGCCTTGCGAACGGGTAGCGAGGATTGGATCTGCAGGCCAGCATTTGCGCCTGGTAATTTGCGATCAGAGGGGGCGTCGGCTTTCGGCTGTAGGCTTTGGTCTAAGTGAGCGTTATAGCACTCTGCGAGACGGCCAGCAATTGACGCTAGTCGGTAGATTGAACAAGAATGAGTTTCAGGGCAAGCGGAGCCTGCAGCTTATTTTGGAGCGCATTGAGTATGAATAATTTTAGTGTTCGATACGACAAAGATCGCTTTAACCAAGAGCAAAACGCGGTTATCGGTGACGCCCTCGCATTTGCCGTAGCGGCTCACTCCGGGCAGCTCCGTGCGAGTGGTGAGCCGTATGTGACACACCCAATCGCAGTGGCAGAGATCGTAGCCGACTGGGGGCTTGATTATGAGGCTCTAGCTGCGGCGTTACTGCACGATGTGGTTGAGGATACCGGAGCGACCCCACAGGTCCTAAACGGTCGATTTGGCCAGGAAGTGGCCGGGCTGGTTGACGGTGTGACGAAACTGCGGCTGTCGACAGCACCGAGACTGCCGGAGGATAGCATACGCCGCGCGGCTAGTACTGAGAACTTGCGCAAACTCTTGCTTGCGACCGCGCGCGATCAGCGGGTGATTCTGATTAAGCTGGCCGATCGGCTGCACAATTTGCGGACGCTAACTCACTTACCGCCGGACCGCCGGATGCGCATTGCCCGTGAGAGCCTGGAGGTTTACGCTCCGCTGGCCGACCGCTTGGGCATGGGCCAGCTTAAGGTGGAGTTGGACGATCTGGGTTTCCGTTATGCCAAGCCGGATGAATTTGCGGCTTTGGAGCGCCAAGTGAAGGTGCGGGCCGAAAAGGCCAAACGTTATTTGGCGGTACTGAAACGCGCAATTCGCGAGTATTTGGTGGCCGGCGGAGTGGAGATCATCGATATTTCGGCGCGTCCGAAGCATTTCTATAGTATCTATAAGAAGCTCGCCAAGGTGGACGGCGATATTGAGAAAATCTATGATCTCATGGCGGTACGGGTGATTGTCCCGGACGTGTCGGCCTGTTACCAGACTCTGGGGTTATTGCATCAGCATTACCGGCCGCTCATTTATCGCATTAAAGATTACATCGCCGTGCCCAAGCCGAACGGCTACCAGAGTTTGCACACAACCGTGTTTGCGGAAGACGGGCATATTACCGAGATTCAAATTCGGACACCGGAGATGCATATGGCAGCTGAGTATGGCGTGGCAGCGCATTTTTATTATTCGGAGCAGAAGATGGGCGGCGGCAACCTTATGGGTGAGGCGGTGCCGGAGAATCTGGCTTGGGTGCAGCGGTTGCAGGGGTTGCAGCAGGCGGCGATGAGTGAGCAAGAATTTGTGGAGGGTGCGAAGCTTGATTTGTTTACCGACCGGATTTTCGTGTTCTCGCCCAAGGGTGATTTGTACGACTTGCCGGAAGGAGCAACGCCGCTTGATTTTGCATTTGGGGTACACGGCGATATCGGACTGAGGGCGCTTGGCGCCAAAGTGAACGGCAAATTGGTGCCGCTCGATAGCCGGCTGGAGAACCGCGATGTAGTTGAGATTTTAACCCGTCGTGAACCAGCACCGAGCCGCGATTGGCTGAACCTGGTGGTGACCTCGCAGGCCAAGAGCAAGATCAAGGCCTGGTTTCGGGCTGCTAGTAGGGAAGCTAATGTGGCGTCGGGGCGCACGATTCTTGAAACTGAGCTGCGGGCGTGGGGCGTGAGGCGACTAGAAGAGCTGCCGAAGCGCTATGTGGCTGATGCTTTGGATAACCTGCATATCAAGAATGAGGAGGATCTGTTGGCCCAGATCGGTGAGGGGGCGCTGGCGACGGCTCCGGTTATCCGCCGGCTGATTCCGGATGCGGCCCGTCCGAAGGGAGCGGTGACGGTGCGGCGCAAGGAACCGACTGGGCGCATCATGGTGGCTGGAGAGGACTTGCCATATACATTGGCGCCCTGCTGCCGGCCGGTGTTTCCGCAGCCGTTGATTGGGTTTGTAACGCGGGGTAAGGGAGTGACGGTGCACGCATTGGGGTGTCGGAATTTGCCGTCCGATCCGGAGCGATACGCTGAATGCCACTGGGAGACGGCAGCCGAACCAGCTGAGTTTGTGGTGTGCCGGATTGAGATTGAGGCATTGAACCGCAAGGGCTTGGTTGCCGATGTAGCGGGTGTGGTGGTGAAGCGGCAGCTGGCTTTGCGCGATATGACTACGGTACGTGATGCAACAGATGAAACGCACACGCGCCTTAGTTTTGCGATTGAGGTGCCGGATTTATTTATGCTGGCTCGAGTTATGCACGATTTTGAGCGGTTGAGCGGCGTGATATCGGTGCGGCGGCCTGATTTGGCGGCGTAGGTTGATTTGAGGGCGGCCGCCATGCTACGCTGACCTTCAGCAAAAAGGAGTGGTCGTGGCTCGGCAAGAATTTCAGTCGCTGCGCGGGATGGTCGATTTAATCGGCGAACCGGCGGCACAGATGACGTTTTTGGTTAACCAGTTTCGGAGCGTGGCGGAAGCGGCCGGGTATGGTCGGATTGAGACGCCGTTGCTTGAAGATACCGATCTGTTTGTGCGCGGCGTAGGCGCTGATACGGATGCGGTGTCGAAGGAGCTGTATACGTTTGAGGACCGGTCTGGCCACAGCGTGTCGCTACGGCCGGAGTTTACGGCCGGAATTGTGCGGGCCTACATTGAGCGAGGTTTGAACTCGTGGCCTCAGCCGGTGAAGCTGTACGCTGATGGGTCGCTGTTTCGCTATGATCGGCCGCAAGGTGGACGGCAGCGGCAATTTAACCAAGTAAATCTGGAGGCGCTGGGGGAGCTGGCGCCAAGTATGGATGCTCAGGTTATTACCTTGGCGCAACGCTTTTTTAAGCGGATACGGCTGAGCAATGTGTCGCTGCAACTCAATAGCATCGGTGACCCGGTTTGCCGACCGAAGTATCGCAAGGCGCTGGTTGATTATCTGAAAGCACACGAGAGTAAGCTGGCGGAGGTAGACCGCGAACGCCTAGCCAAGAATCCCTTGCGTGTGCTTGATTCGAAGGAACCGGCGACCCGGGGGGTACTGGCCGAGGCGCCGCAGACGCTCAACTATTTGTGCGAAGCCTGCCAGAAGCACTTTGCCGGTGTTTTGGAATACCTTGATGATTTGGGTCTGGCCTATGAGCTCAATCCATGGTTGGTGCGGGGATTGGACTATTACACGAGGACCGTGTTTGAATTCTACGGTGAGCGTGAGGGCGCGCAGTCGGCTTTGGGTGGCGGCGGCCGGTATGATTTGCTGGTTGAGTTATTGGGCGGCCAGCCGACGCCGGCGGTTGGTTTTGCGTTGGGGCTGGAGCGGATCATGCTAGAACTAGCGGCCGAGGGTGCGATGCCGGTGCCGCCGGTGCCGAAGCGGGTGTATGTAGCCAGTCTGGGCGAGCCGGCAAGGCTAGCGGCGTTTCGGTTGATCGAGCAGCTACTTGACGGCGGGGTGGCCGCGACCGGTGCGGTTGATCGCGACGGCATTGGTGCACAGCTGGAGCGAGCTAATCGCTTGGGTGTTGACTATGCGGTCATCATCGGCCAAAAAGAGGTGCGGGAGGAGACGGTCATTTTGCGCGATATGACGTCTGGGGCGCAAGAGGTGCTGCCATTGAGCAGTATTGTGGCTGAGCTACGCAATCGGTTTGGAATAGGGTAGAATAGGGTATAACTAAGGGAGACGCGGGCAATGAATGGCCTGGTTATTCTGATTATCATCGTTCTTGTCGCTACGCTGTTTGGGCTGCGCATCGTTCAGCAGTATGAACGGGGCGTGATCTTTCGGTTTGGGCGCGTGATGGGAGGTGTCCGCGGTCCTGGTTTGCGGCTAATCTTCCCGTTCGTGGATGTGATGAAGAAGGTGAATATGCGTACCATGACCATGCCGGTTCCGTCGCAAAAGGTTATTACCAAAGACAACGTATCAATTGATGTGGCAGCGGTGTCATACTACCGAGTTGTTGAGCCGGTGAAAAGCCTGGTGGAGATCGAAAATGTGGCCGTGGCGATTAATCAGCGGGCACAGACTACCGTCCGCAACGTGGTCGGTCGGCACATGCTCGACGAGGTCCTGTCCGGCACGGACAAGATTAACGACCTAGTGAAGGAAATTTTGGACACCACGGTTGAGCAATGGGGTGTGGAATTGAGCCGGGTTGAGCTCAAAGACATTCAGTTGCCGGATACCATGCAACGAGCCATGGCGGCCCAGGCCGAAGCCGAGCGCGACAAGCGAGCCAAAATCATTGCGGCCGAGGGCGAATACCTGAGTGCCGAGAAACTGGGTCAGGCCGCTGATATCATTCAAGCCCATCCGGTGGCGTTGCAGCTGCGCAATCTGCAGGTGCTAGCCGAAATTGCCACTGAGCGTAACTCTACCATTGTGTTCCCGGCTCAACTTATGGACACCCTATCGAGCCTCAAACAATTTGTGGCGAGTGAGACAAAGCAGTCGAAGAACTAGACGCGGCCCTGCTTGAGTTCGCCGCCGTGAACGATGAGCGCGTAGATTACGAGTACATCGATGGTGATCACGACGAGCGACCAAAACGGATATACACCAAGGAACGCTAGATTGTCGATGGCGCTTAAGCCTGCCAACACGACCGCGAAAATGCGGGCCGCTGTATTGCCAGAGAATAACGCTGCGCCGGCGATGATCACTAGGATTGAGATTATCAGGTGTACCCAGCCCCAGGTGTGGAGGTTAACGAACAGCACCGATTGGTCGTGGATCACAAACCAGTGCGGATTAATGATGGCCGTCAGTCCGACAATGAATTGGAAGATGCCGTCTAAAATCATCATGACGGCTGCAAACACGATCCAGCCTACCCAGCCGGATGTTGACCCAGTTGATACTTGTGTAGTCATAGAACCTCCTCAAGTTATTAATCTCTTCGAACACAAAGTTTATTGTATGAACGCTTGGTAGTCCGGAATTTGGGCAATCCCCGGGATCTGGTTACGAATGAGCTGGTTAACTGCGCCGACGTTGCCGCTGAAGGGTTCACCTTGGTTGCCGCAACTCGTGGCCCAGGTCTGGATGAGCGATTGGTTGCCCGGACCCAAGACCGTGTAGGTATAGCGGAGGCCGTTGGGGCAGTTGCTGCCGGGGTCGCCGTGGTTACCAATGCGGTTCGGGAAGCCGGTGGTTTGGAGAGCGCCCCATAACTGGTTGTAGGCGGCGTCGTTGTTGTCGAGGTTTTGGGTGAGGATCGGCTGATTCGTGTAGGTGGCGTAAATGGTGAGCGTACGACTGGTGGGCGTGATGGTGATGATACTTGAGCGATACAGCTCATTGGCGACGACCGGTCCTTGGACTGTGAATTCGAACTGCGTAGTGCCGCCGGCCGGAAGCGGCGTGGGCACAGGAGTCGCGGCCATGGCGGTGTCGTCTGACAAAGCCAAGCGCTGCGATCCCGACGACGATGCATACACCAGTCCGCTTAGCAGGCTGACGAAACAAATCATCACAATGGCGGTGAAGCGCTGTGTACTCATGGTCTTAGCACAGCACAGTCCGCGCGGGCAGACTATAAAAAATCTTACATTTTTAGCTAAAGACCGAGCCGGTCGGCCAGCTCGAGCACGCGCGCGACGTAGCTTTGGGAGTGATTATAGACGTATAGGGCGTTTGAATAATTACCGGAGGCGGCACCATTGGCAGCCAGGTAGCGGCCGGCGGTGAGCATAGCGTCGTCGAGATTCGTGATGCTGGCTACGCCGTCGCCATTGCCGTCGGCGGCGTAGCGGTTAAAGGTAGCGGGCATGAATTGCATGGGGCCGGTGGCGCCGGCGGCGCTGGTGCGGCTGGTGGAGCCGGACTGCCCGGTTTCAACTTCATGGACAGCGGCCAGAAGTTGCCACGGGGTGCCGGTGCGCTGCTGGACGTTGAGATAGAGGGCAGCATATGACGGTATCAGGCCGGTGCGGGACAGAGCCGACTGAGCTTGTGTAAGCGCGGGGTCGGCTGCAGGCGTCGGTGTGGCCGTGGGTGGCGTCGTCGGGCCGGCTGTAGCGGCTGGATGTGCGGCTGCCAGCTGCACTGAGGTCTGGGTCGTCGGGTTGGCAGCAGCCGAGGCATTGACTACGCGAGCCCAGGCCGGGGTGAAGGCCAGCTCGCGTTGTTGGTAGGAGGTGAAGAATTGGCCAACGTTGAGTGCTGCCGCGACAGAGACGCTGGCAAGAATTGTGGATTTGAGGGTTATTGTCATGGGCGATTCCACCCGGCCTTTAAGCGAATCGGCTATTTTGAACCGGATTTTGCCCAATAGCAAGCATGAGCGACATGAGTGAATTGCTGCATGCTATACTTTGTCCATGCAAAACGATTGTTTATTTTGCTCGATTGCGAACGGCGACAGGGGCGAGCTGTTGTGGCAAAACGAGATTGCAGCGGCGTTTAACGATATTCATCCCGATGCGCCGGTACATGTGTTGGTTGTCCCGAAGGCTCATATTGCAAGTTTGGACGAGCTTGATGATCCAGAGTTGGCCGGTAAATTGTTGATGGCGGTGCGCGAGGTGGCTCGCAAATCTGGTATTGCCGGTTCATGGCGTTTGCGGGTGAACAATGGAGAAGGCGCCGGCCAGGTCATTCCGCATCTGCATTTCCATGTTCTCGGCAACAAGGGCAAATCGCCGCACGAGCATTGGGGTCCAGAGGATCCCAAGTAGGCTTGTCTGAGCGCAGATTATCTGTTATCTTAGTTAGGCTTTAATGAATACCCCAACGCTTTTACGAAAGGAGGTGATATAACATGCTGCAAGTAACACGCAAAGACGACAAAGAGTCGTTAGAGAACTTAATCCGGCGCTTTAATAAGAAGGTGCAACAGTCGGGCGTGCTTGGTGTGGCCAGGCGCAACAAATACTTTGAGAAACCGTTATCGAAGCGGGCGCAGCGCGAGATCGCCATCCGAAAAGCCGCGCGCAAAGCGGCCAAAGCCAAAGTGTACGTGGGGAAGTAGTATACAATACGAGTGTAAGACTGGGGACGTGATGTGATGGTTGCCGATAAGTTGACCGAAGACATGAAGGCCAGCCTAAAAGGTGGTAATGCGGCGCGTACCGGTACACTCAGATTGCTCCGCGGTGCACTCAAGAACGAGGAGATCAAGACCGGCCGGGTGCTTAGTGATGACGACGCGCTTAAGGTGTTGCAGCGCGAGGCCAAACAGCGGCGGGATTCGATCGATGCTTACCAGAGTGCCGGTCGTGATGATTTGGTTCAGAAGGAGGCGGCGGAGCTTGAGGTTATTCAGGAATATCTTCCCCAAGCAATGAGCGAGGCGGAGCTCAGTGAGGTGGTGCGGTCGGTGATTGCCGAAACCGGTGCAACCGGCATGAATCAGATGGGTGCGGTGATTGGAGCCGTGATGAAACGCGTAGGCGCTCGGGCCGACGGCGCGACAGTGTCGAAGCTTGTGCGCCAACAATTGGCGGCAGCATGAGTAACGAGCAAGGAGAGAATACCCAGCCGGCTGATGACCACACAGCACGGGTGCACCCGGGTTCGAAACAGAACTTCCTTCAGAGTATGAAGCACGCTGTGCACGGTGCGGAGCACGTGGTCCGGCATGAGCGCAACGCGCGTATTCATCTGGTGATGGCAATACTAGCCGTAGCTTTGGGCGTGGTGCTTGGGTTATCGGCGGTACAGTGGATAGCGGTGTTATTTGCGATCATTTTGGTGTTTTTGGCCGAAATATTTAACACGGCCATTGAGCGTACGCTGGATTTGATAGATATTCACGAAAACCCGCATATCAAGTTGATAAAGGATATGACTGCGGGGGCGGTACTGGTGGCGTCGGTGGCAGCTGTGGTGGTGGCAGTGGCGATATTTGGGCCGGCGCTTGAGAGGCTGGTATGGGGAAGTTAATTGTCTTGATGGGCCCGACTGGTGCGGGTAAGTCGGTACAAGGCGAGCTACTCGCTGAACGGTGGGGGTGGGTGCATTTATCGAGTGGCACTTTGTTGAGGCGCGATAAACAGGCGGCGGCGCAAATGCGCGACGGACGGCTGGCTCCGGCGCTCGAAGTGGAGAGGGTAGTCGGTGAGGCATTGGCAAAGATCCCGAATGAGCGGCCGGTGGTGCTCGACGGCACGCCCCGGACATGGAGTAATGTGCACTGGCTTGAGCTGAACTTGCCAAAATTGCAACGAACTTTAGACGCGGTTGTGCTGATTGAGCTCGATATCGCAACGAGTGTGAAGCGGCTGGGCTTGAGGGGCCGGACTGATGACGTGCCGACAGCAGTGCGGGAAAAATGGGAGTTGTTTGATACGGTGACACGGCCGGTAATTCAGCATTATCGAGATCTTGGCCTGCTCGTCAGCGTTAACGGCCGCGGTACTATTGAGGAGGTGCATCACGAGATTGTCACGGCCCTGCAAAAGGCGGGCGTGTTGTCATGAAGAACCGGATCAATACGGTGGCAGAAATCGAGCGGCTGCGGGTGAGTGGGCGGATGTTGGCTCAAGTATTACAGGTGCTTTCGGACCGGCTAGAACCTGGGCAGACGACCGGGTTTTTGGGAGAAATGGCGGCCAAAGAGCTGTTGGCTCTGGGCGGGCAGCCGGCATTTTTGGGCTATAAAACCGACCCGCGGGTCAGGCCGTTCCCGGCCGTTATCTGCATTTCGGTCAATGATGAAGTGGTCCATGGAATCCCGGGTGCGCGAGAAATTGAGACTGGTGATCTAGTTGGTCTAGATTTTGGCGTGGATTATGAGGGCATGATAACCGATGGGGCAGTGACGGTGGTGGCCGGCGGTTCGCCGAGTGTGGCAGCTGAGCGTCTGCTAACGGCGACTTCTGAGGCCCTTACTCTGGGGGTTGGACAGGTGCGGGCAGGCAATCGAGTTGGTGATATCTCGGCAGCGATTGAGCGTAGGCTGCGACGTGATAAGCTCGGTGTTATTCGGGAGTTAAGCGGCCACGGGGTTGGCCACGATGTGCACGAGGACCCGCTGATTTTGAACTATGGCCGGGCCGGTACCGGCCCAAGGCTAGAGGCAGGCATGTCGATTGCGATCGAGCCAATGGCGACGCTGGGTAAGGCCGGCGTTTATCTTGCTCGTGATGGTTGGACGATCCGAACCGAGGACGGCAGCCTGGGTGCGCAGTTTGAACATACTGTGCTCGTGACCGAAGGCGGCGTCGAAGTTTTGACGCAAGTTGAACATTAATATTGTTCAGTCTTTAGGCTTGTTCCAGGCGGCCTGCAGGGTCATAACGATTGGAAAATAATTGTAGTCAGCGTTGCGCAATCCAGGCTACAAGAACTATAATGTCAGCCAAGGAGCAGCAAACGCGTGGCCACGAAACCGACTGAAGAAATTTACATTGGCCTTGATATTGGTAGCACCAAAGTTTGTTGCATTGTGGGGCTGCACGAGGACGGTGCGGCACTGCCAAGTGTGATTGGTGTTGGAACCGCACCGACCAGCGGTATGCGCAAGGGTGTTGTGGTTGATGTTGAAGAGACTGTGTCGTCAATAACAGCCGCTGTTGATGAGGCGGAGCGAATCTCCGGTGTGGCGATTGACCGGGCGACCATTTCGATTGACGGTGCTCACGTTGCGAGCCAAAACTCGAAGGGTGTGATTGCCGTCGCGCGGGCTGATCAGGAAATAATGGTTGAAGATTTGGTGCGCGTGGAGGAGGCAGCAACGGCGATCCAACTGCCGCCTAACCGCGAAATTATTCAGGTGTTTCCGCGCTCGTATTCAGTCGACGGACAGGAGAATATCAAGGATCCGGTTGGCATGCACGGCGTACGACTTGAGGTTGAGTCGCACATTATCACCGGCTCGGTGCCGGCGATTAAGAATTTGGATCGCAGCATTCATCAGGCTGGAATTGAGATACAAGGGCAGATTCTGGTGCCGCTGGCGGCGGCGCGGGCAGTGCTCACGAAGAAGCAGATGGAGCTCGGTGTGGCCTTGATCGATATCGGCGGGGGCACAACCGGTGTGGCCGTCTATGAGGAAGGCGATATATTATATTCGAGCGTAGTGCCGGTTGGGGCGGGCCACATCACAAACGATTTGGCGATCGGGCTTAAAACCAGCGTTGATATCGCGGAGAAGATCAAACTTAAGTATGTGCGCGCACATATCGCCAAAGCCAACCTGGCTGAACGTATCCGGGTTGAAGAGCTTGATGGAGAAGACAGCGTCGTGACGCGCAAGGAGCTTCAGCATATCGTGGGGGCCAGGCTAGATGAGATCTTCCAGCTAGTGCGGGCGGAATTGAAGAAAGTCGGTAAGGACGTGATGCTGCCCGGAGGCGTGGTACTTACCGGCGGCGGAGCCAAGATGGCCGGTATTGAAGAGCTAGCTAAAGAGGCTCTTCAGCTGCCTGCCGTAATCGGCAAGCCCGAGGGTTTTTCAGGTATCGTTGATCGTATTAACGACCCGGCCTATGCGGCGCCAATTGGTCTTATGCTTGAGAACATGAGCCACGGTCAACTTACGACAATGCCAGGTGCCGGCATTGGCCAGACCGTGGACAAGATAAAGAAGACGCTTCGTAATTTATTACCGTAGTTGTGGAAAACTTTGATTCAGAAATATTTTCTGAATCTTTTTTAATTCCGAAATGCCGTTTCACGGATGCTTTTGCAAAGGTTAAACTAGTTTGTTTTGTTCATATATTTTGTTCATCGCCGTTTATATATATTAGTGAATAATTAATTTGCATTTAATTTGCAGGGCGGTGTATCATCAGCTTTGTACTCGTCTTGGTACAGAAGGTGAGTTTGGTGGTAAGGAGGACTCGTGCATGGCCGAAATTTTGCCCGAAGTAGACACTTCGGCCAGGATTAAAGTGATAGGTTGTGGCGGAGGTGGCGGCTCAGCCGTTAATCGGATGATCGACGCCAAATTACAGGGCGTTGAGTTTGTCGTGATTAACACCGACGCCCAGGCATTACTTCACTCAAGGGCTGCGACCAAGGTTCACATCGGGCGTGAGACAACTCGTGGGCTCGGTGCCGGGGCTGACCCGGAGGTGGGCCGCAAGGCAGCTGAGGAGAGCGAGAAAGATATTTATGAAGCCGTTAAGGGCTCTGACATGGTCTTTATTACACTGGGCGAAGGCGGAGGTACTGGAACAGGAGCGGCTCCGCTCGTAGCGGCGGCGGCCAGAGAGGCCGGAGCGCTCGTAGTGGCGATTGTGACCAAGCCGTTTACGTTTGAGGGCGAGCGCAGGCGTCGGAGTGCTGACTCTGGGATCGCGGAATTGCGAGGAACGGTTGATACTCTGATTACGATTCCGAACGACCGGCTGTTGCAGATGATTGACCGCAAGACCTCATTGGTGGATGCTTTCGGGATTGTTGACGAGGTGCTGCAGCAGGGTGTCCAGGGCATCTCAAGTCTTATTACTATCCATGGTCTGATCAACCTGGATTTTGCCGATGTTAAGGCCATTATGACTAATGCAGGGTCGGCGCTCATGGGCATCGGCCGGGCGAGCGGTGATAACCGGGCAGTGGAGGCGACACGCCAAGCAATCGATTCGCCGCTACTTGAGACAAGTATTGAGGGCGCTCGCGGTGTGCTGCTCAATATCACCGGCGGCCGCAATATGACCATGCATGAGATTGACGAAGCGGCCAAAACGATTACTGATGCGGTTGATCCGGACGCTAACATTATCTTTGGCGCGGTCTTGGACGATGCGCTGGAAGATGATCTGCAGATTACCGTGGTGGCGACCGGCTTTGATGCCGACCGCAAGCCCATGCCGAGACGCGAGGTAGTACGGGAACGCGAGGCCCAAGCGCCTGTACGGGCACTCGAACCCGAGCCGGAACCTGAGCCGGAGCCTTACATTCCGCCGGTGATGCCGGCACCACGCCAGCCGTTTATTAACGAGCGGCCGCAGACTGCTTCTGATTCGGATGTTGTGCCCATCGCAGTGCGCAAGTCGGAGTCGACGCCCCCGCCGCGACGCTTTCCGTCGCTGGCTTCAATTGAGCCGGCCGATAACACAGCAGTTGAGGAGCCAGCCTCTGCATTTGGCCAAACGGTGTATGCTGCGGCCTCATCTGACGATATCTTGCCGGCTTACGAAGGCGTAGTCGACGATCTATCGCCTGAGCTGGATGCAAAGCCGGCGCCAGTTGATTTGCCTGCGAGCTCAAGCTTGCCGCTTGACGATGACTTGGACGTGCCGGCTTTTATTCGACGTAAAGTTGAATAGCATAAGAGGCTTGGAAATCGTTATCTTATAAGATATATTACGTTTAAGCTTGCCGCAGCTGGAGCAAGATCCTTGACCTGAGGGGTTACTGTGGTGGAACGACCGTACTCAATGGCCGCCGCAGTGGCGGCCATTGAAGCCTGGCGCCGGGAAAACGTGGTGTCTCATCTACTCGAACAACTGGAGCAGCTCGAATATGACTTCGAGTACATAGCTGCTGCGGGTGAACTGCCGATATGGGATCCTGAGGCTGGACCTCCTAAGCGAACCAATGGGGACTACCCTGGTCTGTACGACGCGTGGGGGTTCCCGCGCAAGCTGCCAACACTACCTGGGCGGCCGAGGCGTCCAAGGCGACCTCTGTTCAGTCGTTATGGCCTGCACGTAGCCAGGGTGACGGACGCGCTGCGAAAGTGCATGAAGATGGAAGATGTCACTGGCTCGGAGGTCTTCGAGGAACTCGCCAGCAAGCTCGACGAGGTCGCGAAACTCCGCGGCCGCGGGTATATGTACGGGGCTATCTCGAAGGGAGTCTGTCTCCAGCTGGCCGCACAAATAGCTGGCGATGACGAGTTTGCCTTGGTTATGGCCAGTGGCTTGTCGGACGGCTCGGCGCTGAAGTGCTTCATGGAGGCTGTGGATACGACACTCGAGTGGGCGATCGATCCGGCTGAAGCGTCTTTCTTGCGCATCGTCCACGAGCGATGGATGCGCGACGGCGTGCCCGATGAAGACTTCAAGCTGCTCATGGAACGGCTGACAGAAGCCGACTTCGAACTGCTCGCGTGGCTGATGCGTGGGAGGAAGCTGCCCAAGGCACTTGCGTGCACATGGGCAGCCTTGGCCGCTCAGGCCTTGGGTATCGTATCCAACTCGGCGCCGGACTTGTGTCATCCCGATGAGCCGTGCGGATGCATGGTCCTGCCGCTGCCGATTTCGTGGCAGCACAGCGCCGATCTGGCGGCCTGATGACGTGGGGTCGGCCTGGTTTGTGCGGAGATTATCTTTGCATACCCGGGCCGGCCCTGGTTGACGCTTAAGGTACGGCCCGTGCTACTGTAGATATACAAACCGGAACACGAGAGGAGGGTGCTCGTGTGCCGGTTTTTTGAATGGTATACTTTGCCTAATGGTGGCCTATGTGTTGTACAACCGGGATAGCGACAACGAGCGGCCCGCGGCCGATCTGGTCAAGCGGCTTGGGTCAGAGCGCGTCGAGGCTGAATTGCTTGATGCGGATAGTCCGCGCGGCATCCAATTAGCTCAGAATTATGAGATCTTTAATCGTCCGGCCGTGGTGTTAGTGAAAGACGACGGTACGCCCCTTGAGACCTGGCAAGGCATGGAAAGCCTGCCTTCACCGGCTGATGTGGCGTATTTGGCGCATCGATGAGAGCACTATGATAGCGCTGGTGTTGGTGACATTCGTACAGCTGTTTGTCACAATTTTTAATTTTTTGTTGATTGTCCGAGTGATTTCCAGCTATGTCGTGCATCCGGGTAGCCGGTTTTATGCCACACTCGTGAATATGACTGAGCCGCTGGTGGGGCCGGTGCGGCGGGTGCTGCCGCAATTTCCAGGGCTTGACTTGGGACCGCTGGCAACGTTTTTTTTGCTGCAAGGAGTGGAGTACCTGATTCAGCGGTTGCTCGGCGGTTAGGAGCCATGGCCGAGAATATTGTGTTATAATATAGTTACAATTTGATAAAGGCGCCTCCTATTAAGGAGTAAGCGGCGATCAACCGTGAAGCTGTGGGAAGAAATTGGCTCCTAGCAGCCAAGACTAGAACCCGACGCATAGCTCGAGCGTTATCCGAGTGCAATGAAGCGTCCATCTGGAAAGCAGGGTGGTACCGCCCGTATCACGGGTCCCTGCAGCACGATGGATTTTTTTGTATAAGGAGCAATCATGAAACAAGTAGGTACGCCGCATTTTCCTGAGCTTGAAGCCGAGATGATTGGCAAGTGGGAGCGCGAGAAAACGTTTGCAGCCAGTGTTGAGGCGCGCAAGGGTAAGAAGCGGTTTAGTTTTTATGACGGGCCGCCGTTTGCCAACGGCACACCGCATTATGGACATATTCTGGCAGCAACGTTAAAAGATTCGGTGACGCGGTATAAAACCATGCGGGGCTATTACGTGCCCAGACGGCTAGGCTGGGACACGCACGGGTTGCCGGTGGAATACCAGCTTGAGAAGGAGCTGGGGATTTCCGGCAAGCGACAGATTCTGGATTTAGGTGTCGACAAGTTTAATGAGGCGGCGCGTGACAGTGTGTTTCGGTACAAGGACGTTTTTGAGGATTTGTACCGGCGGATTGGGCGCTGGGCGGATCAGGAGCATTCATACGCGACGTTAGATGATGATTACATTGAAAGCGTCTGGTGGGTCTTGAGCGAGTTGCACAAGCGAGGCCTGGTGTATCGCGGCTTCAGGTCGAATCCGTATTGCCCGCGCTGTGCCACGCCGCTTTCCAACTTTGAGGTCAACCAGAATTATAAGGACGACACGCCGGATCCAAGTGTGTACGTGAAGTTTGAGCTGCCGGGACACAAGCCGCGCAAGTCGCTGTTGGTATGGACGACTACGCCGTGGACGTTGCCGGCCAATGCGGCATTGGCGGTAGCGGCGGATGCGGATTACGTTGAAGTGGAGCTGCTCGACGACGGTGACTCGTGGAAGAAGAGCGAGCGGCTGATTTTGGCCAAGGCGCGCTTAAGTGTGCTGGCACTGAAAAAAGCCGAATATAACATCACAAATACGGTGAAGGGACGCGACGTTGCCGAGATGGTGGAGCACTACACGCCGCTGTACCAAATTGGCACCATGGACGCGGCTGAGCAGGAGGCGGCGCACCGGGTATATGTCGATGACAACGCTGTGAGCTTAGAGGAGGGGACCGGCATTTTGCACGTGGCGCCCCGCTACGGCGAGACAGACCTGGCGCTGGGATTGCGCGTGGGGCTGCCGCTAATTGAGTCAGTGAACGGTTTTGGCCGTATGGTAGACGCGTTTAAGCATGTGGACGGGCTGGAGAAGATTGGCGACCTGTTCTTTAAAGACGCCGATCCGTTGATCACCCTGGACCTTGAGAAGAAGGGCGACCTGTTTGCGGCTGAAGAATTTACTCACACGTATCCGTTTTGCTGGCGCTGCGAAACGCCATTGCTCTATTTTGCGATGCCGAGCTGGTTTGTGGAGGTGAGCGGTTTTCGCGACGCCCTAGTAGCCAATAACGAGCTGGTAAACTGGGTGCCGGCGCACCTGAAGGAGGGGCGGTTTGGCAACTGGCTGGCGGAAGCTAGGGACTGGAACTTTTCGCGCAACCGGTTTTGGGGCGCGCCCATACCGATTTGGGTCAACGAGCAAGATGAGAACGACGTAATTGTGGCAGGGTCGCTGGATGAGCTGCGGAAACTTTCCGGCCATGAGGGCGATTTTGACCTGCACCGGCCGGGGATCGATGCGGTCGTAATTGAGCGCGATGCAAAGACGTACCGGCGGACCGAAGAAGTGTTTGACTGTTGGTTTGAGAGCGGCTCGATGCCGTATGCGCAGGACCACTACCCGTTTGAAGGTAAGGAGGCGTTTGATGAAGCCTTCCCGGCTGAGTTTATTGCCGAGGGCGTGGACCAGACGCGGGGGTGGTTTTACACTCTGCACGTGCTGGCGACGGCGTTGTTTGATAAACCGGCGTTTAAAAATGTGGTGGTGAACGGGCTGGTGCTGGCAGGCGATGGTAAGAAGCTGTCGAAACGGCTGCGTAATTATCCTGAGCCGTCGGAGATTTTTGATACCACGGGCGCGGATAGCCTGCGATTCTTCTTTATGAGCTCACCGGTAGTAAACGGCGAAGACGTGCGATTTAGTTATGATACCGTCAACGAGGTGCGGCGCAATGTGTTTATGACGCTGTGGAATACGTACGCATTTTTGGCGTTATATGCGGTGCCGGCTGGGTGGGAGCCGAAGCAGGCCTATAAGGGTGGGAAACTCGTTGAACCGGAGGGCGAGAATCTACTCGATCGCTGGCTACTGGCTCGCCTGAATGAAACGATTGCCGAAGCGACAAAACAGGCGGATGCCTACATGCTGTTGCGAGCGACTCGGCCGATTCGCGACTTCATTGATGATCTTTCAAACTGGTACGTGCGGCGTAACCGGCGGCGGTTTTCGCGTAATGATGATGTAGCTGATCGCGATCAAGCCTTTGTGACTTTGCATTATGCACTTGCACGATTAAACCAACTTTTAGCTCCATGGAGCCCATTCATGTCTGATTATATGTGGCGCGAACTCACTGCCGGGCTGAATGAGGCGCAGAGTGTGCATTTGAGTGATTGGCCTGAAGCGGGGAAGCTTGAGAAGACAGTACTAAAAGAAATGACCATAATGCGCACTATTGTGTCTGAAGCGCTGGCGGCCCGGGCTGAGGCCGGTATTAAGGTGCGGCAGCCGCTGGCAAGTTTGGTCGTGACGTCGGAAACGCCGGTGCCTGACGAGCTAAAGGTGATTGTGGCCGAGGAAGTTAACGTCAAAGAGGTTTCTGTCGTGACTGGTAACGTGGAGAGCCTGGCTGGTTTTGAAGTTAAGCTTGATACGGTTTTGACACCGGAACTCGAGGCCGAGGGCGTGATGCGTGACGTGGTGAGGCACGTGCAGCAAAAACGTAAGGAGGCCGGGCTGAAGATGGCAGATCGCATTACATTGACGCTTTCGACCGATGATGCCGGGTTGGCAAAGGCGATTGCGGGCCAGGCCAAAACGATTCAGGCTGAGACCTTAGCGGATGGTCTCAAGACCGACGGTGCGCGCGGCGAGGTGCCGGTGAAGTTGAATGGGTCAGAATTGTTTATAAGTGTCGAGAGGGTGTAACTGTGGCACATGTCACCACGGTGCACGAAAGCTCTCGTGCACCGTGGTGACGGCGTTTTAGCCGTCGTAGGCGACGCGTGCGGGTATGCCGGGCCGCATGAAGACCCGCAGCCGTCGAGGGATTGTGACGTGATCAAATGCCCGCTTGCACGTAACAAGATCCCAGAAGACCCGCTTAGAATTCCAGTAACGGATCAACGTCAGGCAGTCGTACGGGTCGTTGGCGTAATCTTGCGGGTCTTTGGACAAGGCGCTGAAGATGAATCCGGCCTCCCCGATCGCAACCGCGACTGAGACCAGCTGCTCGTTGACGACAAGCGTGATCCACCCAAGGTGCTCAAACTCGGCTTTCTGGTGATGAATGACTCTCCGGTTGCTGGCTGGTGTCCAGAGCTCGGCCAGAAAGCGGCTTGGCCTTGGCATGAAGAACCGGAGCAAAGTCTCCCGGGCGTGAGCGCCGAGTTCAGTACGAGACTCATGAGTCCTCGCTGCGTTTAGCATGTTCTTCCCCTGACTGTGCCGTGAATGACGCCGAGCGTATCTTACGTTCAGGGTGTACTCAGGTCAAGGTTTAGGGTGCTGCACAATGGTTGCAAGATCGGATAAGATGATTGGGTAACGAGGGAACGCCCGGGCGTGGTTAGCCTCAG
>CAVRET010000001.1:0-567794 GCA_963720265.1 uncultured bacterium | reverse complement strand
GTCGCAGTGGAGTGCCCTCGGGCCACTCGACCGATTTGAAATGGAGAATCTCGTCCGTCATGCACTGCTCCTTACGGAGAGGGAAACGGACACTACGCCCGTTCCGGATTGGACTGGGTAGACGCTACTATACAACGCCTAGGACATAAAAGCGATAATTAGCCCATGCGTGGACCAACATAAAAACAAGCGACCCCGCCGACGACCCTGCATGGGCGGCCGTGGGGTCGCTGCCGGGCGGTAAGCGGGATGTAACGGGCTGGCACCCGGAGGCGCCGGGCTAAGCCGCTCGTGCGAGCATGTCGGCGATGGTTCGCCGGTTCATCTCGATGAAGAACCGTGTCACGACGGCCTCCCGGCTCACATCGCTGTCAGCCGGCAAGGGCTGCTGGGCCCACCACAGGTCGTATGATCGCAGCGCTATGCTGCGTTCGGGTATAACCTGATGGTCGCGGCGTCTGACCGCTGCGAGCAGGATAAGCGCTAGTTCGTAGTAGTCCGCGGTGTCATCGAACTCCCACGTTTCATCGAACGTACTCCCGCGCTCGCCCTGTGTAACCCGCTGGCCGAACTCTTGCATGGCCTTGAGCAGCCCGGTGAGCGCCTCGCACTCACCCAGCACATCCAAGATGCGCATGAGGGTGAAACCCCAGTCGAAGTCGTCGCCGCTCATGAGTGCAACCGAGAAGCCGCACGCGAGGGTTGCCAAATCGATCGAAGGATTGGTGATGTTGCAGCCCGAGTGGACCAGGTGCAGCGACACGGTCTCGCTGGTGGAGTAGACGCCAACCGGCGAACCGGCAGTCGGCACCACCACCCGGATATCAAGTGCGGGCACTATTCCGCGGTCCGACGGATGATTCCGGCCGACCAGGCGAATTCTCGGCGGGTCCGTCCGGGCGCCCGGTTCGGTATCGCCGAGCCTCAACAGTTCGCCGTTCATTGCACTGCTCCTCACATGTCAAAAACGAGCACCGATGCTCGCCCATGGGTGGTGTCCGAAGCCAAACCATAGAACAAAAAACAAAGAAGTGCAAATATCCGTACATAGGCCCATATGCAATCAAGTTGACGAACTAATTTACTCATGTCATCTTAGTAAGACTTCGCAGTCTAGGCCCAGGCACTATATGTGCTCGAAGTAAGGAAGTCTCTATGGCAATGTCATGGATAGCCGCCGGCGTCGGCACGTTCGCTTTCCTTCTGTTGATGTGGATATGCTACTGTGCTATCGCCGGCGTGCCGGTTCGCCAGTGGTTTACTGCCTCCGATCAACTGCGCGAGAATGAGTCTGTACCGTCGGCATCTTGGATCGTCTGGCGGTTACATTCTCACAACTCAATAGCCACCTTGTTTCGACACACGGTAAGTCGCCGCAAGGTGGCTTCCGTGTGTTTAAGGTCAGCACGCAGGGTATAATTACTCCATGACCAAGCAACAGGCAACCGAGCGCATCGCCAAACTGCGCGACCAGATCAATGATTATCGTTACCACTATCATGTGCTTGATGAATCGACCATGCCAGAAGCGGCGGCCGACCAGCTCAAGCACGAACTTAGCCAACTCGAAGAGCAGTATCCTGATCTCATCACTCCAGATTCGCCAACCCAGCGCGTAGCCGGTAAGGCGTCCGAGAAGTTCAAAAAAGTCCGCCACTCCGTACCCATGATTTCGCTCAACGATGTGTTTTCGCGCGAGGAGGTCGAGGCCTGGGCGGATCGCATCAATAAGCTAACCCCCGGCGCCGCCACCGAACTGTTTGCCGATACCAAAATGGACGGGCTCGCTTGCGCCCTGATTTACCAAGACGGTGCGCTCACCCAGGCTGTCACCCGCGGCGATGGGCAAGTCGGGGAAGACGTTACTATGAACGTCCGCACTATCGAATCCGTACCGCTTAAACTCCGCCGCTGGCCTGAGCATCCGGAATTCTTGCAGGGCCGCACCGAAATCCGCGGCGAAGTCGTAATGCTCAAAAAAGACTTTGAGGCGCTCAACGCCCGCCAAGCCGAGCTCGGCCTGCCGTTGTTCGCAAACCCGCGCAACACCGCCGCCGGCACCATTCGGCAGCTCGATCCCGCGCTCGTGGCCGCCCGGCCACTAACCTTCCGCGGCTACGACCTGCTCCGAGATGACCCGGCTCAAGTGCCCACCAATTCCTTCGCCTACGACACTATCCGCCACTTGGGTCTTGCTGCCAACAGGCATGCCAATACATTTATGACCCTCGATGCCCTCATGAACTTCATTGATACCTGGGAAGAGATGCGCGCAACACTGCCGTTTAACACCGACGGCTCGGTCATCAAAGTCAATGATCGGGCCGTCTTTGCCCAGCTCGGTATTGTCGGCAAAGCCCCCCGTGGCGCCGTCGCTTACAAGTACCCGGCCGAAGAAGCCACCACGATTGTGAAAGACATCGTGATCAGTATCGGCCGCACCGGTGCAGCCACCCCCATCGCCACCTTCGATCCTGTGGTGGTTGCCGGCACCACGGTCCAGCACGCAAGTTTACACAACCAGGACGAAATCGCCCGCCTCGATGTGCGGGTGGGGGACACGGTCATTATTTATAAGGCCGGCGACATTATTCCTAAGGTGCTGCAATCCCTGCCCAAACTCCGGCCCAAAAACTCAAAGCCCTTCAACATGGAAGCAGAGCTCGCGCGCCAATACCCCGAGCTCGAATTTGAACGCCCGGAAGGGGAAGTGGTATATCGCGTGAAAGGCGCCACCGCCCCGCTCTTGCTCAAAAAAGCCGTCGAGCACTATGCCAGTAAAGCCGCCCTCGATATCGATACACTCGGTGAAAAAAACGTCGTCGCCCTCGTCGATGCCGGTCTCGTTGAAGAGCCGGCGGATCTCTACAAGCTCACGAAAGACGACCTGCTCAAATTAGACCGCTTTGCCGATATCAGTGCCGGCAAACTCATCGACGCCATCCAGGCGTCCAAAACCCCCGAGCTTCCGCGCTTCATCTATGCCTTAGGCATCCGCCATATCGGCGAGCAAACCGCCGTTGACCTGGCCGAAGCCTTTGGATCACTCGAAGACCTCGAACATGCCACGCTCGAAAGCCTCGAAGCCGTTGAAGGCATCGGCACCGTGGTGGCCGAATCCGTGCTCGCCTTCTTCGCCGCAGAAGACACCCAAGACCTCCTGCATAAATTCGCACAGGCAGACGTCCATCCCCGGGCGTATGAGCGCGTCCGTGGTCAACTCTCGGGCGTCAAATTCGTCATCACCGGCACACTCGAATCAGGCACCCGCGACGAAGTAGCGGCCCGCCTCATAGCCCTCGGCGCCAAGGAGCAAAACTCGGTGGGAAAGGATACCACCTATCTCATTGTGGGCGACTCTCCCGGCGCCTCCAAATTGGCCAAAGCGGATAAGCTTGGTACAACCAAACTGGACGAACAGGCCTTACAAAAGCTATTTGGTTAAGGCCGATACGGCGCGAACATTCTTGGCCGTGCCGCGATAATATGTTTTAATATGTCAGACCTGCCAAGCCATTAGGAGGTCGTTCCGTCTTACCCAAAGCCAGCTAGGAGGCTTTAGTGGACACACCAATACGCACGCCGGCCGGCCGGCCGGTGGTCAAAGCCGTACTGGAGGAGTGGGCCTCAGGCCAGGCCATGCTCCGGACGCTTACCGGCGGCTTGTCCAGGTTGCTGGACGACCTGGACAGCGCGGTGGCCCTGCACATGTCGCTCGACCCGCTCGCGATGATCCGTTCTGGAGAACGTTACATTTGACACCACGTCGGTGACGGAAACGGCAACCGGCGACTACGTTGGGCTAGACACCACCGCCCACATCTTCGTCACCGAGCGCATTGAGAGCTGTGAAGGCCCGCTCACCATCGCCAAGCATTACAGCCTGACAGAAGACGTGGTAATAAGCACGGCACGAGCCGACTCGCCCGGCGGCGAGCTAACCTTTACGGACAACCCGCGGCTGACGAGTGTTGCCCGGCGCGCTGCTGCCCTCTGGAACGAGGTCCAGGAAACGCGGATGCAACTCCGGCGGCTCATCACGGACGTCCGCGACAGCCTTGTCGCCCTGCTAGACGAGCCATTGGTACTCGTCACCGGCGCAGACCTCAGGTACGCCGACGAGGTCCCGCTGCCGTCCGGCGCCCATGCCTGCGCAATCAAGGCCGTGCGCTTCATGGCAGGCGAGGCTCCGGACGAGCTGGCCATCGGGCTTTCGCTAGTTCTGAGCAACGACCCGCATGCCAGGGTCAGGGCGCCGCTCAGGATTGCGCTCGCAAACATGCTCGGGGTCTTCCGCCCCGTAAGCTAACCCAGGCGCCCACTTCCGCTGGCAGCCGGGCGGCAACGGGACAACCCCGTGCCGTCCGGCTGCCAGTCCCAGCCAAAGCACTTATGTTTATGATATAGTCCCGACATGGACCGAAAAGCACTGCGAGACCACGCGCGTTCTCATGTGAACCCGAAATTACAACGCAGCCTGAGGTTGTATTTCATCATCTCAGTGATTCTTCTGGCTGCGGTCATTTATGAGGCCCTACACTATCGTGCGACCGTTTGGCAGATAATCTTGGGTCTGCTAGTTGGAATTCTATGCGGTGCAATCTTTGCTCGCATGTATAAAATCTCTTGGGACAAAGACGCGGAGCATGTCACGAGTAACATAGACATCTATGGGGCCGTGGTCCTCGTGCTATATATTGTTTTCGACCTTTCGCGAGGGCATTTGGTGCATATTTTTACCCACAGCGAAGCGGTGCCCGCAATTAGCCTCTCGCTACTGGCAGGGGCCATGTACGGTAGGGTAGTTGCGAGCGGCCACATCATTGTGAAGATATTAAAAGAGCAACAAGTGTTTTCGCGCTATCGGCCGGATTGAAATGGCATCTGATAACTCCCCCCAGTCCCAGCCCGCGCTTATTCAACGGGAAGTGCGGCTAGGATAACGACCGCGCTCAAGGGGGTGGTGATAGCAGGCTCTGGAACTCAACTGTAGGTCTGTCAACGATTCATCGGCTTCCATTATCGCTCCCCAAAACGGTGGCAATATCGGAATTTACTGTACTCGGCGTACTACAGCACCAACAAAAAAGCCGACACGCTTGATCGATCCCGCCTCAACAAGAAATGGAATCATTACCGCAATTATTTTCCAGACTTGAACGACGTAAGACCGAAAATCCCTTTGCTTATCAGAACGAACTTTATCGTTGCCGATAACCAGCCAACAAAATATCCAAAGAAAATTAAGGCTATTGTATCCAGACCAGGAGTTCCCTTAAGCTTCCATCTAGCCAGAAAAATAAGCACCCAGACTACAAAAAGCCCAACGCTATATATTGTCCATGATTTGTATGATTTACTCACACTCGACTCCCGTTCATTAGTCGCTGCATATATAAATTATTTTACGCGCTCGCTTTGAATAGGAACAATGAATATTCGGGCAAGACAGATAGTGACTATTTCACTTCTACGCCGCCTCACGCAATGGCTTAAGTTAGGATAACGTCCTATCGCCCCAGTCATAGTAAGGATCGTGTTCCATAAACGGTCTTTTTTGTAGCAATTTATATCTGCCGGGAATAGCTTGAAGAATCTCTATCCTTAGCTCTATCGCGCGGCTTATTTTTCGCAATCCCTATTAGGAAACCGTGCGGCTTTGCACGCGTTGATGACACAGCTAATAAGCCCTCCCAGCAATGCGTAGCAGATTGGCTACATATGGACCTAACCGGGAAATGACTTATTTACTTGTCGCAGGTTCGACGGTTTCGGCTTTCTGTTGCAGCCTGGCCTTCCGCAGCTGTAACAAAACCTGGCCTTGATATTTAAACCAGACATTTTGCCTGATAATCATGCGAATCAAAAATCCCAACGGCACGAAAAGGAATAGCCAAAACAAAAAGACATTGATGACGGCTTCTTTCGCAAATGTTTTGGGGGCTCTCAAGGTTTTTATATCAAATTGCGTGAGGTTTTTAGCAGGGTCTTGGCTGTCGTACATGATGGAAATGGGGCCTGTGTTGCGGTAGCCATTTTGCGCGTTGAGGTTTATCCCCAGACCTAATTTGGTGGAGAGACGGTTAAATTCCTCCGTATTCAAGGAACTCGCTGCGTCGGTAGAATAATCAGTGTTGACAAATTTTTGATTGCTCCCTGGAACGGAAAAGGTATAAGTCATGGTATAACGGGCCGCACCCCGCTCCGGGGTAGTAACCACGGTAGCGGTAGCAGTTGTTGCAACTAAATTTTGCTTTATCTGCGCTGCTAATCTCGCTTCACTTCCTTCGCTCAAAATAACGAGATAGGTACATAGGGCAATGAGCGGAGTAACAATTATGAGATACACAAAAGGGTAGCGGACCTTGCGCTGCGCATCAATGATTTGCTGGGGAACGACAATAGTTTGCGACCCTACTGTTACAACTATTTGGCCCAATTCATTTGTTTTTCCGCCCGGGATATTTGCGCTCATTAATAAGCCTAACTAATTATTATGCATACTCTACATTAATCGTCCGCGTAGGAAAAATGCTGAAAGCAAAAGTACACAGTCGCCACTCATATCTCGTAATTTTGACCACGCACCGGCAACATCCAGCTGATGAAGCTTAGGCTCCGTTACATTTGTTAGCTACTAGAAGCTGTATTGTGCTTATGCTCGAACTAATCTATGCTTTGCGTAAGGAAACAACGTAAAACGCATGAACCCCGAAACACAGAGTCCATTACCTCAGCATCCTGCCGCGCCTATGCCAGCACAGTCCCCGGCTTGGCTTGGTGGCCGTATGTACGGTTTCGGCACACGCAAAGGCACCTTGAGCTTTGACAGTACTGCACTTACGTTTACCGGTGCAGACGGGGTGGCCCTCATGAAATATACGCCGGCTGATGTCGACTTCATCCAGTTCGCGTATGGGTGGATGCGAGTTCACCCAAAAACTGGCAAAGTTACGGAAATCGCGTTCTATAATCCAGGCACAGTGGGTTTCGGGCTAATGGGCCGCGCCGGTCAAGGCTACTGGGCCGGTCGGCAAATGGCTGGAGCGCTGACTGACGCACAATGGAAAACGGCCCTATCGCAGCATTTCAAAACGTCTGGTGATCCTAACCCAAGGATAATTTCACTAATGTGGGGGTTTGTCCTATGGTTTATGCTTGGAATTTTTATTTTCATTGTACTTTCGCTCATTTGTAGCCTACTTGGAGCGCAGACAAATAACACTCTAATCTGGGTACTGGTGCTAATCGCAACCGTTGCTACGCTGTTCGTACGTTGGTTTATCCACCGCGGGAAGAAGGCATATACACCAACTCCAATCGCCCACTAGCCCTCTTGGCGTACCAAGTTCACGTAAATCCTCAAGGCTATCCGGATATAAATAAAAGGGCCAGCTAAAAAATGGATCAACGACATTCCTCCCCAACCAATGAACCAACGATGAGTTTTCGGTGGATGAAGCCAGTCCAGATTAGCGGTTCTGTTCTGGCTGTAATGATTGTCCTGGCAATTTTGTTCGGAGCATTCGGACTATTTAAATATCAGGCTGTCGCCGTGGTGTATGTAGTCTGTCTCTTATATGCAATATCTGCCTTCCTCACCTACCTTTCATATGGATTATCAAGATATGGATTTGGACGGTTGAATGCCTACGGTACCCAGCTCGCATATGCACCCAACGGCGCTCCTGTAGCTTCAGCTGTCGACTTATCGAGCTTAAAAAGTTGCGTATACAAACCGTCTCGATTCAAAGTCTCGTCAGCATCTGGCAGCGGTTTTATACCCATTTATTTACCTGCGGTATTCGTTGTTCTCGACCAAATGGGAGCACAAGCGCAGATCCCAACAAAAGGCTGGACTCATCAAAATCAACTATTTAACGCCCTTTATTCCACTCTTAAGCAATCAAACGCGAGTATCGATGATCTCTCAGCGGCGACACTAAAAAAATTCGCAGGCACACCTGCCAACGTATAGCAGTGAAGATCCTCTGATGTAATTTGGAAGTCCAAAAAGACTACAATTCCCGAAATTAGCTAGTGCCGCCCTTATAAATATCGAGCGCACCGCGTAACCTTGCACTGTACTCAGCTTCACATCATATCTAGACGTTTAAGTACGAATTGTTCGGATAACGCCCCATAGCCCCGGCCAAAACTCTTATGCTTAAAGAGACTTCTTCAGAGGTCTTTTCGCGTTAATACAGGCGAATGTAAGATGGTAAAATTCTTGCATGGCATTATATTTCATATCTGCAGCATCCGGCACCGGCAAGACTACTCTTATGAACGAACTTCGCAATCGAGGTAAGGAAGCACACGATACCGATACTGAATGCGTTAGGCAGTCAAAAATAAACGGAGAGCCCTTAGATTACGAAAGCTAAAGCTGAAGGTTATAATTGGGTATTCCCTACAAAATCACTAAGAAAACTCAAGGAACAATCAAGCACTAAGGATATTTTCTTGCTTGGTAATCCTGATAATCTCGAGGAGGTGAAGGCTGCTGCCGACGAGTACATCTGGATGGCTATTCCTCTTGATGTATTGAATGAACGGCTTGATACGAGAAGCAAGGAATATGGTAAATCCGCCAGTGAAAGGCAGCTAATACTCTCTGTGCATAAAGAAATGAGCGCAGCTATCGACCCCAGGGCGTTCAGGCTTGATGCTACAAAACCAGTTGAAAGTATAGCTGACGATCTTCTGAATCATACAAAAACGCGCTAAATACTAGTTCGCCCATTGAGTTAAAGCCCATAAGATGGTTTTAACTTCGGCGATAATGGCCAGCCATGAAACTACACTAGTTTTCGAATTTCATCATATCGAAAACAGTCAACGATATGATCATTCACCATCCCGACAGCTTGCATATGGGCGTAGATAATCGTTGGCCCCACAAATGTAAAACCCCGCTGCTTCAAATCATTGCTAAAAGCCATCGCTTGCGGCGAGATAGCCGGTAATTCGGACAGCGCACGCCAGCTGTTCTGCAGCGGCTCGCCATCTACAAACCGCCATTGGTACACATCGAACGAGCCGTACTCCTGCTGTATACGCACAAACTTTTGGGCATTTATCACGGCCGCGTGCACCTTCAGTCGATTCCGTATAATGCCCTCATCTTCGAGCAATCTTCGCTGGTCACGCTCGTCAAAGCCTGCAACGACCGATGGGTCAAAACGAGCGAAAGCTTTACGGTAGCCCTCGCGCCTTTTTAAAATGGTCAGCCACGACAGCCCAGCTTGGGCTCCTTCCAAGACTAAAAACTCGAATAGCTTGGTATCGTCATGGACCGGCACGCCCCACTCGTTGTCATGATAGTCAATAGACAGTGGGCTCGTGCCAACCCAGGGACAACGCGTTTTACTATTAGCCACACCCATATAACCGATTATAGCTCCCGCAAATAAAATAGGGCTTAGTTAAAGCCCTATTTTCATGAACGACTCACAAATTTGCACCCAGTTAGGTGGCAGCCAACTTTGCCGGCAGCGGGCTATGGGCAATATCAACAACTTCCTCAGCGCCATTCTCTTCAAGCACATCGCGTGCCTGGGACTTGCTGATTGCATTGTCTTGGACCCCCAGAATAGCCCCTCCCTTTTTGATAACGGCTTCGTGACGTCTTGCGGCATCCTCAGGCACCCCCAGACCAATGAGCGCACCAACGATCCCGCCGGCAGCCGCACCGACCGCTCCGCCCGCAACTGTGGCAAGCGCGACCCATCCAAGGCCCGCTAGCAACACGACCGGTCCCGCAACGAACAGGCCTGCGGCCGCGATCGCACCTCCGATGAGCCCGGCCAGTCCCCCAATAGCGGCGCCACCAGCGGCGACTTCAGTCGCGACGCGAGCCGGGCCAGTTTCAGTCAGTGTCTCGCGAAAATTGTTTGTGCGGTCAGATTTGTCGGGCATGATGAGTGAAAAGTCATCACTCGACGCCCCCATCTTTTCCAGTTCTACTATGGCGTTATTTGCATCGGACTGATTTTGGAATGCACCTAGTATTAGTGTGGCCATGACATTGTCTCCCCTTTAATGCTCGTCACACGCATATTAGACTGGTTGAACGGTTGCATGCATGATTGAAATTTACAAACTTGCGGGGCGGTGCCGGCTTTTACTATGGAGCTTGCGATAAACTCCCAGAGATTGACAGATTGCTGCCATCGGAATGGCCCGCGGGTTGCATAATGGAGATTTCAGCGTGATAATCCGGCTTATGGAAGAGCTGGTCAAGGGCTAAGCCATAGGAGCGCAAAGAAAAGGATCTGAGATTGAAGGTCTTCCCAGACTTATTTGAAGGGCATCATGAATATCTCCTGCAACGGGTTTTAGATTCTATTGATGATGCCGTTTTGGTATTTGGCCACGATGGGAAAATAGCCTATGCCAACGCGGCCGCCGGGGATATCTTCGGCGCAGATGCCAAGCGATTAGCGCAAGCGACTATCAAAACGCTCGTCCCTAAGAATAAACGCGCCCGCCTGGACAACATCATTTCAGCACTTAACGCTTCTAGCGAGCGCTCAGCGGAATTGCATGGCAAGAATGGATTCATCGGGCGAAGAGCCAATGGCAATATCTTTTACGCCGAAGGCAAACTTGCCAAGTTTGCAGGGGAGTCAGCCTATATTTTGGTGCTTAGGGATATCACAATGCGCAAGGCCGTCGAAGAGGAGCTTGAGGCGGCCCTTGCCCATCTCAAGATAGTTGGCAGTAAAGTTGCCTATCGCTTTGAACATCCGAAACTATTAGATGAATTTCCGCCCGACTAGCAAACTGCCCGCCAGGATCTGTAACAAAGGAGGCTTAGATCCCGATGGAAGAAAAATCCCCTTCACAGCAAATAGACGACATCATCAAGAAAACGAATGATTGGCGCGGCGAGATGCTGTCACAACTTAGAGTCGCAATCATGGGCGCAGGCCCCGACATCGTTGAAGAGGTAAAGTGGAAGAAACCCTCCCGACCCGAAGGCGTTGCCGCTTGGTCACAAACCGGCAACCTAAGTATGGCAGATATCCTAAAACACGCAGTTCGCTTGACGTTTCCAAAGGGCATCCAGCTCCGTGATCCCAACAAGCTCTTCAACGCGCGGCTCGACAGTACGGGCCATAGACTTTTACGAAAACTCGAGTATAGATACAGCTGCCTTACAGGCGCTAATTCTTGAGGCGATTGCGGCGAACAAGAAATGAGTCCCCGATCTAAAAGCAGTAGGTGGTACGGATAACGTCTCGTATCCATATCATTCCAAATCTACGCACCTAGTTGCCCTTACACTCAAGTGGGTCTAAAGCGCCCCTGGCCATTCAGATGTCAAGCTAGCCGTTCAGGGTACCTGCTGCCGCGTATTTCGCTGAACAATTCATTGTAAAAGAGGTTTAATCAGGATCCATCCCGTAGCAAAACCATAGCTATCAGCCCGCAACCATCCCTTCGGCGTCGCTGGGTTTGGGATCTGGCAGGCGAGCCATTCTGAAGGAATTTCCCAGCCCGATAAGGCTAGCAATGAGTGGTATCAATAGTGCGACCTGAAGAGCGTGGTGGCGGGCAGTAGTGTTAATGCTAAGGATCTCTTGCTGCACGTCGGCCGGTTGGCCCGCCAGCTGCTCCGCCAGCTGCGTGTTACCCATAATCTCCGCGTCATGTTCGAGTGTCTTAGAAACTTGCTGCTGTTGTGAGGGCGAAAGAACAGTGCTGGACTTGGCCTGGTTGGTAAAGCTTAACGACAATACCGCAAGTAAAATGGCACCGGCAAACGCCAAGCCAAACGACAGGCCAAACGAACCACCGGCCGAATTTACGCCGGCCGCCTCGCTGGCTCGCTCCTCTGGCACTGGCGACAACGTGTAGTTGTTAAGTTGAGATACGAGCAGGCCCAAGCCTGAGCCCGCCACCAATAGCGGGATTACCAGATACCACCCAGAGTCTACTCGAGGTACCAGCGGTATCAGGGCCAAGACCCCGAGACTCACCAAGCCAAACCCCAGCTGGATAATGCGGCTCGGACGCCGCTTGCCGGCTTTCTTGCCGGCAATGAGTGCCGCCGCAAACATACTGAGCGACAATGGAGCCAACGACAAACCCGCTTCCATTGCGCTGTACTCGAACACCATTTGCAAGTAGATCGGAAGCACAATCATTAAACCGCCCAAGCTAATTTGCTGGAACAATTGCCCGGATATGCCGAGCCTGAACATCTTGTACTGAAACAATTGCGGGTCAATAAGTACCGGCTTGTCATGTTTTTTACGCTGCAGAAGCCAAAATCCTAATGCCACCAGGGCTACGCACCCGATAGTCAGTAACTCGGCCACCGCCTCGCCGCCTTCTTGCCATATGAGAATGCTCAGTACGATACCCCCCATACCAACCGCCGAAAGCACTGCTCCAACCACGTCGATCTTCCGTTCTCCCGTATATGCAACATCCTTGACGAGCTTTATATTCAGCAGCACAATCGCAATAATTACGACCTCAAGTAAAAACCCGACGCGCCACGACAAGTAGGTAGTGATGAATCCGCCCAGCAGTGGTCCGACTGCCGCGGCAATCGCTGCAGCGGCACCGACGAGCGCATACGCCCGTCTGCGGGCAGCTCCCTCAAAGTTGCCATGGACGAGCGATTGCATGGCCGGCAGCATCAAGGAAGCACCAAGTCCTCCCACGATTGCCCAGAAAATGATGATGAGCTGCAGATTTTGCGCGACCGTCATAGATAAAGCGCCAGCGGCGTAACCAAGCAGCCCAATTACGTAGGCGCGCTTACGCCCCATTAAATCACCCAATTTGCTACCAATAAGGATGAAAGCAGCGGACACCAACGCCTCCAGCGCAATCGCCGACTGAACTCCGCTAACCGTTGTGTGGAGGTCTCGTACTACTGAAGCAATTGAAACATTCATCAACGATGTATCAACAACGAGTACAAACATGGCCATAGACAAGAGTATGGCTAGCCGTTGGTTATCTCCTGCTGATTTCGCTTGGGCTGTGATGACCTGTTCGCTCATGGTTCCTCCTTTGTGGTTTCGTGCTCGTGCCCTGGCTGATCCCAATGGGCACCAGTTTCTTTAATAAACGTTTCGATTGCTTCATCAAGGGTCGAAAAGAAATGGTTCGGATCTAACGTGCCAATAAGTTTGTAGCGCTCGAGCTTGGCGCGAACGGGATCCTTAAGCTCTGCAAATGCCAGCGAGATGCCGCGCTTATTCAGCGTCACGTCAAGGTCATCTAGCATATCCGCGGCCGACGTATCGATATCCGTCATCGGCTGCGCCGCAATCAGAATCCAGCGGGGCTTGGGCTTAGCCGAGGCATATCGTCGAATCTGGTCGCGAAAAGTCCGGGCGTTCGCGAAAAACAGCGGCCCGTCAAACCGAAAGATCACGAGCCCGGGCATTACGAGTGCCTTAGGATAGCTCTGGCGGTCATGGTACCCCCGCAGTTTGGGAACCATACCGAGGGTCGTCTGATACGGCCACCAGGCTCGCCGAAAAATATTCCCAATCGATAGCGCCACCGCCACCGCAATTCCTTGCAGCACCCCGAAAAATGCCACACCAAAAAAGGCTGCCATACAAATTAAAAACTCCGTACGACGCTGCCGCCATAGCCGGACCACCCCTGGAATGTCTGCCAAAGATACAGAAGCCGCTATTACCACCGCCGCCAGCGTGGGCTGCGGCAGATTGCGCAGCAGACCGGGCACAAATAAGAGCATCAATACTATTGCAGCGGCACCTACCAGGCCGGTCACCTGAGTTTTTGCCCCCGCCTGCTCCGCTACGGCTGTCCGCGACCCGCTTGTGCTAACCGGGAACCCCTGAAAGAAGCCGGCCGCTACGTTGGCCGCGCCAATCCCGATCATCTCGCCGTTACCGTCAAGCTCCTGGCCGCTCCGAGCTGCAAATGCTGAAGCTGTTGAGATAGTATCGGTAAGTGCCACCAGCGCTATACCGATTGCGCCGGCAATCAGCAAAGGCAGGTCGCTGACAGCCGGAAGCGTGAAGGGTGGAAATCCTTTCGGCAAGGTTCCAACCAGCGACACGCCGTGACTGGCCAAATTAAACACGGCCGACGCTCCAATCGCAAATACCACTGCCATAAGTACACCGGGAATCCTTGGCAGCCAGCGTCCAAGCACGATGATCAGCGCTAGACTCGTGAGGCCAATCGCGACTGCGGCCGCAACAGCCTCACCGGCTGAAATTCCATGAATAAACGCGCCGACTTCCCCCAGGAGTCCGGTCGCACTCACAGAAAATCCAAACAGTTTCGGCAATTGGCCTACCAAAATCGTCAGCGCCAGTCCGTTCATGTAGCCAATCTGCGTCGGCTTGGATAAAAGATCGGCCACAAACCCGAGCTTCGCCACCCCAGAGACGATCATGATAACGCCGGTAATGACCGCCAGCATCGAAGCAAGCGCCACAGCTTTTTCCGGATTTCCATCCGCTCCAACTATCGGCAGGATCGTAGCCGCAATCATTGGACCCAGCGACGAGTCCGGGCCAAGCACCAGAATTCGTGACGGGCCAAATATCGCATACCCGACCAAGCAAAGAACCGTGGTATACAGACCCGTTATCACCGGCAACCCGGCGAGTTCAGCGTATGCCATGCCCTGTGGCACCAGTAGTGTCGTAAGGACAATCCCGGCCACAAGGTCTTGACTCAGCCAAGGCAATTTATACCCGGTTAAAGTTCGAATCCCTGGAAGTCGCTGCAGCATCCTTACACCTCCTTTGGCAGGCCAAATCGTATGTCCTTAGCGAAATGCTAAACCTACCGTCGAAATGGCCGCTATGGTAGATCCTACACAAACTAGCCTAAAAACTAGGCGTTTTTGCCCAGGCCCAAGCCAAGTAAAGTCCTTGCCCCCTTGATCGACAAAGGCCTAATCGGCCTCGATCGAACACCCTCCGGCGGGACCAACACCGTAAGGCCTCCAGGCAATATCTTCATCTGGACCGGTGACGCCATAACGAGGCTTTCTCCATCCACACCCACACGCACCTGGCCGCTAGGGTGTGAGACAGTAAAAGCTTGCGTGGTCCATTGCCTAACTGGCCCGATCGAGTCCGAATCGATGCGAACGTTACGCGCCAAGTGTCGTAACATTTGTTCATTCATGGCTTGCATCGCAATTACTTGCAAAACACCTTCGTCAAGCAGTTTCCGTTCTCCAAGTTCTCCCAAATGTGTGGTTTCGTAACGGTTAACGCCAACCAGCACCTGGGCGGCACGATCCCACTCGCGTCCCTGACTGTCGTGAAACTTAATCGGATAATATGGTTCATCTGCCGAAATTAACTCGCGGGCTACTTTTAGCGTTGTGTCCAACTTATGGTCACGATATTCCGGCATGCTAATAGTCTCGGCATACAGGCCGAAGGACGCGTTATTAAGAAAAACGCGGTCGCTTATCTTGCCCACATCCACTCGACGCTCAACACCCCGGAAAGCCTCCAGCGCATCCGCGATTCGGGCAGGATCCATACCAATATCGCGAGCAAAATGACACCGCGTGCCGCCGGGCAAAACCACTAACGGGACGTTATGCTCAATCGCCACCCCGGCCACCGCCCCCAAGCTGCCGTCTCCGCCAGACACACCGAGTAGCTCCACGTCTTGCTCCACGGCGGCTCGGGCAAGCGCAACCATATCCTGGCCGCGCCCCATCATCGCAACGGATATACCCATGGCACGGGCTCTCTCAGCGATATGCGCCTTTACAGCCCGACCATCCCCGGATTTTGGGTTAATAATCAGCACGGCCTTGTGCAGCGGCGCCGCTACCGCCGGCGCTGTCAGGCCACGCGAGCGGCGACGCCTGACTTGCCAATACTTGCGTGCAATCACCCCGACCAGCGCAATATAGACCACGACCAGTCCAGCAAGTAGCAAGAACCTCGCCGCATTCCCGGGTTTTGTCAAAAACACCCAAGTCGCCACGACAAACAATAGTGCTGCGACTGAAATGAGAATCACACCGATCGCCCATGCCAGGCCGCGCTTTGCGAGCATCAGCCACCCGCCAACCGGCCCGACCGCCAAGGCGACGACATACAATGCCACCAGACCAAGATTCTTAATCGCAAGATGCAGGCCCACCGCAAAAACCGCCAAGAACAGCACAAATGCAACGATGCTCAAGACGCGAATGTATGCGATATTAACTGTGTTCACACTGTCCCCGCTATACTATGCAATCAACGTAATGCCAATGCGAAGACTAATCCTCATGCTTTATCCCGATTTCCTGGCCGACTTGATGCATTTGCCAGTGAAGAAGCTACAATCACGAGGCGTTAAAGTGCTCGCTTTCGATCTTGACCATACGCTCGCGCCCGGCAGGACGCGACAAATAAATCCCGAATATGTGGAATATCTCGCGGCACTAAGAAGAGCCGGCTTTAAACTCGTATTGGCCAGTAACACACTCCACGATATCTCGAGCCTGGCAGTATCGTTAGACGCAACCATTGTTCCGGCAACGCTATTCTCACGCAAACCCCTGAAGCGATACTTCAATCGACTTATTAAAACCACAGGTTGTCACCCAAACGAAGTAGCTATGATAGGAGACCGCATCATCAACGACATTGTGGGTGCAAACCGTTCCGGCCTCATTACAATTAAGATCGATCCAATCGGACGACCCAAGTCATTGTCCCAGCGGCTATACGACTCCTGGGTCAAAACTGTTTCATAGCCTCTGGCCGCCGTCAGCCTCATCCAAAAACCGCCTTATTTCGTAGGAACGTAAACCGGGTGCTAAACAGGAATACTTAGATTGAAGCTAGCTCACTCAAATATCAATGCATTTCTTTATACCAACCCGCGTCAACGTCTTCGGTCTTTAACGGATAATAACGAAAGTCCAGGTTTCCCCGGGCCCGGTGCGAAACGCCCGGGCCCGGGGGAGCATTCACCTGCGCCACCGGTTACTGAACAGGATCGAGGCGCGCTATGGCGTTGACGCGGTCGATAGCCTTCAGCACCTCGACGATGTGCCCCGCGCTCGACTGGGTGTTCAGGTCAGGACCCTCGATGTAGCGGGCCAGCAGCTTGTCATCGACCGCAAACTCGCCGGCGAACGCGGCGTATGTTTGCCGGGCGGCATGCAGGCGCCGATTGGCTCTGTCGATCCACCTGCGCCGGCCGCGAGCGGAGTTAGCGAACCCAGATTGTCCACTCGTCCGGGCGGCCGCAGGATTTTTCGCCATCCTCTCGAGGACGATGGTCGCCCGTTCGGCCTCTGCTAGCGTGTAACCCTGCGTCACGAAAACACCGACCAGACCAAGCCCCAGGAGCCGTTCGGCGTCGCCGTAGACGTAGAAAACAAGGTCTTCGGCTTCGAGCACCTGCCGGGCCGCAACCAAGCGCTGTTCGAGAGTCGGTACAGCCTCGGCATAGGCCTCAGGCACAGCCGGTGCCTCGTCCACAGTCGCCTCAGCTTCCGGCACGACTTCGTGAGATCTTTGTCCGCCAAGCGGGGGCAGACCTCGCTTGGCCCGCCGCCGGTCTTGGTTTGTGTATCTGGAACGTCGCGACATGGGCATTCCTTACCTGTAGGTGAACTGGGGGTGCTGGTTTTTGTCGGCTTTTTGGAGATCAAAAGCGACAGCTCAGTATAGCATTTTTTACAAGCTGGGTGGGCCACTCTGCAATCGCATTGGCCAAACCACCCACGAAATCCTAATAAGACCACCCAATATTTATAAACATTGACATATTCAACTGCCAGGCTCACGATAAAGCCGCGCTTATGCGGTCCATAAGGTTCTTCGACAATGAGAGAGGGGGCAAGCCAATGATGCGGCCCTTCGAACCAAGCGCGGTAAGCTTTACGCCGAACACGGCTTTGGATGAGCTGGTTCCACCGAACCTCCTGGTGCCAGCCGGCGGCGGAGTCAATGCCGCCCTGACGTTCGGAGCCGGTGCCAAAGCCATCGGCCTGGTGGGCGAGCCCGACTTGTCCTTCTTCACCGACGCGCTGACCTCACGCGGCATTGAGGCCCTATTCGTGCCGGTGCCTGGCCTGACCCGCGTCCTCACATATAGAGCTGACGAGACGTACGACCACCCAAAGCTCACGCGTCACGGTTTCAGCCTGGATCACCTCGACCGGGATTGGTACGTCCAGCAGATCTGCGATCTGGCAACGGATACCATCCATCCCGGGGACTGGGCCATCCTGTCGGGCAGCCTGCCGCAAGGTCTCGATGCAGCCGCCTACGTTCGCCTGGCTGAATGCGCGGTCCGTCTGGGTGCCCAGGTGTTTTTGGATGGGCCGCCCGAATTCGTCATGCCAGCGGTCCCGCTGGCTAGGGTTATAAAGCTTAACCGGCGTGAGTTGCTCCGGGCGGCTCCTGGTGTAGATACCACAAGCTATCTGGACCTACTCAAGACCGCCGCCGGATTCCTACCCGAGGCCGGTATCGCGGCTTTTACGCTTGGACCCGACGGAACAATAATGTGCGAGGTCTCAAGCGGTATCTGCCGCCTCTGGCACCTCGCCTGTGATCCGCCGCGTAAATGGCGGATCCTGTCCCGGCGCGGAGCCGGCGACGCGTTCGATGCCGCGTGTACTCAGGCACTCATGCATGGCAGCGACACCTTGGATGCTGGCGTTGACGGAGTTGCCGCCGCTACCGCCACCCTGTTGCGCCGCCCCGGCGACAACATCGACCGGCGCAAAACCGCCGCTCTCAGACGCCGTGTCAAGCTGCGCTACACCACTTCTGCGACCAGAGAGGAGCTGGTTGCAGCATAAGCCAGATGTTTCTGGGCGGACCGCACGTGGTCCGTCCAGAAACACTGACGCAAGTCTTTATAAATCATAATCCCGGTTTCCTAACGCATGCGCAAAGCCTTGCCGTTGTACCATCACGCCCCAATCCATTACATTAACGAGGTGATCTATCAGCTTTCCATCGCAGTTGAGTTTCCATGTTCGGCGCAGGTGGTATTCGACGCCATGTCAGATTTGGGCCGCTTCCCAGATTGGGCTCATGACATGGTATACGTATCAACTACCGAATGAATGCACCCCGGCCTGATGTTTATAACCGAGACCCACATGCTAGGCCGGGTCAATCGGTCCGAAATTACGGTCAGGGAATTCGTTCCGTCGCACTTAATTGTGCTGGAAAGCCAAACCGGTTTGGTATCATTTCTGACCAAGTACAACATCATCGAAATCGATGGCGATCGCTGTCGCTTAGTTTGCAACGCACACCTCATGTTCTCGAAAGCCGTCTTTAACCTCGCCCGGCCGGTGATCGAAGCCGTCGCCGAAGCTCGCATCCGCGGTGATCTGGAGACCCTGCGGTCGTTACTGTTGGGCCAGTAACACACATACATCCAGTCAACATATTGGCCAAAGCCTACAACGACCTCGTCTATCGCACGAGCCGCGCGATTCGCTCCAAAATAACATCCAGCCACCACAAGCTCACGTTGTATTCGGCCGCCACCCCGGCCAACACCTGGTTGACGGCCGTGTATTGTTCGCCAAGATGCCAATGAGCCGCAAACTCCGGAAACACGCCCATTCCCTGCAGCGCCCGTTCCGAGTAATCATTCCATACGCCATACTGCTTCGGGTGGCTCACGAGTAATATTGGTGTCAACTTGGCCTTGCCCAGATGTGGCACTGCCAGTTCCCCGCGCCCGGGTTCAAGCTGGTCCATTCGCGCGCTAATCGGCCGCGACTCGTCGACCAGACAGGCTATCGCTTTGCGCAGCCTCGGCATATCCGCCGTCACATCTTCACGGCTAATCTCCCGCCAGCGCTTATTCTGCCGAAAGCTCAAAAACCCGGTCATATCCTGCTTGGTCATGGTAGGAATTGCCCGCTGCGAAAAAATTACGCCAAAGTATTGCGTCACCTCCAGCTCCTCCAGGCGCAACTTCATCACACTAGGCGTGGACGCGCGAAACTCCGCGATCTGACTTTTCGGTATTTGGGCCATGGCAGCATTGTATCAGGCGCCGTCTTTGCAAGTCCCGGGCCACTATTATTGCAATATTTATATATATATGATATAATATACAACAGTTGTACCGTCCACATCGAGAGGATTTGTCCGTGTCCGAGAACGGCCCAATCAACTATCACGCCCTGCCCTTGGGGACGTTTCTGACCTTTCGGACCACCCAGGGCGATCGGATCGTCGTCGAGATCTTCGGTGGGTTCATGAACCGAAGCTACGGCAGCGCCCGCCAGGTGAAAGTGCTTGAGGCGCCTCACCGGTCGGCCGACTCGATGCAGCCGACCCACCTGCTCTGCGTCCCCACCGGTACCTATGTACCAACGATGGCTTACGCCTACTGTGCCGCCATGCCGACCATTAGTGTGGGGGACACCATCTTCCTTCTCACAGATGTCTACGATGGGGCACAGCTGCCACCGTACTTCGAGATTGAGGAGATGCAGGTGGAGCTTCCCGGCTGAAAAACTTACATGACCGGCCCCCACAACCAATGCCCCGCCCGCCAGATCATGCGAACACCTTGCTCGCCGAACTGGTGGGCGGGGCGATCGCATGTTATAGGTGTTAATCGGCCTTCATAGGCCTATTGCGGCAGCGTCCAATATTGCCCAACCGACCCATCACAGGTCGCGATATCGAGCTGGGTACCGTTCGTGGTCGAACTACTGGGATCGTCCAGACACTTGCCCGTGGCCGGGTTTACCAGCGTATCATTCACCGACTGCCACACCCGATTGGCGCCGCCGGTGCAGGTATTAATGTCAATTAAACTCCCGTCTGCCGTGCCGGATCCTACAATCTCCATGCATTTGCCCGCCGGTGTCCTAAGCGTTCCGTCGCTCATAATCTGCCAGCGCTGGGCATCGGTGTAATTACATGAATACAGATCGGTTTTGTTGCCGTTCGTGGCTGCGCCCTGGTAATTATCGAGGCACTTATCGATTTGGCCGGCATACACCGGCCCCACAAACCCAGCCGCATTGCTGCCGGTCACCGAAAAGTTGCGGTACTGCACAATCGGCCAAGCATTGGCAAACATACCGGCATCAATCCCGGCCGGCCCGTAGGCGTACGAGCTGTCGCTAGCACTCCCCACCACGTGCCCGTCAATCGAGGCCGTGAGACTCGAACCGGAAAGTGCGAGTGACACCGTATGCCAGCTATTCGTCCCCAGCGCCGTCACGGTGCCGGAAGCAAGTGAAGTGGGTGACCCACCGTTATTGTTCTTATAGATGTTCCACGTACCAGTATCGTTCACTTGCAGCAAATAACCGTTAAAGTTTGTAACACTGCCGGCCTGGTCGCCAAACCGCCCAATCACGCCGGCCGACGAGCCGGCATTCTTGAATAAAATGCTCGTACTCACTGTGTAATCCTGCCAGGTGTTATCGCCAATAATCGCATACGGCGGCGACGTTGAGTTCCAGTCAATCGGATCGGTCGGAACGTTTTGCTGCAAACAGGTACCGGACACCCCGCCGGCGCAAGCAGCGCCTTCAAACGCGCCGCTCATCGTGGCCAGGTACTTGGCTTCATTTGAGCTATCCATACTGGAAAGCGTGTCAGAGTAGGGGAGCTTAAGCGTGCCCGCTGCCGGTATCGTGCCGGCACTGCCCTTGCTCTGTCCCGTAGTCGTAGTAAACGTGTAGATGTAACCCGGCTGCAACGTATAGGTAAACGATCCGCCGGCGGGCGTTATGTCGGCTTGTTGTTGGAACCATTGATTAGGATCGGTCGAATTTAGGTTGCTCGCCCATACGTGCACCATGCCGGTGCTCAAGCCCCCGGTGATATTGGCACTAATCGTCTGGTCCTGCGTAGCCGTGGACGTTTCCGCCACCATACTCCAATCCGAATTATCCGGGGACTTATACGTGACATAACTGCCGTTCGTGCGGTCGCCGCCCAAAAAGCCGGTGCCTGAATCCACGTAATACCACCCCGGCTCCGTAAACTGCGTGGTGTGGGCAAACGCCCAAATCTGGTGGTTAGCCGTAAAGTAACCGCTCCACGGCTCATCGGCCGTAATAAGGCCGTAATTCTCATGCGGCATGCCGGGCGGCATAGCGTCGAGCAGCGGCCACTGAATGTAGCCGGTCAGCCCTGCGTCCTGGTAGCCGCGGTTAAAGGTGCGGGCAATGTCAGCCGCACCGGTATTACCGTCCATATGCCCGGCTTCGCTAATCCACAGAGGCACGCCCAAGCCCTCGGCCGTCGCCGTGCTGTAGCACTCAAGCCCGTCCGTGGGATAATCACACACGTCGTGCGCGCCCACGACCCCAATGTCACTCTTCAGCGTCGAATCAGACGCCATATCGTTCGCTACGCTAAAGGCTGCCGCTCCGCTCGATCCATTGCCCCCAAACTGGTCCGCGGCCACAATTTGCGTCGAAGTAAAGCCGGCCGCATTCAGCGCCGTGCGTAAGCTCTCGTACCAACTATCGCTATACGCCTTCTCGTTCTGCCCGCCTAGGTAATCTATGGTCAACCCTTTTTGCTTGGCGCAATTGAGCCAATCGATCAAGTAACTAATGGTGCCGGACGAATTAAAGGTATGGCTGGGGATCCACCCAGGTGCGCCCCATGCCAGGCCGTACAGCTTAATATTGGGATTCAGCGCCTTGGCGGCTTGCATCATTTGCCACTCATACCCGGCATTGCAGTTAATAGTACCTTGCGTATGTTCAACGCTGGATTCAGCCCCGTCCGTCGAGTTGGTATCGCCGCCAATCTCCACCTTCAAAATCTGCAGCGATGCACCATAATCTGGCTTAAACATGAGGTTCATCATTTGCGACTGCTGACTCGTTGGATAATCGCTGATATAACGCGAATTGCCCCCGCCGCCAGAAATCGCGCCAATCCCGTCAAACACCTGGCCGCTGCTCGTACCGTCAATGCTAATACTCGTCAGCGTCCCGGTATCGCCCCAGTGCGATAAGAGTATCGACAAATCAAACACATTCACAACACCATCACCATTCAGATCTGCAATTGCATTGTTCGTGCCCCAGTCGCTGAGCATGATCGACAGGTCAAATACGTTCACCACCCCGTCGTTGTTCAAATCGCCCACCAGCGTCGAAGCGTGCGAACGCACCACAAAATAGCCCAATAGCACCACGACAAAAACAACCAGTGCTGCCTGCACATACCCAAGATAAGGTTGTTTAACCAATCGTATTCGCCGGATAACCGCCACCCCTCACTTCCCCTTAAGTTTAGCATAAGCATTTACGGCTCAGTCACATGATTGGCCTTGCAACTATCACAAAAAATGTTAATATAACAAAACTGTACCTCAAATGCGACCCAAGAGGGAGCGGCACGTGTTTGTGAAAACGATTGGCCTTCCGTACCAGCAGCTGGTTGCCGGAACCAGGCTGAAGTTCGTCTCCCGCAGCGGCAATTGGTTCATCGTCGAGATCGTAGACGATGAGCTCAACATGAAGCGCGGAGGCGCCCGGCACATACGGGTGGTTGAAGCCTCAGTGCAGGACGCCGCGGCGTCAACGATGTTGATCTGTGTGCCGCTGGGCGTAGTTTCACTGAACGGGCCCAGGCAGTCCGTCTACAAAGGCACAATCGCGACCATCAGCCCAGACGACATCGTCCTGTTGCTTGACGGCAGCCAGGACGCGCCGATTCCCGGCATCCACATTCAAGAAGTCTCCATCGATGTGCCGGCCAGGGAGACACCGGCGCAGACGACCCCCGGCAGTGAGGGTTAAACAACGAAACTGGCCGGTGCCCACCACCCGCCAACCGCAGAGGCCCGCGGCCGCGCGGTCGGCGGGTTTCTGCGTCTACGGCGGCATAATGAACATCATGCGCCTTTCGCAATTTCAGGTTATCTCGCGAGGTCGCAGGTTCATATAGGCATTACAAATGCTACAATCTCGGTATGGATGAAACCAAAAAAATCTCTTTGTACTACACAGTCTTAAATGTCCCGCTACCGGGTTTCATCTATGACGGGCTCCGTGATTTCTCAAAAGATGCCAACACCTACCGACCGCAGCCCCAGGTCTTAATTGACCGGCTCGCCGAAAGGTGCAATGTACCCAGCAATATGATTTACCTGACCGCTGGGGCCGACGAAGCAATCCAGATGTTAGCTTTGGCATATGGTGCTAGCACGTACTATTTCACACCGACATATATTGGCTATCAGAACGCCGCGGATTTTGGCGCTACCATCCATCCGGTCAGTGCGCTGCACCACGGTGAATATGTAATAAGCTCTGCCAGTATTGACGATGCGACACTAATTTATCTTGCTAACCCCAACAATCCATTTGGATTTACACCGAAAGATAAAGTAGTGGAATTGATTAAACATAACCCACATGCAATCGTCGTCGTAGACGAAGTATATGAGAGTTTTGCGCCGGATCTATCTGTGATGAGTGAGCTATCTGAAAACCATCACTTAGTCATTTTGCGCAGCTTTTCAAAAGGTTTCGGTATGGCCGGAAACCGTATTGGATACGTTATAGCCAGCCCCCACATAATCGATAAAATTAAGCGGAAATCACAGCTCTCCAGTGTATCCTATCTATCGGTCGGGGCAGCACTAGCGGCTTTGGATCACGAGCCATACTTTAAAGCAGCCATCGATGAAGTAAGACAAACGCGCGATGAGTTCACGGCCTTTCTTAAAAGCAAAGGCCATGAGGTGCTTCCGAGTCTGATCAATGCAGCTTTAATTAAATTTCCCAGCACAAAATTGGCAACTGATTTTGCACACCATTTAACTGATGACAACTTTGTAGTCCGTCATGGTGGTGATGGTAGAAATGCCGGGTTAGGAATGAATTTTGTCAGAATTGCAATTGGCACCCAAGAAGAAATGCGACTGGCGGCTGCAGTAATCGACCGTTACGCATAGTCTTCGCCGTAATCCTTACATGACACGTGACCTGGATTTCTTTAACAGCATCAAGGCAAACATAGCTGCAGCCAGATTTACTCCTAGGAGTACTGCGAGATCACGCGCGAGTTGGTCGGAAGATGAATAGAAAACTGCCATTTGCAGCGCGTGATTCGCGTATGACAACGGCACGAAGGCCGCAATAGTTTGCAGCCACTGGGGCTCAAAGGCGAGAACCCCAACGCCTCCGGCCAGAAAAAATAATGGTAGGGCGGTATTCGTCGAAAAAGCGTGAGCCGCCTGAATTCTTTTAAGGCCTACGCCGACCATGAGTCCGGTGGTCGACGCCAGTAGGGCGGTAAAAAAGAGAACCATGAGCGCTATGAGTGAATAATTCCATGCCGGCAAGCTTAGCCATTTAAATAATATACAGATAAACGCCACCAATAAGCCTGAGCCAACCCCGATGATTAAACCTGCCAGTACGATGCCTAACGCTATTTGCACGTCACTAACTGGCGCGACGAGTATTTCCTTAATAGTTCTTGATTCATACTCCCGAGCCGTGCTAACGGCGGTATTCACAAGCCCTGCAATAAGTACCATGAGTAGCAATATTGGCACAACCTCATACTGATACAACTGGATATCTTGCCGCCGCAAGTCTTGCTCTTGCATCGACACCTGTATCGGGTCCATGGCGCCTTGGGTTTTGTAAAACTGGGTAATCGCAGTTGGTACCGAGCGTCTAATGTCATTCGTAAAATCTAAATTTAGGTTATTAACTTCAAACGTCACCGGTGTCCTAACATGCTTATAAAAATTATCGGTGAAATCAGCCGGAATGGTAATAACGGCCGCTACCTTAAGACCATGGATCAAGGTATCCGCCTGCGCCTGATTTGCATCGATCACGCGAAATACATCTGACTGGTGAATGGCTTGAGCTAGACGTTCTCCTTGGTAACCTTGGTCAAGATTGACTAAGGCCACCCAGCTATGGGAGACCGACGCAGCGGCTAAAAAACCAGCCGCCAAAAACGCTACCGGAGGGAGTAACGAAGCTGCGATTAAGGCCCGGTTGCGCAGCCAGACACTCAAGGTATTGCGGCATATGGCCCAGATTGGTCGGATGGCAATTTCTACGTCTCTATTCGTGACCATTAGGCTGCAACTCGCTTATGCAAAACATAAATTGCGCTGCAGATAAACGCTATTGCAAACAATACCAAGATGACTGCGTTATAGCCGCCGGCTGTATTCGTACTGAAATTGTGAAACGCATGTTGCTCGCCGGCAATGGCGTACGCAAGCGGGGAGAATCTTGAGATGAAGTCTATGACCGGCGTACTAAACGATGGCGGACCCAAGGGTCCGCTCACAAAAAAGATAAACAACGATGACCCCAGCACGACCGTCGTAACGAGCCGCCGCTGCCTGACAATCGTTCCAATGAGAGTACCGAGCGAACAAAATATTAACAGCGTCAGCACAATATATAAGAGCATCTCACCAATATGTATGGGTGGAGAATGCAGCGGAAAGATTAACGCAAGCATGACAACACACGCAGATGCGAGAGCCAGAAAGAATGCTCCTATCAGCTTTCCTGCAATGATCGACCAACGCGACGCCGGCGAAAGGAGCAGTTCCTTCATTGTGCCGAGCTCCCACTCTCTGGCCCACGAAGTACCGCTTTGGATGGCGCCGCTCAACGCGATTGCCAAAACCAGAATTGACACTCCGATATATGAAATATAACCCGTGTCATGGGCATACCAATCCTTCTCACTGGGCACAACAGTGACGGCTGCAGGTTCCGCTTGAGCATAAAACAGGGTAATTGACGTCGGGATGGCGCGCCGTATATCGTCCGTAAAGTCCGTATTAAGGTTGTTTATTTGAACCGGTATCGCAATGGGCTTGTGGGTATCAACGCTCGCATCAAACTGCTGTGGAATGGTAACGACTGCTACGATTTTGCCCGCCGCCAGTAATCGATTCGCCTCCGGCGCGCTCGTCTGCACTAATTTGAAAGAATTTGCGTGCTCCATGGCTTGGTACAGCTGTCGGGCGTGGTGGCTGCGGTCAAGCATAACTACCGCGGTCGGGGCATGGTCCGAGGGCAGCACGAAAATGATAAAGAGGAACAGATATTGAAGCGGAATCACAAATAACGTAATTAAGAAGATCCGTTCCGTAAAACTTGTAAAAAGGTCTTTTTTTGCGCATGCCCACATAATTCTTAAATTATCTTCAAGTATTGGCATGCACAGCTCTCACTACGTTAATCACGCAGGGCATTACCTGTTAACTTTAAGAATATGTCATCGAGGTTTGACCCGCGCATTGAAATCCTGCGAATCCCGCCCTGTCTCGAGACTATGTTAATAATTAAAGCCACCAAATCGTCTCGGCCTTTGGTAGATATCCTCAGCATGGTCCCATTTTGCTCGATCGTAATGGTGGCCATGAGTCGCCCCAAGGCGCTCATAGCTAATTTTGGGTCGACCGTATCAATGTCTAATACACTGCCGCCGTAGAGTGCTTTCAGGCGCGCCATGGTATCTAGGGTAATGAGACGGCCGCGGTCAATTATTGCCAAGCGGTCGCACAGGGCTTCTGCTTCTTCTAAGTAGTTGGTGGTAATGAGGATGGTCTTGCCTTGGCTTCGAAGTGCAAGAATGTAATCCCATATAACTCTTCTCGCCTGCACATCAACTCCGAGAGACGGCTCGTCGAGATAGATAAGTTTAGGGTCATGCAACAATGAGCGGGCGATCGCGAGCCGCCGTTTCATGCCACCGGAAAAAGTCCTCACAATACTGTCTTTATGGTCAAGTAACTGGACGAGTTGCAGTAAATCTGTAATCCTCTGAGCCTTTTCATTGCGCGGAATACTGAATAAATCCGCATGAAAGTCCATGTTCCTCCACGCCGATAACTCTTCATACAGCGCGGTTTCTTGTGGTATGAAACCTAAAACACTTCGAACCAACCGCGGATTCCGTGTTATGTTTTGGCCCATAACCGTAACTTCGCCGCTCGATGGAGCGCTTAGACCACTGATCATGTTCAAAATCGTGGTCTTACCTGAACCGTTTGGCCCCAAAAGACCACACACCTCACCCTGAAATATGTTGAGTGAAAGATCGTTCACAGCCGTATTTGTTCCGAAATTCTTATGCAGATTCTTTATTTCTACCGCAATCACCGGTTGGGGTGGCGGCGCAGGCGGCAGGTTCGGCTCGGGAGGTACCAACTGGCCTGCCGCTGGCGCAACAGGGACTGCGTTTGTCGCTGTGGCAGTCTGGCCGATTACTGGTTGCGCGACCGCAGCCGCTTGAGGCGGCACGACCAAAACCGCACCTGGGTGCGGCGACGGTGCGGAAGCCTGGCCGGGGATTGGCTGGCCAGTGTTAGAGCTGGAATGGTCATTCATGGGGCGTCAACTGCACAACATTACCTGCACAAGCTAAAAATGCACTCTCATTGAAAACATAACCGGTATCTATTTAGTAGTATATATGAATTGTATTGAGACTGGGGCCATATATAAAAATCGTCAGCCGCCCATAACCATTGCACTCCTTGTTCTCCCCGCCATGAGTAGCAGTTCGATGCGGGGCGCGCAAGAACCAAGCACTGCCGCAAATGCTCTGTACTCTTGCCCTCACTGCGCAGGGGCTACTATTTGGGCCCCGCCCGTTAATCTTCCTGCTTATCTAACTTCTCGCCAAACGCGGGCTGCGTCCGCATCGGCGCCGTCCGTTCGGCCCGTGCATCAGCCGGCGCCTGTTCGGCCAAAAATCCCAGCATCTCGCGATTCACGTCAGAAGCAAACGTCCATGGAATACCGTGCGGCGCACCGTGCAGTGTGACAAGCCGGCTGCCTTTAATAAGAGGCTGTAGTCTGGCCGCCGTCACTTCATACGGCAAAATGCGGTCGGCGTCCCCATGTATGATCAGCACTGGCACGTCAATGTTTGGCAAATCCGGCCGGAAATCTGTTAGCCACGCGTCCACGCAGTCATGCGTGCCCTTGGGGGACGCCTCAACGCCCACGTTCCAGTTGGCATTGACCACCTCTTGGCTTACGCGCGTGCCCAAATTTTCATCCAAATTGTAGAAATCACGGAAAAAAGCAGCGATATAGGCCGGCCGGTCCGCCAGAATCTGCTCCTTAGTACCGTCAAACACGCTTCCGTCCACGCCTTCCGGATTGGCGTCCGTCTTAAGCAAAAACGGCTGCAGCGCGGATAACAACACCGCCCGCGCCACTCGCTTCGACCCCTTTGTTCCCAGGTAATGCACGACCTCTCCGGTTCCCATGGAATGTCCCACCAGCACCGCATCGTGCAAATCTAGCTCGTTCATAATCTTCTCCAGGTCGCGCACAAAAGTATCATAATCGTAGCCAAAGGCCGGCTTGTCGGATCTGCCAAACCCGCGGCGGTCATACGTTATGGTCCTAAAACCGGCCGCAAGCAGGGCTACCTTCTGTTTTTCCCAGGCCTCGCCGTTCATTGGAAAACCATGAATCAACACCACCGGCTGCCCCTTGCCATGATCCTCGTAATATAGCTTAATCTCGGTCGAATTCTCTTTGTCCACTGTGATGTATCCCATGGCTGCACTCCCCTTAACGTAAAGCGAGCATGGGCTCACCTGGGTAATGGAACAATGGTCTATCCTCCAAGCATTTGCCGATGTTTGGCACTTCGCCCCATTACTCGTGCTCCGCTTTTGACTACGCTAAAGAAAATAATTGAGGGGACAGGCATGGCAAACAATACCGAAATCAGAGAATTCAAAATCGATGTGCCGCAACCTATGCTGGACCTCCTGCGCGCCCGCATCGCCGCTACCCGCTGGCCCACCGTTGAGCTCGTAGCTGACCGCGAGCAAGGGGTGCAGCTCGCTGCCATGCAGGAGGTCGCCCGTTATTGGTCCGACGATTACGACTGGCGCCGTGTCGAGGCCCAGCTAAATGCGCTGTCGCAATTCAAAACCACCATCGACGGCGTCGACGTGCACTTCATCCACGTTAAGTCACCACACAAGCATGCGCTTCCCCTCATCATGACGCACGGCTGGCCCGGCTCCATCATCGAGATGCTCGAGGCCATCGGCCCGCTCACCGAACCCGAAAAACACGGCGGCAAAGCCGAAGACGCCTTCGACCTCGTGTTGCCTTCAATACCCGGCTATGGCTTTTCGAGCATTCCGACCGAGCTCGGCTGGAACGTCGGCCGCATCGCCACAGCCTGGGCCGAGCTCATGTACCGACTCGGCTACACCCACTATGTCGCCCAAGGCGGTGATGTGGGTGCTGCGGTCACGGATGCCATGGGCCGCCAGACGCCCAAAGGCCTGCTCGGTATCCATACCAACCTGTTCGTGCCAGCCTTGGGCGGCGGCCAATTTCCATCCGATACCGAAGAGGAGAAGGCAGCCCTAGAGCAAATCAAAACCTTCAACACGAGCGGCAAAGGCTACTTCATTGAGCAAAACACGCGGCCCCAAACCGTAGGCTATGCGCTATTGGATTCGCCCATAGCGCTGGCGGCCTGGATCTTTGACCACGACACCGACGCCTACTACAAAATTGCCCGCGCCTTCGTCGAGCGCCAGCCCTCAGGCAACCTTACCCGCGACCACATCTTAGATAACGTTACGCTCTATTGGCTCACCGCCACCGGCGCCTCAGCCGCCCGCTCGTATTGGGAGAACACCCAGGCTGCCGAGGCCTCGGCCGGCAAAACCCCGGCGAAGGTCGTGCTGCCGTTTGCGTTCACCGCCTTTCCGGGCGAGATCTGGGTAACGCCGCGCAGCTGGGTTGAGCAGGCCTATCCAAATGTTACGTATTACAATCAGGTCAACAAGGGCGGCCACTTCGCGGCCTGGGAAGAGCCCACGTTATTTGCCAGCGAACTGCGCAAAGCCTTTAAGCCGCTGCGCTAGGATTATGCTATGACTCGTTTGCCACCATTCACCGGTGCCACTGCCTGGCTTAACTCTAAGGACTTAAGTCCGGACGGCCTGCGCGCCCGCCTCGTTCTGGCCGATTTCTGGACCTACACCTGTATCAACTGGCTGCGCACGCTGCCGTACCGGCGCGCCTGGTGGCAAAAATACGAGCGCCTTGGGCTTGTTGTCGTAGGCGTGCATACGCCCGAATTTTCATTCGAGCACGACCTGGATAACGTGCGCGCTGCTGCCAAGGCCATGGGCGTCACGTGGCCGATTGCGGTCGATAACGATTACGCCGTCTGGCAGGCTTTTGCCAACCACTACTGGCCGGCGCTGTATCTGGCAGATCAAAAAGGCCACATCCGCCATCACTGGTACGGCGAAGGCGGATATGAGGAAACAGAGCGAATGATTCAACGCCTATTGCTCGAAGCTGCTGCAAGCAACGTTCCAGATGACCTGGTTACCGTGCGCCCCGAGGGCCTTGAAGTGCCGGCCGATTTTGATAATGTACGCTCGTATGAAAACTACCTCGGGTACCAGCGCACGAACGGCTTCGCGTCGCCGGAAGAAGTGGCCCTAGATCGCCCGCACCGCTATATCATCCCTCCCAGTCTTGAGCGCAATGAATGGGCGCTGGCAGGTTCCTGGACCATAACGCCAGAAGCGAGCATTGGGGTCGGCGGCGGCCGCCTCGTCACCCGTTTCCACGCCAGAGACCTTAACCTGGTCATGGGACCGCTAAATCGCGGGGACGTGATACCGTTTCGCATCACCCTTGACGGCAAGCCGCTAGCCGGCGCCAATGGTAGCGATATCAGCCCGGACGGCCAAGGCCGGGCTGATCGCCAGCGAACCTACCAACTCATCCGACAGCCCGCCCCTATCCGTGACCGCCGCTTTGAAATTGAGTTCCTTGAGCCGGGCATTCAGGTCTTGTGTCTGACCTTCGGGTAGCCATTGTCGCAACAACCGGTTCCGATCTATTCCACGTTCGCCCACTTCGACCGGTGCAAACGGCCAAAGAAGATGGAGGCCATAATTGCGCCGGTAAACAAAAACTCGTAGCCCGCATAAGCAACCTGCGAGGCATTCAGCGTCCCCACCGACACTACGGCCAGTAGGCCGGCAATACACTGCAGAATCCAGGCCGGGTACGTCTCATTATTTGGGTGTTCAATGGTCTTCCAAATGGTTAGCGCAGCACTCACGGCCTCGGCCGCAATCGCCAGCAGTAGCGCGTAAAACGGCGCATCCATGACGCGCCACGCCACCACACTCGCGGCCACGATAATAAGGCCGAAGACATCGCGCTTCATAAACCCGCCGTAACCGTATTTCAGCGACAATAGAAAAACCACAGCACAACCGCAGGCATCAGCGCCGGTAAACCACAGTGATGAACTTGAGCCCAGTTGCCGCTGAGTGAAAAACGCGATAGTTGCGGCCAGCGTCCAAATAAACCAGGCCGTTCTGGCCGGCTTAGCACTTTTGCTGATATACAGGCCGGTGGTCAGCCAGGTCGAGGATAGGCCGGCACCGTCTGCCTCGCGTTTCACGATATCCCGGATGTACGGCACATAGCTGATTGCAGTCAGTAGACCCGAGAATATTCCCAGCGCTTGAAACATAACCTTAATATATCAGGGATTCTTGCCGTCTAAATAAAGAAATGGCCTGCTAACTGGGCGTATCCAAAATCCGCTCGAGCGTATCAAGCATGACCTTATTCGACTTCTTAAGCTCTTCTATCGACTGGCCTTGGCTGCGTGCGGCATGAGACAGTCTGCCGTGTGCTTTTTGCAGTGCTTGAAGCTCGCGGCTGCGCTGCCGCAGTGCCGCTGCTAACTGGGTCTGCGCCTTGCGGCGCCTCTCAGCGATCCAAATTACGATCAAACCTTCAACAACCAAAAACAACAACGCCAAGCTATGCACAAGCATGCTCTGCGGTTTAGCTTCGTACCGGCTAATGTATGCCACGGTAAGTACAAGCGAAAGCAGCCCGGAGCCGGTACACAACAGTACCGCACACACAATGACCGGGAACAGTCCCACCAGGTAGGGGAATCCGGCGCCAAAGGTCAGCAGGTAACCAGCTAGAAAGGCAATCGTAAATACTGCGGCCGCGACATAACGCACTGCCCCGCGCGTTCTCGGTCGCAGGTTGTGAAACCATACCCCAACAAACTCCACCGGTACACTCCCTCGTAACTCCAAGTGTAATGCAAAGAGTCGACGAAACGAAACGCAAGGACATGCCAACGGCCGGATCAAGTAATCACTTGACCCGGCCGTTTATTCCGCCGGATAGCCATTGCGGGCATCAATCACGATGAGGAGACTGCGGACAGTGCCCGCGCTACCTCAATAGCCCGCGGCCGGTCCTGGCATTTCTTTGCCAGGCACTGCATGATGACGCCGGCCATACCGTGCGGTAGGCCCACAAGCTCGGAAATGGGCCGCGGTGGCTCACTAACATGCTGAGCTGACACTTCGTCCGGATCCTCGCCCGGAAACACCACTTGGCCGCAGGCCAGCTCATACAACATGGCGCCGAGCGAGTAAACATCAGACCACGGACCAATCGCGATCCGCTGAAAATGTTCGGGGCTAACATACGCCGGCGTTCCCAAGAATCGCTTGGCTGCACTGGGGCGCAATGGTGGTACCCGCCGCATTCGCTGAAGCTCGCTGCTCCCGTGGACGAGGCTCGCGCCGAAGTCGATGACCATGCACTTTCTGTCCGGGTCCACCATCACATTGGCGGGTTTGACATCGCCGTGAATGACGGCGTAGCCATGCATCCCAGCCAGGGTGAGGGCAACCTGAATCCCAACGGAACGAACCGAGCTGACACTTGTCGGCCGCCCGTCAACCTGCAGCCTGTCAAGGCTGAGCCCAGGTATGAGCTCAAGATGAAGTTCGGGAGCCCCTGGAAAGCCGCAAAGATAGCGCGGGATGCCGGTTATGCGCTCGCTGATCCGAGCCAGCACGCCGAGCTCATTCAAGAGATGCCCTTCGGCGGCGCAGGTCACCAAAGGCGAAAGGTCGTCTCGTATTACTTTGAGCGCGTGCCGGTCCAAATCAGGCCCCGACACTTCCAGGACCTCACAATAGGCTCCTCTGCCGATTGTGAGGAACCTGTGGCCACTGGCTTCGTCAACGAATACATCTAGTCCAATTGTCAACGCTACTCACCCCTTAGTTCGTCGGTTAGACGAGACAATTATAGTCGAGCTTTACCAAACCGACCAGCACCTGGGGTTGGCACCCCGCGTCTTATAGCGGCCGGATATCAATCACGAGCGGCCGCCGGCGCCGTGGCTGCTCAATCTTAGGCTCAGGGTTAAGTGACGGCTTCGGCTGTCGGATCACAGCTATAGCCAAGGTCGCAGCCACTACCATAAAGCCCACTGCCACGAGCATGGCCTCGTCAAATCCATGTACCAGTGCCTGCGCCGAACCCAAGCTAACCGACGCTGTCGTCACCGACGCCGCCACTCCGCTCAAGACGGCCAGTCCCACAGCTCCGCCCATCTGTTGCGAAGTGGTAATTAGGCCAGATGCCAGCCCCGAGTGGTTAGCCGGTACGCCCGACGTCGCCGCCGCAATGATTGGCATAAACGTCATGCCAATACCGGCCGGAATCACGATCAGCGCCGGCAAGAGCGCCGAAATATAGCTTCCACCCACCGGCATCCGTGATAGCAACAACAGCCCCACTGCCACGAGCAGCGGTCCCGCGATCAAAAACCGCTTAAAGCCATACCTGGCCACGAGTTTTGGCATCCGAGAAGACATGACGGCGAGCACCACCGGCATGGGCAAAAACGCGAGTCCCGTTGCGACCGGCGAGAACTTGAGAATCGTTTGGGCATAGAGCGTCACGATAAAGAACAGGCCCATCATCGTGCCGTACATCGGCGCCATCATGAGATTCGCCCCTGTCACGTTGCGAATCTTAAAGATCTTAAGCGGTACGAGCGGGTGTTTGGCCCGAGCTTCGTTGGCCACAAACGTGAGCGCCAGTGCCGCGGCCACGCCCAACACTCCGAGTGTTTTCATATTCGTCCAGCCCCAGCTTGCCGCCTCGCTCAACGCCAGCACAATGAGCATCAGGCTGCTGGTAATAAGCGCCGCCCCGGGTAGGTCCAGCCCGGACGCATTTTCGTTGCGTGCTTGTACCGGCACCAGCCGTGAAATCAAAATCGTCATAATGATCCCAACCGGCACGTTAATAAAGAAGTCCCAGCGCCAGCCCACGTATTGCGTCAGCACGCCGCCCAGCAACAGCCCGACGGCCGCACCCGCGGTGGCAACGAGTGTCCAAAACGCCAGCGCCCGGTTTCTGGCCGGCCCGTCGCGAAACGTGGTCAGCACAATCGACAGCGCCGAAGGCGACATGAACGCCGCCGCCATTCCTTGCAGTGCCCGTAAACTGATCAGCAGAACAACCGAATGGGTAACGCCGATCAAAAACGAAAACACGGTGAATGCCGCCATGCCGGCGAGCAGCGTGCGCCGCCTGCCAAACAAATCCGCCGCCCGTCCGCCGAGCAGTAGAAATCCGCCAAACGTTAATGCGTAGGCCGTCACCACCCATTGCAGGGTGCTGTCGGTAAAACCAAGCTGCGCTTTTATCGTGGGCAGTGCCACGTTGGTAATGGCAGCATCAAGCACAACCATAAATTGGGCAATCGCCACCAGCACAAAAATGAGCCACCGAGACCGCATGTTCACCTCCTTGTCGTTTGTATGAGAAATGTTATTCATATAAACCATTGTATTCCTCAATAGTTTAGGTTGTCAACTATTGCACATGTGGAGTATAATAAAACCATGAAAAGCATGAGCTTACAAGATAATCTGTACTGGCTGTTTATGCAGGCCTCATTCCGGGCCAAGAAGGGCTTCATTAAGATTGCCGATGAGCACGGTTTAACCGTCGTGCAGCTGTATGCGCTGTGCTCGCTCGAGCCGGGCCAGCCTATGCCTATGAAAGACATTGCAAACTTGCTTAACTGCGATCCGTCCAACGTCACCGGTATAATTGATCGCTTGTTTTCGCAGCACTACACCGAGCGCCAGGAAAGTCCGACCGATCGCCGGGTAAAAATGGTGGCGCTTACGCCTGAGGGCGTTGCGCTGCGCGATAAGCTGGTTGAAGGTATCGTGGCCTATCGCTCCGACCGGCTCGACCGCCTAACTGAGGCCGAACAAGGCCAGCTCAAAGATTTGCTGCTACGCATACTAAGCACCACCGAAGTATAGACAAAAAACCAAATACATGCGATAATATACGAGTAGGAAATCCGCGATTTAGATACGAGAAGAGGATTTGCCATGCATCATGGCCCCTATTACTCGCGTACGATGACCGTCAACGTAGCGGCCTACCAGACCGGGGACGTTAACGGGCTCACGGTGGTTGCTCTGATGCCGGATGTGTGTCCGGGAGACACGCCGCATCACGTGACCGCCGGGGCACTGCTCCATTCAAGCATTCCAACCGAGACCATCACCGCTGTCCCTGGCTTCCCGCCCATCGACGGTGTTGATCCCGGGCAGAGCCACCTGCGGGCCTACTCCGTTGAGGTCAGCGCTGAAGTGCTCGACCACAACCATCAGCCCGTCGGGGGCCACCGCTGGGACCTGGACGGCACCGAAGCCGGCGACCGTGCCGACATCGCAGAAGTCTGGCAGCAGATCTACGCGCTCGAAGCCACCCTGGTTCAAGGCGAAGACATGCGAGAGACCCAGAGGCAGATCGAGGCGCTGCACGAGCAGCTGCCGGCCCTCTACGCGGTCCTGCTCTGGACCGTGGTTGGCCGGCGCTACCTTGCCGACACCGGCCTGGAGCTGGAGCACCACCTCCTGGCCGCCGGCCGGGACGAAGCCGCCCAGGCCGTGCACGCCATCGGCACCTGACCGCAACCGGCCGCCCCTAGCGGCCGCCACGCCTCCTTTAGGCACCCTCCGAGATCCACACCGACCGGAGCGCCTACGAAAGGAGGCGTTTTCCGCGTCCGCGAAATCGGCGACTATACCTTAACGTACTGTAAGCAATTAATTCCCTATTGGGCATCAGGCAAAACCTACGTTGTTCACTATTCTGGCTCGAAGCCAATCGCCCCAGCCATTGAGCCTGCGGCTCGCTATTTTGCGAAATGCTTCAGGAGCTCATCGGGTGTCACAAACCTAATCGCCTTGTATGCCCCTAGATCCAGTAAATCTCTATCTCCACTCACAATATATTTAGCATCTCCAATAAGTGCGGCTTCAATAAATTTATCATCATCAGGATCTCGGCTTACTGATAGTGAAAGTAAACCCAGCTTTACCCAGGTTGCATCTGACTCGATTAACTTCTCTACCTTCTTGAGATCTCGTAAAAAATCCGGGAATTTAGTTAAGATCACGCGCCGAATTTCGGTAACTAACTCCTCTGCCGTAACAAGTGTGATGGTATCATCTGCCACTGCATCCAACACGCGGCGCGGCTTACCTCCAAACACAATAGACGAGACGAAAATATTTGTATCTATTACGACACGAGCACTACTTACCGCGTTTGTCACGCTTATACTCCGCTATGATATCGTATACCTGCTGCTCGCTTGTTATACCCATCTTGCGGCCTTTTTCGTTGGCTGCATCAAGCACTTGCCTCCACTCGCGTCGACGCTCCAAGTCCTTCATCGCAAGTCGGCGGAAATACTCACTCCGGCTACCCATATCGCTTTTAACAGCCTCGTCTATGTCCTTGATAAGCCTCTCATCGAGGGCGATATTGAGTGTCTTTGTAGCCATAACCTCTGCTCCTCATACTAACAAGTATTGTATAGATCTTGTACACTAGTGTCAACACTTCAACCAGTGGTTCGAATCCGGCCACCCCAGCCATTGTGTTTTTATACCCGCAATAGCGGCAGTTTCTTCCTCAACAGAGCCATAATTTGAGGTTCTAACCTTATCATATTCGGCCTTCAGTTCAGAACTCAATAAGTGAAAATCCGGGTGAGCATACGATAAATTGCTTAGCCAGTGCTATAAGACGTACACTCTCATTAAAATAGGGCATAGAGTTAATGCCGAAGATAATCAAAACTCCAATAATTAGCATCTCCGCTTGCAATAACCCCATCCCTGGCAAGCCCGTGGCCTTAATGGGCACTACCAACTTGCACTTGACTACATTTGATGGGGATGGAGTCGGCAGCGGTACAGAATGTTACATAAGTGACAAAACAGGGTCGTTCCACGTCATCTGGGACCATGATTTACAAATGCGCGGCAGGCTGAAGACTGGACAGTCCTACATATTCCGCGGACTGATAGGAGTTAGAAGGCCATACAGCAAATACAAGGACGCTCCAGGGCTGTCGGGTCTTGAGCTAAAAAATCCTGTTGTTGAAATTGTTGACCGGGTGGACAAGGAAAATAAAGCCGTCTACTCTCACATTCTGGGCGCCGAGACTTTGGAAGAAGTGGAACAAAAGCACCGGAACGAACTAGAGAAACTACGAGCGGAAATACGCGATAACAATAACGCTCAGGCCAAGAAGATCTTTTGGTATGTCATCTTAGCGTTAATCGTTGGGTACCTTTTCTACGTGCTAATCATCCAGGGCAACTTATTCAACTCCACTGGCGGCTGCACGCCGAATGCCGCAGGGGAGTCCCCTGGGACATGCACGTAGGGGCCATACTCAAGAAACTGGTCGAAAAAACACTCAAATGCACCGATTGGCGGCTCACTACCGATGACATTTCGTATCGTTTGGGCTATCTGAGAGGGACCCGCCTTAAGTAAGGCCCAGCTAGGTCGTATCGGCCATCCAAGGCAGCTATTTTTTAACAGCACTTCCATTTAGAACCTGATACCTTTTGGAGGACTCTTTATCTTGCGCCAACTTTAAGAACTCGGTGTTCTGCGCAGCAATCAGCTTACTCAACTCCAGATCTGATGACTGTTCAGAAGGTGCCTTCGACAGAATAAACTTCTGAAGGAGTACTGTTAGGGGCTCACCAATACCTCGTTTAAAATTGAATCCTAACAGCTGAAGAATCGTAAGCGTTTCAACCGACATTATAGGCTTCAAGACATCAAAAGTTTGCTCCATATTTGCCGTACTGCTGTCACTGTTAGGAAGCTTCTTCAGTAGCTCTCGCAAAGTAGGCACAAATTTTTCAGTAATATAATTAATGTCTTCTTTTGAGATTCTCTGAGCTGCAAATTCTTGTTCATACGTCTGAGCAATTTGAACTAAATCGTTTTTATCCGATATCAAGCTACTTATTATTTCTTCAAGCTGACTGATTGTTTCTTTGTCATTCTTTCTGACTTTAGCCGCACGAACTTTATCTAAAATTGCCCCCGCCGTATTCCTGACGGTCACCTCTCCAAGCTGTACGGCAAGCTCAGCCAATTGTTTTTGAGTTGGATCCATCCTTATTGATCTCCAAGTATATTCCGTAACTCATTATAACTAACCAACACGAATGCCTATTAGGCGCGGAATCAACGCGCAGAGACTAATGGATGTTAGCCCATTAAGCCCCATGAGCAGGATTTAGTTAGCGTATTTTGGTATACTCTACTCGATATGAAGCTCAAAGCATTTAATTACTCAGAAGACCTACGCCAACTTGGCCGCAATCCTTGGTCTATTAGCGGGGTAGTCTTACAAGATCAGAATCTCGTTGTCGGAATGAATGCGGTAGGAAAGACACGCCTGCTTAATCTGATATCTAACTTCTCTCAAATGTTGACCGGAAAAAGGACTCTATCTCCCGGTAGCTGGGACGCGACATTCGAACGCGACGGCACGGAAATTATGTACAAATTAAAGGTAGCTATCGACAAAACTATTGTCGAGGAAAAGCTTTCAGTGTCAGGATCGGTTAAGCTAACTCGGACCAAGCAAGGCACGAAACTATTCAGTGAAAAATCTAAACAGGATGAAGACATTCAACCTCCTGCCGATAAGCTTGTTATGCAGTCTCGAGCGGACGAATTTGAATACCCCTATTTTGTTAGTCTTAACAACTGGGCTTCAAACACCTTGCGAGTCGGTTTTGCAGATGTTAATGCAAACAACTTAGTTAACTTGATAAAGACTCCTGAGTCAGCAGATCAACTTCTGGGGAACATCGGCCTTCAGGCGGCGGGTCCGTTGCTGGCTGACCTAGATGATGCGGATGTAAAAAACGTAATTAGCAATATGAATCATATCGGATATCAACTCGAGAATGTTTCAATGGCCACAAACCCAGAATTAGGCCTGGGGCTAGACATAAAGATGCTCAACGTCAAACCCGAGGGGCAAGACCTCCCAATTGCCCAGATAGAACTTTCAACGGGTTTGGTGAGAGCACTTTCGCTCCTAATTCTAGTTGAGTACATCAGGAGTAAAAAGAAGGGCGCCGAGAACCTGGTCTTAATTGACGACCTGGATGAAGGCCTAGATTATGACCGAGCTAACAGACTGTCAAAACTTGTTTTTGAAAAACTGGCGCTACCAAATGTTCAGCTGATTGCGGCCACGAATAGCAGAGTGCTTATGAACGGAGTGGACATAGAAAAATGGAATATACTCTCCAGAGCTCACGGGGAAGTAAAGGCCGCAAACTACACAAACAAAAAGGAAGCCTTTGACAAGTTTCGCCTAACTGGACTAAGTAATTTCGATCTTTTCTCGTCTGATTATCTAGAAAAGAGCTAACGGTGAAAGCGGCCATCTTTGTAGAGGGCCAAACGGAAGCGATATTTACACGCGCTCTACTTGAGCAAAGCATCCCGCTGGGTGATTTATACGTAGACATAATCGCATTGTCCAAGTCAAGCGGAGCAGGAAAACCGCTTAGGAGTTTTAGTACAAACTCTTCTGCCTCCAATTACTACAACATCTTCATTGCACCTGGCGACGGTAGTGTTCTGTCGTCTCTAAAAGATCGTCTCGAAGGGCTCCTCTTTAGGGGCTCTGAGGTTGTGGTTGGGCTCAAAGATCTATACGGAAGCGACTATTTGCGACTGAGCGGCGGCAAGCTAGACCTATCCTTAAATGAGGTGTATCGAGAAAGCGCCGCAAAACAGTCAGAAGATGCCGACCCCAAGGGCAGGGTTCAATTTTCGTATGCAGAGATGGAAACCGAGGCCTGGATGCTTTCAATGCCTGGTCTATTTGAAGCGATTGACAGCAAGCTATCATTCAAGTTCATCCAAGACTCTTTAGGCTATGACTTGGCTACAATCTCACCTGAAGCGACCTTTTTGCATCCAGCACCCGAAGTATCAAACATTCTCCAGTTAGTCGGCAAAAAATATGATAAGCATACAGACGAAGTAGAGATGATCGTTGCCCATATTACCGATGGCATGATCCTCAAGTTAATTGGGGACGGCAAAGCCCCAAGCTTCAATCGTTACGTTAGCGCAATCCTACCGGGCCTCGTCTAGCGAAAACCGGGGAATAATTAGTCAAGGGCAAGCTCAATCGGTTCGGGTAACGTCCCGTAGCCCCGTCCCAGTCGGGGGGTACGAGACATCTCATGTAACACGCTTATGCTTAAAGTTTTGGGACAAAGCCATAGCTCGCGACAGCCTGCATGAGTCGATTCATGAACTCGCCCTGCAAGCCACCATTAATCGAATGCTGAACATGAGTATTAGCAACGACGGCGTAGCCGCCGCTATAGGTAACATCGTTGCCATCGTAGTGGGGTGAATAGTTGGTAGCCCAGAGCGCATTGTAGGGTTCGGGGTGCGCGGGTGAGTTTGTGCCTTTAGCTTCGATCATCTGTTTGATATCGGCAAACCACTGGGTTTCCGCTGTCGGCTGGTCCTTGGCCGAGGGAGCGTTCACATCAATGAATACCATAAACGGCAGGCCGTCAGTCTCTTTCTCCAAGGCGGCGTCAAATAGGTGTTCAACGTCACCGAGCGCGGCCTTTTTTAGGTCTGGCTGGCCGGGCCTATTGATAACGCCCCGCCGGTGCCGACTTTTTACCTCGACCGCCACCTTGTTGGCGGTCTCATCATGTATGGCTGCAAACTCCGGGTGTTTGACCGTGGCACCCGCGTCCGGGTAAAACTCGAGTCGGCAACCAATCCGAATAAAGATTGAGGCCACGGCAATCTCATGCCTCACGCCTTGATACTGGTCGCGGTGTCGCAGCCGGCGTAGCCAGTCATCGGGTAAGCTCGCTTTGTGCTCAAGCAAGTACACGTCAAATGCCAAACTCATCAGAGCTTGGAGGTTGCCGGTGGGTAAAAACGACCGCAAATCGGGTGTCTCTTGCCGCAAATCCTGCTCGGCTGTGAAGGGATGGGCGCTGACCTCACTAAAGCACCGCCGGATAAAGTGTTGCTGTTCGATAGGTTTGGCAGTCTCTGCCTCCCACCACTCCTTGCCAAGCACCCGTTGTAGGTGCAAGAGCAGCATTTCATGATTCGGCACGTTTGGCCGGTTCTCATACATTAATCGGCTACCAACCGCCATAAACGACTTGCCCTGGAACGTATCAGTATTAGGCAAGTTAATGTAAATACCCTTCGCCTGGAGGTCAACGCGTTCGCGGTTTGCCTCGTAATAGGCCTGGAGGACTTCCGGGGGCACATCATCACTCGGCCGCCACGGTCGTTCACCCTTAGGTAGGCAGCACTTTTTGTACTTGAGACCACTGCCACAAAAGCAGGGGTCGTTTCGGCCTAGTTTGTTTCGCTGACGTTGTGCCACTTAAGCACGCTCCATCTTATTAGGGTAACCATTATAGGCTTAGCCCAGATACGAAACCACCATAAGCGGCACGAAAACTAGCTGTTGTTATTACCGGAGACTGCTCCAATCAGGTAGAGCACGAATATGATTCCGTAGATGATGAGCCCCCAGATAGCCCATTTGTGTTGGCTGGCACGAAAATCCTCTACGCTGGTCCAGTCACGACCTTCCCAGGCCCACTGATTACCTTTCGCACCAAGAATAAAGGCGTATACAATGTTCCAGATTGGTATCAATGCCCAAAGGCTCTTTGGCACACCATTGGCGACACCCCATATCCAAGTAAACAAGAATGCGCCCCAGTTCCACCCTTTGCTCGCTTCGAGGGTGTTCTCTGCGGTCTTAACGACGGCCTGAGCACCAGCAGCAGCGCGGTTATTGCGAGATACCCCCATTGTACCGAGGACGATTCCAACCGGTATCAGAATGACGCACACTCCGCCGAGCAAGAATACAAGCGTGTCACTGACTGTTTGAAACACCCCTCCCTGCATTGAGCCGCTAGAGTTGACGACAAACGAGACGATAGCAAATAAGATTGTGCTGGCAACAATCCCAATTATAGGGCCAGCAAAGTACAACACTAGACGACCCGTTGACACCGGGCGACTGTCTTGAATGTGGCTTACCGGAGTGGCCTCTACGGGATGATTCGCTGTAGCGGCAGCATGCATTGGCCGGCGGTGAACTTGGTCCGAGGGTTTTTGTGGCCGATTAGGGCGAATGTCTTCCATCCCGCACAGAATACCATAATTTCAGCTAAATGCAAGCATATCTTAAGGTTCGAATGTGTCTTCAGATCTAAACCTTAAAGCTCCGATGCCAGACCAGGAAATTCTGGCTCAAACTCGTGGACACGTTCAAAGCACCTGCGCGCATGATTTTGGTCGCCGGTTTGCTTAAACATCTTGCCCAAGGTGAAGATCGTTTTCAGTGTATCGTGGTCTGGATTGGGAGTATTAATGGAGGCAGCTCGAAGTACTGCAATTGCGGCAGGATAATCTTGGCCCCCGCCGTAGCAGTCGGCCAAGAGCCGTCTGTTGCTGAGCGTCCAGTCTGGTTCCGGAATCGTTTTGATAGTTTGAATTGCCTGATCATACTTGTGGAGCTGGAGATAGCAGGCGGCAAGCGCCATTACGTGCACTCTGTTGGTTGGGTCTACCGCAAGGTAGCGATTGTAGTATCGCGCTGCTTCAGTCCAGTGCTGCAAGCTACCTAGACTCGCGGCGAGCATCAAATCAACTTGCGAGTTACTAGGATCGAGCGCCTCGGCTTGTCTTGCAAACTTCAGGGTGGCAGTAAAATCTTTGTTCTTAGCTGCTTTGGCACCTTCAAGCAGCGCGACCTTAGCCTGTTGCTCAAAAGTCGCAGCGGAGGCTACGGCTTGCTTTTTGGCAGTCCCTCGCGATGAGCCAGTTCGATACGACAAACCCGTTCCCGGGATACTGGCGTTTGTGTATCGTTGCCCCTTGCTGTTGATGCCTAGGCGCATCCCTTTGACGCCGGCGCTCATTCCGATCCCGCTCTTGCTCAAATTAAGCCGGACACCGCCACCAAGTTTGATTGATTTACGTATTCTAAAGCCCATACTCGTCCCTTAGTTACTGACATTCTAACCTATTACAAAACGGTCATTTTGCAAAAATCGGAAAAATTTTTGGGTTTAACATGTCGCACAACTTCGCGGCAAACGCATACCCCCCCCCGCCCGAGGTCAAAACAATATAGGAATCGCCCTTAGGAGATAGGGGATTCTCGCTTAAGAAAGGTAAGATTCGACCTGAGTCGAGCTAAGTAGACAGTGTTTAACACTGGCCATAATGGTCAGCCATAGTATTTGAACTCGAATCACCTCTGAAAAAGGAGTAGTTTTTGGTTTGGACTTTGAGTAGGGGAAATATGTCGTCCAAACTTTGTTGATCAATCGAAAAAGTACAGTGATATCTAGCCGAGACAGGAAACCACTATTCAACCGGAAATATAGCCTCTGGTCCATTAGTCAATTCTCGATATAGCGTCTCACTAGCAATGATTATATCGTGATTGTGATAATTGTAATCGGTTCGGCCAATGTTAGTCGCCACTCCTCCGGCTTCTTGCACTAACAATGAGCCCGGCGCAAAGTCCCAATCTTTGCCATACGGCTCAATGCAGACCTTACCATCCAGTTTGCCCGAAGCAATCATTATAAACTCATACCCGCTGCAAAGCCCGACCATTGTCACCGTATTTTGCCTGATTTGCATATACTTTTTCAGGTTTTCAGGGTTTTCCAATTTCGACTCAAAGCAAACTAAACTTTTCTTTAGGCCACGCTGACTCACCATGAGCTTTTCTCCATCGCGGAAAGCGCCCTGACCCCGCGCAGCCCAGTATGTCTCCTGATTGGCAATGTCATGGATGACAGCCAATAGCACTTCGCCTTTCTCTATGAGTGCAATCATGACCGTACACATTGGTAAGCCACGAATAAAATGAGTAGTGCCATCAACGGGGTCAACCAGCCAGGAGATATCAGCGACATGTTGCTCGCCGTATTGCTCACCGGTAAAGCCAATGTCTAACCCTGTTTCATTGCCAAATTTTTCGAGACGCTCTTGCAGTAACCTTTCTGCGTTCTCGTCAAGTTCCGTAAAGACGCCTGCGATGCTGTCTCCTGCCTTATCACTCTCGACTTTAGCTTTAATATTTCCATAGTGGGGTAAAAGCATGCGCCCTGTTTCTTTAGCAGCCTGCTTGGCTACTTCAAGGGCTTTTGTCAGAAGTTCATCATTCATATACGTCATTATAGAATATCCTCTAAGATTTTACGGGTCGCTTCAATTTGTTGCTCTAATTCTTGGCTGTGTTCGTCCTTCTCGTCCGAAGTTTGGACTAGGAACGATCTCCCCAGCCAGTATCTCTGGAACATTGTTACAGATAAGAAGTCGATCAATTTGGTTCGACTTTTTACTTTGCTTTGAGTCTGCCATCTGTTGATCGAGTTCTAACCCCATCAGGTCTGCACTCCTTTCTGCTATGCTACATATATATGAAAGATGTTGAAATTGAGATCCAAGTACGAATCAGTGAAAGGTCCAGGCTGCAGGTATTCCTTAAAGAGAAGGCAAATTTTGTAGGAAAAAACTATCAAAAAGATGAATACTTTACTCCTGCACATCGCGACTTTGTGAGCGTTAAACCTGTCGCCGAGTGGCTACGTCTTCGCGAGTCCGACAAGAACGCAATTACCTACAAGAATTGGCATTATGACGCTGACGGCAAGAGCCAATATTGCGATGAGTACGAAACACCAATAGGTGACGCGGACCAAATGCGCAAGATATTCACGGTACTCAACATTAGACCAATCATCACTGTCGAAAAAACTCGGGAGACTTGGAAGTACCAAGACTATGAGATAGCGCTTGATCAAATAACCGGGCTGGGCGATTTTGTCGAGATTGAATACAAAGTGGCCGCTGAGAGGGATCCGAAAAAGGTTACCGATGACATGGTCAAATTCTTAAAACAAATAGGCTGCGGCAAAATTGAGAGAAATTTTGTGGGTTATCCTTTCATGCTTCTTTATCCGAAGGAAGTAAAGTTCGAGTCTGTTTAATCATTCGAGCAAACGCCCTATCTCTTCCAATTCTTTCAGTCTAACGTATGTATCCCTCAAGCTCGGCCAAATCTGGTTCCACCTGAGGGGTACCGCGCCAGCCAAACAGACCATCCAACCCGCAAGTTGACAAACGTCAAGCATAAGCACAATACTGTAGTTAAATTAACAAAAATAAGGATAATTTGTGATTTTTAAGAGATTTTTAGTAACTCTATCAAGCCAGGCTGGCATCGGTCATGTGCTTGCGCTGGCGGGAGTCGCGGTCGTACTTGCAGCCAGTGGCTTCGCGGTTTACCAATATGACAGCCACAAAGTTCCCGCCAGCAGCGCAGAAAATGTGATGCCCATTTGGCATGAGGGCAGTAACTACAAGGTTGTCGACACCATTACCGGCCCCAATATTCCGCCGACAAACAATGGCGGCGCGTGGTGCAACGATATAGCGTACTTCGATGGGTATAATGGCAAGTTGTACCTCTCCGACTGGAACAACCAGCAAGTAGACGTCGTTGATACTCGCGACAATAAGCTGCTGGCTCCGTTTGGAGCCGGTACCTTTACGGGCATTGGGGGCTGTAACAACTTTGACTACGAACACTCCGGCCCTTCCGGCATCGTTGCTGACGACCACGGCCAGCTCTGGGTTGGCAACGGAGACAGCACCGATCATGTCTTTAATGCCGACACCGGAAGGCTAGTCGCCACAGTAAATACCGGTGGCGCCTTAAGAGCAGACGAACAAACTTTTGATGCACGAGATAACATCATTGTCGTCACCAACCCCGGCGAGACAACGCCATTCTACTCGTTGATCAATGCTTCAACGCACAAGGTACTCGGAAAATACACTGTCCCGGACGCAACCGCCCTGGAACAGCCGACTTGGGATACTGAAGATGGCCTGGTTTACATGTCAATTCCGTCAACGAACGCCAGCCCGAACGGCGGTGAAGTTGCCGTTATCAACCCGAGGAATCTGGCAAACCCATACGTGAAAGCGCTCACAATCGGCAGCGATTGCGGCCCGAGCGGTATTGCGATCGACGAAGGACGCCAGCTTGCAGCCCTAGGTTGTGCCGGCCCCGCTGAATTGCTGAATCTGCGCAGCGGTGCAATCGTTGCAACTATTCCGCAAGTTATCGATACCGACGAAGTCTGGTTCAACCCAACCGAAAGCCGATACTACTATGGGTCGTACACATACGCGCCTCATCAGTCAATGTTGGGTGTGATTAGCTCCCAAACCAGACAGCTTGTGGCTAATGTCCCACTGGGCATGAACGGCTTCCATTCAATGGCTGCTGATTCGTACACGAACGAGGTCTACATGCCGATAGACGGTAAGGGCATCGTCGTTTACAAAGCATACTAACCAACGCTATAACAAGCACCAGGTAATGTACCGGCGCGCAGGAAATAGCATCTGCGCGCCGGTAACTGGTTAGCCGCCAATACGTTACGTCCTGGCAATCGAACGCTTCGTCTGCCTCCAAAAAACCCTCAATAGTGGTAGTGCTGGTGCGCTACTTAACTTCGACCTCAGCCGCGCCCGATTCCAATACTTCAATGATCCCTGCGGCCACCTGATCCGTCCGCGTCTTTGGCGCGTCGAGCTCAGACGAGTTCTCCGGCACGGCCGGCAAAACAATACTCACGACAATATTGTCTGCCGCCAACTCTTTACGCGCCGCCATCGAAAGGGTATTGAGCGCCGACTTCGCCGAGGCATATGGGCCAAAGCCGAGCGCGACCGACCGAGACAGCAGTGAACTCACATTCACAATTGCCCCGCCGTGCTGCCGGCGCATAACCGGTGCCGCCAGACGCATCAGGTTAAACGGCGCTATTAAGTTGAGCCCAAGCAGCTCGCGATAACCTTCAATGCTCAAATCAACGACCGGTGAACGGACCGCATGGTCATTACAATAAATAAGTCCGTCAATTCGCCCGAGTTCCTCAACCGTCTGCTGGACCAGCCGCATAACATCCGACGACTTCAAGACATCAGTCGGGATACCGAGCGAGCCGGGCAATGCCCGTTCCAGCTTCCGCAAATCCTCCAACTGCCAACCTGCCACTACCAGGCTGGCTCCGCGTTGATGCAATAGCGACGCCGTCGCCCTACCAATGTCAGACGTTGCCCCGGACACAATAATGACTTTGCCCCCAACCTTCATGGCGGTTCTGCTTCCAATGTCCCTTCCAGGCTACCAGCATGCTATACTTTGTACCAGTACTATCCTTTTGGTGAGTAGACGTAGGAGACAAAGTGATTATCGACGGCCAGGAATACATTGTTAAAATCGACGGCAAAACCTACCATTGCGCCGTCGACATAGCCATGGGATACATCGGCGGCAAATGGAAGCCCGTAGTCTTGTATTATCTCATGGAGGGGACTAAGCGCTACAGCGAGCTTCGCAAGCTCATGCCGGAAACGAGCGAAAAGATGCTGGTCAAAGCCTTGCGCGAGCTCCAAAATGACGGCTTTGTCGACCGCCACGATCACCGCACCGTCCCGCCTCGGGTCGAGTACTCGCTAACCAAAGAAGGCCGCACACTCGTGCCGCTGCTCGAAGCGCTAGCCGAATGGGGGAAACTCAAGACCGAACGTCACGGCGGCAAACTAGCGGTGGTGAGGGAGTAGCCGACCCAAGCGGCATAATGCATAACCATCTTGAAACTGAAACCGACAGGTGATACAACTTGGTCAGATAGTCAAAACGGTGTGAGGTGGAATACACACTTTGAGTACGTGCGGGAACCTATCCAACTCAAAGACTATCGCGCAAAAACGGGCGCCAAAAGCCCGTTTTTGTTGTAGCTTGTAATTTATAAAAAAAGTTGTAAAGTATATACGTTCATCAACATCCACATACGAGCCCCTGGAGAGACATCGGACGGATACCACTGGTTCTGGGGCCCGGTGTTCAGCCGTGGCTCGGGCAGTGTGGTGGTGCTCGTGCCGGTGTCGCAAGACTGGGACCGCCACGACGGAACTCAAGCCGACCGCGCCATCGCCGTGCATACCCAAGGCGTCGACGAGCTCGTTGCCGAAGAGGTAGTGGCTGAACTGACCGCTGCGGTCAGGGCGAGGCGCCAAGCCGACGAAGTGGCCGCTGCCGAGCGCCGCACCCACGCGCTTGCAGTGGACCCTGAGCCCGTCGACCTCAGACAGCTCCTTGTTCTCACGGTAGATGGAAGGGCCACTCCCGTGGCGCCAGGCCATATCACCGGGGCAAAACTGGTCGCAAGCGTGCTCGACCGCAGCCAATGGCCGTCCGGAGTAAATGTCCCGCCTGATGTCATGGTGATGGCATTCACAACCAAGCGGCTGGACTTCGTAGGCCTGGAAGCCGACGTCGACCGTCGCGAAGGCCAGCAAACGGTCCTCGGCCAGATGCCGTCGTTCGTCGCCGCGTCGGACCAGTCCGTCGAGGTGGAAATGGCCGAAAGCAGCTATTACGACGTCTTCCTGGTTGCCCGTCTCCAAGACGGCACCGGCCGCATCATTGGCTGGGTGCGCCTGGCCACCACGCCACCGGCCGACGAGCTGCCCTTCATGATCTCGCTCGAAGAGGCCAAGGCGGCGGCCCTCTTGTTCATCGGGGTACCGTTTGAGCAAGCGCAGCAGGTTACCGCGACAATCACCGCGTTGGGTGCCTGGGGAGCCGGCGGACGGCTGGCCATGGTCGGGTTCGACTTCGGGCCGCCGTCGGATGGCGATATGACCATGAAGTTCGGCGTGATGGTGGACCACATGGGAGGAACCGACGCCTACCACGGGTACAGTGCGCCCCAAATGCGCGAGCATCTTGAGGTCTAGCACCCGTCCCAATCCCGCCCCCGCCCGGCAAGCAACGTCACCGCTGGTGTTGCCTGCCGGCGGGGGCGTTCGCTTGCCGGAGTTGGCCTACTCGAATTATCTATGGCACTCGCATATTGCTTGCCCAGCTTGTTTTAAGCTAAGCGGCTTACAGTTATGCCGCTATGGCAAAAGTTCTCCTTCTCATAAGTCTCGTGGCATCAGCCGTACTGGTAAAAGGTGCGCTCCCCAGCGTGCATGTTTCGACCGGTGGGTCGGGCCTGGTTGTATCAACGGCCGGTACGCAGCCGGCGCCGCAAACGAACGCCACAGGCGGCGGTCTCGAAAATACCACGGCCAACTGGTCAGGTTACGCGGTCACCGGAAGCAACTACACTGCTGTATCCGGCGCCTGGACCGTGCCGCAGGCATCAAGCGCAGACCCTGATTCCGCCGACGCCGCCTGGATCGGCATTGGCGGTATGGATTCAACTGACCTCATCCAAGTTGGCACCCAAGACCAGGTAAATCCCGACGGCTCTACCCAATCCACCGCCTTCTATGAGCTTTTGCCGGACTCTGAAACCACCATCCAAACCATATCCGTAAACCCCGGCGACCACATGCAGGCCGGCTTAAGCCAAGATGGATCCGGATTGTGGACTATTCAACTGACCGATACAACCACTGGCCAAAGCTTTGAAACCCAAACCTATTACAACTCCACCAATTCTTCAGCCGAATGGATCGAAGAAGACCCCTCAGACGGCGCCGGCCAGGTACCGCTCGATAATTTCGGTAGCGTCACCTTCACCAATGCGAGCACGACCACCGATGGCACTGCCGAAAACCTAAGCCAGGCCGGCGCCCAGTCCTACACTATGGCGAGCCAAGCAGGCCTCGCCCTTGTGTCAGTCTCCGGGAGCTCAGGCGGTGGGGGCTTCACGGTTACGCGCACCTCGGCTAGTTCAACTTCCGGTCAGTCGCCTTCCGGCCACTGGTACCGGCACGGCGAGGGCATTGGCCGCTGGCAAAGAGACACCACGAGCCCTTACACCACAGGGGGCGGCTACCCGCGGGTCCCGCAGCAACGGTGGTGGCGAGCCTTCGGATTTTAGTCGTACAATACCGGTATGATCATACGCACCATCGTCGGCTTATGCTGGATCGCATTTGTGGTGGCTTGGCTCATCGCGGCCATAGCGGCCAGACAGCCGGGTTCACCGCGGGCCCTGGCCAGAGGCGCTTGGGTACGTTTGTTAATTGTTGTGGCGGTAATTGGTGCTGCACACATTACCGATGCTAACTGGACCCAGCCCGCATATGCCAGCAGTGTGGTGCGCTGGCTGGGTGCAGCCATGACAGTACTTGGTATTGGCATCGCCTTCTGGGCTAGGGCATATTTGGCACGCCAATGGGGTATGCCCATGACGCAGTCATCGCGGCCGCAACTCATTACCAAGGGTCCCTACCGCTGGATCCGCCACCCAATCTATTCCGGTATACTACTTGCGGGAATTGGCACCTTCCTGGCTGTCTCGTACCTGCTCATCGTGGCGTTTGCGGTCATGGCAGCCTATTTCATCTATGCCAGCTATCAAGAAGAAGCATTTCTCGGTACTGAGCTTGGCCGCGAATACTTAAGCTACAAGCAGCGCACCAAAATGTTTATTCCATATGTGTATTAACTAATACTGATTCCGGTCCCTAAGCTCACCGCCGTGCACGCTGAGCCCATAGATGATCAGCACATCTACAATCATCATGATAATCGACCAAATCGGGTAGGCGTTAATAAAGCTCATGTTGGCGGCGAAGCTCAAAATCGCCAAAAACACGCCCACAATCCGCGCCCACACGGCGCCGCGTAAGAGCTCAAACCCGGCGATCAAAATGATGACGCCAAGAATGAGGTTGATCCAGCCCCAGGTCCGGAAATCAAACACGAGCAGATGAGATTGGGTCACAAGATAATATGAGCCGTGGAAAATGCCGGCTAGCCCCGATATACCCTGTAAAACCCCGAGCAAAATCATCATAAAGCTGGCGAAATAGACCCAACCCACCCAGCTCGTGGGGTTATTGTTTTGTACAGCCATAACATCCTCCTTTACCGCCCACACTTGTTAGTAAAACTCAGTGTCACATCTGGGCGCCATGGTTGTCAATAAGCCAATGGCCAGGTCCGGCACGAGAGTGCCGGACCTGGCCATTTCGCAGAAAACCTCCGCCGGCGAGCCGACGTCAAGCCGCTTCTGCGCTCGCCCACTCTGCCAACGCTTGGGCCAGCTGAGCGGCCGACGGGCGCCGCTTCGCCTGCTTTCTCAGACAGGCCATGATGATCCCGGCGAGCTCCGCCGGTATATCCATGAGCTCAGAAATCGGACGGGGTACTGCGGCGATATGCCGAGCGTACACCGTCAGCTTATCCGCACCGCCGAACACCGGCTGACCGGTCATCATCACGTAGAGCATCGCGGCCAGCGAGTAAACGTCAGACCGCGGGACTACCGGGCGCCCAAGTGCCCGTTCCGGACTCGCGAAGGCCGGAGACCCCTTGCAAAGCCTGGCGGCTTGGGGTACGAGCTCCGGCATGTGGGACATGCGCAAAAGCTCACTGTCAGGGAGGATACGGCAGCCTCCGAAGTCGACCAGGAAGGTTCGCCCGTCATCCGTCAACATGACATTGCTCAGCCCGATGTCGCCGTGAATCGCGCCCAAGCGGTGAATCTCAGCCAGAATCCGTGCGGCATCCTTGCCAACGTCGCATGCCTGGTCTACCGGGACCACCTCATTGTGGAGGTCCAGCAATGCGAGGCTCGAGCCCTCGACATATTCGAGGCAAAGCGCGGGCACTCCCGGATACCCGCCGCGGTAACTGGGGATTCCTTCCACCCGGCCGCTCAGCCGGGCCAAAACGCCCATCTCGTGAAGCAGGTATCTTCTCGCCGATTCGGCCTCATTAGCCGATAGGTCATCTCTCACGACCTTGACGGCATACGGCGCGCCATTGCGGGCCAACATTTTCCAGACCATGGACCACTTTCCCTCGCCGAGGAAGCTCCTGCTCATCAGCTCGGTCAAGGCGTGTAGCTCGGCTGTTGTAGCGCTTAGTTTAGCTCTCAACGTTCTCACCTCTCGAGTTGCAATTTTGCAGCAAATAGGTTGAACTAATCAAATTATAACGGAAAACAAAGAATAAATACTAGGCCTAACGCAGAGTATCAGTCACAATACCTTGACAGTCATAGTAATATGATATACATTCCAATTATGACCAACTCCCAACTATCATCAGACCTCCTGCGCGGCCACACCGACACGATTATCCTGGGCTTGCTCCAAAGCGGCGATAAATACGGCTACGAGATCACTAAGCTCATTGGTGAGCGCTCGAACAATCTCTACGAGCTCAAAGAAGCCACCATGTATTCAAGCCTCAAGCGTCTTGAGACCGACGGCCACATCACCTCGTACTGGGGCGATGAGTCGCAGGGCGGCCGCCGCAAGTATTACCACATTACTACAAGCGGCCGCGAGCTCTACCTTGCCAACAAGAACAACTGGGATTTTGCCAAACGCATATTGGATCAATTAATTTAACCAAGGAGTCACCATGGAAAAGCAATTACAAACCTTCTTAGCCCAGCAATTTTCGCCCTACGGCAACTTCCCGTCGCGTACCGACGTATTGCTCGAGCTGCAAAGCAACCTTGAAGCAAAGTACGCCGATTTTAAGGCCCAGGGCATGAGCGACGACGAAGCCTACCGGGCAACAATTGAGTCGTTTGGTAATGTCACCGAAATCATGGAGCACGTCCCGCATCAGTCTGCGAGTGCCGCCGCCGAACCGCAGACGCCAACCGAGGAATCAAAGAGGTCACTCAGGCAGACCTTGCGTTTGGCCAAGAAAAGCCATTCCAAATTTGCCACCGCTGATCTTGCTACCAGCGACCTCAGTGATTCCGATTTGTCTGGCGCCGACTTCAGCATGAGTCAGCTGAAAGGTTCCAACTTCGATCGCTCGAATCTTAGCCGCGCCAAATTCCGAGCTGCCGCACTTAAGGACACATCGTTTGTGAACGCCAATCTTGAGGGCGCTTCGTTTGCCGGCAGCGACCTCCAAAACACCAATTTCACCGGTGCTAATCTCACCGCTGCCACGTTCAAGTCCTCGGCCTTGCGGGGCGCGACATTAAGCGGTACTACGCTTATCAAAACTGAGTTCACGAGCTCTGATCTGTCCGGGTTGTCGTTCGAGGGCCTAACACTCGATACCATCGCTTTTAATACGACTTCGCTCAAGCGCGCCATGTTTAAAGGCGCTAACCTGATCAATCTTTCGTTCCACCACTCCGAGGTCAAAGATGCCAATTTCGACGGCGCCACCATGGACAAAATCACCTACGCCCTGCTCAAGGGCGCCAAAGCTGACCTCAGCGGTGTGACCGTAGCTTAGCGCAAAACCCGAATGCCGGCAGGCGCACCGTCCGACTCCTTGCCTATATCTTTAACAACGGCCTCCCACGGAAATTCCGTCCGCCCGAAATGTCCATACGCTGCCGTATTCCGGTACATCGGCCGGCGCAAATTAAGACCTGTCACAATTCCGGCCACAGACGTATCGAGCAGGCTGTCCATAAACACCTGTATCTCGGATAATGGCACGGCCTCGGTCCCGAATGTCTCAACCGTCTGCATGACCGGCCGCGCCTGCCCAATCACATACGCGAGCGCTACCTCGGCCCGCTCGGCCAGGCCGGCTGCCACGATATTTTTGGCCAAATACCTCGCGGCGTACGCCGCTGAACGGTCGACCTTGGTGGGATCTTTGCCGCTAAAGGCGCCGCCGCCCACCCGGGCGACACCGCCGTAACCATCAACCACCACTTTTCGCCCAGTCAGTCCAGCGTCGCTCGCCGGCCCCGGCGCGTGCCACACTCCGGTGCCGTTGACGACCAAATTCCGCTGTGCTAAGTGAAAGCCGTACGCCGCCAGAGCCGGCTGCACTACCTGTGTGTATACATCGCGTCTCACCGTCTCAAGCAGCACCGCTTCATCATGCGGTGCAGCGATCGTGACGTGCACAACCTCCACCGGCCGTTCATTCTCGTAGCGTACTACCGTCTGCGCCTTGCCGTCCGGCCGCAAATAAGGTAAATCACCCGACTCCCGGGCCGCATCAAGCGTTCGTGTCAGCCGGTGTGCCAACATGATCGCAAGCGGCATATATTCAGGGGTTTCATGGCAGGCATAGCCAAACATCATCCCTTGGTCACCGGCCCCATCGGCGTCCACTCCAGCTGCAATCTCAGTTGACTGGGTGCCGATATACACATCAATCTGGGCCTTGTCATCAAAGCCGATCATAGGGTTCGTATACCCGAGCCTGCGAATCTCCGCCCTCGCCACCGCCTCGTAATCTACCGCCGCCCGCGTTGACACCTCGCCAAGCAGCATCACCCGGTTTCGGGTCACAGCCGCCTCTACGGCGGCTCGGGCCAGTGGGTCCTGCTCCAACAGTGCATCCACAATCGCATCCGAAATCTGGTCGCACAGTTTATCCGGGTGTCCGGCGCACACCGACTCAGAGGCAAACATTTGGTATGACATAAAAAACCTTTCTCCCGGACATCCGGCAAGAAAGGCGCATAAATGCTATCTTCCCGGGTCCGGGCTAGATGTGGCACCTTGCGAGTTCCGCAGGTTGCCGGCGGGTCGCAGGGCTAGGTCCCTCGCCGCACTCTTGATAGATCTTTAATTATTAAGGGTACAAACCGATCATATCATAACTCTTGACCTTAACAGATCGCCTCACTACCCCTAAAATGCTATCACCCACGCATTCGCGAATCTAGGAGGGGCGATGGAGCATATGCGGCAAGTGCAATGGGCGTTGGAGCAGCTCAACAACTGGTCATGGCTTGTAGCGCAATCACGCATCTGGCTCATCCCACTCGTAACAGTGCTGGCTGCCGCGGGTCCGTACCTGCGGGCGCGCAGAAAGGGCATAGCCAAACCCGAATGGTCGCTCGGGATACGAAACGGTGCCCTCGCGCTGGCCTTCACATCACTTACCGTGGCAGTCTGCTCGCTACTGCACTTTAGCGATCTCAGGTGGCTCCCGCCCGACGAGCGCGGGAGCCTACACATCAGTGCGCCGGGCATCTTCAGCAGTTTTACCAAACCGGCCGTCGATGTCATAAATTCAGTCGCCAATGTGCCGGCCGAATTGCACGCCGCTAGGTTGGCGGCCGACTCCGCCTTCGTCTGCGCATTGCTGGCTCTGTTCGGGTTCATCGTTGTGGTGGCCACACGGCATTGGGCCAAGCGGGCCGAAATCCGCCAGATCGTTCGCGAAGAACTGGCCCGAGAAGTCCGTCCGTCCCGCTTACAGCGGGCAACAAACCCGGCAGCACGCGGCCCGACACGGCGGCCTTGGTCCCACGGATCAAGGCCGCCCGGCATGTACGCAGACGGCTCCATTCCTGGAAAGCCGCCTGCGTCCTGGAATAGAGCCGTAATACTTGGTCCTCCCGGCTGTCAAGGTCAGCGATGAAGTCCGCCACCGCCCTGGCAACCGCCAGCCCGCGCCGAGTGCAATCGTCACGTTGCTCTTGATGGCCGGTATGGCAGGCCTCGCAGTCTTCGTGGATAAGGAATGTGTCGCCGGCCGAGGTGAAAAGCTCGATGATCTGGAGCGTCGACATGGCATGAGCTGCTAGTTGCCGGCAGCGCTCGGGGTCACGTGGATTGAGGTTGGGCCATTCCGGCAGCCTAGTCTCGGCCGGCGCCGCGAATTCGTACTTTCCCCAAGCCATATAGCACAAAGTTTGCCAAAGATCAGCGACAACCTGACGCATCGCCCAGGCCAAATTGAGCCGCACTTCCAGGTCGACCGCCCGCCCGTAGCGGACGAACAGGTCATGGAGATCGCGTTCCTCATCGCTGCCGTAGGCGTGAATCGACCCGAGCGCGGACAAAACCCGGAAAATAGCGCCGCCAACGGCGGCCTCGGCCTTAATCTGCGGCAACACCTCGGCCAGGTTCTGTGGCACGCGATTAAATCTGAACGCGCTCGGTTGCGGCGCCAGTCTAAAATACACCTTAACCGCTTCGAGAAGCTCTCTCTCAGCTGCCAGCAGTGCATCCACCAACCTAGGCTGGTCGGCATAGGCCATCCACGCCTCACGGCCGCCCGGCTGCTCAATCGACCGCTCAATAACAAGGGCGATCTCCAGTACAGAACTCGCCCAGACCGTGCTGGTAATGAGCATGATGTATTGGCGCTGGTACCCCTTAAGCCGACTGACCGTCCATGCGCATATCTCGCGCGGTGTACTATCGGAAATCACGCACGCTCAACTCCCTCAGGTCGCGAATCCTTACATCCACCCGGATTGGGCAGAATCGACTCATTAAACCACAAAACTAAAACCCGGTACAGCTCGTAGTTGCAGTACCGAGTCACCGGCACGTTAAGTTGTCACAAGCCTTAGTCTTAGCGCCGGTTTAACGTTCCAGGCCCGGGGAAATAGCCTTTCACCAGGTACACCAGAGTACCCTTAATAAGTTCAATCAAAATCGCGCCGCCCGCAAACACGGCTAGGCCGTATTCCCAGGCCGACCACTTGGAGCCGTTGCGCACAACATTGGTGTATGAGTTGCCGCCCAAGTTATGGCAGGCCAAATCAATCATTATCGCGTCGTGCCCGGGATCGCTCGTTGGGTTACGAATGCCGAGTGTTTTATATGGCACTCTTACGCTGTCACGGCACGTTACATAGCTCGCCTGCGGATTGGGTGCCGACAGCGCCTGATGAACGGTCAGTCCAACCTCGACGCCCGCGGCCACCGCCGCCAAATACGCCAGCACGTACAACACCACCGCGATCCGCCGCCCCACCGGCGTGCTGTGCTCACGTGTGTGCGGCAGATGATCGTGCTGCAGTTGCTGGTGCTTGCGCTCGGCCGGTGCCACCACCGCAGTCCCGCACTTTGGACAATAATGGTCAGTTTTGTGTAACTTTAATCCGCAATTACTGCAATACATGCAAACTCCAAGATATGACTATTCTGAACGCCAGATGGCGGGCTGGCAACCTTGGTGCCAAACCAAAAACCGCCGGTTACCTCCGACGGACATAACGATTACAGCATAACTAGCAAAGAAAAACAAATCAGGGCGATTTTTGGCCGGTACCCTGCACGCCCAATTTCGCCCGCATCCGGTCGCCCCGCCGTCTGACGGTAGCCGAAATAAAGGTGGTCAGCACACCCACTCCCAACATGATATAAATGGTATCGCCAAATTTGCCAAGATCAGTTTTTGGCACGATGTCACCGTAGCCAACGGTACTCAGCGTGACGACACAAAAATAATAAGCGTCCAGCCACCGCAGTTTTTCAACGTAATGGAAAAACACCGTACCGGAAGTTAGCAGCACCACCACGGCCGCAAACAGGTAGCGATATACATAGCGATCAATATGGTCCAGGCCGTTGGGCATCACAATATAATAGTAACAAATTGCAACCAGACAGCATAAGCGAAACGGCCAAATTCTCAGCTTACGGGGGTAAACTAGAACTATGCGTCGTCCCAAGCTTCATTTTCATATCCCCACCTGGGCGGCCACGATATATATCACCGCCGCGATCATCCTCGTGCCGTGGACATTATTTTTGTACGACACACTCAGGGCGCACCACGTGGTCAGGCACTGGGACGTGATTTGGCTCGGCGTGGACGCGGCGCTGGTGGTCTGCCTGCTGTCCACCGGCCTGGCGGCACTCAAGAAATCGCTCTGGATCGTGATGGCCGCTACACTCACCGGCGGACTGCTCGTCATGGACGCTTGGTTCGATGTTATGAGCGCGCGTCCGGGCCCTGAACTCGCCCAGGCCATAGCGGCGGCTCTCCTGCTCGAGCTGCCGCTGGCCGCAGCCAGCTTTTATCTCGCCCACCTCACCTTAAAACAGGCCTACCGCGAGTAAAAAGCCATGCACGTTTCGCCTATATTGACATATATTAGATAATAATTTATAATATTCAACGCAACTGCAACCTACGTGACCCTGGAGGTCTACGCAGAATGACAATCAGTAGCGCTACCTTCCCGTCGAGCGGCCAGATCACGCCGAAAACGGCTCCGGGTATCGTGGCCGCACTCAAAGGCCTGCTCGTGGAGGGCCTCGTCACGATGATCCAGCGCGACCCCACACACGACATAAAGTTCGCCCTGGGGGCTGGCGGTGCGGTCGAGGCCCGCGGAGCCTCCGGCCGACCCCTTCTTCGCCTGCTGGATTCTGAACAGCGCCGAGTTCACGATCATCGACAGTGCGGAGTTCACGACCGTCGCAGGAGACGGCGAGGCGAGCATCGCTATCGCAGTGAATGCCGGGGTGTTGACCATCGTCGCCGGCGGCATTCCTGAGCTCAATCCGGACTGGAGGTGTCCCGGAGGCTACGTTGCGGCCGAGAACCTCGACTGCGGCCGTCCCGACCAGCCTGCAGGCACGTATGACATCACAGATGGCCAGGTGGTCCTGACGATCCCCGTCGAAGGCGTCGGCGAACGCGAGCTCGTGTTCGAGCGGCTGCCGCCTGCCGTTAGCGCGCGCGCCATCGCCAAGCCGGAGATGGCCGGGGTCTGAGCTCCGGCACGCAGACGACGCTTCATCGCGGCGCAGCCCCAGGCTGCGCCGCGATGAAGATCGCAACGAAATTATTTTTTGCTCCCAGTCCGATCCCGCGCCATTATGACATTTCAGCATCGAAAGATGTAAAATGCTTATGTATGATCAACTTCGGCCAAGCCAAAAAGCCGCATTCGGGCCCGGCCGTCGCCGGACATGCGCCCAGGCTCTATGATTTTGGCGTAATCAGCCGTCGGTCGCTCAACACCTTGACCGCGGCTGCTTTTTTGCTGATATTCACAGCCGTTGGCATTTATGTCCGCCAGGGCACACATGCGGCCACGCCGGAAATTACTTCTGCCATCAGCAACTACTGCTTAACTGATGTTAATAACATAACCTCTAACGGCGCCAAAGTTGACGTTGAGGCGTGTAACGGCGAGGTCGACCAACAATGGGCATACAGCCCGGACGGCACTGTGACAGATCAGGGGTACTGTCTCGACGTCCAAGGAAGTGGTATCGCCGCCGGTACACTAGTTGACCTGTACCAGTGCACCGGCGGTGCCAACCAGCTCTGGTACTGGTCAGGGAATAACTTAGTAGGCCAGCAATCCGGGAAGTGTTTGGACGACACGAACGCGTCGACCAGCGGCGCTCAGCTGCAAATCGCGGCCTGTAGCGTGTTCCCTCAATACGACTGGTATCAGTCTTCCTATACCGGGCCACCGCAGACTCCTACACCAACGCCCAATCCCACCCCCAACCCCACGCCAAAGGCAACCCCCACGCCAACGCCCAATCCCGGCGGTGGTGGGGGCAGTACCCCCACACCTACACCAAATCCCGGCAGTGGCAGTGGTGGCGGCTCGGGCGGCTCAGGCGGTGGTTCAGGTGGCTCCGGCGGAGGCAGCGATACCGGCAGCAGTTCGGGCGGCTCAGGTAGCGGCTCCGGCGGCAGTAGCGACGCCTTTAGCAGTGCGTTCAATAGTATTTTCGGTTCCGGCGGCTCGGACAACCAGGCAGCGGCAGTACCTGAGACCCCGACCAATTTCGTAGCTCAAGTTACCGGCTCCAATGCTGTGGTTACGCTATCGTGGAATGCCAACGGCAACGCGGACTCCAATACCTACACCCTCGAGCGATCTGTCGACCAAAGCACATGGGCTCTCGTCGCGAACGACATTACATCCACCTCCTATTCCGATACCGGCGTCGATTTCGGCATTCATTACTACTACCGGGTCTCGGCTGTAAATACCGACGGCAATATTTCAGGTTATGCCTTCGCCGATGCCACCACGCCGGCATTTGTGGGCAATACCTCAAGTTCCGGCGCATCCACCTATACGAGCTCCGACGGCCTCGCCTCAGTTACAGTTCCGAGCGCCGCCATCTCCGGCACAGCCAACTGCTCCGTGGCCGCAAATTCCGTCAAGGTCACGGCTGCCAAAACCAAGCGTATTGCCCTAGGTCCGTACCAACTGGTTTGCAAAGACGCAGGCGGCAATCAAATTCTCACCTTCGCAGCACCGTTGAGCTGGTCTCTGCAAATAAAAAACCATCTCAAAGGCCTGACTGCGCCCGCCGTTTTCACGGCTGACAACAACGGCAGCCTCACAGCCGTCAGCAGCAGCCCGGTTACCGCCAAATCGACGACCGTTGCCTTCAGCTCTACCACGTCCAACTCAGTGCTGGTGCTGGCTACGGCATCCGCCGGCTTCCCCTGGAGCGCCCTGGCACTGATCTTCCTCCTCATCGGCCTGGTTGGGGGCGGGGTCGCCTTCGTGCTCTTCCGCCTACGCCGGTCGAGTTACGATGGTTACCTCAAGACCAACTACAACCTCTAAAGCGTATTACGCGTGCTTGCGAAAATGCTCGTACAACTTGCTAGCCAGTGCGAGCGTAATGCACACAAATCCCAATATTAAGCAGGCCACTTGCAGGCCATGGAGCAGTGTTTCGGCCAGTGCGAATGCCGCCGCACTCCCTCGCGCATTACCGCCAGGTCGCACGACGGAAGGCAGCGCGATCAAGCCTGCTACCAGCAGCGCCGAGACCCCGGTACTAATGAGCATCCGCCGCAATGTCTTGGCATGATGTACCGAAATCGCAATACTCGCCGCCGCCAACAAGATCGCCAGCAACACAATCAGCAAGGTGCCGGTCGTAAGCCAATGGTAACCATCGTGAATACGCTCCAGCGGTGCGCCCTTGAGCGTAACCATGGCATTACTCGGCTGCAAATTAATCTGGTTCGCAACTGGTGCGAGCTGAGACTGTTTAAGCTGCGCCAGCACCGCGTCCACAAACGGTCCCAGGTTAAGCGTGACCTGCGAGGCATTGGCGTTAAGCTGGTTAATAAACTGCGTATGCGCTTGTTTGTTAGTCGATTTCCAGGCTGCCTGAATTTGCGGCGATTGCAAAATCTGCACTACATCGGCATGAATTTTTGGCTTGAGTAAAGTCTGAAGCTGTTCAGGCGTCTGGCCGGCCGTTTCGTCTGCCGGCAACAATGCGCTTGCCAGATCCGCGGTCGGTGCTGAGTTCAGAAGCTGGTTGGTTACCTGATCGGCCACAAAATCCTGCACCGAAGGTCTCGCGAGCACCGGCCCGACGGCCTGCACGTAGGTTGGCGTATCAGTTAGCGTGCGGTCAGCCCAAACTACCAAAATGCCGGCCGACACTAACAGCAAAGCCAACGTACCAAACAGTGCGGCCAGCGGCGTCCGAATGTAATGATGCGTTTTTGGGGTTGGGGTAGTTTTTGTCTTTGTCATAGCGCAAGTTAAGCATAACCGTTATATAAAAACCAGTCCACAAAGGCGCAAACATGCCAATGGCCGGTGTCGCCTGCACGCTTGCAAGCAACACCGGCCACATCGCCCGGCCCATCATAGCGCCCTCCGGCGGTAGTTCCGAACTCTCCGAAGCCACCTGCGGACCGGGTAGGTGGGCCGGCGCAACAGCCGCCGCCAAATTGGATCCCACACGAATTTCGCCGGCGGTCCCAATTGGCAAACCAGCCTCCAGGTCGGCGGCGCCACCCACCTAAGAAACGCCCAAGCCGCGCTTACCGCAGGCATCACCCGCCGTATTGGCCACCACTGTTGACCAACCGGTCTCGGTTTGACCCCAAGGCCAATACCGACGGCGCTGAGGAAGCAGGTCAAAAAGCCAAGCCCCAAAAGCGTCCCATGGAAGACCCAGCTGTCACGCGAAACTAGGAACGCACCCAAAACCAGCAGGAGATTCAACAGCATCGACAGCGCTCCGATGAGCATAACGTGGTTCACCTCGCGCATCGACATCCTGGTGTGCTGCAGGCTCGGCTCCTCATACGGGTACTTGTTGAGTCGCACCGGCACCATAAAGCTAAAAATCGCCGATGCTGCGCCAATCAAAATCTCGACCGCTCCCATGAGTTCTCCCCTCAAGCTACTGCTCGGCGACGCGGCGCCGCCGAGATGGACCCTGGGATAACAAATTATGCTGTAAAATACGGCCCTCGTCAATGCACCGACCGGTTCCAGCAGCTAGATATGGCAAGCGCCCCGACACGTTCGTCGGGGCGCTCAGTTGCGCCAGATGTTCTGAATTAGGCCAGAACGGCCGGGATAACTTGGGCTCGAAGTATCCCAGATGACTGACGTCGCGATCCGGGCGCCGGCTGCCCTTCCGGTCAACGAGGCCGGCCACGTATCGCGGCGGTTTTGGGCCTCGGTTTTGGGGAGTTGAGTAGGCCAGGAGCTTCCAGATCTTACGCTTCGCATGAAGACGGTCGACTGCCGCGGCCAGGCGCCTGGTATCGATGCCGGTGTGCGCGGACAACTGGTCATAGAACACCAGCGGGTCACCGGTGATGAGACCGCCGGCAGCATCAAGTGCGTTCACAACGGCCTGCTCGGCGCTGACTGACCCGCGCGTCGCCTGCTTCTCATCGAGTCGCACTTCCCACCCCATTTCTTGGATCGGAAACCTGTTAGTTGGAAACGACTAGTTATACATGATAACAGATAAGAGCGTACATGTCAATTAGCCGTATAATGGACTCATGCTCGTATTCGGTCTTATTTCACCCCACCCGCCGGTCATCATCCCCGCAATCGGCAAGGACGACACGAAGCAGGTAGTTGCTACCATTGCAGCCCTTACGACCGCAGCCGAAGAGCTGGGCGCGAGTCGGCCGGAGGAGCTTATTGTTATCTCGCCGCACGAGGGCCACGGCTTTGAAGTGCCGCTGTATTACGTGAGCCCGCATCTGCCGAACGACCTGCCGATTGAGCAAATCCTGGTCACCGAGCCGTCATATGATTATTATTACGAACTTGGCCGCCGCCGCGGCGAGCAAATACGCCTATCGTCACAGCGAACCGCCATTGTGGCATCCGGCGATCTATCCCATGTCCTGAGATCTGATGGGCCGTATGGGTTTGACCCGGCCGGGCCAAAGCTCGACGAGCTCATTGTGCGGGCCGTCCGTGACCACGACGATGCAGCCCTCCTTAACCTCGACCCGGCCACACTTGAGCACGGCGCTGAGTGCGGACTGCGTTCGATTTTGTTCTTACTCGGTGCGCTTCGGGATACAGAGTTTGAGCCACAGGTCCGCTCGTATGAAGGACCGTTCGGCGTCGGCTACCTGGTGGCGACCTTCAGACCGACAGCACAGCAGCAGGCCACCGCATGAATCTGCCCGCGCTGGCCCGGCAGGCCATCGAAACTTTTCTGACAACCGGCCAAAACTTCACGTTAGACAGTGTGCCGCCCGAGGTAAATTACCGCGCCGGGGTTTTTGTAACACTCGAACGTAGCGACGGCTCGCTCCGCGGCTGTATCGGCACCATCGAGCCCACCACGGCCAACGTCGCCACCGAAGCTGCGGCCAACGCCGTCAGCGCTGCCACCCGCGACAACCGGTTTACTCCAGTCCAGGCGGCCGAGCTGCCGGACCTGCACATTAGCGTCGACGTACTCAGCCCGCTGACGCCTGAGCCCAACCCACTGACGGTTAACCCCGTGCAGTATGGCGTCGTGGTTGCGAGTGACGACGGCCGCCAAGGCGTATTGCTGCCGGACCTTCCGGGGGTTGAAACCGCTGAAGACCAAATCGCCATTACTCGCGAAAAAGCCGGCATCGCGCCGGATGAGGCGATACAGGTTTGGAAATTCACCGCCCAGCGTTTTCAAGAATAAACATGCTATACTTTGTATAGTTATAACGGAGACTAGCCATGGCCACCACCGACCCAAACGCCAACGTAATTGATGAATTTCGTGCCAACAAAGGCCATGTCGGGGGCTACTTTGAGCATCTTAAACTGCTGTTAGTCTCGGGCCTTGGTGCGAAATCCGGCCGGCCGTTTACCAAGCCGCTGGCGTATACCACGGACGCAGACAACTTGGTTATAGTCGCGTCCAAAGGCGGCGCGCCCGACAATCCGGCTTGGTACTATAACCTAAAGGCGCATCCCGAAGTTACCGTTGAAGTGGGGACCGACAAGTTCCCGGCCCGAGCCACCGAAGCTACCGGCGCCGAGCGCGAGCGCTTATTTAACCAACACGCCGCCCAGTACCCGCAATTTCTCGACTACAAAAGCAAAACCTCTCGCGAAATCCCCGTTTTCGTACTGGAACACGCGGCCGAGTAGCCATGCCTTCGCCGGACCGCTACCTGGTCCTGCTGCGAGGCATTAATGTCGGGCAGCGGCGCGTTTCCATGCCTCAGCTTGCGAGCTCGTTCGAGGCCATGGGCTATCAAGATGTAAAGACCTTGCTTGGATCCGGCAATGTCATCTTCACGGCCCATGAAGTACACGCCGACGCACTCGTAGCCGAACTGGAATCCGCCCTAAAAGAGCGGTTTGGCTTTGCAATACCGGTTATAGTCCGCTCATTGGCCGAGCTCCAGGCCTTGGCCGACGCGGGGCCGTTTCAAGGAGCACCGGCCGATGCGAGGCTCAACGTCACGTTTTTCGCCAGCTCACCGCCGCCAAGCCTCGTGCTGCCACCGGCGTCCGGCATCACTATCACCAGTACCTCAGATCTCGAAATATGCAGTGCTGTCGCCACCACCGTCTCCACGCTGACCCTCATGGACTTGCTTGAAAAAACCTACGGCAAAGTCCTCACCACCCGCCGTTGGGACACTATTCGGAAGGCCCTCGCAGCCTAGTTATCGGCGCGGGTATAACGTCACGTCGGTCAAATAATAGCTCGACTCGTCTTCCGCTAGGCCACGGATGAATCGCGCCACGTCAGCCGGATCCATGGCCTGCGGATTGGGCTCCCGCGAAGCAATGTCGCTCGGATATAAATTGGTAATTTGATATCGCTCAGGCTTAAATTCCTGTTGCAAGGCCTGGAAAAAATGCATCTGCGCCGCTTTGGCCGCACCATACGCCGAATTACTGGCATGGGCTGCCAGCGCGCTCGTCGACACTATATTAATAATCCGCGCCTTAGGCACTTGCTCAGCCATCGCCCTCGTCATATACACGCTCGTAAAATATGTACTATCCATCATGGTCTGGTAATCGCGCGCGTCACCTTCCAGCAGACCGCCGCTGACATAACCGCCGGCATTGTTCACCAAACATACGGCAGCGCCACTAAGTTTTGGCGAAAGTTCATTCCAAAAGCGCTCGCACGCCGCCATGTCCGATGCGTCAAACTGATGATACGCTACCGACTCAAACAAATCGCTTGGGCGTGGAGACCGCCCAGTACCGTGTGTGCTCCATCCGGCCCGGGCCAAATGCTCAGCCACAACTTTACCGAGTCCCTGGCTTGCGCCGGTCACAACCGCGGTACGCATACTCGTGCCCACTAGGCCAGGACCTCGGCCTCGCCCCATTCGCGCATGCGATCTAAAATTGCCGAAAGTGTCCGGCCCTTATCGGTTAACCGGTACACTGGGTGGGCCTCGCCCGCGCTGCAGTCCCTGGCGAGTACATCACAGCGCTCAAGCTCGCGCAGCCGTTGGGCCAGGGTGCGCGGCGAAATACCGGTCAGCGAATGTTCGAGCTCGCTAAAGCGACGCGGCCGCTCCAGCAAGTCGCGCACAATCAGCACGGTCCACTTGGCGCCGATAACCTCGAGCGTCCGCGTGATGCCGCACAGTTCTTGTGCTTCTGTACCTTGCTGGGCTAGCGATTTCATGTTGTCATTATACTACACTTTACTTTTTAAAGTAAAGTACTATACTAAAAATAGTGAAATTCAAAGGAGTCAACATGAAGATCAAAGTCATTGAAGTGAGTATCCGGCCCGGCCGCTTGGGGGATCGCGTTACCAAGTGGGTGATGGCGGAAGTCGCGAAACGTCCGGAATTTGACGCCGAACTCCTCGACCTGACGGAGTACAATCTACCCAATTTTGATGAAGCGGCCAGCCCGCGCTTCAACCCAAACCGTAAGCCGCAGGGTGTGCTCGGCCGCTGGCTGGGTAAACTGGCTGAAGCCGACGGCTTAATTATTGTTACGCCGGAATACAACCACGCCATCCCCGGCGCGCTCAAAAACGCCATCGATTACGTTGATTATCAACTAGCCAAAAAGCCGGTCGCGATCGTCAGCTACGGCACGGTCGGTGGCGCCCGCGCGGCCGAAATGCTCAAGCCTATTCTGATTGAAAGTAAGGCCGCGGTTGTGCCCGAGGCGGTCGCTATTCTCGGTGCGCGCGACAATTTTGACGAGAGCGGCCGCTACCTCGGCGATCCCGACGCCTACGGACCGCACCAGGCCCTCGCCACCACCCTCACCGAGCTTGCCTGGTGGACCGCTACGCTGGCAGCCGGCCGTACTACCGCGGTTCCCGCCTGATTACGCTTGTGTTTATCCGCTATGGTGTTATCGTTAAGCCATAAATAAGGTCAAACATGATGATGGTTTTTGGCATCTCGGTATGGTGGGTGTTGCTCGCCGTAGTGGTCTACTTTGCCCTCGGCGCGGTCTGGTATTCACCGGTCGCATTCATGAAACAGTGGCAAAAAGAAGTTAAGAAAAAGCAGTCGGAGATGAACATGGCTGCCGGTTCTATGCTCACCACCCTGCTCGCCATCGTCGTACTGGTGTGCGTCGAGGCTTACCTCGTTAATGCCACCGGCACCACCGGTATGGCTATGCGCGGCGGCTACTTAGGGCTCAAGTTGTGGGTTGGCTTCGTTGGCACCACGGCTCTTATCAACAACGTATTTCAAAGCGGCTCTAAGAAACTCTACGTCATTGACCAAGGCTATCACCTGGTCGGCATCGTGTTGGCCGGCGCCATCTTGGCCCACTAATACTGCCCGATATCCTAACGCTTGATTGGTGTAGTGCCCGCGCGTTATGCTAACGGTGATATTAGGTGGAAGCATGAAGCGAATCATTCAGATCGCGACTAGTACGGTAATTGTCGTTATTGCGGCCGGTACACTTATTTGGCCACCGGGACGAGTGCCGGGCGCTACCCCGACTATGCAAGTAACGGCGAGCCAGACGCAGGCCACACTGTCGCAAAACCAGTCCCCTCAGTCGCCGGCTGAGTTACAAGCAGGCGCACAGGCTGGTGTCCCGGCCTCGTCACAGACCACAGCGCCGCAGGGCAACAGCATACTACCGCCGACCCCGTCGAGCATCATGTATCCGGTACCGAGTCCTACGCCTTGGCCTTCACCGGTTCTCACGCCCACGCCGCAGCCCACGGTCCAACCCGTGCCACACCCCACGTGCGCGCCTTGCGGCGGGCATGTCCAAGGGACCTCCGCTTCACAAATTGCCTGTCCAATGTATTGCATGGAATAACAGTGGATTTATCTGTCAAAACCCAAGGCAGGAAGCAGGTAATTGACCTGACTGATCAGGTTCAAAGTCTCATCCCGGCCCGCACTACCGGCCTGGCTACGTTGACCGTACTGCATTCAGCCTGTGCCGTCACCACCGCCAACCTCGACCCCGGCACCGACCGCGACTTGCTCGACGCGCTCGACCTCATGATCCCCATGAGGCCGTGGCGGCACCCGCACGACCCCGAGCACGCGCCCGACCATTTTCTGGCCTCAGTTATAGGGCCGTCGGTGTCGCTGCCGGTTCAGGCCGGCAAACTCATGGTCGGCACCTGGCAACACCTCGTTCTCATTGAGCTCGACGGGCCCAAGACCCGCAAGCTCCGGCTCACCATCACGCCCTCATAATCAGCCGACAAAAAATAATGTTTCGTAGGGCTCCCCAGGCCGGAGCCCTACGAAACATCGCGTCGTTATGTTCGTTGTCGTCGATGGATATCGAATTCGATGACAAAGGCGGCGCCTGCAATCGCGACGACCAATATCGCCAGGAAGAAGATCAGCAGGTTCGCGAAATAACGCTGGTTCATTTCAAGAGCCCCGGCAAGGAGCCCCGCCACGACCAGAATGCAGAAGGCGAGTACCACCTTCAGCGTCAGGAACTCGTCAAGCCGGTTGCGGTGATCGCTGACCGTCGGGCCGCTCTGGCCTGCGGTGCCTGTCTGCGCTTCAGCAGTGCTCATGATGTACGCTCCCCCCTCGGGAAGAAGATTGTGGGTCACATTAGAATCTCACGCACAAGCCCTTCTGTCAAAATCACCCCTTACGCCCACGCGACTTGGCAGGCAGCCTCATTTCGCCCTATACTAACCCCATGTCAAAGATTAGTGTGGAAGAAGTTGAGCGCATTGCCCGGCTCGCGCGCATCGGCCTAAATGAGCATGAGGCCGAAGCCATGACTGAGGAAATCGGCCGCATTTTAACGTTTGTTGGTCAGCTGCAAAAGGTCGACATTTCAGATACGCCCCCAACTGATCAAGTTACTGGTCTGGAAGACGTCTGGCGCGAAGACGAAGTTCGCCCGGGGCTGTCACGCGAGCAGTTGCTAGCCGGCGCTCCAGCCCACAAAGACGGCTACATCTTGGTAAAACGAGTACTCAATGGCTAAACTTGCCGACCTCACCCGCCCGCTAGCAGAGCTCGCGGCCGACGTCCAGGCCGGCCGTCTAAGTGCCGTTGAACTTACCCAGGCTAGCCTCGACCGCATGGGAGCCACCGAGGAATTCCATACCATGCTAGAGATCAACCCTGATGCGCTCGAGCACGCGCGTGCGGTCGATAAGCGGGTCAAAGCCGGCGAGCACCTGCCACTGGCTGGATTGCCGTTTGCGGCTAAGGATAACTACCTCACATTTGGCACACACACTACGGCCGCCAGCCATATTCTCGAGCCGTTTACAGCGCCGTACCAGGGCCCGGTCATAGTACGCCTCATGCAAGCGGGTGCAGTACTGGTCGCCAAGTCCAACCTCGACGCCTTTGCTCACGGCACCTCCACCGAAAACTCCGACTTTGGCCCAACCAAAAACCCGGCAGATTCCGAACGTGTGCCCGGCGGCAGCTCCGGTGGATCAGCAGCCAGCGTGGCGCTCGGCCAAGTGGCATTTGCCATTGGCTCCGATACTGGCGGTTCCATTCGCCAGCCGGCCGCGCTCTGCGGCGTGGTTGGGCTCAAGCCCACCTACGGTCTCAGTCCGCGTACCGGCGTCGTTGCTATGGCCAGCTCCACCGACGTCATGGGCCCGCTCACCCGCACGGTGGCCGACGCCGGCCTGGTGCTCGATTGTTTCGCCGGCCCGCATCCGTCCGACGCCACCACCACCCCCCGCGACCCGGAAGGGTATGCAATTACGCATAGCCACCTTGCCGGCCTCAAGATCGGCCTTATTAAAGAATATTTAGGCGAAGGCTTGGACCCCGAGATCAAATCCCAACTCGAAGCCACCGCTGCCTTGCTTAAAAAGCACGGTGCAATCGTTGAAGAGGTGAGTGTGCCCGCCACCGAGCAGGCGCTGGCCGCCTACTACATTTTGGTTCCGGCCGAAATTAGCTCCAACCTCGCGCGCTACGACGGCGTGCGCTACGGCTACAGTTCACCAAACGCCAAGAGCCTCGAAGACACCTACTTCCTATCCCGCGCCGAAGGCTTTGGGCCTGAAGCCAAGCGCCGCATAATGATCGGCACCTACGTGCTCTCAAGCGGCTATTACGATGCTTATTACAAGCGGGCACAGAAGGTCCGCACCAAGCTCATCGAGCAATTCAACGACGCCTTTAAAAAATACGACCTGCTGCTCGGACCAACGTCGCCGTCTTCGGCCTTTAAACTCGGCGCCAAATCCGGCGACCCCCTTGCTCTCTACCTTGAAGATATCATGACGGTGGCCGCCAACCTCGTTGGTATTCCGGCCATTTCCATCCCATTTGGCAAAATCGGTGTGCTGCCGATCGGGCTCCAACTGATGGCACCGCAACGGGCCGAACGAAAGCTCCTGGCCGCCGCCTGTGCTGTCGAAGGCCTCATCGAACACGCCAAAGGCACGGTGAAAGAATGAGCCCGTCTGCGGTTTTTTCCTTTTTACTACTGGCAGTCGTTGGCGGTGTACTGGTGTTGGCGCTGGTCGCCGGCGACCCCAAGCGCCGCCGGGCCAAAAGGCGCCACGCCACTGCCAGAGCCCACGGCATTGAACCCCTAAACCGCGAACAAATTTTCACCCGCTGGGCGACCATTGAGGCCATGGCGGCGAGTGGAGGAAACGGCATGCGCCAAGCCATAAACGAAGCCGACAAGTTGTTCGATCACATCATGCGCCAACAAGGTGTTGCAGGTGACAGCATGGGCGACCGCCTCAAAGCTGCCCGTTCGCGCTTCGCCGACCGCGAGGTCTACGACCACATCTGGCGCGCACACAAGCTGCGTAATGCCCTAGCGCACGAAGTTGGCTTCGACCTGGTACCAAGTCAAGCCAAAGAAGCTATCTCCGATTTCGAGACCGGTCTTAAAGCCTTGGGAGCGTTATGAAATCATTCAACTGGCCAGTACATGTCAAAACGGCCCTCGACGCCACCCAATTTATGGCCCTCGCAACCGCTGGCGCCAAAGGCCCATGGAGCAATCCGGTCTATTTTGTGTACGACAACGCCCTCAACTTCTATTTCATCTCGCAACCCGAGTCGCGCCATATGCAAAACCTCAAGACCAACCCTGAAGTAGCGATCGCCATATTCAGTACCGGCCAGTCTCCGATCGGCGATGTTATCGGGCTGCAAGCCAGCGGTCAGGCAACGCTCTTGCCCGACGAGCAGGTCGCGGCCGCCCACCGCATCTACTACGATCGTTCTCCCGAAATCCCCGGCATACCATCCGAGTTGGCCGCTTACCTCGGGTCCGCCGCCCACTGGAAATTTGTTAAAATCACGCCAACTGAGGTCGGCTATTTCGATTCCGCCAACTTTGGCAACGAACGCCAGGTCGTGCCACACGGGGTCGTGCTATGAAAACAATCCTAGTCGATGCCATAAATGGTGTAATTTTGGAAGACGGGACTGTTTTCGAGGAAATGCACAAGCTGCTTGAAAGCTATCCCAACGAGAAAATAGTCTTAACCGGTGCCAATGACGAGCAATTCAAAGAATTCCACCTGGAGAGGTGTCCGTACGAAATCTTCACGTTGCGGCACAATCCGGAGAAAACTGATCCCGAATACTTCGAAAAAATGCTGAGTCATTTTGGCCTGAAGCCAGCAGACGTTGTCTACTTTGAGCACAATCCTGAAGCGGTCAAAAGTGCTGAGTCGGTCGGAATAAGAACCCATTTTTACGACCACACACAACAAGATTTGTTGGCGCTCAAGAAATTCATCGACGAGAATCTATGACATGAACCCCGAACTCCACATGGTCCAGGAATTGGTTGAAAAAACAGTCATCATGACCATCTCAACACTGGCCGAAGATGGCCGACCCCAAGCCGCCGTGGTCGAGTTCGCGAGCACGCCAAACCTGGAGATAATTATCGATTGCTACGCTACTTCACGTAAAAATGCCAACCTGAAACGTGATCCGCGTGTCGCACTTGTTATTGGCTGGGATAAAAACATAACTGTTCAACTCGAAGGCACAGCCGCGGAACTGAGCGGCGACGAGTTAGACCAGTGCAAGCAGGTCTACTTCGCTAAAAACCCTCGAGCCAAAAAATGGGAGCACGAACCGGGGATCATGTATTTTAAAGTGACGCCCAAGTGGATCCGATTCTCTGACTTGAACGAACGGCCCTGGAAAATCAAGGAGTTTACGTTGTAATGGATACGAAATTGCGGGACCAATATGAAGTAGTCATCGGCCTGGAAACGCACGTGCAGCTCGCGACCAAATCCAAGTTGTTTTGCTCATGCGACAACGATTCGCGAGACGCCGAGCCCAACACCCACGTTTGCGAAATCTGCACCGGTCAGCCGGGCGCCTTACCAGTACTCAACAAACGCGCGGTCGAGCTGGCATTACAGCTTGGAAAAGCCCTAAACGCCACATATCCGGAAAAGCTTCACACCAAATTTGATCGCAAGAACTATTTCTACCCCGACCTCCCCAAAGGCTACCAAATCACCCAGTTCGACGAGCCTATCGTGCCGAACGGCTGGGTCGAATTCCCGGTGGAGGGCAAAACCATGCGCGTCGGCATCACCCGCGCCCACCTCGAAGGCGACGCCGGTAAGCTCACCCACCCGGACGGCGCGGATTACTCGCTGGTTGACCTCAACCGCGCCGAAACTCCGCTGCTCGAAATCGTCTCCGAGCCCGACATGCGCAGTGCCGCCGAAGCCAAAGCCTACGCCCAGGAGCTGCACAACCTGGCCCGCTACACCGGCGCCTCGGATGCGGATCTCTATTACGGCAACATGCGCTTTGATGTAAACGTCAGCGTCCACAAGCCAGGGCTACCCTTTGGTACCCGCACCGAGACCAAGAATCTCAACAGTTTTCGCAACGTCGAGCGCGCCATTGAATACGAGACGCAGCGCCAAATCGAAGCGGTCGAAAAAGGCGAAAAAATCCGCCAGGAAACCCGCGGCTGGAACGAGGCCAAGCAAAAAACCTACGCCATGCGCTCCAAAGAAGATGCCGATGAATACCGCTACTTCCCGGAACCCGACTTACCCCCGCTGGTAATCCCGAAAGCCATGGCCGATGCCGCCGGTGACTTTGATTTCCTGCCCAATGACTTACGCAAACTTCTCATCGAGGCCAAAATCGCCCACAAGGAGGCCGAAGTACTGGTGGCTGAGCCGGAACTTGCCAAGCTCTGGTTTAAGGCCCACAGACTTGAACCCAAGCACGCGCGTTTCGTCTTTACCTGGCTCACCGGGCCGGAGATTAAACAGCGCGAAGAACACGGCCCCGAATCGCATCTGACACCCGAGATCTTAAATCGTGTCGCCGACATGGCTGCAAAATCCGAACTCAGCTCCACCAACTCCCGCGAGCTACTCGCCAAGCTCCGCGCCGAACCCCATTACGACCATGATCCAGCCGAACTTGCCCGCGAAATGAACCTCATCCAGGAATCAAACGTTAATGAGCTCGCCAAGGTAGTCGACGACGTTCTGGCTGCCAATCCAGCCGCGGCCGCAGATTACAAAGCCGGCAACGCTAGGGCTCTCGGCGCGCTCGTTGGCGCCGCCATGAAGGCCACCCAAGGCAAAGGCAACCCGCCCCTCATCACAAAGCTTCTCAAGGAGCGGCTCGGAAAATAATGGCGGCAGACGAACTCGCAACAACTGTCGATGAACATGATCAGGTCATTGGCTCGAAGCCACGCCGCGAGCTAACGCACGGCGACGTTTACCGCGTAGCCTCACTCTGGCTCACAAATTCCAAGGGTGAAATTCTAATGGCGCGGCGCGCTTTCACGAAAAGCAATAACCCTGGGAAATGGGGCCCGGCCGCCGCCGGTACTGTTGAGCCAGGGGAAACGTACGAGCAAAACATCTACAAAGAGGCCGAGGAAGAAGTTGGCCTCACCGGCGCTATTTTTCAGCTTGGACCAAAGGTGCTCATAAACGGCGACGACGGACGCCAATTCTTTGTCCAGTGGTTTACGGCCGAGTCCGACTGGCCGCTGGAAAAATTCACCATCCGTGAAGCCGAAGTGGCCCAAATAGCCTGGGTTCCTGGGGATCGGCTGCGGCAAGAGCTTGACCATAATCCGGAAAAATATACGCCCAGTGCACCCAAGTGGGTTGAACTATTCTTATGACCCGGCGAGGCCGTATGAAAGGTGAGCTCAAGTAATACTCAGCCGCTCGTGCTAAAATAGCCGCAAGCTTATTGCGCAATCGTTAGTATTTATGAATTTCCAACTCTCGTCCACCTTCACCGCTCACGTTATTAACGCGGTCAATTATATTACCCCACGTCTACCGGCGACGCTCTTTGATCTGCTCCTGGGCATTGTCATCATTCGCCTGTCCATCCGGGTATTTAAGCTCATGATGCGGCTCACCCACATGCCGCCGGGTCTGCGCGATGTACTGGCCGGTATTATCGAAACCGTGATGTGGATCTTCCTGTCTATTGCCTTGCTGGGTGAGCTTGGCTTTTCTGGTGTTATCTACTTCTTCACCGGCTCGGTGGCAGCATTAGGTCTCGCCATGGCGGCCGGTGGCTCCACGCTTGTCTCCGATATCATAGCCGGCATTTTCCTGGCCAGAGATCCCGATTTCAACATTGGGGACGAAGTCATTGCCGGCGAAACGCCTACGCTTGGCGTTATTGCCCACATGGACGCCCGTCGCACCCGTCTACGCGACGACAAAGGTGTGTTGCACGTCATTCCCAACTCGGTCATCGAGCGCAAAGAATGGGTGGTTATCCGCCGCTCACATGATGTCAGCCCAATGAAGAGGGTAGCCAAAGTTGCCAAACGCGCCGCCAAAGCCGCTACCGCTGCCGCTGCCACCAAGCGTGCTGCTCGCCGTGAATTAACCTCTCGTGAAAACGACCAATGACCACGGGTGCCTTGCGCCTGCTAAAATGAACAAGTATTTTAGAAGAAGTAACAAGAGGCAGATGAACTAGGTGACGTCAGTCGATCAGACCTTGGTAATCCTGTTATCGGTAGGCATGATTGTCCTACTAATACTCAGTATCGTGCTCGTAAGCCTGCTTATTGCTGTGGTTCAGAACGTGCGCCGAGTCGCCCAGCGCGCGGAGCGTGCGACCGAGAACATCTCCGATCTTGCCGCCACTATTTCACAGCGACTTGCCCCCGTGGCCGCGTCGTCGATTATGGCGGCGTTGGTCAGGCGGTTTGTCGGCAAGCCAAAGAAGGAGAGAAAGCATGGGTCAGATGAGTAATGACGACGACAACAAGGAAAGGATAAATGCTATGAGACGATCGTTTTGGAGGGGGACATTAATCGGGGCTTTAGTCGGCGCCGCTGCCGGTGTCCTGCTCGCTCCCAAGAGCGGCAAGGAAACCCGCGCCGACATTAAGGGCAAAGTCAAAGGTACATATAAGGACTTTATGATCCGGCTCGAGAACATGAGCGATGAAATGAGCGGTCGGGTTGATAGCTTGCGCGAGGCTGCCAAAGAACTCACCGGCGAAGCTAGAGAAGAAAGCCAGGAACTCATCCGCCGGGCGGAAATTTTGAAACAAGACCTGCGCATCTCCGCTTCCAACCTCGCCGCCAGCGGTGCCCAAACCAAGGACCTTGCACTCAAGCAGGTGAAGCAATTGCTGGCCGAAGGCGCCGACGTCATGTCTGAGCTTGAACGCACTACCCGCCATCTCGCCCGCTCAGCCGGTCAAAAATTCTCGAGTGACGACAAAAGCTAATCGTGGACGCGAAGCCGGCCGCAAAGACAGAGGTCGCCAAGTCTGAAGCCGCCAATTATGAGCGTCTCGGCCGGGCTGTCGAAGAAGCGCTGGTTAAAGAATACGTAGCGCTGCTGCACAATACACGCCGCCAAGTCTGGAGTTCGTTCATCCGCGGGGTCTTTGCCGGGCTTGGCGGGGTTGTGGGGGCGACCATCGGCGCCGCCTTACTGGTGGCGCTGCTCGTTGCGCTCGGCCACATTCCCATGATCGGCCATTGGTTCACCCAGGCCGGCCAAACGATCGAGGGTTACACGACGCACAACCACCAGCCCTGAGCAAACGGTGCGACTTGATTTCTGCCCTCGTTCTTGGCATAATCTGCCGATGACTTCAAAAAGCCGAAAATCGAACGGTATAACGAAGGCCCTGATTGCTGCCATTGTCGTAACGGCAGCCATTTGCGCTGGCTATGTCTTAACTCACCCCTTTACCGGGGCAAAACTCGCAAGCCGTACGACCGCGGGTCAGACGTCAGCTCCGGCGCCGTCACCGTGGCACGAGGATGTGATAGCAGGCCAGGGCTTCGAAGTGAACCTGCCGTGCCAAAACACGATCGCGACGCCACAGCAAAACGCCTACGGCCTGCTCGAATCAATCGGCGGCGCAAGCGACGTCGGCTACACCTCGGTCGAGTGTAACACCACGCTCACCGACGCCGGCCCATCGTCTGCCTCCGGACTCGTGAGCTGCGGCATACAGGCGTTCGACGGTCTCATTCCTAATCCCACGCGCATAAGCAGCGCGGAAGCCTGGCTGCGCACGATCTCGAATGACAACCAAGATCCAGTCATTAACGTACACGGTGCCACCGTCATTGAGCACACCGATGCCGCCACGCAGGAGCTTTTCGCCGTTGCAAATGGCCGCTACTATCAATTGGAGGCCGATTGTACGGCCGCGGCTGTAGGCGTTGGTAAGACCTATCTGCTAAGCTTTACCCCGCTCAATAACTAGTTGGCCGCATCGCCCGGCCGTAAACAGCACGAGGGCCGCCAGGCGGCGGTAATCCCCGTGCCTGACGGCCTCCATTTTTCTACTCTCCCGGTCTTTCGGAGTCTCCGCCGAGTAGGACGCCATGGTATTTGCCGTTCATGTCGCGCAGCCACAGGCATACCGGGCGAATCTGGTTCGACGACGCAAGTTTTGCCTTGCGCCATTCTTTCCAGGTTGGGACCAGGTAGTACAGCGCGCCAACCGCAACGCCCGAGATCAAAAGCCCGGTCTCGAGTGTCGCCGCGAGCGTGATGAGCCCAAGCAACGCGGCAGTGCGGCTGAAATGCGCGCTCTGACGGCAATCCCGGTTCCAGCTCAGATAGAGAAAGAACAGACCTAGCCCGGTTGCCAGTGCCCACCGAAACTGGTGGGTCTGCACAAATATTGCCGGAATCGACCTGAACGCGACCCCCTCCAGGCACGGAGACGCAACGCACGCGTCAATCGCCGCGGGCCACAGGTAATCTCTCCAGTGGAGCCGAACCTCCAAGTTGATTCTGTCACTGCTCAGACTTGTGATGTGCTGCTTCTGATGCTTGTCGGTTATGAAAAACCAGATACCGGCGCCTAGTCCAACTGCGCCAATGAGTGCGGTCTCGAGCCAAGGAATCAGCTCGTATCGCACATAAGGAGCCAGATCCATCTTAGCCTCACCAAACACTCGGCGATTGGGTTAGGCAAGAATAAAACAGTGCGACACTAAGGTCAAGGACAATGGGGAGTGCCGGCCATGGTAAAATTATAGGTGAACGTCAGAGGAGGGAAGTGTGCCCGAAGTGAGCGAGGGGAAGGTTGAAGTTGTGCCAAAAGCCGGTACCAAGCCGGGATTTGTCCACTTACACAACCACAGCCACTACTCGCTCCTCGACGGGCTGCAAAAAGTCCCCCGCATGCTCGACCGCGTGGCCGAGCTTGGCATGACAGCCGTGGCGCTCACCGACCACGGTACGCTGTCCGGCGCCATTGAGTTTTACAAAGAGGCGGGGAAAAGGGATATCAAACCCATCATTGGTGTCGAAACCTACGTGGCGCCGCGCACCCACCTCGACAAAGCCGGGCGCCAGGATGCCAACCCCTATCACCTCATACTGCTCGCCGAAACAACGGCCGGCTTCCACAACCTTATGCGGCTTGTCACCATTGCCCAGCTCGAAGGCTACTACTACAAGCCGCGCGTCGACCGTGAGCTGCTGGCTAAATATCACGAAGGGCTCATTGCACTCTCCGCCTGTGCCGGTGGAGAAGTAGCTGGCCATATTGAATCCGGCAATCTGGCTGAGGCCGAAAACGTCGCCCGCTGGTACGATGAAACCTTCGGCCGGGGTAATTACTTCCTCGAGCTACAGGCTCACGAGCATCAATGGGATATGCAAAAAAAGCTTAATGCAGCCAAAATCGAGCTCTCACGCAAAACCGGCATTCCACTTGTCGTCACGGCCGACTCGCACTATTCGCGTCCCGAGGAGCGCGAAGCTCACGAGATTTTGCTGTGCGTCCAGACCGGCAAAGAGCTGTCCGACCCCAATCGCATGAAAATGGAAATGGACCTCTATGTCTCAAGCCCAGAGGAAATCGCTGAACGCTTTGCCCATGTACCTGAGGCACTTGCAAATACGGTTAAAATCGCTGAGCGCTGCAACGTCGAGATCGAGCTCGGCCGCATTCTCATCCCTACGTTCGAGGTCCCCAAGGAATTCAAAGCCGAGCGCGAATACTTGCATCATCTCTGCTGGCAAGGCCTGGCCTGGCGCTACGGCGGCATTCCCAAGGAAGACATTGCTCACATTACGGAAGACAAGGCCAGAAAACTCGTTGATCACGCTGCCGTCGAACGGCTCGAATACGAGCTCGGGGTCATTGCCAAAATGGGATACGACGGCTACTTCCTGATTACCGCCGACTTCATAAACTGGGGCAAAAACCAGGGCATTATCTTCGGCCCAGGGCGGGGAGTGCGGCCGGCTCCATTGTGGCCTACGTTATGAACATCACCGACCTCGACCCCATTAAGTACGATTTGCTGTTTGAGCGCTTCTTAAACCCCGACCGCGTCTCCATGCCTGATATTGATATTGATATCCAAGACACTCGCCGCGGCGAGGTTATCGATTATGTAACTGAGAAATATGGTGCCGAACGCGTGGCGCAAATCATTACCTTCGGCACCATGGCGGCCAGAAACTCGGTGCGCGACACCGGCCGCGTACTGGGCATGAGCTACGACGAGGTCGACCGCATTGCCAAACTCGTGCCTATGCCGGTCCAGGGTCGCCACGTGCCGCTAGCCGTGTCGGCTGGTATTCAACCAGGTAAAGGCGGCGAGCAGACGCCCGATCCCGAGCTGGTTAAAGAATACTGGTACCAACCCCCGCGCCAAAACTCTCATCGATCAGGCCACCCGCCTCGAGGGTACGATTCGCTCAAACGGCATTCACGCCGCCGGTGTCGTGATTGCGCCCGAACCGGTCGTAAACTATGCCCCGCTCCAGCGCGCCCAAAAAGGCGGCATTTGCACGCAATTCGAACTCCATGCGGTCGAAGAACTCGGCCTGCTCAAAATGGATTTCCTGGGTCTGTCTAACCTCACCATTATCAATGACACCTTAAAGCTCGTGCGCGAGGTCTATGGCCAAACCATTGATATCGCTACCATCCCGCTCGATGACGCCGCTACCTTCGCGCTGCTGTCGCGCGGCGACACCACCGGCGTGTTCCAGGTTGAATCAGCCGGGATGAAGCGTTATTTGCGCGAACTTGAGCCCACGGTGTTCGATGACATTATCTCCATGGTGGCGCTCTACCGCCCCGGTCCTATTCAGTGGATTGACGACTTCATTGAGCGCAAGCACGGTCGCAAAAAAATCGAGTACCTCCACCCGGCCATGGAAAACGCCCTCAAGTCCACCTACGGCGTTATGGTCACCCAGGAACAGGTCATGCAGATCTCCAAGGAGATGTGCGGCTTCACCGGCGGCCAGGCCGACACCTTGCGCAAGGCCATTGGCAAGAAAGACCCCAAGCTCATGGCCAAAATCAAAAACGACTTCATCGAGGGCGCCATTCAAACCGTGGGTGCCGACCGCGCGCTCATGGAAGAGCTGTGGGAGCAACTCGAAGCCTTTGCCGCCTACTGCTTCAACAAGGCCCACTCGGCCTGCTACGCGCTTATCGCCTACCAAACTGCCTACCTCAAGGCCCATTACCCCTCAGCCTTTATGGCAGCATTGCTCACCAGCGACTACGGCAACATTGACCGCATCGCTATTGAAGTAGCCGAGTGCCAGCGGCTGGGCATTACGGTCTTACCGCCGGATGTCAACGAATCCGTGCTTGAGTTTTCTGTTGCACCGGATAAAACCAGCATTCGGTTTGGGCTGTCAGCGGTAAAAAATATTGGCTCCGGACCGATCGAAGCTATCCTGCTCGCCCGCGAGGACGGCCGGTTCACTAGCGTTGAAGATTTTGCCAAACGGGTCAGCGCCCGTGAGTGCAACAAAAAAGTTTGGGAATCCCTGGCCAAATGCGGTGCCTTTGACAATCTCATTGCAAACGACCGCGGCCAGTTGCTCTTTAATCTCGACACCATTACCGCCTATGCCGCCAAGTCGCAAAAAAACGCTCTGTCCGGCCAGATTGACATCTTTGGCAGTCTGGGAGCCGAAGACAGCGCCCCGGCCCTGCGCCTCGATTCGCCGCCCCAGCCCACCTCAAACCGCGAGCAACTCGGCTGGGAACGCGAATTGCTTGGCCTCTACCTGAGCAGGCATCCGCTCGACGACTACGAGAGCTACCTATCCGGCCAAACCCAGGCCTTAAGCCGCATCACGCCTGAAGGCGACGGCAAAGTCGTGCGCGTCGGTGGCCTTATTACCATGGTGCGTAAAATCACCACCAAAAACGGCGCCACCATGGCTTTTGTCGGCCTGGAAGACAAATCCGGCGTCACCGAGCTCATTGTCTTCCCCAAGGCCTATGAGGCTTCCCCGGAGGTCTATGAGACCGACAACGTCATTATTGCCGCTGGCAAGATCTCGGCCAAAGATCGCGACGGCCGCCTCACTTCAGAGCCCAAAGTAATGGTGGATTCAGCTCGTATCGCCGACTACAATCTTGCGCGCGCCCAAGCTGCCCAGCGCCCTGCACCCAAAACCAGCAGCCCATCCGAGTCCGTTCACCTGCCACGTAAGGCCATGCTGCCAAAGCCTGCGCCCGCCCCTGCCCCTGGCACGGTGGTCACACCCGGCATCATTACCTTGCGCCTGGCCGACCTTAACAACGCCGAGCTCCTACACGAGCTCAAGCGCATTCTCTCGGCCCACGACGGCCCGGACCAGGCCTACCTCTTACTAGGGACTGACCAGCCCAAGAAAATCCGCCTGCCGTTTCGTATTACCATCACCGATGAGCTCCTAAGCCAACTCGCAGCTCTCGTTGGTGAGAGCCAAATTTCTCGTACCTAGACTTTACAGGTAGTAACAATTCAGTCATAATATAGAAACCTAACCGAGCACCTTTACGCGGATCGAGGCGAATGTTGAGTGACCACCAATCGTCCCATAGCCGAGACCGACGGTCAGCGCATCCTGATCGTACTGGAAGGCATTGAGGCGGGTATCAAAACCCTCAAGGCCGACGACAGGCCGCCCGACAGAATGCTGTATGGCAAAGATCTCGAGCAGGTTGAGGCGTTCCTGCGCGCCGCCGACTTCGCCCATAGGGATAGCGACGATGCTGGCGCCGTGCGCGAACTCAATTCAGCTGTGCGCATAATTCGAAGCGCGACACGCGAGGATCTGAGCTCCTTGCTTCTCCGAGATCTAACGGCTCGGTTGTGCCCGGACCTGATTCCACCAGCCTCAAGTGCTGCAGTACCTGCAATGGCTGCACCCGGTATGGCCGTAACAACCCGAGGATCAAGCGAACTGGTCAGAGCGGCCGCCACGGTCCTGATCGGGAGTGTCCTCGTCGGGGGCGTCATATCCATGCTTGTGTATGGCGCTATGCTACAGCCCAGTCAAAACGGTAATTCCGGCTATGTTCTGGTATATACCGTCATGTGGGTGGCTTTCATTGTTGGACTTAGGAGAAGAAGGTAGCACGTGTGCTGCACAGCCGGCGGCACCACGGCCGTCGGCTCAAGCGGCTTGGGCATCTTGCCCGAGTCGTTTCTCGTTTAAAGACGAAATCGGGCAGCGCTAGCCGGTCGCAAGTTGGGCAATTATAATAGCTATCACGCAACCGCACCCGTCCACGAGGGGAGGCGCAATGGGCATAGCCGGTGACCCGCTCATAGGAGTACCGCTCAGCGTTCTGGCAGTCACTCTAATGGCAGTTGCTTGGCGGTTTCGCAAGCTCTTTGGCAGCTATATCGAGGTCAGAGTGAAGGCTGCCATCGACGGCCGCAAATTTCTGGCCGAACGCCGAAAGCGCGACGACGCACTCGAGGCCGGCAGTCTAAAGCAAGCGCTCAGGCGCAAGCAGGCTGCCCTCAACCGGGCAGCGCGGCGTGATGAAGCGCAAGTCCAGGCCGCCGCAGCCGCGGTCCCCGAGATCACCGCCTTGATTATCGAGGCCGAGCGCAAAATTCAAGCTGCGCGCGCCGATGGCGCCGCGAAGGCTGCGGCCAGAAAGGCCGAGCATATTGTCAGGCGTCGGCTCCAGGAAGTGATGGCGGGCGTTATCGGTACCCTTGCCTGGCTCGTCCCGACAGCCATTGTACTGTCCGCGATCGGGTTGGGTATCTCGCAATGGCACTGGGCCAACACGCACCCGCATACCGCCCTAAGTGTAGTGGTCTGCAAGGCCTACGTTGGCGAAGATGACTGGGGTGACCCTATTGGCGAAATCGACACCTCTAAGGGGCTGTTCGTTCTGGATCCGCTCCGCATCGGCAACACGGTATACGGCTCGTCGACCCAAGCGGTCAAGGCCTTTAAGCCCGGGGACATCGACAACCTAATCTGGCACGGCGGTACGCTCAGAATGTCGCACTTCGTCACTGCCGTGGTAAAGCAATCAGGGGCCGGGAAATGCGTCAATTGACAGGCGGCCGGGTGCATGTGCCCCGGCCGCCTAGCCTATTGCCCATTATCAGGAATTATGCTAACCTACTGAGGTTATGACACCGATGGCACAACTTGAACAGCGCTACCGCAAGCCCGCTCTGGCCAAAGTCCAAAGCGGTGACACCGTGCGCGTTCATCAGCGTATCGTGGAAGGAAACAAGCAGCGCACCCAGGTCTTCGAAGGTGTGGTGATCCGCCGCCACCGTATGAACGAGGTGTCGGCCTGCATTACCGTGCGCCGCATTGCTTCAGGTGTGGGCGTGGAGAAAACCTTTTTGCTCCATTCGCCTAATGTGCTGCAGGTCCAGATTATGCGCCGGGCCAGGGTCCGCCGTAATTTCTTAAGCTTCCTCCGCGAGCGCCGTGGCAAGTCTGCCCGCCTGCAGGAAGTTGCGTTTGATCGCGCCGCCGCCAATGATGTTTCGGCTTCTGCGGTCGCGACCGATGACGCTGATGAAACCATTGATGCCGAAGAGAACGAAGACGCCCTCAACGACGCCGAGCCTTTGAGCGAAGTCGAAAAAGAGGAAAACGGGGAGGCCGCCGACGCGGACGAGGATCACGATGAAATCGATACCGACGAGTCCGGCGAGCACGAATCCGGTCAGACCCAAGAGCCGGCCGAGGAAGAAATCGCTGAAGGCTTAGACCGCGCCGAACCCGGTGAAGGCAAAGCCGTCCAGTCGTAAGCCTAGGAAACGTTCCTAGGTCCAAGGTTTGAACCTCGACCCAAAACCGCGCGGTACTCGTCCGGGCTGATACGCTGTTCCGGACCGAGGCTGCCGAGCGCTTCATTGACCTCGCGAACATCATGCTGATAAACCGTCTCGCTTCCGTCTGGCTCGTAAATTCCGTGATGCGTGCCTAATTCAACTAGTTCACCTCGGCGCACATCCCTCTCGGCCTCAACCGCGAATGCATCCACATTTTGTCTGGGCTGGAACGCTGCAAAACGTGGATCTGCCTCGGCATCTTCTGGGTCGTCCTCCGCCGGCGCGTTTGCGCTGGCTAGGTCGGCACGCGCCTGGGTGCTGTTTAAATCATCTTCACGCTCGATGCCCAACAGCGCATCATAGCGCTGTTGTATAGCATCAACGTTCGTTGCTTCATCAAGATTAGATGGGTGATCAGCTGGCGCGTGCGGACCGCCACCGGTGGCTTGTTGCTGCTCAGGCGCAGAACGGTCACCAGTGAATTTGCTCATATGGCCGTCTTGTTCAACATAACGCTGCTTGATAAACCATGGATTGACACCGGGACCAACTTCAGCCAAATCAACGGTAACAGATGTGGATTCGGGAGGGGTATCGGGAACATTAGTGGATTCAACCCGCACCAATCTCCCGTCGTCAAGCTGGTAGTATGCTTCACGGCGTGACGGCGCACCCGGCTCACTGACAATTTCGCTGCCCGCCAGTCTGTCGCCCAAAAGGTTAAATGTGAGTATGGCACTCTCGTCCGCTCGCTCGGGCGCCGCATCAGGATTATGCGCGTGTTCTGCATGCTCTTGCATAAGACAATCATAACCGCGAAGTGGCGAAATCCAAACTCTTGACATAATATAGAAAATTTACCATTATATATAACGCTCAACCGCCACAGGGGTGGTTGCGAGTACCGGCACAAGCCGGAGGAGGGAGGCCAGCAATGGCTTTCTACGGGATCGGCCCTGCCGGGCTGGTGTACGGACGCGATCACGCCGAGCGTGGTCGCGTCCGTACACTCCAGGGCTTCGAAGTCCTGGGACCCGAGGGTGCAGTACTTTGTAGTGCACCTGCTCCGAGTCGTCGGCAACGGCGATCACCCGGAGCCGTTTTACACGTGCATGCGCTCGTGTGACGCGGCTATGGCCGACACGTGGCCCGAGTACGGGAACATCCACGTGTTGGAAAGGGAGGAGCACCGCCCCGAGTCGCTGGTAAGCGGCCTCGTGGCGGACGCTATCCGACTGGTCCGCGCCGACGCTCAATCCTGCATAACGGGTTGAGCGCATTCCCATGAACAGGTGGCAGCACCTGGGTATAGGACTGTACTACAATCAAAACCATGAAGGTTGCCGCACCAACCCACAAGCATGCCCTTACCCTGATTGCAGGCGGGCATGCACTGGTGGCAGGCATTGATGAGGTCGGCCGTGGCTGTTGGGCCGGCCCGGTGGTGGCCGGCGCGGTAATTTTGCCGCTACGCTCACGTCTCACCGGTGTCACCGACTCCAAGTTACTCACGGCCAAGCAGCGCGCGAGTCTAGACGGCCTCATTCGGCAACGGGCCGTTGCCATCGGCCTTGGCTGGGTCGAAGCCGCCGAGCTTGACGAACACGGCCTGAGCTGGGCAGTGAAAGAATCGGGCTTGCGAGCGCTGGCCGATTTACGCCACCCGTACGATGCCGTTTTGCTCGACGGAAGTCACAACTATCTCGCAGGCCATTGTTATTCGCAAGCCATTATTAAGGGCGACCAACTCTCTCTGAGCATCGCTGCCGCCTCGATTATCGCCAAGGTCGCGCGCGATCAGTACATGATCGAGCAGAATGCGCACTATCCGGCCTATAATTTCGCCGCCAACAAAGGCTATGGCACGCAGCTGCACCAAACAGTCTTAGCACGTGAGGGCCTAACGCCGCTCCATCGTAGAAGCTTTAAACCGGTCCAGCTTATCGCGGCCACACTGACCACGTAAGCTGACCGGTCCGCTCGACCAGCCCACCATAGAAATAATCGAAAACGCCCTCGACTAGGTCGCTTGGGACACCGAGCTCATATTGAAGTTGTGGATCACGAGCGGCGGCATCTTGGTAAACGTGAAGTAATCGCCAAATTCGCGCGCCAGGGTCGGGCCGGTCGCGCCGGCTTCGGCAATCTGCCCAAGCATTGCCACCGGACTCATGTTAAAGCGGAAGTTATTTACCGCACCTTTCACCTTGCCGTCTTCGATCAGGAAGATGCCGTCACGCGTCAGTCCGGTGAGCAGCAGTCGCTGGGGGTCAACCTCACGGATATACCACAGGCACGTCACGAGTAAACCTCGCTTCACGCCCTTAATGAGGTCATTGATTGAACGGTTGTCGCCGGTTGTCATGACGAGGTTGTCGATAAACGGCGTCGCCTGCTCGCCGGCCTTGTCAGCCCAGTAACGCGATGTAATAAGATGCCGCAGCACGCCGTTTTCAACCCAGGCGGTTTTGGACATCGTAACCCCGTTGTCGAACACCGATTGGTACGAACTGGAAGCACCGGCGATTTCAAAGTCCGGAACGTTCAAATTCGGCTCGGCCGGGTCGGAGTACAGCGTAATATTCGGTGGCGCCAGCCGTTCACCCACCTTGGTCTTGCCAGCGGCTTCGCTAAACACGGTCCGACCCTCCGCAGCATCGCGCGCCGCCGCCGTCCAGTAGGCGTAGACCATGAGATCCGCCACAGCTGATGGCTCGAGCAAGGTGTCGTAGGCACCCGCCGGCAGATCAAGCTTGGTTTTGCTCCACTCGAGCCGCTCGCGCAGTCGGGCCACCATTGCGCCCAGGTCAACATCGGAAAAATCGCGGGTGGCTTGCCCGGTCCAGGCCGACGAGCTGAAGTCAGCTGTCTTGGCTGTAATCTCAATTTGGCCGCGCAGCTGATCGTTCCGGCGCTTGAGGCCCCTGGAATTGGCTAGCCACAACGTAGCCGCATTGTGCTCAGCATAGCCAAACAATCGCTGGTCGTCGGATTCGGCTTGCTTAAACGCGGCCGCGAGCTCCTTCGCCAAGCCGGCAAATACGCTCACATCCGTTGTCACGACAGCCTTGTCCCAGTCGGCCGGCGTCGTATCACCGGTCTCCACTGAAAAGTAATCCTCGGCCGGCTGCTGATACTCGCAGTTTGCCTCTGCCTCGCGCACCAGCGCCTCCAGCCCCTTGGGATCAACATAGCTGCGCTGCACCATGCCCACACGCTTGTTCTTAATCGCTAAAATGATCAAGGTGAGGTCGTGCGCGGCGCCGTTCGTTGTCGTAGTGTTATTGGCAAACCGCACGTTTACACTGCGCAGCTCCTCGACAATCACAATGCAATCATCGGCTTTCGACAGTTGTAATACATTGTCTACCAGCTCGGTCGGCTTCATTTGGCGCCCTCCTGTACCGTGTTCAAGATGTTAATGTTACGAAATAGCGCGGACGGACATCCATGGGATACCGGCGCCACCTGGCCCGGCTGCCCCTTGCCGCAGTTAAACGCGCCGCCCAACCGGTAGGTTTTAGCCCCGCCGACGGCCTCCATGCTGTTCCAAAACTCGGTCGTAATACCCTGATAAGCAACGTCCTTGAGTTGGCCCACGATTTTGCCGTTCTTAATCTCATACAGCTGCTGGCCGGTAAACTGGAAATTGTAGCGCTGCATATCAATCGACCAACTCTTATCGCCCACGATGTAGATCCCGTTCTCCACCCGGCTAATGAGGTCCTCGGTCGAAACCTCTTCTTTTGCCGGCTGCAAACTCACGTTCGCCATGCGCTGGATGGGCACATGCCCCGGCGAATCCGCGAAGGCGCAACCGTTCGAACGCTTCAACCCCAGCTTGAGCGCCATCTGCCGATTCAGTTGATACCCGCGTAGCAACCCGCCGTAAATAAGATCCCATTGCTGAGCCTCCACCCCTTCGTCATCCCAGCCGATCGTGGCCAGCCCATGCTCGGCCGTACGGTCAGCCGTCACGTGCATAATTTTCGAGCCGTATTGCAGTTTGTTCAATTTATCGAGTGTTGCAAACGAGGTGCCGGCGTAGTTGGCTTCATACCCCAGCACCCGGTCAAACTCGGTTGCGTGCCCAATCGATTCGTGGATCGTTAAAAACATATTGGTCGGATCCAGCACCAGATCGTACCGTCCCGGCTTCACCGATTCCGATTTCATCTTGGCAGCCAATAGCCCCGGGATTTCTTGTGCCGCCTTCATGTAGTCGTAGCCGGTTTGCATGTATTCCCAGCCCCGGCCCACCGGCGCGCCTAAACTCCGCATGGTTTCAAATGCACCCGTTGCCGGGTCAATCTTGACCGCATCAAAATTACCCTGCACTCGCACCCGCTGCTGAGTCGTCTTGGTGCCCTCGGTAGATGCAAAAAACTTATTCTCCAACGCCTCCTGAACGCCAAACTCCACGTGGTCGGCGCCGCCGGCCAGCACCTCTTTATTGACCTCAAGCATAAAGCCGGTCTTGTCGGCGTCCGCCACATCAAACGGGTTCACCTCATAGCTCGACACATACAAACCGGTATGCGTGGGCTCCGCTGCCATTACCACCGGCTCAGCGTTCAGCGCCGACAGCGTTTTTGCCACTGCCACAGCCTCGTGTACCGTCGCCTTTACGGCCGCGGGCGACAGGTTGTAACTCGATCCAAACCCCCAGCTCCCGCCATGTACCACGCGCACGGCGTAACCCACCACGTCGCTGTTGGACACCCGTTCGACACTCATGTCGCGCACGTTAATATTCTGGCCTTTTAGCCGCTCGAGCCGAAAATCTCCGTAACTTGCTCCAGCCTCGCGAATCTCACTCAGGGCCACTTCGGCGAGCCGATCGAGCGGAAGCGCGAGAAAGGCTTTATCAATGGTTTTTGGCATGCCTTCCTCCTCAAAATACTTTATCAATTGTAGCCTGCAGTGCTCGGCTCCGGCAACCATGAGCGCTTGATCATGGCTTTACATAAACACAAATAAGTAGTTAAGTATATCAATCCCGACATGCCCGACGAAAGAGGGGAGGGAAGCACATGAAGCCGGCTCGAATGGTGCCAACTGAGGCTGAGCTCGCGGCACTGCGACGCGCATTTGAAAGCGATGACGCCCTCAGGGCGTGGTTTGGACAACTGTCTCGCAGGCCCCGTGGTTTCCGAAGACTGGCTGTTCTCGCGGCAGCACTCGTCTTGTGCGCCGGCAAAAAAGTCGATTTCGGAAAAGGCCAGTACGGCGAATGGCTCATTGAACTGATCATGCCTGATGGTGGTAGTAATCTCGAGAATGAGCGGGAAGAGTTCGTCATGGCGAGCCGTAACCATCGTCTGCACCTGCCATTGGAGCATCAGCGAGTGGTACTCGTAATTCCGCCTGAACTCAGCGAGCTGCTGTGGGACTCAGCTATTCGCACGCTTGCAGTCAGTACTTTCACCAAGACCAAGGATCGGATCAACGCCAACCAGGAGAGGCGCGACCGCATTACTCGTCACCATAGCCACGCCCGAACCGCTATCCGCCGTGAACCCAGACTCGCGTTTCTTGCGGAAGTACTGCTTGCGGAATGCAGCGCTCCGGAAGAGCTGGCGGCTGCTTTTGTGGCGCTCGACCGAGCCAACGCGATGCTTGGCTCATATGATGCCGCGAGCGATTACATCAGGGGACATCCCGCTTTGCGCCGCATCGCCGGCGTCCTACTGAGCCATTGCAAAAGCCGGGGCCAACTTCAGAACATAACCCAAGCATTGCAGGAAATCCTCCAAAGGTTTCCGCTGCTGTAGTGCCCCGGTGCACCGGCCACCGGGGCACTGTGCCCCAAACTTGCACCACGACCACAATTGTATATAATAGTGGCCAAGAGTCGGCGCGCAGCCGGCCTTTTTATACAACTAAATAACAATTGAATAAGGAGTCCGAACGTATGCAAACGAACTTTTTAGCCGCCATTAATCTCATTTCAGAAGAAAAAAATTTGCCCCGCGATATCGTGATAGAAGCGGTTGAGGCCGCTTTAGCCGCCGCCTACAAGAAAGATTATTCCGATAAAGATCAAGAAGCTCGCGCCGTGCTCGATCAAGAATCGGGCGACGTGCGCTTGTTTGTATCCAAAACCGTTGTGCCGGATGATCAAGAAATCGATAACGAGCATCTCTACATCAATCTAAAAGACGCCAAAAAACTCGATAAAAACGCCAAGGTCGGCACCGAAGACGAGCCTTATATGGTCGAGATGGAAGTCTTCCCCGAAGACTTCGGCCGGGTTGCCGCCCAAACCGCCAAGCAAGTGATTATCCAACGCCTGCGCGAAGCCGAGCGTGAGATCGTCTTCACCGAATACAAGGACAAGGAAGGGCTCGTACTGTCCGCCAGCGTTCAGCGCGCCGAAGGCAATGTTGTGTACGTGGATCTCGGTAAGGCTACTGGTGTTTTGTTTGCCAGCGAGCAAATCCCCAATGAGCGCTACTACACCGGCCAGCGCCTTAAAGTCTACGTGGTGCGTGTGGAGCAAACTGCCCGCGGCCCGCAAATCGTTCTCTCGCGTGCCCACCCCAACATGGTGCGCCATCTGTTTGAGCTCGAGGTACCCGAAATTGAGGCCGGCACGGTTGAGATCATCAATATCGCCCGCGAGGCCGGCGTCCGCTCCAAAGTAGCGGTACAATCACACGCCCCTGGTGTCGACGCGGTCGGCACCTTCGTCGGCGGCCGCGGCTCCCGTGTGCAAGCCGTTATGAGTGACCTCGGCGAAGAAAAAATTGACATCATTCCCTTTGCCGACGACCCGGAATCCTACATCGCCAATGCTCTCAGCCCAACCAAGGTTGTTAACGTTAATCTGAACGAAGCCGACAAGAAGGCTGTCGTGCGCGTACCCGAAGATCAACTCAGCTTGGCGATTGGCAAGCAGGGCCAAAACGTTCGCCTGGCCGCCAAACTCACCGGCTGGAATATCGATATCGTCTCGGCCGACGAATCGCGCGTGGAAGCCACGGCCGATGCTGCCACCAGCATCGTTGGCCCCAGCGCCGGTCGCCGCGACCTTGAATCGTCGCTCATTGAAACGGTCAACGCCGTTGCCAATACGGATGATGACGAACCCGAGCATCAAACCGATCCGTTGTCCGGCCAAGAAGACCTCGACACGCCTCAACCTGAATGATGAAAAACTAGTCAGTAATTGAGTCGGGCAGGTTAAATCCTTACAATAGGCCCTAAACCTTGCAACCAGCAAAGGAAGCACCTCAAACAGGAAGGCCTAAGATGGGAGCCGACGACGGTGTTGTCTCACCGCTCGAACCGTATCTGTCACACTTTCGCACAGCCAATGCCCAAGCGACGGGCCTGCTCGAAGCAATTCGCAGGATCAGGTTGCAGCATGCTGTTCACCAGCTCGGCGTTGTCGTAGTCGAGCTTCCTCATTTGCCGCAAGCGGCAAGCCTGAGCATGGACATGGCTGTTGAGCTGTTCATCAAGCTGGGGGAAGATTTCCCCGAGCTGATGTACGAATACTTCTACGGCCAGCCCACTTCGCTGCACTGGGCCAACCAAATCCTCAGGGCAATCGACGACCCGAGAGAAACGGAGTCTCCAGATTTCACACTCATGGCCGGCCACCTCAATTCGCTGCTGGCCGCCATGGCCATCCGTGCCCAGATGGCCTTCGATCTCCCGGTACCAGTCCGTAATGGCGCGCTCGTTCTGCCGACACTAGGGCTCGTCACGATCATGGAGGCTGATGAGCCTGACCGCTTGGTGCGGCTGTCAAGCGACGGCGTCGCACTCGACCTGGCTGAAGCCGATCATCACGTCAGGCTCGCATCAAGTCTCACCAGCGAGCCTCCGTGGCTGTCGTTCATACGACTTCAGGATCCGGCGAGCGGGTATGAGGTCGTTCTCGATGACCTGGACCAGTACAGAAATGTTCACCCGCCGGCCGAGTGGGCACGCATCACCAATGCAGGTCATTGGCAAGCTCTCTTTGCAGAGGCATGTCAGATACTCGCCGCCTGCGATCCGGTCGGATTCGAGCGGGTGAAAAGGTTGCTTATTAGCCTGACACCCATCGAGCCGGTAAACGAAGGAGATGAGCGCAGTTCTACCATCGATGACTGCCCCGGGGGCATGGCACTGACCGAACCTCCTGATGCCGTAACCCTGGCGCGGCTCATGCTTCACGAGACCGAGCATGGGCTGCTCAACGAACTTCTCAGGGTCTACCCGCCAAACGAAAGCAGGGCCACAATGTTCGCGCCGTGGCGCGACGATCCCCGGCCCACGCTTGGAGTATTGCATGGCGTGCTGGCCTTTGCGGTTCAGATCAGCTTCTGGCATGGTCTACTTGAACATGGTCCCGCCAGGTACCACGCGTCCGCCGCCGCCGATCTCGCGAGGTGGTACGAACCCACCATCAATACCGCGACGGAGCTCTTGGCCCGCGGCCATCTCGGCCCAGCCTGGACCGTTTTCATTCAGGCAACGATCACGACACTGCAGTCCATCGAAATCACGGCGTCACCGGCAGTGCAAGCTGCGGCAAACGACGTCAACCTGTGCAACGAAACCATGTGGCAACTGCGCAACCGGCGCTTTATGCCCGCAGACATCGAAGCGGCCGTATCCGCGTACCTCGCAGAGCAGAACCCGACCGTGCTGCGCTTTGTACTCGAAGCGGAAGCGGTCAAGCCGGAAGAGCGGGCGCAATCGCTGTTCTTGGTTGGTCTCCTTGAGCGGGCCGCCCAGATCGAGTCAACGGGATATGGGCTTGAACCCATCCCGGCAGATGATTGCTTCGCGCGCGGCGAGTATGACAATGCCTTGGCGTTGTATTGCCAAGGCATCTATCTCGACCCAACCGAGCGAACTGCCTGGATCGGTCTGTTGCTGAGCGCAAGGCGCAGCCAGGATCAGGCTTGGACCAGGCGGGCGCGAATTCTGGAACAGCATCTACCGGAGATGTTCTGCCTCATGAACACGCTGCGCAAGCAGGGTCACCGCCCTGGCCTGGACGCGCTGATCTCCTGGTTCGGAAAGGTAGTCACATAGGCCCCTGGGCTCCACTGCTGCGAGCGGTGGAGCCCAGTTCACCTCTCCTAGATGCGAGCGTTGAAGGATGATAGGGCTACCTTCCCCTGTGCTTGTTGACGGGCACGCCTTCGCGCAGCCACCGCCACGGGCGCACTACTGGCAAGCCACTGGTGCCTAGCTCTGGGACTCATGTCCGCGAGCGAGGCACCGACCTGTACGACCGGCATTGCCTATCCCTTTCCTCGAGCCTCAGACCCGCGCCTGGAACGACGACAGCGGAATGTAGTTGAGCGCACCCCTTTTGGCACTTTCGCGCAGCGCGCTTGATGTCGCGCTGTTTCCCGCGAGCAACTCGTGCCGCTCACGCGCACCCATACCTAGGAGATCTACCCCTGCATGCACTCCTGACATACCCACTGCTCCTCTCTTCCCTACCAAAGGTCCGGCTCTTTGTTCCGGACACTCTATAGTTGTGAGTTTGTGCCTGTTGTGCGGCGAAATCAATCATTATCCGCATAGGTGCTTTGCTCTCAGCCAATTCCTGGAATTGTACGGCAACATAAGTCTCAAGCAGCTCTCTGGGTCTTCGCGCCCGGCTTTAGCACCCTGCCGAAAAATCATTCAAAAGCTTGGTGGTGGCAAAATTGGCACTCTCTTGCATTGAGTGCCAGCGCTGCTATACTAAATGCATATCTCGCCTGGACCGTCACCTTTCCAACTCTTGACGCATCGGCTCCAGCGTGGGAGGGTAAGAGAAAGGACACTTCACAAATGGCCGATTTTAGTTCACAGTTCGATCGGTTTACTGAAAACGCCAAGCGTAGTTTGGAGAATGCCGAGGTCATCGCCAACCAGATGGGTTCAAGCTACGTTGGCACCGAGCACATTTTGCTTGGCGTCCTACAACAGGACAGCTCCATTGGAGCCAAAATTCTAAAAAACGTCGGCGTCACATTTGAAAAAGCCCAGCTCGTATTGAGCTTTTCGCCGCAATTGGCCGGCACCGGCTACAAAGGCGCTTCCGAGACCGCCAAGCGAACACTTACATATTCACTACGTGTGGCCAAAGAATTCGGCCAACCATATTGTGGCACCGAGCACATCTTATTTGCTATCCTGAGCGAAAAAAGTGCCCGCGCCATCAGCTTGCTCAAAAACGATTTGCAAGTCGATCCGGCCGTCATTCGGGCCGAACTCGAAGGCTATCTCGGCAACCAACAATACTTTTACGCCGAAGAGGAGCGCCAGAGCACCCGCACCGGCAAACCCGGCGGTAAGTCCAAGACTCCGGCGCTTGACCACTTTGGCATTGACCTAACGGCCAAGGCCCGGGATTCTGCGCTTGACCCCATGGTTGGCCGCGAGGTCCAAATCGGCCGTGTCATTTCTATTCTCGGCCGGCGGACGAAAAATAACCCTGTGCTCATTGGTGAGCCCGGTGTCGGAAAGACCGCTATTGCGGAAGGCCTGGCGCAGCGCATCGTGGCCGAAGAAGTGCCGGAGATGCTGCAGAGCAAGCGCCTCATTATGCTCGACCTCGCCTCAGTCATCGCCGGTACCAAGTACCGCGGCGAGTTTGAAGAGCGTCTCAAAAAAATTCTCGATGAAGCCAAGGCCAGCCCGGAGATCATTCTCTTTATTGATGAGCTCCACACAGTCGTCGGTGCCGGTGCAGCCGAAGGCGCCATCGATGCGGCCAACATTTTAAAGCCGGCTTTGAGCCGCGGTGAAATTCAGGTCATTGGCGCAACCACCCTTGAGGAATACCGCAAACACATTGAAAAAGACGCCGCGCTTGAGCGTCGCTTCCAGCCTGTGCAGGTGCCCGAAACCAGCGTTGATGAAACAATTGCCGTGTTGCGCGGGCTGCGCCCCCGCTATGAGGAGCATCACCGCGTTGAGATTACCGACGAGGCGATTGAGTCAGCTTCCAAACTTGCCAAGCGCTACGTGGCGGATCGCTTCCTGCCTGACAAGGCCATTGATCTCATTGACGAAGCCGCCTCGCTCGCCCGCATTAAGCGCGGAGGCTCGTCCAAAACAGTGCGCAATCTCGGCAAGCAGGTCTCGGAAATTCGCGACGACATTGAAAATGCCGTCTTTGATCAAGATTTCGAACTCGCCGCTCGTCTCAAGACGCGTGAATCTCAGCTCCAATCCCGCCTCGCCCAAATGAAGATTCGCGACGGTGCCGCCGATGCCGCCATCAAGATCACGCCCGAAGACATTGCCGCCGTTGTATCCCTCATGACCGGCATCCCCGTCACGCGCCTAATCAAGACTGAAGTCGAAAGTCTCATAAAGCTCGAGGAGTCGTTGGCGCGCCGCGTCGTCGGCCAAGATGAGGCCGTGACCGCCATTGCCAGGGCTATCCGACGCTCTCGCACCGGCATTGCCGACGAACGCCAGCCGATCGGCAGCTTCATTTTCCTCGGGCCCACCGGTGTTGGTAAAACCGAGCTCGCCCGCGTTCTCTCAGAAGAATTGTTCCACGACCGCGATGCCATGATTAAGATCGACATGTCTGAATTCATGGAAAAGCACAACGTCGCCCGGCTCGTCGGAGCACCTGCCGGTTATGTCGGCTTTGACGAAGGCGGCCAGCTCACCGAGCAGGTCCGCCGCAAGCCCTACAGCCTCATTCTCTTCGACGAGCTCGAAAAAGCCCACCCCGATGTGTTCAATATGTTGCTGCAAATTCTCGAAGACGGATATGTCACTGACGCCAAAGGCCGCCGCGTTGATTTCCGCAACACGGTCGTAATCATGACCAGTAACGTTGGCGCCTCGGACATGCACAAAGAAGTCCAGCTCGGCTTCCGGACCGAAACCGCCGGGGAAGAGAAAATGCTTGAGGCTGAGCACGACAAGGTTAAACAAAAAGTGCTCGAGGACCTTAAGAAACAATTTCGGCCTGAGTTCCTCAACCGCATTGACGCCCAGATCGTATTCAAGACCCTGTCGCAAAACGACATCAAGAAAATCCTATCCCTCCAGATAGGTGAACTGTCCAAGCGCCTCGACGACACTGAGCTCAAACTGCGCGTTACGCCTTCGGCCCGCACGCTGCTGATGGAAAAGGGCTACGATATGAAGCAAGGCGCCCGGCCTATGCGCCGTGCCATCCAGGATCTCATCGAGGATCCGCTGGCAACCGGTCTGCTCGACGGCCGTTTCAAAGCCGGCGACAACATTACCGTGACCCGCCGCGGCGACGAATTGGCGCTAACCGCCGCACAGCGAACCACCACCCCTGTTGAGTCGGCCGTCGACGAAGCCGAAACCGAGTCCCCGGCTTCTACGTCGCCCGCCGAATAATAGCGTCTTACAGCCGTACCCAAACCCCGGATCCGCCGGGGTTTGGTGTATCATGAGCACATGAACGTCGAAGCTACCATTAGAAAATACCTTCCGCAAGTCATTCACATGTCGCTCGCAACCTGTACTGGCAACAAGCCCTGGATCTGCGAGGTCCACTTTGCCTACGACGACGGCCTCAACTTATACTGGTGCTCCACGCCCCAACGCCGTCACAGCCAAGAAATCTCCGCCAACCCGCATGTGGCCGGCAACATGGTCACTCAGCATCATCTCGGGCAAAAGGTGCGCGGCGTCTATTTCGAAGGCCTGGCCAAAGAGCTTGAGCCAATAGATGCCAACCATCCGGCCTACAAGCTCTATTGCGCTCGGTTCGGCGACCGACCGGACCTCATAGCCGACGCCGTCCGGCCTGACGGTGGCCGTTTCTACCAAGTTACGGTCTCTGACTTCTATCTGTTCGACGGCTACGACGGCCCATCGAATAAATACCATTTGCCTTGGGGCAAGGACAAGTAGGAGAGGCCACGATGCCTGTGATGGTTTTATATCAAACCCGCCCGTTCCCCGAGGAGGTTCTGGAGGACATCGCACACAGCCTCGCCTCCCTAACGAATAAGCAGCTCAGCTCCAAGATTGAACTGCGTGCAGTCCAAACAACCTACTCGTTCAATGCTAATGAGATTCATATCGAAATGCGCTTCCGTGACTTCGGCGAATGGAGCGATAAACTAATGGCGGACTACCACGCGGCTGTTATGAAAGAATTGGGGAACATTTTTAATAAACACGCCATCGAATGTGCCTATTCGTTTTACATAGTGCCATCAGCGCCGCCACGTTCAATCTGGGGCCAGGCCAATACCAGTCGAGAGGCATCATGACAGTTCCGCGTATCGTATTAATCGCCGGAGGCAGCCATGGCATTGGCCGTGCGATTGCCGAGCAATTCGATGAGGCTGGCGACCGCGTGATCGCCTGGGGTCGCAATCCGGAACACCTGAAGAGCCTAAATAGCGACAGTCGAGGTCGAATCATAACCGGCGTGGTCGATGTAAGCCGGCCTCAAGAGCTCAAGCAGGCCGTCGACCGGGTGGTGGCCGCTCACGGACATATTGACGTGCTCATCAATGCCGCCGGCTACCCGAAGCCGATTACAACCGACCTGGCCTACGAAGAAGCGGCTTCACGTTGGGATGAACTTGTGGCAGTAAATCTGACAAGCAGTTTCCTGCTTACCCAGGCCGCCGCTCCACACATCACAAGTCCAGGCGGCCGCATCATTTTTATTGGTTCGGCCGCGGCCTTTACCGGTAGCGGCCGGCCCGGCGGTCTCGGCTATGCCGCAGCCAAAGCCGGCCTAAGTGGCTTGGTCTTTGCGCTAGCCAAAGAAATGGGTCCTAAAAGAATCACGGCCAACGTAGTCGTGCCCGGCTTTATTGCTGAGACTGGCATTACCGCACCTTGGCCTCCCGCCGATGTTGACGAATTCGTTAAGCAGACGCCGCTCGGCCGAGCTGGAACGCCGGAAGACATCGCACCCGCAGTCGCATATCTATGTTCGCCGGCCGCCGCCTTCGTTACTGGCCAGTTTTTGCATGTCAATGGTGGCATGCTTCTAGGTCGCCAATAGCAGTACATCTTGCACGTTTGGTTTTTGTTCGATATAATGATCCTAGATCGATTGTTAGGTTAATCACATGCCAAAAACTATCACCCGGTTTACCTGTCAGTCGTGCGGGGCGAGTTATGTCCGCTGGATGGGTAAATGCGAACAGTGCGGGTCCTGGAACTCGCTAGTTGAGGAAATTGTAGCACCGGCCATAAGCGCACCCGGATCGAAACGTACGGCCACGGCTGCGCTCAAGCCGACACAGCTCGCAGCCGTCGCCACGGCCAAGTTGCCGCGCTTGCCAAGTGGCATCGGCGAAGTCGACCAAGTGTTGGGAGGCGGGCTGGTGCCGGGCTCGGTCATTTTGCTCTCCGGCGACCCCGGCATTGGCAAAAGTACACTGGTATTGCAGATTGCTGCTCGATTAGCCGGCTCAGGCCGCGTGTTGTATGTCAGCGGTGAAGAGAGTACGGCCCAAATTAAGCTCCGTGCCGAGCGACTTGGCCTGGCGACAAGTTCTCTGGATTTGCTCGCGACCACCAATATTGACGCCGTCGCTGCAACCATCGAGGAGGGGAGCTATGAGCTGGTCATTATTGATTCAATCCAAACTATGGCAACGGCCGCCCTCACCGGCTCACCTGGCACGGTTGGGCAAATCACGGCCGGCGCTCAAATACTGCAATCGGTCGCCAAGCGCACTAACACAATCACGCTCATCATCGGCCATGTTACCAAGGAGGGTAATATTGCCGGGCCCAAAATTCTCGAACACCTGGTCGATGTCGTACTGTATCTGGAGGGCGAGCGCTACGGTGCATTTAAGGCTCTACGTGGCATTAAAAACCGTTTTGGCTCCACGAGCGAGGTAGGCATTTTCGAAATGGGCGAACAGGGCCTGGCCCCCGTTTCCAACCCGTCCGCCGCACTACTGGCCGAGCGCCGGCCGGGGCCGGGTTCGGTCGTACTCGCAACGCTAGAGGGCACCCGGCCGCTCCTTATTGAGGTACAGGCGCTCGTGGCAACCAGCGCATTTGGCTACCCCAAGCGCACGGCGGTCGGGTTTGATCTTAACCGCCTAAACCTTCTCGTAGCCGTTCTCACTAAGCGCGCCGGGCTAAATTTGAGTTCCTCAGACATTTATGTTAATGTAGTTGGCGGACTCAAGGTTACTGAACCGGCCGCCGATTTGGCAATTATTTTATCCATCGCATCGGCCTTCAAAGACCTGAATGTCCCGGCCGATCTCGTGGCTTTTGGCGAAGTCGGCCTAAGCGGTGAAATCCGCTCAGTCCCCCAAGCGGCTAGGCGCCTGTCCGAGGCTAAAAAGCTTGGTTTGCGATCGGCCCTTGGGCCGTCGAGAGGGGCTGCCAGCGAACTTACGGCCGTAACCGATGTCCGATCAGCCATTGCGGCGCTCGCAAATCCGCCGCGCAAGTCTAGGTAATAAAGGAATTATTATAATGTCAGTAACACTCATTGTTTCAGTTGTAGCTATTGTTGTGGCCGCAGCCGCCTTGGTAAACCAGTTTCGACCAAAACGCCCCGTACCGTCGACGCAATCGCCCCAGCCAATCCAGCCGCCGCCGGCGCCGCAACCACCCGCTGAATTAGTGCAACCCGAACCAGCGGCTGCCACCGCTGAGCAGCCGGCTTCATCGCTACCCCGAATTCTGGTTGATACCTCGGCCATTATCGACGGCCGTATTGCCGATATCGCCACCGCCGGGTTTATCCCCGGCCGCTTGGCAGTGCCCAGGTTTGTCCTGGCAGAGCTCCAAAATATCGCCGACTCCGAAGACGCCATGCGCCGGGGCCGCGGTCGTCGCGGACTCGATGTTCTCAACACCTTGCGTGAGCTGCCGGACGTTGAGGTTGAGATTATTGAAGATGATGTGCCCAAAATTCGCGAAGTCGACGCCAAGCTGGTGGCCCTGGCGCAAAAATTCGGCTGCAACGTACTCACAACCGACTACAACCTCAACCGCGTCGCCCAAATTCAGGGCGTGCGCGTACTAAACGTTAATGAACTATCCAATGCCATCCGTCCGGTCGTGCTGCCGGGTGAAGAGTTGGTAGTGCGGGTGGTGCAGCCGGGCAAGGAGCGCCACCAAGGTGTCGGGTATCTGGCGGACGGCACCATGATCGTTGTCGAAAACGGCGATAAGCTCATCGGACAAGAGGTCGCAACCGAGGTTACTCGAGTGTTCCAGACGGTTGCCGGTAAGATGATTTTTGCTGTTCCGCGTAATGCTACACCAGTAGCCCAGGCCCCCATCACGCCTTTGCCGTCTACACCGCCGACGCAAGCCCCTGTTGCTCCGGCACAGCCTGCAACGCCGGCCCCGAAGCCGGTCCAGCATGCTGACCGGCAAGTCTCGGATCGACAGCCTGCTGACCGCTCAGGCCGTCCTGCTCATCACCGTGGACCGAACCGGCCGAATACCGCCGGCAACGCCGTGAATGCTGGTAACTCGCAGGCCGCCATCGAAAACCGCCTTATTGCCGCTACCAACGCCGAGGAGGCGAACTCGCCCCGTCGGCCAAATGCCAGCTCGGACGGTTCACCAAACGGCCGCAACAACCAACGTCCTCACTACCCGCAGCGTCCAGCGAAATCTACGGACTGATCTGGAAACTTTCCGTCTGCGTCTGATTGCCCTGGTCGTCTTGCACATACCAGGTGTGATTGCCTGAACCAAGGGAAAGCGTGTGACTCGTGCCGGATGTAGTGGCGCGCAATTGGCCGTCAACGTATAACGAGTAGAAGTTGGCCCCTGGGTCAGTTGTCCAGCTAAAGTTAATCGTGTTCGATGACAGCTGACTCCCATCGGTCGGAGACACGCCGCTAAAGCCCTGTGTAGTACCATTTCCTCCGCCGGTGTCCGTAACATTGACCGTTTGCGTAGCCGTTGACTGGTATAGCCCAGCATCGGTCACGATCGCTTTAAAGGTATGAGTTCCGCTATCAGTGGGCGTGTACGCTACTTGGTAAACACCCGACCCGTTAATCGTTTGCGTCGAAATGACCTGACTATCAAAGTCGACCTCAAGCTTGTTAGCCGTGAAGGTCCCGGATGTGACCTGAATATTGAGATTATACGGCCCGCCGCCGTCCGCCCCCGAAATTGAGACAGTGGGCTGCACGTCATCGCAATGGTGAACATCATCACTGCCGGTCGGCAACACCGTGCCGCTGGTATCATAACCGGCATGCTGCAGAGCCACGAGCCAATTCTGATATTGCTCTGGATTCTGCTGCTCGGTTATCTCCGGTTGAATCGCGCTGGAGTAAACTTCCTGCCTGGCGAGCGGCGGCGTGCAATTGGTCGCCAGCAAGCCCGACACTGTGTCGATCTCAGCGGTCTGGCCGTTGGTTGCCGACATCGGCGTGTACCAACTCGGGAAAATATCAGTCGTTTTGCTGGTTGTGCCGGCAGTTACCTCGCGGCCAGTCGCCTTATCAAGCGTAACGGTCTTAATACCGGACGGCGCCACCCACGCAGGGGCCTTAGAGGGGTCACCGTTAAGCTCTGTATTCATAAAGTCTTCCCAAATCGGTGCAGAAATGTCAGCTGCTTCAAGAGTCATCGGCGTATTGTCGTTGTTGCCGGCCCACACGCCGGCCACCAGATTTTTCGTGTAGCCGATGGTCCAGGCATCACGCACATCATCGGTCGTCCCGGTCTTAACTGCCACATGCACACAATTGGTGCTCGAGTTGTCGCCACAATTATTTTTCACGGCTAGCAAATTTCCGAAAATGTACTGCTTAGCATTGTTGTCATCGAGCATGTTGTTAATCAAATACGCGACCTGCGGGTCAAGCGCCTGAGTCGGCTTGGGCGGAGTAGTGTTGTCGAGCATCACGTTGCCCTTCGAGTCATAGACCTTCAGGATCGGTGTGGCGTCGTAGTGTTCGCCTCCGTTGGCAAACGATTCATACGCGTTGGTCATCTGGTTAAGTTCGACCCCGCCCGAACCCAGCACCAGTGATAACCCGTAATTATTGGCATCAGTACCGAGCGTTGTAATACCAAGCCGTTGCGCGGTCTGCAGCGACGGACCAATGCCCGCCATCGCCAGTGCCTTCACGGCCGGAATGTTAAGCGAGCCGGCCAGCGCCTGGCGAATGGTTATAGTCCCGTATGTCTTTTCGTTGAAGTTGTGCGGCTCATAGGGATCAGCGGTCGTGCCAAAGTTGGTTGGCACATCGTACATTGTCGTGCCTGGCCCATAGGTTGGGCACGACCGATTCTTCGCACACGGCGCATTGGCGTTGGTGTCAAACAGCGTGGCGTACACAATCGGCTTAAAGCTTGAGCCCGGTTGACGGTCAGCTAGTGCAACGTTGTAGTTGCCGAAATTAGGATCATCAAAATCATACGAGCCGAGCATGACAAGCACGTGCCCACTATTGGGGTCAGCCGCCACAAAGGCGGCGTTTGAACCGCCCAAGGCGCGAACATTTGGCATGCCTTGCTGAATTGCATTGTAGGCATCGATCTGCTTCTGATAATCAAGGGTGGTAATAACCTTGAGCCCACCTTCAGTGACAGTCGTGGCCCCATATTTGTTCTCTAGGTAATCCTGCGCGTACAGCACGAAGCTCGCCATGCGCGGATCCAGATTCGCATACAAATCCTGGTTGGGGTTGCGCTCAGCCAGCAGTTTAGTTTGGTCCCATTTGGCAGCATCGGCCTGGTCCTGCGAGATATAACCTTGTGCTGCCATGAGATCAAGCACCGTGTGCTGGCGGTCGAGCAACTCCGGAGTGTTCTCGCCGTATGGCGAATAATACGTTGGAGCATTTAAGATCGCGGCCAGCAGTGCCGCCTGGCCAAGGTCAAGTTGGGGCGCGCACAATTGGTCCGTCGACGCCTTATTAATGTCTTGCGGGAAGAACGTCTTGCAGGCACTCTCAATGCCATAAGCATTATTACCGTATGGAATCTCGTTCAAATACAACGACAAAATGTCGTCCTTGGAATAAAACTGACCAATCTCAAGCGACAATATCAACTCCTTGATCTTGCGCGAAAAACTCCGGTCAGTCGGATCAAGAAGCGCGTTCTTTACATACTGCTGGGTAATGGTCGAACCGCCCTGATAAAGGCCGTGGTGCGTTATATCCACAAACGCCGCCCGCAAAATTCCCAGCGTGCTAAACGAGCCCTCCTTGTAAAAATTCTTATCCTCGATCGCAATCGTGGCATCGCGCGCGTTGGCCGGAATATTGCTAAAGCTAATAACATCGCGGTTTTGATCACCGTACACTTCGTACAGTAAATGCTGGCCGCTTGAGTCATAAAATTTAGTCGTGCCGGCAGTAATGCGGGCATTAATTTTACCTGGCGTCGGCAGGTCCTTGGCGTACCACAAAAAAACTAGCAGGATACACAAAAAGAATGCGCCAATCAACTTGCCCAGCCGTCCAAGGCCAGCCCGGCTTATCCAGTAGCTTTTAAAGTTTTTGGGCGTAAACGACAAAAAGAAACGCTTGACGTGACCGCCAATGCCCCGCCACCCGGTGTGTTGATCCCCGATTGGCGCAGCCGGCTTACGCGCGGTGCGGACGTTGCGAACACGACGTTGAGGCATGAGCGCATTATATCACCGCCTGGCTGAGAAAATGCCAAAATTTCTTGCGCTTTCCATGGGGTACAATACGCTCATGCTTCTTACAAACCACGCTCTCACCGGCATTTTGCTTGGCCTAACAATCGATAACCCCGTCGAGCTAGCCGCTGCCGGCGTTGCATCCCATTTGGTGCAGGACGCACTGCCGCACTTTGGCAACGGCGCCGATATGGACCCTGGTACGCCGCTGTTTATGGCCATTGGCTCGATTGATTTCGCCGGTGCCACCATCGTAACTATTGCTGCCTGCATCGCCTGGCCGCAGCGCACCGCAAACATTGTTATTGGGGCGGTGAGCGCCGGGGCGCCCGATTTTATTTGGATCCCGGAGGCCTTCTTTTCCCGGCGCACCATGGAACGCTATGTGCCCGGCTACCGTCCTCTGCGCAGTTTCCTGGGCTCGAGCAAAGAGGGCGGCATCCAATGGTACCAAGAACCGCCCGGGCTCATTACCGAAGTCGTTTGGGCGGCGCTGCTACTGGTGTTGTTATATGCCAAACTACCGTAAAACAACGATGGGCTGTTGCGACCAAACGGCCGCAACAGCCCATTGAACCCCGAGCTCATAATGTCGAGCGCCATTGTCCCGATTTGAGGCGCTCTCACCCGCCACTCCCCCGTCACGATAGTCGGGTAATAAGCGGTGCGCTCAAGCCACCTCCGTCAAAAGCGGGTAGAGGTAATACACGCCATGCGAAACCAGGACGAGCGCACACTTGAGGTCCTGGCCGGAAATCACCTCGCCTGTCCAGAATGCCACCGGCGCACCGGGCAGCATATCGCTGGTCCTGCGGATCGTAAGCTGATCGTAGTCCGAGCAATCGAGCGCGCCACCTACATCTACTTTAGCCTGAACGACCTTTCCCGAACGGTGGTCCATTGGACTCGTGAGGATAAGGATTGGGCCATCAGCACCCAACCTCACGGCGGCAGAACCATTTTCTCTTATCGCGTTCAGCAGGCTTTCTTGAACCAGCCAGCCTGAACCGGGGATATCGCGTCGCCTAAGAACAGCGGGATTGACCTTGTCAGCCTCCATTGCTCCATGCTCCTCTCGGAACTCACAATCCACCGGATCTCAGTGAATTGTTGAAAGAAAATTATACAAGAAAAACAGGATAAACTCAACACTCATAAACCTGAGTCTCAAAACCCCTGGACCACCAAAGTAAAAAGACGCTAGGCTGTCCTTGTTACGTCGACAAAAACAAACAAGGAAATAGCAAATGCGTCTTTTACGTGCTCATCATATCGTCAAACTGGTTGAGGTGGTAGATAGCTTCTTTCCGAGGCAGCCGGCAAATCCCCTGGGCGGCCGCCCCGTCATCTTGCACCAAAATGAGTGCGTTGCCCTACTGGTATTTAGCTGCCTGGTAGCCCCGCAACGCACCCTCAAGGGTGTATATATCTGGTCCCAAACGTATTATTACCGCCGGTTCCACTTGCCCAGTTACCAATCGTGGGTCCGTAAATGCCACCTGGCTCTGCCTCAGATGCTCATCATGCTCGACCAGTTGTTGGTCAAGGACGCGCCTCTCGTCTTCATGGACTCAACCATGCTTGAGGTCTGCAAGCTAGTCCGGGCCGACCGGCACAAAGTCGCCCAAGGAGTGGCCGACTTTGGTATGAACCACCAAGGGTGGCATTTTGGTTTTAAGCTCCATGCCAGCTGCGCCGCCAACGGCAGTCTGTGCGCCATCTGGTTTACGCCGGCCAATGAGAGTGACTCGCAGCAAATACCACATTTGGTCAACGACGCAACTGTCATTGCCGTGGGTGACGGTGGTTACCTGGCCAAAGTCATGAGCAAGAAGATGTGGGATCTGCACCAGACCTACATACTGGCTCCCGCTCGACGCAACCAGAAGCAGCCCATGGCCAGCTGGCAGGGCCTCCTGCTTCGCAGGCGGCCCAAGGTTGAATGCACCTTTGACTACCTAAAAGAACATTTGAACCTCGTCAGCTCATTTCCGCGAAGTGTCATGGGCTACTTCGTTCACTATGTCCGCATTCTGCTCAGCTACCAGCTGATGTGGGGGTTTTGAGACTCAGGTTCATAATCATCTCCCCACTAAAAAATCTTTGCTCCCTCTGCTACACTTAGCGGCATATGGACAAATCCGATCTCACCGATCTCCTCACCCGCGGCGTTGACCAAATTATTGGCCGCGAAGAACTTGAAGCCGCCCTCACCGGCAAAAAGCACAAGCTGCGGATCAAATTTGGCGTCGATCCCACACGGCCGGATCTCCACATTGGTCATGCACTCGTACTTCACAAACTCCGCAAATTCCAAGAGCTTGGCCATACCGTCATCTTTCTCATCGGCGACTACACCACGAAAGTAGGGGACCCGTCCGGGCGCGACAAGACCCGGCCGATGCTGTCCGACAAGGACATTGCCGAAAATGTTAAAACCTATCTCGATCAGGTTGACCTCCTCCTGGATGTTAAGAAAGCCGAAATCCGCTATAACTCCGAATGGCTGGCCAAGCTGAGCTTTGCTGATTTGCTCAATTTGGCTTCAAACGTTTCGGTTGCTCAAACCATCGAACGTGATGACTTCAAAAAGCGCTTGAGCGAGGGCCACGAGCTGGCCCTGCACGAGGTGCTCTATCCGCTCATGCAAGCCTACGACTCAGTGGCGCTCGAAGCCGACGTCGAATTTGGTGGCTCGGATCAACTCTTTAACCTCATGGCCGGCCGTGCACTGCAAAAGAAACTCGGCCAGCGCCCACAGATCGTTTTTACCCTGGACCTGCTGGTTGGCCTCGATGGCGTCAAAAAAATGTCCAAGTCACTCGACAACTACGTCGGCGTCACCGACGCGCCCATCGATATGTACGGTAAAGTCATGAGCGTTCCGGACAACCTCATCGCTCCCTACTACAAGCTCTGCACCGATATTCCGCTCGAAACCATTGACGGCCTGGTAAAAACCCTGGCCGAAGGCGCCAACCCGCGCGACTCCAAGGCCTCGCTCGCGCGCGAAATCGTGCGCCTCTACCATGGGGACACAGCAGCCCTTAAAGCCGAGGAATCCTGGAACGCCACCTTCCGTGATCACCTGGGCCCCACCAAGGATATGATCAAAGAGCTCAAAGTCGACAAAAAGCCGGCCGTTCTCATCGATCTGCTGGTGGAGCAGGGGATTAAACTCTCGCGCAACCAGGTCCGCACACTTATAGAGCAAAACGGCATCCGCTTAAACGGCGAAACTGTGACCGACCCGGCGCAAGCCGTGAAGCCCGGCGACGAGATCAACATTGGAAAAACCGAATTCTACAAGCTAGTCAATTAACGCAGGACAGCTAATAAATTTAGAATCCGATTGAAAAATCAGCGGAAGGGGTTTGCCGTGGGAGATGTCAACACGCTGCCGTCGGCTTTTTCGGTCGAGGTCCGCGGACACCTGGTACATGTACGCTATGAGGATGACTATGGGCTGTGCGCACGGACCATCGTGCCGCCGATGCTGGTCGCCCATCCAGACGACCTGATCGCAATCGAAATCGATCCAGCCGTCTCCATCTGGAGGCGCACCTATGTGGTGGTCGATGCAGCTGGCGAAGAAGTTTGCGACACTCCCGTAGCGTCGAGCCTTCAGTATCACTACACCGAGCATGCCAAACGGCAAAGGCGTGTCGAGAACTACGACACGCTGGCCGCCGATCTGGCCGAGCTCGCAGCACAGGCAAGTACGCTCCGAACCCGCCACGTGTGCGTGAGCGAACTTGACGCCGCTCTCGAGCAGGCTCGTAGGGTGGTGGCCAGGCTGTATGACCACTGGAGGCCCACGGGCTACCCGGAGGCAACGGCTTGCCTCCGGCGCGTGCGCAATCTCATTGCCGAGATTGAAGGCGCGTTCATCGGCGTGGTAGTGCGAGAACTCCTGAACGGGTCGATCTACCACCGCGATACCTTTTTCAATAACCAGATTCGGACCCTCCAAGTCCAGCTCTGGATCAGGTCGGGCGGCCACGAGATCATCGAACTCATCACCGATGGGTCGCTGGCGGCATTCTATGCTGACAGACTCGGCGCCGCCAATGCCGCCAACCTGTGCGACGTCGATGCGGTAAACCTGGCGCTCGACCGCAACAATTTCGCGCCGGACTGGATGTTCCGCGATCCGGGCCTGGCGCTCTCGCCCGATAAGATCGTCGTCGTGACGCCCAAGGCTAGCCTGTCGCTGCCGGTAGCCTACAGCCTTCGCCCCGACGGCGAGGAGCAGGTACCAACCGGTACCATCCGGATGCGGCTCGCCGATTATCAGGCGGCCACGCAGATACCGACACTCGATCATGGTATCGAGCTCATGTGCGAGCTCACGGTCGACGGCAAGGTAGCAGTGCGCGGTATCTACGGCGGCAACCTTGAGATCCGAATCAAGAAGCGGGCCGGCGCCAAACGCCGTGCCAGTAGCGCTCCCGCCCAGGATGAAAAACCATTCACCCGGCACGGCACCGGACCGCTTCAGAACGGTGAAGTGCCTCCCTGGTACGTGGGCGCCAAGATCCGCTGGCGGTGATACTAGAACGGCAACCCGAGCCGAAAGAAACAAGGGGAACTCCCCGCGCTGCCGCCTGCAGCGCGGGGAGGCTCGTCCAAGTTTTGAACTCACCGTTCAAGGCTTAGACGAGTTCTAAAAAATACGCCAGCCAATTTGTTACACTAGTCTGATGGAGAAATCGGATTATGACTGGCAGCAACGGCCAATCGGCTCGCTCAAGGGCGTGGGCCCATCTGTAGCCCAAAAGCTTGAGCGCCTCGGCCTTACTACGGCCGGCGACCTCGTTAATCATTTCCCCCGCCGCTACGACGATTTCTCACACATTATCCCAATTCGGCTGATGCGGCCGGGCAATGTTACGTTTAAAGGCGAGATTGAACGCGTGGCGAGCCGCTATGCCAGAGCTCGCAAGCTGCACCTCACCGAAGCCATCATCTCCGACAATACCGGCACAGTAAAAGCTATTTGGTTTAATCAGCCGTGGCTTGCGAAATCGCTGTCACCCGGAGCTCCCGTACTCGTGTCCGGCCAGCTCAAATTTAAAAATGCCGATCTCGCTCTCCAGTCGCCGGCCATTGAAGTTCTCGGGCCTGATCGCAGCCCCCGTGACACCGCGCGCATCGTGCCGATCTACCCGGAAACCGAGGGGCTTTCCAGCAAACAATTGCGCGCCCTCATAGAGCCGCTTCTGCCGCTCGTCGACACTATCGACGAAACCCTGCCGCCCGAACTGGTAAAGCAGGCCAAACTCATGCCTCGAGCCAAAGCCTTGCGCGAAATCCATTCACCCAGCACTGAGGCATCGCTTGCCAAGGCCCGTCACCGGCTGGCCTTTGAGGAAGTCTGGTTCCTGGTACTAGCCAGCCTTGTTATAAAGCATGAGATCAAGACCGAGACCGCCCCAGGTGTGGCGTTTCAGGTCGATGTAGCCAGAAAGTTTGTGCAATCGTTGGACTTTGAGCTCACGCCCGAGCAAAAACAGGCCGCCTGGGAAATTTTCCAGGACCTGGCCAAGGACCAGCCAATGAACCGCCTGCTCGAAGGGGATGTCGGCTCAGGCAAAACCGTAGTGGCTGTCATGGCGGCGGTTATGGCAATGCAGGCCAGCTACCAGACTGCGCTGATGGTTCCGACCGAAGTACTGGCACGCCAACACGCCGCGAGACTTGCTCCGTTGCTCGCGAAACTCGGCTGCGAAGCAGTGCTCGTGCTCGGCGGCCAACCCGCATCCGAGCGCCGGGTTGTCGGCGAACGTTTGAGCCAAGGCGGCCCATTGTTGGTCATCGGAACGCAAGCGCTCCTGTCGGCTGACGTTACATTTTCGAACCTGGGTCTCGTTATTGTCGACGAACAGCACCGATTTGGAGTAAATCAGCGTAGTACGCTCAAGGCCAAGTCCGGCCGCTTGCCGCACTTGCTTTCACTCACAGCTACACCCATCCCGCGCACACTTCAGCTTACTGTCTACGGCGACCTTGATATCTCGGTCATAGCCGGCTTGCCGCCGGGCCGTCAGCCCATTACCACTCGTGTGCTCGACGCTAAACACCGCGCCCAAGCTTACGAATTTATAAATCAACAGATCGATGCCGGACATCAGGCCTTTATTGTCTGTCCCCTGATTGATCCGTCTGACCAGCTCGGTGCCAAGTCGGTTACGGCCGAATACGAACGATTAAGCAAGGGTCCGCTTAAAAACCGGCGCCTTGGTCTTCTTCACGGCCGCCTGAAACCAGCCGAAAAGCAGGCCGTGATGGAGCAGCTAGCGGATGGCCGGCTCGACGTTCTCATAGCAACAAGCGTTATTGAAGTCGGCATTGATATCCCAAACGCCACGGTTATGCTCATCGACGGCGCCGAACGCTTTGGGCTGGCGGCGCTCCACCAGCTGCGTGGCCGCGTTGGCCGCAGCGATCAGCCCTCATTTTGTTTTGTGCTCGCCGAATCGGCTGCTCCCGGCACGGTCGATCGTCTGCGTGCGCTTGAAAAAACCCAAGATGGGTTCCGTCTGGCCCAAATCGATCTCGAACTACGCGGCCCGGGCGAAATCTACGGCCGCCGCCAACATGGCACGCTCAACCTCCAACTGGCCGATCTCTCAGACGTCAAATTCCTGGCCAATGTGCGCAAATTTGCCCTCTCTTTCCTATCTGATCCGGCCGCTATGGTAAAATATCCTCAGGTAGCAGCCCGTGTGAATGCGCTCAAAGCCGTCACCTCGCTCGATTAACTATGTACGCTGGATTCATTACATCAAAACGGGTTGTCAAACGGGTCGGCCTCCACCAGCGGCTCGATGCGGCAGCCTACCACATGATCGGACCCTACTTGCCGCCCGGTAGTTTTCCTAATCTCAAACAACTACTGCACTTTGAAGGCTACAACGGCCCGGACGGCCTCAACACCAAAGTGGGCCTACGTCCCAAGGGCCTGCCGGTACGGCATGAAGTCAGTCACGGCCCCAACCCCAATCACCAGTACGACCCAGTCGCAGACACTGGAGCAATTCCCGCGCGCATCGATAGCCACTACACGGCGCTCGTGCAGACCCTGCTCACAGGCGACCTCATTCGCTCGGCTTTCGAGGCCTCATGGCTAGCTCACTATGTCGCCGACGGCTTAACACCGGCCCACCACTTTCCGCTCGAGCAAAAAATTGCCGAGGCGGCCGAACTTGCGGCCGACGACGTCAAAGCCGGCGACACCAGCAAGGCATCGGCCTTACTGAAAAAAAATTGGGCAATCTGGGGCGCCAAGGGCCATATGACCACTCACATGAACTTCGAGATGGGCATTGCATTCGCTCTTCTCTTATTTCCGATCAAACCAGAGTTTTCTGAGCATGAACTCGTACGAGCGCGAGAGCTTGGGCCAGTCGAATATTTTAAAGCCGAAGCCAGGGCCGTGGCAGCGCTCAATCTGTACAACCGCTTCTATGAACGGGGCTGGACCAACGACCTTGCGGTCACGGTCAAAAACCGGCTCGCACCGCAGGTTGCCAGGGCGATTGGCACAATCTGGCTCCTGGCATTGCTCGAAGCCGGCCAAAAGTTGGTCATCGACGTGGGCCAGGCGCCGGCGTGAGAATCCTGGCCGGCGACTTGCACGGCAGCCGCTTTGAGCAGCCGGGCACACGCTCGGTTAGGCCGCTATCCAACAAGGTTCGCGCCGCTGTCTTCGATGTAATTGGTAGTCCGGACGGCTTTGTGGTGTTGGACGCCTATGCCGGCTCGGGCGCCGCCGGATTTGAAGCACTCTCACGCGGTGCCGGCCTGGTTGACGCCATTGAGGCCAACCAGCACGTCGCCCGGATCATTGAGCGCAGCATAAACGAGCTCAAACTCAGCTGGGGCTATCTTTTACACGTCATGACAGTGGAAACTTGGCTTGCACTACCGGCAAATCAACCAAATGCCGCCAACGCTCGGCCGCTCGGCCGTTACAATCTCATTATTGCCGACCCGCCGTACTCCCGGCTCGACTCCGATGTACTGAACCGCTTGGCCAATTTCTTATTGCCCGGCGGAGTACTCGTCGTCTCGCATACCAGCCGCCGCTCCAGCCCTGTACTGCAACAAGCCCAGCTCGTCAAAGCCAAAATCTATGGCGGCACCGCATTGAGTTTCTACGTTGCACACAACTCATCGACAACCCCGTCGTGTCCTGAACTGCTAAAATAAGCACAAGTATTAATCACATCACGCTCCCGAATGATTGCCCGCCACTATTGTGTCCGCATCGGTTTCGCTGTACTCGTTGTGGCAGCGACCTCCCTTTGAACGTGGTAATCCGCCACGTGAGCTTTTCCGGTATAATGTACCCACCGTGCGGATGTGGTGGAATGGTAGACACGCCAGCCTTAGGAGCTGGTGCCCCACAAGGCGTGAAGGTTCGAGTCCTTTCATCCGCACCAATGAAACATTTTCAGAATGAGCTAGTTTAAATAGCTCGTTTATCCCTGGTATTTGAGCAATATTTGGTGTTCCACATTTGATGTCTAGCCGGACGTCCGGCCTCGTACTTCTTGCTGCCTCAGGCGATCATTTACCTTAAACTCCACAAACCCGGTACCGATCGCAGAATCCTGCACGCCATTTACAATGACCGCAAGGCCAAGCGACCATTCATTCAGCGATGCCTGAGCCTTGGTGAGGTAAATATTCAGCTATCCAAGCGATTCAGTCCCAGGCTGCAATTCTTCACCCAAAGCGAACTGCGCGAGTACACATTTCTGCCCGACCCGCTTCCGGACGCTTACATCAAAATTTTGGACGACAACAACCGATCGGCCCAATACTTCATCGACATCTGCCAAGACCAAACGCCACCCTCAGTACACAAGCAGCGTCTCGAGCAATACATCGAGTACGCCGAGGAACGGGAGTGGCAGCACCAGACCGGGACAAAACTGCCCCAAGTATTCCTCGTATGCCAAAGTGATTCACTGTGCCGCAAGCTACGACGCGCAACGCTTGCCGTTCTCGATAGCAGCTTTGAAGAAGATCTGACCATTGTTGTGACAACCAAAGATCATGTGATCACCGAGCTCGATCCGGTGAAACGACAGGTTAAGAGATAAAATCCATAGCCAAAATTGACGAAACCAAGTCATTATGCCACAATATTACAGCCAACCAGCCCTGAGAAAAGTGGTGACGATCGTGACTCAAGCTAGTCCTCCTGAAGGCGTTATTGAAACGCCTGATGGTGCACTGCACTATGTCGAACAGGACCTTTACGACGCAGGCAATCCTGATGGTGTCCTCGCCGCTTCGGTACACCAGCGCGACGGCATAACCTACTGCAACCTCTGGTATCGCCAGCGGGGACAATGGGGCAGGATCCTGCCGGAACGAGTCCTGGAAGATCTTGAGCCTTCGGCGCTGATGCTCACCGGTGAATGCGTTCGGCTGATTGCGACCCCAGACGTGGTAGCGCGCTTCCAAGGTGATATGAGGCTCAACCTCTGCTTCCGCAGCCTGAACGCTAAGGCCGAGCGCGCCGCCGCACAAGCCGACTCCTGATACCCCAAGGCGCTTGTCGCAAACGACCTTGGATCAAGTGGACAGGTAGCCAGGGGAGGCGCTATGCCTCCTCTGGTAGCCCAAGCATTTATATGAACACAAACGGCCCCCCTGATCTAAAAAGATGGTCCGGAAACTCAAAATCGAGCTCCGGACCATCTCCCTAATACTCTTCGGCCAGCATTACCGTCAGCACGCGCCGGCAATGCCGACTCATCGGATTCTCCCGACCCCGCAAAGCTTCATCGTAATAATCTATCTTCCACAGCACCGTCTCACCTTTCCACTCGATACTTCCAAAGTCATGTTCACCGTACGGGTCATTATCCTCGGTAAACGTATCAAACGCCCGCACCGCCCGCATCAACCCCGGCAAATCCACAATCTCCCTCACGCCCTGTGTCACCGTCACGCCAAACCCACTGCGCCGAAACACATCATTCAACTCCGCGATCATCTTCCGTTGCTCTGTCTGAGTCTCCATATCACACACTCCTTTCTTGTTTACTCCGGCCGAGTCGACCTCTCGCCCTGGCCCAGGGGCAAGGGCAGCGCGTCAGACGCGTCAAGGTGGAGCCCCGCCACACCTGGTTGGAACGACCTTGACGCATCACGTGCTGCCCTTACCATGGGAAGAGAGGGGAGAGACAAGCCCCTGACATCTTGCAAATGCGAACAGATACCATACAATCAATCTAAAGCGAGCTACCATATGGCTAAAATCCAGATTAAAACCCAGGGAATCCAGAAGGTTCTTAGTGGCCTACACTATCACGACGCCTTGGCCGAGTACTGCTGGAACGGGTTCGATGCAGGCGCTACCCACATTAAGGTTGAGATTGAAACCCTGAATGAGCTCGGTGCAATAGGAGCGATAAAGGTCACCGACAATGGCTTCGGCATTCCGTCAGACCAACTCCGCAATAAGTTTCGACCTTTTTACGAATCAGAGAAAACCAAGGAAAAACATCACTCGCTTCCCCATGGCAACAATGGCTACGGACGATTCGCATTTATCAAGTTTGCAGGACAAGCCGTTTGGCACACGATTTACGAGTCTGAATCCAACAAATTGCAATACAACATAACAGTTAATGCGAGCAACCTTGAAGATTACGATCCCACCGATCCGACTGTGTCATCCGCGAATACAGGAACCACTGTCGAATTCACTGAAATCTCCATGGAGACAAGCGCTGATGCTTTAGCGCAATCTTTGGAAACTTACGTGAAGCGCGAATTTGGTTGGTTCCTAGTCCTTGATCCCACAAAAAGCATCACTGTTGGGTCGGCAATAATAGATGCAGATTGCGTATTGGCCGATAAGTCTATTGCTACCGACAGCTCAAGCTTTACGGTCATGCACGAGCCCACAGGCAATGAATTTGAGGTAGTTTTTGTTCAATGGGGTCACTTGCCCCATCCCGAATACTCCAGTTTTTATTATCTGAACTCGTCCAGTATTGAACTGTTTAAAGAAACCACCAAGCTGAATAACAAGGGGGATAAATTCTACCACTCTGTCTACATCAGGAGTGGTCTATTCAATGATTTTGATTTCGGCGAAAATAAACCGGAGCAAACCGCACTAGAGTTTGGCGCCGGCCGGGAGTCGCAAGCGTACGAATTCTTAGTCGAAGTTGTTGTGAAGTTCTTGCGCGATAAACGCAAGCCTTTTCTTGAAGACCTTTCCAAAAAGACATCGAACGAATACGCCAAGGAAGGGGCAATCTTGGGGCTGGAAGAAGGCGCTACGCCTATTCAGCGCCTACAGGCTGAATACACTAAAGAGCTCATTGAAGAGCTCTTTAAGATCGAGCCCAGGATTTTCGCAAACCTTGGCAACGAACAGCGCGTTATCTTCGGACGGCTGTTGTCTTCAATGATTGCGAGCGGAAAAGCCAGAGATGATTTAATGACAGTGATTGGTAGCCTACTCGAGATGGAAGAGGGAGATAGAAGTAGGCTCGTCAGGTTGCTCGACAAGGTCTCGTTAGATGGGATGACAAAACTGGCACAATTAGTTAGCGACAGGTACGAAGTGTACGAAAACCTTAAACGGATCTGTTTTGATTTTGAGCAGACCTCAAAAGAAAAAGACATTCAACGGATAGTCGAGAGTGAGCTTTGGATTGTTGACGAACAGTATCAACTGATTACAGCAGAAGAGCCAGACTTCGAAGAGGCGCTCCGGCGAATTCTCGAGTTTAGGGAGACACCTGCGAAATCAAAACCACGGATCGAACATCAAGATAAGAACAAAGAGATGGATATCTTCGCCTGCCGCAAGAGGAAGAATGGTCACAAATTTGAACATTTGGTCACCGAGCTTAAAAGAGCCTCAAAAAACTTGAGCAAAAAGGACTTCGACCAATTGTTCAGCTATCAACAACTTATCTTCAAAGAAGATAGGTTTAATAGTCCTGATAGCGACTGGAAGTTCTACGTCATTGGCAACGACTACGCTACCGATGGTTACATCCAGGGCCTAAAAGACAACCTTAAAGTAACTGGCGACCCGGATTTGATCTTCACAGCGGGGGACAACTTCCGAGGCTATGCCTTGACCTGGTCACAAGTGCTGGAGCGTTTTGAGTTGAATCACCAATACCTGCGGGATGAGTTGACCGCAAAATCAGAAAGTTTACTCAAAACAATTAATAATGAAAATCATCTCGAGAAAAGTGATTTACAGCCCGAACAGGCTGCCGTTACCTAACACCATAATGCTTGTGATTAAATCGGGAAGACACTATAACTAGGGTGATGGCCGCTGTGAGGTGGAATTTTTTAGTACTTGCAGGTACCAGAAGTTATCAATCTATTTTGGCTATCGCTTAACGGGCCGAAAGGCTCGTCTTTATTCTATTGTAGTACGGCTTTCATTCGGTTATGCTATATTGTAGATAACACTGGAGGGATGCTGTGAGATGTATTGAGCTTTTTGGTGGTGCTGGTGGGCTCTCTATGGGCATTGATTCTGTGGGCTTTCAAACGGAAACCTTTATCGAGTGGGATCGTGAGTCATGTGTCACACTTCGCCACAACCAGGCCGAGAAAGTACACCCGATTACCAGCTGGGACATCGTAGAGGCGGATGTCCGGGACATCGACTACTCAGTTTATTCCGGCGAGTTGGACCTGCTAAGCGGGGGCCCGCCCTGCCAGCCATTCTCGCTGGGCGGTAAACACGGAGCGTACAATGACACTCGCGACATGTTTCCGGAATCCGTCCGAGCCGTCCGGGAGCTGCGGCCTAAGGCCTTCATATTTGAAAACGTTAAAGGCCTGACTAGGGCGTCATTTCGAAGTTACTTCAAGTATATTGAACTACAGCTTTCGTACCCAAGTCTAGGCAGGCGAGATAATGAAAGTTGGGAAGATCACCTCTCGCGGCTCGAGCGATACTTTACGGCGGGCAAGACACTTGAGTACAAGGTTGTTACGCAACTTTTGAATGCCGCGAATTATGGTGTACCCCAAAAGCGCGAACGTGTGATATTTGTTGGTTTCCGAGATGACTTGAATCTCGAATGGAGTTTCCCGCGCCCAACACACTCCCGCGCGGCACTCTTGAGAGACAAATGGCTCACAGGTGAATACTGGGATCGACACAAAGTACCTCTGAAAGATAGGGGAGTAATGCCGTACACTCGTGAAGTTATCGCCGAAGCCGCTGATCGCGAGACGATTACCGGAGCTGGCAAGGCTTGGCGAACCGTGCGTGACGCGATCTCAGACCTGCCGCACCCGCAACACAAGCACAACAAAGTGCTTAATCACAAGTTCAATCCTGGCGCGAAGATTTACCCAGGACACACCGGCAGCGAATATGATGAGCCCTCCAAGACGATCAAGGCCGGCGGCCATGGTGTTCCGGGAGGGGAAAATATGCTAGCATTACCGAACGGCTCGGTACGCTACTTCACCGTGCGTGAAAGTGCGCGTATCCAATCCTTCCCTGACGAGTACATCTTTCCTGTCTCATGGACCGAAAGTATGAGACAGCTCGGAAATGCGGTACCCGTTGGCTTGGCGCGAGCCGTCGCGTCATCCGTAAAGGACCTGCTAGTTAATGAACCAGCCCTATAATCCGCTTGAGAAAACGAACCTAGCCGAAAGCGTCGTTAGCCAGCTTCTCGCTGAGCCACCGCAGAAAATGACCCAGCTCCGCCCATTTAGTGGTGCGGGGATATACGCAATCTACTACGCCGGAGATTTTCCAGCTTACAAGCACATCTCGACCAAAGACCTGACCGGCGACGATGCCACGCCAATTTACGTTGGGAAGGCTGTGCCAAAAGGTGCACGAAAAGGGCTCGAGATCGACACTACCGGAAGCTCTCTCTACTCACGGATTAAGCAACATCTTGGGTCTGTTACATCTGCGAAAAACCTCAGTGAGGAAGATTTTTATTGCCGATATTTAGTGGTTGATGATATCTGGATTCCACTGGCCGAGTCCCTAATGATTAACAGATTCAAGCCTTTATGGAATGTCAGCATCGACGGCTTCGGAAATCACGCTCCCGGCGGTGGTCGAAGCGGTCAGAAGAAATCATCTTGGGATACACTCCATCCCGGCCGCGCATGGGCGGATAAGTTGCCACCCGGCCTATATACTGAAGCAAAAATAATTGAATTATTGGAGAGAGGTCAATCGGTTCCAGAATCAGCCTTTGAAGCATCGGAGTCGGCTAAAGACGACGCTTGACCACGCAAAAACTTCTTCACCAGCTCAAGTGCTGCCGGCCTGGTGCGCTTCCGCAAAATGTCGCTCTCCCATACCCGCAGCACCTTCCAACCCCTTGCCTCAAGTTCGGCGTACTGGCGCACATCCCTGTCCATATTCTCTGAAATTTTCTTGCGCCACCATTCTTTGTAAAGTCGCGGCTTTACGCGGGTTTCGTAGTCATGGCCATGCCAGAAGTCACCATCAATAAATACTGCGATGCGCTTTCGAGGTAACGCGATATCGGGCGATCCTGGGGCTTTCGGGTAGTGCTTCTGGTAATAGATGCGTTCGCCACGTAAGTACGCAAATACTATACTCTCTGCCTCAGACCCTTTGCTCTTGATTGAAGACATCACAGCTCTGCGCTTGTCGGGATCAAATACGTCACGTTCTGACATGTCCCCATTGTAGCTGTCACTCCGGGCGGACGGCAGTAGCGGCCATGATAGCCGAAATGTACTCAAGAAGATGGTCGAGGAGGCCCTAGCTGACACTAACTGGCGACTGATGAGCGACGGAATTCATCATCGTCTCGGTTACCTGAGCGGTCGGCTGCGTGCTTACGAACGCGACGCAGAGCTGGTAAAACTTGCTCGCAAAAGAGTAAAATAAACAATCCTTCGCCTTAGAGAGTGCAAGCCAGCCCAGCCATGTGTACTTATTGATCACGACAAATAGTGAAACGGATAATCGAATCATGAAGGTACTAGTCGATAAGAAAATAAAATCTGATTTTCTGGACCTCTTTGATATTGCTGGGAGTGAGTTCTCAGACTTTATCCCGTATCTGGATGATCAGGTTGGTTTTAGTGTTAGGCATAGCCGCAAGGGCCGTAAAGAAGCCAGCCTTATTAGAGTCACATTGGTTGATAATAAAAGGGATGGATTATACCCGGTCTTCGTTGATGCAACATTCGGGGTCATGCACGCCGGCGGAATCAAGATCAGAACGGGCGAGGAAACATCCGCCCATGATCCCATCGATATCAATGTGACAGATGACTATGTCTACGATCCTGAACAAAATGAAATATTCAAAAATGACAAGGCTGTCACGGGTCTTGATGTACTCACGTATGCTTATAATCTGCATCTAAAGACCACAAGACCATTCTTAGGATTCTGCCTCAGGATAAAACTGTGGTTTTGGCGCAGGTTTCTGAGGACTGTTTCAAAAGCCACCGTAGCTGTACTTACGGCATGCCTTTTTGTTGTCTCTGGAACAAAGTACGACTACGACCCATTCTTTGATCAGGAGAAGATAGTGATGAGCGACCAATCAGGAGCATCTTATGAAGGTCAGAATTCTCCCGAAAAATCTGAAGGTCAAAAACTTAGGATATTTGAATACCAAGCCAGTAGATGGTCAATAATTTTCTACTGCAGTGCTGTACTTTTCACCTATTTCACCTTTAGTATTCTGAACTACAAACCTAGAGTGTTAATCGATATCATAAAAAACAATTACCTCGTTGTTTTGTTTGCCATCGTCTCATTATGGATGGTCGATTCATTTATCCCGAACCTGCTGAAAGGACTCATTAGAAGGCTGGCCCGATATACCCTGGAACTAGGCTTTAAGAAGATAACAGTAAAATAACACCTACAATAACCTTCGATAGCTATCGTTTAGCTTTTGTGCGCGACGTTGAAATCCACCGGGCCAGCTCGTGACCGCTAACTAAAACACATCTATTGCTTGAGGCAAGCTGAATCGCAGGACGGCTAAACCTACCGCTAGTTACCACCATGACGCGATCGCATCCGTACGTCCGCAACGCCGTAACCACTTGCCGCACAGCAGAAGCCCTAACTAACCCCTGATAATGTTTAACTTGTATGCCCCAAACAACACTGTCCTTCTGTGCAATAATGTCGACGCCCAAATCGTAGCGCTCGGTTAGCTTTACGCCAGTAAATCCGAGACGGGGAAGAATAGCATATGTATTTTTCAAAGGCCAAGCCGTCGGCATACTGAGAGTGTGCGCGTTGATTTCGAATCTTTTGCAATAACCACGCAAAGACAACACTAACTGACACTGTCGCGACTGCACCTAGCGCCAAAAGTATCCACTCTTCAAGCGGGTGCATGTATCCTTTATGATAAATAGCGCCCAGCACAAATAATCCGATAATCGTCCAAACATCCCCACCGGATTGACGACGATACCGCCTACGAATGATGAGAACCTGGGCTAAATGGTATAGTTATCCATATATGGCTACCAAAGATCAAGAAAATAGGCGCAAAGAGCTTGGCGAAAAGCTTAAAAAAGCCGCGAACAGGCCGGCCTGACACAGTCGGAAGTTGCGGCCAAGGCGGGGGTTAATAGCAACTACTATGCCCGCATCGAAAGAGGGGAGGAAAACCCTTCGTTTGAGAAGTTGGAAAACATAAAGGACGCATTGGGCATAAAATCCTTGGACACTTTCTGAAAAATAAGTCAAATTGCCAGTCATCGCGATTCCCCCTCAAAACCTTGACGAAAAGCATCCAACCATTGCAAAAAGAGTTCAAATGAATGTCGTTCAAGGGCACCAAATGAGTTATCCAAATAAGTATAGTGCTTCCCACAAAAACACCGCACGTCAGAGGCGGTATTTTTGTGAGGATGCAAAGGTCTGCTACGCATACAGTTATTCTGCGCATCTCTTGACATATAGCCTTAAAGGATATAGTATCTAAGGATAGAGCGGGCAATGATGAGAGTATTCGCGATCAAACGTTTTTATAGCTGGGCCCAAAGCAATGAATTAACTGATGGGCTATTGTGCGAAGCGGTTAATGACATCGAGAAGGGCAACGTCGAAGCAAACTTAGGCGGGAACCTTTTCAAGAAGCGCATAGCAACGAAAGGTAGAGGTAAGAGCGGAAGCGTAAGAACGTTACTCGCTTACTCAGCCCACAGGAGAACTTTCTTCCTCTACGCATTTGAGAAAAGTGATCGCGACAACATTACCCAAAGAGAGAAAACTGCACTAAAGGAGCTTGGGAAATTCTATCTTAATTTAAGCGATGCTGACTTAACCCCTCGTCTTGAAACGAAGGCAATTGTAGAGATAACGAAAGGAAAGGAATAGACAATGGACGGCAAGACTGTCATGGAAGTGGTACTTGAAGCGGCAAACGATGCCAAGGTAGATAAAATTACCATGGACAAGCTTGAAGCGCTGGCTTTACCAACCGTTCGGGAGCTAACCCCTGGGCAAATTAGGCAGCTACGCGAAGAGCTAAAGCTTAGCCGGAGTGTTTGGGCTAAGGTGCTGAACGTCGGCGTTACAACGGCTCAAAAGTGGGAGAGTGGGAAAACACACCCAGACGGGGCGGCCCTAAAGTTGTTGAATATCGTCCACGAGCACGGCGTAGCAGCATTACTAGGGTAATCTTTGGACACTTTATTGTATAAATGTCAAAAGGTTGTCATCGCGATTTATATTAAGCCCCAGTAGACCTAACACTTTTTGTCTAAGTAGTCCCAGTAGCGAAACTTCATCTACGTCCTCGGGAACGACTACCAACAGTAGCTCCGCAACGGCATCGGGATCGGCTTCGATAACGACTGCAAAAACTGCCTGCCAGCTTTTCACCCTGACAGACGTCCAGGCTATCTTGGGATCTTCAGCTACGGCCTCTGCTTCAACTACAAGTTCATGTACTTATTCTGCCGGCGAAGTCGCCAACATCCTGGTCCAAGTGGATAAGTATTCGGATCCACAGAATCAGTTTGACGGATTAAAGTCATACTTTCAGCCTAACGTACCCATATCTGGAATAGGTGACACAGCTTTTTATGGAAAGGGGCAGCTGTCATTCGTGGAGGGAGATGACGTGGCCACCATAAGTGAGTCTGACCAAAACGGTAACCCTTCTCAGCCGACTGAAGAACAAATTGCACGGACCGTTGTAAACAACTTTTAATGAGCGTCAGGGAGTCAAGGTATCGCCCGGCGCCAGCTTGGTACGGTGACTTTGACGATCCGCAGTCTTATATGGCCGCGGCCGAAAGAGAAAACGGTGAAGATCAGCGACATGGCTTACGTTTCATTCAGAATCGTGAGGGGGGGTACAGTTCGGGTGTCGCCCATGATACCTGGCGTCGTATCTATCACGCTTAATCTCAGAGGCGGCTTCAAGGTCCTTGCGCATTGAAGCCCTCCAATGTACCGGCGTCCTAATATGTAATCCCTGGCAGGTTTTTTGCGAGGGTGTTTAAACTCAATTGAACACTTGCCATAATCAAGCGATCTCAAAAGGTGTTCGAATGAAGGTGCGTCAAGCGCACCAAGAAATTATGCTTATGTTTACATTAGGCGGTGGCACAAAAAGCAGTCACGATTTATGAGTGTGGTTATGTTCTGATATATCGGATGAGGCCACCACGCAGTCACATGCTAAGATAACCACAATTACAATCGGAGCTTAAGGCCCATGAGCAATCGCGAATCTGGCCCCCAGTCGACTGAGACTGATCAGCCAGCACAGTTCCATTCTGCCGAAGAACTTGCAGGCATGGCGTCCGAATACGCCGCGACTAACAAAGTAGCGCAAGAGGGTGTCGTAACCGACCCCAGCACTGCCAGGGATATGGCCGAAGCTGCCGATCCCCTCCGTGCTGGACTGGCGGAGCTCCACCAATCCGGCGAGCGCCACTTAACCGCGAAACGGGCTCAGGAGCTTGGGTTGCCACGAGATCCGACTCTACCCGGCGATTTCATGGACTACCAATTGGAATCGAGCGCCCGCGATGCTGAACGTGCAGCTCAGGAGCGAGCCGAAAAACTAGCTAATATGGATCCGGCGTCAGCCAAGCGTTACACGGACGTGGAAGCTCATTTCCGCGAGCAGATAGCCACGGCAATGGCCGATATGGACCCGGCACCGCGCCAACTCGAGACACCCCAGGGCAGTGCCATGGAGACCCCGCAACAAGTCCGTGCCCGCCGCCAAGCGGCGGCTGAGGCGTTAAACCGCCTGGATAGTGAACAAAGATCTGCTCTGGCCCGTGCCGATATCGAAGAATACGGGCGAGAAACCAATCCAGATATTGCGCAGGCTGCCGCGAACGCTGAGCGCGGCGGACGCCGTTTTTCGAGAGCCGCCTCGCAAGCAGGGCAAGGTCTCGGCGATGTGCCGGATTCTTCTATATCCGCCCCGGGAGCGTTGCTGGGCGCCGATGTGGCCGCCGATGCGGCTGCTGGTGCGGGCAAATTGTGGGCCAGGATTAGGGGTAGTCGGGCCGCCAAGAAAGCACGCAACCGCAACAATCAAGAAGGCTCCACATAGACGAAATGCCCCCGACCATTGCAAAAAGATTTCGAATGAATGCAGCTTATTTATCTACCCATTAACTTATACTTGAGTGCATGAAACCAGGAATCTACAAACACCGGAAGCATCCAGAGCTCAAATATCTCTTCATGGGCCTGGCCCATCATCACGACAATGTAAATGACGATGTCGCCGTTTACACCCCGTTATTCACTCGTCCCGATTGGGCCGGCCGTTCGATCATGACCTATCGCAGTTTGGCAAGCTTCAACGAAACTTTTGAATGGGTTGGGGAACGGCTCGAATAGAAAATTAACCAAAGACGTACTACAAATTGTGAACTAACATCGGACCATGAGCGAGAAATGGTCAGGCGAGGTTATCAAGCACAGTAACGCCCTCGACTTAGAGCCGGGAGTGTTTACCTGGGACAACCCCAAAAAAATCGCAGAATCTCTTCTCCGGTCGGCCCAGCGGAGTCGGCGCCGCAAAGGGACGGTGGGCCAATCTGCCATGTCCATGTTGAACTTTTATGTTAACCGGGCCGGAAAGAACCTCAGCGATGAGCATCGGGCGGTACTCGAACAGGCAAAAGTGGAGCTGCATAACCTCGAGCGGTAGCCGTCATCGATAACAAATGATCTCGCACAACAAGAGGTGTCGTCATGTCCGTGCGCCGTAACCCCATCCAGCAAAAACTAGCCTATGGGCAGGCGAGTCTGCTTAGTTTCCTAGTCATATGCTACGCCCTGATCCCGCATTATGTGTTAACCGAAGGCGGGGTGTCCAACTACGGCACCCGGCCGCTGACCGTTGTACCCTATACACTGGCATTTGTGCTAAGTGCGCTACTTACCGCTTACGCCGCTAAGCTTTTGCCGCATCAGCCAAAACCGGTAAATGTGGTAAGGATAAGTCTGTACATACTCGCTTTCCTCCTGGGTTGCGTCCTCATGAGCACCTATCCCTACCTCGTCAACCATTTTTGGAATGAAGTCCATGCGCGCACATTTATGATCCTGGTCAGCTTTGAACTGTTACTTGGTATCTACTTGGTGGCAAAAATCCGCCATGACCGCCTCATGTACTTGTTACTGGTCATGCAAATCGTCGGCGCCAGCCTGCTCGCACTGAATCTGGGCGGTTTGCACGTATTGTTTGCAGCCCAGCAAGTTGCGGGTGTTGCCTTTGGCCTAGTCCTGATCACAGCGGCCGCATATTTGTAAAAGACCGCCTAGAGTATCTAGACGGCCCTGGAGGATGACCATCGGCGCACCTCCTTCGCCGTAAAGCTTGATCACTGAATGTGGCGGGCCAGTTCCCGCAATAGCAGTGTCGCCGTAACCATGGCCACCCGCTCCGACTCCTCGGGGTGAGTCCATGCCCATCTCGGAAATGAATCAACCCCTTCGGCATCCGCGAACAGCGCACGGATTTCTCCCGTATTGCAGTAGCCGTAGCTAACCGCGAAGGGAGAGCAGTGGGTAACCACATAGTGGGTACCGCGCGGCCCTGCCTTGCCGTATCTCACGAGCACCGAGAACCCCGCTGCTTCATCGATGCCCCGATTTCTGAGCTCCGCTACGGGCGGTCCCTGGTAGAACGCGACTGCCGCCACCGGATAGAGGTCACGTTCGTCGAGCTGACAGTCGGGCTGCCCGCACCAGCCCAGTCCTCTGCCCTCGAGAACAATCGCCGTTTCGCACACAATACCGCACGCGTGAGCCAGCAGTGGCGCCTGAACGCCCCACCACGTAACGGCTTCACGCCCCGGCCGCTGCGGCAAGCTCGGGCGCTCGGATCGCATGAGGAGTGCCCGCTTGAGGTTTGGCGGCATCATCAAAAGCTCCGCTGTACCCGGCCCCATTGTGCTAGAATCCACCGGCGTATACGCAGTTATCTTAGGCAGCGCCTTGAGCCGTTCGGCCACCCCACTCGGGGGGATATCTTCCACCGCACTCTCCTGTTCTCGGATCGCCTAGATCTGAATCGGTACTACAAACGACGCACGGCCTACTATATCGCAAAACCATAAAAAGCGCAGCCAACCATTTGACACCGCACCGTCATTTTTCCTAAGATAACCACATAATTAAAAGCATAGGCATTATGGATTCATCTGCACCAAAGGCTGATTCAACGCCAGATCAACCATCTACGAGTCAGCCGGAATCTTCCGCAGCTGCCCCAATTAATCCGCCGGCTCCGTCAAGTGACGGGCCTACGTCCACGCCGACGACTCCGGACCCGGCACCCGCAGGCGACTCAACACCACCTCCCCCGCCGGCCGAGTCCGCATCCACGCCTGCACCGTCACCGTCTGATCCCGCCCCCATGCCACCTCCCCCGCCGGCAAGTCCCGCGCAGGAGCCATCCCCGGCACAGGCTCCGGTAGACGCACCGACGGTCTCGCCGCAAGCTCCGGTTCCGGCAGCGCCGGGCGCTCCGTCGGCCAAGCCGGGTCTCTCGGTAAAGGCCATTGTTACCGCGGTCGTTGTTGTTGCGGTTATAGCTGCCATCGGATTTGCCGCCTTTGCCTATCTTTCGACCAAAAATAAGCCTGCCGCGGTGCTGCCGTCGGTTAAAATCGGCGTTATGATGGCCTTTACCGGTGGTTCCAGCAGCATGGGCTATGGCGAGATGAAAGGCATTCAGCTCGCCCAAAAGCAACTCGGTGCCGACAACATCGAGCTCGTACAAATGGACTCACAGTGCGACCCCACAGTTGCTCCGCAAGCCATGCAGCGCCTTGTTAATCAACACGTAGTGGCGGTCATTGGTGACGGCTGCTCAAGCGCTTCTACGGCGGCACTCCCGCTTGCCAATGCCAACAAAATCCCCATGCTTTCACCGTCGGCCTCCAGCCCGTCCCTAAGCATCCCGAACGACTATTTCTTCCGCGTGGTGCCACCGGACACGTACCAGGGCGCCTATCTTGCCAAGGCCGTCTACGCGCGGGGCGTCAAGACCGTCGGCATTTTCTACACCAACGAGCCCTACGGCATTAACATGAACTCGGTCTTCACCAAGGAGTTTCAATCGTTAGGCGGTAAAGTGCTCACCTCGGTTAATGCGCCATCCGGAGTGATCAACCTGGCAACACAAATTGCTGCCATCAAAGCCGCCAAGCCGCAAGGCGTAGTGTTTGTTTCAAACTCAGTTACAACCGGCGCGGCCGCCATTCAGCTCGCCCGGAACGCCGGCATCACCGCGCCGTTCTTCGGCGGTGACGGCCTCTATGACCAAACTCTGATTTCAAGCGCTCAGTCTGCCGCTCAGGGCCTCACGCTCACGACCTTCCCCACCGGCACCGCTGCCTTTAAGCAGCTGCTCTACACCAACGATCAAGGAGAGCAACTGTATGCCGCAGCCGAAGGCTACGATGCCTTTGAAACGCTATATCTGGCAGTTAAGGACGGCGCCACCACCGGGCCGGAAATCAAGTCCAAACTACCAAGCATTTCGTTCAATGGGGTATCGGCTCACATTAAGTTTGACGCGAACGGCGACGAAGACGGCACCAACTACCAGTACGCCTTATTGCAAGTCAAGGACGGATCGTTTGTAAGTGCACAATAAATGAATATTCAGCAGAAGTTCATTACCGCTCTCTTAAGCATTGGCCTGGTGCCGACTCTGGTCGTCAGCCTTGTATCCTTTTTCACTATCTCAACCCAGCTCAACCAGCGCACTCAAAGCCAACTTGCCAGCATCGACATTAAGCAACAACAGGCTATTAGTGCCCTGCTGCAAGCCAAGCAGCAGGAAGTCATCAAGCTGGCTGAGGAATATGATTTCCAGGTAGCACTCCAACAGCTCTTAACCTCGCCCACAGCGGCCAGCCAAAATGCCGTGGTCGGTATTTTAAACAGCCGGTTGTCAGAAGTTTCGGGACTACAATATATCCACGTTGCGAACCAGGGCGGCACGATCATCGCTTCTACTGAATCAGGTCAAAGCGGCCAAGAATTGCCGAACAAACCGTCTGCCAGCGCCACGTACCAAGGGCCCGATATCGCCGTTGTGGCTGACCCATCGTCAGGACTTCAGGAGCTCTACATCACCACAAGCTTAAGTATTAACGACCAGTATCAGGCCATTCTACGAGCCGTATATAGCGTAAACGACCTCGTAGCAGAGCTAGGCGACTATACCGGTCTTGGTAGCACTGGTGAAACGGTCATCACAGCCCCCGGCAGCGACGGCAGGCAAGTGTCACTGTTTCCCCTGCGCTTTAACACATCAGCCAGCGACATTGTGCCATACTCGGTTGTCCGCGGGCAGGACGTAAATTACACCGGACACCCGGTCATGGTGTCGAGCCGGCCAATAGGGTTTTCCGACTGGACCATTGGTACCATGATTGAAACCGGTGAAGCTCTGGCGCCAATCGCCGCTCTGCGCAACGCGCTCATCGTGATCTTAATCCTCAGTACCCTGGCAATTATGTGTCTGGCTTGGTATCTAGCCCGCCTATTCACCAACCCAATCTTGCGTATTGCTGAAGCATCAAAACGCATCGGTATGGGCGACTTCAGTGTGCCGGTGGAGGTGACGAGCGGCGATGAAATTGGAGTGCTTGCGAGTAGCATCAACACGATGCGTGAGAGCCTCAAAGCTTTTGTGACCGGCATCGAGTCGCAACGCAATCACCTTGCCATCATTCTTGACACCACCACGGACTCCATTCTGGCCGTGCTCCAGGACGGCACAATTACGACCGCCAACCGCGCCGCACTCGAGCTCGCCGGCAAACCGGCCTCGGCTATTATCGGCCGTTCCATTCACGACATTTTTGCTTTCACCTCGAACCAGACCCCGTTTGCCATCGACTTTGCGTCACCCGGCTCAAACACATACAGCAACATCGAGTACGTCGGCACCACCGGCTCCAGGCATTACCTCAAGCTTATTGTCGCCAGGCTCGCCGGCACCGAACTCCAGCCAGGGCAAGCCATCATCACTATTCGTGACGAAACCAAGAGCCGTGAGTTCGAAAGCATGAAGCTCGACTTCGTATCTATGGCAGCACACGAACTGCGCACGCCGCTGGCCGCCATCCGTGGCTACATTGAACTCATTACCTTTAAGCTCAAGAAAGCGCCGCCCGACATTTCAAACTATCTGGCCCAGGCACTCAAAAGCTCGGTGGAACTTTCCAGCCTCATTAATAATTTGCTCGACGTCAGCCGCATCGAGCGCGGCACGCTCACCCTCAATATGGAGAAGACCGATCTCGCCGCCTCAGTGGCCAAGGCCATTAAGGATGTCGGCTTCCAGGCTAAAGAGCGAAACATGAACGTAAGCTACGGCGGCCCGGACCACGACAACTTCGTGGTGGCTGACGAAATCGCGCTGCGCGAAGTCATCACCAATCTACTTACCAATGCCGTTAAATACACACAGCCCGGCGGCCACATCGAGGCTTCGCTGACAGACAGCGGCGACCGCTACACGGTGGCTGTCAAGGACAACGGTGTCGGTATCCCCAAAGCCGCCCAGCCCCACCTTTTCACCAAGTTCTTCCGTGTGCACGGCGGCCTCGACTCAGGATCCACCGGCACCGGCCTCGGCCTGTTTATCGCTAAGTCCATTATCGAGCGCCATGACGGCACCATTTGGGTCGAATCCGAAGAAGGCAAAGGCTCAACATTTTCTTTCACCATTCCGAAGTTAACTGAAGAGCGGCTGGCCGGCCTGCAGTCAGACCAGGCAGAGGGTAACGTTGTGAGGAGGCGTCGTGGCTGGATTACGAAAAATACTACTCGTTGAGGACAATATTGAGCTACGCAATCTCTATGAATTGTACCTAAAGTCTCACGGCTATCAGGTCGGAGTGGCAGGCGATGGGGAAGAGGGACTTGCGGTCGCCAAATCGTATCAGCCGGACCTTATTTTCTTAGACGTTATGATGCCCAAAAAAGACGGTTTCCAAGTACTCAAAGAGCTCCGTCATGACCCCCAGTATGGTTGTACCAAAACGCGCATTGTCATCCTCACCAACCTCGGCGACCCGTCCAAGGTTACACCGGAGGTTAACCGCGACATGGACGGCTATGTTGTAAAAGCTGAAATCACGCTCTCCGACCTGCTTGAGATCATCGATTCGTTTAAGTAAGCGCCGCCCCAGACAGCAGATTTGACGACCGGCCATGACTACGCTACCATGCTAAGCATAAGCGCTTAACAAAGGCCTTGCTAAACATATGGCGACCACATCAAAACCCAAATCAACCAAAAAGCCGCGTAAAACCAGCAGTAAGTCCAGCAAATCACTCTGGTCGCGGCTCGTAAAATCGTCCTCAAAGAAGAAAAAGAAAGGCGGCGCACTTCTTGGCCGGCGTAGCCCGTTTGGCAGCCGAACCGCCATTGTCGTGGCGGCATTCGTAGTAATCGGCGGCTATGTGCTGCTCGCGCACAGTTTGGCTGCGACTGCCACACCTGAAGTTGAAAACGGTGGTTACAAGGGCATGTGCCTTGACGATTATAAGGACCTTTACAATGCCAAGGGTCCGGCCACCAAAGTCGACTTATTCAAGTGCAACGGTTCAGCAGCGCAACAATGGACCATTAGCGGTCAATATGTCAAGATTCACGGCAATCAATGCCTTGATGTCTACCAGAACAAAACGACCCCGGGCACCCCAGTCGATCTCTATCCATGCAAGAATGACACAACCGGCAACCAAGTCTGGACGCAAGACCCTAACGGCCACTTAATTAGTGACTTAGTCTATAACAGCTCCGTACCGTTGTGTCTTGGAACTTCAGGATCGACCGATGGTTCACAACTGGAGGTAGTGGCCTGCAGCGACAACTACGCTAGTGAGGTCTGGCACTTTAACGACTACCCACCCACGGATGTGAGCAGCGGCAGTGGTTCAGGTAGCGGCTCCGGTTCTGGAAGCGGTAGTGGTTCGGGCTCAGGCAGCGGTTCGGGTTCGGGCAGTGGCGCGGTTGCCAATACCACAGCCGAAGTAGCATCAGGAATTAGCGGCATGTGTCTTGATGACCTTAAAGACAGCCCAAACATCCGCGCAGTAGTCGATCTCTACAATTGCAATGGCACGGCCGCTCAAAAGTGGGCCGTCAACTCGAACAGCACCATCACGCATGGCGGACTATGCCTTGACGTCTTCCAGCAAGGTACTAAAGACGGTTCAAAGGTTGAGCTCTTTACCTGCAACAACGGTACCAACCAGCAATGGACATATAACGGCGCAACCGAGACCTACGTTGGCAAACAATCCGGGAAATGCCTGACTGCGCCAAGCAGCGCCAACGGTACCCAGCTGGTAATCCAGTCGTGTGTTGCGGGCGGCGCGGCTAACCAGCGGTGGTACACCACAGTGTTTACAGGTAGCAGCTCTGGATCCGGCGGGAGTGGGTCGAGTTCCGGCTCTGGTTCCGGTTCCGGTACGGTCAATATTGCCAACTCCACCTACGTCGTGGACTCCGGAATCGCCGGCAAGTGCTTGGATGATTTCAAAAACAATGTGCCCGCTGCCGGCAAACCAGCTAACAAAGTTGATATCTATACCTGCAACAACACCGCCGCCCAGTTGTGGAGCATCGGGAGCGGACGCGTTACGCATGACGGCGAGTGCTTGGATGTATACCACGCTACCCTCAAGTCGCAGCAGCCGGTCGACCTTTACCCGTGCAAGACAAACAGCTACGCCAACCAGCTCTGGACTTACACCAACAGCACTCTAAAGGTAACGGGCACAAACCTCTGTCTCGACGACCCGCACTCAACGAAAACCGATGGTACGCAGCTGTGGATCTACACCTGCAACGGCACCAATGCCCAAAAATGGACATTCACCACAAACGCCGGCACCACAGCCGGCACCGGCGGGAGTGGCAGTAGCGGCGCGGCCGCCGGGACGAAGCAAATCATGGGGGCAGACAATCTCTGCCTCGACACCACCGGGAGTGTTGTACATGTAAACACGTGCACGCCGAATAGTAGCGCTCAAGCCTGGACGGAAACAAGCGTAAGCACCAATGCCGGTACCGCCGCCAACCCGGTTGTCGCATACGCCTTCAAACTCAACGGAGGTTCAAACTGTCTCGCTCAAACCCCATCCGACGCCGATAATGGAACTCCCAGTCGTTCAGTGCTGGAGGCCTGCTCGGCGGCACTCAACGGGGACGGTCTCTACCAGATCACCAGCAGCGGTGAATTGGCGTACAACGGCGACACGAGCGAATGCGTTACCACGGTTGACAATAGCTTGGATCCTGGCACATTGCTGCAGCTGGAGCCATGCCAGGGCGATCAAAGCCAGCTGTGGGGATTCGGTGCCGTTCCTGCTGGGGTCTCCCAGGATGACGGCTCTGGCAAATAGCCAAGTTCTCTACCAAAACGGATTAGACCCCAGGCCAATTGCCTGGGGTCTAATCGTCTCATCGACTACAAGAAGCTAGCTAGCGCTAAGCTGAGTTGGGCGGTGTCGGTGGCTGAGTCTCGCTCGGTGGTCGGTCATTGTTACCGGAAATTGGCGCATCCGTCTGCGACGGTGCCGATGGCTCGGTCGGTTGGATTGGTTCATCAGGTGTCTCGGTAGGTGGGTTTAACGAGCCATCATCACCTACCGTCGGAGCCTCGTTGGGCGCTTGGTCCGGCACGTTAGCCTCGGGCGGCGGCACTTGGCTATCATCATCGGGGCCTGCCGGCGGTGCCGGTGGCTCATTATCGTCGTCAGTCGGCGGCTGCGGTGCTACAGGTTCGGCCGGTGTTGGCGCACCACCGTCAGCCACCGGAGCCTGAGGAGTACCCGGAGTTGGGGGTTCAGCCGAGCCACCACTGCCCGCGCCGGGCGTATGATTCTTGGACGCCAGGAAGATTACCAAGCCGATAATGATGGCCAGTACCGGAATGCCAATCGCGGTTGCCACTCCGAGCACATCAGTGTGGTGCGTAACTGGTTGCATGGTCGGTGTGGGAGAAGCCTCAGCTGTAACAGTACCGGCCGGCGTCGGGCTCACGCTTGGCGATGGGCTCTCGCTCGGCGTTGGGGAAGCACTAGGAGTGCCCGCACCAGCCAGTGGACTCGTCGACGGCGTAGGCTGCGTGGCGGCCGACGGTGTTGGTGTGGCCGACTGAATTGGCGTTGGTGTGGCCGTAGGACGGGGCGTGGGCGTTGGAGACGACGTACTGCCGGTAATGCTAATCGTATACACTGCACCGGTCGTCGAGGTCAAAATGCTCGTATGAGTCGCACTACTCACCAGTGCCGATGAGTTCAGGAAATCCAAGTTGGCCGTGCCACTGGCCGCAGTCGTAAAGTTTATGGTTGCAACCAACATTGCTGTGCCCGAGATCGGCGTCTGACTACCACGCGAAATCTTAACCGTGCCGTTACCGCCGGTTTCAGACGCCTTAACACCAAAAGCCGACCCGGTATCGTCGATGCTGACAAATTTGAGCAAGCTTGAAGGGTATGAAACATCTGCCTCCACCGCGTTCACCAGCGCGCCGTCGGAGTCTGCCTCCACTTTCACGCTCACGTTCTGGCCGGGCTTACTAGACTGATACGCTCCGGTCGAGGGCGACAGCGACAGCGTTGCAATGAAGCGGCTGGCGGCAAACGTATGCACCACGGCATATCCCAAACCTACCGCGCCCAGTACCATGACACACAGCGCCACAGCCTGAATCGGTGACGACACAGCGAGCAGCGAACTACGGCTTTTTTCAACCCTCACAACACGTTTCTCTCACTTACTTCCCACATCATAACCGCTTTGCCTCTTTTTCGCGACTCCGCTTCGTGGTACCCTTAGACACTATGGAAACCAAGCTCATATCCCGACACGACACCGAGGTTCAATTTAGTGTTACGCTCGACGAAACCGAGCTGCGCCGCATCAAGGCCGATGTTTACGGCCACTTGCGCGGCCGCGTGAAAGCCGCCGGATTCCGGCCCGGCCGTGCCCCAGACGCCATCGTCGACCGTGAGCTCGGATCAGCCACGGTACAATCTGAGTTTGTCGAACACGCGCTCGAGCGGACCTACGCCAAAGCCGTAAAAGAACTGGAGCTACCGGTGGTGGGTTCGCCCAAGGTCACCCTGGAAAAATTCGTGCCCTATACCGAGCTGCAATATCGCATCGAAGTGGAGCTTATTCCCAAGGTGAAGCTGGCTGACTACCAAAAGTTTCGGATCAAACGGCCGCCAGTCAAAGTTGAGCCCGCCGAAGTAGAAGCCACAATTCAGGACCTGCGCAGGCGCGTGGCTTCGCGCTTGCAAGTCGAGCGTCCAGCCAAAATCGGCGACGAAGTAAATTTCGACTTTGAAGGCACCAAAGACGGCAAGCCTGTGTCCGGCGCCGCCGCCAAAAACCAAACGCTAGCGCTTGGCTCCGGCTCGTTCATTCCCGGCTTCGAAGACGAACTCGTTGGCCTAAAACCCGGCGCGGAGAAGACATTTGAGATTCGCTTCCCGGCCGATTACCACGAACAGTCGCTGGCCGATCAGTCGGTAAGGTTTAAAATCAAACTTAACTCGATTACCGAGCTTGTACTGCCGGAAGAAAATCAAGAGTTTGTGAACCAGGTAAGCCCCTTTGGCTCACTAGACGAGCTTAAGGCGGACATTAAGGCAAAGTTGGAGGGCGAAAAAACTACCGCCGCCGGCCGCGAGTATGAAAAACTCGTGCTGGACAAGCTGTTAAAGGATTCGGATTACAAACTTCCAGAAACTCTCATCAGCCAGCAACTTGAGCGCCTGCGCATTGATCTTGAACAGAACCTGGCCACCAGCGGACTCAATCTCGAAAAATACGCTCACCTGACCGGTAAGTCAGCCGATGAACTGGCGGCTGACTTACGTCCCGAAGCCGAGCGCCGGGTTGGGCTGGCGCTCTTGCTCACCGAGGTCGCTACGACCGAAAGTTTAACGGTCACCGCATCTGAGCTAAATGCCGAGATTGACCGTTTGCGCCAGGATTATCCCGACCCCGAAGCCCAGACCGAGCTAGACAACCCCCGTACGCGGGAAGAAGTCTATAATCACCTCCTGGCGTCCAAGGTCATTGCAAAGCTCATTGGTTACGCCGAGGGCAAATAGTATCGCGATGCCGTTGCTCGCCCCGGTTCGCGCCGTCGCTTTCGACTACACCGGCGTCACATCAAACCCGCCGGCCGGAAATATTTTCGAGCAAATCAGCCGGCTTACCGGTGCCGACCCGGACACGGTGCGGGACATGTATCATCGCCATAATCGTGAATTTCAGATTGGCACCATTGACCAAGCCACACTTTGGCGGCGGGTAGCCGCGGACCTTGGGCTGTCGGGTCGTTTCGACGACATCTGGCGCACCGCGACCGAGCGCTTACCCACGCCCAACGAACCAATGCTTGGGCTCATCGATCAGCTGCGCACCGCCGGCTACCGCACCGGTCTGCTGTCAAACCTGGCAGTGCCCACGCCCTGGTCAGACGATCTCTACCGCCGTGGTCTCGACCGGCACTTCGATGCCGTCGCATTGTCGGGAGAAACCGGTTTTGCCAAACCCGATCCTCGTGCCTTTGCTATTATCGCCAACCGGCTCGGTGTCCCACCAACCTCGTTGGTGTATATCGACGACCGCGCTGCCGCCTTTATCGGTGTCGAGGCCCTGGGCATTCGGCCAATTCTCTACGTTAACCTCACACAACTCAAACATGACCTGCATGGCCTCGGTCTTGCTTGGTGATGTATTGGCACTCACAGTACGAGAGTGCTAAAATGATCACGAAGACCCACCGGCTTATTGCCGGATCACCTGCGTCTCGTTAACATATGGAGGTACCATGAATTCTCGTAGTAGTCACACAGCGCAAATTCTCATCCCGACCGTGATCGAAAAAACCGCTCTCGGCGAACGGGCGTATGATATTTACTCACGCCTGCTCAAAGAGCGCATTATTTTTCTCGGCACCGGCATCGACGATACCGTTGCCAATTTAGTAATTGCGCAGCTGTTGTTTCTTGAGTCGGAAGACGCCAGCAAGGACGTAAAAATTTACATCAACTCACCTGGCGGCGAAGTTACGGCCGGCCTGGCCATGCTCGATACCATGAACGTGATTAAGCCCGATGTTTCAACCATTTGTGTGGGCATGGCCGCCAGTATGGGCGCAGTCTTGCTCGCGGCCGGTGCCAAGGGCAAGCGCTTTGCCCTGCCCAATGCCAAGGTTATGATTCACCAGGGCTCAGCCGGGTTTGCCGGAACGCCATCAGATATCGAAATTACCGCCCGCGAAGTGTTGAAATCGCGCCAAACAATGGACGAGATCTTGGCTGAGCGTACCGGTAAATCGGTCGACCAGGTCCACAAAGACACCGATCGCGATTACTGGATGTCGGCCGATGAAGCCAAAGGCTACGGGCTCGTGGACAGCGTCATCACCAAATAACCAAACGGGAGAGCCATGTGAAGCGGCGGCCGACGCCAACCACCGAATCAACTGATACCCTGTCGGTCGTCCGCAACCCCCACTTTTCATTGCTTTGGGCGGCCCAGGTCTTGTCGCAGATCGCCCAGAATCTGCTCAACTTTGCGCTGATCATTCGCGTCTTCCAGTTGGCTCAGCACACCCGTCTGGCCAACATTTCGGTCGCACTATTAATCCTGAGTTTTGGCGTACCGTCGATCCTGTTCGCGCCGGCTGCCGGAGTGTACGTCGACCACTGGAATAAAAAGGTTGTTCTCCTGACCGCCAACCTCTTGCGCGGGGTGTTAGTGCTTGGCTATCTCGCGGTTGAGCATAATCTGGCGCTCGTGCTCTTGCTCAGTTTTGTGATTAGCTCAATCACGCAGTTTTTCGCGCCGGCCGAGGCGGCTGCTATTCCGTTGCTCGTCACTCCGGGTCAGTTGTTGCGCGCCAACTCACTATTTGTGTTTACGCTCTACGGTTCCTTTATTGTTGGCTATTCGGCCTCGGCTCCGGTCATTGCGCTGTTTGGCTCCGACGGGCCGTACTTCGTGACTGCGTTCATGTTTGCCTTTGCGAGTCTAAGTGTCATGTTCTTGCCGAGTATGCATGCGCCGGCTAGCGTCAGCTTGCCGTTCAAACGGGTGGTGCGCTACACGGCGCGCGAAATTAACCGCAACTGGCGGCTCATCCGCGGCAACCACAATCTGTCCTTCCCAATCACTCAGCTCACCATCACGCAGGCCAGCCTGGGCGTACTCTTGGCACTCGCACCGGCGCTGTCCGTGGCCGTATTGCACCGGCCGATTCAAGACGCCTCGCAATACTTGGTAATACCAGCCGGCATCGGCATGGTGCTCGGCGTCATCGCTATCGGCCACCTGGTCAAGCGTTACTCCAAGCGCCGTGTCATTGCGGTCGGGCTAATGTTGGCCGGGGCCATGCTAGTTCTACTGGGTCTGACCAGTAGAATGCACAGCCTTGCTACGAGTCGGGTGGCATTCCTCGCTGCATTGGCTGGATTTAGCGTTGCTCTGCTCGTACTCACCCTAGGCTTCGTTAACGCGCTTGTTTCCGCAGCGTCGCAAACAATCCTCCAGGAGAACACCACCGCTACCACTCGCGGCAAGGTTTTCGGTGCTTTGGGCATGATGGTGAATATCGCCGCCACCCTGCCCATTCTGTTCGCCGCCACTTTGGCCGACCTCACGAGTGTTAACACAGTGATTGGCGCCCTCGGCCTCTTGTTGCTCGGGTTCGCAATTTTCCAATATGTCTGGCTGCGCCGTACGGGCAAATTGGCCTAGCACCATGCTATGCTTGTATATTACAATAAAATATGCTATAAATATATAGTTAGCGACATCCTGGACTAGGCGCTCGTTAGCATGTAACCCGACAAGAGCAGATCAAGAGGAGCAAGCCGATGACTGTAGTAGACCTTCCGCATACCTACCTTGGGCTCGCGGAACATCCTGCGGATCTCGCTGACCTCTTGCTACGAGAGGGCTCGGGAGAGCTAGACGCTCTCCCGCCGGCGATCCTTATGAACTTCCCGGAAGCACTGGACTCCGACCTTCGGTGCTTCATTGAGGACGGGCAGCCAATCCAGTGTGGTCCGGGTGGAACAGTGGTTCAGCTGGACGAGATCCGGCCCGGCGTTAAACAGGGTGAACTTGTCCTGGTGGGAACCATCCTTCGTATGGCCAAGTTCCCCCAGTTTCCAATGAAGCTGCCTGGCGACGAGATTCGGTTTCGGGTCAAGCCGCCCACAAGGCTAGCATTGGTCACCGTCCGGATACCAGCGGATAAGCGCCCCCGGTGCCGGTATTGCGACAACAACGCGTCCTGTCCGGAACGCGAAAGGCGAGCCAGGTGCAAGGACGGGTGCCGGCGATGTGAGGCAGACGACAAGTGCACCAAGCGCGACGAGCGGTGGCTCAACACCCGCTGCGACGTCCGCTTCGAAGAAATACCAGTCACTCTCGACGACCTGGCCATCGACACCGACCTGGTAGAGATGCGCCTCATCCGGTAGCTTACGGGGCCGCCAAGTCCGGTTCACCGGACTTGGCGGCCCCGCTGTCCGCACCCTTGTCGGGCGCTTTTACGAATGCGTGTTCGTACTGATGAGTCCAAAAGGACGAAAAGCGATGTAAAAAAACCACACAAACTGCCTAAACTTCGGATAAGAAGACTATTGACACCATCGAGACGATCAGGCAAAATAGATATCAAGAGGATGCTTAAATCGGACAACTAGGGCCAGCCGCCCCTAGTTTTATGTGTTTAGAAAAACCTCTACACATATCAATGTCACGTAAAGCTGTGAGGAGTTTGTATTGGCCAAGCCGGGTTATCGTACACGCAAGCAATTAAAAAATGTATCTGAGGTTCTGCCACTGCCGAATCTCATTGAAATCCAACTTAATTCATTTAACTGGTTTGTAACTGAGGGGCTCGCCGAGCTCTTCGCTGAAGTGAACCCAATCGAAGATTTCACCGGCACCAGTCTCGCTTTATATCTGCGCGATTTCCATTTTGAAGAGCCCAAATACGACGAAAAGACGGCCAAGCTAAAAAATGCTTCACTCGAGGTGCCGCTCAAGGCTCGAGCCGAGCTGGTCAACAAGCAGACCGGCGAGGTCCGCGAGCAAGAAATTTTCCTCGGTGACTACCCGTGGATGACCGAACGCGGCACGTTCGTAATCAACGGCGCCGAGCGCGTTGTGGTAAGCCAGCTCGTACGTTCACCCGGCGTGTTCTTTACCTCTGATCGCGGTGCTGCCGGCGATTTGTTTGGTGCCAAGGTAATCCCCGGCCGCGGCGCTTGGCTTGAGCTCGACACCTCGGCCGGCGGCGTTATTTCCGTTAAGATCGACCGTAAGCGCAAACTCCCTATCACTACCTTGCTACGCGCCTTTGGCTACGCCACCAACGACGAGATTAAGGCGCTCTTTAAAGATGTCGACACCGGCGAGGTCAAATATATTAATGAAACGCTTGAAAAAGACCCTTCGGCCACGGTTTCTGAAGCCCTCATGGAAGTCTACCGGCGCATCCGGCCCGGCGACCTCGCCACGGTTGAAAACTCCAAGAGCCTCATCGAAGGCATGTTCTTTGATTTCAAGCGCTACGATTTTTCAAAGGTCGGCCGTTACAAGCTCAACAAGCGCTTAGGGCTCAATATCCCTAACACATCCGAAAACCGCACCTTGCGGCGCGAAGACCTGGTCGCCATCGTGGCTGAGATCGTTAACCTCAACAATGGCAACGGCCTAGCCGACGACATCGACAACCTCGCCAACCGCCGCCTCAAGATGGTCGGCGAGCTGATGCAGTCCAAGTTCCGCATCGGCCTCACGCGCATGGAGCGGATTGTCAAAGACCGGATGTCGGTCTATGACACGACCACAGTTACACCTGGTCAGCTCGTCAACGTCCGGCCGATTGTCGCCAGTGTGCGCGAGTTCTTCGCAAGCTCTCAACTCAGCCAATTCATGAGCCAGATCAACCCACTCGACGAAGTCGTGCACAAGCGCCGTCTTAACGCCATGGGCCCCGGCGGTTTGAGTCGTGAGCGCGCCGGTTTTGAAGTTCGTGACGTGCACAAGACCCACTACGGCCGTCTCTGCCCGATCGAGACTCCGGAAGGTCCAAACATCGGCCTGGTCTCAAACCTCTCTACTTACGCTCATGTGAATGAATACGGCTTCATTGAAACGCCCTACCGCATCGTGCGCCGCGAAGTGGCGGCCAAGGACGCGGCCAGCGAGATCGCCCGCGGCACCATTAAGGCCGGCGACGCGGTTATTGCCAAATCCGGCGACAAACTAACCGAAGCCGATGTCAAGAAGCTTGTGAAGGCCGGCATTGAGCGTGTGCCGATCAAAGCCCGTGTAACAGACAAGGTCTCCTATCTCGACGCTTCCGACGAGGAGCAGGCCGTGGTGGCCGGCTACGGCGTTGAAACCGATGAAAAAGGTTACTTTACCTCAAATCGTGTCCCGGCCCGGCTCAAGGGCGAGGCCGAGGAGGTCGATTCCAACTCCGTTGATTTTATGGACGTCAGCTCAAAGCAGATCGTATCAGTGTCTGCCTCGCTCATCCCATTCATTGAGCATGACAACGCCAAACGCGCCCTCATGGGTGCGAACATGCAAAAGCAGGCTGTAGCCCTCATTAAGCCGGAAGCGCCGGTCGTCGGTACCGGCATGGAGCCAATCGTAGCCCGCGACTCCGGACAGGTTGTGTTGGCCGAAGCCGACGGCATCGTGGATTCAGCGACCGCCAGAGGCATTACCGTAACCTACAAGGACGGCGAAACCAAGCACTACGAACTAACCAACTTTGCCAGAAGTAACGTTGGCACCTCGATCAATCAGAAGTGTCTTGTAACCGCCGGCGAGGAGGTCAAGAAGGGCGACGTACTGGCTGACGGCATGTCGACCAAGGACGGCGAGCTGTCGCTTGGCCAGAACATTTTGGTAGCATTCATGAACTGGAAAGGCTACAACTTTGAGGATGCCATCGTGCTGTCGCAGCGCCTCGTCCAAGACGACCGCTACACCTCAATCCATATCGAAACCCACACCGTTGACGTGCGCGACACCAAGCTCGGCCCCGAGCAGGTCACCCGCGACATTGCCAACGTCTCCGAAGACTCGCTCAAAGACCTCGACGAGCAAGGCATAGTACGGATCGGCGCCGAAGTTACAGCCGGGGACATTCTGGTCGGCAAAATTACACCCAAAGGCGAGCAAGAGCTTAGCTCCGAGGAGAAACTGCTCCGCGCCATCTTTGGCGAAAAGGCCAGAGACGTCAAAGATACCAGCTTGCGCCTGCCCAACGGCGAGCGCGGCAAGGTTGTTGGCGTAAAGGTCTTCTCCCGCGAAAACGGCGATGAGCTCCAGGCCGGTGTGATTGAGCAATACCACGTCTCAGTCGCCCAAATGCGCAAGATTACCATGGGCGACAAAATGGCCGGACGGCACGGCAACAAGGGCGTTATTGCCCGCATCCTGCCGGTCGAAGACATGCCCTATCTCGAAGACGGTACCCCAGTCGACATGATTCTAAACCCCTTAGGTGTCGGCAAGCGCATGAATATCGGCCAAATCTTCGAAACCCACCTCGGCTGGGCCGCTCGCACTCTCGGCTACACCGTAGCATCACCGGTCTTTGACGGCGTCACCATTGAGCAAATCAAGGGGGAGCTTAAGAAAGCTGGTCTACCCGAAGACGGCAAAGTCCAGCTCTACGACGGCGGCACCGGTCAGCCGTTCCAGGAGCGCACTACCGTCGGCTATAAGTACATGCTAAAGCTTCAGCACATGGTTGACGACAAAATCCACGCCCGCTCCATCGGCCCATACGCCATGGTTACGCAGCAGCCGCTTGGCGGTAAGGCTCAAATGGGCGGCCAGCGCTTCGGCGAGATGGAGGTCTGGGCACTCGAGGCCTACGGCGCTGCTAATACCCTGCAGGAAATCCTCACCATCAAGTCTGACGACGTGGTCGGCCGCTCCAAGGCCTACGAGTCGATCATTAAATCCGAGGAAATCCGCGGGCCACGTATCCCTGAGAGCTTTAATGTGCTGGTTAAGGAGCTGCAATCACTCGGTCTGGCCGTCGATCTGACCAGAAGCGCCCCGGCCGGCGAGGAAGAGGTGGACGCTGAGCGCGTGATCTCCGAGCGCCTCGACGACGACATCACCGACTTCGGTCCGGACAAAATCCTCGAAGGTGACGCTGTTGTAGCCGACATGCCGCTCGTTGACCTGGCCGCCGAGGGCCCGGACGAATTTGAAACCCTAGACGAAGCAGAAGACGAAGCGGCTATGGATCTCGACGCTGAAGTCGACGTCCCAGAAGATACTGAAATTAAAGTGGAGGGCTAATCCCAATGGAACTATTAGACAACCAGACCACTACCGATTTTGACGGCGTCAAGCTCTCGCTGGCCTCGCCGGACATGATCTTGGGCTGGTCGCACGGCGAAGTCACCAAACCTGAGACCATCAATTACCGCACCCAAAAGCCGGAAAAAGACGGCCTCTTCTGCGAGCGCATTTTCGGACCCACGAAAGACTGGGAGTGCTACTGCGGAAAGTACAAAAGGATCAGATATAAGGATGTAGTCTGTGACAAGTGTGGTGTCCGCGTTACCCGCTCAATCGTGCGCCGCGAGCGCATGGGCCACATCTCACTGGCCGTGCCGGTGACACACATCTGGTTCTTGCGCGGTACGCCGAGCTCGGTCGGACTCGTACTCAACATGTCTATTCGCGATCTTGAGCGCGTGGTGTACTTTGCAAGCTACATCGTAACGAGCGTTGACAACGACAAACGCGCTGCCGCACTCGCCGAGCTTGAAACCGAGTTTAACAATCGCCGTAACGAGCTCATTAAAACCTACGAGCAACGGGCCGGCGAGCCCGAGGCCGACGTCAAGGCTTTGGCCGAAGCGCAATCCGCCGAAATCGACGAACTCGACACGGCCCGCGCTAATGCCAAGAGCGAGCTTGAGAGCCTGAGCCGGCTGACGTTGCTGCCCGAAGCCAAATACCGCGACCTAAACCTCAAATACGGCGACGTTTTCCGAGCTGAAATCGGTGCCGAAGCTATCCGCCACTTGCTCGAGGAAATCAATCTCGACCAGCTAATCGATGACCTGACCGCCGAGGCCGACGCTTCGCAGGGCCAAAAGCGCAAGAAAACGCTCAAGCGCCTCAAGATGCTCGAAGGCATGAAAGCCGCCGACCTTCGCCCCGAGTGGATGGTGTTAACCCAGCTGCCGGTTATTCCGCCGGATCTGCGCCCCATGGTGCAGCTCGCCGGCGGCCGGTTTGCGGCCTCCGACCTTAACGACCTTTACCGCCGTGTCATCAACCGCAACAATCGTTTAAAGCGCCTCATTGACCTCGATGCGCCGGAAGTCATCCGACGCAACGAAAAGCGCATGCTCCAGGAGGCCGTTGATGCCCTCATCGACAACAACGCCCGCCGTGAGCGCGTAGTCAGCTCCACTGGCACTCGCCGTAAACTCAAGAGCATCTCCGATATGCTTAAAGGTAAGCAGGGCCGCTTCCGCCAAAACCTTCTCGGCAAGCGCGTAGATTACTCCGGCCGCTCGGTCATTGTGGCCGGCCCCGCCCTGCGTCTCTACCAGTGCGGTCTGCCCAAAATGATGGCACTCGAACTGTTCAAACCGTTCGTTATTGGTTCGCTCATTGAGCAAGGCTATGCGCACAACGTGAAATCAGCCAGCCGTATGATCGAGCATGCTACCAGTGTTGTCTGGGACACGCTTGAAGAGATCATCGCTGACAAATACGTGCTCTTAAATCGTGCTCCAACCTTGCACCGGCTTGGTATTCAGGCTTTCAAGCCCAAGCTAATCGAGGGTAAGGCCATCCAGCTGCACCCGCTCGTTTGTCGCGCCTTCAACGCCGACTTCGACGGCGACCAGATGGCTGTCCACCTGCCCTTGAGCACCGCTGCCCAGCGCGAGGCCCGCGAGATCATGCTTTCCAGCAAGAACTTGCTCAAGCCGGCTGACGGCGAGGTCGTAGTCGACGCAACCAAGGATATGGTGCTTGGCAACTACTACCTGACCTTCCTCAAGTTCGGTGATAAAAAGGCCACCAAGGCCTACTCCAGCCAAAACGAAGCCGTCTACGCTTACCAGACGGGCAACATTAAACTGCAAACGCTCATCAAGGTCCCGATCGAGGGCCAGCTCACCGAAACCACGGTCGGTCGCATCTTCTTTAATGAGATCCTGCCCGAAGAGTTCGGCTTCCGCAACCTCACCATGACCAAAAAAGCGTTGCAAAAGCTAATGGCCGAGGTGTTTGCCCGCTTTGGCGGCGATCGCACGGCTGAGGTGATCGACAAGGTCAAGGACCTGGGCTTCGAATATTCAACCCTATCCGGCGTGTCAGTCTCACTCGATGACTACCTCATTCCGAGTGGCAAGAACGACATCATTAAAGCCGGTGAAAAGCAAGCTGCCAGCATCGCTTCGCAGTATGCGCAAGGCCTCATAACTGAGGACGAACGCTACCAGCGCACGGTCGACACCTGGAAAACGGCAAACGATGAAATTTCTAAGGCTACAGCCGAGCGGCTTAAAGAGGGCCAGACCTCTACGGCCATCTTCATCGAGTCTGGAGCCGAAGGCGATACCGCCCAGGCCAACCAGATCGCCGGCATGCTTGGCCTCGTGGTTGACCCCTCGGGCCGTACTATTGAGCTGCCGATTAAGTCGAACTACAAAGAAGGCTTCTCAGTGCTCGAGTACTTCAACTCAACCCACGGTGCGCGCAAGGGTCTCACCGACACGGCGCTCAAGACGGCCGAATCCGGCTACCTCACCAGGCGCCTCGTAGACGTTTCACAGGACGTCATCATCACCGAGGACGACTGTGGCGACGAAGAGGGCCTACACGTAACATCGGACCAATCAGCTTACGTTGGTGAAGACTTTGCCAGCCGCCTCACCGGCCGTGTACCCGCTGTTGACGTCAAGCACGGTAAGGAGATGATCGCGAAGGCCGGCGGACTAATCAGCGCCGACACTGCCCGCGCGATTGCCGAGGCCGGGTTTACTGATATACGCATCAGGAGCGTACTCACCTGCCGCACCAGTTGGGGCATTTGCCGCCTCTGCTACGGCCTTGATCTCGCCCGTGGCGGTCTCGTGCGCTTAGGCGAGCCGGTCGGCGTTATCGCGGCCCAAAGCATCGGCGAGCCCGGCACGCAGCTCACCATGAAGACCTTCCACAAGGGTGGCATCGCCGGAGAGGATATTACCACCGGTCTGCCTCGCGTTGAAGAGATCTTTGAAGCCCGCAGCCCCAAGGCCCAGGCCATTCTGGCCGATGTGGCTGGGGTTGTAACCGTACGCCATGCGGGCGGCAAGCAGACCATTCGCATCGTGCCGGCCGACCTCAAGATCACCACGCACGAACTCGGTGAGCGTATTGCCAAGGTTAAGACCGGGCAAAAAGTAACAGCCGGTGAAATCCTGGCCACAAACGCCAACGGCAAGAGCGCGCTTAAGGCCAAGGCCGAAGGCTCTGTGAAGGTTTATAAAGACCGCATTGAACTCACCCACGCCGGCGGCTCTGAACGTGAATACTCGGTGCCCGCATTCCAGAACCTTGAGGTCAAGACCGGCGACCTCGTGATCCCAGGCCAGCGCCTTACCGAAGGCTCGATTAACCTCCAGGAAATGCTTACGCTCTCCGGCCCCACAGCCGTCCAGCGCTACATCATTTCCGAGGTGCAAACGATCTATGCGGCCCAGGGTCAAATTGTGTCCGACAAGCACATCGAGGTGATTATTCGCCAGATGTTCAGCCGGGTACAGGTCGAGGAGCCGGGCGACTCGCTCTTTGTGACCGGCGAAATCGTTCCACGCCAGTCGGTCATTGAGGAAAACGCCAAGCTCGAAAACGACGCCAAACAGCCGGCCACATTCACGCAGCTACTGCTGCCGGTCACGAAAATCTCGCTTTCCAGCGACTCGTTCCTGTCGGCGGCGTCCTTCCAGGACACCACCCGCGTGCTCATTGCAGCCGCTATCCGGGGCAAGACCGACAACCTGCGCGGTCTCAAGGAAAACGTGATCATCGGCCGCCTGATCCCGGTTGGGACCGGTTTCAAAATCGAAGATGGTCAAACTGATGAGCTCGGAGACGTCGACACGCCGGCTACTCGCGAGGCCGTCGCCGGTACCGACTTTGATGGTAGCACCCAAGGTAGCGTCGAGGGGTTGGCCAAGCATGTCGACATCGAACAAATTCCGCCGCAATTGCCGGCAGCCGATTGACTGACGTCCCAAGATAAGCTAAACTTAATCACCGTAACCTAAAGACTATGCCAACGATTAACCAACTACTCCGCAAGCCCCGCCGCGACCCCAAAAAGAAGTCGTCGACTCCGGCGTTGGGCCGCATCCACAATTCACTCAAGAACCGCACCTACCAGCTCAACTCGCCGTTTATGCGCGGCGTCTGCGTGAAGGTCGGTACGATGACGCCCCGCAAGCCAAACTCAGCCTTGCGCAAGTTTGCCCGCGTGCGTCTCACCAACGGCATGGAAGTCACGGCCTACATCCCTGGCATCGGCCACAACCTGCAAGAACACTCGGTTGTGCTGATCCAGGGTGGCGGCCCCAAAGACCTCGCCGGTGTGCGTTACACCGTAGTCCGCGGTGCGCTCGATACCGCAGGCGTCGCCAAGCGCAAACAAGGTCGCTCCAAGTACGGCGCCAAGAAAGAGCAGACAGGAAAGTAATGCCACGCAAGACTACCAAATCATTCCACCGCACCTTACCGCCGGATTTGCGCTACAACAACATCTTAGTCACCAAGATGATCAATAAGGTCATGCGCGACGGCAAAAAGCGCATAGCCGAAAGCCTGGTCTATAGTTCGCTCGAAGCAGTTGAAGCCAAAGGCAAGCAGCCTGCCATGGAAATCTTCGAAGCCGCCATCAAGAACGTATCGCCAGCCGTTCAGGTGAAAGCCAAGCGCATCGGAGGTGCTACGTATCAGGTACCCATGGAAGTCCGCGGCGACCGTAAGATTCACCTTGCTATGACCTGGATTCTGACCTCTGCCCGCAACAAATCCGGCCGCAGCTTCGACATTCGTCTCGCCGACGAATTACTGTCTGCATCTCAAGGTCAAGGTGATGCCATCAAAAAGCGCGAAGACACCCACCGCATGGCCGAGGCCAACAAGGCTTTTGCACACTTTGCCCGCTACTAGCCTTTTTTGGTATGCTGTAAGCCATGAAATCTGCGACTCTAGGCGATCACGCCTTTGTCTTGCGGCTTGAGCCCGGCGACGACATCCACACTGCCATCCAAAATTTTTGCGCTGAACACAACCTCGTGAACGCGAGCGTCAGTGGCATCGGCTCGATTGAGTCGCCAACTCTGGCTCACTACTCAATGAAAACCAAACATTTTACCCATAGCCAGTTTAGAGGTATCTACGAGGTCACGAACCTCATGGGTAATGTTGCGCTCCAAAGTAACCAGGCTTTTGCGCATCTGCACGTCACGGTTGCCGGTCCGGATTTCGCAGCTTTTGCCGGTCATCTGGTAAAAGGGGAGTGCTCAGCTACGCTCGAGCTTATCATCGAAGGCTATCCCACTCGCTATCGCAAAATGCCCAACGATCAAATCGGCTTGTCCCTGTGGGATTTTGAAGCCTAGGCATTGCTAATTCAAACATTTTGACGTACAGTAGCTGACCGAACGTCAGTGTTCTATCCTGTTCCAACGATCCCGTGAGGGAGTTCCTCATGCCCGAATCCAAACCGTCTCTCAGCGATCTGCTGGAGCGGCTCCGCGTTCTGATGTCACAAGGAACAATCGGCGGAGAGGTCACAAGCATCATCGCAGACATCCACCTGGCCACTGCCAAGGAGCCTAGGCCGGAGCTGAGAGACCTGGCCGAGGCAGAGACGTTTATCGCGCAAGCCAAATGCGCGATACTATCTCGGGGCAACCTCGCAGAAGCCCTGGACGGCGTCCGCGATGCGCTGCCACTGGCCGACACCGCCGACAGGCTACTGTACGCGCGAACCGTGGCTATCCTGGCTGACCTGCTCCGTCACACAGACCGAAGCAGCGCCGCACGTCAAATCGAGTACCTGCGCGTCATCGCTGCGGAACAGTCCATGGTCGGGCTGGCCGAGCTCGTTGACGGGCGCCTCAGCCTAAGTAACGGCAAAGTGCGTGAAGCCCATGGGCATTTCACGGGCGCGGTGGAAAAACTGAGTAGCGGTCCTGACTCGACCACTTACGGTATCGCGCTCTGCCACCTTATCTTTACAAGTGCAGCCACGGCCATGCTCTATGACACCGAAGCAGCGGTCGTTGAGCTCGCGAGGCTGCTCGATGCTGAGGTAACACACGTAATCATGAGGGAGTGTTACGAAGCTCTCACCAGTGCGGATCAACCAGGGGATGATGAGGAAGATATCGAACAGTTCGTCGTCTACGCCCACGGCATGGCGGACGCCGTCGAGTTCTTCCAAATCCTCCGGCTCTGACGTTTGCGTCCCGGCGGCCACCCGAACATGTGGGTGAGCCGCCCGGGGCGTCGTCATGTAATATGAGAACATCGTGCTAATTAATCTCCATCACATCGCCAAATCCATCGGCGCCAAACAGCTGTACGGCGATCTGAGCATTACCATTCAGTCGGGCGAAAAAATTGGCCTCATCGGTCGCAACGGCTTGGGTAAGACCACATTGCTCGGCCTCATTGCAGGCCTTGACACCGATTTTACGGGCCAACTTGAGCGACGGCGCGGGCTAGTGGTAGCTTCTACCGCCCAGGAGCATCACGGCGTTATGGACGTGCCGGTGCTCGAATATGTGCTGGCTGCCCTGCCGGAATACGCCAATTTGCATCATATTATCGAAACCTATCCGCAAAGCATGGGCGACGATCTAGCTAAAATCGCCGTCTATTCCGATGCACTGACGCGCTTTGGCGAACTCGGCTACTACGATATTGAGCAGCGCGCCCGGGCTGAGTTGGAAGCCTTTCAGATTCCGACCGATCTACTCGATGCTCCGCTGGGTCGGTTATCCGGCGGCCAGAAGCGTTTTGTCGAACTGGTGAAAGTAACACTCTCAAACGCCGATCTCGCCCTCATCGACGAGCCGACCAACCACATGGACTACGTTGCCAAGGCCGCCTTCATCGCTTGGCTTGAGGCTGCTAGCCAAACGGTAGTCGTCATCACGCATGATCGCGACGTTTTGCGTGTGGTCGACCGTATTGTCGAGCTCAAAAGCCGCGGCCTGGTTAGCTTTACCGGCAATTACGAAGCCTACCTCAAGCAAAACGGCGACGCCACGGCCAAGGACATCTCTACCTACGAACAGGGCCAAAAGCGCATCGTGAAACTTGAAAAACAAATCCGCGAGGCCAAAGCCAAAAAGGCCGGTTGGAGCGGCACAGCCGACAAAACCAATCCCTTTATGCTACTCGAGCGTCGTCTCACAAAAGAACGCGACGAGTTGCTTATAAACCTTAAGCGCCCGGATTTCTGGATCGACCAGGAGACGATTAGCACGATGCAGGACCGGGTTGTCGAGAAATACGACAAGTACAAAGCTCGAAACATTCGCCTCCGCACCGGGGCTGAGCACCGCCAGCGGCGATTGCTAGCGATCAACGATTTGTCGCTCGGCTACGACCAGCCGTTATTTGAAAAACTGAGCTTTGACCTGGCAGTAGGGGAGCGATTACGCCTGCACGGCCGCAACGGCGCCGGCAAATCGACCCTGGTAAAAACCATTTTGGCCACAGCTGCCAGTGAGAAGCCCGACTCAACGGTTTTTACCGGCACTGTCACTATCGATCCAAAAACCAGTATCGGCGTCTATGAACAAGAAATCGCACCACATTTCCTGAAACTTCCGCTAGCACTTGCTATCACCCGGGTCTATCACGATCGCGGGCTTGAAATCAACGACCAGCGGGTACGCCAAATTCTGGCCGACTACCTGTTTGATCCACGTGAAGATGGCCGGCTCGACATAGAGCGCTTGTCCGGCGGCCAAAAAGCCCGCTTCCAGCTCATCGCGATGCTGAGCTCAGAACCCAATCTGCTCATTCTCGACGAGCCCACCAACCATCTCGATCTGCCGAGTATTGAAGAGCTTGAAAAAGCCCTCGGTCGCTACACCGGCGCCATCCTCTATGTGTCGCATGATTCTTACTTTGCCGAAAGTGTTGGCGGCGACACCATCGAGATCGCCGGGAAAACACCCATGCTAAGATGAACGCATGAGAACGGCACTGGGGCATCTCTATCTCATTGGCATCACCGGGCATACCATGCGCGGACTGGCACTAGCTGCGCGCGAACTCGGCTACACGGTAACCGGTCTCGACGAACCGGCTGAGCCACCGGGCAGTACCTGGGTTGACGAGCACGGCTTTACCTGGTGGCGCGAATTTGAGCCCAAGCAGCTTGACGGCGTAACCGCCGTCATTGTTACCGGCGCTTTCGCCACCGACGATTACCCCGCCATAATCGAGGCCAGAAAACACCGCATTGAGATTAAGTCATACGCCCAACTGTGGGGCGAACTCACGGCCCACGAGCGCGTGATCGATGTTTCCGGCACGCACGGTAAAACCACTACTTCGGCGCTCCTAACCTGGCTACTCGAATCGGCCGGGCGACGGCCCGACTTTCTAATCGGCGTGCAGCCGTACAACTTTGATACCAGTGTCCGGCTCGCCGGAAGCAAAATTGCCATTGCTGAAGGCGATGAGTACCGGGCCTCGCAACTCGAGACCAAGTCCAAAGTTCAATACCATCACCCGGACGTGCTGGTGCTAACCGCGATCGATCATGACCACCCCGATTTCTTTCCCGATCTACAGAGCGTTCAGCAACGCTTTGGCCAAATTGTCCGGGCCGTGCCGGAAAACGGCCGCCTCATCGTCTGTGCCGATTCAATCAATGTGATGGGTGCAGCCAACGCCGCTCGCTGTCCGGTTACCACCTACGGCCTGCATACAGCCGATATCATACCGGACTATACTGCTGCCGCTGCCGCCTTTCAGCCGGGCGGCCTCGAATTTAACGTCATGCATCACGGCCACGACCTTGGCCGGCTTACAATTGAACTCTATGGCCGACACAACGTAGCAAATACCTTGGCGGCCGTAGCCGCAGCCAGCAGCGAAGGCCTCAGCTTCGAGCAAATCGCCGCCGGTGCCACTTCGTTCAAGGGCACCTACCGTCGCTTCACGATTGCAACCCCGCGCGAGGCGCCTATCACCATCATCGATGATTATGCCCACCACCCCACCGAGGTTGCGGCCACACTCGAAGCCGCCAGGCTCCACTTTGCCGGCCGCCGCATCGTTGCCGTCTTCCGCCCACATACCTACTCGCGTACGGCCGCCCTGTTAGATCAGTACCACCAGGCGTTCAGTGCCGCCGGCCTCGTCTTTATTACTTCAATCGAGGGGGCACGCGAAGCCGGAGCAAAGCAGGAAGTATCCGGCCAAGACATTGTAAGCGGCCTGCCCGTCCTGGCCCACTACGAACCAGATCGCGACAAGCTCGTCAGCGAGCTAACAACCAACGTCGAAGCCGGCGACGTCATTGTTTGCATGACGGTCTCCGGTTACAACAATCTGGTCGGCGAACTGACCGGTGTCTTAAAATAACACCCCTAAACTACGAAGCCTCGCCACCCCTACTGGCACGAGGCTTGCGTAGCAGCAGCGAGACAAGTTGAACCGAAGCGGTCGGGCGCAGCCGGCTAGATGACGGTACGCGGTGACGAAGGCAAGAGAAACCTAACCTTGCCGCCACACGCAATCCGGCCACAGCCGCGTCTGTCACGGCGCCACAGTTTGGATTGAACCAGACCGAAGGTCACCCGGTCACTCCTGTCCGGAATCCCCGCAACGTCCGTAGCAGCGACCCTGAACGACGCGTAGCGATCGTCGGTCTTCACCTCGACGAGCCAGTACTGGCCCGTCGAGGTGGTGTCTGACATGACTTTCTCCAATGGCAAACCAGTGCCCTGAATCTCTATCTCGCGAGCCAGGTAGGGCTGCTTGGCCTCGATTCGCCACAGCCACAGCTTCACAAAATAGCCAGCGATGCAGCCGCCGAGAGCGCCGGGCGCGAGTGCGACGGGCCAAGGTATTGTCCCGGGTCCTGCGTACGTGTGAATCGCGAACGGATGCGAAACCGCCGCCGCGATCCATGCGGCGATTCCGATACACGCAAGTGCCGCGAAGACAATGACCGTGTAGAGCTCCGGCCGGTCCCGCAGCCGAGGTGTGGTTACGCTTGGCCCAGGAATCGTTATCCTGGCTTGCGAAGGATTTCCGGCCATCAGGCCTCCCGTGTTGTCTGAGTACGAACTAAAGTAATATTATACTTAGAAATATATTTCATGTCAAGATTTGTAAACCCGCGCGCTAGCTTACGAAGCTTGCAATTGCTGCCTTAAACCGGTAATATAAATACAACCAAACGCCCTGCGCGCTTTTTTATTGCGCACTCATAATCTTTAATGTAAGGACAATCACGAACCACTATGGCCCGCGAATATTCGCTCGAAAACACCCGAAACATCGGCATTATCGCCCACATCGACGCCGGTAAGACCACCACGACCGAGGGCATTCTTTATCGTACCGGTCTGACGTCACAAGATCGGTGAAGTCCACGAAGGTGAAGCGACCATGGACTGGATGGAGCAGGAGCGCGAGCGCGGCATCACCATTACCTCTGCCGCCACTACTTGCTTCTGGAAGGGCAAGCGTATCAACATCATCGACACGCCTGGCCACATCGACTTCACCGTTGAGGTGGAGCGCAGTTTGCGCGTGCTCGACGGCGCCGTCACCGTCTTCGACGGCAAGATGGGCGTGGAGCCGCAATCCGAGACCGTCTGGCGCCAGGCCGACAAGTACGGTGTGCCGCGTATCTGCTTTATCAACAAGATCAACCAGACCGGCGGTGACTTCTACAAGATCACTCGAATCGATCCATGAGCGCCTCAGCAAGCAAGCCTATGCAATTCATCTGCCAATTGGCTTTGAGCAAAGCATCAACGGCGTCATCGACCTCATTGAGATGAAAGCCTACACCTACTAGACTACAAAGATCACGAGCTGGTCGAAGGGGAAATCCCGGCCGACATGATCGAAAAGGCCAAAAATTACCGCCGCCACCTCGTTGAAGCTGCCGTCGAGGCCGACGACGAGCTCATGGAAAAGTATCTCGAAGGTCACGAGCTCGACCGCTGAAGAACTCAAGAGCGCCATCCGCAAATCCGTGCTGTCCGGTCAGTTCTACGCCGTAACCGGCGGCGACGGCCGCGGCGTCATCGTTGAGAAGCTCCTCGACGCCATCATCGACTTTTTGCCCAACCCGCTCGACATCGGCTCGGTCTGGGGTACTGACCCCAAGTCCGGCGAGGAAATCGAGCGCAAGCCATCCGACGCCGAACCATTTTCCGCGCTCGCGTTCAAGATTGCCACTGATCCCTTCATCGGCAAGCTGGCCTTTTTCCGTGTCTACTCGGGTACACTCAAGTCTGGCAGCTACATTCTTAACGCTTCGACCGGCGAGCGTGAGCGCATCGGGCGGCTTGTCATGCTCCATGCCAATCACCGCGAAGAAGTAGGCGAAGTCTACGCCGGCGACATCGCCGCCGCCGTTGGGCTAAAAGGCACCACTACCGGCCACACGCTCTAAGCGACATCGAGCACCCTATCATCCTCGAATCCATTACCTTCCCCGAACCGGTTATCTCGATCGCAGTCGAGCCGAAAACCAAGGCCGATCAGGAGAAAATGGGCATTGCCCTCGGCCGCCTCGCCGAAGAAGACCCAACTTTCCGCGTCCGTACCGATGACGAAACCGCTCAAACCATCATTTCCGGCATGGGTGAGCTCCACCTGGACATTATCGTCGACCGCATGAAGCGCGAGTTTAAGGTGGAAGCCAATGTCGGCCGGCCGCAGGTTGCCTACCGCGAAACCATTAAAAATACCGCCAAAGAACAGGGTAAATTTATCCGCCAATCCGGTGGTCGCGGCCAGTACGGCGACGTTTGGGTTGAGCTCAGCCCGCTCGAGCCCGGCGGCGGCTTTGAATTCGTAAACGGCATTGTCGGCGGCGTAGTCCCGCGCGAATACATTAAGCCGACCGAAGAGGGCATTAAGGAGGCCATGCAAAACGGCATTTTGGCCGGCTACCCGGTAGTCGATGTAAAGGCCAGGCTCTACGACGGCTCATACCACGAAGTTGACTCGTCCGAAATGGCCTTCAAGATCGCGGGCTCAATTGCCTTCCAGGCTGCGGCTCGCAAAGCCGACCCCGATTATTCTCGAACCCATCATGAAAGTCGAGGTGGTAACACCCGAAGATTTCATGGGCGACGTCATCGGCGACCTCAACTCTAAGCGCGGACGCATCGAAAAAATGGAAGATCGTTCAGGCGCTAAGGTTATCGATGCCTTCGTGCCGTTAGCAGAAATGTTTGGCTATACCACCACCTTGCGCTCCATGACCCAGGGCCGTGCGTCCAATTCCATGGAATTCGACCACTACGAGGAAGTGCCGCGTAATGTCGCCGAAGAAATCATTGGCAAGCACCAGGCCGCCAAAGCCGCGAAGTAGCGCGCTATAATGAAGGCATAACGGGAATCTCCCATGAGCCAATGGCAGCGCCTCAGCACGAAAATTGTCTACCAAAACACGCACATCACGGTTCACGAGGATAGCGTCATCCGGCCCGACGGTGTGCCAACCACTTACGGCTGGATCGAAACGCCACCGGCCGTTATGGTGGTCGCCGTCGATCAGCACGGCAAAGTGCTGCTCGTGCGTCAAAACCGCTACACCATCGGCCAGGATTCATGGGAACTCCCGGCCGGCAGCGCCGACACCGACGACGAACTTACTGCTGCCAAACGCGAACTTGCGGAAGAGGCCGGTTTACACGCCGATAACTGGGAACAGCTGCCGGCCGAGCAATATCCGCTCATTTCGCTCGCGCCCATGCGCATTATCACGTTTGTGGCCAAGAGCTTACACCGAGCTAAAGAGGTCGCACCAGCCGACGATGTTATTAACAAGACCCAGGCCTTTACCTGGACCCAGCTCAAAAAGATGATCGCAGCCGGCGAGATAAATCAAAGCGCCACTGTCGCTGCCGTACTGCTGGCCGGCCTTCATCTCGGCCACATCAAGTAGCTGTTGTATAGGCTTAGGCCTTTACAATTTACCCTTCGGCTGCCTATAATAGCTTAGTCTCTGGGCGGTCAGGCACTATTTTTTAATGTCTAAAAAAATTTTTAAGGAGTCCAACTTATGGCTGAAACATTCAAGCGCGACAAGCCGCATATCAACGTTGGCACCATGGGTCACGTCGACCATGGGAAGACCACCCTCACTGCCGCCATCACCTCGGTGCTGGCCAAGAACTTGCCGTCAGATATCAACAAGCCGTCAGCTACGACCAAATTGATAACGCTCCAGAAGAGCGCGAGCGTGGTATTACCATCGCTACCTCTCACCAGGAGTATGAGTCGAAGAAGCGCCACTACGCGCACGTCGACATGCCTGGTCACGCCGACTACGTCAAGAACATGATCACCGGTGCCGCTCAGATTGACGGCGCCATCCTCGTGGTATCCGCCGCTGACGGCCCCATGCCGCAGACCCGTGAGCACATCCTACTCGCCAAGCAGGTCGGTGTGCCGTCCATCATTGTCTTCATGAACAAGATGGACATGGCCGACCCCGAGCTGGCCGAGCTGGTTGAAATGGAAATCCGCGAGCTTCTCGCCAAGAACGGCTTTGACGAGAACGCCCCGATCATCAAGGGTTCGGCCCTCAAGGCCCTTGAAGGTGACGCTGAGGCCGAACAGGCCATCATGGACCTGGTCGAGGCCATGGACGACTTACTTCCCAGAGCCCAAGCGTGAAGTCGACAAGCCGTTCCTGATGCCAATCGAAGACGTCTTCTCGATCAAGGGCCGTGGCACCGTCGCCACCGGCCGTATCGAGCAAGGCAAGCTCAAGGTCAACGACGAAGTTGAAATCGTCGGCATCCGCCCGACCAAGAAGACTGTCGTGACCGGCGTTGAGATGTTCAAGAAGCTGCTTGCCCGACGCTCAGGCCGGCGACAACGTCGGTGCCCTGCTGCGCGGCATTGAGCGGACCGACATCGAGCGCGGCCAGGTGCTGGCCAAGCCCGGCACCATTACCCCTCACACCGAATTTGATGCCGAAGTCTACGTCCTGAACAAAGATGAAGGCGGCCGCCACACCCCGTTCTTCAAGGGCTACAAGCCGCAGTTCTACATCCGCACCACTGACGTTACCGGCGCTGTGACCTTGCCGGACGGCGTGGAAATGGTCATGCCGGGCGACAACATCAACATGAAGGTTGAGCTCATTGCCCCCATCGCCATGGAAGAGGGCCTGCGCTTCGCCATTCGCGAAGGTGGCCGCACCGTCGGCGCCGGCGTCGTGACCAAGATCCTCAAGTAAACAGCCTTAAAACTGCAAACTGCCAAGAAACGGCCTCCAGGGCCGTTTTTTGGTATGTCATTTTTAACAAGCAACCGAAGTTGAATAAGTTGTATTTAATGACATATTACGCTATATTTATCAAGTTTAGTTCTTTCGATCACTCTGCGGCCTTGTGTCGCCTGCAAAGAAAGCAGCGGAGCATGACAATTCACCATTCGCCGCCCAGAACGAGCCGTAGCCTACCGCTAGGCATAGTCCCGGTCGGATGGCCGGTAAGGCTGACAACCGCCATCGCGGGCGTGACACTGTTCACGGTCGGCATGGTCGTCAGGCTCGCCTCGCGCACATACAGCTTGGACACCGAGCTGTTCTCCTGGGCCTGCATACTGCTCAGCGCGCCGCTATTCCTGTACACGATGGGTGCGCGCGACTGCGCAAATGTCTGGGCGCAGGCGAAGCCGTACGGCCGAGTACTAGACGACAAGGGCCGGGCCTTGTTCCGGCAGCGCGCGTATGCCGTGGCGCTGTACCTTATCCTGACGACAGCAGGGTATGCCGTGCCCAATACACGCTCGGCCCTACTCGTGATAAGTCTTACGCTGGTGGTGACCAGCATTTTCGGGTACGCCCGCAGCGGACGCAACCTGGCGTATCACCCGGCCGCTTGCTACATCGTCAGGCTGGCGCTAATGGCCGGCTACCCGGCGGCGCTCGCGCTGACGTTCCTGGACCTGATCGGCTGGATCATCGCCACAGTCGTCGCCGCGCTGGCAGTGATAATCCTGCGCAACCGCACGAGCAAAAAACACGGCTAACCCCGCCCGACATCAAAGGAGCCCTGATCCGCGTAGCGAGCCTGCGCCGATCGGGGCTCGCAACGTTCTAAAGCGAAATGACAAGTTATGCACTGTCAACCTCTTGATATCAGTTGGTGGCAGGACCATAATGGGAACGTTTGTCACACCTAGTGAGAAAGATTAGATATCGAAACATACATGAATACCCCTGTTCGTAGCAGTGTCCTGTTTGTTAACAGCATTGCCCCGGAGCAGCCGCAAGCCTTCGAACGGCTCCAAGACATGCTAGGCCGGCCCTTACGACCGATCCTTTTGCGCAATCAACATACCGAAGATCCCTCCGGCGCCGATGAGTTGCACGGTTTAGTGCGGCTAGAAATCGACTTCGACGACCTTGATGCGCTGGCTAATGCCATCCGGCCGTACGCTGACGACATTCTGGTCGTCACCTGCAAGGATGACGCCAGCGCCGCGTATTTTAAGCATTTGGCGACGCACCTTCCGCACCTCACACTGCCGCTGCCTGAAACGCTTGAGTGGGCCACGGAAAAGACCAAAATGCGAGCTCAATTTGACGCCTACGACCCCAAGCTATCACCAAAATTCACAATTGCGAGGGATGCCACGCCGGCCACCGTCCAGCGAATTGAGCATGAAATTGGCTATCCGCTGATCGTCAAGCCATCCGGCCTCACTTCCAGCTTGCTCATTAGTGTGTGTGAAGACCACGACGAGTTTGAAGCCGCACTGAGGCAGGTAATGCAGCATATCGCGCCTCGCTATGGCGCGGGCCAGGGGCGTCAGCCGGAGGTAATTGTTGAGCGTTTTATGGACGGCGGTATCTACTTCTCCATGGACGTTTACGTTGGGACAGGCGGCCGGATCTGGTTTGCGCCGCCGGTCTACGGCAAAACCGGCCGCGACATCGGCTATGAAGACGTCTTTGGTTATATGCGTGCCACGCCGTCTCAACTTACACTCGAGCAAATTAAGGGTGCGGAAGCCGCGGCCGACGCTGCGGTCAAAGCCTTGGGCCTGCGCAGCTGCACCTGTCACGTTGAACTCATGCTCACCACCGACGGCTGGAAAATCATTGAGCTCGGTCCGCGCATCGGCGGCTTCCGGCACGAAATGTACTCCAAAGCCTTTGGCATCAACCACGCCTTAAACGACCTGCTCGTGCGCATGGGCGAAGAACCGGTTATTCCAACCGAGCCGCTCGGCTATTCGGCCTTTTTGCAATTCTATCCCCGCCACGAAGGTCGACTCAGGCACATCGACGGCCTGCGCACCATCCGCAAGCTACCGTCCATCGAGCGCCTTCAGGTCTTCAAACACCCAGGCGACCTCTGCCGGTTTGCCAAGCACGGCGGCAACCATGTTCTTGAGGTTGTGCTGTTCAACCCAAATCGCACCCAGCTCCGTGACGACATCCGCGCCATCGAGCGCGCTGTCGAAATCGACACCGAGCCGCTCACGGCCGGCCAAGAACGCTACCAATCGCGGCTCACGGTCTAGCCATATGGTAATTATACCTTGACATCAAGTAATATCTGGATTAGTATTAAAGTATGACTATTCGAGATTTTGAACGCGAGTTCCCCGACGACAATGCTTGCTTAGAGTATATGTTCAAATTGAAGTTTGCGGATAAGCCTTGCCCGAAGTGTGGTAAGGTTAACGGCTTCTATCGCGTTCGTGCTCGCAAATGCTATGCCTGCTCAGTTTGCGGCAAGCAAGTTTCCCCAACTGCTGGAACTATCTTTCACAAGTCCGAGACACCGCTTCGGACATGGTTTTACTGCATCTTGCTCATGACCAACGCTAAGAACGGTGTAGCGGCCCTGGAGCTGCAACGGCACTTCGGAATGACATATAAGTGCGCGTGGAGAATTGCCCGCCAAATCCGCAAGGTAATGACCGACGAGGGCGGCGTGTTATCCGGAATTGTCGAGGCTGATGAAACCTACATCGGCGGCAAGCACAAGTTTGACGAGCGTTTTAACTCTAAGACTCCGGTGCTCGGCTTGGTCGAGCGCGGCGGTTCCGTGAAAGCTAACGCCGTAAACACGGCCAGCGTCAGTAACGCTCGCAATTTCATTAACGCCAACGTAGCGGCCGAAGCCGAGCTTCATACCGATACCTCACGAATTTACGACCATGTCTCGCGGCTCAGACTGCATCAATCAGTTAACCACGCTGCCCGCGAGTATGCGCGTGGCAATGTCACCACAAATACTATTGAGGGTTTTTGGGGTCAGTTGAAGCGCTCTCTGTCGGGGACGTACCATCATGTGAGTCCACAGCATCTACAGCATTACGTTGATGAGTTCGCGTTTCGCTACTCTCATCGTCACGATGTCCGTCCTCTGTTTTACGCTGTGGTTGATCGGACGCTAGAATAGCGCGGTCAAGCGTCGTCCGAAAGCGGCGTTCGTCGATTGGCGCGTCTTTATCGTCATTCATTGCAAGGCTCCTTGATTCTACAGTGATAATACCAGGCATTACTGATTAAGCTGCTTTATTTCCGCCGCCACGGCCTCTATAGCCGTGGTGCCCTGCTGCATTTCGCTTCCGCCTTGCGTAATTAGGCCAGTATCCATACCGGCTACGCCCGATACACAATCTTGGGCACCCGACTCCCATGAGGCCAGACCCGTGCTCCAGTTCTTCTCCATGGAACTATCTGGAATTGCCGGGTCCGACTGGGCGATTGTGACTTCAGTCTCAACTTGCTGGCAGTCATTGGACGAAGCAGCCATGTTTTCGTTGTTGGCATCCGACCGTAGCTTGCCCAGATCAGTGGCAAGAATGCTACTTACTGGTTCACCGTACTTGGTAAACCAAGCATCTACCTGTTGGGTCGTCGAACTTACAGCCGGGGCCGGGGTTGGTGTTGGAGTTGACGACGAGGCCGTGTTGGTACTTTGCGAGTTGTTACTGGCAGCTCCCACGATCATAAATACGGCCAGGAGTGCCAAAACGACAGTCCATACCGGATGGCGCTGAAACCAGTTTTTCTCTTTAGGCTGCGGGCTCTCCACGAAGTATCTCCTTGGTAGAGGCATTATAGCGCAGAAATGAGCGTTTTGGAGCTATGGCTAATCGGATTGGATAGGAATTACGTCCAGCTCCGTTGTTGGTACTTCGGTAATGCCGGACTTGCTGATATGCCAGGCGAATATTTGGCCGCCGATAGTTTGTGGGTAGCCGTCCAGCCTTTGCTTTGTTACAGATTCTTTCATTGCTCTTTGGATTATCCTAAGAGCCGATTTCGGTGTCAGTCTAACGTCCCTTATTCGTTGGTCGAGAAAATCATCAGCTTGTTTGTTGTTACCTATGCTGCAGAAGTTCCCCTCGACCAGAGTTACCTTGTAGCCGTTTGCCTCGTCATCAATATGGTATATTTCAACTTCGCCATCTACGCCCACTCCTGCTATCAGAAGCTGCATTGATGCCTGGCGGTCGCCTGCGGCTTTCGTCTCATCCACAAGGCGTTTTGTAACACGGGCGGCCTTTCTTGCCACGTCTTCAACTGAAGCCATCGGATTGCCCTCGCAATAGCCCTGCAAGAACGCATTTATGTTATCAGCTCGCTCCTCGCGCATATAAACCATGGTTCGGCTGAGCATTATGCGCTCTGAGACGATGAAAGCTTTGGGGTGCGTATCAAGATATGATAATTCGCCGGTCTCATCGCTGATCCTTTTTGCCAAACCATCGGAGGCAACAGTTACGCCGTGACACTGTTTGATGTTTGTTGCCAGTGTCATTGTATCGAGTCGTCCTTTAGGCGCAAGTATTATATCAACATTATCACTTGACGTCATGGTACAATCGCCAGCCATATCGATTGACATATACCAAAAAGCCCGCTTTAATCTGATACTGTCCACTGAGGTTCTACGAAGGGAAGTGTCATGTCGCAACGCGCGGCGCCCGACACCGGACCGCCCGGCGGTCCCATCGCGCTTGACCAAGTCGTAGGAGATAGGTCGGTCACGTTTCATGTCTGGCCCTGGACGTGGCTCAACGCTTACGCCGCCGCGATGGGCGGCAAGATAGAGGCACTCAGCCGCTACCAGCGACTGGCCACCGTCTGGATAACCGAAGACTTCGCCCAGGCCGGAAGCATAGCCGACGCCTACCGGCATCAACAGCAATTCTCAGCCGTCCAAGTGCAAGTCGACCGGCTCAGTACCGCGGTTGTCACGGGCCCCGGACTCGTCACGTTCCACCTCGGGCTCGGAGCTGCGCTCATCGGTCTCAACCCGTCATGGCCGCCAAACGAGCTGACGTACGTGGTCACAACCGACGACACCACCCTCAACGACCCAGAAATGGGCGGCGCTCTCGCGCTGGAATTTAGGCATGCCGCGCTCAACCTGCTGCCGTTTGCCATGGCAGCGCGCGAAACACCCCTAAACGATCACGAGGTCGGCGGCATCCGGCTCGCCTCGTTCCCCGGACGCCCCGATGTCGCCATGCACGCCTGGTCGCCCCAAGCCCTCGTAGAAGCCGCCCCAAAGGTACTAGGCCAAACCGGCCTCGTCGGCCTGTGCATGCCGGGGACTCCGCCGTATGCGCACAACCTCAGACCTTGGATGCGGCTACCCAACTCGCTTCTCAAGGCGCACAGCACGATGGTCGTCGACGGCATTTCGTATACGGCGCTGCTCATCACGGGTAGGCAGCCTACGCCCGCCTTGATTCCGCTCCTTAAGGTGGGTCGGCAAAATCTCGAGGTGCCACCAACAGCCTTCGTGTTTAAGGTGGCGCGGGGAGTCGCCGACCAGCCGGAACGCCACTGGCTGCTGGCATACATGTTGGGGTCCATGCCGGCCTTGACCACATGATCCAGTACCTCGGCAACCACCGCCCCGGGACCTCGCCATCAGACGGCGCGGGGTCCCGGGTGCGCCCGAAAAAGCTCTTATTCATACCGTCAGATTGACAAACCCCAGGTTCTCATGCTTAAATCAAATCCAGCACTAAGAGTAACTAAGTGGAGTTTTTAGGTAACCACCCTAACGCACCTGTCTATGGCAGCAACTACCGAGACCGAAAACAAGCAACGCATCCGAATCCGCCTTAAGGCCTACGATTCGAAAGTCATTGATCAATCCGCCAAGCAAATAATTGATACTGCCACCCGCACCGGCGCTCATGTTGCGGGCCCTATTCCGCTGCCCACCGAGCGCAACGTCACCACCGTCCTGCGCAGCCCGCACATCTACAAGGATGCCCGCGAGCAGTTCGAAATGCGCACCCACAAGCGGCTCATCGACATCACCGAGCCCTCGCCCAAGACCATCGACGCCCTCATGAACCTCTCCCTCCCCGCCGGCGTCGACATCGAAATTAAGATGTAATTCCCGCGCGCTAATAAGCCGCCCGCAAGGGCGGTTTTTTGATCTTCTGGTACAATAGTGACATGGAAGAAAAGCAGCCAAAGGATGTAGAAGTACTTGTACCTAACGAACTCCGGTCCGGCGTATATGCAAACATTGCCAACATCAATGTCACAAAGGGGGAATTGGTGCTTAATTTCGTGTTCGCGAATGAAAGCGACAAGCCCGAAGGGACACTCGTTAGTCGTGTCATTTTGACGCGCAAGCACGCGCGGCTATTTTTAGAGGCACTTACGCAGGCAGTTACGACTGCAGATGAATTGGACCCAGACTAATGGAGAAGTTAGTCATCCAATCTAATTATTTGGTCACTGGTGGAAGCAAAATAGGACCAACTGACATCGAGATTACAAGGGATAGGACGCAACAAGCGCCACCGTTCACTAGGTTGGTTTTCATTTCCGAGAATGAATTTACGGCGAAAAGCGAAAAACAAGGCTCTATTGCCGGGCTGGCCGATCTTGGGATCAGCGGTGGGCCAAAAGATCTCTCCACGAACGCCGATAAGTATTTGTATGGCGAGTCGGAATGAAATGCGCTATGCCATTGCGGACTCGAGCGGACTAATCGCGATCGTTAAGAACGATGATAGTACTCACACTAAGGCCCTGGCAGAGGGCAAGATCGTGAACCACCTCGGGCTAAAGCCCGAGGCTTCCTTGGGGCGGCATGCTGGGTTTAGCTTTCCATTGATTTTCGATATACCGTTTAATCGCCTGCTCCGTGTTACGACCAACACTCTCGGCGAAGTAGCCATCCGCCCAGAAGCTATCTCCCCATAACCATTCTTCCAGTTCAGGATGCGTCTGGCGGATAGCCCGACTTGAGCCACCTTTGAATATTTGTACTACCTGTGACACCGAGATGCTGGGAGGTAGTTCAATAAGCATATGAATGTGGTCGGGCATCACTGCCAGCCGCTCAATCCACCAGTCGTTCATCTCTGCGCACTGAAAGAATAATCGCTTCAGGTCAGTGGCGACTTCGCCCCGCAGGATGCTTTTGCGGTACTTGGGTATCCAGACGATATGAAATTGCAGGCGATATAGCGTATGCGCACCGGAATAATATTTTTTACCTGACTTCACATACCCAGCATGCCAGACTGTCGGCGCCAGCGCCAAGGTTGGACGTCACCCGGTTTTGCCTTGGCGCTACCGCCTTAAGCGGACCCATTCATCCCTGGCCTAAAGGCCCAGGGGTCTCTGGGAGGGTTACTAGACTCAAAATTCCCAATTGAAAGCTCTAACTCCACAATTTTGCGAGCTGCCGCGGTCAGACTAAATTCGTTGAAGGCCTCGGTGTCGTTTGTAGACGCCTTAGTAATGCAGATCGCAGATAAATACTCGTCGCAGCTAATCTTTGGCTTTGACGCAATCTTTAAATCCCAGGGGTATAAACTTCCTTCAGAGGACAAATAAACCAACCATCCACGAACCACCGCGTTACCATTCAGACCCTCGTCCTCGACGAAGTCGGTTGGGTAGTCGGGGTCGCACTAATTGCGCAAAACGCTGCCAAATGGTATAAAGTAGATCGGTTTTAGCCGACACCAAGGGAAGAAGGTTGAAGTGGACGCGCAACCCGCAATCGAACAGCTGCTGGGGATGTTCGCCATCGGTAGAGAGTGGAGCCCGACGGAGATCGATCTCGTCACCTACTACGTGCGTGGCCTCGACGTTATCGGGGAGCTCGAGGCATTGCTGAGTCAGACAACCGTCGACCTGCACGATCCGAGTGAAGTCCCTGACAGCAGCGGCGAGGGCTATGTTCTCCTCGTGCTGGAAGGAACAGGCAAAGATCGAGTACCGGTCATCAAGATCCGCATATCGCAGCGCGGTGAGGACTGGGACGTACGCGTGGGCGAAGGGGGCGGCATCGAGTTCCACTGCAACGGCGAGCTGGACACACAAGCGACCGGCGAACCAGAAAACCTCGTATGCCGGCTCATCCAGGCGGCCAACGACATGCCCGGCGACTCATAAATGTGAAGTATCCAAGACCAGGGAAGGTGAGAATGGACGCACGGATGACTTCCGAAGAAGGGCAGGCGCTCAGGCAGAGCGTGTGCGAAGCGCTCGGGCGTGAGCTAACGCCCACCGACTGGATATTTGCCGGCGGGCTCCTGCAGGCGCTCCTGGCACACGATGTGCCGTTTGACTGGCTCCAGCCCTTCGAGATCGACGGCTACAAGTACTTCGGCGTCGGACCCGGGCGGCTTCAGCGAGGCTGGGTCGGCCTCACCTGCGGCGCAAACGACCAACTCGAGTGGCACGCCGAGGTGGCAGGTGACCGGGAAGCGGGGTCGTGGGTCGCCCGCAGCGACATCAGCGTGATCGCTGTGACACGCGACGGGATCGAAGCCGGCTTCTACGAGCTCCACGATGACTACGAACATGTGTTCGCAGTACCCCTGGCCGGGTTGCTTACCTAACGGGTCAAGCCTCGCCACATTTCTGCGCGATTAACGGCCGTCCGGGCTAACCTGGGCGGCCGTCGCATGTTATTGCAAATCTTTAGTAATTATAATATAATTATACCATCTGTGGACGACTCAATCAAGTATCGATACACGAGAGGACTGACATGACCACGGATATCAACAGCGTTGTTAGGCGGCTACTCACTCGCGTAAATGCAACTGGCGTGCCGCCGATCCAACGCCTCACCGCGCTGCACTTCTGCGAAATGCTGCAGCAACACGGCTACCGGGAAGATGACTGCGCGGATTTCGAAATCGACGGTCGTCAATGGTACGGGCTTTCCTCAAGCGGGCCGCCTGGGAGCTCACTCGGAATAGCGCTACTGAACAACCCAACGGGGCCAAAGCTCCAAATACGGTGCGTAGTGCCAATCGGCCCGAAAAGCGGCCTCTGGGAAGTCTGGATAGCAGTGAACGGCAGCCCGAGGGCAGCGCGAAACGAGCAGCCATACCAATTCGCGCACAAAGAAGGCCAGCGCGAACTACTTAGAGCTCTACTCACACAGATGCGCCCGGGCCCCACGAACTGACGGGGCTCGGGCACCCGCCCAAGCAATTATCAAACCTGTCTTAGGCTTCCATTCCCGGCATTGGCAAGAATTCCAACAGCTCCATACCCGGGGAGTTTGGCGTCTTAAAATGCGGATGATCCTTGAGAATCTCCACCGCCTCATCAGCTGTATCAGCCTGAATAATAGTAAATCCAGTCACGTCACTGTCACTATCTTTAATCTCACCGTCAACAATGTAGTTGTCCGGCCTCAGCGGTGAGCCGAAGTCCACGACCGCATCCCCATTACGGTTTTTCCATTCCATCCACGCCTGCATACTCGCCTGCATTTGATCCATACTTGATTCACGCATAATCGTCTCGGCGCTTTTCGGAGACCGGTAAAGAATCAGAAACTTCATAGTGTTGGCCCTTCATTACGTGTGGACATTATACGGCATGGAAATGGCGAAGCCTTTGGTAGCGTTGCCTAAGATGAGGTGAGACAATGAGTTGGTAACGCCGGGAGGCTCACTATGGATCAGGAACAAGAAATCATCATGCTGGGCCGAGCGTTGGGCGAATTCGGCCGCTACGTAAACGAAGTCCAGGTGGTCCAGTGGAATTTGCCAACGCCCAACGACGACTGGTCGGTGTACGACCTAGTTCAACACATGACATACGAAATTCTGTGGGTACCAGATTTGCTGGCCGGCAAAACAATTGAACAGGTCGGCACGAAATACGACGGCGACATCTTGGGCCAGCACCCAGGAGCAGCTTGGGCCGATGCCGCAGGCAAGGCGCTAGCTGCCGCCTCCGGTCTCACCGCTCTCGACGGTATCGTACACGTCAGCTACGGCGACATCCCGGCCCGCACCTACTTGCAGCATCAGCTTATCGACCTCACTATTCACGCCTGGGATCTAGCGCGGGCGATTAAGGCACCGGAAAAACTTGATCCAGAATTAGTCCAGGCTGTGTACGAATGGTTTGAGCCTCAGGCGGACGACTGGCGCGGCGCCGGTATGATGAAGCCGGCCATGCGCGTAGCTGACGACGCAGCGCATCAGGACAGGCTGATTGCGCTGTCCGGCCGCAATCCCGCCCCGCAGCCACCGCAGGTGCAACAGCCGTGAGTAACACGGAACTCCTGGTCGTAACCACCAATGACGTGCCCGGCTACAAGATTGTCGAAACCTACGGCGAGGTATTTGGGCTGGTGGTGCGCTCGCGCAATCTCTTTTCAAACATGGGCGCCAATTTCCGCACCGTCTTCGGCGGCGAAGTGGGCGGTTACACCAAGCTGCTCAGCAAAACCCGCCAAGACGCTATCGAGCGGTTGCGCGCTGCAGCGGCTGAAAAAGGCGCCAACGCCGTACTCGCCATGCGCTTTGATACATCTGAAATTGGTCAAATCATGAGTGAAGTCGCCGCCTACGGCACGGCTGTCCGGCTGGAAAAACAATAATCTCTGACCTTAAACGCACTGCGCCCCGTGGCCAACCGGCCACGGGGCTTTTGCTCCGACGGTTCAGAGCTTGTATGGCCGCTCCTCGCAAGCGCTGATCTCCTCGACAAAACCGGCCGGATCGGATGTCAATCGCACCACCCGGTACCAGTCATGTCCATCCGGGAGGACGGCATGGCCCCAGTATGAGCTGGCCGTGGGGCCCCGGTGACACACCACCAGTGCCGCTGTGCCGGGCGTTTCTCTGACCGGGACGATCAGTTTCAGCCTGCGGGCCACGAGCAGACCGGTATTTCTGCCGCAGCCGGTAAAGCCGGCCAGACTCACCTGACGATCGAAATAGTTGTACACCGTGTTTGCATTCGGCGACTCGCCGCCTGCCGCCTCGATGATCAGCCGAAGTGCAATGATCAGGTCTCCCTCATTGATCGCGACATCCGTCTGGCCCAGCAGCAGCAACCAGTTCGCCTGAAACGACGGCCGGATGCGCGGATCCACGACTGCTGCTGCGATGAAATTCAGGGCCAGGATCACATCGGGCGTGACGTCCGCCGGCATTACTATCTGCGGGACGCTACCCAGGTTGCCTTCTTGGTTCATAGCCAAGCGCCTTTCTCGAAGGTGTGCGCAACAATAGAAGCATTTTCGAGCATATTCGTCAATCCGAACACCAGGCATATAATAATGATATGCCCAATCTGTTCGACCAATCTGAAACACGTCCGCTAGCCGACCGGGTGCGGCCTCAGACACTGGCCGACTTTATCGGCCAGGCCAGTATCGTGGGCGAAGGCCAGTTCTTGCGCACCATGATTGAACGCAGCCAACCGGTGTCGCTCATATTATGGGGGCCTCCGGGCACTGGCAAAACCACCCTGGCGCGCATTATTGCGGCTAGTTCGGGTGCCGCCTTTGCCGAAATCTCGGCCGTCACCAGTGGCCTAGCCGATGTTAAAAAAGTCATTGACCAAGCCAAGGAGCGCCACCGCCTGGGCCAAAACACCGTGCTATTCGTGGATGAAATCCACCGCTTTAACAAAGCCCAGCAAGATGCGTTCTTGCCGCACATGGAAAACGGCACAATCACTCTCATCGGTGCCACCACTGAGAACCCGTCGTTTGAAGTCATCGGGCCGTTATTATCGCGCAGCCGGGTAGTCGTTCTCGAAGCCCTCATGCCCGAGCAGCTAGCACAAATATTAGATCGCGCGATGGTCGAACTACCTGGAAAAACGCTCAAGCCGGCAGCTCGTGATCGTCTCGCCCGCTTGTCGGCCGGCGACGCCCGGGTAGCGCTAGGTGGTCTCGAAGCCGCCGCCGCACTCGCGAGCTCCGCCATTACCGAGGAGCACATTCTGCAGGCCATGCAAACTCCGGCCGCGGCCTATGATAAAACCGGTGAATACCATTACAACCTTATCTCGGCCTATATCAAATCCATGCGCGGCAGCCAGATCGACGCTGCTCTGTTTTACCTTGCCCGCATGCTCGAAGGCGGCGAGGATCCCAAATTTATTGCCAGGCGAATGGTTATTTTTGCCTCCGAAGACATCGGCCTCGCCGATAACACCATGCTTGCACTGGCTGTAGCCACGTTTCAGGCCATAGAACGCATTGGCCTTCCCGAAGGCCGGCTCACACTCGCGCACACCACCATCGCACTCGCGGGGGCTCCCAAGAGCCGCGCCGCCACCGATGCTATAGGCCGAGCTTCTGCCGCTGCCCGCGAGCACCCAGCCGCTCAGGTGCCGCTTCATTTGCGCAATGCCCCCACCAAGCTTATGAAGGAGCTCGACTACGGCAAGGGCTACCATTGGCAGGCCGATTTCAAACACCCCAAAGGCTTTTTGCCAGATGAGGTGAAAGACGAAACCTACTATGTCGATCCAGAAGCCTAGGCGTTATAGTAATAACGTCCGCACAGTTGGCGCTCGGTAACACGAGACGCCCGAGGTGAAGGGAAGTTCCGGATGGAACGCGTACTGAGGTCCAGGGTAACCTGGGTTGTTGTGGCGGGAGTCGTCGTCACAGTGCTCGGTCTGACGGCTCTTGACAAGGCCATGGGCAACGAATTCGGTAGCAACATGCCGAGAGGCAGCTAGCGGCTACAAGCCCAGCGTGAAGCCGGCAATAGCATGGCTGTCGCCAGTAGCACCCGCACCGACTATCCCAATCCACCGTTTTGGATTGTCTGCAGTGTTGCTGCGGCCATGACGACATCGTCGCTCGTAATTCTGGTCCGATACACACGGCGATTCAAGCATCGTTACCAGTCTCGGTCACACCACTGAAGCCGGCCACAATGGCCGCCGCTTCCCCTGTCGGGGGCGTTGGGATCCGGTTGCCTCGCGGCCGCCGGGTCCCAACCAGACAAAAGTTACTGGCGCTGTTATATTTCTTATGCTTTAATAAGCGCATGGCAAAAGCAGCTGTAAAAAATAAGAAAAAGACCAGTCCGCGCGAAAGCGACGACTTTTACTTTCTTAAAATCCTGCTCTACTTCGTCATTGGCACACTGTGGATCAAGGTAAACGGCGTCGTCGTCCTGCCAATCGGTCTACTACTCGGCGTCTTGTTGGCAATGCACGACCGCTTTGTTATCGACCGCAAAATTGAGTACGCCATTCTACTTGTGGCAGCCCTATTGAACCTGGCCGTTGCCGGCTTTTTCATCTCGTTCTGGACATAATAAAAACTGCCGGGCCGAAGCCAAGCAGTTTTTATACAGGTAAAATCTGTTTATTTAATAGTCTTCGAGTACGCGGCGAAACGTGATCAGCATAGTAGTAGCCATGGTGATCAGGATCACGCCGTCCAGTACGTCGCGCAGCAGCGTGAAGTTGGCCGGAGTATAAGTATACCCAATGGTCAGCGCCACATCGATCGCGAGTAACCAGATAAGACGAGCTGCAAAACTACGCATGTTGGTACATTCTCGTTTAAACAAACATTATATTAGCATACATAAGCGTAATTGTCAAGCTTAATAACCCAGCTGCAAACAAGGTTGACAATTACGCCTCAGATATCCTATACTCATCTGGTACCTCGCCGCCCGGCCCAGTCCACGGCGGCACTCGCTAGGAAGTGGCAGGTCCAGCTCAGATATATTAGTCTGATTGGATACCACCACAGCCTAGAAATTATTTATGTAAACCTAAGGTAACTATTGTCTTGAAGGCCCTGCTCGGTACAAAACTTGGAATGACACAATTATTCGACGAAGCCGGCAACGCTCAACGGGTGACGCTTGTGCAGGCGGGTCCGTGCATTGTTGCGCAGGTCAAAACCATTGAGCGCGACGGCTATGCCGCCGTTCAGCTCGGCTATGGCAAGGCTAAAAATCTAGCCAAACCACAGGTCGGGCACCTTAAGGCTGCCGGAACCGAGGCTAAAATGCTACGTGAAATCCGTATGACTGAAGTATCCGAAGATACGCCCAAAGTCGGCGACAAGCTGACCGTAAGCACGTTTGAGACCGGCGATGCCGTTCAGGTCACCGGCACGTCCAAGGGTAAGGGCTTCGCCGGCACAATTAAGCGCCACAACTTCTCCCGCGGACCCAAAACCCACGGCTCGCATAACTACCGCGGCCCGGGTTCAATCGGCTCCGGCTACCCCGAGCACGTCTTTAGGGGCATGCACATGGCCGGCCACATGGGTCACGATCGAGTTACCGTAAAAGGACTCAAAGTATTTACCATTGACGAAAAATCAAACGTACTCGCGATCTCCGGCGCCATTCCCGGCCCCAAGCGCGGGCTCGTTATTGTGAGGGCAGCATAGTGGCAAACGCCGTCTCCTACTCCAAGACTGGCACCCGACGCGAAGCTGCCGTTAAACTTAATGAAGCTGTTTTTGGTCTCAAGCCAAATCACGAACTCGTTGGGCAAGCCTACCGTACTTACTTGGCCAACGGCCGTACGGCTCATCCCACTACGCTCAAGCGTGGTGAAGTGGCAGGCGGCGGCAAAAAACCGTGGCGGCAAAAAGGCACCGGCCGTGCCCGTGTCGGCTCAATTCGGGTACCGCACTGGCGCGGCGGCGGCGTTGTGTTTGGACCAACCGGCGCCGAGAACCCCACCTTGTCTATGCCGGTTCGCGCCAAGCGGTTGGCGATTCGCCAGGCGCTGAGCCTGCGCGCCGCTGCCGGCGACATCGTTGTAATTGAAGATTTTAACTGTCCCGACGGCAAGGTTAAGCAAGCTGTCGAATTACTAACCAAAATGAAACTCGAAGGCAGTGTACTGCTGGCCGTGGGCGCTCGTACCGACATGCTCGGTCGTGCCACGCGTAACCTCCAGGGCCTGCAGGTTGTGACAGCCAAGTACCTAAACGTTTACGACATCATGAACACCGACAAACTGGTACTCACGCAACCGGCTCTCGAAATTGTCATGGGCTGGCTCGGCGAGTCCACTGGAGGCAAGGCATGAGCGTAATGTTGACCCCGAAAATTAGCGAAAAAGCCATCACCCTGGCCGAACGCGGAACCTACATTTTTGAAGTTCCCATCTCTTCCAACAAAATTGAAGTCGCCCGCGCTGTTGAATCAGCCTTCAAGGTTAATGTAACAGCGGTCAACATAGTGGTGGTAAAAGGCAAATTAAAGCGCTTTCGCCAGATCCATGGCCGCCAAAAGGACGTTAAGAAAGCCATCGTTACCGTTAAGCGCGGCCAAAAAATCACGCTGTTTGAGGTAGCAAAATAATGGCAATAAAACTCTACAAACCAACCACGCCCGGTCGCCGCGGTATGACATCCGCCGACACTTCGGCGATTACCAAGCGCAAGCCAACACGTTCATTAATTGTATCCAAGAAATCCAATGCCGGCCGCAACAATCAGGGCAAAATCACCATTCGTCATCGCGGCGGCACGGTCAAGCGCTTCTACCGCCTCGTCGACTTCGACTTCAAGAATATTACGTCGGCCGTAGTCGAGGCCATCGAGTATGACCCAAACCGCTCGGCTAACATCGCGCTCGTTCGCTTAGATTCCGGCAAGCCGGCGTACATTCTAGCCGGATCAGGTATGAAGGTCGGTGATCAGCTGGCTTCAGGTGAAGACGCCGCCATTCGCGCCGGCCACCGTCTTGCCCTCAAAGATATGCCGGCCGGCACGCAGATCTATAATATTGAGCTCGTGCTTGGGCGCGGCGGCCAAATCGCAAGAAGCGCAGGCACCAAGGCCTCTCTCGTATCAAAAGAATCACCCAAGGCCGGGTTTGTACAGGTGCGACTGCCATCCGGTGAAGTCCGCCTGATTAACGAGAATTGCCAGGCCACCATTGGCACAGTTGGCAATGAACAGCATCAAAACATTAAATACGGCTCAGCCGGCCGCCGCCGCCGCCTTGGTTGGCGCCCGCAAGTTCGCGGTAAGGCCATGAACCCGGTAGACCACCCGCATGGCGGTGGTGAAGGTGCTCAGCCCACGGCCATTTATCGTTACGGTCAAAAGACCCCGTGGGGCAAGCCGGCGCTCGGCCTCAAAACCCGTCGCCGCAAATCCACTGATGCCATGATCATCCGCGGCCGCGGAAAAGGAAGGAGACGCTAGATGAGTCGCTCACTCAAAAAAGGCCCGTACGTCGACGAGCGCCTACTTAAGCACATTACCGCGCTGCCGGCCGGCGATAAGTCCGTGCTCAAAACCTGGGCGCGTAGCTCCGCTATTGCACCTGAAATGGTGGGCCACACCATTGCCGTCCACAACGGCCGCCTGCACGTTCCGGTATTTGTATCTGAAAACATGGTCGGCCACAAGCTTGGTGAATTCTCACCCACGCGTAAATTCCGCGGCCATGGCGGCAAGCTCGCAAAGGGGCAAAAATAATGAGAACTAAGGCTACGGCGAAATTCGTTGGCACATCAGCCAGAAAGACCGGCCTCGTGGCAGCGCTCATTCGCGGCCGCCGGGTGATCGACGCGCAGGACATGCTGGCCAATACGCCCAAGCGGGCCGCGGTTCCTGTTGGTAAAGTTCTCAACTCCGCGGTTGCGAACGCCGAAAACAATCTGAAGGCCAAGGTCTCGGATTTAGTCATTGAACAGGTCCTAATTGGTCCCGGGCCTACGCTCAAACGCGGCCGCCCCCGCGCCAAAGGCAGTTCCAGCTCGATCAAAAAGCGCTCAAGCCATATTACGGTTATCGTAACTGATCAAAAGCCGACCCCGGTAACTCAGAAAACCACCAACGAACCGGCAAAGGAGGCCAACTAATGGGACAAAAAGTAAATCCTAGAAGCATGCGTCTCCAAGTTGACCACGATTGGCAGTCGCGCTGGTACGCCGACCGCGACTATGCCACCTTCCTGATTGCCGACCTCAAAATGCGACGCGCAATTGAGCGCAAGCTGGCCAAACGCGCCGGCGTCGCACGGGTCGATATTGAGCGCTCACCCGGCCAAACCGTGGTGACGATCCACACTTCCAAGCCGGGTGTAGTTATCGGCCGCGGCGGTTCGGGTGCCGAGGAGCTAAAGGCCATGCTGTCAAAAATTGCCGGCACCGGGCTCAAGGTTTCAATTGAAGAAGTTAAGAAACCCGAACTCAATGCCACACTCGTAGCCGAAAACGTAGCAAGCCAGCTTGAGCGCCGCATCAGCTTCCGCAGGGCCATGAAGATGGCAGTCGAAAATGCCATGAAAGCCGGCGCGCAAGGCGCCAAGGTTGCCATCGCCGGTCGTCTCAATGGAGCTGAAATGGCCCGCCGCGAGCGCGTTGCGCAAGGCTCGATTCCGCTGCACACCCTCCGGGCCGACATCGACTTCTCCCACGCCTTGGCCAAGACCACTTACGGCGTCATTGGCGTTAAAGTCTGGGTCTACAAGGGTACCAAGTTCGAGGAGAAGAAATAATGTTAATGCCGAAGAAAACCAAATACCGCAAGGCCATGAAGGGCACCCTGCACAGCCGTACAACCCGTGGTACGGAGATTGCCTTCGGCCAATACGCGTTAAAGGCTGAAACTGCCGAGCGCATCACCTCGCGTCAAATCGAAGCCGCCCGGCGTGCAATGACACGGTATGTCAAGCGCGGCGGCAAGATTTGGATTCGCATTTTCCCCGATACGCCCATTACCAAAAAACCGGCTGAAGTCCGCATGGGCTCAGGCAAGGGCTCAATCGACCACTATGCCGCTAAAGTACCGGCCGGCCGGATTATGTTTGAGATGGACGGAGTAACCGAAGCCGTAGCCAAGGAAGCCATGCGCCTGGCCGGTCACAAACTGCCGGTTCGAACTCGTTTTGTGGTCCGGGAAGTCCCCGGGGAGAGTCAGTCGTGAAACTCATTGAAATTGCCAAAAAATCTGACCAGGAGCTGACCGAATTGATTAAATCTGAACGCACTGCTTTGGCTTCAGCTGTCATCGACAGCCGCACCAAAGAAGTGCATAACGTTAAAGCATTGACCGCTCACAAAAAAACCATTGCCCGGGCCCTGACTATCGCCCGCGAGCGCGCCATTGCCAAGCAGGAGGCCGCCCGATGACCCGCACACTAAAGGGCACCGTTGTGTCTGCCAAAATGGATAAAACGGTAGTGGTGGCTGTGAATTCTGTGAAAGAACACCCCATTTACCGCAAACAGTTTAAAGTCACCACCAAGTTCAAAGCTCACGATGCTGACAACGCTTGCCACGAAGGCGACTTCGTGGAGATTACCGAGACCAGGCCCATAAGCCGTGACAAGCGCTGGCTTGTGGCCAGAAAAGTGACCGCCAAGGAGCTGGAGGCGTAGCATGATCCAGGTTGAATCCAGATTAAACGTGGCCGACAATTCCGGCGCCAAGGAACTCTTGTGCATTAAGGTGCTCGGCGGCAGCCGGCGGCGCTACGCGCGGGTCGGAGATATCATCACCGCCAGTGTTAAATCCGCGCTTCCCGGAGCGGGTGTTAAGAAAAAAGAGGTTGTGCGCGCGGTCGTCGTCCGCACCACCAAAGACACCAAGCGTCCGGACGGCAGCTCCATCCGCTTTGACGACAACGCCGCCGTGCTAATCCAAAAAGACGGCCAGCCCAGAGGCACTCGTATCTTTGGGCCAGTAGCCAGAGAGCTGCGTGATGGTGGCTACATGAAAATCGTCTCACTCGCGCCGGAGGTGCTGTAATGAAACTCAAGCGTGGAGACAAAGTTATCGTCATCCGGGGCAAAGACAAGGGTAAAACTAGTACCGTTGTGGCAGTACTGCCGGCCACGGGTCGCGTGGTAGTGGAAAACCTCAACATCGCTAAACGCCACACTAAGCCGTCACAAAAGCAGCCGCGCGGAGGTATCCTGGAGATTGCCAAGCCTATGCCCGCCTCGAAAGTTATGGCTCTAGATCCGACCACGGGCAAACCTGCCCGCATCGGCTATATCATCAAGCCCGACGGCACCAAAGAGCGCATCTACAAGGTGAGCCCAAACCATGAGGCGAAACCGGCCAAGGTAAAGAAAACCGACAAGCAGGCTAAACCAGCCACCAAACAGTCGAAGCCCAAGACCGACAAAGCTGATACTCCCAAGTCCAAATCAGGTACCAAATCATGAACAGATTCCAAGAAAAATATACGAAAACGGCCGTGCCGGCACTCACCAAAGAGTTTGCCTACACCAATCCGCACCAAGTGCCGCGCATTACCAAAGTTGTGGTCAGCGCCGGTGTTGGCAGGGCTGTAGCCGACGCCAAGCACCTCGATGCCGCAGATGAAACTTTGGCTGCCGTTACCGGGCAGCACCCAGTAACCACCGTTGCCCGCAAAAGCATTGCCTCGTTCAAGCTGCGCGAAGGTAATAAGATCGGCACCACGGTCACACTCCGCGGTCAGCGCGCCCAGGAGTTTCTTGACCTGCTCGTAGCCGCTGTCTTGCCGCGCATCCGCGACTTCCGCGGCCTGAACCCAAACGCTTTCGACCCGCACGGCAACTACAGCTTGGGAATTACGGATCAGACCATTTTCCCGCAAATCGGCTTTGACGGCACCGCTGCCAGCCACGGGCTTCAGATCAATATTGTAACAACCGCAACTACCGCGGCCGAAGGTCGGCGGCTGCTAGAATTAATGGGCTTTCCCTTCCGGAGGACTGCATAATGGCAAGAACTGCTCTCATCGTTAAAGCGGAGCGTAAACCAAAGTTTTCGACTCGCAAGGTCAACCGCTGCAAAGTCTGCGGCCGTCCTCGCGCATACATTCGCAAATTCGGCCTCTGCCGCGTGTGCTTCCGCGAGTTTGCCTCGCGTGGACAGATTCCGGGCGTAACAAAGGCCAGTTGGTAAGGAGACAAAGATGGTAAACGATCCTATTGCAGACTTACTCACCCGCATCCGTAACGGCCGCACCGCCCGTCACGAAATAGTGATAATGCCGTACTCGAAGCATAAAAGAGCAAGTGGCACGCATTTTGGCCGGCGCCGGCTTCTTAACCGATGTCAAAGTGCAAACTAGCTCGGCCGGCTTTAAAACTCTCGAGCTCAGCCTGCCGACCGACCCTGAGGTCATTACTGAGCTGGTGCGTGTATCCAAACCAGGCCGCCGAGTCTATACCAGCGTCAAGGATATTCCGCTGGTTTTGGGCGGCCGCGGAATCGTCATCTTGTCCACCTCAAGCGGTATTATGACCGGCCGCGAGGCGCGCAAAAAAGGCCTCGGTGGTGAATTAATCTGTAAGGTGTGGTAACATGAGTCGAATTGGACGACAACCAATTAACCTGCCTGTCGGCGTGACGGCCGAACTATCCGACCGCCATCTCAAGGTAACCGGACCAAAAGGCACACTCGAAGTCGACCTGTTACCAGGCCTTACCGCGCACATCGAGGACAGTGTACTGCGCCTGACCAAGGACGAGTCACTCCCGGAGACGCAATCCACTTTCGGACTCATGCGCACGCTGATCAACAATATGGTCGTGGGAGCCTCGCAGGGATTTACTCGCCAGCTTGAAATCAACGGCGTTGGCTTCCGGGCCGCAGTGTCGGGCAATACTATTAACTTAAGCCTCGGCTTCTCGCACCCGGTCGCCTTTAAGCTGCCGCCAGGCGTCGAGGCCAAAGTTGAACGTAACATCATCACGCTAACTGGTCACGACAAACAAGTCGTAGGCCAAGCCGCCGCCAACTTGCGTGCTCTCAAGAAACCGGAACCGTACAAAGGCAAGGGCATCAAATACGTTGAAGAGCGGATCCGCCGCAAGGCCGGTAAGACCGCAACCAAGGGTTGATCATCATGACACTATCTACTACCGCACAACGCAATCGCAGACACGCCCGGGTTCGCTCCCGTGTGGTTGGCACATCTGCTCGCCCGCGGCTATCGGTCACCATTAGTCTGACCAACATTCGAGCTCAAGTTATCGATGATACAACCGGCCGCACTCTAGCTGCCGTTTCAACCGTCGGCAACAAGGAAGCCAAGGGCACAATGACCGAACGCGCGGCCTGGATCGGTACGCAGATTGCCGCCGCCGCCAAAGCTAAAAAAGTCAAACAAGTGGTCTTCGATCGAGGCGGACGGATTTATCACGGCCGGCTGCATGCACTGGCCGGAGCCGCACGTAAAGGTGGACTGGAGTTTTAACCATGGCAATCGAAGCACAACCCAAAGAATTTGAAGAAAAAGTTATTGCCATCGACCGAGTGGCCAGGGTAGTAAAGGGTGGACGCCGCTTCCGCTTCCGCGCTACAGTGGTGGTGGGCGACGGCAAAGGCCGAGTAGGCGTGGGCGTCGGCAAGGGCTCCGAGGTTATGACCGCAATTGCCAAAGCCGTGTCGCGCGCCAAAGCGCGGGTTAATACCATTCCGCTCGCCGAGCACACGATTCCGCATGAAGTCCAGGTGAAATTTGCAGGCGCGCACGTACTCTTGAAGCCTGCTTCGCCCGGTACCGGTGTTATCGCCGGAGGCGCTGTCCGCAACGTCGTAGAAGTAGCCGGCATCCATGACCTCCTGACCAAGTCGCTTGGTGGCACCAATAAAGTTAATAATGCCTACGCCACAGCTCTGGCTCTCAGTCGCCTCAAGGCAGCCCCGAACAAAAAATCATCCAGTAAGACCGAGGGTACACAGAAGAAGGAAACGGCCAAGGCCAAATAGGAACGTACCATGAAGATTCACGAACTCACTATTCAAGCCCACCGCAAGCCCAAGCGCATTGGCCGTGGCATTAGTGCCGGCCAAGGCAAAACAGCCGGCCGTGGTACGAAAGGCCAAAATGCCAGGACCGGCGGTGGCGTGCGACCCGGCTTTGAGGGCGGCCAAAACCCACTTGCCAAACGTCTTCCCAAAAAGCGCGGCTTTGTGCCGATTGCCAGAGTCGAATACCAGGTGGTTAACCTGAGCGCTTTGGGCCGCCTAAAAGCCGGCCAGACTGTCGGCCCCGTCGAACTCGCCGAATTTGGCCTCATCAAACACGCTGACCGGCGCGTAAAATTGCTGGCCGGCGGCGATCTACCACACAAGCTCACCATCAAGGTCCACCAGGCCTCGGCCGCAGCGACTGTCGCGGTTGAAAAAGCCGGCGGATCAGTCGAGCTGATCGAATTCGTCAAAGCTCCGAGCAAAAAGCCCACCCGGCCCGCCAAGGAGGCGCTCGCCTAAACTATGAACCTCAGTACCCTTAAGCAGGTCTATCGATCCCCAGATCTGCGCCGAAGGGTGCTCGTTGTTCTTGGTTTGCTTGTAATTTTCCGGCTACTGGCCCACATCCCTGTACCGGTGCCCAACAACGCCCAACTCGCCACCTTCCTCAAAACCGTCTTTGCTTCCAACAGTGTACTTGGGTTTGCCGACGTCTTTACAGGCGGCGCCTTGGCCAACTTCTCCATCATTATGATGGGCGTGGGGCCATACATTAACGCCTCCATCATTATTCAGCTCCTTACGCAGGTAATCCCACAGCTCGAGGCACTTAACAAAGAAGGGGAGCAGGGCCGGCGCAAGCTCAACCAATACACGCGCATGCTAACGCTGCCGCTCGCACTTATCCAATCCTTCGGCATGGTATTCCTCATCCAGCAGACCTCTGAGCGCATCGATAACGTCGATCTCATCGGTCATCCTGACCTATTCCAGTGGGCCCTAATGGTAACAACCATTACCGCCGGCACCATGCTGCTCATGTGGATGGGCGAAATCATCACGGAAAAGGGGATTGGCAACGGCATTTCGCTCATCATTTTCTGTGGCATTATTGCGCGTATCCCGGGCTCGGCCGGCCAAATTGCTACCCTAGCTTCAGGCGACACCGGCAAAATCGTCACCCTTATCGCGTTTCTAATCGGAGTTCTGCTGATCATTGCCTTTGTGGTTGTGCTCAACGAGGGCACCCGCAATATTCCGGTCAGTTACGCTAAACGCACCCGCGGCAACCGCGTCTATGCCGGCGTCGACACCCATTTGCCACTGCGCGTTATTACAGCCGGCGTCATCCCGATTATCTTTGCCCTGGCCTTCCTGAGTGTGCCCGGACTCCTTGGCCAAGTACTCACCAATGCCAAGACCCATTGGGTAGCCAGCCTGGCGCAGAACCTTACCACCTGGTTCAATCCCTCGGGTGGAATCTACGCTGCCTGCTACTTCCTTCTCGTAGTCGGTTTTACGTATTTCTATACTTCAGTTGTATTCAACCCCAAAGACATTGCCGAAAACTTACAAAAACAGGGCGGCTTTATCCCCGGCATCCGGCCCGGCAACCAAACCGCCACTTACCTGGGTCGCGTATTGCGACCGTATCACCCTGGCCGGCGCCCTCGGCCTCGGCATCATCGCGGTCTTGCCGTTTATCGCTCAATCGTTCACCAACTCGCAGGTCCTCACCTTTGGTGGCACCGGCCTGCTGATCGTGGTCTCAGTAGCCATTGAGACGCTCAAACAGCTCGAAGCCCAGGCGATTACCACCAGCTATGAGCAATACTAGGCCAAAACCTAGGATCGTTGTCACATCGGGCAAACCGTACCTCGATATCGACGGCTACGCCGGCTGCGTAGCCTATGCAGAACTCCTACGCACCCAGGGACACACAGCAATTGCCGCCAGCACGTCGCCGCTCAACGAGAGTGTCCCATCAACCCTACGGAGTTTGAAGGCTGAATTCGAGACAGATTATCAATCCGTGCCGAATGACGTGTTTGCACTCATTGATGTCTCTGACCCGGATCATTTCGATCGGTTCGTCAATTTGGACCATGTTGTCGAAGTCATAGATCACCACGTAGGTTTTGAGAAATATTGGTCAGAACGACCCTGCGTTAAGCTTGACGTTGAATTCATTGGTGCTGCTTGCACCCAAATCTACGAACGCTGGCAGCGGGCCGGGCTGCTTAATCAAATGAGCGAAACCAGCACCAAGCTCCTTATGGCCGGCATCCTTGATAACACGCTCAACTTCGGCGCGTCAGTCACTACCGATCGCGATCGGACTGCTTACAAGGATCTACGGCAACGCACCGCCCTTACCGACGACTGGCCGGCCCAATACTTCACTGAGTGCGAACGGACAATTTTGGGTGATTTCGAAGCGGCCGTTCTCAATGATTCAAAGGTACTAAAGTTCGAAATGTTCGAGCATGCGATCAGCGTCGGTCAGCTCGTGATATGGGATGCAGGTCCTATTCTAAATCAGCAACAGGCAATAAAGCGCACCTTGCAAAGTAAAAAGCCCAACTGGTTTATGAACGTAATCAGCCTCAAGGATCGCTGCAGTTACGTGATAACCGACGACCAACAAATCCAGGTTTGGCTGTCCAACCTACTTGGGCTGGAGTTTCATCGAGACGTCGCCAAGGCCGGCCGTCTGTGGCTGCGCAAGGAAATCATCAAGCGAGATCTTGAATTAGGTCGCGAAACGCACTAAAACCCTTTACAACATGAACTAACTTATCTATAATCACAAGCTGTAGTCATATATATGCCAGACGCGAAGAATGTAACCAAACCGGGGGCTTCCGGCAGCAGGTCAGGGAAAGGTGCCAACAAAAGGGGCACCCAGGCAGGCAAGCCGACAAAGGAAGTAATCGAGCTCGAAGGCACCGTCCTTGAGACTCTACCAAATGCCTTGTTCAAGGTAGAGCTTGAGAACGGGCATGTTGTGCTTGCTCACATCTCTGGTAAAATGCGAATGCACTACATCCGCATCATTCCCGGCGATCGCGTCGCGCTTGAAATGACTCCGTACGACCTGTCCAAGGCTCGTATCGTGTACCGTCACCGCTAAATTAACACTTGTAATGAGGCCCGGCCATGAAGGTAAAAGCCAGTGTCAAGAAAATTTGTAAGCACTGCAAGATCATCCGCCGCGAAGGCGTAGTTCGGGTAATCTGCTCGGCTCAGCCTCGTCACAAGCAGAGGCAGGGCTAGGTATGGCAGCACGTATCGCTGGAGTAACATTGCCGGATGCTAAGCGTGTCGAAGTTGGGCTGACCTATATTTATGGCGTCGGCGCCACGACAAGTCGCAACATTCTCGCTACCACCGGGGTAAATCCTGACACCAGGGTAAAAGACCTGACTGAGGCCGAAGTTACCAAGCTCCGTGACCTGATTGACAAAACCTACCGCGTCGAAGGTGACCTCCAGCGTGAAGTTGCTGCCAATATCCGACGCTTGAAAGAAATTAATTCATACCGTGGTTTGCGCCACAAGGCAGGACTCCCGGTACACGGCCAGCGCACCAAAACCAATGCCCGCACCAAGCGCGGCAAAAAGGTAACCATGGGTTCCGGCCGCAAGAAGGCCGCTTCAAAGACGTAAGCAACGAAAGGTACCCATGGCAACTCCTGCAACCAAAACTAGCGCTGCTCGCCGCCGCAAACTCAAGCGGACGGTGCCGGTTGGCCAAATGCACATCCAGGCTAGCTTCAACAACACTATCATTACGTTTACCGACGAACGCGGTAACGCCCTATCATGGACCTCGGCCGGTTCCGCTGGCTTTAAGGGTTCGCGCAAATCCACCCCGTACGCCGCCCAGTCCGCAGCCGAGCGTGCGGCTGAAGCTGCCAAGGAATATGGGCTTGGCCGCGTCGACGTACTGGTAAGTGGCGTCGGGGCCGGTCGCGAGTCAGCTATTCGCGCTCTCACGACCTTAGGCATTACAGTCTCAAGCATTAAGGATGTGACGCCGATCCCACACGGCGGCGTCCGCCCGCGCAAAGCGAGGAGAGCATAATGGCCCGTAACCTTACCCCAATTGTTAAACTCAGCCGACGCGAAGGCGTAGCGCTGGCGCCCAAGGCTATTAAGGGCCTCACCAAGCACCCCTACAAACCGGGGCAACACGGACCCACTGGAAGCCGCCACAAGCCCAGTCAGTATGCATTGCAATTACGCGAGAAGCAAAAGATCAAGCGGATGTATGGTCTGCTTGAAAAGCAGTTTGTCCGCGTGGTACATGAAGCCGAACGCCGCACCGGCAATTCGGGAGACATCATGATTCAGCTCCTGGAAGGGCGCTTTGATAACGCAGTCTACCGCCTCGGCCTTGCACCAACTCGCGCCTCCGCCCGCCAACTCGTTACGCACGGGCATTTCATGCTCAACGGCCGCCGTGTCGACATTCCGTCAATCCAATTACGGCCCGGCGACGAATTCGTTGTCCGGCCCAAGAGCGCAAAGAACACCTACTTCCAGCAACTGAGCTCCGATCTGGCAAATTCCAATACCGAAAGTCTGCGCTGGATTAGTTTTGATACCAAGAAGTCAACCGGCAAGGTGACTGGTGCGCCGGCCCGCGAAGACGTTGCTGAAGAGATGCACGAGCAATTAGTTATTGAGTTTTACTCACGATAAGAAAGGACCCATCTGTGTTACACCCGATTCAACTTCCGGAGCTCAAAGCCTTGAGCGAAGACGGCCACAAAGCCACCTTCGCGATCGAGCCGCTGTATTCCGGCTATGGTATGACACTTGGCAACAGCCTACGGCGTGTCATGCTATCAAGCCTAGGCGGCGCGGCTGTTACAGCCGTTAAAATCGACTCGGTGGCACATGAGTTCTCTACTATTGACGGCGTTAAGGAAGATGTCGTCGACATTATTCTTAACCTCAAAAAATTGCGCTTTCGAGTATTCTCAGATGACCCGCAGTTTCTCGTCCTCACCGCCGGCGGCAAAGGCGAGGTGACGGCCGCGCAAGTTAAGACCACCTCGGATGTCGAGATCGTAAACCCCGAGCAGCTGATTGCCACACTGTCCGGCCCCAAGGCCAAGCTTGGTCTTGAAATTAAGGTTGAGAAAGGCCGTGGTTACGTTCCGGTCGAAAACCGCGAGGCTGAAAAACTCGAGGTTGGCATGATCGCGGTTGACGCGTTGTATTCACCGGTCCAACGTGTCCGGTACAACGTGGAAAATACCCGTGTCGGCCAGATGACCGATCTCGACCGGCTGGTACTTGAGGTGGAGACCGACGGAACCATCTCACCGCAAGAGGCCGTTCAGCAAGCCGCTGAAATTCTGGTTGAGCACTTCCAGGTCGTGGCCGGCAACGCTGTTGCAGGCGCGTCTGCCGCCAGCCGCGAGTCAGCTGCTGAATCCGGCGCAGCCAAGATCAACATTGAAGAAATTAGCCTCTCACCCCGTACCACCAATGCGCTCATTAATAATGATGTAAAGACGGTCAAGGATCTGCTGAAACTATCAGACACCGAACTGCGCGAGCTCAAAGGCTTTGGCACTAAGGCCTATGAGGAAGTCAAAGACAAGATAGCCGAACTCGGATTTGCCACTCAGGAGAAGGTAGGCTAGTATGCATCGCCACGGGTACACAGGCCGTAAACTGCAACGTGCCGCCGGCCCGCGCCGGGCGCTGGTGCGTGGCCAACTGACCTCGCTCGTGCTACACGAAGCTATTACCACCACTGAAGCCAAGGCCAAGGAAGTGGCGCCGCAGTTCGAACAGCTCGTAACCACAGCCAAAAAGGGTACGCTTGCAAGCGCCAGGACGCTGCGCCGCGAGCTCCTAACCGAAAATGCTACTCAGAAGATGCTCCAGGAGCTGGTGCCGGCATTCAAAGAGCGCAACGGCGGCTACACCCGCATCATCAAGCTCGAAAATCGCCGCGGCGACAACGCACCCATGGCTCGGCTCGGACTGGTACTAAACGCCACTGACAAGCCGGCCGCCAAAGATGCTAAAACTGCTAAGTCCGCTGAGACCAGCGAGAAGGCCGTATCTGAAGCCAAATCAACCACAGTCGCCGAGACCGCTACCGAGGAGGCCACCGCATGAGCAGCACTATGACCAAAACCTATTCACCCAAACCGGCAGAACTATCACACGATTGGTACGTCATTGACGCAACCGATTATACCCTGGGGCGCTTAAGTACCTTAGCTGCCACGCATCTGCTCGGTAAAAACAAAGTTCAATACGCACCGCATCTCGACTGTGGTGACAATGTGGTAATTATCAACGCGGCTAAAGTACGCGTCACCGGTACCAAACTAACCGACAAAAAGTATTACCGCCATTCCGGCTATCCCGGCGGCATCAAGGACGCGACGCTGGCCGAGGTGCTCGAGCGCCATCCGGCCCGTGTCATTGAGCATGCCGTAGGTGGAATGTTACCCAAAAACAGGCTGACCGACGACCGCCTGCGCCGCCTCAAGGTCTATCCCGGAGCCGAACATCCACACGCCGGTCAAAACCCTAAGCCAATCAAGGAGGCCGTAAATGGCTGATGCCCAGCATTATCACTACGCCCGCGGCCGGCGCAAGGCCGCCATTGCCACGGTTAGAATCTACCCCGGCAAAGGCGAAATCCTAGTAGGCGAGCGCCCTGCTGCCGATTATTTCAACAATGCAGCCCTGCTTACAGCGGTCGAGAGTCCGGTTAAGTTGGCCGGCCAAGAACAAAAGTTACGCATTACGCTAAACCTCAAAGGCGGCGGCAAGCGTGGCCAGGCCGATGCCGCCAAACTAGCCATCGCCCGCGCCCTTCAAGTCATGAGCACCGACCTTCATCCAACCCTCAGAAAGGCCGGCTTGTTAACTCGTGACCCGCGCGAAAAAGAGCGGCAAAAGCCGGGCCTCAAGCGCGCCCGCAAAGCGTCACAGTTCTCCAAGCGCTAATCCGGTCCGAATTCCACCCCTTCACGATCCGTTTCATGCTCATCTCAAGCACTAGGATAATTCCCGAAATTCAGTAATAATTACGTTGAGCCTTGACTCGGCTTGCGACAGAACGCAACCCGTTCCCGAGTGCACACTAGCTCTCGGCCAATGACAACCGGAGGTGTCACGAGTGGACGCCCAAGTAAACCAACTTCTCGATCTACTCAGCCAAGGGCCAATAACCGGCGCCACCGTGGTCACCGCCTATCGCCGGATCCGGGACGCACTGGGGTGGTCTGGCATCGGCCAGGTCATCGATACGTTGGCCGAGACACGCAAAGAGAACCTCGTCACCACATCGCACGGCGTCGGCGTCTTTACGGTCTCCCTGCCGGCATCGGTCGAAACTACCATCACTGTAAATACCGATCCCGCACAGATGCCGGTGCTCAAGCTCATGGCAGACCCGCCCAACTATCGGCCCCCTAAGCCGACGATTAGTCCAGATCCTGCGCTGGTCGCGGTGATGCTCACATTCCTGATCGAGCTGGGACCGCGTACCGACTACAGCCTCGCTGGACTGTCCGACGTAGACTTCGCCCGCCGGGCCGGGATACCCACCGCTCGCGCGCGCACTCAGATCCGTGCAATGGCAGCGCACGAACTGATCGGTGACACGGATTTCGCCGGCGTTCGCATCACCTGGCTGCGCAGTCCTGGAGCGGAGCTTTACTACGCTTCACAAGCGCTTACCACCAGCGCGACGGCCGCCTAGCGGGCACGCAGGTCAATGTCGAGTGGCACCGCAACACGCCCGGCCGTCCCCGTACCACCTGGGGGCGGCCGGCTGGCTTTTTTCACGCACTGCATGGCCGGCCTATTAACTCGCAACCAACGCGCAAAAAAAGTGACGGAAGCCGGGCCACAAGCGCGCCCGCAAAGCGTCACGGTTCTCCAAGCGCTGAACAACCCAAAAAATGAAAGAAACGGCCTACCGGGGTCGTTTTTTGCTACGCGAAACTACGGCCACACACTCTTCCTGCCAAAACATCTAAAAAAATGTCAAAACAACCGCACAATTATTGTAGAATAACACCACAAGCACGTCCCTTGGGGGTACGTGTAGCACCGTTCCCCGAGGAACAAAGGAGCAAAAGATGTGGATCACCGACTGGACCACTCGCGCCGCCTGCAAAGGCACCGATACGAACGAACTGTTCGTCCAAGGTGCGGCTCAGAACCGCGCGAAACTCATCTGTCGCGGGTGCCCGGTTCGCACCGAGTGCCTGGCCGATGCGCTCGACAACGGCATCGAATTCGGTGTCTGGGGCGGCATGACCGAGCGCGAGCGCAGAGCCCTTTTGCGACGCAGGTCTGCGGTCACCTCGTGGCGCGAGCTTCTCCAACTCGCTCGCGAGGAGTACGAACGACAGTCCGCCGACGATTTTGTCACGAACGTACCCTTCGATCTCATTGAAGCCGTCCAAAGTGCGCCGGTAACGGCCATGCTTCGAGCCGGACATCTGCGCTAAGCGGACGAACGTCGTTCACAATATCGCCGCTCCGCAATCTGGCCCTAGCGGCCACTCAAGGGCCGGCACCGCCGGATCCTCGTCGCCGCCCGTCTCTGCTATGTTAAATGAGCAGAAACGGGCGGCTTCGCACGCCGAGGGCTTGTTTTTGACCGAACTTCATGTATCTGAAATAATGGCCACGGTTGCAGTTGTAACTCGAAATATAAGCCAAGCCAATCGACCCTATCCCTGCCAATTTCCGCGAAGGGGGAAAAATGGCAGCAGACACCATGGAGGCGCCTCCTCGCGATCCGCGAAAGGACGTCGTTACCGACGAACAGTGGCGATTGTTCCTGGACTCCGGCCCGGTCCTGTGCTGCCGCGTAGTTGGGTATTTGCTCAACTGTGCGAAGATGCGAATACAGGGACGGACCGCATTCGCCGAGCTCTGCCGCGCCGTCGAGTTCCAAGGCGGCTACGTTAGGCTCCTAGCAACACTCGACAACACGCTCGTGCACTGGCGTATCGCCAGGCTCACCGGCCTTTACGACCTCCAGCTCGTTTCGGCCCCGCCGGCCGAGCTCGCCTCAGTGCTTCGGGAGATGCTGCCCAAACCGCCGTGGCCGCCGGCTCAAATCCGCCGTCGCCCCCGCAACCTCCTGTCTGACCAGCGGGCACTGGTCACGGCCTACCTCCTGGGACGGCCGGGCCACACAATGACCGGATCCAGCAGGAGTTCGATAGCGGTCGGTCTCGTGTGCGACGCATTCAAGGAAACCCGGTTCGCCGATGATTACGACGCCGCTGTTGCCGTACTCGACTACGGACTGCAGTGCGGCTGGCTCAACATCACCGGCACGCTCGAGACGTGGTACGCCCTACAGCTGGTGCTCGATCTCGATGATTCCGAGATCGCCGCCTAGCGGGCACTCATCCGACTCGAGCTGCTCTCCACTAAGGCCGGCCGTTCCCTGATCAGACGGGGACGGCCGGCTTGTCAACTCGCGACCCACGCGCAAAAGAGCGACGAAAGCCGGGCCTCAAGCGATATCACTATTACGACCACTCAATCAGGAGAGGCTGGACGAATGTCTGAACCCGAATGGTATAGCCGCGCCGCCTGTGCGGTCACTGGCAAAATACATTTTCACGCTCTAGGTCAACAGACATACGCAAGAAGCATTTGCTGGTCTTGCCCGGTACTATCCAAATGTCTCGACCACGCCCTTGAACACAACATTCCAGATGACATGTGGGGCGGCATGCAACCCGCCGAACGAGTTCAGTTTGCCAACCTTCTGCCAACCTCCGATGGGCGAGAAGCGATCTTGCGGGTTTGGCGAAAGTACCCCACAGGTGGGCCTCTCGTTATCGCACGCCTTGCCGACGCCGCGCTCAAGCTTCTGCGCATCATCTGCAACGAACAGGGATGCTGGGAAGGCAGTGACATCGAGCTGAACGTACTGGCGGATGAGCACGAATTGCCGTTTCGCCGCGATCTCATGTATGCCGTGAGAATGGCCATGGTTGAGCAAGGGTTGCTGCAAGTTGAGCGTGGAATCGGCACACGCCCCAACGCTTACCAGCTCATCCAACCTGTTGCCTAGACCGACCATTTCTCGGGTGCTACTACCGGAAATGGTCGGTCTACATCACCCTACGTCGTGCGCATTCTGGCACCAACCAAACCTCAAGCGGTATAATACAAGTACATGCAAGAACACAACGCTCGCACAGTCTGGCGGCTGTCCATAATTACGGGTGTCGTAGTTGTAATTGGCACGGTGGGGTTTGTTTGGTCCGGCCACGTATCGCCGGGCAATGCTTTTTATGAAACCCTCATTATCCTGCTCGATCGCTCCGACAGTCTCCAACTAACGGACCCGGTATCGCGGGCCCTAGTTATCTTCCTTACCCTATCAAGCCTCGCCCTTATCGCCTATTTGCTCAAATGGCTGGCCGAATATATGATGGGCTTAAGCGATAACGTGCGGAAGTTTCGGGTGAAGGCCAAAGTCGACAAGCTAAAGGATCATTACATAATTTGCGGCCTCGGACGAGTCGGCGCCCAAGTGGCAGCCGAAATGGAGCACGAGGGTGTGCCGTTTGTTGGACTTGACCGTGATCAAGCCAAGGTCACCGACGCGCTAACGAAGGGCTACAATGCGTTGCCGCTCGACTCAACGGCCGAGGAGACGCTCCAGCAAGTTGGCGTCAGCCGGGCCGCCGGACTCGTGGCCTGTTTAGGCGAGGATTCGCTTAACCTGTTCGTCACGCTCGCCGCTCGCTCGCTTAATCCAAACCTTTACATTGTGGCCCGCGCCAACCGGCCGGAAAACGAAATCAAACTCAAACGGGCCGGCGCCAACCGCGTCGCCATGCCGTATCAGATCGGCGGCTACCATATGGCATCCATGGCGCTCAGACCCAACGTGGTCGATTATATGGATATTATCTCCAGTAAAGCCGACCACGCTGATCTCGAAGTCGAAGAGATGGTAGTAGGAGAGCACTCCAAACTGGCCGGGCATCGGCTTGGCAAATCACTGGCCGAAGGTCAAATCGGTGCCACCGTAATTGCCATTAACGGCGCCGACGGCGTGAGTCGCGTCCGCCCAACCGGTCAAGAAATCATTTATCCAGGCGACCGGCTGATTATTCTCGGACCCAAACGCGAACTCACATCTGCCTCCGCACTCATCCGGTGACCGAAAATTCACCAACCCACTTGACCGTTCCTGCAGACGCTGGGCCTGGGCGGCTTGATGTTTTCTTGGCATCTGCCACCGGCCAAACCCGCAGCTTTGTCGGACGACTATTGAAAAACGGTTCGGTAAGCGTAAACAACCAGCCGGAACGGGCGAGCTATGCAGTCCAACCGGGAGATGAGATTGACCTAGAACTTCCCAAAGCGCCGCTACCCAGCGCCGCACCTGTGCTTACAGTCATCTACGAAGATGCCGATTTGCTGGTCGTTGATAAACCGGCCGGCCTTACGGTACACCCAGCCAGGCTCGGCGGTAGTTCGACCGTGGCCGACTTCGCCAGGCAGCGCACTACCGACCCGGACCCGGAGCGTCCCGGCATTGTACACCGGCTCGACCGCGACACTTCCGGCCTCCTCGTCATTGCCAAAACCACTGCGGCCAAAGCGGTACTGCAACAACAATTCCGCAAGCGCACCGTTCATAAAACCTACCGGGCACTTGCAATCGGCACCCTCAAGCCCCCCGCCGCCGCCATTGACCTGCCGCTCAGCCGCGACCCGGCCCGTCCCCTGCGGCGTCTGGTTACTTCCACCGGCAAGCCGGCTATAACAACCTACCGCACACTCGAGACGTATCCCGGGTATAGTCAGATCGAGGTTAAACCGCAAACTGGCCGGACACACCAAATTCGAGTGCATTTGGCCGCACTCGGTCACCCCGTTGCCGGAGATATCGTGTATGGACCCAAAACTCGGCCGCTTGGGCTGAAACGCCAGTTTCTCCACGCCGCCGAGCTCGAATTTACAGCCCCAAATGGCAAGCAACTGCACCTGGTGAGCCAGTTACCGTCCGACCTTGCCACAGTCCTCGCCAGACTCCAAAACCAGGTATAATACTCATTATCATGAGTGTGCTTTTGCATGACCGGCCCAAGGCAATGCTCGCCCGCCTCACCGCTGGTCGCCTCGGTAGCTATATATTTTTCGGCCCGCCGCAGGTCGGCAAAGCCGCGGCCGCCCGTGATCTGGCCAGACAGTTAGCCTGCCCGGATCATCACGCCGACAGCGTGGCAGCTTGCCCGGTCTGCCGGGCTTTTACGGCTGATGCCTACCCGGATTTTCACTACCTTGCGCCAACCGATCGCCCTACGATCGCGATTGAACAAGTACGCCGGCTGACAACCGCACTAGCCGACCGGGCGTATCGGCCCAGATCAGTCAGGTCGGTGCTCATTGATGACGCCCAGGCCTTAACGGTCGACGCCCAAAACGCTTTGTTAAAACTCATCGAGGAGCCGCCTGCCGGAGCCCTCATAGTGCTTGTTACCAGCGAACCACAGGGATTGCTGGCCACTATCCGCTCACGCTGCATTGCGGTTTACTTCCCGGCACCATCACAAACCGCAGTAATAAAGCTCGTAGCCGAGCGTTATCCCGAGCTAACGTCCGCGGCGATTGAACAACTTGTCGCCAGGGCAGAGAACCTTCCCGGCCGGGCACTGGCGCTAGCAGCCAGCCCTGAACTCATGGCCGCGGACCGCGAGCTTCACGCCGCGGCTGTAGCCGTCTTGGGCCAATCTCTGTTTGAGCGTTTACTGCTTGGCGCCCGGCTCGCCGCCGGTAATCAAGCCGATCTGCTACAATTCGCCCGCTACCTCCAGGCCCTGCTGAGCACGCGCATTACCACTGGTGCTGCTCCGGCCGCGGCAGCACCCGGCTTTGCCGCACTTGTTCGATTTCGAAAACGCCTCGCCGCCGGCGTTACATCTAGGGTTGCCATCGAAACACTCATGCTGGAGCTCACGGGATGAGTCCGGCGCTTGTTATCCTAGCGGCGATTATTATTTTATGGCACAATCTAAGTCGTCTCGAAGTCGCGCCTGCAGCTTCAGCGGCTCCGCTTACACCCGCCCCGCCCCAGACCACTAAATTAACCCAGCTCGTGTCATACGCGGATCGGCTGTTTGCTGAAAAAAAATGGCTGGCGGCCGAAAAAGCCTATCTCAGTGTACTCAAGCTCGACCACAAAAATGTCACAGCCTATAGTCACCTTGGTATTATTTATTCCACTCAAAAAAATCTGCCTGACGCCATCGAATGCTTCGGCATTGCAGCCCGTTTGCACCCGTCCGGTACCACGCTACAGAATCTCGCCCTCGCGTATCTCGATAACCGTAATCTCATGAAAGCCATCGCTGCCTTTCAAAAAGCTATCATGTTTGAGCCCACCGCTGCCCGCTACGTAGGCTTAAGTCGGGCCCAGGCCAAACTCGGCAACCTGCAAGACGCCATCACGTCGCTGGAGGCTGCCGTTGAGCTTGAGCCGAACAAGCGCACCCTGCAAATGCTGGCCGAAACCTGCGATGAAGCCGAACGCCCAGTGGCGGCAGCCAAGGCTTGGCGCAAGTTACGCGAAGTTGACCCCACCAATGCAGCCGCGCTGCGCCGCCTTGGCCTTGATAAGCCGCACGACCAACATAAAGAGGCTAGAGCCGCCGGCGACACAGGTCGCTCCAAGCCCTCAAAATGACGTTCGAACCGCAGGAACTGGAAAAAAGTGCCTTAGATAGGTTAAAATGCCATGTATGACAGCTCGCAGACTTTGTGGGAAAAAGCCAGCTAGCCGTAACCGAGTTTACTGCTCCAATCGCTGTCAAATCGAATACTAATACCTATCCTATATCCAGCGCTGGGAGGTGGGCCTCGAATCAGGGTCACGAGGTATTAACGCCAAAGATATTTCGAGACACGTCCGTCGATACCTGCTAGAGAAGTACCAAAATGCGTGCTCACTTGCAACTGGAGCCAAACGAATCCTGCTACGGGGGTCGTTCCGCTCGAAGTAGACCACATAGACGGTAATGCAGACAACAATTCTGAAAATAATCTCCGTCTAATCTGCCCAAATTGCCACGCTCTGACTTCTAGCTACAGAAACCTAAACAAGGGGATAGGTCGCGCCTGGAGACGGCTTAAGCACGTCAAGAACACATAATACACGCCACCTTAGCTCAGCGGCTAGAGCAGCACTTTTGTAAAGTGAAGGTCGTCGGTTCGAATCCGACAGGTGGCTCCATTGTTTTATATGCAGCTCCGCGTCGTGTCCTTGTTGCAGGCACAGAATCGGGGTACAATTTTCTAGTCAAATATTATGCCGGGTTACTCAAGTGGCCAACGAGGGCTGACTGTAAATCAGCTGACATTAGTCTTCGGGAGTTCGAATCTCTCACCCGGCACCAGGAATTATTTACCACGTTCGGATTTTCTCCAGCCGCCGGATTCGGCGCTTGTGGTACTCAAGCGTCCCCACACTGCTCATCGAGCAAATCCTTCATTCGCCAATGTACGGCATCATATCGATCTCATGATACCAAACAACAACCAGACATCGATCACAATGCTAAAATAAAACCACCGATGATTGAACGTTTTATTCCCGAGCGCGGCCCCGACGAGCTTGAACAGCGCCTGCGCGTCCTTCGACGCCGGCCTAGCAAACGATTCTTGCCCTCAATACGCCATATATTATTTGCAGCCGGCATTACAGCTGCCAGCGGCGCCATAGCACTAATCGGCTGGTATGCCATAAGCAACCTGCCTGGCCCGCCGTCGGCCATCGTAAAGCTCGCCGACTGCCCGATCTACTACCCGCGCCCGCTGCCGGCCGGCTGGCACTTCGACACCGCTTCGCCGACATTGCAAAATGGCGTGGTGTTCTTCTCACTCCGCTCGGCCAACGCCACGATCGAGATATCTGAGCAAACAAAGCCGGCCAACCCGCCGAATCTTTCGGCCCTCACCCAACCCCAACAGGTCCAAGTACCAGCGGGAATTTCAGCTGGCGGTTCGCTGACGCTACCCGCCAATTTTCACACCGTCACCACACCAGTTGGTCAAGCCGTACAGGGAACCGGCCCATCAAATCTTCCCCTGGCAATGGTATTAACGAGCACCACGCTGATAAATCTCAGCGCAACAACCAGCTCGTCAAGCCCCAGCTTAAGTGCGATCATCCAGTCGCTCAGCAAATAGACGGCGGCCTGCCTTACTTAAATTCCCAAACGATAATCACGCCCTGTGCCCCAGCACCTCCGGCCGTAGCAGTAGCGCTGTTGATCACTACGCCCCCGCCGCCGCCCGCGCCGTAGACGGTACTACCAGCGGTAATACCGGTCCCTTGCAGCCCAATACCAGATCCGCCGTCACCAAAGAGGGTACCTCCGCCACCTCCCGATAGGGCCACGGTCTGAGACCATCTCGAGCCGTTTCGCCCCGCTGCCCCGGTAGTGTTGAGATCGCCTCCAGTGCATGCGCCTCCGGCTCCGCCGGTACTCCCCGCATTGGTTGTACCGGCGGCCATGCCGGCGCCGCCTGTGGAGGCGGCGCAGCTAATAATCGGCGAGCTGCAAGCGGTCGAGTTGGTACCGAAACAGTTCGCGGAACCCGGAGCGTTACCGGCGTTGTTACCCGCTGTACCTGCAGTACCGCCGGCCGCGATCGTGTACTTATAGGTTGAGGCCGGACCCACGATAACCTTGCGGGCGTATCCACCGGCCCCACCCCCTGCACCGGCAGCTCCATCACCCGTAGTGCCTCCGCCACCACCACCCGCCGAACCGCTACCCCACATCTCAACCATAATCGCTTTGGTATTGGCCGGTGTGGTATAGGTGCTGTTGGCAGAGGTACTGGTGAGCACCTGGTACGATCCAAGTCCGGTGGCAATACAGTTCACCCACGCACTGTTCTGGTAGCACCGGAATGTACCCGTATTCGAGTTATAATACATCGCCCCTGTCACACCGGCTGGGTCGCCGGAACTGGTCTTTATGCCCAGCACCAATAATGTAGCGGTTGTGCCTCCGCCGCTCGGACCCACTTCCACTCGTGAATCGGTTGTGTCAACCGTCAAAATGTCGTTATTTGATTGATTCTGGACCTGGAACGCCACCGGTGAGTTTACCGCGCTATTAACCGTAATGCTGCTGTTGGCCGTATCGACATTAAGTACCTGTATGCCCGACGCATTCTTCACTGTCAGAGCCGAGGTCGAGTCGGCAACACCCTGGAACGTCGCGGCACCCGCCGTTGATAGCGAAAACAGCCCGTTTGCGTACGTATCGCTCAATGTACTGGAATCAATCACCGCATACACGCCGTTTATAACCGTACTATTGCCTTGGCTCGTGCCCATACTGCTCCAGTTAGCCCAGGTCCCGGGGGTGATGCCGCTCCGATACGCGCTTAAACCGCCAGTAGTAATGCCATCAAACGTTGAAGAGTCGTTCACCTGGAAGGCGAGCCAATAGATCGTACCGCTCGTGACGCTCACCGGTGAATTCAGTGTAATGTTATTCCAGTTGATGTTTAGCGTCCCCGGGTTCGGAACCTGAATCACCTGGGTGCCGCTGTATGAACCCAACAGCGTACCCGGTGCGCCGGCGTTATTTGAGTAAACAGCGACCGAAAATACACTGCTGGAGTTAATTCGACTATCAAAGGCCACATTGATTGACGACATTGTCCCGGTAGAACTGGCGGTAAACTCGGTTGCCTCAGCCCAGCTGGAGTTTTGGTCATCGCCGTTTGGCACGCTGGACTCGAAATCTTCACCCAGATCCGAGTTGTGCGTGGCAGCGTACTGGGAGTTAATCGTGAAGGCATTGCCATTGTTGGCATTTACGCCTTGGTAGAAATTCGCCCCCGCATCCTGTATCGAAAGCGTGGCGTCGCCGGTACCCGATTGAATTACATTAAGCGTCGGCGTGGTGCTTGAGGAGTTCGACGCCTCCACACTAAGCGCCTGATTCGTCGTATCCACATTCAGCACCGCCGCGTTCGAAGAGTTTTGCACCTGGAAAGCGGTGGTGGAATCGTTTGTATCCTCAAAGTTGGCCGTACCGGTATCGGTGAGGTTGCCGAGACTGTTAATCGTTACTGCCGACTGCGTACCACCACTGAAAGTTGCATAAATGCTGGCCTGGGTGGTTGGATAACAGCTGCCACCCCCTGGGTAGGAGGCCGGAAAACCGTTATCCGGGCCGCTCTGGAAAGTGAACGTGGTATTGCAAACATAATAACCGGCCGGGCCGCTATTGTAATTAATGCCGTCATTTCCACTATTATCAGCGTACGTTATCCAGTAGGTGGTGCTGGGTGCGAGTGTCGCTGTAATGGGCAGCGTGTACCAACCCGCGACCGAAGTGAGGGTACCCACAGCGGATGACGCAATGTAGGTATTCGGCGACCCGGCATTGTCACTATAGATGGCAAATTGGTAATGATCGCCCGAGGCCGGGGAGCTAACGTACACCGACATTGTCCCAACGGTACCGCCACTAGTGGTTGTAAACATCGACGCTGTAATATTACAACCTCCGCTACAACCGTTCCCGTTGGAACCAATACCGGTATAGCCCAGCGTTCCGCCGGCATTGGTACTGGTCTGCCCCAGAGTAATGTTCGCAGTTGAAAGTACGTTGACGTTGCCGGTGCCGCCCTGAATTGTGGTCGCCGATGCCCCGTCGTTTGAGCCGACGTTGACGGTCTGGGCCGCACCGGTGGAGGTGCCGACGTTGATAGTACCGGCCAGCGCCGTGGATCCCGTAGAGCCGACGTTAACATTGTCGCCTGAGGTGTCGATACCGAGCAGATTGGCCCCAGCCGCATTCTGCACCTGGAAGGCGGTGGTGGAATCTAGGTAATCTCCGAACGTGGCCGCCCCAAGCGCCGTCACACTGCCGTCAGCACCAATAGTAACTGGTACGGCAGTCGAGCCGCCATAGGTCGCATAGATGCTGAAGTAGGCACCCGAGAGCACAGTTCCGCCAGGGATCGTCGCCGGCATGCCGTTATTGGGCCCGGTGCCGAAGCTAACGCCTGACCCATAGTCGGAAAGGTACCCTAACTGGCCGGCTTGGCCTGTATCAAGGTACTGTGCATTGTCCCCATCAATGGCATCGTCATTTGTCCAATATACCAGCCAGTACTCACTACCTGTTGTCAACGAGGCGGTGCCGTCGGTTATTGACCAGGTGTTCCAGCTGTTGGCCGTGAGCGTGTGGACGCCTGTGGATGCAATGTAGCTGCCCGGCGCGTTACTGCCGTTATCCGCGTAGATTGCCATCTGGCCCTGGTTGTTCGGCGAAGATTTGACCATACCAATGTAGGTTGACAGCGACGAGATGGTACCGCCTCCAGTGGCCTTAAACTGCTGGGCGGCAAGTACATCGCTGGTGCCATCGTAGTAGCCGAAGCCCGCCGTTCCGCCGATGTCCGTCTTACCGTACACGGAACCGCCGACCGAACCGGCTTCTCCTAGACTCACGGTGCTGTCGAACGTATCGACGCCCAACAGGTTTGTGCCACTCGCGTTCTGCACTTGGAAAGCCGCGGTGGAGTCGGTGGAATTTTGGAATAACGCTGAGCCATTGAGGCCGCTGATGGATGCAACGGTTGCAAGCGTATTAGCGCTCGAGCCGCTGACCCCCGGCTTGGCAACTTGGAGATTAATATTGCCGCCGTTGGCATTACCGGTGCCGATACCCCCGGCCAGGCTAAGGTTGGCACCGGCCACGTTGCTGCCACTGCCGCCGGTGGCGTGCACGGTAATGCTCTGCGGCGCAATGTCCGATATACCCGAACCGATGTAGGCATCTTGAATATAGGCGCCATTGGCAGTGGAACTGCCAATAACCAGTTGGTTCGCGCTGCTAGTAACAGATCCGGCGCCCAGCGCAATACTGTCAGCCGAGTTAGCGGCTGCCAGGTAGCCTAACGCAGTCGCGTAATTTGACCCTGCGACTGCTCCACCACCGACCGCCGTACTGTAGTTCCCAGATGCATCCGATTCCGAGCCGACGGCTGTGCCTACATAGGTGGCGGCAGCATCGTATCCAAGTGCAACGCCATAGCCGCCCGCGGCCGCATTATCCCCGACTGCTGCCCCATCATAATAGGAGCTAGCATTGTAGCCGACGGCGGTGGCATTACTCGAGGTGACCGACGCACCAGCTCCGAAAGCCTCACTGTCGCCATAGCCCTGAGGGTTGGATATGTAGGCGGTGGTCCCCGAGAGGATCAGGTTGGTATCGGAGCCGAGCAGGATCTGGTTGTTAGTCGTATCGGCGGTCAAGAGGTTGGCGCCACTCGCATTCTGCACTTGGAAAGCGGTGGTGGAGTTGGTGGTGTTCTGGAAATTGGCGGTACCGGCGACATCGAGCGTTTCCTGAGGGTTGGAATTGTCGATGCCGACATTACCCGTGTTGGCCAGATCCAGAACGGTTTGCAGGGTGTCGGCGGTGGAATTGGCAACCGGGTTGATGGGTACGCCAATGTCGGCCCAATCGGCCGAGTTAACGGCCCAATTCATGTTAACGGCGGCGCCCGTGCCCGGAGCGCTGGACTCCCCCAGCGGGTAGAAGCCCCCGGTGCCCGGGAAGTTTACTAATTGTGTCTGGCCCGATCCGGGTGCAATCGACTCACTGACGTCTGCCCCCAAAACATCAAACACCACTTGAGCAGCGCTGGTGGTGCTGACGGTATTGCTCGTGGATTGCAAACCCGTAGTTGTGCCGCTATTAGTGGCAGCCGTACCAAACGGCGTTACTTGGTTGACGTTGGCATATGAGACTGCGTCGAGCGTGCAGCCATGCAGGGTCGATGATAGGGTGCCAACAATGTTATGCGCCCCTGACGCAGGGTTTAGCAGATACCACAGCTCAATGTGCGTGGTCCCGCTGTCCTGCGTTGACAGCTGCGTCATGCTGGTACCATTGTAGGTCACGGCAGTGTAGGTCTCGCCGGCGCCGGTTTCGGCTCCGACGAGCAGCAAGCGGTTTGAGCCGGATCCGGTAGTGAAGCTAAGGGTGGCTGTTGAACACGCACTGGCGGTTGAGGTCCCGGAATTGTCTTCGGTAACACCCCCGCCGGCCGGCGGAGCAGTTTGGAAGATGAGCGAACCAGAGCCGGCAGCACCAGTGCCGTTAGAAGCTTGGAAGGTAATGTCGCCGCCATCCACATTTGGCCCGCTGGCGGCGCCACCGCGGACGGTGAGATCGGTGGGCGTATTGTCCTGACCCAGAACTAGTGCCGTATTGGTAGTGTCGGCCGTAAGCAAAGCCTCACCTGATGCATTCTGTATCTGGAAGGCGGTGGTGGAATTGGTCGACGATTTAAACGTTGTCGCACCGCTGTCCGCAATCTTGAGCGTACTCACGCCGGTACTGCTATTAACGGTAACCGGGGTGTCGCTCGAGCTAAGGCTATTAATGAGTACACCGCCGTTCGTCACCACACCGCTTGAAGCCGCAACAGCCGCCGCCGTAGTGCGGGTGTACACTTCCGGAGTCGTGCCTACCACCAGCTGCGCGCCCCAGGCGTAAATCGTGGCCGTTGAGCCGTTGCCCGGCAAAATCTCCGCCGTAATCGCCGTTGGGCTGCCGGTTACAGCTTGCGTTACGCTAAACCGCTGCCAGTCGGTGGAATTGGGCGTTACCGCGGTAGCCGTACAGCTCGACGGAGTGCCGGCGGTGCTGTAAATACACAAGCCGCTAGTGCCCGCCCCACTCGACTGCTTCAACCACACGCTAAACGTGTACGTGGTTGCGACAGCGGAGGTTGATTCAGATTGCGAAATGTTCACGTTTCCAGTACCGGCGAGCTTCTCGGCTGTGGTATTGCCGTCCGGTGCCGTCGTATTGTTGGCAGTTACTACCAACGACGCACTGTTGGTCGACCAAGGCGGCGTCGACACGCCGCCTTGGTCCAATTGTTCGCTGTCAAGCAGTAGGTTTCCATACTGGCCAATCCCGCCAATGCCGGCGTTGTCGATGTAGCCCAAACTCTCCTCGTTGCCGGCCGCGCTCACCACTGCCAGGTTGCCGGAAGCCGAATCGCGCAGGTCAAGCAAGTCGGCCGTCTGTGAGCTGGCACCTTGAATAACACCGCCCACGTCCGCTGCCCCGGCCGATTGAATGTTAAAGTTGGCGTTCGATTGGGTCGTGGTTTGGTTGTTGATGCCCGCGCTCCCGCTAGCGCACGACCCGAACGTCAACTGTGTCGGCGTGCTTGAGCCGGACAACAGGCACTGGTTTGTGCTAGGCACGGCAATCGGCAGGTCGAGTGTGTAGGTGTTGGTATTCGACGACGTTACAGCTAGTCCCACCTGGCTCGAACCGGCCGAATTATCAAACAACAGCGTCCCATTATTATTGCTGGAACTGCCCAAGACCACCTGGCCCTGCCCCGAGTTGCTGGAAGTGTCGGCACTCAATACGCTGTAGCCGCTGGCATTCTGGACCTGGAAGGCGGTGGCAGAGTTCGACGCCGGCTGCACCAAAACCTGGCCGCCGAACGTAGCGCTACCACTGGCGTGAAGCGAATCTTGCACGGTGAGGCCGTTGGCCAGAGAAGGCGTAATGCCGGTGCCAAACGCCAGGTCGTCAACCCAGTACTGCCCCGTGTTACTGCTTGTGACACCCATATCCAGCGTGTCCCAGCCCGAGCCGATAGTGAGGCCGGTATAGTCTGATCCCTGAGCTCCGTAGTACATATAACCGAGGCCGGCGTAGAGTGCAATCTCACCGGTAGTGCGATTTATGGATATGGCGATGTTGTTCCAATCATCATCGCCAATAAAGGTTCCGCACGAGTCTGTGCCAAGGTCGGTCGTACCATTTATAACGCCAAGGCATCCATTCTGATCCGTGTACAGCTGGACTTTGTTGGTTGGGGTGGACGCCTGGTACAAGGTAAACAATGGCAGTTCACCCGACGTTGGCAGTACGTGTGCCCAGACCCAGGCATTGAGAGTAAACGTCGTGGAGGTAGAAGAGAAACTGGTACGCGCATAGCCGGTGGAGCTCGACACGTTGGTCTCGGCCGAGTATCGGCCGCTGTGAGCCTCAGACGTAGTTACGGACTCACCGCCGGATGAGCCGCCACTCCACAGGCTGAAGTTCCCACTCTCGAAGTTGTCGCTTACCAACAGTCCGGGGCCGTTGAGATTATTCACCGAGTTGCCTACTGACAAATCACCCGATTGAACATCGGCGTTAATACTGTCGACGCCCAAATATGTGTTGCCATCGTTCTGGACGTTCAGCAGCTGGTACGAATAGCCGAGGTCAGACAAACCACCGCCGTTACCATTGCCGCCGGCGCACACCGTCAAGTTGTAGTTCCCGTCCGGCGAGCAGTCTACGCCCACGCCGTTGAATGTGGTGGCCACCTGCAGTACCGGCTGGTCGTCGGCGTTATTGACGACCAAGGCGGTGTCAGAGTCAGTTTGGGATTGGAACAAAGCGGTGCCATCCTGGATGCTATTGCCAGCGGAATCAATCTGCAATGCCGGCAAGTTGTTCGCGAACGTGGCATATATGCTGGCGATGGTGCCATTGGTAGTATTGTTGCCGCTGGTGGGATAGGTATTTGGCATACCATTGGTACTAGACCCGCAACCACTCGAGCATTGCCAGTTTTCATAAGTGCCCCACATTTGGGTATTGGATGTACCGCGCAAGGTGTTGATAATATCCTGACCGTTGTTGTTGTTGTCATTCACGTTCGTCCAATAGACGAGCCAATAGGTCGTGTCCGACGCCAAGGTAGCCGTAATGGGCAGGGTTTTCCAACCGGCTGACGAACCAAGATTGCCCACGGCAGTTGACGCAATGTACGTTCCCGGCTGGCCGGCGTTGTCAGAGTACACTGCCATCTGGTAAAGCTTGTTGGTACTCGATATGCCGTTGGTGCCAACATAAGTCGAAAGTGAAGATAAGGGCCCGCCTCCGGCAGTCGTAAACGATTGCGCTACGAGTTCCTGTTGGCTTACGCCATCCCAGTAGTAGCCGGCGCCAAATCCGCCCTCGGGAGCGGTAGCCGCATCGTAGGTGTTGCCGAAGGTGGTGGTGTCGGAGGTGCCGATGGTTTCCTGGCTGTTAACCGTGTCAATGCCCAGCAGGCTGGTGCCGGCGGAGTTTTGCACCTGCAAGGCGTTGATGGAGTTTGTGTTGGTAATGGTCTCCGCCCCATTCACCGTCAGGGCGTTACCGTCTGTGACCGAAATTATGACCGCCGAGCCAAGCGAAGTGCCGGCCGGCGACTGGGACGCTGTCGGAGTGTACACCGTACCCTCAGCTAAATCTGTATCGTAGCCAATGACATTCTGGTAGCCGGTAGGAACGTACGAGAAACCGGGGTAACTGCCGGCCGCCCCAACACGCTCGGCACCCATGTATCCCCAGTACATTTGGCCGGTCTGAGTAGCAGTTAACGACGGGAATGTGACGGTCGTCGACGAAGAATTAACGGCATGTCCAGTGGCTACAACTGACCAACCAGCACCCACACCGGCACTAAACTCTTGCGCGGCCAGCTCACAACCACCCCCCGGCGTTGAAGAATAGTTGACCGTAATAGTACCGGCGCCGGCGCCGGTCACCGTGCCTTCCCAAATCTCGGTGCGGTAACCAACCGTGCTGTCGGTGTACGAAGTCGCATTGCTCCAGCTGCTCACGCCGCCACCGGACACCGACGAGACAGTAACTGAGGTCGAAGGTATCGATACGGCCAGCATCAGCAAATCGCCATCAGCCTGAGGCGCGTCGGATAGTGTCGCTTGGTTTGTACCGTGCGAGTCCCATTCCTGTTCCGCTCGAGCAGTATTGGTGTTACCGGCTGTGACTTGGCCATCGGTTGTATCGACGTTTAGAACATCGCCGCCGCTTGAGTTTTGCACCTGTAAGGCGGTAGTGGAATCGGTGTAGGTCTGAAGGGTGGCACCGGCATTGGCTACCACGAGACCGGTTTGGCCACCTTGAATGTTAACCGTACTGGCGGTATCCGAGCCGTCATTAGTCGCGGTGCCGCCAATGTCCACGATACTCGTACCGCCACCCGACGTGTCGTCGATTTGCACCACGTCATCTTCAGTACTGCTGCCAACGGCGCCGATGCTAATATTGGACTGGTTTACCGTACCGAGCGCAACGGTCCCGCCGTTTGACGTTTGAAGCGAAATGCCGTCGCCGCCGCCATATATACTCGTGTAGCCGCCTTCGTTCTCGTTGCCGATGGTGACTTGCTGGGCATTAGTCCCACCAATTGCGATGTTTGGCGCCGAAACTGTGCCAAGGTCAGTGATCGTTATGTCATCAATGTAATCCGTCGCCCCACCGCCGGCGGTGCCACCGGTGAAGCCAAGATATACGTTAGTTGCTCCTACCGGAGCAGTCATATCGCCGGTAAGTTCAGTCCAGCCGCTCGTGCTATCGGTCACAGTGTCGTAGGTGTCACCGGGGCCAACGGAACCTGGGAAAAAAGCGTCGGCGCTAACCGTCTCCGCCGCCGTGCCCCGCACCCAGGCGGTAAAGGCGTATTCATGTCCCGGGGTGGCAGCCACGCCAGGGTAGCCCTCGATCACACCCCACGAACCGCTGCCATCTTCGGCCACCGCCAAGCTGTCGGAACCGCCGTGGGCCTCCGCCGCCGATTGGGTGGCTGATACGCAGCCAAACCAACAGCCAAAGGTATCCGTCCCAGTCTCAAAGTCGTCGTCCTCCACCTGCGACCCACTGAACGTACTCGTTCCGGTATCAATGGTAATGTTGCCAGCCGTGTCGCTGGTAGAATTTCCGGTCGTGATCGAGATCGAGCCGGTACCATCGTAATTGTCGCCGGTATTGATACTCACTCCGTTGCTGCCGCCTTGCAGCGTGGTCGCGTCTTCATCATAGGCGTCGCCGACTGTCACGTTGTTGCTGTTGCCTGTACCAATGGTTATCGGGGCGCCGGACCCGGCTAGTAAACTAATGCCCCCGCCGCCTTCAACTGTTGTGGGGCCGTACTGGCCAGCGTTGTTGCCGCCTATGTTCACGGCCTGCGCATTCAATGTCCCGATATTTACCGACGGCTCAGTAATTGAGCTCTCATCTGTTATCGTCGCATCATCTATGTACTCGATCTGCCCGCTGGTGCCGGCGATGCCACCAAAAGTAAGCTGCGCGAATTCGTCACCGGGGATGCAGCCGGGATACAAAGCCGGCGCCGTCGCGGTACCGGTGATCTGCGTCCAGCCGGACGAAGTGGAAGTGGCTGACCCCCATTGGACAATGCCACCTATACTGCAGCCCCAGTACACATTGGCATCTATTGACTCCCCCGTGCTGGCAGCTTTCACCCAAGCTGAGAAGGCATACACGTGCCCCGATGTTACGGTTGTGTCCTCACTGGTATTTGCAAACCAGTACGCCGAGCTCTCGGTCACCTTCAAGCTATAGCTGCCGCTGTGGGCAGTGGTATTACTTGCCGAAATAGCACTCAAGCCGTCGTCATTGTTATCGTAGCCGTCCATACTACCTGACCCACTTCCCTCAAACGTGTCGTCCTGGACCTGCGTGCCGCCGGGCGAGTTGGTGCCGGTGTCAATATTGACGTTGCCGGAATCGCCGCCGCTCGAGTTGCCCGATTCAAGGGTAATCGCGCCGGTGGTGCCAGACTGCGCTCCCGTGTTAATGGACACTCCCAGCGTTCCACCCTGCAGCGTCGTCGAGTCTATATCTGAGGCGTCGCCAACCGTCACATTATTCGAGTTGGAAGTGCCAATGTTTACCGAAGCGCCGGTTCCTGCCAGTAAACTAATGCCCCCGCCGCCTTCAACTGTTGTGGGGCCGTACTGGCCAGCGTTGTTGCCGCCAATATTAACAGCCTGCGCATTCGAAGTACCGATATCAACCGATGGCTCAGTAATCAAGCTTTCATCTGTCACGGTCACGTCGTCCAGGTACTGAATCTCGCCGCTCGAACCACCAAAGGTATTGTCCGTAATACCCATCGACACCGTCTCAGTGCCTGGGCTGCAGCCGGAATTCACAGCCGGCGCCGTGAGCGTCCCGGTCATTTGCGTCCAACCCGACGACACGGCCGTCGCGAATCCCCAAGCGTGATACGTATCATCGCCACAAGCCCAGTAAAGATAGCCAGACATTGTCTCGCTGGTGCTAGCGGCCTTGACCCACGCCGAGAACGCGTACACATGGCCCGGGGTGACAGACTGAGTTCCAGCGTTGAATGCGTACCAGTAGCTCCCGGCCTCAGTCAGCTTCAAGCTGTAACTGCCGCCGTGAGCGGTCGTGTTGCTGGCCGTCGGCGTTACGCTCGAATCGTTGTTCGTGTAGCCGTCAACACTACCCGTCCCGCTGCCCTCAAACGTGTCGTCCTCAACCACTGTTCCGCCCGGCGAATTAGTGCCGGTATCGACAGTAATGTTGCCCGAATCACCGCCCGATGAATTGCCGCTTTCGACGGTTATCGAGCCGGTACTGCCAGAACCCGCTCCGGTGTTAATGGACACGTTGCCAGTACCGCCCTGAATGGTAGTAGCGCTGGCGCCGTCCGTCGACCCAAGGTTTACCGTTTGAGCAGCATTCGACGATGTCCCAATATTGACGGTCGTGGACGGACCTGTGGTTCCGGTAGCGCCAACGTCGACTACATCGTTTGAAGTGTCCACATTAAACAGGCTCGCGGCACTGGCGTTTTGGATCTGGAATGCGGTGGTTGAATCGCTGCCGCTCTCAAATATGGCCGAACCATATACACCAAGAGTACCTGTCGAGCTCACGGTCACCGCCGGACCGGAAGTACTATTGTAGCTCGCATATACGCTATCGGGGTATTGGCTGGCGTCGTACGTTGGCGTAGGGAATGTGGCGGGGAAACCGTTATCGGGTCCACTGCCAAAAGTCTGGCCAGTGGTATAAGCAACATATGAACTCGCTACATTAGTGTCTCCGTTTGGCGCGTTGTCCGCTGAGTTGGTAGTATTCGTCCACATAACCAGCCAGTATTTGGTTCCTGAAGTGACACTGTACGAGATTGGCAAGGTGTTCCAGGTATTCGCGGCCTCCGTCCCGACCGCCGACGAAGCCAAATACGCGTTTGGCGCGTTACTGCCATTGTCTGAATACAAAGCAAATTGATATTGGTTGTATGGTGATGACTGAACGTTTGCGCCAATATATGCCGACATTGAGCCAATACTTCCGGTCGAAGGAGCAGTATATTGATAACCGACGATCAGATTATTCGCACCCACATCCTGTACCGACCCAATCGAAGTTCGCCCAATCGAACCCGCTGTGCCGCCCACATTGACGGCGGTACTTCCGGCGGTACCAACATTTACCACCGTATTGGCCGTATCGACATCAAGCAAACTTGAACCACTCGCATCCTGCACTTGGAAAGCCGTCGCCGAGTTTGTGGTTGACTGCACCCTCGCCGTGCCGCTCACATCGAGCGTATTCTGGGGGCTAGAGTTGTCGATCCCGACGTTCCCGCTGTTTGCGATCACCAGGTCATTGTTCAGAGTATCGGCCGTTGAATTCGAGGCCGGGTTAATGGGAACCGCGATATCGGCCCAGTCAGCGTTCGTGACGTTCCACTTCATGAATACCGTCGAACCAGTACCCGGCGCCGTCGATCCAGCGGCGCCATAAAGGCTGGGGGAATTGGCCGAATACCATAATTGCGTCTGGCCACTGGCCGGCGGGCTATCAACACCCACGCCTGAACTCGGCACGTCAGTGCCAATCCCATCAATCACCAATTGTCCGGCCGAGGTCGCCACTGACAGGCTGCTCTGCTGCGTCCCCGAAGCCGTACCATTCCCGGTCGCGGCTGTGCCGAGCGGTGTCGTCTGATTGACGTTAGTAAAACTGGCGGCAGCCAATGAACCGGCACCTGAACCGACCATGGTAGCAACGATGTTATGGGTACCGCTGGCAGGATTCACGAGATACCAGAGTTCCACATGAGCCCCAACGCCATCGTCATTGGTCAGAGAATTCTCAGTGGCAACTTGCGTCATCGACACACCGTTGTAGGTTATGCCACTGAAGGACCGGCTAGCATTGGTCTCGGCTTGTACCATGAGCAATCGATTGCTACCGCTGCCGGTCGTGAAGCTAAGTGTGATATTGCCGCTGCCACCCGTGTACGATGTATTATCAAGCGTAATACCTCCGCCCGGAGCTGCGGTCTGGAAGACAAATGACCCTGAACCGGCAGCACCCGTACCATTGGAAGCTTGGAAGGTGATGTTACCGCCACCGACGTTCGATCCGGATGCGATACCACCACGTACCGTTAGGTTGGTTGGTGTCGTGTCTTGGCCTAAAACAATGGCAGTGTTAGCAGCGTCAGCGGTAAGGAGAGCAGCTCCTGAGGCATTCTCCACCTGGAAAGCAGTCGTGGAATCAGTCTGCGGCTTCACAATAATGCTGCCGCCGGCCGCACCGCCCGTGGAGGCGCCCGCCTCAAGTATCAGGTTACCGCCGGCATTTGTACCACTCGCACCATTACCGGCCATGAGTGTCAGACTGCTGCCGCCCCCAGAAGCTGCCGGCGCCACCGAAATCGTTTTATTGGAATTATTACCAAGCGTCAGATTCCCACTCGAATCAAACTTATCCAGCACAGCAGTGCTCGAGTCCTGCAAATCGAGCAAATCGCCGCCAACGCCCGGTGAACCGCCAAGTTCCAGTGTGAGCACCGGCGCCGTGGCCGACGAGGCCTGCTGAAGCTTGGCCGCCGGATCCGCCGCATTCCCGGACGCAATGTCGATGTTCGCGCTCGACTGCGGCGAGGTGGTGTTTTGGATAAACTGGCTGCTCGTGAGCCCGCCCAGCGTATTGGCGTTAGCTGCGTTAATCGCATACGGCGCCGCCGACAGCGATTTCATTGGCAGCATTTCCGGCTCACCTGATGAGTTACAGGCCGAAAACGTCGTACAGCTCGTCGAGGTCGCGCCCGCACTACCGGCCACCGTCATCGACAGCCACAGCACGCTCTCGTCCAAGGTAACGGTACTCGGTAGTGTCGTAATCGAGCCCAGCTGTACCGAAAAGTAGCCGTTCTTGATCACCACAGGAATGGTATTAGCCGTTACGGAGTTGTTATTAAGCCAATCCTCGGTCCACAAAAGCGTCCCGGACGGGCTCCCGGTTGTGTCCCCAGTCGACTGCCCGTCACCATTCTTGTAAATCTTGAATTCAATGTTGTAATTTCCATCCGGCACCACTGCCCCGGCCGCCGTCAGCAGTCGCCCTTGGAAATTCATTGTATCATTAATCGTGCCTGAGGTAGCGCGAGCTGTGCCCGCTGTCAAAAGCGAGACCGAAACAAGCCCTACAGCAACGAAAGCCAGGGAGATGCGTAGCATGTTTTGGACAACGTGGCGACTTGTTCTAGCGCCGTACAGAGACCAATTCCTCACAAACTACATACGTTGTTAATTTTACATGCCAGCCTCACAAAGCGCAAGCATTATAGTAATAAATTTTACCATCGCAAAGGCATTTTCATCACATCGAAAACTGTGTGAATAATTGTCATGTTGCACAATCACGCCCATATCTGGTTTTTAGAAATTCACACAAATCAACTAGCAAAATACACAACACACTTTTCAAAAGCAAAGACCCGCCGGTTCAGGCGGGCTGTTGCCGCAGTTTTTACCTATGCCGCTATGGAGTCAGGTGACCAATGCACATACCCAACATTTCAAGCTTCACCAAGAAACAAGCCGAGGCACTGCCACAGAGCTTTAAGTCGCTGCAAGCGCTCAACGCCACAAGGCTTAGTTAAACTGTAAGGGAGTAGCCACCGGCACGCTGAATGGCAAGCTCACCTCAGTCGCCTGGTATGCCCCCGAAACAGTATGTGGCAAGCCAAGCTGTGCACCGTTCTGACACGTTCCAGCGTAATCCTGACTATTAGCAGTGAAACTTTGTGGTTGCGCATTATCAGCAACAACGTCGTAACTTTGGGTACCGGAGCTTGTTTGCCAGCTCAAAAGCAAGGTTTTCAGAGCAGGGCCCTGGCTAACGACATAAGCTTGCCCCGTGCAATCAGAACTTTGAAAGTATATGTCATAGGTAGAACCGCCCACAGAACTACCGTCCGGATAGCCAACGAGCAGGCTAGTATTATCTGCTGCGCTTATGCCTATATATACTACTCGGCTGAGCTGCGAATTGAACACCGCAGTAGGGCTAGGAGCAAAGCCAGAGGCATTAAGTCCAGACATCATCAATGTTCCAAGCGCCTGCCCGTTAGCATCTTGCACAACCGGTGTGCCGCCCTGGTACCAATTGAGCGCAGTCTGCTTATTGGTGCACGATCCCGTCGAGCCATCAATAACCTTCATGGCACCACTTTTCGTGTTATAGCATCCATGGATCAACCCACTTGCATCCGGAATCGCTGCCAAAGCAGCAGCAGACACCAACCCACCCACAAGCGACGCCACGACCAAACCGATCACATACCCGCTCTTACGCGGCACAAACTTGCCCATATTAACCACGCCTCACCTCACATTAGTATTCTGAATATACTCCTTACGCTTAAAGCCGTCCAAACTCCGCCACTGGCCGCGCCCGCCATTTCGTGTAATCTAGTAAGCATGATCAAGCGTTTTATACCCGAACGAGCACCAGAAGAACTAGAGCAAAGGCTCAAAATGCTAAAACGGGGGAGAAATGCAGCTCGCCGTTTCACCTTGCCGCACATCAGTGTGCCCTCGAGAAAATCTCTCATAGTTGCCGGATCCATCGTGATAGCGCTGGCAGCTGTCGGCTCAGCCTTTGCTCTCATCCCTGCCCAGTCGCCCAAACAACCACCCGACGCCCTTCCGCAATCCGCCGTCAACCAAGCTTCCGGCTTCACACTCTACTACTTTAAACCAAACTTTACCTCCAATTTCAATCTCGAAGCCGGTACCGTCGACTATCAAGACAACGTACTCGAATTCGGCATGGAGGATTCAGCCGGTAACACGCTAGCGTTTACCGAGGAAGCGATCCCGCCAGGTTTCGACACCAGCACACTAAAGGCAGATGCCGTCTACAATAACGAGTACGGCCACGCCTACATTTCGGATCTTGTTGACCGTACCACCGGAGCGCTGTTTACCAATGATGGTACCTGGATCCTCATCAATGCTCCAAAGCCAATCGGTGCGGATGCGATGCGGTCAATTGTTGATAACCTGGCCCCGGATAAAAACTAGCATACCCTAATTACCTGAGCGCCCCATCATCCGCACGTAACTGGTAGTAGTCGGTATTACAGCTAAATGCCGTAGCCGTACCGGTGTCATTGGCACAAACGATATCAGGACCAACTGCAGTACTCGTCCCGAGAGTAATGCCTGTTACCGGCTTCAGTGTGCCATTAATGTAGTAGTTAATAGCCGTGGCACTTACGATCTGAATCTCAAGTCTATACCATATCAGCGTACCAATAGCAATACCACTATCCCCGCAGGTAACAGCTGACCCGGTCCCGTAGCAATACTGCCAGTCGGTGGCGCCAGCGTGGCCGGAACCGGAGTCGGCTTCCCACCACACACCGAAATTGGGCGCAGTGGCCGAATTAGTTTCAGTCAGAAGTCCCACACGGTAAATATGGGCGGAAGCACTACTGACCCCCACCGACGCCTTTATGTCTTCCCCGGCCCCCACTTTCATGTCGGCAGCACCACCCAGTGCCACCGTACATCCGGCACCGCTCGTGGCGGATGTTGCCGTAGTCAATATCCCGGGCCTGGCAGCACTAACCAAGTACTGCCCGCCACTGCCACCATAGCCGAGCGAAGTGCAGGCGGTACCAATCGTTGTCACAGTCCAGTTATTACTGCCGATGCCGGTAGTGGCTGTTGTAGCGACCGCCGACCCGCCCAAAAAGTCTTCATTTAAATCATAACTAGCATCAATCGGCAGCGTTCCGCATGGTGACCACTCGCCATTGTCGCCGTAGCACCGGTACTCATCAAGCGCTGTATTGTAATACATGGCCCCGGCCACGCCTGCTGGATCAGCGCCGGTTCCAGTACCGAGTGTTAATGTGGCCGGCGTATACCCTCCACCGGAAGGCCCAATCACGATACTCCCATTAGCCATAATCTTGTCAAGAATCGTACCGCCAGCATTTTCTGTATCGAGCATGTCACCGGTGCCTGCACTCTGCAGCAGCAACTCCGCACCCGTTGCATTCGAGTACTGCTGGTTCAACTTAAGCACATTCGAGGCATCCGCACAGATGCTGTCTCCACTACCCGTAGCCGTACAGTTGTTGGTTATACTTGCGACCGCGGAGGTCACGTTTTCAGATACGTTCGTATTGGTTGAATTAAGACCAATAGACGACTCAACCCAACCGTTTGCACCCGCATTGGCCATACTATTCCAACCCATTGTGGTGTTACCACTCGACAAAGACGCAGCCCTATCACTGTCGGCAAACTGGATAAGATTCGTAGCAGCGTCGGTGACACTACTTAGCATCGTCTGGCCCGATTGAGTCGTCGCGGGCGTAGTGGAGGCTGTTGCTGAAACAACCAGATAATCGAACACAACCTGCCCAGGTGCTGAAGAAGCCGATAAAGATGAGGTACTAGAGGTCCCATTATTTGAGCTGTATGCACCTCCGCCTACCGTTGTAAACGGAGTGGTTTGGTTAACGTTGTACCAAGCTGAGATGTTTTCCGTGAAGTTATCGCTGGCCGTAGAGTTCACGATGAGCGCTTTAGCACTACCAGTTGTTGGAGCCAGCAAGTAGTAGAAGCCAACGCAGTCGTTAGTCATTTGATTGTAGCTCAACAAAGTCATAGCCGTGCCGTTGTACGTCACCGACGTAAGGTGATAGTTCGCACAGCTAGTAGCAATATAGCCGACCTGAACCAACAGTATCTCATTGCTATGTGACGCAACCGTGAAGTTGTTGCTCCAACTGTTCGTTCCCGTAGTATTGTTCAAGCTCTCCGGCCCGGTACCCGTACCGGCTGGGTCAACCGTCGGCACGTTCGAAGTGCCTCCGGAAATTGTGGCCGTAAGGGAACGGCTGACATTCACCAGGTTGGCAGCGTCACTGCCTGCGCTCGTCACAAGGTTAGCGGTATTGCTCACGTTTACCAGACTGCCGGCACTTTGCACCGCCGACACCGTAGCAACGTTAACGAGGTTGCCCGATGTCAGGTTAGTCGTACTCGTGCCGGTCGTGAAGGTGGCAAGCGTACCGGTCGTAAGGCTGCTATCTGTTAGCGTAAAGGCAGTACCGGTCGTTTGGGAACTGTTTTCGTAACTGTCGCCGTCTTGAACAAGGTTGCCGTCAACAGAAATGTTCGAATTAAAGTCAGCCTGGTCAGCCACCTGCAGGCTGCCAACGATGTTGGTATTACCCGCCGTCAGCGACCCCCCCGAACTGCCGGTGCTTTGATCGCCGCCGTCAGCCAAAGTCCCCGAACTCGAACCCACGAGATCGAGCGAGGCGTCGACCGCTATCCTGGCAGTAGTAGCAGTGTACACGCCGCTTACCAATGTGCCGCTCGAGTTGAAGCCACCCATAATGATCATGTAGCCGTTCACGGTCACCATTGAATGACCGAACACGGGTATAGGAAGGGCATCGGCCGTGCTTACGCTGCTCCAGCTGCCAATTTGGCCGGCCGAGTTGAGCTGGCCGTAATAGGTACTAGTTTGCGGCGCGTTGGTACTGTCGGTATTGCGGCCGCCCACTACGTACACGTAACCATTTGCCACGCCCATGGTGGCCTGAGCCCGACCGCCCGTCAGCGCCGTGTCTCCGGTGGTTGAGAAGGCGCCGTTGGCACCGCCGGCCGCCGGTACGGCAGAGGTTTGCACCGTGGTCTGCGCGTTCGTGCCGTCGCCACCGCCGGCCGCGATGATGTAGCCATTCGCGTAAACGGCTTGAATATCACGGCTAGCCGCAGTAAGGGCCCCGCCAGTGGTCCAATTGGATATCGTGCCATCAGCGTTAACCTTGCCGTAGTAGACGATGGTACTGCCGGTAGTGCCGCCGGCGGTATCACCGCCAATCACATAAATGTAACCATTGGCCGCCACGGCCGCCGCTCGCGAGGTTAATGCCGGTAGAACTGTGGTGGTACTCCAGGCCCCCAACGTGCCATTTGGTAGAATTTGGGCGTATTGTACAGTGCTTTGATCAGTGCCACCGTTATTCGTGCCGCCCAATTCATAGATATAGCCGTTGGTCGCCACCGTCGCCTCAAATTTTACTGGCGTACTCGGGACGGTAAGAGCCGCAGACCATGTGCCAACAGTGCCGTCAGGGTTCAACTTAGCGGAGTAGAGATCACCATTAACAGTACCGTTATTACTGCCGCTTTCCTCGTACACGTACCCATTGGCCGCCACGGCCGCGCCGGTGCCCATTATAGCCGGAAGCGAGTTGGTGTCGGGCTGCCAACTCCCGATCGTGCCGGAGTAGCCCGATTCCAGGCTAATGATGTTGTTCGAGCTATCGACGTTAAACACCGATCCACCTGAAGCATTTTGTACCTGGAAGGCTGTTTGTGAAGCCGCACCACCCACAACTGTAGAGCCGTTAGTACTAAAAGTGTTATCGGCCGAAGCGGTCAGGATAGCCCCCGTAACATTCGATACTGCGGCACCCGTAATACCAGCGATCGGCTGGTAAACGGTGTTCGCCGCCAGACTGGGATTGTACAAATACATGTCCAAATTAGTGGGCGTAGGTTCAAAGGTAAATCCAGGGCTAGTGCCGACAGTCGCATTGTTGGCTGCCTCATTCCCATAGCCAACATATATTCCGCCATTGGCGCCCGAGGTGAGACTGGGAAATGTCATGCTGGTCGAAGACCCATTACTTTGCTGACCCGATGTTGTAACCGACCAATTGGTACCTGCACCCAAGCCAGCAGTAAACTCTTGGTTAATTAGTTCAGTGGGAACGTTCACGGTACCAGAGAAGTTTATGACAACATTGGTGGTTCCAGCTGACGTAACGGTGCCATACCACAGCTCGGTATGGTCGGTAGTACCTGGCGCGTTAGCCGTAATCTTATGCCAGTTCGTGACCCCGCCGCCCGTGATACTGCTGACGCTAAAGGTTGTTGAAGCTATACCGATGCCCATAACCATGACGTTGCCGACAGTATGCGGCGACACCCCGTTCGTCCAGGTGTAGGAATTAGTGGCCGGGTTGGCGACAACAGTGGTTGATTCCAGCACAGACCACTCCTTCGCCGAGTTGACCGTGCTAAGACCCGTGCCGTTTACCGACGTCGTATTAATGTTGACGTTATTGGAGTTGACGTCTACAAGTGCATTACCGCCGGCATTTTGAATTTGGAAGGCGGTCGACGAATTAGCATTGTTTTGCATCTCGATTGGTGTGTTGATCACGCCTCGCAATGACAGCTGGCCAATCTGAGGCGCCGTCACGAAGCCGGTAGTTGCCGTACCAACCTGATATTGCACATTGCTCAAATAAATCGTGTCCGCTGTGACAGTTCCGGAGGTCTCGATTGTCAGCCCCGTAATGTTACCACCTGAGCTATACGTCAGAGTACACACGACTTGCGCGAATCCCGTGGCAGACAAGGGGGTAGAAGTGGAACCATTAATCGTACACGTATTTGAGCTCACGACACCCGTCGTCGCCGCGGTCAGGTTGGCACCTGTAATCGGAGTAGTACCACTCGTCTGCTCAGCATAAAATGACACTGTCCAGATTGAACCCTGGCCACTAGAAGTAGTGGTTGGGGTGGCGGTAAAGGTGCTGGTAGATGCGCCTTGCCCAGCCGACGCCGTGGTTACGAGCTGCAAGGACGTGTCGGCCTCATAGCTATTCGCCGCAGTCGTATTTTGGGCACAAGTAGTTGGTGAGCCCACGACAGACCAGTCGGTGAGCGGACAAGCACCACTGCCAAGCGCGAATTCAGAATCGGCGACGTAATTTGTAATACCATCAACCGCTTGAGTGGTCCCGGTCTGGAATACCGATTCACCATCGGTGTTTTGCACCTGGAGTGCGGTGGCCGAGCTCGTCTCATCCTTAAACACCGCGGCGGCGTTTTGAGTCAAGGTTCCGCTGCTATTTATCGTAGTCGCATAACCGGAACCGTACGTTGCATAAATACTGTACGAGTACCCCGCTTGAGGCGGCTGATATACGAATGTTGTTGGAAAACCATTCGAGGGGCCGCTCCCAAATGTGAAACCCGTTTCTTCATCTAGAGAGCCGGCTGCAGCCGTGTTATATGACAATGTGTTGTCATTGGTAATCGTTGAATTTGACGTATATGCCAGCCAATAATATGTGCCGGCCGTAACCGTGGCCGAGACAGCTGCCGTATCCCACGTGGCTGAACCCGATAAGGTGCCCTGCGCACTTGAGGCAATGTAGGTCCCCGGGCATTGATGACCGAAACAGGTGGTATCCGTATAAAGTGCAACCTGGTACAACTTGTTGGTGCCATCAAGACCGCCTTGACCGACGTATGCCGAAATAGAAGTGATTGGACCGGTATAGCTAGCCTGGAACCTGCCCGCGTGTATCGTGTTCGCATATACCGTATCAGCAGTCCCGGATCCGGCAGTATCGCCAAGCGCCGGCGTTGAGCTGCTAATGCCCAGATTAACGTTGCCATTTGCAGTGTCAACGTTAACAAGGTTAGTACCAGCTGAGCTCGCCACCTGGAAGGCAGAAGTCGAATCATTGCCAGACGTGGGCTGAACCGCCAGCGTACCGGCCACGAGCAGGCTGACGTTCTGCGTTGTACTCCAAGTGTTCACACCATTGGCGGTCGTCACACCAAGCCTAAGAGTATTGTCATTAGCGTTGCTATTTGGCCCAATGCCCCAGTTACCGGGACTATTCCACTGGCCAATAATGAGTGGGTTACCGGCTCCATTTGAGGTCACATCCGACAGGTAGAGGAATTTCGGCGTCGTAGTACCAGGAGATCCCGGGCCAATCTGCAGGGTGTCATCGCTCTGGACCAGGCCGCTGTTGGTATTGTCGACCAAGAACGCATCCGCACCAGAAGCATTTTGGATCTGGAATGCAGTCGCGGAATTAACAGAATTGGCGAATACCACCGGTGATGTCACGGCACCGTTCAACTGGGTCGTGCCAACCACGTTAAGGTTCGAGGTAGAGGCCACCAAAATCATGCCAAGCGTGTCGTAAACGTTGCTAGTATTGTTGGCGGTTGGAGAATACGTAGTGCCATTCACCATTGTCGGGTCATAAATCACGTCGTTACCCTTGGGGGTAGTGAGACAAGTAAAGCCGCCGGTTATACAGCTGCCAGCCGTACCGCCCGAATATGCGAAGCCCCAGTACAAGCCGTTGGTAACGGTGGCCTTAAGAGACGGGAAAGAAATGGTCGAGGAGGGCGAACCGGTTGTTGTCGTATTGCTCGTGGTGGCAAACCAGTTAGTATTAGCGCCCAAACCGGCCGTGAATTCCTCGGCCACAATTTCGCAGCTCACGCCGGCCGTACAAGGCGTTCCGGAGATGCTGTTAAACGTCATGGTAGTTGACGCCGTTGAGGTAATCGTGCCGTACCACAACTCTTCATGCACGTTTCCGTTGTTATACGTCACGTAGTGCCAGGCGCTCACATCTGTATCCGTCACCGACGTAACCTTGTTCCCCGGCACGGTCTTAATTGCTACAACCATAACGTCACCAATGGTGGTAGGGGAGAATGCCGAAATCGTCGGGTAGCCACTGGTGGAGTTGGCCTCCCACTCATTCACATAGCTCGGCGCGGCAGCGCCCCCAAGCGTCACGGCGTCAATCGTATTATCAGCCGTTAGCACATTCACGCCGCTGGCGCTTTGCACCTGGAGCACACCATTGCTCGTGACGTTATCGACCAGGTTGCCGCTGCCATTTTCCAGATCCAGTATGTCACCACTACCGGCTGCATTCGCCTGCAGCAAGCCCGCCACCGATCCACTCGTCGCCGCCTGGACATTGAAATTAGCTACCTGTGTAGCAGTGGAATTGGAGATGGACGAAGGATTGTACGCGATAAGTAGTCCGCCTATGGTCTCCGGGAACGATGAGGCCACAGTTGTCGTCGGCGCATACGTTGACCCGTATACGGTCGACGAATCATACACCCACATGTTGTTGGCGCCGGTAAGGGTGTACGTAAACGGACCCGTTCCAGATGTGCTAGGTGTCCCACCAACGTTTGAATCGTACCCAACGTAGGCCTCCTGGCTGGCTGGGGCCACAAAGCTTGGCCAGGTCACCGTCGTGGTCGCGACCGTAATGTAGTTGGTGTTGGAATTTGTCATCTGCCACACCGTACCTGAGCTGACACCGGAGGTCGTATACTCGATCTGCGTCAGTTCAAACGTGGATGGTGATCCGGTTACAGTCGCCGTGACCGTCGTTGAACCGGTTCCGGTCACCTGGCCCATCCACATGTCAACGTCACCTTTGGTGCCAGTTGCACTGGTGACTTTTGTCCACGTAGTAACGCCCGTCCCCGACGTGGTATTCATGGCGGACACAGTAACGCTGGCCGTTGTCGAGCTATAGAACAGCACAATCTCGTCCCCGATCTTGGACGGAGTAAAGGTCAATGCATTTCCGGAGTGCTCATCCGATTCAGCTACCTTGGTCAAATTGGCGTTGGCAGTCGCACAGGGACCGAACTGTAGCTGCGTAGTACTTGAATTGCCGGTTTGTAGACACTGGTTATACGTTGGCCCGGAGGTCGGCAACGTCAGACTGTAGCCACTGCCGCTTGTTGCGCCGCTCACAAGCGACACCGTGTTTGAGTTCGTACTGTTATCGAACACAAGCGCACCGTTATTGTGACTGGCAGCCCCCAGAATAACCTGACCCTGGCCCGAGTTGTCGAGAGTATCAACCGTGAGCACATTGAAGCCGGAGGCATTTTGGACCTGGAGCGCCGTGGTGGAGTTAACGACATTCTGCACCGCCACCGGGCTCGTTATAACACCCTTGAGCTGCAAGGTGCCAAGGTTAAAAGCTGTAGCCGCCGTTCCCGTCTGCAGCTGCACGTCGTCGATGTACATGGTCATAGCGTTGGCGGTTTGGTCAAGAATGGAAAGGCCTGAAATAGTGCCGGAATCAGCCGCCCAGGTGCAGGAAACTTGCTGGAAACCGTTGGCATTAATCGTCTCGCTGGCGGAACCAGTGCACGAAGGCGTACCGCCGCCGGTCGCGATCATCTTTAGGTTGCTAGCTGCATACGTACCGGTGCTCATCATGGCTTCAAACGACACCGTATAAACCGTACCGCTGCCAGTTGGCAGACTGGGCGTAAACGCCGTAGTGGTAGCGCCTTGGCCCGAAGACGCGTTAGTCGTAGTAAGGTTCATTGAGGTATTGCCAAGGTAACTATCGGTTGGCGTTGTATTTTGCGTCACTGTAGCGGAGCTCACCGCCGACCAATCGACTAGGCTGGTGCCGCTATTTAGCACCATATCGGAATCGAGAATGAAATTGGTTGAGTCTGTGGTATTTGCCACAAGATCACTCTCGCCTTGCGCGTTCTGAACTGCAAAGGCCGAAGAATTAGTAGCCTGTATGAACGCAGCGCCATTGCTCGTAACATTAAATCCCGGGGTTTGGATGCGGTAATTTATGAACCCACCGGTGGCCGCCTGGGATGCGCTAATCGTTAGACTCGTTGTACTCGCCACGGCCGTAATCGTACCCGTCTCACCATTCATAAAGATAAATTGCATGCCCACCATGGCGTTTGTCCAGGTGGTACCGCTGCCTGTAACCGTAGTGCCCGTGCTCGCAATTTCGGCCGTTCCAGTGCTGTAATTAGCCGGGCTTACACTCAGAGTGTTGAGCGGAATCGTGGTGCCAATGCCCACGTTCACAGCGTTTGAACCCTGGCCACCCAGAATAAAACTGTTGTTCGCTTGCACCTCGGAGTCGTATCCGATAGCAGTCGCATTCTGCAAATTAAGATCGCTGACAAATCCGCTAGCCGAGTCAGTACTAGCCGCATTGTACCCAAGAGCCGTATTATCAGCGCCGGTCGTATCAGATGAATTCGTAAGGCTATGGTAACCCAATGAAGTATTGTCGCTGCCACCGATGTAGTACTGCGAGTAGCTGCCGATGGACACGTTGTAACTACCACTCGAGTTATCATATTGCGATTGGAAGCCCAAAGCATCGTCATCGGAGCCGCCATTCATTACGTTCAACGCACCATTACCAACCGCCGTATTGTCCGAGCCGCTGTGGTTGGCGTTAAGCGCGTAAACCCCCAGGCCAGTATTATATGAACCAGTCGAATTAGACTGAAGCGCTCCATTACCAAACCCTGTATTTTGGTAGCCCTGCGTCGAACCGACGTTAAGCGCGTTGTTGGCACCGGAATTTACGCCAACAAACGTATCGTAGCTGGCGCTACCGCCGCTGCGTACTTCAATCGCCGCCGTCCCGTCAGTGTTATCAACTGCCAGACTCACATTGTCGTTGCCGCTAGATCCAACAGTGACGGTCGATGTGCTGGTATTAACGTTTAAAATGTTTGCACCGGCCGAATTTTGTACCTGGAACGCGCCGGCTGAGTTGGCAGAATTTTCAAACGTCACCGGCGAGCCGATCACGCCAGGTATATAAACCGTTCCGGGCTGGTAGTTGGATGGGCCGGTAGCCAGCCCCCCTACCTGATTGAGCGTGACGCCGTCGACCCAAATCGTGGTAGCATTGGCCGGAGTACCGGCGTCGATGTAAATGTTGGGCGAAGTCAGCGTGCCGCCGGCCTGCCACGTTGCCCAGTACTGTTGCCAAGTGGTGTTGCAGGTGGTCGTCGTGTAGTTAATGTCAGTGCCCGACACGTCCTGACGTCCGAAGGTAAACGTTCCAATAGTACCCGAACACTTGGCCCAAAAAGTAAGCTGATAGTAGTCATTTGGAACCAGTGCGGAAGTAAATGTGGAGGTCTGCATACCGGAATAGGCGGTAGAACCACTAGCAACCGTCTTAATCGATGAGGTCGTCTCATATGGGTTTGACGTATCGCCAACAGGTGCTGAGGATCCATTCTTGACCGCCCAGCTCGAAGCTGTGCTGCCGGTTATATCCGGTTGTGATACTAGATTAGTCGTGCTGGTTGAACCGTCCAATACGTCCACCCCAGCGGTGTCCTGCAGCTGGAGTGCCGTGCTCGAGTTAGCCGCATTCTTTACCACCACGCTGCCTGTCGCTCCGCTCCCGCTGGCGCTACCGGCCTGCAGCGTGACATTACCACCGCTGTTGTTGCCGCTTGACGTACCGTTGCCAGCCTGAATCGCAACCGAGCCACCGGCGCCGCCAGTACTTGTGCCCGTGCCATTGGCGCCATAAATGTCAACGCCGCCGCCGGCCGAACCCGACGTGGCCGAGGCGGCGCCTCCCTGGATGGTCACGAGTCCGCCACCACCAGTCGTACCACCCGTACCGCCGTAGACATTGACGGCGCCACCGGCATCTGTTGCTGCCCCCGTTTGTCCCTGGACGGTCAAACTATTACCAATGCCGACCGAGGTGCTGGCAAAATCAATGGTTGCACCCGTGGCCGCCGTGGTGTTGGCGAATCCCAAAGTATTAGCGGAACCCGTCGCTCCCAATGTGGTAGTCGTACCCTGGACCGTCAGGTTGCCCCCGTCGGTAAGAAGTCCGGAGCCGGTCGTTATCGCACCGTTGCCAGTTGTCTGAACCGATAACGTCCCACCACCTGTTTGCGTGTTAATAGCACTAGCCACAAATAAATTGCCCGCGTTATTAAACCGCGCCACCGGCGTTCCATTACTTTGTAGCTGGAGCAAGTCCGCCCCTGCCCCCGGCGACGTGCCGCCGTCGATAATGGCCGTTGGCACGGTAAAGCCGGAACCTACTTGCACTGCCTGAAGTGCGCTGTCACTGGTAGTATACGTATTCAACGTAGCCATATCACCGGTAGTAAGCTGCCCGGCTAAACTCATGTTGCCGTAGCCATCAATCCTCGTGATACCGCCGTTGCTCGGCGACACAATCGTGAGATAACCGTTAAGGGCCTCTCCTTCCCCGGCGATGATCTGGCTGAGAACGGTCTGCTCGTACACGCCGGGAGTCGAGCCCAAATTCAACTGTGCGCCCCACGCATAAACAGTCACGCTATTTGTGCTTACTAGCAAGGTCGGCGTTACCGAAACCATGCCCGAAGCGCTTACCGCTTGTGTTACGCTAAAGCGCTGCCACGTGGTGGTAGCGGAGAACGTAGCCGCAGTACCCGTTTGGCCTGAACCATTGTTCCAGTCAATACGTAATTGAACGTTAGTCGGATTATTGGCAGCGTCGGCCCTGACCCAGATGCTGTAAGTGTACGTAACCGAGTTGGTTGTGCATCCCGTAGTACAAATCTGCGTCATGCTGTGTGTACCCGAGACGGTAGCGGCCAGTTTCTCGGCCGTGGTTGTGCCGTCCGGTGCAACCGTGTTATTCGCTGTCACCGTAATGTTGGAAGCCGTCCAGTCGCCCGTCTGATCCAGGGCCTCAGATTGCAGCAGCAAATTCCCAAACGAGCCAAACCCACCCATGCCGGACACGTCTTCGTAGCCACCAAGTTCTTGGTTCCCGGCCGCACTAACGCTCAAAAGATTAGCGCCAGTCGAATCTCGCAGATCAAACAGATCTGCCGTCTGGCTAGTGGCGCCCTGAATGGCACCGCCGACGGAGCTTGAGGCCGCGCTTTTGATATTAAAGTTAGCGTTGGATTGCGTCGTAATCTGGTTGCCAATGTAGTTGCAGGTGCCGCCACAGGTCGGGATGTCGCCGTATTGGATGGCGCTCGACACAAAATTCGTACCATTATTACGCAGATAATTCCCGGTCGTAGTCGATCCACCGATATTAAAACCGGCTGAACCGCCCACCACATTCAGCACGCCGCTTGAGTTGAGCGACGCGTTGGTTGCTGTCACCGTCACATTGCCGGCCCCAGCCGCAGTTAGCGCTATTGTGCCGCCACTGCCGGTGGTGAGCGCGATGCCCGTGCCAGAGGTGCCGCCTTGAAGGGTAGTAGTACTGGCATTTGCAAGCGACCCGATTAATACGGTATTTATCTCGGTCCCTCCGGGTGTACCACTCGCGATATTGACTGCCTTGGCGGTACCCGAACCACCGGCTCCGTTGCCCGTTCCAATATTAATCGTGTCGGTCTTGCCCGAAGCGGTGGCATCAGTGGCCACATTCACCGTAACTCCAGTTGTATTGGTGCCGGATGCTGTGCCACCGATAGTGATACTACCGTTTGCGTTAGCGCCCGTACCGGCGTCAATAGTGACGTTGCCGCCATTTCGAGTGCCGCTGGCTCCAGTTGCATTGCCGCCCTGAATCGCCACCGTGCCGGCCGTTACGCCCGAAGTTCCAGAATCATTACCGCCTTGCAAGTTGAGAGTCGCACCGGTGCTGGCGGTACTCGAGGTACCGGGTTGGATAGTAATAGCTGTAGCAGTCGCAGCGCCGGCTGTTGTAATGTCTTGCGCCGCGCCGCCGGCCACCGTAATAACACCTGCCACAGTTGTGTCTCCAGATGGGTCCACGCTCAACACATTAGTACCGGACGAGTTTTGCAGCTGCAACAGGTTGGACGTCTGTGAGCTCCAGGCCTGGATATCAACCGTACCGCCGGTCACCGTGGTTGGCGGTAAGCCGGCGCTGGTCGAAGTTGCCGTATCCTGGTAGGTCGTAATGGAACCACTCGTAATAGTAGTCAAAAACAGCGAGCCACTGGTAAACGAACAGCTCGTATTACGGTAAATCTTGTATCCTGTAGCACCGGTCACTTGCGACCAGGTTACGTTCACTACATGCGTGCCGCCCGGAGTCACGGTACCGGAATTATTAGTGGCAACGGTTTCGCCGTTGGCGTTGGTCGCCGTCACCGTGTAACACACTGTACCCGGCACTGAACCGGCGCTGCCGTTAGCAGCGCTAATGCCTGAGGGTGCCGCCAGATCCAAAAAGTTGTTGCTCAAACCGTAGCTGTTAACTTGGTTGGCGTTGGCCGCGTTAATCGCATACGGCGCCGCACCCAGTTGCTTCATCGGCGTCATTTCACCATCGCCGCCGGAACAGCCGGTTGGGGAGTTGCTTGAAAAACCAGTACACTGCAACGTCGCGCCGGTTGGGTTCTCAATGTTCATACTGAGCCACAAGTTGCTTTCATCGAGCGACAGGTTGCTCGGCAGCGCAGTAATACTTCCAAGCTGGACCGAGAAGTACCCGTTCTTCACCACCACCCGGTTGTCCGGCGAACCAGTACCGTAGACCCAGTCTTCAGTCCACAAGAGGCTGCCAGCTGGACTCCCCCCACTATCGCCGGCCGACTGCCCATTACCGTTCTTGTAGAGCTTGAACTCAATGTTGTAGCTGCCATCTGGCACTACCGCCCCGGCCGCCGTCAGCAGCCGCCCCTGGAAATTAATGGTTCCATTGACGCTGCTGCTCGAAGCCTTAGACGTACTTGGCACAAGCATTGCCAAACTACCCAAAAGCAGCCCCACTCCAATCAGAGTCAGGCGCATACGAGGTAAAACTGATTTATTTATGCGTCTGATCCCAGATCGATAAATCACAACCCCGCTACACTATAGAGCTAACGCTTAAAATTCTATCGTATTTATACTTGGAGCACAACCGCTATTAATCTGGCCGCACTAAGCCACGCGTACGACGCTCATCCACGAGCCGGCTTTCATGACCGTCGCCGTCGCGTTTGAAGTGTTTTGAGCAAATTCAAATTGCAGCGTCCCGGCATTCGTTGGGTTCACCAATAATCCGCTATACCAAAACGCTTTCTCCGTCGAACCTGAGCCGGTCCAAATGTCGGTCGCAGTACCGCTAAACACCGATCCGGTCCCACTTACGCTCGATGCTCCCGACCACGTGAACGTCGAACCCGCCGGCAACGCCTCCCACGACAGCTTAATATCACCGCCGGATGCAGCCGTGAAAATCCCGCGCAATTCAACGGTGTACGTGCAACCAGCCGCCAGCGGCACCGTTAGATCGGTGTCGCCGGTCATCGATGTCGTGCTGTTTGATTGGTCGGCCGCCTTACTCGCAAACTGGCCTTGGCCCACCCCCAATACCGACAAGTTGCCGTCCACAGTCACATTGCCGCTAAAGGTCGATGATTTATCAGTTGCACCAATCTGGGTTGTCGTACCGGCGCTCAAGCTCTTGGCTGTACTGAGCGACTCACCGATGATCTGCGCGCGGCAGCCCGAATCAACCGTGATCGATGATGTGGCCGTACCTGTTGGCAGCACCTCGTGGGGATCAATAAGTGTTACGTCCACGCTGCCGCCCGTAATCCAGTAGCCGACACCTAGGTTAGCCGCCAGGTAACAGCCGGTCAACACCACCGCGCTACTGCCCGACACCTTATAACCGATTCCGGGGTAGTTGGCCTGGCCGTTGTTCTGCGGCGTCTCCGCACCACAGCCGGTAAGTGTGATACTCGCACACGTATCAAGCGAGTAACCGATACCGTTCAGATCCGACGCGCAACCGGTCAGCGAGCAATAAGTCATGTTGAAGATGTAGTAGCCGGCCTTACCGTTATTGCGCGCATAACATGTTACCAGCGACACCGACGTACCGGCCGCACCTGCACTTAAGCCGTCAAACGTAAACCCGTGCAGACCGTTATTGAGGCACAGCACATTCTTAAAACTCGAAACCACGTTAAACCCGTAAATGCCATGCGCACCCCAGGAATCAAAACGCACATCTTCCAGCGACACATACCAGCTGACCGACGAGCCGTCCAGGTTCATACCAATGCCAGTACCGCTGGCCGGTCCCTTAAACTCAATGCCCGATATCCGCACGTACGCCCGGTTGACGCCGTCGAGGCCGTCGGCCGAGGTGTTGGTCTGCTCTACTATCGTAACTTCCGCGCCGTCGCCGATAATGGTGTTATCGGACAGAGTAAGAGCCGAGGTCAGCTTGTAGTGGCCCGCCGGCACATATACAACATCATAGGTGCTAAGGGCCGTCGAAAACGCCGACGTGTCGTCGTTGTTGAAATCGCCCACTGCACCAAGTGACTTAACATTCACCCACGTGAGGGCAGTCGCCGAACCGGTCGCCGAATCCACGTATTGCTTGGTGGCAGCATCCGTCGGATTGCTCGGTGCCGGTATGGTCGGGCTGCTGGAGAACGTCTTAATACCGGCGATCGTTTCGTTGCCGGTATTGTGCACGACAGCTGAATCATTGGCCTTACTCGTAAGGCTCGGCACGGTAGGCATTCCCGCGGTGCCCCCCAAATCGCCGGCCAGCTCAATAATACCCTTGCTTGAGGTCGTGGCATCAGGCGCCGATGCCGATACACTGGCTGGCAGCCACGTCGTACCGGCCTGGCTATACGTCAAAATCTGCCCGTCCGTCGGCGCCGTATTGGCCACCGGCACACTCTGCAGTTCGAGCGCATTCTGAGCATCAGCGGTTGTGAGCGACGTCTGAACCGCCGCCGCCAGATCACTTTTTGGAATACCACCAGACGGCTTCTGATAGGCACTATCAATCTCAGACGCCCGTTTTAGTGTGCCGTCGGTATTGAGCTCAACGCCCAGAAAGTCATTAAGTACATTGCCCCAGGACCCGTCATCTCCACCCGGAGTCGGCAGTCGCGACATTTATACTCCACATCTCATGTACAGCTAAATTTTAGCATAACCGCAATGAAGAGCAATGTAACATTTTGCACCAACGTAGACCTTGCCGTAGTAACCCTTTTATGCTATCGTTTGCGGGGTACGCTAAGCCCAAGTAGCTCAGTGGCAGAGCACTTCCATGGTAAGGAAGGGGTCGTGGGTTCAATCCCCACCTTGGGCTCCAGAGAATTAGTCTAAGGGAGTCGTAAGCCGCCATGAAGCGCCTCGTGCTCAAGCAAAAGGACAAGAAAATAACCGGGCTCTGCGCCGGTATCGCCGATTATTTCGACATCGACGTCACCGTCGTGCGCCTGATCGTAATCGTGCTTGCACTCACCACTTGGCTGTTCCCAACCGTACTCGCTTACTTTATTGCCTCAAGCATCACCCCGAAAGAAGGAGAAATTCCCAATGCCTAAGCGCAACCGCCCCGTCATCACACTGCGCGCGGAAGAAGACCCCACCATGGTCTACTCAACTACCAAAAACCCCAAGAATACCACTGAGCGCATCACCGCCCTCAAGTATTCCAAACTCAAGCGCAAAAAAGTCTTATTCAAAGAAGCCAAATAGTCGACATTTCGCCGCGCTAGGGGTAAAATAGCTCCCCGTCCTACTGAACGCGACTCTCAAATCCGTCACACCCCGGGAGGTGTAGCGACATGCCGCCGCAAGCCGACGTCGCCGCGATACCGGCGATAAACGCCAATGACATCCTCGGACTTCTGTCCTGCGGGTACACCATTGGCCAGATAGCTGACATGACGCATCGCTCAGTGAAGCGCATACGCGAAGATCGCAGGAGAATTGTCGTCAGGTTCGAAACCGACAACATCGCCACCGCGCTCGTTATCGCCCTCAGCAGGAGGTTCATCAGCTGGAAGCTACTGGCAGACAGGTATCCCGACGACGCGGGCCTGGCCCGCCTGCATCGCATTGCTAAAACGATCAGGCTAACAGCTGAGGAGTCGGGCTTCCTCAAAGAGCAAATCACCGGCTACCCCGATCGTACACACCTATCCTGGCGATCCGATACGAAGCGCCCACCGCTCGGGACCGAGCTCATGGCGCGGCTGAACATCTCGGACGAAGAGGTCATGGACCCCTACATCCTGCTGCTTGCCGCTGCCACGATGGCTGGATACATCAGTTGGGACGAGCAGGGAGTAGACGGCTAAAAATTCTGGGGGCGTCGGTTGCGTTGACCGGCGCCCCCAGAAAGAATGCGATTATCTTTCGGCTAACGCAGCTCAGTTCTGAGCTCGTGCGAACCATTGGGCCGGGCCAGCTCGTAGTATAGCCTATGCCCACCGTTCATTAATGGCACAATGTCTAGATACCGCAGCGCCTTAACTTCGGCCGACTCGGCAATCGGCGCGTCACCGGCTGCTGAGAGGTTGCCCGGCGCGGCGCCAACCGCCACGCCTGTCCGCTCATCAAAGTTTTCCTCGGCCGTCGCCCGCCCGTCGTAAAATGCCGTTATTTGCCACGGCTCGATCATCACCGCAGTTACGCGCACGCCGCGCGCGTCCCACTGACCCGGACGTACATCAAGTGCCGTCCCCCGCCACTTCCAATTGATACCGTCCGTACTCGTGGCATAATTGGTTACCATCCGATCCTCCTGGCCTCGTATATCAAGCGGATGGCACGATGCCCACAAATGCCACACTCCGCCGGCAATCCGAATCACGGGATCTTTCACTGCCCAACGCTCATCACCCGGCAACACCACGCGGCGCGTAGTCGCATCAAACTTAGCCGGATCATCTGCCTCAAGCACCTCCACCCGCCAGTGCTTAGTGCCAGTCGTAGCGCAGCTCACGTATAGCCGCCATTTCCCATCGCCCGTCCGTACAAGTGCCGGTCGTTCTAACGACTCCGCATCCATATCATCCTTACGGATCATCACCAAACTGTCGAATTTCACCCCATCGCGCGACTTCGCAATCACCACGCCCTGCCCGCGGCCCTGGGCCACCGGCCGCCGCAGGCGATATGCCAGATAGATCATTCCGTCAGCCTCGACAGCGCTCGGCGCTCCAGTCCAAAACCCGGGGCCGTCTCCGGGCGCCGCAATCGCCACCCGTGAGTTCTCGATCTTGGGCACAAGCGCCGCTGCTGTCCGCATACGTTCATCTGAAAGTTCGAGCATATGCTCCTCCTCATAACCTACCCTTAAGATACTAAAGCGTAATGCGCCTGGCGTACACCCAGCTATTGCAGTAAAATAATTCCGTCCCACATACAAGCTTTCATAGGGGTGTAGCTCAGTTGGTAGAGCACCGGTCTCCAAAACCGGTTGTCGCGGGTTCGAGCCCTGCCACCCCTGCCAGAAATATTCATAATGTTTGGAGATATCAGCGGAAAATGATTCGAGAACTTACAACTAAGGAATTATGGACCGAATTGATTCAAGATCCTGATCTAAGGAGACTGGGAGAATATAGGGTTGTGCCCAGGGAGGGTCAAACGATTTTCCCTATCGATATCGATTTTGAAGGCCGGAGTGTACATTTTGGTAATGGTGATTTTACTGATGGCTTTGTAGCTTTGTCGAAAACAAAAGCCGAATCTGTAGACTTTGGAACTTCTAGATTTACCGATTTGTATTTTGATGATTTGGAAGCTGAGCAGTTGTTATTTTCTGCCGCTCGTGCAAGCCGGCTCTACTTTGATCAAGCAAAACTAGCGGAGTGCCACTTTGATGAGTTTACAGCGCCAGAAGTATTCTTCGACGATGCGGCAATAGGGACCATCGAGGGTGGCCGCTTAAGAGCCGGTATTGTATATCTCGAACGGCTAAATTCCTCGGGATTCAACCCGGAGAGTTTAGCTGCAAATACACATCGGCTCATTGATTCAGAAGAGCCGGGAATCGCTGGGGAGGGAAGTGACTCGCGAGCAGAAAAAGATAGCGATCTCGAAAGAGAGGCACTTGTCATCACGCCAAACGAGTTTCTCCACTATTTAGCCGAAGATCCAGATCTTTCGAGACTCGGAGCTTACAGGGTGGTTCCAGAAACCGGTGAAGATACTCGGGGCGAACTTCATATAGAGGTTGAACTTGAGACGCTCAATTTTGGTAGGGGCGACTTTTCTGCATTGAGAGTATATCTCGGGGAGAGCAAAGCTGAGTTGGTAGATTTCTCAGAAAGCAGATTCGATGAGATGGAGTTTCAGGGAGCTCAATTTCGCGACTGCTTTTTGGCTGACGGAAACTTTCGGGATATCCGCTTTGGCAGTGCCAGTATAGAGAACATATTCGGTGAAAGAGGGGCTGCGCAGGCAGTGTACTTAGACCGTCTGAGCTGTCGTCAATTTAATGCAGGCGAAATCAGGGCACACGAACTTCGCATGGGCGAGTCGCACATCGGCGAAATGTATTTTTCAAGGGGTGAGGGCGTAGAGAAAATGTACTGTGAGCAAGCCAGGCTAGGTTTACTAAACTTGCACGAAGGGGTTATGCAGGAATTTCATTTTGGAGAATCAATTATGCAAAGAGCGCTTATCAATAAGGCGCGCATAGGAGGACTATTTATCGAGGGGCTCGAGGCAGATAAGTTGTACATTGGCAACGCAGCCGGCAACGAGATTGGGCACCTTGAATTCAGGCAAGTAACTAAGATCAATGAGCTAGCTCTGGACAAGGCGTTTTACGATAAAGACCGGCCCATAATTCACGAGATAGAAGGTCTTGCCTCGCCGGTTGAGCTTCGTGAGAGCGATGAGGCACGTCATTTTGTACCAGAAATAGATATGGCTCTTAAACGAATGCTGGAATCAGAAAGACCTCAGGGGCCGGAACGTGGCGGCGGCGGAGAGAAAAAATTTTAACTGCTTAGCCGGCTATGTTGCTTGTATAAATGCCCGGCAAACCTTTCATACTGTCCTTGAAGGTGTCTTATTTGTTTAAGATCATTTCGTTGATTTGCGAGCTCGAGGTCCTGTGCAATCTGGTCGGCAAGTTTTTTTCGACAGGCTATGGCGCTATCGGAGACTGTTGAGAAGAATAATTTAATTTTTTTTATCCTATCCCGATCGTAGGGCCGTCGGGTTGAATGAATGATCTGTGGTGTATCACCAAAATCATGCTTGTAGTTGTCTATAAGTTGGTCGATGTTGGTTAAATACAGCCGGTTGCCCTTGGTCACAAACTGAGCGCCGATTTTGCCCATCGCTTGCTTAAAGTCAGTTTTGAATCTTTCACCTCGCCACTTATACATCCCGGTATCGCCACCAGCCAAAAAGCTATCGGCGTCTTCCTCGAACAGCTCCCAATCCAAACTATCTGGAATCATATCAAGCAATTGAGCATTATTAGCGTGTCTCACCTCTGGGCTCGATACAAATTTATAGTACATCTCATTAATTGGTATACGACTAGCCACAGATTCCAACACTCTCCGTGGGTCAGTTAACAGCCCTGTTTTTGCGAATTGAATCACACTGCGAGGATCCCAGCCCCTGGCATCTGCGATCAGAAATCCCGTCTCCAGGTCACCGGCCAGTTTCCCTTTCGGGTTATAGCCGCCCACCGCCGCATAGATTGACGCTCTATAAGCACTGCTTCTGCCTTCCAGATTGCGCGGTTCTTGCTTGGCAACAAAGTCATCAATGGCATCCCACAACGCAAGTGCGGCGTAGACATTGGGTTTGCGCATTGCAGATAATGGCACTGTGCTTGGTGTTACGAGCGCGTCTGCCGCAGTATTTACCTGAAACTCGTGCCTGATTGCTGAAAGATAGTGTTTGTCTAGCTCAACAGTATCGGCATCGTTACTAATCAGTATAGTCTCGTGGTTGCTTTTACCCCGAGCGTCTATTCTTGCAAGCGCCACATCAAAACCATACTTTCGCGCGTTACCAACTGTGGCGAATTCATCGTCTTGCCTGACTCTATAGGCATAGATGACGGAAATGTTCGGATTGGCTTTTTTAAATTTGTCTACCTCTTCTGAGGTATTATCGCGAGAAATAGTACTCGAGTGGTCATCATAGATAATTATCTCAAAGAATTTCGGATCTAGATCTTGGTTTAGATATGAATTTAATGTGTGCCCAATTCTTGAACCTTCTTGGGTCGCAATGATTGTAACGACTGTATCAATCTCTTTGCATAATGGTTCGTCTCTTGTCTTGGCGAGGGAATCGATCGCGTCCCTATAGGAGGGGTCAAGTTTGGCAAGATATTGCCCAATTTCGTGCTCTTCATTCAGCCTCGCATTTGGATCATCTGTGAGTGTCCTTGATCGCCTAGATACAAACTCACTAGCCGTTAAATAACCAAGTCCAATCTTTTCCATAAATTTCACTATAGCAAAGAACTTATCTCGTGCCATACAACGTCCTCGCAGAGTTCAATAACCGTGCACTAGCTCCTGCCAAGACAACATCATAATAATTTATCAATCGTACCTTCGCGCGCTATAATCCCTGTCATGTACGGTCACCAACCCAAAGACTATAGTTGCCCGTTTGGCACTCTCACGTCCATACGTTTCCAGGCTATGCCGGCGATAACCTCTAGTTCGATAATCGTACACTAGCCCCTATCAAATATGAGGCTAGGAGCAACAGCGAAGAAGGGGCACATGAAGGTTAAATGGACTGTTATCGTCGCCGTATGTGCGATATTGATGACCGGACTGATTCTCCTAATTTATCGTAATCAACATCACAGCAACTGGAAGTCAGCTTCGCTCCAATATGAGAAAATGTCATATCAGTACCCGAACAGCTGGCTGCGATCCAGCCAGTCTGTTGCAATTCCAGAAAGTCTGCACTACTGTACCTACCCGGGCCAAGATTTGGTCACACTCAACAGTCCAACGCAGTCTCAGGTAACTCTGGATGCCGGCCAGGCTTGTCCAAAGACCCTGCAGTCCAGAGTTTTCGGCTCAGTACCAATAACAGCTTTCGGCAAGAACATGTATCTAGTCTTTGAAGCTCCCGTAGGGCTCCCCGGAACAGACCCGACCGAGCCCACGGCTGCATGTCTAGCCCAGTCGCCCCAGCCGAAATCAACGTTTGACTTTATTAGTAAGAATATCTTTGTGAATAAAAGTGTTGCCCCGACCTTAGTGCCCGTTAATTCATTTTGTTATGCTCCTCATCATGCGCCGGTAAAAACGGGCGTATTACCCACTTTTACAGTCAACCAAATTAAAGATTCGCCGGACTTTACAACTGCCAAAAAGATATTCGAATCGCTACACTATTAACGCAATGGTTCTTGACCGCGAAAAATGTAATCATTACCATGATAGGCAAATAAGTAAGGATCTTGTTCGTACGCTTAATAATAGCCAACGAAGGAGGCTGCTCGATGTACGGTAGATTGAAATCACTCATGGGTGGGGGTAGTCGCCTGCGGCACTCGCTCACCTCGGCGACTGGGCTTTCCGCCTTAGCCTTGTTAATCGCCGGGGTTACTACATTCGGCTTGACAGGTATCGCTAGCGCGTCCGCACCCAACCAGATTTTGGACGGCAACGGTCTTGCCCTAAATCGTAAAGCCGGATGCACGGGTCAAGGATGCACCATCATTACCTATACCAATGATGGTGACAATAACGAGTATTTCTGGCTCGAGGCTATGGACGCCTGCGGCGGCTCCGCAGCAGTATCCTCAACCTGCCCTTTCACAGTTGGCAGTGGTATGAACAGCGGCAATGAAGGTGACACGATTCTCGAGGCAGTCGGCTACAGTACTTCGACTGGTGATGTACTCGGCTGTGTTGGCACCTCCAGTAACAGCAGCTATTACGGCATCCTCACGCAGTGTAACTACTTGAGCACCGGTCAAGGCGGCGGCCCAGGCACAATGTTTGTTTATGGCGGCGCCGGTGGACAAATTCCCGACGCCAACCTGGCGAGCCGATTGTGGAGTGATAACTATTATGCTGATGGCAATTCATATCCCGTAGGCCTCCAGGATCTTGGGAAGAGCAATCAAGTTTGGGAAATTGGTGCCATGGGGAACAATTCAACCAACTGGTTCTCGGTCCCAGGCGGCATTTACATCGGCGGTTAGTTCAAAAGTCCTAACAAGCGTTTAACAACACCCCACCTAGAAGCAGGTGGGGTGTTGTTTGGAACCGTGGCAGGAAACGACAGGTATTACTTACGGCTGCGCAGAGCCTTACTATATATACAATCTCCCAGAAATTACGAAAGCGTTTTGGTACCGAGACTGTCATACGATAAAATAGCCATGTGGGGTATTTCTCAAAGCGCGTAAATCCATTCATTAAAGCATTTATAATATCCGACGCGCTCCTTTATTCATCGCTAAATGTGGTGAACATCCTGTTCGCCCTGTATGTCACTACCAAAATACCCGGCGGCACAGTCGAATCCGCCACAACGGCATTGATTGCTGGCTTTATAGTCAGGATCATCACAGAGCTAGTATTTGGCCGCACTAGTTCGAGACTGTCCGAGCAACGCAAAATTGAAATTATTATCGTCGGCATGGCGGCCATAAGTGCAAGCTATATCGGTTTTAATCTAGTTAGCAACACGTTAGGTTTGTCTGTTATGTGGGGCTTAAATGGCCTAGGTTGGGCTTTGGCCTATCCAGCCAAGTTGGCTCTGGTGGCAAAATACATCAAACCTGAGCAGGCCAGCCAAGAGTGGGGTGCTACTGATGCGCTCAACATGTCCCTAATCGTAATTACAATGGCAGCCGGCTCTTACATAGTTACCCACTTCAGCTATACCTTTTTGTTTATTATGGCTGCCTCGATAAACGCTGGCGGTATTATTCCTTATGTCATCTACCTTATGCTCGCATCAAAAGGGTATGAATAATTTGATAATTGTCCGCTAATCTGTGCAAAGCATGAGTATTATGTAATTTCTTGCTTACAGGGTAGCGAAATCGCTATAATCAGCCCATGAAAACTGTACTCATGGCAATCGCGGTCATCAGAGATGATGACAAGATTCTTCTGAGAAAATTTGATCCAGCCAAAAACCCTTACAAACAGCCTTGGGGCTTATTCGGTGGAAGATTGGAGGGAGAGGGGTCAGTGGTCGAAATGATGAACCGAGAGCTCAAAGAGCGTTGGAATATGACGGTTAAAATTGACGAGCAGCTCACCTGGGACGAGGACCAAAAGCAAGACCACGACGGTGAGGAAAAGCGTTTCCTGTACCTTGATTGTATGTGTGAGCTAGCTTCCGGCGAACCAAGACCCACCAACCCCAATGAAGAGCTGAAATGGGTCAAAATTGAGGACTTGGGTGACTACGAGCACGTGCCGCCCGGAATTCGATTGTTCAAGAAACTTGGTTACCTTAAATGACAACGAACCCGGATGCGCTAACTGTCCTTTGCTACGGCGACTCCAATACGTGGGGCCAAAAGCCAGATAAGACCGGCCGCTATCCGGTCAATATCCGCTGGACCGGACGGCTCCAACGAGCTCTGGGCGACAAATTGTACGTTATCGAAGAAGGTCTAAGTAGCCGAACGACTGATCTTGAGTACACCAAGAAACCGGGCCGTAACGGCAAAACATACCTATTGCCTTGTCTCCAAAGCAACAATCCCATTGATATTATGCTGCTAATGCTCGGAACGAACGACCTCAAAATCGAGTTCAACCGCACGCCTGATGAAATTGCAGTTGCGATCAAGGGTCTTGTCTCGGACATCGACGAATATTCGGCAACAAAAGACGGCCAGCACCCCGAAATTCTGCTTATCAGTCCAATCTACATAAACGATAAGGCCCGCGACTTCGACGAGTTCTACGGCGGCGTCTACTACAACGCCGAATCAGCCGCCAAATCCCATAAACTCGGCGACCCAATCCAACGGGTCGCGCAAGCAACTAAGTGCGCCTTCTTTGATGCGAGCACTGTCTCCGAGGCTGGGACTGACGGAATTCATTTCAGCGAAGCCACATAGCGCTAGCGAAAGCACTCGAGCAGCAAATCCACAAATTAGTTCCCGAAACAACCACGGGGCAGAAGATCGGCAGGTAATCAATCTGCTCGTGTCAGACTGCGTAAAGGCGGAAAGTCTTCAAACCTGCGTTCCTAATTGCTCTTTGATGCTTACTAGGCTGGGTCGGCACACCTAAGCCTGTACTTCTTTCATCATTAGAAATCACAGGCGATATTCGCCCGCCGACTCCTAAAATCTGCAGTTTTTATTGAATAGTTAAGCCGTTCCCCCTATAGTCAAACATAAGTGTTATAAAGTCTTGAAATGTGGCTTAAGAGGCACTGGAGCTCGGGTGCAGTACAAAATTATCAATAGTAATCAGTTGCGTGCATGCCGATAGTAGACTATCGGCGTCACCATGTGGCCGGCTGGCTGATGGCGGGTTTGCTTGTGCTCTGTATTGCCAGCATCGGCTTATTTATTGTTACCTTGCGAGCTCATCAGAGGGTAACTAAGCAGCAGCAACTGCAAGCTCAACTAACGAGTGACGCAAATGGTGTGGACTTCCAAACGACCGAGAATGTCGCTACCCAGCTGATTAATGGGCAGAAAGCCGGGACCTACAAGATTAACAATGAGACGCTTGCCGTTGTTTACCTTGACCGGGCCAGTGCGCGCGTCAACCTTAAACAATATTCGGCGGCCATGCAGGACTACCAAACATCGATCAAACTCGATAATAGTGACGTCAAGGAAGCTGCGCTCCAAGGTGAAGTTTCGGCGGGATATCGCGCCGGACAACGCCGGCAGCTGATTCCACTCTTGCAGCAACTTGTAACCATTTCATCTGCCAAAGGAGCTGATCCGCTGGGCGGAACGCCGCAACAATACGAGCAGTATATCCACGCAATCCAAACTAATGAGCCGGTAGACCTATGACGTCGAAGCTTAAACATCGCCACTGGTACGCACTTGGGCTACTTATCGTTACCGTAACGCTCACGGTCCTATCTGCTGCGTTGATGCCAAAAACCGCCAAAGCCGACCCCGCCCCCACCGGCGCAAACTATGGCTTTTATTGCGGATTTACCATACTGGGCCGACAAGGCTGCGACGGCTACTTTACGAATCAAAATTTTTATAGTTACGGCGCCTATGCCGATGCCGTGCCGGGCAACGGGGTACTCCCGCCGTGTCCGACGTGCACCACCAGTGATTTTCCCACTAACACGACCGCTGCCTCATTTGAAAACGAGCTATCGACTTACCTGTCCCAATCGGATAATGACACCCAGTACTACTACGGTGCCGTCGGTGCTGGCTTCATTATTGATGCCATGCTGGGCGAGACAGGACCTGGACTGTGCGAGTGGTACACAGGTAGCGCCACCACGACGACTTGCGACTGGCATGCCGGGGTCGCCTACGCGCAGCAGCATCTGACCCAATGGGAACAGGACGTTAATGCTTATGATGCTGCGGGCAAAGTCAACTGGGACGTAGCGGCCCAACCCTACCCAGCGGGCTCACCTGATACCGCACATGTGTGCTACTCGGGGCAAACCACCTGCATCACCGACCCCCCTGGACAAGCTGACCCGGGTGATGCAAAAGATGTCGCATGGCGCTCGGATGGTCACTTATACACATTTGATTCTATTGTGTTTTCGAATCCCGACGGCAGTTATTTTCGAATCGCCCGCCAATGCGGCAATATAGCCGGCGCGTTCGAACCGTTGGCGCCGACCGGCTACAGCATGAACTTAACTGCCACCGCGGTTAATCCCACGCTAGCACCCGGACAAAACGGCACCATTGATCTAGCTCTGCAAAACAATGGGCCCGACCCCTCTGATGCCGGTGAACTGGAAGTGGATTTGCCGGCCTCAGGGGTCACTGCACCGTGTGCCACCACCTGTTCAGATCCTAATATGCAGCCATTGTCGTATGGAGGCGGCCAGTATAACTTTTCTCAGACATCGGCCATCCCTCCTAAGCCAACCAAGCCCAATTGGTGCTGGGCTACCATTCCGTTTCCAAACGGCACGTTAAGTACCACTGAACTTTCCTTTTTAGTACCGGCTTCAGCGTCCACCGGGACAATCACGTTCGACGTCTACTACTATCCTGCAGATCAAAACGGCACCATTCTGCATACCACCGTGACATTCACCATCTCGTCGGTGCGCTATCCGTCAGTGGTTGGCATGGGCAGCGATATCCACGCCGGGGGCGGAGTCTGCGGCGGACCGCAAGACGCCTCGGGGTATATAAATACCAACTCCAACGCCGAATCATACGGTCAGTACGTCGTATCGGCGTCAGGCTTAATCAATAATATTGGCTCAAACGGCATTGCCGGTGACAGCTCCCTGGACCTGGGGAACGCAGGGCCAAACGGCGGTTACTCCACGGTGTGCCGGCCGGATTTGTATAACTATGCCCAGACTAATATGCCGACAGGGGCCAGCTGGATGGCCAGCGGGACGTACGATCTTGGCACCGATTTCAACAGCGCGCCAAACGTCACGTTAGTCAACGGTAAAGCCGTGGCGTATATTCAAGGCCCGGTGAACCTTCAAGGAACGTACTCGCAAAACCTCCCGTTAACGATAGTCGTAAACGGCGACGTAACGATTTCCGGGAACATAAACGTCTCCGGTAGCGCCAGCGGCGCTGATTTGTCGACTTTGCCGTCGCTAGGCATACTCGCCGGCGGATCAATCGACATTAATGATCCGGCAACACAGGTGGATGCAATGCTGTTTAGCGATAACACCATTGATACCTGTTACACTGCCTCCCCGCCTATGCCGCCGCAGTGCGATAACACACTGACCGTCTACGGCTTCCTCATGGCGCCAAATATCCTTTTGCATAGGTTAGGATCGTAACGAGCCGTGGCTAGGATTAAGATACAATCAGTTGCGACGCAGCGGCCGACAAGCATTAACACTATACTATTAGGGTGCAGTGCAGGACTTCGTGTGGTAACGCCAAAGGCTATCCAATGCGGCTAGATGACGATCACAAAAGAAGATTTATTCCAAATTGGACATTTGTCGTTGTCTTGTGCGTCATTTTAGCGATTGGTGCCGGCGGATGGCTGACATTCAACTATATAAACCAGAGTACTTCCGCGCCAGATCAATATAATTCGGTGATGTCGCAGGCTGACTACCTGGACCAAGAACTAAACTATACAGACGAAGCCAGCACGCTAAAAAATTATCTAGCTACAAATCCTCCCAAGCAGGACCGTTACAAACCGCTTGTACTGCTAGGCAATCTGGCAGTCGATGATCATAATAATGCTAAAGCGGTTCAATACTACCAGCAGGCCGTCGCTGACGACGGTGGCCACCTGACCGAATTTGACGCGGAGACTATCGGCCAAACGGAGGCCGCCGAAGGCAATAACACTTTGGCGCTCCAATATTTCAAAAACGCTTTAAAAATAGCGCAAGCGAACCCGGCCGAGTCCGGCGACATTGATGACCTTAACGCCACCATTAAAAATCTGGAAGGTCAACCGTGAAACGAATATTTGCGTGTATGATGTTAGCTCTTTTATTCGACCTATCGCCCCTCGGATATGGTTGGCCGAGCGCTAGCGCGGCGAAAGATTGCACAACCTACCCGACATCTCTCGACGGTCGATGTTTGAATCAGGCTTATTTTTCCGGAATCGACTTTGGCGCAAGTATTACGAATGGCGGCTACGGATCGACCGGGGTTTTTGCCAACGCCGGAGCCCCCAATGCCGGAAACGAATGTGCCGCTTTCCAAAATACTGACGCCGACATTACGGGACCATCTGAGTGCGGGCTATGGGATTACGTCGATCCACTCGGCTCGGATGGACTAGATAAGTGGGCATTTCCTGATACCACAGAGGGGCAAGCCGGCTCTGCCCAGGCATTCGTAAATTTCATTGGCGATTACTTGAACTACACCCAAGCGGGTTGCAACTTTGATGCAGAGTTCGTCCAACCATCAGAATCTATTCCAAATTATGATGCCTGCCAGTATTACGACGGCAGAATCCTCGGGGCATCGTGGATCGTGCTCACCATGGTCGGCGGGCCGTACACGACCTACGATGTCGGCAATCTGTTCGCCAGCCAAGTTAACGCCAGCACCGGACCATATAATAACGTACAGGCTGGGATCGAGGATGCGCGCAATGAATTTAGTACCTGGTCACAGGAAGTACTGCAAGCTGACGCTAATCACGAAGTTCAGTGGGACGTGGCTGCACCGGCATCAGTTTCCCTTCAAACTCATACCAATACTTCTTCAGTCGACTGGGACCACGACGAAGAAATGCGAGAGGAAGCCGCCCAAGCTAGGCATTCCATCGTTTTTAACGTCCCGTCCGGTCAAATCGTAATCAACCGGCGCTGCGGGAATACTGACAGCTTTGCGGCAGTCGCACCGCCGCCGACACCCTCGCCGACGCCGGCACCAACACCGTCACCGACACCAGTCCCCACACCGTCACCATCGCCGTCACCATCGCCGTCGCCGACACCCCCACCCCCGGCCGCGTCGGGTGAGGTCATTATTATGAACCCAGCGCTCTATTTGAACCCGCCATTATTTTTTGACAACTCGAGTACTGGCGGTAACCAATTGCAAGGGCAGGGAGAGCGGCCGCCGCTTTTCTAGATGACACGCCGCTAGTGTTATACTTATGCTTAACAAGAGGGGATCAGGCATGACTGAAACAATTCACGGCCCAGGCCCAAGTGCGGACGAGGCAGACCACCACCACACTGCCAAACACCGGCGCGACGGGCAAGATTTTGACTTTTCCAATGTTGAAAGAGAGTTTGAGCAAGTTGACAAGGTACTACTGGAGGCCACAGGAGATGAAACCATTGTCGCCGCTCAGGAGCTCCTACGAGCAGCCAAGGCCGGAGACGACCCACTGGCCAAAATTGAGGCGCGTGACGCACTGATCGGGCTGCTTGGCGAGCACCAATTAGCAGCCGCCAGAGAGGCAATTGAACAGCTCAAGAGCGACGACTATTTGTTGCATATGCCGGGCAACGATGACGTGCGCGCCGCCCAAGCCGATTTTTCAGAAGCCAAGCTGGGCGGAGATGCGACCACGATTGATGCCGCCCGGGAAGCTGTTTATCGAGCCATACAGGTACAAGTAGAGGCCGAGGCCAATGTTGAACCCGTTGCCCCCGCCCCGATTCCCGAAGTGCCACCAACAGATATGGACGGTAAGTATGGCTTCTCCAAGCGCGACGCACTTTATCGCCACCCCGCCCAGTTCGGTAATCCCAATACGGAGTGGCAAAAGAAGTACAACAAAGCCTATCATCAAGCCCGCCACGCGCTCGCCGAAAGCCATGACGCCAACGTCGACGGCCAAGCTACACAAACGGATGATGAGCAACATCGAGCAGAAATTGAAGCCAGAACCGCCGAAGCCAGAGTCAGAGGCAAGCAGCAGTATGACGCCATCGTTGCTCCCGTCGACGCCGAAGTACATGAAGTGCACCATGACGACCCTGGTATCAGCACGCAAGGGGAGTTGCAAGAAACCTCGCCCGAGCAGCACAGGCCGGCTCCAAAGCCAGTACCCCCCTCCGAAAGATATCCCCAGACGATAACTACCGGCAGCCAACGACAACGTTTCAATGATATCGACAACGTGGCAGATTTCGCACCTCCCTACCGGCACGACGTGAGCGTGAGAAGCGAAGCTGAATGGAAACAAGTCGCAAACGGCGTCCGTGACGGCACGTATGGCCGACGCCCAGCCTCAACGGAAGCGTCACATACTGATACTACGCGAGGAGCAGAAGCAGTACCGCCAGTACCGGCCCCCAGACTGCCACCAGAGGCCGCGGAGGCGCCGGCCACTCCCGGATTTACAGGAGCCGGGTTACCGCTACGAGGTCAGCCTAGTACTATGGCCGAGCAAGGGGCCAGGACCAGGGGAGTGGACACTGAGCGCACCGATCTTTTGACATCCGCTGGGCCGGCTAAGCTTGTTCAGCCGGCTTCGCCCGAGCCAGCCGCGCCGCAACCATTCATATCGCAGGCACAAGTCGGTCCCGAGGATGCAGATCACGGCACACCAGAGCAACCCCGTCAAACGTGGTACGACCGCCTCAGCGCCCGTTGGCGGCGCACCCGCCGCCCGCAGTAAACCGAACAAAAGTCCTGGCGCTCGCATCGTTACGTATTGACATATAAATCATTATATTTCAAACTACAAGCGCGTTCCCATCTGGCACTAGGAGGGAGAAATCCATGCCAGTCACACCACCGAGGTCCGCAATGGCCCCGGGTGATCGGGCGCGGCCGCCCAGGCCACCGCGCCGGAGTGTTAGGCGCACGCTCAGCTGGTTGTACCGCCACTCTGGGACCCTCACGTTGGCTTGTTTCGCCATTGCCGCAGCCGGCGAAATCGGTGTCACGCAGACCGGCGGCATCCAAACCTACAGCGGGCCCCACACCGCGTTCTATCTCAGCAACGTGGCCCTATGGGCGGGAGCCGTCCTCGGCGTAATATTCGCCATCCTCTGGAGTCACAGGGCAACGAAACGCGCCAACGGGCAAAGTCCGAATGGCGACCCGCCAGCATCGTCCGACACTGCCGGTCAGGAACCCGCAACTTAACAGTCCAGGAGCCACGATGGTAAGAGGACGGCTACGAAGAGGCCGCCGAGAAGGCCCCAGGCAGCGCACAGGCTGGTTTCCGAGGAGACGACGCCCGGGTGAGCCGCCAAGGCGACTTCGACGCGAACTACCTGGTCACACCGCGACCGGTACGCTGCCCAGGATTGAAGGACTGCGCAAGCAAAGAAGGTTCCGGCGAACCGTAGGCGGGATCTTCCGCCGCTGGCGCTACGCTGTCACCATCATCATGCCGCTGGCAACTATCTTCGGCGGGATACCCTTGGGCGCAGTCGTAGTGCGCGACTGGGGCAACAACAGCGCTGCCGCACCGATGCTCAAACCTCCGCCGCTCAAGGCGGTCGATGATGCAATCACGGGAGGCAACCAGTTCGCCAAGGCTCTGCTCAAACTGCTGCCGAACCAGCAGGCCGTTCAGAGCGAGTTCTCGGCCCTGCCGCTGCGACTCATGTTCGTAACGGAGGGAACCTGGACGCTGCTCGGCCAGGACGAGAAAATTCCAGACACGGACTACCCGGCCTCGAGCCTCACGGACGACAGCTTCGACGCGACGCATGACTACTACACGGTCAGCTTTTCGTCGCCTGCCATGCAGAATGCGGTCACCCTACGTATAACCGTCAATTGGGCCTACACCAAGACCCAGTGGCAGTTGCAAGTCCAGCCGCTCAGCGTCAAGGAAAGTGCCAAGCTCTATCTCGACAAGCAATTCCTAGAGCCACTCGCCTCAGGAAGCAACGCCGGCCTGGGACCGTTCACCTTCAACGACAGCAGTCAATACCTACTGAAGTCGCTGCGGTTTACGGTGAGACACGCCACCCAGGAGGCCTACCTCTACTGGAACGGGTACGGTAAGATGCCGGCCTGGGCCGCACGGTTGGCCAACTTCATGCGCGCCAACAACTACGAGCCGGGATTCGACCTGCGGGCGCCGCTGTTCGTTACCAACGTCAGCAACCTGCCGGACGACATGCCGATTAACCCCAAGGCCTACCCGGACTGCCAACACATCGCAGCCTCGAACCAGTATGCCTATGCATACCACTCTAAGGTATGCTTGTTCGAGGGTCTGTACATCGAGACCGGAGAGCTCGATCCGTTCCTGCAGGGATGGATGGCGCTAACGGTACTCATGAAGCACCATGACGTCAACTACCCGATACCCGGCGGTCAGGACTGGCCGATCATCGGCGATTTCCTGCAGGGTGGTACGCCGGCTCAAATCGCCTGGCACCTGCAGGGCCAGTTCAACCGAACCGGTTACGGCGTGCCCAAATGCGAGCCGTTTAATTGTGGTGAGCTGAGCAGTATTAGGACCTCGGTATTTGGTGCACTCGAGGCCCAACTCGGCTACGTCTACTACAAGCAGCTGTCGCCGCAAGTCGCCGCGCTGGCCCGCCAGTTTGCCGGCGCCGCAGCCGCAGCGATAGTCGCTACCCAGATTGGCGCGAACGGAAAAATCCACGCCGACACGGGGGTAACCTACACCCGGCCCGGACAGGCCGGCGGATTCCTCGAGTCGTGGATACCCGGGTTCAAGTTCACGAATCCCACCACCCCTGGACTCGTGATAGCGATTGCCCTGAAGCTCAAGCACTCGAGTCTAACACCACTTGAGTACAACGGGATAATCGCGACTAACTCGGAGACTACCTTCGACGCCCTCGGGTTCCTCAACCTCTACCGGTGCCTCAGGTGGCGCGTCGGCTGCCTAAGCTAAGGCGCCACCTGCGAAATGGTGAGACCGCCCGGGCGATCCCCGGGCGCTCACCGTTTCGCGACCAACGCAATTATCGCCCAGCTTGCGGCATGCTAAACTGAACACAAGCATGATAGTGAGTGTGAGCTAATTTATGTCGAGACTGCCAACTCCGGGCTCAGACGACGGTACTTGGGGTAATATCCTCAACGACTTTTTGTCCGTCGCTCACAATAGCGACGGCACGGTTAAAACCTCAGAACTTGGTAGTGGCTCAGCCACAAACAGCGTTTTTCTGCGCGGTGACGGCAGCTGGGCCACACCGCCGTCATCCAGTGATGCCACAACCAGTACCAAAGGTGTCATCCAGCTTGCCGGCGACCTCGGCGGCACAGCCGCCGTCCCCACGATTACCGGCACGCACCTAACTGCAGCGCTACCTATCAACCAAGGCGGCACCGGCTCAATTTCCCAAAACTTCGTTGACCTAACCTCAAGCCAAACCAAAACTGGCACGCTGACCGCCCCGCTACTTGATAAAGGCGGGCAAGTTTACGACGTGAAGGCCTATGGTGCGGCCGGCGACGGCGCCACCGACGACACGGCCGCCGTTCAAGCTGCCATTAATGCCTGCCAAGGTTCCGGCAGCGGCATTGTGTATCTGCCGCCCGGCATTTACATGATTTCATCGCAACTCAACATCACCAGCGACGACATTGGTCTCGTGGGCGCCGGTGCCGGCGCTTCGGTCATAAAAACTACCTCTTCCGCTACCACAGTCACCATGCTCCAGGTCGGCGACGGCACCGACACGATCGCGCACGTCCGCATCGAGGACATTCTGTTTGACGCCGCCACCCAACGCACGGCCGGCACCGCGATCAAGGTCTGGCTCGGGTTCAAAACCTGGATCGTACGGGTACGCGCTGAGCACGGCTACCGGGCCGTTCACATACTCAACTGTACCGAAACCTTTTTTCGCGATTCCGATATCCGCGATAACTCCGAAAGCGCCTTCGTGTTCGAATCCGACCTCGGCGCCGGCTACGACTGCTATCTGAATAACATCGCGGCCGACAACCCCAACGTTGCCAACTCGAACCCCGGCCTGCAGTGGCTCGGCGGCGAGAACTTCGTTATCCAAAACTGCGACTTCCTGCACTTTGGCGAAGGCTTCCTGGTGGCGCCGTCCACTGGTCGGCAATGTCGCTGGGGCTTCTTTACCACAGCCGAATTCGACACCGCCAGCGACAACTCCGTCAAGCTCACCGGCGCGAACGGGGGAGACGTGGTCGGCCTGGCGTTCGTAAACTGCTGGGCCGGCAGCGCCACAAATTATGGCGTACTAATCGAGCAAGGCGGCACCGGCCTCATCCAGGGCTTTCGCTTTGTGGGCTGCAAAATATTACACAATGGCCTGGCGGGTTTGCGCCTCGCCGGCGGCTCCGACATAGGTATCACCGGCTGCGACATCATTGCCAACTCTATCACCACCACCAACACCCGCTCCGGCATCGAGGTTACAGCCGGCGTCATGGGTCTTACCGTCGAGAGTTGCCGCATCGGCAACGGTTGGCAGCAAGGCACCACCCAAAGCAACGGCATTAACTTTGACTCCGGCGCCACCGACAACTTCGCCATCACCGGCAATGATCTTCGCGGCAACGTTAACCAGGCCATTGGCAACCTCTCAGGCGTCACCGGCACGAATGGTAAAATTGCGCAGAATCTGGGCTATAACCCCGTTGGTTCACTATCAGCGCCCACAGTTCCGGCCTCAGGAACACCGCTCACGAACCCATTTAACGTCGACTGCACGGTTTACGTTTTGGGTGGTAGCGTAAGTGCTATTGCTGTTGGCGGTGCATCAACCGGCCTAACAACAGGCAGCATCCGTCTCCCCGCCGGCCAGGCTATTACCCTTACGTATTCCTCCGCGCCCACCTGGACCTGGTTCGGAGATTAAGCCTTACTGGCCCTCTCAGATTATCCCCAGATTCCAGCGGATAATAAAGTTATGGCTATTACCACACCCATTCTGATTACCGGTGCACCTCGCAGCGGCACTACGTTCGTTGGACAAATGCTTGCCTTGCCGCGCGAAGTTATATATCTCTCAGAGCCGTTTAATAAAGAAATCGGCATCGAGGGTATCGACCGGGCCTTCGCCTATCTTGACGATAGTAACAGCGCCGACGTGCGGGCCTACGACGAAGTCATCGAAGGCCTGCTAACCGGCCGCTCCCGGTTTAGGATTAACCCCTACCGCGACGCCCAGCCCTCGACCGCCAAACGGGCCGCCCGCGTGCTCTTCCGCTCTAAGCCGCAACTCCAGTACCAGCTCGACACCGCCAATCCGTTTAAGCACCGCTATCTGGTCAAAGATCCGATGGCCTGCTTTGCGTCCCAGTACCTGCAGCGACATTTCAGCATGCAAACGGTTATCATTGTGCGTCATCCTGCCTCCACGATTGCGAGCTACAAGCGGCTCGGCTGGCGTTACAATCTCCACGAGCTCACCGACCAGACGAATCTCATGGATCGCTACCTTGGGCCGGTGCTCGGCGGCCTAACTATCGAAAACCTCACTGAGATCGAAGAATGGAGCTACCTCTGGCTTGCTATCTACACCGTGCTCGATGCCTTTTTGCGCGACAATCCCGACATGATCATGGTGAGGCACGAAGACTTGTCGCTCAACCCCACGAGCGGGTTTCGTGCGCTCTATCAGGAGCTTGGCCTCGAGTTTACGTCCAAAGTCCGCGCCACCATCGATCGGCATACGCGGGCCGGTAATCCGATTGACCCAACCGGCAATAAGGCCCACGTGTTGCGCCGCGACTCAGCCAAAAACCTCGACCGCTGGCGCCGCATCCTGGAGCCGGACGAAATCGCCGAAATCACGCGTCTTACCGGCCCGCTCGCCCGTAAGTACTACCCGTCCGACCATTGGTGGTAGCACTGCCTGCCCGGTATAATACCCTACATGGAAGAACAATTGCGCCGCCCGCACGAAGCGCACCGTAAGCGTATTGAGCGTGCCCAAAGCGGCACCGCCCGCGCCGCCCTACTCGGAGTCAGCGACGGCCTGGTTACCAACGTATCATTGATTTTGGGCGTTGTCGGCGCCGGCACGTCGGCCGACATTGTCCGCATTGCCGGCTTCGCCAGCCTCATCGCCGGCGCCTGTTCAATGGCTGTGGGGGAGTATATCTCCATGCGTGGCCAGGCAGAGCTTCTCGAAAGCGTCCTGACAGCCGAACGCGAGGAACTACAACGCGACCCAGACATCATGCGCACCACCTTACGAGAGCTCCTCGTCTCAGACGGTGTTACGGCTGAAACCGCCGCTATCGCCGGCAAAGAAATTGCCCGTGACCCCGACAAGGCCATGACGGTTTATGCCCGCAGCGAGCTTGGCATTAATCCCGACGAACTAGGCTCACCCTGGGGCTCAGCCTTATCGTCTTTTATCATGTTCTCGCTTGGCGCACTCGTGCCGCTTTTACCCTGGTTCTTTGCCACAGGAGCCACCGCCGCAATGACATCGTTTAGCCTGGCGATCATTGCAGCCTTGGGCATCGGCGGCTATCTCGGTCAAACAACTACCGGCAAGCCGGTCAGGTCCGCCTTACGCCAGCTCATCGTACTCATTCTCGCCGCCGGCGCCACCTATTTCATCGGTCGGCTCCTGAATACACACGTTGGCTAGGTGCCGGCAATCCGGCTCTATTACGGCGCCAGCCGCTTCGTGTCACGCGGGAACAATGTGGCTTCTTTGACGTTCCCCAGGCCACAAACCTTCTCCACCAAGCGGTCGATGCCAAACCCGCAGCCGCCGTGGGGCGGCAAACCAAATTTGATCGCCTGCACAAAATAGCGATTGCCCGGAGCGTCAGGATCAAGCCCGGCCGCTTTCATTTGCTCAATCAAGATCTCATACCGGTGCTCCCGCTGCGGGCAAGTCGCAATCTCCACCCCGCGAAACAAGAGGTCGGCCGATTTCGCGGTTTTGCCATCCTCTGAGGCCATGTGGTAAAACTTCATCTTACTCTTGGGTAACCCAGTCGCATACACGGCCTCGCAACCCTCGTGGTCACGGGTGTATTCGCAAATCCAGCGCTCCTCATCCGGCGTCAAATCAAGCTCGGTTGACACATCAGTACCAGTCGCTTCTTGGTACATTTTATGAATCTCATCCATTGAATACCGCGGATATTTCGGCTTTAGCACAAGCTCAGGTGCCTTGAGCGCTTTCAAATCGCCGCCGTGCTCCTGGTAGACCCGGGTAATAACGCTATACGTCATGTCTTGCACCATATCAAGCACTTCTTCATGGTCGCGGATGAACCCAAACTCAATGTCGAGCATGGTCACTTCGCTCATGTGCCGCGTGGTCACCGACGGCTCAGCCCGAAACGCCGGCCCAATCTCAAATACCCGCTCAAACACCCCCACCATCATCTGCTTGTATAGCTGTGGACTTTGCGCGAGTGTCGCTTCTTGGCCAAAATAATCGAGTTTAAACACTTCAGCGCCGCCTTCAGTCGCGCCGGCCAGCAGCTTGGGCGTCTGAATTTCCACAAATTCATGCTCAGTCAGAAATTCGCGGATATAGCGGTTAAGCGCCGCCCGCACACGAAACACCCGCTGCTCATCCACGTTGCGCAAATTAAGCGCCCGGTTTTCAAACAAGGTGTCAAAATTCTCCGAGCGGTGGTCAATCGGTTTATCGATCTCCACCGGCATCACCTCGCTCACCGGAGTAATAATTGTAAGCTTCGGCTCGTGCAGTTCCACGCCGCCGACTGCCCGCGGCTCGTCCACGACCTGGCCCGCAATCCCCAGCACCGTTCCGTTGTACAAGCCCTCCAGCTTGGCCTGCTCATCTGCACTATGAATAACCGCCTGTACTAGGCCACTCCGGTCGCGCAACACCACAAACACAATACCGCCCAAATCACGACGCTTGTGCAGCCAGCCGCGCACGCTCACGTTCTTACCGGCATGTTCTTTTAAATCCCGGACCAACACATCCTCTGCCATACATTCCTCCAGCCATTAAAAAAATCCCGCTCGCAGCCCTAAGCCAAAGCTTAGAACTAACGTGCAAGGACGAATACAATCGTGGTGCCACCTTGCTTCACCAAACCGTTGCCGATCCGGCCTTGGTCGCCGCATAGCGGCGTTGCGCAGTAACGGGCGCACCCGAAGAGTTCTAATAACCGCAACCGCGGCGTTCTTCTCTTAGCTCGGCAGTGTCAGCTGCGTCATCGCCTGTGTCGCGTTTGTACCATACCTCGCATATTCATGCAAACAGCATGAAACCTCGTAGCCCGGCGGGAGGGGAGCAGGCATGCTCCGTTACTCCCGCCGGGCTCGATAATCAAACGCCGGCGGCGACCAGGCCCCAGCGTAGCGGCTGATAGATGTCCCGAGTCCACCACTCCTTGAGGTGCCGTTCACCGAGAAGTACCGGCCCGAGCCAGCACACCATGTACGCGAACGCAGCGGCGGCCATGAACCAGAAGACATAGTTGTCCACCCAGTCCAGGACAGTCATGGTCCACGACGGCCAGTGCAGGGCACTGAATACGTACCACAGGCACGCGATCAGCATTACTAGCTCGACCGCGATTGCAGCCGCCAGCGAGCCCAGAGTCATGGCCTTGCGGCGGCTCTTCGCGCTGCCGTTGCGCTCGGCCATAAAGCTGTTGATCCCGTGCACCATGAGCACCATGATCAACACGGCTGTCAGCAGGAGTGTCACCACGTCCTTCGTGAACTCGAAGAGCGCGATCGTGACCTCGGCGGCCGCGAGCGCGAACCAGACCAGCGTCGCGATGCGCTTTGTCCACAGCCTGCGCTGTCGCAATGCCTCGGTGGCGGCCGCAGCTCCGAGAACGATGCATAGCACCGCGCCAGCCTTGGCCTCGAGATTGCTCCAGTACATGAGGGGAAAGTTCTCCATCAGAAAATGCTTCATTCCCGCCCCTTCGTTTGGTCGTACGGTTTGCATCCTGCTACTCCGTTCGCGCAGCAGGGATACCTAACAATAAAACATCTCATCAAAAAAATCAACCCTATATTCCTCGCGCATGACCCCCATATCGTTTGTCGCAGGGCCTCGGAGCAGATACAATACCACTATGCTTCGGCGCACACTTATCGCAATCAGCTTTGCTTCAATCGTTGCGCTTATACCGGCCGCGGGCTTGGCCGATGTAGCAGTGGATCAAGGTGCATCAGCCGCCGGGCTTGGACCGGCAGCCAGCTCCGGTACCTCCACCGGCGGTTCCAGTGCGGACAGTGCCACACTCCAGCCGGCCGGCAATAATCCGCTGCAATCAGCCACCGGTGCTTCAAACGGCCTCACCGCACCCAATTCAAACGCGCTCCAGGCCCCGGCCTCAGACCAAGGTACACTCCAAGTCATCCAAGGTGAGGCCGACGGTAGCCCGTACCAGCTCACGGGCGACAGCTCATGGGCCTGGCTGTGGTGGTTCGGCGTCATCGTCGTGATATTGGTCGGCGGTTTCTTTGCCTGGCGCTGGCTGCGTCATCCGCGCCGCACCATTCCACCCACCCCAGCCGATGAACCCGAGCCTGAGCCGATTCACAGTCACACACTCACCATTACAATCGACCGGCCGGCCGCCACGGTTTTCGATTACACGCTTGATCCCTCGAATACTGCCAAATGGATTGACGCTATTGCTGATGAAGAAGCCAACGAACGGCCGCCCAAACTTGGCACAATTTACAAGAACCAAAACCAGGATGGAGAGTGGACCGAATATGAGATTGTCGGCTTTGAGCCGGCCGAGCACTTTACACTAGCCAGATCCGGCAGTTCATACCGGGTACGCTATTCATTCAAACCGGTCGAGGCTGCCAAGGCCGAATCAGAGGCGCCTGAAGATAAACCTAGCGACAAAGAAAGCAAAGTAAACACCGAGCTCGAATACCACGAATGGGTTGAGGACGGCGAGCTCACCGACCTCTTCTCGCCAGAAGCTTTACAAAAACTCAAGTCACTGCTGGAGTCATGAAATCATATGACGTAGCCGCCCGCACCATGCGCTGGGTGTGCATCGCGCTCGTACTCCTAACCTATCCGTTCAGCCACAACCCGACGAGTATCATGCTGCTGACGTTGCTCGGGGCTGGCATCTTCTACAACCTGGCCCATTATCTACGGCCGCGCACCGGCGCTGCCGTATTCACATCACGTATGAATACGCTGGCCATCGATCACTTGTTCGTTTTTGGCCTCATCGTATTGACCGGCGGACTCGAGAGTACCTACTACCCGTTGGTCTTTTTGCTCATCGCCGCCCTCATTAGCAACTACGGGCTGGCCGGCTTTTCCTTTGCCATCAGTAGCCAATTGGCCATGGGCGTTATCGTCTGGCAAATTCATGTCAGCCCGGCGGCAACCAGCACCGGCGCCGGACTCGTCGTGAAACTGACACTTTTGCTCCTCTTTAGCTTTATGCTCGAAGATCGCTTCAGTCGTCAGGCCGAAGGCGAACGCCAGCGCCTGCTCGCGCTCATTAATAGCATCTCAAGCGCCGTCCTAGCCATTGATGAACACGGCAAAATCTACCTCTACAACGCGGCCGCCCTCGAGCTCCTCAATACCAACCGGTCGATCGCCGGCCTTGCTATTAGCAACGTTTTGCCCTTACACGATGCCCACGACCACCGAGTAAACATACTTCAGCTCATCGCCCACGGGGATCGGCCGCTCAGTCGCGGGGATCTCACCTACCATGCCTCCGATGGGTCCAACATCATCCTCGACCTCACACTCACGCCGGTCCGGGCTTTCGGCACCGGCACCGATCACCGCGGCGGCTACATGGTGGTTTTCCGCGACATCACCAAGCAAAAATCACTCGACGAGGAACGCAGCGAATTCATTGCCGTCACCTCGCACGAATTACGCACTCCACTCGCCATCGCTGAGGCCAACCTTTCCACTGCCATGTTGCCCAGTTTTGCCAAATTGCCGGCCAAAATCCGTCCGCTCCTCGACGAATCGCACAACAACATTGTGTTCCTAAGCCAACTCATTCAAGACCTCTCAACGCTCGCCAGAGCCGAACGCGACCAGCTCAACCTCAGCCACGACCTCGTTGATGTCGGAGGTGTCGCCGAGCAACTCGTTCGCGACTACCACGATCAGGCCCGGGCCAAGCGCCTGAAGCTCGAGCTTGAGGCTGAGCCGGATTTGGGAAGCATCGTTACCAGCCAAATGGAGCTCCGCGAAATCCTGCAAAACCTCATCACCAACGCCATCAAGTACACACCCAAAGGCAGCATTACGCTGTCTGTCAAACGTGCCAAGACCGGTCTCGAGTTTGCCGTCAGCGATACCGGCATTGGTATCTCGGCCAGCGACAAACCCATGATTTTCACCAAATTCTACCGCTCCGAGGACTACCGCACCCGGGCCACCGGTGGCACCGGCCTTGGCCTCTACATCACCCACAAACTGGCCGAAAAACTAGGCGCCCGCATTACCTTCACCTCCAAGCTTAACCACGGCTCCACCTTTACGCTCACACTGCCTCAAACCAACCAGGCTTCAGAAGACCCCGTAGCCGCGAAACCAGCTCCGGTCGCAGCCACATGACGCGTGCGCCGCTGAATTTGGCCGACTTCCGAGAGCGCTTTAACGCCGAGCTGGTGGCGGTGATGGCCGAACGCACCGCTGCCGCAGCTGAATTTGACCCGGCCTACGGCGAGTTGCTCAGACACTTGTCGGCTTTCTTGGCCCGCGGCGGTAAACGGCTGCGGCCATATCTGGTCTACCTCAGCTATACCGGCAGCGATGGACCGGCTGAGTACGAGCCAGCCCTTCTGAAAACCTCGATTGCGTCCGAGCTCTACCACAACGCCTGGCTCATTCACGATGATCTGATCGACCGCGATCTCGTACGTTACGGCGGCCCAAATATTGCCGGCCTTTACCGCGCCCAGTTTACCAAAGAGCGCATTGCCGGCGGCCGGCACCTGGCCGACGCCATGGCACTCATCGCCGGCGACATTAACGCCAATCTCGCTACCGAGCTCATTCTCACGTCGCCGTTTGCCGAAAGCGCGCGCCTCGCCGCCGCCCGCGCCAATATCGATGCCAACTTCGAGGTATTTGCCGGCGAGACGCTCGACGTGCTCATGCCCACAAGAGACGCGACCGAGATTACACCGGAACGCCTGCTCAAGCTCTACCAGGCCAAAACCGCAGCCTACAGTTTTCGCGCCCCGCTCCTCATGGGCGCACTGCTGGCCGGCGCACCAGTTGCCGCTATCCGGCACATTCCGGACTTTGCCGAGCCTCTGGGCGTAGCGTTTCAGCTCGCCGACGACCTGCTCGGTACCTTCGGCAACGAACAGCAGCTCGGCAAATCCGTGCTCTCCGATCTGCGCGAAGGCAAGCGCACGGTCTTACATATGACCGCCTTACACCGAGCCGACCCGGCCGATCGCCGGATACTCGAGACCATTGCCGGAAACCCCAAGGCAGGTTACCACCACTTGGCCACAGTACGCACGATTTACGAACGTTGTGGCGCGCGCAAAGCCACCGAAGACCTGGCCGGGGAGCGCATCGACCAGGCCCTAGCGGTGTTGCCCCAGCTGGAGTTTTCTGCCTCGGTCGAAGGCGAACTCAGCCGCTTAGCCAGCTACCTCATCAACCGACCGGCCTAGACCGAGTCGCACAGTTTAGACAAAATCCTAATCGCCATCCGCTACTCATTGGAATTTCCACCAACAAAACAGGGGATAGCATGGGAAAACTTCGAAGCATAACCGCATTGAGTATCGCTCCCGGTAGTGCTTAAATATCACTAAGGATGACCTGTCCTAACTGCCATTCAGATCAGATTATTGCGGTGCAAGATCAGCACTTTTGTATTAATTGTGGCCAAATGGTTCCGGAATCAGTTGTGGCAGCCGCACCAACCACAACCAGTCAAACCGGCGGGGCACCAACAAGCACTTCCAAAGCGTCACGCATTACTAAGAAACGGCCGCCTGGGCGACCTCGCAGTGTTCAACTCGATGCGCCGCTAAAATCCGTGGCTGATATCAAACCGTCGCCGGCCATAGCTAAATTCGCTGTGTCACCGCAAACCCCCGGGCCGCCGCCGGATCCAAAACCGACCGCTACTGCGACGCAGGCACCCGAGCCAAAGCAGCCCAAAATCCACAAGCTTCGGCGCCGCAAGCACGTTGCCGAGGCAAAAAGCTCAGCCAACGAGACTACTCCCGCCGAAACTGCCACGCCGGCTCGCCGCCTCACCGACCTGGCACTACCAAAGCCCGCCCATGATCCCAAACCTCATCGGCCGCCGGCCCACAAAGTCGGCGTAGCGCCGCTGCATTTCGGCCCTATTACCAAAGCCAGCCTGCGTGCCCGGGCTCGCCTGCACTGGTTGGCCTTGGCCGCGGCCGCAGCGGCTGTTATCGGTCTGGCCTGCGGTTATTTAGTCTGGCTCATGTACACCGGCGGCCTGCCGCGTATGGCGTCGGGGATTGTCACGGCCGGTCCGCGCCTTTGGGTTGAAGTAGTCGTGCTGGCAGCAATCTATTATATCGGCCGCAGCATTGGCCATACCGCGATAATCTACGGCCTTGCCCGCGAGGCTGACGCCAGGCCGGTCGGTCTCGGCCAGCAAGTCGGCGTCGGTATCAACACGTTTAGCCGTCGCCTGGCGCTCGATCTCGGCTTTGGGCTGTCTGAGCTGCTCATATTTGCCACAGTAACAGCCCTTGTATTCACCGGTGGCGGTACGTGGCCGGTCAGCTCAGAGCTCCAACTGACAGCTTTGTTTATCATCTTCCTCTTATTGCTCTATGCCGCCACTGCTCTGGCGCTCACCCGCGGCATCAGCGGCGTCGCCCTCACGCTCACCAACAAGGCACCGCTGCCGGCAGCTAAACTCGGCTGGAGGCTGTTTAGCCACCGCCTGGAGCTCATCGGTTGGCGCTTCGTAATGCTCATTCTCGAGCTCATTTTAGCCCTACCCCTGGCCGTCATTGCCGTCGGTCTCATTGTGACTGTGCCGTCCATCTGGCAACCGGAGACAGTTATAGTAATTGGGCTGTTGGCATGGCTGGCCGGCGCCTTATTCGGTGCCGGCACCGCTTCCTGGTGGACCGCGCTCTATCGCAAGCTTGTTACTATCGAAGACCGCGAAACCGCGCCGGCGCTCCTTACCGGCCAACCCGCCACTGCCGCCCGCCGCGGCCCGCTCACGCTTATTGTGGCGCTCACGTCATTCCTCATCGCCGCCGCTCTCGCTATTCCGTGGCTCACGATTCCTAAGAATTAATGCATTATCCCCGCTAGGGTGACAGCCACCACGGCTGTCACCCTAGCGCATAACCGCACGGACTCGTCCGGCTCAGTCCGGCCGGGCGCCCAGAGCGATAGCTGTTGTTCGCTGACGATCCAGCGCGCAGTACAGGATGGCCCCTGAACGTCCGAGGAGCTCGGCCATTTTCGGCTCATCGACGGGTTCGGTCTGGCCGGGTCCCGGCAGACAGGCGAGCTCACGCAGCCACTCCCAGCCCCCGGGTGTGAGCAGCCGGTAGCGCTGCTCTTTAAGCAACCAGGTCAATGCATTGGTTGCCCAGAGCATGTCGAGGAAATCCCGCTGGTGCGACTGGTACTGGGCCAGAAGTATTCCGTCCTTGCGTCCGTCTCGAAGGGAATACCCGAGGCTATGCTGAGCCAGTGCGATCGCGAAGGTGTGTGCCGCACGCCTTCGCTCATCGTCCTCGATGTCGAGCAAACCAGGGAAGAAGATATGCCCGCTGTCCTCATTGCGGACCACCCGGAACACCTGGATGAGCGCCTCGACAATCTTGATATCGGCCACGAGGCACGCAAACAGTTCGCCGTCGCGCTCTGTGACACGGAACACGCGCTCGCACAAATGCTCGAGTGCGGTCCGCGCGAGCCTCCGATGGGTCTCGGTCCAGGTGATAATGCCGCCGTCCGGCCCCAGCGGCTGGGAGCTGTTTGGCGGCAGCCCTGTGCACATTGCCACTTTAATGACAAACAGCATGCACGAAGCAAGCCCAGGAGTCCAGAAATGTTGGGCGGCGAGCCGGATAGGAAGGGCACAAGCCTCATCGAGAAGGCCAGCCAGCTGAGCCGGAGTCGCCCCGGGATCGCTCCACCGCTCCGCCAGGCGTTCGTAGTTGCCGGAAGTGCTTGTCAGATTTTGCGGCCCCAACGCTCCAAGCGGAGCATCGGGGGAGATCGCAGCTTGCATTGCCCGCAATCTCATCACTCCTTTCCATGATCGTCCGCAAGACCGCGGAAACATTCGGTTAGGCTTCAGGAGTATACCATAAACTCGTTGACTTTTATGCTCAAATCAGGCAAACTATTGACAAAGCCGCAAGGTTTTTTAATTTTGACCTCTAACCCGGTCAAGCCAAGGAGCCGCTCGATGAAACCGCTCATGGACTACCTCGCCGCCTCCCGCGCCGAGCTCGCCAAAGTCACCTGGCCCAATCGCCAGCAGACGATCCGGCTGACCTTTCTCGTGATCGTTTTCTCGACCGTACTCGCAATATTCTTAGGTGCGCTCGACTACGTGTTCCAGTCGATCGTGCAAAAATTAATTGGAGCGTAATTTACAACCCATGGCTCATTCCGCCATCAAACATTGGTACGTCATTCACACTTACTCCGGCTACGAGGACCGCGTGGCAGAAAACCTGCGCCAACGCATCGAAACCATGCACATGGCTGACAAAATTTTTGATGTCATCGTGCCCAAAGAGAATCAAATCGAGATCAAAAACGGCCGCCGCCGCATCGTGGAACGCCGTATTTTCCCCGGCTACGTGCTCGTGCAAATGGACGTCACTGAAGATTCCTGGTATGTCGTGCGCAATACGCCCAACGTCACCGGCTTTGTGGGCTCCGGCACCACGCCCACCCCGATCTCCGAGGATGAAGTTAAACATATCCAAAAGCGCATGGGCGTTGAAGAGCCCAAATTCAACATCGACTTCTCGGTCGGCGAGGCAGTCAACATCACCGACGGTCCGTTCAAAGGCTTCGACGGCATGGTCAACGAAATCGACGAAAACAAGGGTAAAATCAAGGTCCTCGTCAACATGTTCGGCCGAGAAACCCCAGTCGAGCTCGACTCGCTCCAGGTTAAGAAGATTTAGCTATTCCTTAGCAACGGCATAATTCCGGCCATGACGAAATATGTGCTAAATTCCGGATTCCGGCAGAGCCACCCACTACACGAGCTCAAGCGAAAATTTCACCGGGAGCTCGTAAAAGACCTGGGTAGTCATCCGAAGTTCGTCATCTGCAGCTTTGCGGAAGGGCGGGAATATTGGAATATTAGGTTCAAGGGTTATGCGGGCACAATCGCTGAAGACATGCCAAACGGTGTTTCTCCAAGCTTTGAACTTGCAGTGCCTGACAATCTTGAAGATCAGTGCGCAGCCGCCGATGTTATTTACTTCAATAGCGGTGACGATGTCTTGCTCAAGTATTGGATGAGCCAATTTGACCTGACAAAGCTCTTCGAGGGCAAAGTCGTCGCCACCGGCTCGGCCAGCTCCGACGTGCTGGCAGCGCAGTTCTGGTCATCCGACTGGCGCAAATGCCTTGACGGTCTTGGAATTCTGCCAATCAAGTTCATACCACATTACCTGGCTAACTTCGGCGATGCCGACCCCCGTGGACCGGTTAATTGGCAGCAGGCGCACGACAAGCTGGAAAAGTATGATGATACCTCGCTGCCGATTTACGCCTTAAAAGAAGGCGAGTACGAGGTTTTCGAGCGGTAACGCTCACAGCCTACTTCCCGTCTTTCCAATCGCGAGCAATAAACCGGCCGGCTTTGCCGCCAAGCATCTCCATTGCTTTGGCCAAATTACGCGCCCTCGCCTCGTCCGACTTCAAATTGGCCAAGTATCGCGCGACCTCTTTTTGCCTACTGGGCGATAGCGCCAGCCACGAGGTCATAGCCACATCGTCGGATTCAAGCGCTTCCGCAAACCACTCCGGCATGTCTGTCGGGCCGCCACGATAATCTTCATCAAATTCCACTTCAACCTGCACCGTATCGCCAACCTTCGTCCCAGAAGCCTTGCGCACCATCCCCGCCAGATACAAATAAAAACTCGCATCCCCGCGCGGCATCATGTTTATCCTCCACGGCGGCTTAGGTTCACCATTCACCTGCACCAGTACCGGCATTGGTTTGCGCCAATCGGCCTTCAGCCTCTCCGCCTGCTCAACCGACACGGACACATAAGGATTTGCCCCAACAATTTCGATTCTGGCCATAAAGCTCAACAGCATCTGCCGAGCACCTAACTATTGGCGAGATAGATAATGCACTGGTAGCCGGCGTGATGAAAGCTTTCATCATCGGACAGGCCGCCGGACAACTGAGGTTGATAGTTCCCCATGGTATCCGTGTAAAAGGTAGCGCACAGCTCGAACTTGCCCTGATTTTGCAGCGGTATGTACGTATATTTGGCTACCCTCAGCGCGACATGCGCGGACTGGCTATAAAAACCGGCCTGTGCGATGGATTTTAGGCTGTCCGCGGCCGGCAACATACCATTGTTCTGTAAAGCATCGGATTGGATATCTTGGCGTAAGAGTTGAAAATCGTACGAAGTCTGGGCATCCGTACGCTTACCGGAAGCAGCGCCGACATATCCCGATATGACCGCAACCACATATCCACTTACTGCGATAGCACAAACACAGGCAAGCAAAACCATAGCTAGTTTGAGTACCACACGGTTGTCTTTGAACAAAGAGTAGGCGGTCGCCAAAACAAACAAGGCCCACGCAACTACCAGGACCGGAAACAGGTAGGCACTATTGAAATTTCCGGCTTGCAGATATCCATATGCGGCAATAACCAAAGCTAAAACAAACCGGGTGCCTGCAAAATAGGTAAAAGCAGCCGATGGAGCCGAACGAACGCGCTTCAGAATAACACCGTCGACTAAAAGCAAAAACGAGATGGCAAGATAAGCGAGAAAAGGTAGCAGCCATTTTTGAACCGACGGTATGCCGACGAGCCCGACAACAGCAAACGATGCCAAGCCCAATCCAACCAATCCAAGTATCACAACGGCCCAACTGAGTACCGCGTTGAATGACAGAAGTTTGTAGCCTAATGATTTTGCATTCATGGCTTATTGGCTTAATCGTAGCAAAATTTCAACAGTCCCCACAACGCGCACGCTGATTCCAGTGCGAAAAGGCTTCACAAAAGACCAATAATCTCTATAACAGCCATAAATGTAAGTTTCACATGACCGTGATAAGTATTTTTTGCCAGCCGGAGGCACCCCGCGATCAGGGGTGCCTCCGGCTAAAGCACACACCGAGGCTCACATTGGCATGGGCCGCGCCACCGGCAAACTCTCCGCCGGCTGCTGGACAAGTACTGCAGCCGGGTCATCGCCCGCGTTCCTGATGCCCCAGATGGTGTGACGGTCAAGCACGATGACATCGCCTGGGCCCAGTGGAGACTCCTCGTCCGCCTCGGTCACTACCATCAAGCCGGTAAGTCCGACGAGAAGGGTCTCTTCACCCGCCAGTTCAAGCTTCCTGAGCGGAAGCTCCGCGCCCGGACCAAATTCCAGCCGCGTTATCTGGAGCCCGGGCACAATCGGGTCGCCCATGATGGTATACGCAATACCGCGTACGCCGTCATCCACAGTCTGACCCGGTCGCGCCGAGCCGCGTTGGCATGCTCTCATTCGCATCGTCCTCAATCCGAAGCGTGATTTTTGCGGGTACGAGCTAGTATAACAAACGAACCACAAACCCTTCCCAAACAACACTCAATCTGTTACTATTACAAAGCTAACGTAATCGTGGGAGGCCACACAACGGCCATTTGACCACTAGGAGAACTCTATGGCCCAAGTTGCCAAGCCTGTAAGGGCCAATATCAAATTCCGTGTGCCGGCCGGCAAAGCCACCCCAGCGCCGCCAGTCGGGTCCACACTCGGCGCCCACGGCGTCAACATGATGGACTTCATTAACACCTTCAACGAGCAGACCCGCGAGCTCGGTGACCAGCTTTTGAGTGTGCGCGTCAGAATTTTCGAAGACCGCACCTTTAGTTTCACCTACAAGGGCGAAACGACCGCCAATCTAATCCGCAAAGCCGCCGGCGTAGATAAAGGCTCGGGTGTGCCCAACAAGACCAAGGTCGGTAAGCTCACCCACGCGCAAGTTGCCGATCTGGCCGAGAAGAAGCAAAGCGACATGAACGCCCACGACCCCGAAGCTGCACAAAAGATCATTGCCGGCCAAGCCCGCAGTATGGGCATTGAGGTGGAGGACTAATCATGGCACAGACCAAGAAAACCGAAGACATTAAGGCTGAAGAGGAAATGCAGGCCGAGATTGCCGAGGTCCAAGAGACCGAGCCAGAAATTGAGCTTACTGCCGATACCGTAGCCTCAGCCGAAGATCAGAAACTCGACAAACCCGGCTCCAAAGAGGTCAAGGAAATTAAATCGGCCGAGGCCGAAGACGACACACCAATCGAAGACACCAAGGCCCCAAAGCCGGTCGAGAGAGACATAGCCAAAGCCGGCAGGCGTAGCGCCAAAGCCGTGCGCGAAGCCGAAGCCGAGGAAGCGCGACAGGAAGCCAAGGAGCATCACGCCGAGGCCGAAGCGGCCGCAGCCGCCGAGCCTAAAGCGCCCAAGCGCCAAATGCCCAATCCGCTCCATCAGCACGGCAAAAAGTACCGCAAAGCCGCTGAATTGATTGATATAGACAAGGCCTATGCCCTCACGGAAGCGCTGGAGCTTGCCAAACAAACCTCGGTCACCAAGTTTGATAGCTCGGTCGAGCTACACATTAATCTCGGTGTTGACCCGCGCCAGGCCGATCAAATGGTGCGCGCCAGCGTGACTCTACCTCATGGCACGGGCAAAACCGTGCGCGTAGCAGTTTACGCCGACGGTGATGCGGCAAAAGCCGCGAAAGACGCCGGCGCGGACCGTGTCGGTACTATCGATCTGCTGGCCGACATCGAGGCCGGCAAGCTCGATTTCGACTTGCTCGTTGCCCCGCCGGCCGGCATGGCCGCACTCGGCAAAGTTGCCAAGATCTTAGGCCCGCGCGGCCTCATGCCCAACCCCAAGTCCGGAACGGTTACACCCAATGTGGCCGAAGCCGTAAAAGCCGCCAAGGCCGGTAAGGTTGAGTTCCGCATCGACAAGCAGGCCATCGTGCACCAAGCCATTGGCAAGGCCAGCTTTAGCGCTGCAAACCTCGAAGACAACGCCACAACGCTGCTCAAAGCTATTTTGCAAGCCAAGCCCTCGGCCGCCAAGGGCACGTACGTACGCGGCCTGGCTGTCACCACCTCGATGGGGCCCGGTATTAAGCTTGACGCTCCGGCCACCATCTCGGCCATTGCCACCAGCAAGAAATAACACCGCCCGCACGGAGGGACTATGTGCCGTAGCATTAAAGTGTTATACAACTTTGACCCGCCAGCCACGGACGACGAAATCCGCGCGGCAGCCACGCAATTTGTGCGCAAACTGTCCGGCTTCACCAAGCCCTCGGCCGCCAATACCGCCGCATTTGAGCAGGCCGTGAACGACACGGCAGCCGTAGCACGCCGCCTGCTTGGCTCGCTAGTCACCGCGGCCGAACCCCGCGATCGCGACGTCGAAACCGCCAAAGCTAAGGCTAGGGCAGCCCAGCGCTTCGGCACGGCCTGACGAACTGCATAAAAACAAGAAGAGCGATCCGTTACCGGGTCGCTCAGGGCCGAGGAGTCACCATTCTCCCCGCGCCCATGTTTCCGTCGCATCCGGAGCTACCAGGCGAAATCGATCGCCGCCCGCCAGGCCTCGGGTAGAACCACCTTGATATGCTGGTCATCCAAGCAAGCGAGGACGTCCAGAATCACCTGCCGCTCGGCCGGCCGACCAACGAGAAGCCGTTCCATCTCAGACACGGCATTATACAGCGTCTGGATTGGAATGCCGGTGATTGCGGCCGGCTCAAAGAGAATTTGTTTGCTGTGCGTCGCACGGTCGCCAACTTCACCCACGGCAACGGCAACTGCCAATGCGCGCACCATGAGCACAAGCGCCCGCTCTTGTGGGCGCATCCTTGACTGGCCCACCCTTGGTATTTCCCTGCCGGTAACAGCCTTTGCGGCTTCGTATACCGCATCAAACCTCTGCAGCGCATCCAAATCCGGTGCGTCTGTCTCCGCATCTTCGCCAGACGGCAAGCCCGACATGGTGCTCCCTCCCGGTTCTCGTAGAAATACGATTTACAAAAGGCAACAATATATTAAAACAAATCTCATCATCCGTAAAGAGAATGGTTTGCTGATATACTTCTGGACGTGACGGAAAATATGTTGACGCAAATCTTGAATTTCTACGGCGCCAAACCAGCCGGGTATCTCGCGTGCCAGACAGGCTACCGTAACCACTCATACCCAGCGCATCTAACCGACGGCCGCATGGTGAATCTCATCCTCTACAAGTCGGACGCCGACATTCTAAGCCGCATCCGCAGCGCCAATGCGGTCTCAAGCTACCTCGCAGCTAGCAGCCTGCCGGTCCGGCATCCTGCTGATACGCATATCGTGGTACTCAGAATACCCACCCGCATAAAATATGCAGCGCTCTACAACTACCTACCCGGCTTCACCATCCCCTGGGAGGCCTACACCCGTCACCACCTCATGCTCCTCGGTGCCACCATGAGCCAAATGCACGCCGCACTCGTTGCCATGCCGCGAAACAACTTGCCACTTGCCGCTGCTGAGTTACAGGCCATTCTAACGCGTATGCGGAGCTACTTCGCGCAAGCCGCCGTGCAATCTGCCGCTCACAGCAAGCTCGGAATAGAGTTACCACTCAGGCGTCTCGACAGGCTCCGGCGCGTGCTTGAGATTACAGAGCAGCTCCCGCACCGGCAGCCGCTGCATATGGATTTCGTCCGCGGCAATATTCTCTTCCAAGATACCCCGGCCGGCCCCGAGGTCTCAGGCATCCTCGATTTCGAAAAAACCGCTTTCGGACACCCGGTTTTCGATGTCGCCCGCACGCTCGCCTTCCTGCTTGTCGACTCAAAGTACAAAACCGAGCACCACGTCCGCAAATATTTCCTGCAGTCCGGCTACAATAAGCGTGGCGCCGCCAAATTCCAGCAACCGGTCCTGCACACCGGCACGCGCAGCCTCAATCTACTCGAAGAGCTCGTTGATCTCTTTCTCATGTACGACCTCTATAAATTCCTGCGCCACAATCCGTACGAATCTTTGCCCGAAAACGAACATTTTGTCCGTACTAAAGACCTTTTGCTCGCCCGCAGCTTCATCTTGCGCTCGCCCCGCCAGATCAAAAGAGGATTGCAGCGCGTCTAGCGAAACCGGTATGATACTGCTAAGAACAGGTGGAACATGCCGCAGACAGTTACCAAAACAACGTGGAAAAAACGTTTAGTTGCCCAAAGCGACCTGATGAATTTGCACGATGAACTGAAAAAACGCGACAAAAAAATCGTCTTCACTGCCGGCACGTGGGACCTCTTGCATCCCGGGCATTGCCGTTACTTGGAACAAGTCAGTAGCTACGGCGACGTCATGGTGGTCGGCGTCAGCTCCGACGCCGCCATTCGCAAGCTAAAGGGCCCCAACAAACCCATTCTCGACGAAAAGCTGCGTTGCGAAATGCTCACGTTCCTGAAGTTTGTCGATTTTGTCACCGTCTTGCCCGAGCCAACCTGCCAGCCGTCGCTAGGCTTACTGCGACCCGACGTCTACGTCACCGACCGTGAAGATTGGACCGACGATTACAAACAATCCAAAGAATACAAAACCGTCATCAAATACGGCGGCGAAGCTATCATGATCGACCGCCAGTCAACAGCCGTATCCACCACCAAAATCGTGCAACGAGCCATCGGCGGTCATCTCTATGATGTCTTCAAAGATTTCATCGACCTGCGCAAAGAACCGGTCAAAGAGAGATAGCAGTGCCGGCGCCCGCGGACGAACAAAAAAAGCAAGAATACTATCGCGATGCGCGTTTTACTAAAAACTATGACGGCATCTGGCAAACGGTCGGAAAATGCGTCTATTGCGATCTAAACCCCAAGTACGTCTTCTTCGAGGAAAACGGTGTCGTCATGACCATCAACCTCTACGCCTATATTGACGGCCATTTGCTCGTGGTTCCGCGCCGGCATATCCGTTCGCCCAAGGATCTCACTGAGCTTGAATGGTCTACTATGCGCAAGCTTTTTTATATTGCCAAACGCCTCATCCGCGAGTCTCACGACGTCAAGGGCATGCAGATTATTCAAAAAGACGGCACCGACGCCCAAGGCTCGGTGCCCGATCATCTGCATTTCCAATGCATTCCTTTCGATTCACCCGACTTAAGTGTCTGGAATTACCGCAAGCTCAAACATACACCGCTCGAAAACGCCAACCTCTATAAAGACCAGGCCAAACAAATCGCCCGTCTCGCTGCCAAATTTGAAGACAAATACCGTGATGGTTCGTCGTGAACTTCGACTGGACCGACCTCGCCTTTAGCTCGAAAAAGCCCTTAAGCGAGCTGAATGCCACCTTCATCGCCGCCCCACGCGAGCTCTCACCGGCTCGCTTTAAGCAGCTCGTCAAGACCTACCTGCCCAAGGGCAATATTATTCTCGGCCTCGCCAAAGAGCCGTACGTACTCGGGCTCGAAAACCAGCCTCAGTTCAAAATGCTCTCCCTGGGTTCCGTCCAGCCCATCATCGACCAGGTCAATGCCAAGAGCCCACACAAAATCACCGCGCTTAGCTATTTCCAGCGCGACCTGCCCTATATCCTCGAAAAGCTCGACATCCGCCGTGCCGTCTTCATTAACGGCTCTTGGTACTTCGCGTTCCACCTCCACCCGGAGTATTACGTCCTGGCCCGCCGCCGCATCGATTACGACCTCATCTCACCCTTCGCCTCCGAAGCCGAAGCCCGTAGCTACGCCGCAAGCCTACCGACGCCTCCCGAAATCAACACAAAGCTGCTCACTGACGTCGAGATGTTCCAAGAAGCCGACAATATTGCCAAGTATTCTCTGGCCTATAGCGAATTTCAAGCCGGCATCGCGCTGGGTCGACGCAAGGGCGGCAAATTCCAGCTCTTGCTCACCCAGTTCAACGCGGTCGTGCCATACCAAACCTACGCCATGCACTACGGCGCCTCGCGGGAGCGACACTTCTCGCCCATGAACGACCTCAACCACTACGACGTTAACCACGCTGAGGTCCAAACCATTGTCACCGCCGGACGCGAGGGCATCGACCTGCACGACACGACGCTATTCATTAACCTGCTACCGTGCCCCACCTGCGCTCGCATGTTCATGGCCACTGATATCGCCGAATTTGTTTACCGCGAAGACCACTCATCCGGCTACGCGGTCAAAATGCTTGAACTCGCCGGCAAGAACGTCCGGCGGCTTGTTACCTAAATCCCAAATGTATAAATCCTTTGCAAGGAATGAATGGGCCGGGCACACCCGGCCCATTCATTCCTCGTAACTCTCTCACCATGTGGAAGCCGAGCAGTATCCGAGCGACATCACCGATCGGTCCACTGACCTTGTGAAAAGGCCCCAAATCACCGTCGTTGACGCTAACCGCCGGCCCTCGCAAGAGTGTCACGCCGCCCGCAGCAGACACCCATTCCGCCACCACGCCTACCCGCTGGTAGCTTTCGAGAATCTGGAAATCCGCGCTCCCGGTCACTGGAAATAGCGCCACCAGAACCTTGTCAACCGGGGGGTCGGCGTGAGTCGGCAGCCCAGGATGTCCAACCGGATAGCGCTGCGCTATTACGGTATCCGGCGTCCAATCAAGTCCACAGCCCCGAACAAGCGCGGTAAATTCCCCCTGGAGACGCCTCGTGTGGGGAAAACCACGCGAACGCGCGGTCATAACCCGTAGCCCAAGCCTCTCGGCCGGTCCGCAGGTGTCTAGCATCCAGGGCTTGTAGCGGGCTGCGATGAGCTCTTCTGCCAGCAGTGCCAGAAAGGCTGGATCAAGGGCATTGTCATGATGCGCATAATCAATTCGCGCCACGCCTGCCAATAGATCGCACATGCTATCCGCAAAACCATCCGCAAACACGGAGTCCATGTGGTGTCCCACCTCCAATGTGAAAGTCCGATATCCCCTAGAAATAACATAATACAATAATATCCCTCCTGGATCAAGCTAGACACTCCTGATACCATAAGTGTAACTAGCGCGGAGGGAGTGGTGGAAGAGCATCAATATTACGAGGTAAAAATTAGCGCCGAGGACCGGGCGCAGGCCGAAACAATTCTAAATTCACTGCTCGAAAAGCGGCTCGTCACCGGCGGGCAGTTTTTCCACGCACCGGCCCGCTTTCTGTGGAAGGGCGAAATCAACGACATGCCGCATTACATCACGATCACGAGCTACACCACGAGCCGGCATCTCAAGGCGCTCATCGACGACGTCCGCCGTACCAGTCAAGAGGAAGTACCGATGGTCACGTTTGTGCAACCTGATGCGCTGAACACCGAGCTCCAGGACTGGATCGACGCCACGCTGACGGCCGGGGGCTAGCATGCCCAGGCGCCATCCAGAGTACGAATATCTGGGTCTGATGTCCGACATCATGAAAAATGGCCGCAGCAAGCCTTCACGCGGCCTTTATCCACTCAAAACGCTATTCGGCGTCCAAATCCGCTTCGACCTGCGTTACGGTTTCCCGCTCCTCACCACCAAGAAAATGCCGTTCAAAATGCTCACGCACGAACTGTTGTGGTTTATTTCCGGCAGCTCCGAGGCCAAATATTTGCACGAGCACAACATCCATTATTGGGACGGCTTTTTGCGCGACGGCTACGACGATCTCGGCCGCATTTACGGCGTACAATGGCGGCATTGGCTGCGGCCGGACGGTACGGAATTTGACCAACTGGCGTGGGCAATTGAACAACTCAAGACCAATCCCGACTCCAAGGGCATTATCGTTTCGTCCTGGAACGCCGGCGAGCTCGGCGACCGCCGCTGGAACCCGGATGATTACGGCGACATGCGCTTGCCACCATGTCATACCATGTTCCAGTTCGATCTCACCGGCGGCAAATTGCGCCTCCAGCTCTACCAACGTTCGTGGGACGTATTCCTCGGTGCGCCCTTCAACATCGCCCAATACGCCATGCTGCTCTACATGATCGCGCATCTGGTTGACGCCGAGCCGCGCGAACTCATCATTGCCGCCGGCAATGCCCACCTTTACCGCAACCATATTAAATCTGCCAAGGAACAGCTGCAGCGCAAGCCATATCCGTTTCCGAAGCTAAAAATCGTCGGCAACCCCAAGACCATCGACGACTTTACAGCCGATAATATAGCGCTCGAAAACTATCAGGCACACCCTGCCATTAAGACCGATCTGGTAATCTTATAACCATGGCCCACACGCCCTACCCAGAACTTGCCAACCGCATTCAAGGCGCCGAGATGAAAGTAGTGCCCGGAAGCTTGTATTACCATTGGCGCAATCCCGACCAGCACTACCGCGTGGTCCGCGTTGGCATAGATGAGGCCACCGAGGAGTTGGTGGTCGTTTATGAGCTCCTGGTAAAGCCAAAACCGGTCGTCTGGGTGCGCCCTTTGCGCGGCAAAGACGGCTGGCTCACACCGGTTATGAATAACGGCCTTGAGAGCCCACGCTTTCAACCCGTCAAGAATTCATAAGCCGCTGGTAGACATCCAGATAGCCGGCCGCCATTTGTTCAAGCGTAAACCGGGCTTCAAACTCGGCCCGGCAGGCCCGGCGGTCGATCTCGCCGATCCGCGCGAGTGCTGCAGCCAACGCCGCCACCGTAGGCGCATCGTCCACGACTTCGTGCGGATGGCCGGACTTCGCGTCGGCCACCCGGCGCATCGTTTTCGGCACAACTATGCCCGTCGTGCCATCGCGCACAACCTCCGGAATCGAGCCTGAATCAAGTCCAATCACCGGCGTACCACTTGCCAGCGCCTCCACCATCGATAGGCCAAACGGCTCGTCCCAGGTCGAGGGCATGAGCAATGCCTCCGCCCCGGCCAAAAACGCGCCCTTTGCCTGAGTGTCCCGGATAAAACCTAAGTACTCCACCGTCTTCCCATCGACTTCCGGCGCAATCTTTGCCTGCCAATATTCATCCTTCTCTCCACTGTAATGTTTGCCCGCGATTTTGAGCGTAACTGGCCGCTGAGCTGATTTGTTATATTGCTGTACTGCCTTAATCGCAAGATGCACGCCCTTGGGCTCCACAATCCGGCCCAAATATGCGACATAATCGCTCGTGCCACCGGGCCTGGGCTCAAACTCGTCCGCCCACAGGCCGTGGTACACGTTACCCACCCAATTCGTATCAGACGGCATGTGCCGCCGTTGCGACATCGAGATCGAAACCCAGTTCAAGCCCTTAAACCGCGGAAAACTATGCCGATATCTGGCCGCAAAATTAAACGGATCGTGATGCGTAAAGACCACTGGCCGGGTACAAAACTGCGCAAACGGCAGCGCAATGTCCTCTTCGGTCATATAGATGTGGACCACGTCAAGCTCGCCGGCATTAGCCATGGCATAAGCCTTGGCAATAAGCTCGGCCTGTACCGCCCGCGCCAGCGACACAAAAACGAGCGGGTGCTTGCGCAATAAGTCCAAATAATCGTCACCCCGTGCCGTAAGCTCCGCCTCAAACGCCGACAAATCCGCCGTCACGTTGCGGGCGGGCGTCGCCACCAGTCCGGGCGAAAACAGCGTCACCGCCGCGCCGGCTTCAGTCAGACCAGAGCACAAATCAAGCGCTAGCTGTCCAGGCGAAAATATCACCCGCGGTAAAATATCCGCCTGCATAAAAATGTGGGGGACGACGAGCCCGACTCTCAAGTCGTGTGCTTTTCCTCGTCTTCATCCTCGTCGCTGTCGGCGTCGTCGAGAAAGCTCAAATCGAGATCGCCCGCGTCCATATCCTCTTCCCCGTAGTAGCTATCTGGATCATCGCCTTCCGGCTGCAGTTCAACTTCGTATTCTGTACTCATAACCCGATTATGCACTGGAGCCCGCATTTGTAAAGTCAAATAGCTGTGGCATCATTAAGACTATGAAACTCATCCTTCTGGCCGCCGTATCGGCCGACGGCTACATCGGTCGCGACGCCGGGCATCTCGCCACCACTTGGACTACCAACTCGGACAAGCAGCTGTTTTTGAGGCTTGCCAAAGACGTTCGCGTGCTCGTGATGGGGCTCAACACCTTTCTCACGACAGCCGAAAAGAACCCTACAGCCTTTAGTAAATCGATTCCGGACCGCAGGCTAATCGTCTTCACGCACCATCCTGAAACCGTAGACGACTATCCGGCCGAGATCGAAACCACAAGCGAGGCACCCAAGGCCCTTACTGAACGGCTCGAAGCCGAAGGCGTAAAAAGCGCTCTCATTTGTGGCGGCACCCAAATATACCGGCAGTTTCTGGAGACCGGTCTCATCGACGAGCTCTATCTCAGCATGCAGCCCACACTATTTGGCGACGGCGTACGCCTGCTCGACCGCAGATTAACCACCAGCCTCTCCCTCCTCGACACCCAGGTCTACACCTCCGACGGCACAGCCGTCCTTCACTACCGAATCGACAAAGCCGGACGTCCCTGATAGATTAAGCACAAAGGGAACATAACGGGCATGGCCAAACCAAACCGCAGATCAGCCTACATCGCAGGCCCCTTAACCGACGTCGGGCCCGACCGCCGGGCCAAACTGCGTGTATTCTACGAATCGCTGGGCGCGGTCTGCGCCGAATTTGGCATCGAGCCCTATCTGCCGCACAAGCATTCCGATCCAGGCCTCCATCCTCACCTCACCCCCCAGCGCGTGGACCAGCTCGACCGGCTGGCCGTCTCGCAATCAAGCGTCGTCGTTGCCTACGTCGGCGAGCCGTCGCTCGGCGTTGGTATTGAAATCGAAATGGCCAATCATGCCAGCAAACCTGTCGTGATCATGGCTGAGCAAACCAAGCTGGCAAGCCGGCGCGTCACTCGCATGGTGCGCGGCAATCCGGCCGTGGTGGCCGAAATCGCTTTTCGAGACTACGAAGACGCCAAGTTCCAGCTCCACCAATTCCTGGAGGTCTTTGTTGAATCCATGGCCGACCAGGAACTACCGCAGCCGTTGCGCTGGGAGCTATAAGAGCATGAAGCACCCGTAAGTCTCCGCCAACTCGAAGCAGCAAACCACCAACGGAGATTTATCATGGCCGAAAACCACTTATTCGAACTCACAGCATCCGAATACGCCAAGCAGCGCGACACCTTAAACCTCATTGCATCTGAAAATTATCCTTCACCCAAAGTCCTCGAACTCTTAGGCTCGGTTTGGATGAACAAATATGCCGAAGGCACACCCGGCAAGCGCTACTACGCCGGCAACGTCCACGCCGACGAGATGGAGACCTTTGTGCAGGAAAAGGCCCTGGGGGTCTTCGATTCCACCGGCGAATACGGCGTAAACGTCCAGGTGCTGTCCGGCTCACCAGCCAATGCCATGGTCTTTCTGGCTATGCTTGAAGCCGGCGACACCATTATGGCGCTTAACCTGCCCAACGGCGGCCACCTCAGCCACATGCACACGACCTCCAACTGGCTCAAATTCTTCAAACTCGTGAATTACGACGTGAAGGAAACCGAGCCCAACAATTACGAAATCGACGAAGCCGATTATCTGGCGAAACTCAAAGAGGCCATGCCAAAACTTGTCATCTTGGGCTTCTCCGCCTACCCGCGCAAATACGAATTCGCCAAACTCACCAAAGCCGCCCACGAAGCCGGAGCCTTAGTGCTAGCCGATATTGCCCACATTAATGGCCTGGTAGCCGCCGGTCTCCACGACACGCCGTTCAAAAAAGGGGACGAGGGCGCAGATTTCGTCTCCATGACCACGCACAAGACCTTCCGCGGCCCCCGTGGCGCCATGCTATTCGCCAAAGAAGAGCATATGAAAGCCATAAACCGTACCATTTTCCCCGGCACCTCCGGCGGCCCGCACCTGCACCAAATCGCCGCCACCGGCCAGGCCCTGCTCGAAATCCTAGGCGAAGACGATTACCCCGATCACCGCGACTTCAAAACCTACTCCCAGGCCATCATCGATACCAACCACGCGCTGGAGCAGGGGATAGGCGAGACCGGCCTGCAAATCATCAGTCCCAGCCAAAATCACCTTAGCTTAATCAAACTGCCGGACGAATTGGACAGCCTCGAATTCCAACGCGCCCTCGAGCGAGCCGGTATCATCACAAACCGCAATGTGATCCCCTTCGACCAAAAATCCGCCTGGCGCCCCTCCGGCCTCCGCCTCGGCACGGCCGCCCTCACCAGCCGCGGCCTTACGGCCGATCAGGCCCACGACCTCGGCACACTTATCGGCCATTTCGCTCAAAACCAAGCCTCCGAGTCCAACGTCCAGGCTCAGGTCAAGATCCTCACCGCCAAACTCAGCTGGTACTATCCGCAACCAACTTGAAAGAACGCATGGAACCAAATTCCGATCCTACTAAAACCCCAATAACCAAGTCAGGTGGCGCCAATGTCGCGATGGAGAAAATCAAGGCAGATCTGATAGGAACTGGCGTTTTTCTCGAACGTGACACTTACGAGTTTCTAAGAAAAACTGAACCAGTCTCATTTAAGGTGCATAGAGAATACCCCTATAGCTATGGCGTTCACCCGGTCATAGTTAATGGCGCGATCGACGTCCTTGGAATCGCTCCGATGTATGACTACTCCCGCGCTGAACTTGTCTTGGTATTCCCAATTGAATGCAAGAAGGCGGATCCAAAACTTAAGCACTGGGTGTTTGAGCCACATAGGTCAAATGATCACCGAGAAACGCCATGGTTTTTGTTTGTATCATCCCAGCAGACCTACGGGTCTAAGCTAAAGAAGGAGAGCCAGCGGTTTTTGTTTTGGGTTACCGGGTCCATCGGTAAGCCCACCAGTAAAGCGTCTGGTCTCCTCCTGTTGTAGCGGCAATCTATTCTAGGTTGAGCATTGTGGCTCAGATCACCCGCAAGCCAATTGTATGCCAACAGCCAGGGGACTCCATGTATCTCCAGTTCTTTCCTCTCTTCCTTCTCTCCTTTCTTTTTCAGATAGATAAACAAGATTCGAGGAGGTTGCCATGGTGGTGGTTGGATTCGACGTGGGCAAAGATATGCTGTTTGGAGCTCGTATAGATAGAAGCGGTGCCGTTAAGGAGCAATACAAAATCGCAAACACCAAAGAAGCTATTCTGCCAGTCGTGGAAAGCCTGCGCAGGCGCTACAAACATCTGGTACTGGCTAGTGAAGCTACCGCTGAATATCACCGGCCTCTGGCTCAAATATGTTTGGATCTCGGAGTGCCATTTAGATTGCTCAACCCCATTACGACCAAGCAATTCACGAGGGCCACCGTGCGCAAGAAGAAGACGGATATTACCGACGCTGAGGTTGTGGCTCGAGTGGCCGCCCAAGGCGAGGGAACGCTCGTGACAGCGGCGACCTTTGGAGCAATGAAGTCCATGGTGCGTACCGGCGTAAAACTCGTCAACATACGACAAGCGCTGACGCTCATGCGTTACCACTTAACCACCGTTCTTCCTGCTGAAGCGGATCTCATTGCTGAATTGGCTGCTTGCGAGCAGCGACTCGGTGAAGCCTCAGAGGTGTTTCGGGCCCAGGCCGGCACGCATGCAGCACCGGAGCTGAAAAGCCTGCTTGAATCCATCCCAGGCATTGGAGTTGTCATCTCATGCACGCTCCTAGCCGAGATTGGTGACATTTCCAGATTCCCGACTGGTAAATCGCTCATTGCTTTTGCCGGTTTAGACCCACGAGTCCGGCAAAGTGGAGCGAGCCTTAACCGCAATACGCATCTCACTAAACGCGGCTCACCATACTTGCGTCGAGCAATCTATATGGCGGCCGCTAGCGCTGAACGGCACGACCCTGCGCTCAAGGCGGTGTACGCCAAGAAACGGGCCGAGGGCAAGCGGTATACCGAAGCCAACATTGTGGTTGCAAGAAAGCTCCTCAACCGAGTGCACGCGGTCTGGAGACGAGGGACGCCATACGTTGCTTAAGAGATTGGGCAGAACCTAACGACACTATTTCGTAACCGAATAATGGTTTTAGGAACTGCCGGGAAGGAAGTGCGGCCGAGTGCGCGGTGCACTCAGCCGACCTCCCTCCCGGAGCCCTCTGTTCTAGCTATACATCTCGTGGGCCTTGCCGTATTCGTACTCGGCGCGGCTCACATCATCGACCTCGTCGTCTTCGGCGTCGCGCGCCGGCTTGACGATGCCGACCCTGGTCCAGTTGCCATCACGGATGACTTGTAGCCAGTAGTTTGCGCCGTCGTAGAAACCTCCGCCGCCTTCCGGCTCGTCCTGCTCGTCGTCGTAGAGACCGACGTCCGCGCCGGTCCACTTGCTGACGACCTCGAGATCCGCCGTGGTCGAGCCGTTACGGACAGTGCTCTTGTAGCTAGAACCGCTGTCGCAGAACGTAGTGCTACCTGGCTCTTCCTGGTACGGCTCGATGTAGTAGTCCTCGCGCACGACGCGCCACCGGATAACGTCCCACTCGTTGGCGAAGCTCCAGGGGCAAGCTTTGTCGCCCTTTCGGCCCGGCTGACGCTCGAAGACGAGCTTGTCGAGCTTTCGGGGCACCTTCAGGCGGATTGATTCGTTCCCACGACGCGCTATGCGGTCATAGAAGGTGTGGCAGCTGATGAACTTGCCGTCGTTGTAGTGGAAGAAGATCTCCTCGCCAGTGGGGTTGTCGTCGGCATCGACGACCATCAGGAAGCCGTAGTGCTTTCCCTCGCGGTCGTCGAAGAACTTAACCTTACCGAATTCCACCATGGCTCACTCCAATCACTCGAATGGTGGGGTTCCCATTAGGGAGCACCAAACACAAATAGATTTATGTCCAGAACTCCCAAATGGGAGGAGTGAAAGATAACAGAGAGCTTAAATGAGCGCTTTTATGTAATCCACAAAGCATGCATATTTTAGCACAAATAGGTCGCTTCGTCAAAGTTTTACGCTCAAGCTTGGCTAAGACGTTTGGTGGTTGACAGCTTATTCTAGGTCTCTATAAGCGAGGGGCCAGCTTTTACACTCAGCAGTATAGTTTCCCGGGGCTGAAATACGATGCGCCTATGGACTTCGAGCACGCTGTTAACGTATTTGAGTTCAGCGAAACTGAGGGTCGAATTAGTCGACAAGCGGACAAAGCCTCGCGAGCGTACTACGCAATTAAGCAAACCAATGAGGCTATACCGGGCCTTATCGAAAACATGCCCAGCTTGACTCCAGCAAATGATGTACCCAATGTTATTGTCCCAATAGTCGTAACCACGGCCAATCTTTGGGTGACCGACTATGATGCCGCTGATATCAATAAGGCTACCGGCGACATCGACCCAAACAAGCTAAACCTGAAGTCCAGAGATTGGGTGCTTTACAGCTATCCGCTAACATTTAACGAGCAAGTCCAAGGCAAAAATAAAGGCAATGCTATGGTACCCTTGAAACGCTCGACATTCGTGGTCACGGCCTTGGCATTACCAAGTTTTATAACGGAAATACTTGGTGATTTTCGATCGTATTTTGACCACGATTCTTATCAGAGCTAGTGTAAATCCGCGCTTGAAGGAGTTAATTCGGAGAAATCTTGACCAAAGCCCCCAGATAACGTACAATTCTCTCGTTCACCATAGACAGTAGCCGCCCATCCCGGGCTTAAAATTCGGCTACCGAGGTATCCAAAAAGCGCCCAACCGCGCTCATTACGGAATTCTCAATGTCTCTTGGTGTGCGCCAAGAGTTTTTTAATATCAACCAAAGGAGTCAACATATGGCCATTACGCGTGCGGCCAAGGAATCGGCAGTTGAACAGCTGTCCGGAGACTTAAGCCGCCTCAAACTGGCCGTCATGACCGACTACCGGGGCTTGGGCGTCGGTGAGATCGAGGAGCTTCGTGGCAACTTGCGCGAGCAGGGGATGACTTACCGGGTCACCAAGAATACCCTGTTGCGCCTGGCTGTCGCTGGCACCCCGGCCTTAAAAGGCATCGACCCGGCTTCGTTTAAAGGCCCGATGGCGCTTGCCATTGGCTTTGACGATGAAGTTGCACCGGCCCGTGTGATCTTCCAGTACGCGAAGAAGCACGACGCGCTCGAGATCGTGGGCGCCATCACGGCTGACGGGAACTTGCTTTCGGCCGCCGAAGTGAAAGCCCTCGCCACGCTCCCAACCCGTGAGCAATTGCTCGGACAATTGGTCGGCACCCTTGCCGCCCCGCTGTCTGGTCTCGTCGGTGTCATGACCGCTAACGTCCGATCTATTATGTACGTCCTGAACGCGCTGTCTGAGGCCCGTTCGTAACATCACTAAAGGAGAATCATCATGGCAGAAGCCACTGAGGAAAAGACTGAGAAAAAAGAAGTAGAAATCCCCAAGAAATTTAAAGAGTTAGTTGAGCAGATCGACAAGCTGAGCGTGCTCGAACTGAGCGAGCTCGTGCACGTGCTCGAAGACCACTACGGCGTGTCGGCCGCTGCTCCGGCCGTGGCCGTGGCTGCTGGTCCTGCCGCAGGCGGCGACGAAGCCGAAGCTGCGCCTGAGAAGGTTACCGCGACCGTGATCTTGAAGTCGGCCGGCGACCAGAAGATCAACGTCATTAAGGCTGTGCGTGAAATCACGGGCCTGGGCCTCGCGGAATCGAAGGCTCTCGTTGACGGCGCCCCCAAGGCCGTTAAGGAAAACATCGCCAAGGCTGACGCCGACGAAGCCAAGACTAAACTCGAAGCTGCCGGCGCTACCGTCGAACTGCAGTAACACTCGCGCAAGCAGAACAAAAAAGAAGACCCGAGTGGCCTTCTTTTTTGTTAGGAATAATTGCGTTCTAGGACGACGGCCGCGCTGCGGTCGTCGTCCTGAACTTGATCAAACGATGTGGCCATAACCGGCCAGGAGTTCGCGCGTGCGCCTGTACGGCTCTGCATGGAGTCGGCTTCGCCGGTCGCGCGCCTGCTGGTCGAGGAGGTTTGCCACGTTGGTCCCCGAAGCGGCCACGGCGAGGATAGCCTCGTCAATACGTCGTTCGAGAATATTGCTGAGCCAGTGCTCGTATCTTTCCTTCTGTCCGCCACAAAGGTGGTCACAGACAGCGAGAACTGCGAAGATCCCGAGGACGACCAGCACCGCGACGAGCGGGCTAAGATTCGCCTGCGGGCCGTAACCGGTTGCCAGTGCGCTCATTTGAGTACCACCTTCTAGGCGAGTCGATATGTTCAAGTTCAGGCTATATTATAGCATAAGTACTATATAAAATCAATATCAGAACCCTGAATCTAAAAACCCCGTCCCATCTGGTAGCCCAGCAAAATCCTGACGTAATGGAGCAGATAGCCGTTTTTGCTCCGCGGGAATGAACTAACTAAGTTCAGATGTTCTTTTAAGTAGTCAAATGTGCATTCGACTTTGACTCGTGCAGCAAGAAGTTTTTGTTGCCACGAAGCCATAATTTGAGAAACTTGCCGGTAATGAACCGGTGCTACAACCACTACACCATGCTCGCGCCAAAGCTTTTCCCGGGCGATTTTGTCGCCGTAATGGCTGTCGCCCACTACAATTTTAGTTTCGGGCCGTACCAGCCCGGGCGTCACATGACCGTCGTAGACGTCAGCTGGAGTAAAGGTCACGGCCGAAAGCCACCCTTCCACGTCCACCGCCGCGTGCAACTTAAATCCAAACCAAAAGCCCTGCCAGTTTTTACCCCAGCCCGCCAGACCGGCTGCCACTTTGTAACTGTCGGCCCGGTGGTTACGGCACACCGGCAGCCTGGTTGAATCTACTAGCTGGATCTCGGCTGGAACCAGCATCTGCCCCAAAAGCTCGAGAAGTTGAGGCAAAAGACGGTGGCAATGGGCCACAAAAGCCCCATATGTACCGAGCCTGGGCACGTCACGACGGTGGTACAACAAGGCCCAATGAAAGATGGATTTAAGGGTACGCTGACGCGTATCCGATATACAATTCCAGATTAAAAGGGTAATGATTTCTGAATCACGAACAAGTTTTGGCCGGCCACCCTGCGGCCGGGTCGGTTCTGCTACGGCGTCGTCTATGACGACAAATAAATCCACGATATGATGTGATTCGAGAGCGAGTGGTTGCATGTTTGTTTTCTCTTACAAGAAACAGTATGCGCCCGCTCGTTTTCTAGTTGGCTAGGTTTTTAGATTCAGGGCAGAAGCCTCAAACGGGTAATAAATGGCTCTCAGTTTTGACTTTGTTCGCAAGGCGTAGTATGAATAGAGCCAAGTAATGCAAGACCAAGACAAAGGACGGTGGTGGCAGATATTACGGAAAAACAACTTAAGACGCTCAAGAAGCTGATCGAGTCGGCTGAGACGAACCTGGCCGGAGCCAAGGAACTGCTCACTAGCCTCGTAGGCTCGGATGATGTTGTGTCTCCCACCGAGGCCAAAGCCGCGGTTACCGCCCAGACCGGCAAGATCATCGAGGGCGGCTTTGACGGCCAGCACATGATTGGCCCAGACGGCAAGTCGTATCCGGTGCCGGCCAACTATGCCTCGAAGTCTAAGCTCGTGCAGGGCGACCAACTCAAGCTCATAATCGGCGACGACGGCACATTTATTTACAAACAGATTGGGCCGGTGGAGCGCAAAAAACTCATTGGCACGCTCGGCCTCAAAGACGGAGCCTACTTCGTAGAAGCCCGCGGCCAGGAGTATCACGTACTCTTCGCCAGCGTTACCTATTTCAAAGCCCAACCCGGTGACCAGGTCACCATGGTAATCCCAGAAGAGGGCGACGCCACCTGGGCCGCCATCGAAGCCGTCATCGGCTAATGCCGCTCTATTTTATCAGCGGTAACGCTAACAAATTCCGCGAGATGTCGGTGCTTTTAGCCGACTTCGAGCTTCAGCAGCTAGACCTCGACCTTGATGAAATTCAGAGCCTTGATTCGCAAGTTGTTATTGAGCACAAATTAGAGCAAGCCGCGCTTCATCACGACGGCGAATTTATCGTCGATGACACAGCCTACATCCTAAACTGCCTGGGCAGCTTACCTGGGCCACTTGTCAAATGGTTTATCAAAGGCATCGGCCTCGAGGGCATAGCAGAACTGGCCAGCCGCTACGATGATCAATCAGTCATCGTTCGCACCACGCTTGGCTTCCGCGATGCCAATGGTCACAACCACTACGTTACCGGCGAGGTCCATGGCCGAATTGTGCCACCTAGAGGTACCAACGGCCATGGCTTTGACCCGATTTTTGTGCCAGACGGATACGACCAAACCTTCGCCGAACTCGGCCCCGAAATCAAAAACCGCATAAGCATGCGCGCTGTTGCCGCGCGTGAGCTGGCGCAGGTCTTATCCACTACCGCCCACAAGCCCAGCTAAGATATAATAGAAGTCACGACTAAACGGGGGTGAGGGTGTCTGACCAGGTATTATATCGCAAGTATCGGAGCGCACGGTTCGACGAAGTGGTCGGGCAAGACCATGTTGTAGCAACGCTGGTAAACGCGCTGACGAATGGACGCACGAGTCACGCCTACCTCTTTACCGGCCCACGCGGTACGGGCAAGACGAGCGTCGCCAGATTACTGGCTAAGGCGCTTAACTGTACTGGAAATCCCAAGCCGTGCAACGAATGCGCCAACTGCAAGGCCATCCAAAGCGCCTCCTTGGACGTGATCGAGATCGATGCCGCCTCCAATCGCTCTATTGATTCAATCCGCGAGCTAAAGGACAAGATCAACCTGGCTCCCACTCAGGGCAAGTACAAAGTCTACATTATTGATGAAGTCCACATGCTCACGGCCGAGGCCTTTAACGCCTTGCTTAAAACCCTTGAGGAGCCGCCGGCTCACGCCGTGTTTATACTCGCCACCACTGAGGCGCACAAGCTGCCGGCTACCATTATTTCGCGCACGCAGCGCTTCAACTTTAAACCTATTAGTAATGCCGACCTTATGAGCCATCTGGCAAAAATTGCGGCTGCCGAAAACATCACCATCGAGCCGGCCGCGCTCGAGGTGATTGCCCGGGCGGCGAGAGGCGGTTTCCGCGATGCCATCAGTCTGCTCGACCAGCTAGCCGCCGCCGGTACTGCACCAATTACCGCCGCCATCGCCCGCGACTTACTTGGTTTTACTGATATCGAAGCCATAGCCGCGATCAGTACGGCCATTGCCGAAAGTGATGCCAAAACCGCCCTTGTGGCTATTAGTAAGCTCGAGGCCGCAGGCACCCCGGCTGGTCAGCTCGTTGCCCAACTAACCGACTATTGGCGCGAACAGCTCCTGGCGGCCGCCGGCGCTACAGGCGCCGAACAGCCAGACCTCGCTGTATCACCGGCCCGGTGCGCCGAAATCGTGCAGGCATTACTAGAAATTAGCCGCTCGGCCTGGCCGCAACTGTCACTCGAAGCTGTCGTTGTTCAGCTTGCCGCGAACGGGGCAGATCCTGCCCGCAAACAGCCTGCCGAGGCGTCAAAACGGCCCCGCCAGGAGGCCGACGCCCCAGAACCCGAGCAACCGGCTGCCGCCGCCACACCGCTGGCGCCGTTAGCAGCCGAGCCTCAGGCAGCCGCATCCGCTCCCGCTCTCACGGCCGAGCTCTGGCCAAAGGTCTTGGTACTCATCAAATCCAAATCCGTCCCGCTGAGCGCCTCGCTCCAGATGTATCCGGTTGATTTTGGCGACAACGAAGTTGTGGTTAGACCCCGTTTTAATTTCCATCGCGACCTCTTCCTCAAGCCGGCTAATTTGCGCCTCATCGAAGCCGCGGCAGCCAAAGTCTACGGACGGCCTATCAAAGTCACTGCCCATACCGACGAACGCGCGCGACCCAAGGCCAAGACTGTTGACCCTAATACCGAGCTCGTCTCATCAGCGCTCGAAATCTTAGGCGGTGAGGTAGTGGATTAATGGCCGACCGTCCTAACGCAACCAATCCCCGCGCGCCTCGCGGCAATCTGCCGTCTGTTGGACAGATCATTAATATGGAAGTAGCGGCCGGCCGCGTGCCGCCGCAAAACATCGAGGCCGAAACAAGCCTCTTGGGTGCCCTCCTGATTGAAAAAGACGCTATTATCAAAATCGCCGACATCGTCACAGCCGACGATTTTTACGTCGACCGCCACGGCCTTATTTTCGCCGCTATGATGGACCTTTACGAGCAGCGCCAGCCCATCGATGTCGTATCGCTCTCAGGCAAACTGCGCGACGCGGGCGAACTCGACCGCATCGGCGGCGCAGCCTTCGTTACCGAGCTCACCGCTGCCGTACCAACCGCCGCCCACGTTGTACACTATGCCGGTATTGTTAGCCACAAAGCCACGCTGCGCCGCCTGATCGCCGCAGCCAGCGCTATTTCCCAAAACGGCTACGATGAGCAAACGCCGCTCGACCAACTACTCGACCGGGCCGAGCAAACCATTTTCGAAGTCTCGCAAAAAAACCTCAAACAAAACTTCATTCCGGTAAAAACTATCCTCGCCGACTCTTTTGAGCGCCTCGGCGAACTTCATGCCAACTCCGGCAAACTCCGCGGCATACCGACCGGCTTTAAGGATCTCGACGCAACGCTCGCGGGACTACAAAATTCTGACCTCATCATTCTGGCCGCCCGCCCGTCCATGGGCAAGACAACGCTCGTCATGAACCTCGCTCACCATGTTGCTGCCAAAGAGGGCGTACCGGTTGGCTTCTTTAGTCTTGAGGTGTCAAAAGAGCAGCTTATTGATCAGCTTTTGGCTATCGAATCCGGGGTCGATTCCTGGAAACTGCGCACCGGCGCGCTTGAAGACGCCGATTTCCCGCGCATCAACGAAGCCATGGCCGAGTTGTCCGAAGCCCCTCTCTACATTGATGACTCAGCCGTTACCAATGTCATGGAAATGCGCACTAAAGCCCGACGACTGCAAGCAGAACACGGTTTGGGCCTCATTATTATCGATTACCTCCAACTCATTTCAGGCGGGGCCAAAAGCTTTGAGGGCCGTCAGCAGGAGGTGTCAGAGATCTCGCGCGGACTCAAAGGACTAGCCCGCGAAATCAATGTGCCCGTCATCGCCTGTAGCCAGCTGTCACGTAACGTTGAATCACGCACCCCTCCGGTGCCGGTGCTATCCGACCTACGCGACTCCGGCAGCATTGAGCAAGACGCCGACGTAGTGGCCTTCATCTACCGACCCTGGTATTACAACAAGGAGGAGGATGAGCACGTCACAGAACTCCTCATTAGGAAGCACCGTAACGGTCCGATTCGCGATATCGAGCTCTACTTCCAAGCCGACCAGCGCCGCTTCACCGACCTTGAACGCTTCCGCGGATAAGCGATCATGCCGTATACCAAGTCCAGCGCAGGACGTGGCGCGAGCACTGTTTGAGCGCAAGCGAGTTACGCAGCGAGCGTTCCGCGCTAGGTGCGGCGATAAAGCAGTCAATCTGTTACCGCGAGGCCGGTTTACAGCTACCTGCCAAATCAATTATGCTTAAATCATCAAATGAGGTCGGAGTGACACAAGGCCAAACAAAGCGGGCAGAGGCTAAGCGTATCGGCCAGTTTGGACTCGTCGGCGTCGTTAACACGCTCATCGATTTCGGGCTCTTCAACATTCTCTCGGCGCCTGGCCGGCTCACCCTGGTGCAGGCCAACCTCATCTCCACCACCGTGGCCATGATCGTGAGCTTTTTCGCCAACCGCAAGCTGGTGTTTCGCGAGCACAGCGGCCCGTTTTGGCGCCAGGTCATCTCGTTCTACCTCGTCACCGCCTTCGGCCTCTACGTTTTGCAAACCGGTACCATCAAACTGCTCACCGAAGTCTGGCTCGGTCCGGCCGATGCCGCCGTCACGCTTTGCCACGCCTTAGGTGTCAGCGGGCACGACCAGTTCATTATCAAAAACTTTGCCAAACTAGTCGGCACCATTATTAGCCTGGCTTGGAATTACGTAGCCTATAAAAAAGTGGTGTTTCTGTAATGCCACGCGCACCCAAGCTCCAGCCGCCGTTCGCTTGGCTTGGCCCTTACACGTCCCAGATTGCGCTTGCTGCCACGGCGGCACTGGGCGCTATATTTCGCTTCTGGCGCCTGGGCACCATACCGCCGGGGCTATACAACACCCCGGCCGCAATTGGCCTGCAGGCGCTAGCGCTTGCGCATCATGCCCACTTGCCCGGGCTGGTCTCGGCTAACAATTACGCTCCGCTGTGGGTCGCACTGCAAAGCATCATGGTTAAAATCCTGGGCTCCAGTCTGCTCGCTTTGCGACTGTGGCCGGCCATTTTTGGCACCCTCGCCGTGCTTACTACCTGGCTGTGGACAAAAAACTGGTTTGGCCTGCGGGCCGCCTGGCTAAGCGCGCTCCTCATGGCCGTTACGCCGTGGGCGGTAACGTTAAGCCGCGACGGCTCAAGCGTCGCCATCATTCCGTTTCTGGCCACACTCACGCTCTGGCTTGCCACCTTGGCCCGCCGAAAGCCTGGCCTCATTACATATACAGCCCTGGCCGTTGCATTGGTAGCGAATCTATTCTCTGGCCCGCTCGGCTGGCTCATATTTGCCACCACACTGGGGATCGGCCTATCCATTATGATTCGTGAACGCAAACTAAACCTTACCGGCCGCAATCACGTCCTTGCCACCTGCGTGCTCCTCGGTGGTCTGGCCGGCTTTGTCATGACCGCAACAATCTCCTTACACAACCTTAAGCATCTGCCCAGCACCCTCGGCCTGACCATAAACCCAATGACGCTCACCGCCAATCTGCTCAAAGTGCTCTTCATGTTTAATGTGTCGGGTGACCAAAACTGGCGCCACAACCTAGCCGGCGAACCGATGCTCAACGCCTTCGTCGGCCTCACCCTAGTCGCCGGCCTGCTCGTCGGGATTTCCAGGTTACACGAGCGACGCTACCGTCTGATATTTGTCATTCTAATCATAGGCATCATTACCACAACGCTGAGTACTGTCGGTGTGCCCAACGCCGCGCACGCAGCTTTTATGATGCCAGCCATATTCGTCATATCTGCCATCGGCATATCGTATCTGCTCGAACTCTGGTATACTACGTTTCCAATTAATTCGGCTGCTCGCACAGCCGGTCAGTCGGCCGTGATAGTATTGCTAGGCCTCACCATTTTTCAGGGCTACACCCAATACTTCCGCGCCTGGGCCGCCGCTTCTGAGGTTTACGCGGCCTACGACGAAGGCGCCGTTGGGATGGCACATTATATGGCATCGACGCCGTTTACCGGCACCCGCTACATCGTCGCGCCGGCCGATCAGTTGCCAGTAATAGCCTATCTCAACTATGATAAGGCCCCGTACCAGGTCGTAGCCGCTGAGGCCATAACAAGCCTACCCGCCACCACGCCGGTCGAGTTCCTGATTGCCTCTGCATCGCGCTCGGACGCCACCAAGGCCCTTCAGGCCAAATTCCCGGGGCATATCTTGCAACCACAGTACTCCACCTTCAACCAAGCTCAAATTTATTACGTGTATGATTCAACCAAATGAGTGAAATAGACCTCAGCATTATCATACCGGCCTACAATGAGGCACCGGTCATTGCATCAAGCCTGGAACAGCTCGCAACCTGGTTAGAACAGCACGATTACGGCGAGGTTGAGGTACTGGCAGTCATTTGCAAAAGCCCGGACGGAACGCTTGAGATCGCAAAAAGCCAAGCTCATCTGTTCAAACGCCTGCGTGTCATCGATTCTGGCCCTCGCGTCGGCAAAGGCTACCAGGTGCGCCTCGGCATGTTTGAAGCCACTGGGCGCTACCGTCTGTTCATGGACGCCGATCTTGCCACCCCTCTGCGTCATCTCGACGACGTGAAGCACTTTATGGACGGACACGGCCAAGTCGGCATTGCGGTACGCGACCTCTGGCGCATTCACCACAATCCCACTCGCCGGCTTGTCTCAAAACTGGCCAATCTAGCCGCCCAGTTGTTTGTGGTGCCGGGCATTAAAGACACCCAATGTGGCTTTAAAGTCTTCGAGGCGAGCGCCGCACTTGCCATATTCGGCCGCCAGACCCTGATTAACTGGAGTTTTGATCTCGAGATTTTGGGCATCGCCCGCAACCTCGGCTACCATATCACCTTTTTTGAAGCGGCGGACTGGCGCGACCCCAAACCGCCCGGAGCCGGCCTCACCGGCGACCCGCAGTTTAAAAGTGCTCTGCGCGAAGTACTGGACCCTTTAAAGATTCGCTGGTGGCTATGGTCCGAACGTTACCAGGAACCGTCATACCATCACCCGGCAACAAGCTCGAAGTAGTTGTAAAAAAAACAACACAAAAACTATTCACTTTCATACTGCTTGTGCTAAAATGAGCACGAAGAGAGGGAGTATCCACAGTTGCAGCAACCGGGGTTAAGGAAGACCTATCCGCTTGGGATTTTTCGTGACGATAATGCAGTCGGACTCATAGGACGCGACAAGTACTCCGAGACCTACCGGTTAGTTGTTGGCCAAGGGCACGGCGAGAATTTCCATCTTTCAGATGAAAGTCCATCCGTCATGCTGCCGCTCGGACGCAAAGAGTCGCTGGCCCACATAACCGATGCCCGCATTGCGACAGTACTCGACGAGCGCCTCCTGACCTACTCGGTTGTTCACGATGACGTGCAATACGTCCGCGTGGCTGCTTTCGATGCCGATAGCGAAATGGACCTGTGGCACGTAGCAGCACTCAACAACCATCTCAGGGGAACCGGCGCCGTTGTGCCGGAATATAGCCACGACGGCCAATATGTACTCTATTATGGTGAGCGCGATCTCAAGGTCGCGTTTTCCAAAAACCTAGTTGCCTGGCACGCCGTACCTCAGGTGCTAGCTGCGCCACGAGCGGGCGAGTTCGATCACACCGCACTCAAAATTATCGCAGTAGATCAAGTTGAAACCGGCATTCTCGTGATCTATGAATCGCGTACTACCAAACGGGACCGCACCACCATCGCCATCGGCACCCTGTTGTGTTCACGCAGCGAGCCAGAGCGAGTGCTCTGGCGCACCGAAGCCCCATTCTATGAATTCATAGCCAAAGCCACGTCCGAACCGCGCACGCTTGGAGCCGTGGTATTCGATCACACCATTGACCTCTATTTCTCAACCGCTCACGACAAGATCGTGGTGGTCCGCCTGCCCAACCCCTACCACCGCCAAAGCTCCGGCCGGCACGCCACCAAACTCCACCGCTTTGCCCGCAACCCCATTCTTTCGCCCACGTTCTACGAATGGGAGTCGCACGCCGTGTTTAATCCGGCCGCGTTTACCGACGGCGAGCGAGTACACCTCTTGTACCGGGCCATGGGACCGGACGGCATTTCGCGCCTGGGGTATGCTTCAAGCTCCGACGGCATTCATTTTGACGAGCGCCTACCGTACCCGGTATTTACACCAATAAAAGGCATGGGTATCCCAACCAAACCCGTAGCCGGCGGCCGGCGCGGCTATGATCCCGAATTAAATGTTTCAGGCGGCGGCTGGGCCGGCTGCGAAGATCCGCGCGCCGTGGTCATTGATGATGATGTCTATATGAGCTATGTCGCCTTTGACGGGCTGGAGTTTCGTGCGCCAAGCTTTAACCTCGATTCCGCTCGACAAAGTCCAAAAACATCACTGGAAATGGCGCAAGCCCGTGCTCATTTCAAAACCCGGCGAACTCCAGAAAAACTGGGTGCTGTTTCCAGACAAAATCGGCGGCCGCTACGCCATTTTGCATGGCGTCAGCCCCAAGATTCATGTTGAATATGTCGACAGCCTCGATGACCTCAACGGCAAAAAATTCATCGAAAGCCTGCCTCAGGCCGGCGGCCGCGGCTACCACGACCCCAAACGGGCGCATCACTGGGACAACGGCATGCGCGGTGCCGGCGCTCCGCCCATCAAAACTGAGCTCGGCTGGCTCTTGCTCTACCACGCTATCGACAAAGCCGATCCCAGCCGCTACAAAATCGGCGCCATGTTGCTCGACTTGCACGACCCCACCCAGGTCCTCTTCCGTACCAACGAGCCCATTCTCGCCCCCGAGGAATGGTACGAGAACGACGGCAAACCCGGCGTGGTTTACACTTGCGGTGCCGTTATCGTGGGCCCCAACCTCATCGTTTACTACGGCGGGGGAGACAAGCGCATTGCCGCTGCCCGCGCCAACGTCGAGCAGTTCTTAAACGCACTTACCGCCGCCGCCAGGCCTCAGCTTGAGGCCGTCGACCTCTCACTTCCGATCAACGAATAAAGCCAAACAATCGGGCCGTCAAAAACAAACGAGACATTGACTTATAAATATTTTTATGATATTATACATAAACGTTACTGCCAGGAGCCACAACGGCTGATGGGGCAGGACAAATAAGTGAGCGCAGGCTCAAACCTAGACAAGTTGGAGGTCGTCATGACCCAGCCGACCGGACGGACCGTACAAGATGCGAGGCGTCGAGCACGTCAGGCAGCGGAGAGGACCTCCTCCCGTCGCGCGACCGCGCTCTTGGTCGCCTACCTGGCACTCTTGCTGGCGACCGCCACCGCGCACAACGCCGCCTACGAGGTCCTCGCCTTCGCGGGCGGGATGGCGCTCGTGGCTCTCGCGGTCATCGTCGCGGTGGACATCGCCCAGAGTCCCGCGCTCAGGCGCGAGCTCTCGCTCCGATCCTCCCACTAGCTGACGCAACCAACATCCATTGGCGGCGCCGCACGGGAATATCTCCCTGCGGCGCCGCCTTCAACGTTATATCGGTGTTTGTCCTAATAAGCCTAATACTGAGCGCCTATCAACCGCACCTTATACGAAAAGCATGAGCATGATACGCTATTAGCATGTTTAGTGTCACCCGCGACCCCCAAAACCCGCTTATCAGCCCCGATACCAACGAACCATGGTACGCCGAAGCCGCTTTCAACCCTTCGCCGGTTATGCACGACGGCAAGCTTCACGCCATCTTTCGCGCCGCCACCCATCCCACGCTCTACGCTGGACAAGCTGACCTCGAGCTCTCAACCATTGGCATCGCTGAGGCAAACGGCCGTGGCTTCAACCGCCCACGCCAGCTCATTACGCCTGAACAACCGTGGGAACGGTTTGGTTGCGAAGACCCACGGGTAACCAAAATTGGCCACACCTATTATATTTTCTACACTGCCTTAGCCGGCTACCCATTTGGACCCGACAACATTAAGGTCGCGGTTGCCACCACGAAGGATCTGAAAACCATCGATGAACGCCATCTTGTCACTCCGTTCAACGCCAAGGCTATGGCGCTCTTCCCCGAGCGACACAACGGCAAACTACGCGCCATTCTGACCGTTAACTCCGACCGGCCGCCCAGCTCCATCGCTATTGCCGAATTCGCCGCGCCCGAGGACATGTGGTCACCTTACTTTTGGGAGCATTGGTACAACCACCTGGACGAGCACACTCTAAATCTTAAGCGCGGCGACGGTGAGCACGTCGAGGTTGGCGCGCCCCCGCTTTGGACGCCGGACGGCTGGCTACTCCTATACGCCCATATCCAAGACTACTTCACCGACCACAAAACCTTTGGCATCGAAGCCGCCCTGCTCGATCTTGAGCACCCCACCAAAGTCCTACGCCGGACCGTTTTCCCATTCATGGTGCCGGAAGAAGGCTACGAGCGCTACGGGCGCTTACCCAAAATTATCTTTCCGTCCGGCGCACTCCGTCACGGCGACGAGCTCGAACTCTATTACGGCGGTACCGACACCACCTGCTGTCGGGCTCGGTTAAGCTTCTCCGGCCTGATGGCCAGCCTGTCAGCCGACGGCACCGTCACCCAGGCCGCTAAGCGCTATCAGGGCAATCCGATACTTGAGCCGGTGGCAGCACACCCTTGGGAGGCCAGTCACGTGCTCAATCCCACTGCCGTTGAGCTCGACGGCAGTACACACATACTCTACCGCGCGGTTGGCCCTGACAACACGTCGGTCATAGGCTATGCCAGAGCCAAAGACGGCCTCCACATTAATGAGCGCCTGGAAACGCCAATCTATGGACCACGCGCCGATTTTGAGCAAAAACATGGCGGTCCAAGCGACAACTCCGGCTGCGAAGACGGGCGGCTCACCCGCATCGGTGACCGGCTTTACCTCACCTACACTGCCTATGATTCGGTCGTTGCGCCAGAAGTAGCCGAAAGCTCTATCTCGGTCGCCGATTTCCTCGTTCACCGCTGGGACCGCTGGACTCCGGCGCGGCTTATCAGCCCGGAAGGCGTCGACGACAAAGACGCCTGCCTCGTACCAGAAGCTATGCACGGCCGCTACATGGTACTCCACCGCGTAGGGGGCCACATTTGTGCCGATTACGTTACGAGCCTCAACTTCCGCGATGAAAAACTTACCCGCTGTATTCAAATTCTGGGCCCGAGACCGGGCATGTGGGACGCGAAAAAAGTCGGTATTGCCGGACCACCCATCAAAACCCCCGCCGGCTGGATTCTGTTTTACCATGGCATCACCGAGGCTGGACACTACTGCCTAGGCGCCGCTCTGCTAGACCGCCGCGACCCCACTCACCTCATCGGCCGGACCGCCCAGCCCCTCATGACTCCGGTTGAGCCGTACGAGCGCGAAGGCTGGATCTCCAATGTCGTGTTTCCCTGCGGCCAAGTCGTAAAAGGTGATACAATCTACCTCTACTACGGCGCCGCCGATCATGTCATCGGCGTTGCCACCGTTGGCTTAGACGAACTCATCGCCGGCCTCAAGCCCATTATGTAAAAACTGCTATAGTGGGGAAATGAGGCTCACCCGTCATTCCGCCAACCCTATACTGACAAAGAACTCAAACAACCACTGGGAAGCCGGTTCGGTATTCAACCCAACAACCTGGGGCAAAATGCCAGACGGCCGATATGGTATGCTCTACCGCGCCACAAATGACATAAAAACAAGCGAGCGTGGGGGATACGTGTCCTCAATCGGCCTAGCCTGGAGCGCCGACGGTGTCCATTGGGAGCGGGAACAAGAACCGTTAATTGCTCCGGACCAGTCATACGAAAACAGCCTCGGTTGTGAGGATCCCCGCATTACCCAAATTGGCAACCAATATTACATTTTCTACACCGCTGTGGCCGGTGAGAAAACCACCTCGCGTGTCCGCATCGCCCTGGCCACGACGACCGATTTCAAAACCGTTACCAAATATGGCGTCGTTGGGCCGCAACGTTATTCCAAAGCCGCTGCCGTCATCCCGCATCAAATTAACGGCCGATATCTCATGCTTTGGTCGGATCAGAAGAACGGAGGCCGCTCCCGCGTCATTGCATCCGAGTTTGACACGCTGGAGCAACTCGGGCACGTCACACAGGACTATTGGCAAAACGCCGACCTCAATCAGGACCATCTCAAAATTCCGCTCGCCGGCCAGTTCACTGAGCAAGAAGTTGGAGCCGTACCAATTGAGACCGACGCCGGCTGGCTTTTCATTTACGCGGGGTTCTCGCGCGAACCCCGCTGGACCATCTGTGCTGCATTGCTCGACCGGGACAATCCACGCAAGATTATCGCGGCCAGTCACGAGCCACTTTTACTACCTGAAACCACAGACGAGAAGACGGGGGTCGTGAACAATGTCTGCTTCCCCGAAGGAGCTCTCATTATCGGAGAGGAGCTGTATGTCTACTACGGATCCGGAGATCAAGGAGTTTGCCTCGCTACCTGCAAGCTTGCTGATCTCCTGGCGGAACTCCGCCCCGCTTAATACAGCTTATAAACGTAAATGCTACCACCGATCTTCGCAATCGGTTTCATCGCTCGCAGATAGGCATAACTCGGCTGCCCGGATTGGGCCGAGTAGTACCGATCGTTTTCCAAATACGTCTCCGACACCGCAATATACTGACCAGTGTAGCGGCCATAGCTCGAGTGCCACACTTCGTAGATACTGTTTGAGCAATTATACGTGCCGTTTGTAATCAAATGCCCGCTGGCATCATACGACCGCTGGCAAACGTAATATTCCGGTATGGCGCCGCCAAAATAATCCACTGCAATGTGCTTAATCTGCGGATGAGCTCGCACATAGTCGACCAGCCGGAAAAAGTCTTGGCCCCAATCAATGCTCGAATCCGAAAAATACTTGTACGCATTATTTGGACCGCCGATAAGCTCATTAAAGTACGCGATATACGACGGCGCTACAGCCAAGGTACTGCCGGCATACCACGCCAACAGTAAACCCAATACCACGCCCGATGACACCCGCCACTTCATCCGCCTCAGCTTGCGCAAAATCTCGACTGTGCCGATCGAAACCAGCGCAAAGATCGGCAAATACACCGGTAATATATGCCTGATGCCAAGATCGAGGTTGCCGCCCACTGCCACACAAAAATAAAACACCGCAAAGGTACCAAGCGACCATTCCAAGATGTGGCGCTGGAAATGCCGTACCCAGCGCTCCGAAACATCGCGGTAGCGCCCGCGCCCGCGTCTGAGCCGCCAGATGCCAAACCCGAGCGTAACGAGCATCAGTATGAGCATGGCCACCTGTGTCTTCACCACAAACAGCTCGGGGAAATAACCGCGGAAACTCTCATCGTTGACCTGGCCGTTAAAGTAGGTCACGTTGCCGCCCGCCAGCCGGCCGACGTCCATGGTTACACCCAAGCCATACTGCACCAACGGCTTCGTCAGTGGAATGTGGCTGACATTCACGAGCAGCTGGCCAATGCCGGTCACATTGCTAGCCACCAGCGAACCGGTAATGAGGCTGTCTTGCACCGAAGTCGGCATATTGCGCACCTGTGGCGCATAGACCAGATAGATCCAAACCAGACTTAAGAGGCAGGCTACAATTGTGCGGCCGACGTAGGTCTTAAATCTTGGCCAACTCTCCTTTGGTTTCGTCATCGTGAGCCACAGCACCACAGATCCTACAACGAAAAACGGATACAACAGGATGGACGAAAACTTGGCCAACTCCGCCACGGCCAGCACGACCGACAGCCACCACATATTGCCCCGGTCCGGCTGCTTGCCAAACCGCCCAAACATCACCAGCGCCGCAAACATAAAGATAGCCGCACCCAAGTCGGTCGTGACCAGCGCCCCGTGGCCCAAAAAGTTCGGGCTAAACACATAGAAGAACAGCACAAGCAAAGCCACAGCAGTGCCCCAGTGCCGGCGGCTCACCCAGTAGAGCCAAGCGCCAAAAGCGAGCATCACGAGCAAAATCGGCAGCCGCGCCCAAAATAGTATGGCGTTGGCGTTGTTGCCCAGGTTGTACAAAAAGTCGTAGCCGGCCTGCCACTCGCCGTTAACCTGACTCGTCCATTCCGGCAAGGTGTTAAAGCCTTTGAGGTTCATAAACTGCAGCGGAATCGCCGCCAAATCCTTCATCAGCGGCGGGTGCTCGGGGTTGAGCCGGTAGTCGCCATACTTAAGGTACGAGTAGCCGGCCGGTATGTGCGCTAGTTCATCCACGATGGCGGAGTTTCCGACCATGCTCGAAAGTGCCAGCACGGCCATAATAAAGATCAGTCCGCCTGCGATCCACGCGTGATACCGGCGCACAAAAGCCTCAAGCGTGGCTGTGATACGATTGTAAGTGTTCATTAATTGGCCTTTAATCTGGCTATTATTCTAGCATAAGAGAAATGGAGACACCCTGTGTTTGAGAAAAGTAAAGCCCTGTTCGAATTAAAGAAAATCCAATCTGCTCTAGCCAAAGAGATTATAGAGGTAGAAACCGGAGACGGCGCTGTAAAAGTGCGTATCAACGGAGAGCAAAAGATCCAAAAAATTTCGCTCGACGAGGACCTGATCCGCGAGGCCGGCACGGCTAAGCTCGAAAAATGGCTCGAGTCAGCCATTACCCAGGCTATCACCAAGAGCCAGCAAGCTGCCGCCGAAAAGATGAAAGCTATCTCCGGCAGTCTCGGTTTGCCGGGATTGTAGCTTGCCACGCATCCAATCATGACAAAGATCATACTCACGGGCGGCTATCCGTCAAAAGCCCCGGATGGAGGCAGTGCCTTTTGCCGGGAATTGGTAGTCGGCCTACAGAGCCCGGTCAAAATCCTTGAAGTACTGTTTGCCAGAGGTGGCAATCAATGGGATGAAACGATACGCAGAGACCAGGCTTTTATCACGCAGCACGTCCCAAACATACGGTGCAGCCTTCAGGCCGCCGAGGCGAATACTCTCAGTGCTCAGGTCGATTGGGCCGATGTTGTATACATAAAGGGGGGCATGACGGCCCCGCTCATGACGGCGCTGGCCAAGAGTACCGACTGGCTTGGACATTTATCCGGAAAAACCGTGGCCGGAACTTCTGCCGGCGCCTATGCGCTCTGCCGGTACTACCACGAACTCGACGCTTCCGGAGTGCACAAGGGTCTTGGACTGTTACCGTACAAGATTCTTACTCACTGGCAATCGTCAGAGTATGGCACACTAGCCGACTGGACCAAATACGAACACGAGTTAGTGGAATTCGGTAAACCTGTCCCAATGCTCAAACTTAAAGAGGGTGAGTTTCGCGTATTCGAAACGAGCGAATCAGGCCCTGCTAAAATATCTTTATTAGATGCACCTATGGAACATTCATGAAAACCTATAATTACGTCCTGCTGGATTGGGACGGAAACCTGGCAAAGACACTCGATATCTGGCTAAACGCCGTTAGGGTTGTGCTGGTCAAGCACAATCAGCGTCCCAACGATTACGAAATTGCCAGGAATTTCGGCGCATTTATCCAGTACCTCACCGACCTGGGCATAGCAGACGTGCAGGCAACGTATAATGAAGTCGACCAGATTGCCAAACAATCTCTCCCAAACGTCGAGCTTTACCCGCATGCTTTCGATTTACTCCAGTACTTACATGAGCACCACAAGCACACGGCACTTCTCACATCCTCGTCGCATGACAACATCGAGCACTTGCTCGAGAAAAACGAGATCCGAGATTTATTTGACGTTATCATCGCATCCGACGATGTCACTCACCACAAGCCGCATCCCGAGCCGATTGAGCTAGCCCTCAAGCAGTTGAACGCGGTTAAGACCGAAGCAATAATAGTTGGCGACTCCGACAAAGACTTAGGTGCAGCGAACAATACGGGTATTGACTCACTCCTCGTCTATCCGCCGGAGCACGAGAAATTCTACGACTTACAGGAGCTAAAAGCATTAAACCCTACATATATCGTGCATGATCTGGCCGCGGTTAAGAAGATAATCGTCTAATGCGTATCGTCCCGTCGTCAGTGGAGCGACTTATTGAGGAGCTTGGCAGATTGCCGGGTGTGGGTCCACGCACGGCCGAACGGCTAGCGTTTCATTTACTCAAAACCGAGCCGGCTCGGGCCGCAGCGCTCGGCGCTGCCGTCGACGGCCTCCACGCGGGCGTACGCTCCTGCCGCACCTGCCATAATTTCGCCGAGTCCGACGAATGCGCGGTGTGTGCCGCCACCGATCGCGAGAGGGGAGTCATCGCAGTAGTGGAGGAGCCGTTCGACGTCGTCGCCATTGAAAAAACTGGCCTGTTCCACGGCCTGTACCACGTCCTCGGCGGTGTTATTTCACCAATCGACGGTATTAGCCCCGACCGGCTCGAAATCGCCAGCCTCATCGCACGCGTTGGCGACGGGGGAATAGACGAAGTAATTCTGGCCACCAACCCCTCGCTCGAAGGCGAGTCCACGGCCATGTATATCCGCGGCCAGCTCGAACGCACCGGCGTCAAACTCACCCGCCTAGCTCGCGGCCTGCCCGTCGGCGGTGACCTCGAATATGCCGACCAAGTTACTCTCGGCCGCGCCCTTCAAGGACGACAGAGCTTCTAGATACCAGGTATGCCCGCTCGCAATCGCATCCAAATTCGACCAACCTCATTGCGGCCCCTACCGTCGGCGCCGTCGTCCCAAAAGCCATCCGCCAATGGCCCGGCCGTTATGTGCTTCACAATGATAAGTGAGCCCGAATCGAGCAACGCCTGCCGGACATCGTCGTGCTGGGCCAGCTTGGCGCGGCACAAAGCCTCCATCACCGCAACTTTACGGTCATTAAAGGCGGGCAATTGCCGTGCCTTATACGTTTGTGACCTTTGCCAGGCCAAAAACGGACTCCTGGCCGCCATGATCTGCCTTCGGATATCTTCATCTTCATAACGCTGGCAGTGATAGGCATGCTCTACCGTCGCATAAAGTACGCCATCATACTCGGTCGCATGTGCGGAATAAGCCGAAAAGTATGTTACGAAAATCTCGAGCGGCACCATACTATTGTTATAATACCGCCAATGAAGCCACTCGTTTCGTTTATAATGCCCACCTATAATCGTGCCTACATTATAAAAAATGCGGTCGATAGTATTCAGCGCCAAACCGTCCCAAACTGGGAGCTCATCATTATGGACGACGGCTCCACCGACGACACCGAGGGGCTCATTTCCGACATCGGCGATCCGCGCATCAGCTACCATTTCCAGGCCAACGCGGGGCCGTCCGCCGCCCGCAACCGCGCACTGCCGCTCGCGCGAGCCGAGTGGGTCGCCTACCTTGATTCCGATAATGAATTGCAGCCTAAGTACCTGGAAACCATGTGTAAGGCGTTTCGGCACCACCCCGAAGCCAGCTACGGAGCACCACAGGTCCACTACACGCACGGGCTCTACCTGAATGGCCGACGCGTGGAAACCATCGACCGCTCCGACGAGTACCCCGCAACCCTCTCGATCCAGGATATTTTTCACCGCCGCATGATCTTCGACGTCAACGGCTTTATGCATAAACGCCGCCTCATTACTGACTCCATTAAATTCGATCCAACCTTAGCCGGCATGGAAGACCTTGATCTCGTGATGCAATTCGGCAACTACTACCCCGATGGGTTCCTATACGTACCCAAAGTGCTTGCCACCTACCATCAACGCTACGGCAGTGACGGCTTAGTTGCTGGCCTCGGCATGTCGTATAAAGACAACGCCGCCAAGCTCGACGCCATTTACGAAAAACATCAAAACGACCCGCTTATGCAGGGCCAAACCTGGTATCCGACCAAGGCCGACCGCTGGCGGCAGCTCGAGCGAGATTATCGGGCCGGAAAGTTACCGCCGCACTATCTCTTTCATTTTCCCAATTACTGGCCAAAAGAACTGGTATAATCAGCCAATGAATTCATCCAAAATAAAAGATCTGGGTAGTGCCGTTACCGCAGCCGGCCATATTCTCATCCTTCAGCCCGACGCACCCGACGGCGACTCGCTCGGCACCGCGCTCGGCTTAGAGGAAATCTTCGGCGACCTGGGCAAAACCGTCTCGCTCTACTCATATAAAAAGCCGGAGCCGTACCTGCATTTTCTTGAAGGCTGGGACCGGGTTAGCCAAGACTTGCCCAAAGATTTCGACCTCATTATTCTCGTAGACACCGGCTCGCCTGCACTCATAAAATCAGCCCTCGAACACCACGCCGCCGCCCTTACCTCGAAACCATTCTTCGTTATTGACCACCATGTCAGTCGGCAGGAATTCGGCTTCCCGGTCACAGAAATTGTCGATGAAGCGGTCGCCACGTCCGAACTCGTCACCCGCATCGGACAAAAACTGAAATGGCCGATCAATGAGCGCGCCGCCACCAAACTGGCGTCAGCGCTTCTCGCCGACTCACTCGGTCTCACTACCTCCGGCACCACGGCCAAAAGTGTGGCGGCACTCGCCGAGCTCACTGCTCGTGGTGCTAACCTATACGAGCTCGCTAAACTCCGTCGCGAAGCTGCCGCCATTACGCCAGACTTACTTCACCTCAAGGGCAAACTCCTGCAAAGTGTCGAGTTCTACCTCGACGGCCGCCTCGCCATAGCCGAGATCAACCCCGACACAGTCGCCCGCTACAAAGATATTGCCGAGCCCTACACGCTCATTCTCTCTGATATCCAATGGACCAAAGGTGTCGAGCTTGTCGCCGTGTTCAAGAATTACGGCACCAAAATCAACGTGCCGCTGCGTTCGACCACCGGCGCAGCCGGCCCAGTGGCCGAAATCCTCGGCGGCGGCGGCCACCCCAACGCCGCGGCCTATCGCTGTAAAACCCCCAACATCCGCGCCGAAATTAAACTCCTGGAGCAAACCTTTAGTCAATATCTGCTAGACAATACACCCATAAAATGACATAATCCGTCTGTTTCTCCACGCGGCTGCACTTTCTATCTGTGGGCTGGATACCTACGGTACAAGCAGCCATCCAGGCTGCCGGCTGTCAGGAGAGCAAGATGTCCGAACCAATCAACCCCGAGCTCAGCTTGGGATTGTGCGCCCACTGCAGCGAACCGGCTGTAGAGGTCGTTGAGGTGCTTGTGGACGCCGGTACCGATTACGTGGTTGACGAGTACGTATGCGAAGGCCACCTCTTCGGAACCGGTCCGCAAAGGTGCTTCTTGCTGGCGCCGCCGATACCTTTGGCCATTCTTCCCCCGCCAAGGCGTCCGGCGATCCTTCCCCCGCCCAGTTAAGCCCCGGACGAATGCAGAGGGCAGGCCGGTTCTCACGTGGGGCCGGCCTGCCCTGCAGATTCTGCCTACCCGTGCTAAAGTTTCACTATGCGCTTACACAACACTCTTACCCGCAAAGTTGAAGAATTTAAACCCATCAAGCCGGACCAGATTTCGCTCTATACCTGTGGGCCGACCGTTTACAACTATTACCACATTGGCAACCTGCGCAACGCGGTTTTTAACGACACTCTCCGCCGCACGCTTGAAGCCTCCGGCTACACCGTCAAACACGTCATGAACATCACCGACGTCGGTCATCTCGTCTCGGACGACGACGAAGGCGAAGACAAGCTTGAAAAAGGTGCGGCCCGCGAAGACAAAACCGTTTGGCAAGTCGCAGAGCATTATACAAATGCCTTCAAAGCCGATATGTCCGCTCTAAACGTGTTGCCGCCGAGTGTTAACCCGAAACGCGAAAAGAACAAAGACGATCATGACTCGTATGCCCGCGCCACGGATTTCATCCCTGAGCAAATCGACATGGTCAAGCTCCTCGTTGATAAAGGTTTTGCTTACCAAACCGAACAAGCCATCTATTTCGACGTCACCAGGCTGGAAGATTACGGCAAACTCACCGGTCAAAAATTAGCCGACAAAGAAGTCGGGGCTAGGTCCGATGTCGTGTCCGACCCGGACAAAAAGCATCCGTACGACTTCTCGGTCTGGTTCTTCACTGTCGGCCGCTTTGAAGGCCATACCATGCATTGGGCATCCCCTTGGGGAGACGGCTTTCCCGGCTGGCACCTTGAGTGCTCTGCCATCATTCACGCCAACCTCGGCGACCCCATTGATATCCATACCGGCGGGGTCGACCACATCGGCACCCACCACCCCAACGAGATGGCTCAAACCGAAGCCGCTTTCGGCCACAATCTGGCCGATTATTGGATCCATAATGAGTTCATCCTCGTCGACGGCGCCAAAATGGCCAAATCCAAAGGCAATTCATACACCTTAAAAGACATTACTGACCGCGGCTTCCATCCGCTTGCCTTGCGCCTGCTCTACCTCCAGGCCCACTACCGTACAGAGATCAATTTCACTTGGGAATCGCTCGAGGCCGCCCAGAACCGCCTGCTCAATTTATACGCCTGGGCTGACCTCAAGCACCAACCCATATATGCAAGCCCTGAGCACCCGTCTGGCATTACTCTCGAAGAAATTGGCAGGGGTATCCGGGACAGGCTGTTCGATGATCTCGATACGCCAGGCGCAATGTCACTTCTGACGCAGTTGTTGGAGATAACTGATGAAGTTGATCTTAGGTCGAATGATATCCAAGATGCAACCGAATATCTCGACGAGCTATTTGGTCTTGACCTGGCCATTCGCGCTGATATCACCTCCGCCCAAAAGCAGCTTATCGTCGACCGCGAAACAGCCCGCAAAGCCAAGGACTGGGCCAGGGCCGACCAGCTTAGAGCCAAACTCGCGAGTCACAATCTCGAGATCGACGATACCCCACAGGGGCCACGTTGGCGCCGCACAAAAATCTACATCACATAAAAATTGACTTTAATCAGAATAAATGGTTTAATCTAGTAGTCCATTCGAGCACCAGACACTACAGCAACTGAAAAACCCGACCAGGAAGGGCAACCTCATGAGGCTGCTTTCGCTAAGAGAATTCCTCAAGTTCAGCTCGGTCATGCTCGTGATCAGCAGCAACGACCAACGCAGGATCAGCCGGAAAGACCTACGGTTGCTCACCGGCATCGGAGCGGTCGTCTACCGGCCGATCCTGTCCGAGCTGACCGGCGTAACGTTGTCGCGCGGATGGCACGAGATCCCCGGAACATCAGACATCGTGAACCCCGCCGGCTCGGCACGGGTGTCAATCGGCAGGCATAGCGGCCTCAGCACCGACCCTGTGAACTATATGGAGGAGACTGGTCTTTCGACGGTCAAGCTGCATGCACGCATTGGCCTGTGCTGCGGAAACGGGTACGGCGATAATCTGGTTCTCGGTCATACAAGATATCGCGGCAATCAGTCGGAGGGGCCGGACATACTCTTTCGGCGCCCTGGTGGCGCGAGTATGGCGTCGCTCGAGAACTACGTTATACAGCGTCTGGGGCCGAGATGTTTCAGCTCCAGCTGGGGCTGGAACATCTCGGACGAGGCGATCATGCACCGGCTCGCCAAACCCGCTGAGCAGTCGGCCCCGTAATTCGCTGACGTGCTCGGCCGACCCACGACACGACCAGGGCCACACCAATGGAGTGTGGTCCTGGTCGGAGTATTAGTAATCATCACATTCCGCTTGGCGCGAGCTGAGAATCACGAGACAATCACATTATGAAAGACATTATTAAAATTATTCGCTACTCGTGGGAGCTCAAGCCGTATTACGTCTGGAGCACGATTCTCGTCGTTATTGTGTCGCTGCTCAACCAAGTAGTGCCGTTCGTTCTCAAATTCGCGGTCGACGGCATCCAGGCCCACCGCGCCACCAGCTACTTTATGTGGCTGCTGGTCATCGTGTTCGTGGTAAGTATTGCCGTCACAATATTCTCGAACATTCAAGGCTACATTGGCGATCGCCTGGCTGCCAAACTCAACTCGCTGCTGTCGCAGCGTTACTACGATCATATCTTGCAGCTCCCGCTCGAGTACTACGACAACGAGGTCACGGGCAAAATCACGAGCCGCCTCGAGCGCAGCATCACGACCATTTCTAACCTCATGAACGCCTTTGCCAACAACTTTGTAGGCTTCTTTTTAACCGCCGCCATCACGCTCATTATCCTGGCATTTTACGCCTGGCCTGTAGCGCTATTGCTGGCCGCACTATTTCCGTTTTATATCTGGCTGACCGCGCTCTCAAGCCGCGGCTGGCAGAGCAAACAGGAGGGCATCAACCGTGATATCGACATCAGCCAGGGCCGCTTTATTGAGAGCATTACCGGCATACGGGCAGTAAAGGCCTACGTGACCGAGGTGGTTGAGAGCCGATTCTTTGGCCACCAGCGCCGGCTCATCGAGGAACAAACGAAGGAGCAATCGGTCGAATGGCATTGGTACGACGTGGTGCGCCGGCTCGGACTCAACGTTATTTTCTTCGGCGTCTATGCCTACATTATTTTGGAAACACTCCACGGCCGCTACTCCCTGGGCGACTTCACCTTGCTCATTCAGCTCGCCACTTCGGCTCAATTTCCGCTGTTTGCAGCCTCGTTTGTGGTCGATAACATTCAGCGCGCCTCGGCCGGCTCCCGTGATTTCTTCGGGGTCATGGGAACGACGCCGAGCGTGCAAGACGCACCGGACGCGGGGTCGCTGGGTGTTACGAAAGGCCGGATCGAGTTTGAGCACGTCGACTTTGCCTATGCCGGCGGCGAACAGGTGCTACACGACATCTCGTTTACCATCAAACCCGACAGCAAGCTAGCGCTGGTAGGGGAGAGCGGCCAGGGTAAAACCACTATTACCAACCTGCTCATGCGACTCTACAATCTCACCGGCGGTCGCATTCTCATTGATGGCACCGATATCGCGAGCGTCAGCCAACAATCGCTACGTGAACACATCGCGGTAGTATTCCAGGAGCCGGCCCTATTTTCCGGTACAGTGCGGGAAAACATTGCCTACGGCACCCCGCATGCCTCACCCGAGCAAATCAAGGCAGTGGCCAGAGCTGCCAATGCCGCAGGGTTTATCGAAGGCTTGCCAAAAGGTTATGACACCGAAATCGGCGAGCGGGGAATTAAGCTTTCCGGAGGGCAAAAACAGCGTATTGCCATTGCCCGTGCTCTGCTCAAAGATGCACCGATCCTCATTCTTGACGAGGCCACTAGCTCGCTCGACTCCAAGGCCGAGCATGAGGTGCAAGCAGCTCTCAATGAACTCATGAAGCACCGCACCACGCTCATCATTGCCCACCGTTTGTCCACCATTGCCGCGGTTGATACCATTGTCAGTCTTGAACAAGGCCGCATCACCGAACAGGGCGCACCGCACGAGCTAGCACTCGGGCACGGAGTCTACGCCGAACTCCTGGCGCTGCAACAGCCCACCGCCGCCAATAAAGCCAAGCTCAAAGCCTTTGGCATCGCCGTTAATGAGCCGGCGGCTGATCCTTCGACCTTGTAGCCACGAAATCTTTGAGCAAAATCTGCACGCTCGCGCCAACCGGGATTGCCACAATCGCGCCGATAATGCCAGCCAGCCCCGCGCCTAGCAATATTGATACCAGCACCGTTAGCGGCGACATCTGCACTGTCCTGCCATAAATGATCGGCTGCAGCACATGATTTTCAATCTGCTGATAGACCACGAAAAAAATCGTCATAATAACAGCCGCTGCAAATGATGCAAACAGCGCGGCCGCGACCACAACTATGGCACCAATTGTCGCACCCACCAGTGGCAAGAGATCAAACAAGCCCACCAGAATGCCCAGTGGCACGGCAAACGGCACCCGCACCAATGTCAGCATCGTGGCCACCAGCAGTGCTACCAGCAAACTCGTCAGTAAATTGCCGGTCACATAGCCGGTGACGGCACGATACATTTGGGCGGCCAAATGTTGGCCGTGTTCCCGCCTTCGCTCCGGCACCAGCCTCCAAAATTGCGCCAACCAGCCCGGTCCCTCCAAAAGCATGAAATAGGTCAAAAAGATGATCGTTATGCCGGCAGCGAAGCTCGAAAATATGCCCTGTACGATCTTAAATACCGACCCGCCCGCGCCGGTCGCATAATGCAACAGCTCATTTTGGCTCGACTGTATCTCGTTCGCGAGTCCCAGCGATCGCACTTGCCGGCTTATCACCGTATTACCGTTCACCAGCTCACTGGCGTAACCCGGTACATTGGTAACCAATTGCTCGCTCTGTCGGATCACCGGCGGCACAAGTGTGACCGCGATAAACGCAAACACGGCCAGCATGCCGGCAAACACCGCACCGGCCGCCAGCCCTCGGTTCATCCGGGCCCGCCGCACAAACCAGTCCACAGCCGGATTAAGCGCCACCGCCAGGAAAAACGCCACACCAATCCACACCAGTTCCCGCCTCGTCATATAGGCAACCATGAGCAGTAACACAAACCCGGCCGTTAAGCTCAAAACTTTGAGAATGGTGCGCGCTGACACCGAGGATTGTTGCGTCATAACACGTTCATCGTGGCATAAGGCCGGTAGCTTCGCAACCGACGGCCAGGCGCCGGCCGACGTTTAGCGCGGTTTCATCGCCGCCCTCACCGCGGCTGCCGTTAGAGCCAACCCCACCGGGCCACGTTCGTATACCAGGTAGCGCTCTTCCCAGCGCGGCTCAAACTTGTCTTTAAATCGCCGCAAACCGTCAAACGAAAACGACCGCCCTCCCAAGCGCGCCAGACTGCCGATCGCGCGCTCCTCCGGCGTTGGCTCGTCACCTTTACCCACGCCCACCAGCGGCGCCAGACCCAGGCTAAATTCCGCTATCCCGCGCACCGCCAACGCGCCGACGATACCGACGAACAGCCGGTCCATCACACCGGTTTCAGTACCGGGCACGTAGCGCATCAGGTCAATGGTTTCCTGCCTGGGGTTATACGATGTCACGCCGTTGGCAAAGGCCGCTAGCCGATGCTCGCCGTCATACACCAAATACAGCCGTGATCGTTGCAAATATCCGTGCTCGTGATAGCCAAGCCCAAATCCGCGCTCTACCCGGCCGTCGCTGTTAAGCCAAGCGCGCGTCACGGCCGCTGCCTCATTCAAAACACCCTGTCCATGCGGCGGATCCGATACCGCAAACTCATATCCCAGCCGCTTAAATTTGTTGGTAACAGCTCGAAAGTGCTTATTGTGCACGACGTCGTCCTCAAAATGGGCTGTATCAACAATCGCATCCTCACCGATTTTCAGCGGCCTCAAACCGGCGCGCTCAAATATACCTAGTTGCTCCGGCTTTACGTAGACAAATGCCACCTGCCAGCCGTGCAGCTGGCAGTACTCGCGGAACGCCTGCACCACAGCCGCGTGCGCTCCTTCTGCCGCCACCGGCTCGCCTAGCGCCACGGCCACACCAAGCTCTACCCGGTACGCAATAAAGCCGTCGCCCAGAAAAAAGTAGCTCTTATCCTCGGGCCATAACTTAAACGCGTCTTCACTTGAGTTACCATAGCGCTCCAGTAATTCCCGCGCCCGCGCCCGCTCGGCCGGCAAGGTCGCAAACCGGTATGCCAGCGGCCGGAACAAGCTGTAAAACGCCAGCCCAATCGACGCTGCTCCAAACACATCCAACGATGTTAAGAAGAATTTTGCCTCCGCCGTTCGCGGCACCAGGTCGGTATTCCCCACCAACGTATACTCGCGCACGGTCCGCACCACCGCTTCACTCCATGTAATTTGCTGAGGCGGCCGAAAATCACGCGGCAGTAGCTTCACAAAACCAATCGTCCCGTACGCCAAAGCAATGCCGAGCGATAGCGCGAGCAGCTTAACACCCTGAGCGATATTCGTCGGCTCGCTGCGCACCACAAACTCTTCCTTGTAAATCGCGAGTAGCGCCAGCGTCACCGAGGGCAACAGCAGCGCTGTCGCATGCCGCGACAGCAGCGCATGGTCAAGCACAATCAGCGCCGACGCTACGAAGGCGATCCACCATGCCAGTTGCTTCCTGGCCAGCAGCCGCCCGGAAAAGTACATGAGCAGCAGTCCGGCAAACAATCCAAAAAACCGCCCGTAGTACTCATAGTCAATCGGCAGGAAACTCTCTAATCTCAGGCTCAGCCGGCTATACAGCACCTCAAGGATCGCAAACAGCCCATTCAAAAACACCAGCGCGGCCACCAACCGCACCGGCCATTCGGCTTGACGTCTGGCGGAAGGACTCTCGTATTTTCCTTCAATGAGCTTCCGCTTAGAGTTTGCCATAGCTCTCAGTATAAGCTAAAATCAGTCCGTTCGTCCGTCAGTGGCCGGAACAGTGGGGCGTAGCCAAGTGGTAAGGCAACGGGTTTTGGTCCCGTGATACGCAGGTTCGAACCCTGCCGCCCCAGCCAAGGCATTATTACAGATAGAAAGGCCCTCCAATTCCGAGGCCTTTTTAATTTGTTTCAACTTTTCCATCTGTTGATTGGGTTCTAACCCTAAGGAGCGGCGCGGTATCCGGGTCTGGAACCAAAGCTTGCTATACTTGCACTCATGAAAGACATCACCAGAAAAGTTGCTCTCGAAGACACCGATTCCTTTGACGCAGGTGGCTTCTCGGGCCAAGAGTATATCACCCGAGAAATGAAAGCCGGTTTTAACGCGCTGCTTGTCACGGTTAAGGGTCGGCATCCCCGAAAACGAATGATCGATACCACGCGCGTCTATTTCGTTGCCGAAGGCACGGGCACATTCATTTTGGACACGAAAGTTTATGAAATGGCCCAAGGCGATGTATTTGTTATCTGTCCCGGCCATGAATATGAATATAGTGGGATATGAAATTGTTTGAGTTTAATGTCTCGCCCGACAACAGCTTCAAGGATGATATCCTCGAGGGCTAGCATCGCTCGTCACCAGGATCAAGGCCCAATTCTCTCAATTTGCGATGCGTTACAAGCAGACTTGGATACATTTGGTTCCACCTGAGGGATACCGCGCCAGCCAAAGTAAGCATTAATCTTAAAGACCGGGTTCGGTGACCGGTCCTTTCCTTCTCAAAATTCCTCAGAGGGCGAGAACGACCCGAGAGTCCATCGCTAACGATCAGGGCTTTGACCTCGGGCACATCACATTCTCCTGCGACTGCTTCCTAATACTCAACCACCACACCCTGAGAGCTAACCAAGCCGCCGTCTTGTTCCCAAGTAGCAGTGACGGGAGATGCTGACGAAGCCACTTGCCAAGCCGCCGAAGTCCCGTTGTCGAAGGCCCAGTACCCCTTGTCGTAGGAGGTCCAAGGTGAAGATGGGTCGGTCTCGTAGGCATCAGCCGTGTCAACCGCAACAAAAGCGACATTGCCAGCTGCTCCAGGCGAGAGAGTCCAGCTCTGGTTAGCCAGGTAGTCCAGAGTAGCAACCTGGCCACCGCCATTAACGAAACCGGTAGCGGGTTGGTTGAACTCTATGGCAAAGGCATCCCACGCGTTGGTCGACGTGTTCACTGTCATCGTATCGGCCGCGCCAGTTGTATCATTGCAAATCCATATCTCGTTATCAGCACCATCGTTGTACGAGTTGACGAAGTGGAAGGTACCCATCCCTGAAGAGATGCTTTGGACGGTGTCCGTCTGAGTGCCAGGGTCGGTCAAGGTCTGGATTACGAGAATAACGGTGTGGCCTATACCCGTGGCGTGAGCGAGCACTTGGTTGTACGTGCCACTACCGATGCTGGTGTCGTTGCCGTTGAAGCTGCCAGTGTCGTCAGCCTGAACGAAGGCAACTGTGGGAGTGGGAGTTGCAGTAGGAATGGGAGTAGCAGTTGGAGTGGAACCAGTTTGACCCCAGTTGGAGAGTAAGACTGATAAGTCAAAGATACCAACCGCTTCGGTAGTACTTCTCCCAAGGTTGGTTTGGATAGCGGGATCTACGGTATTCCAATTAGATAACAGAATAGAAAGGTCAAAGACATTAACGGCATCATCACCATTAAGATCTCCGACCAAGGTGGCGGCATGACTAGCATGGATGATGTAACCCAGGACGACAACTAAGCCCACTACGAGTGCGGCTTGCACGTAGCGACTGCGGCCTAATTTTTGCAGTAAAAGCATACGGTTATCATAAGTCATTTGGTATTAAAAAATTGCCAGAATATAAGCTATGGCCACCGGGAGTCGTTTCTTTTAAGAAGCTCGGCTACCTTTAGGGAAATCAGTTTCTCACTTTCGCATTTAAAATACTCAGCCGAGTTCTAGGCCGTCATGCTCAGCCAGGCAATCACTTTGAGTTCACGATTGAAGCGATTAATGGAATGATAGAAAATAGTGCCTCGTGAGCTAGAAAGCTATAGGGGTTTGACGTATGTTGAAACCGCCGAACAGTTGAGAAACCATAACTACAGTGAAATGAATGGACTACTCTTTGACTTTCTAAATGATGTTACCGCTTAAATAGTAACCTGTCGGAATCATCGGCGTCCTCTAGCAGCTGGCGACTTTCCACTACGTTGACATCAGTATCATCCTCAAACGTTTGGAATAAATACTGCCACCCCAGCCAAAGCACAAGCACTATGAAAGACTTCTTCGGAAGTCCTTTTGTTCGCTATAATTTCGCCATAGGAAGAACTGATAAAGAGCAGCCCGAATTAAAAAGAGAAATAGACGACGCTAAAACTAAGATTAGAGTCGGAGCTCAGTATTGGCACTACAAGGGTAAGGACAAGGCTTATGAAATTGTAGGTCTAGGATTTTTAGGAGCCAATGATGAACTTTGTGTTATCTACGTAGCACAATATGGCGAACGACTGACATTTCCACGCCCGCTGACAGTATGGTTAGAGCGAGTTGAGCGGGAAGGCAAAGCGGTCCCCAGATTTACGAAGTTGTAAGCCGCCGTTTGCCTTGGCTAACTTCCAGGCGTAACGAATGTTAGTCTGTCCTGATACGTACGTGCAAACTTTTGGTCGAGAGTTACGATACTCGAACAACCTACTCGTTCAGCCACGGCCAACTGCAACGCATCTTCGTGATCTGCATCACGTAGCATGTCTATGGCCGCGGCGTAATCCTCGGGCAGTAATCCCATTTTTGGATAGTCAGAAAGAAATGTCTTTAGTTCTGCTATCGTTAGCCCGTCTTTTAGCCCAAAATGAAGCACTAAGTGAACCGTCAGCATGCTGACGCAGAACTGGTCTTTGTTTTCGTCCATCCAATCAAACACGGCTGCCTTTTTAGGCCGCCCCGCAATCAGCATCTCAAGCAATATATTCGCGTCGAGCAAAATCACAAGCTCTGAGAATCCTCGTACAGCTCCTTGAAGTTCTTGGAGGGAGAAAATACGACGGGTCGATCCCGCAAAGATTTCACGAACTTAACATTGCGCCTAGCCGCAACCGGGCTGCCGGCGTCATCTTTCTGATACGGATCAACGCCATTCTTTGCCGCTACCGTCACGAACGGCTTGGAGCGATACAGCACCTGAATCGTCTGACCACTCTTCAATTTGCGCAAGAATCCTTCGAGATCATTACGTATTTCCTTGGTACTAATAGTGGTAGTCTTCATGGTCACATTGTAAGATTGATGCCGTACAAAGTCAACTTAAGATGACCTTTCAACAAGTTCCGAACCCTAGAGAAAGTCTCAAATTCCGGGGGTCTTGTGAATAGCGACACTACCTATAATTACGAAAACGAGCACATTACAGTGCCGACAAGTTATACGACCGAAACGCAATCGCAGCAGTAAAGTCTTGACTAAATATGCAGCTACGGCTGATTCCTTCCAGTACAATATTGCCTTCCCTTTCCACTTCATCTTTGGGGAAGATATATTCTGCTTGGGCCGGCCAAAGCTACAGCACGTTTGCAGCATTTATCGAGCAAAAACGGGATCGAACCCGGGTTCTAGACCGTCCTGCTCAACCAGGGTAGTGGCGTTACATCGGTTGCCACAAAAAGTTACCCCATACTTTGTAGCTTATTTTGCCAAGGTTATGAATCAAATCCCAGATAACAAGCTCATAGTCGAACAAGTAAATAATATAAGTGAGGAGGGTATCTTGATAGCCTATTCAAATATGCCAAATTATGGCAACAACGGATACAACAATAACATGCGCTATGCTAGCAATAGCAACTACAGCCAGATGAACAGAAACAACAACTATGGGAGTTACGGCAAGGATTTTAATTGCAACGGCAAGCGGTACCAAATGATGTACGGCAACGGTAGCAACAACTACGGAAATGGTAACAATATGCAATACGGCAATAGCAACTATTATTAGTAAGTAGCCGCTGGCCGCTCAGCCGCTTGAATAGCGCAAACGGTTAACGCTAGAGCCCCTGGGCATTTTACCCAAGGGCTCTAGCAACGCCGTAATTCAGTCATTTCCTGTTTAACGCCACCAAGCCCTTACTCGAATGCTTCGCAATATGTACACATGCCCGTAACATTTAGGCAGGCAACTCGTTATACATAACAGAGGATGAAACTGGACTCCAAAGAAGGCTTTCAAGAAGCCTATCAAAAATACGGCCAAGCGATTTACCGCTTCTTGTACTGGCAGACAAAGGATACTACTCTCGCACAAGACCTGACGAGCGCGACATTCGAGCGGGCGTGGGGATCACGCAAGAGCTTTAAGGGTGGGTCGGCTCAGGCTTGGTTGTACCGCATCGCTCGTAATCTGCTAACCGATCACTGGCGCAAGAAAAAGGATCTTTTCATGGACGACGTGCCAGGACTAACCGAGCGAATCGCAGATAACACTGATCCTTACGACTACGATGCCGAAAAGAGAGTTTGGCTGCTTGGAAAGTCGTTGGACACGCTGCCCGAAGAGCTGCGGGCGGTCGTGATATTACGCTTCATTGATGAATTATCGGCTCGGGAGGTGGGCGAAATACTTGGTGTCTCTGAGGGCAACGTACGAATCATGCAATTTAGAGCGCTCAGGAAACTAAGAAAGGTCTTAGAAAATGGGGAATAACGACGCCCATTCACTCGAAGCGGAGCTGCGGCAAGCTGGAGCAAGCTCCGGCGAAGCGCGAGAATTAGCCGAATTTGCCCGGTCACTGCACCAACTCAAGGGCAGGGAACCTCGGCTGTCCTCCGTCAAGCGACCACAGAGCCGTCCCTTTGCTGCGCTAGTAGCCAGTGTTGCCGTTGTCGGCGCGATCGGGCTTGCAATTGCGTCAATTGCCCAGAACACTTACCCAGGCAACCTACTCTACCCAGTCAAACGGCTGACGGAAAACGTCGCCGTCATCGTTGAACCAAACTATCGCGGCGTCCTCATGATGCGCCGCGCGCAAGAAGTGAAACAGCTTGTGGCACTGCACGATAACCCGCAACTTATCAATGCAACCTTGAAAAGCTACAAAAACGAAGCAGCAGACTATAGGGGCGGAAACTACGCGGATTTTGAGTACTGCGAAAGCACACTACGGCAGGCGGAAACCATGTCGAGTGACGCCGAACGCGTGGCCATAGCTGAAACCATTGCCAGCGTCAAAAATGAAGCTGATTAATTAATCATACGTGAATCCGTAGTCGTAACAAATTGTCAAGAAGCTCGTTATATTTATATGCAGATAAGTTGAATGGAGAAATTACGACATGAGCAGACGTTTATTGGTGATAATTGGAGCCGTCGTCATAGTCGTGGCAGGGGGCGCGCTCATCGTAATGCATATGTCAAAGGCTACGGCCAGCTCCGGGACAAAAGTGACAAACGCGTCGGCAGTCAATAATGCTGTCCTTATTACCAAAACAAGTTCTGCGGTAGCTGAATACCTCGCCGATCCCAGCGGCAAAGCGCTCTACGCCTATAGCCAAGACGCAAATGGAATGAGCAACTGTACTGGCTCTTGCCTGTCAACGTGGCCAGCATATGTCGATTCCGGCTCGACCACAAGCCTACCCAGTGGCGTAGGAACCATCACCCGCAGCGACAACGGCAAAACTCAGTACACATACAACGGGCTACCCCTTTATTACTTCGTCGGTGACGCATCGGGCGGCGCAACAGGCGATGATGTGAGTGGATTCCACCTAGCGAAGCCCATGCCCCCACAGGCCGCGTCAGCACCGGCGGCTGCTACAGCGGCCCCTACTTCCGCGCCGGCTGCATCGCAGTCCAGTAGCAGCTCGTCGTGGTAGACACCACGTTTGCGTAGTAACGACCGCGGCATCCGTTATCGTGATTCAGCATAAATAACCTGGCTGCTGGACCTGTTGGGAGTGAGGTTAAGCACGTTTGCTATAATTACTTCTGAAATGACTGAGACTGCAAGAAAACTTGAGGGAGCTCGCACAATACTAGAACTGACCCAAGTTGAGATGGCGGAAAAAGTTGGAATACATCCAAATACTTATATGAAGATCGAGCGCGGTAAATCAGCGCTCATCACCAGTTCACTGGGAGAGCTGATAAAAACTGCTACCATTGACGCGCCGAAAACACTGTAGGGTGGGCTCCTAATTGCGCCATCTTGCACGCTATTTCCAGCCGTACCTTCTAGCAATGCTAGCGCTGCTGGCACTGGTATTTGGACAAACGTGGTCAACCCTGGCATTACCCAACTACTTGGCTGAAATTATCGACAACGGTGTCGTTGTTCAAAACACGAGCTATATCTACCACACTGGGCTTATCATGCTTGCGGTCGCCCTAATCGGTGGCATCTGCATGGTCGGCGTCAGCTACGTGGCAACCCGCATCGCAACCGGGTTTGCGCAGCGCATCAGAGAAGCGATATTTACTAAGGTTGAGGGCTTCTCGCTGCTGGAGTTTAACTCCTTTTCGAGCGCCTCTCTCATAACTCGCTCCACCAACGATGTGCAGCAGATCCAGCAGGTCATGCTACTCGTACTGCGAATCGCATTCATGGCCCCCTTTATGGGAATCGGCGCCATCTACAAAGCCGATCACTTAGCGCCTTCCCTGACGTGGATCATGGTGACAGCCATCGTGGCACTCATCGCCATAGTTCTGACCATCTTCCTTATCGTCCTGCCCCGGTTCAAACTTGTCCAAAAAATTGTCGACCGCCTGAACCTCGTCACCCGCGAGTTCTTGACGGGAATCCGGGTAATCCGGGCCTTCAACCGTCAGGGTCAGGAAGAGCAGAAATTTGATGACGTCAACCGGGACCTGACGGCAATTAACATCTTCGTCAATCGCGTCCTCGCCTCTCTCCAGCCGGTTATGCTGCTCATAATGAATGTGGTCTCAATCGCCATTGTCTGGATCGGGGCTTATCAAATTAATGCCGGCTCGCTCCAAATCGGCAGTGTCCTGGCTTTTGTTCAGTACGCCATTCAAGCCATCACGGCGTTCCTCATGCTCTCCATCATCTTTGTCTTCGCCCCACGAGCCATCGTCTCGGCTGGTCGTATTGGCGAGGTTCTGGCTACCGAACCCAGCATTGAAGATCCGAAAAAACCAAAAAAAGCCGCTGAGGGAGACCTTGGTATTGTCGAGTTCAGGAACGTCAGCTTTGCCTATGCCGGTTCGGAAAAGCCGGTCTTGGAAAACATTTCATTTATCGCCCGCCCCGGTCAGACTACTGCCTTTGTGGGTAGTACCGGTGCCGGCAAATCGACCCTGGTTAACCTGATTCCAAGATTCTACGATGCCACCTCAGGTGATGTCTTGGTGGACGGTGTCAACGTCCGCGATCTTTTGCAAACGGATCTGCATCAAAAGATTGGCTATGTCTCGCAGCGGGCTACCCTCTTCTCGGGCACGATAGAGTCCAACATCGCCTTTGGTGCCCCAAAAGCTACGCCCCGCGAGCTCGATCAAGCCGCCGCTGTGGCCCAGGCCAAAGAGTTTATTACCAAATTAGACGGCCGAATGAAAAGCCCGATCGCCCAAGGCGGCACGAATGTGTCGGGCGGCCAGAAGCAGCGTCTAAGCATTGCCCGGGCCATAGCCTACAATCCTGAAATCTTTATTTTTGATGACTCTTTCTCGGCTCTCGACTTTGCCACCGACCAAAAACTTAGACTCGAACTGGAGGGAGTCACCAAACGCAAAACAGTACTCATCGTTGCCCAGCGTATATCCACGATACTGCTAGCGGACAATATTGTGGTGCTGGATAGCGGCAAAATAGTCGGCCAGGGTAGCCACGACGAACTGCTCCGGACCTGCCGCGTCTACCAAGAAATTGCCGAGTCTCAGCTTTCCGAACAAGAGCTAACCACCACAATGGCACACACGAAACCACATGGAGCAAGCTCATGACGGCCGGAGGACCCCGCAGTCCCAGCGCCGGCCCCGGAGCCGGTTTCCGCGGAGGCGGCCGCGGGGGATTTGGTGTCGCTTTCGGCACGGACCGGGCTAAAAACTTTAAGGGTACAATCCGCCAGCTCCTGCTCTACCTGCGTCCCTATTGGGCCAGATTAAGTGTGGTCGTCGTATTTGCCGTCTTAGCCACGGTCTTTACCGTCGTCGGCCCCAAACTTTTGGGCGACATGACCAATCTAATTGTCGACGGCTACGTGGAGCAATCGGCCTACGTTAAAATCCGGGCCGAGCTGCCGCCGGGTCTCCATTTGCCGCCCGGAACAACTGCCGGCCAGCTCCTGTCCAAGCTGCCGGCGAGCGCGTCAAAAAACATCCCTTCTGCCCAAAGAGCCACGATTGATAAGATCGACCTGACGGCGGGTAAGCCCCAGTTTGACTTCAGAGACATCGCCCGGCTTGGATTGTTCTTAGTCCTGCTGTACCTCATCAGCGCCCTCTTTGCTTACGCCCAAGCCTGGATCATGGCGGATCTTGTCCAGCGCGTGACGTATCACTTGAGACGTGACATTGCGACCAAAATTAATCGTCTGCCCCTTAAGTACTTTGACGGGCGCCCCTACGGTGATATTCTGAGCCGCGTCACCAATGACGTCGATACGGTCGGGCAGAATCTAAACCAGAGCCTAACCCAGATCATCACATCAGTCGTTATGGTCATTGGGGTAATAGCGTTTATGTTTACGATCAGCTGGGAGCTGACCATCATTGCGTTAGTCACGATCCCCATCAGCTTAATCGCCAGTATCTTTATCGTTAAACGCTCGCAAGGCTACTTCTTGGGTCAACAGGATACCTTGGGCCGGATCAACGGACATATCGAGGAAATGTTCTCCGGGCACACGGTCATGCGGGCCTACAACGGTGAGCAGCGCTCCGTCTCAACTTTCCGCAAGCTAAACGCTAAGCTCTATGGCAATGCTTGGCGGGCCCAGTTCCTATCTGGGCTGCTCCAGCCCATCACGCAGTTTGTGGGCAACCTCGGCCTAGTCGGAGTCGTCGTGGGCGGAGCCTGGCTGGCGGTCCGCGGCGTCGTTAACATCGGTGACATCCAGGCGTTCCTGCAGTATATCAACCAGCTCAATCAGCCGATCGCCCAAGCTGCCAACGTGGCTAACGTCATTCAGCTGGCCGCGGCCTCTGCCGAGCGCGTCTTTGAATTCCTGGCCGAGCCTGAACAGTCACCCGACCCGAAACCGAGCGTTGTTTTGAAGGATGTCCAGGGTAGCGTCAGCTTCGACGACGTGCGCTTCGGGTATTCACCCGGCACTGCCATCATTAAAGGCTTTACCGCCCACATCAAACCAGGCCAGCGCATCGCCATCGTTGGGCCAACCGGAGCCGGTAAGACCACCATGGTCAACCTGCTCATGCGCTTCTATGACGTAGATTCGGGCGCGATAAAGATCGATGGAGTCGATACCCGTACCATGAAGCGCTCGGATGTCCGCCACCTCTTCGGTATGGTGCTTCAGGATACCTGGCTTTTTAACGGCACTATCCAGGCCAACATCGCCTATGGCAAAGTCGGGGCTACCAAGAAACAGGTCATTGAGGCAGCCGAGGCCGCGCACGCCGATGGCTTCATCCGGGCGTTGCCTGGCAGCTACAACTTGGTCCTGGATGAAGAAGCGGATAATGTCGCCCAAGGCGAAAAACAGCTGCTGACGATCGCCCGCGCCATGCTGGCAAATCCGCCCATCTTAATCCTGGACGAAGCCACCAGCTCGGTTGATACCCGCACCGAAGTCTTAATCCAAAAAGCCATGAACAAACTCATGAAAGGACGCACCAGCTTCGTCATTGCTCACCGCCTCTCGACGATCCGGGACGCCGACTTAATCCTTGTTATGCGCGACGGCAATATCGTCGAACAAGGCACCCACAAGCACCTGCTAGCAGCCGGCGGGTTCTACGCCTCACTCTACAACAGCCAATTTACGGAAGCGATGACCGAGGCCTAGTCGATTTTGCTTGCTAAAATATATTTAAGTCACTAACATAATTAGTGACTATGGATACAGCAGAACAAAAACTGGCACGGATGGAAAAAGCCATGGACGCCATGCGTCGAGCCATGGCGGGGGCTCGTGAACGACTGGGTGAAGGGCTGCAATTAACCCGCACCCAGCTTGAGATTTTATTGATACTTGTAGAAAATCCCCAGACCACCAGCGAGCTGGCCAAACGGCTGTTCTTAACACAAAGTGCGGTCACTCAGACCATTGATACGCTTGTCAGGCGCGATCTGGTCGAGCGCCACGCAAGCGAGCACGATCGCCGTATCATCAAACTGCAGCTGAGCCCATCCGGCCGGGAGCTAACGGGTCGCATCTGCGCTCTGCGCCGCAAGCACATGGAATCTCTCATAGCCGCGCTCACACCAGAAGAGGCAGAAGTACTCATTACAATCACCCAGAAACTAACCGCCTTGCTTGAGCAAACGAAACCGCCGGCTGCGCAACCGTAAGAGGAGAGACAAATGGCTGCACCTTCGATCAAAATTCAAATCATTATCGGGTCAACCCGCCAAAAGCGGTTTGGCGAAAAACCCGCCCGCTACATAGCCGACGAACTAAAAAAGCGAGACGACCTGCAGGTCGAGCTCATTGACCTGAAGGATTGGTCGCTGACGTTCTTTGACGAGCCCATCTCCCCGGCCGGCAGCCAGGGGAAGTATGCTAATGACCTAGCGGGGAAATGGGCCGCCAAGGTTGGCGAAGGCGACGCCTACATCTTTGTCACTCCCGAATATAACCACGGTTATCCAGCCGTGCTCAAAAACGCACTGGACTGGGTATTTCCGCAATGGAACCACAAACCGGTTGGGTTTGTCGGATACGGCAATGCCGGCGGCGCTAGGGCCATTGAACAGTTACGCCAAGTCGTAATCGAGCTGCAAATGCTGCCGATCCGCAACGCCATTCAAATCCCAATCGACGTATATTTGGCCGCAATAAACGAACCGACTCCGGTAAATCCTGAGCTCTTTAAACCGCTGCGCGAGGGTATACGCGGCGACCGCGTGGAAAGCTTCTTTGACGAGCTCATCGAGCTCACTAAAACACTGAAAGGTATGCGAGGGTAACAATGGCCACGAATCCGTCCCGTCCCAGCCAAAGATATGTTCCGGGGGTCTGCAATATCGGACCGGCCGAACGCGCTAGACGTCGTGCCAGCGGCATCTTCGGAGCCATAGTAACGCTGGCGCTGCTCGTGATCCTGATAGCTATCCATGCTCCCAAGGGTTGGCGCCTAGTGCTCATTTTGCCAGCCTTCGCCGCCGCCAGTGGTTTTCTCCAAGACGCCTTCCATTTTTGCGCCGGCTTCGGCTTGAAGGGACTCTATAATGTCGCAAGCAGCGTCGGCACAACCAATGACGTCGCGTCCGCTGAATTCCGCCGCAAAGATCGCCGTAAAGCACTTACAATCCTCGGCCTCTCTCTCGTCATTGGCGTTGCCATCGCCGGCCTCAGTCTCGCCCTATGAAACTACAGGTAAAAGGAAACCATACGCACCATGGTCTTTAAAAATATCGCTCGCTTCGCAGTCCGGTTTCGCTGGCTCATCCTCGTACTCTGGATAGTCGCCGTGCCGCTCGCGGTCAAAACCCTGCCGACACTGACAAGCGTTACAAAGAATGATAATTCGGCCTTTCTGCCCGCAAATTCGGCCAGCCAAAAAGCATCCGACCTCGATTCCCCGTTTCAAGGCGGCAGCGGTTTGGCTACCTCGACCATTGTGGCCTCACGGGATTCTGGACCACTGACTGCCGCCGACAATGCGGCTATCGCTCGCCTCGAACAGGCGGTACGGCACGTCCAAAAAGTCAGCGTTGTGCGCGACCAGGCAACCTCGAAAGACGGCCAGGTGCGCGAGATTCTGGTGGGCTCAAGCGGCTCCGGCTTCAGTCCGACTGCGCTCACGATCGTGTCCGACGTGCGCCATACCTTCACCACTGTCGATGCGCCGGCCGGTCTTAGCTTCCACCTCACCGGCACACTAGCTGAGGCGGCAGACTCGAATCAGTCTAACAATTCGACCCGCAACGACACTCAATACTTCACCCTCATCTTTATCGTGGTACTGCTATTGCTCGTCTACCGCTCAGCCCTGGCACCGCTCATTACGCTCGTCCCGGCCGCTTTATCACTCGTAGTCGCGGGACCGATAATTGCCGAGTCGACAAGATTCGGCGTACAAGTTTCACCTATTACCCAACTCTTGCTTATTGTGCTCCTGCTCGGTGCTGGCACCGACTACGGCCTGTTTCTGGTCTTTCGTACCCGTGAAGAACTGCGCCGGGGCCTCGAACCCAAAGATGCGGTCGTCCAGGCGCTGTCCAAAGTTGGCGAAGCTATCACGTTCTCAGCCGCCACCGTTGGCTCCGCTTTGTTGAGTTTGCTCCTGGCCAGCTTCGGGTTCTACAAAGGCCTCGGGCCGGCCTTGGCCATCGGCCTGGCCGTGGTTTTACTAGCCGCCCTCACCCTGCTGCCGGCGCTCCTGGCCATCTTCGGCCGGGCCGCTTTTTGGCCGTCCAAGGTCCGGCAAGGCACCTTCAAGCTGGGACTCTGGGGCCGGATCGCCGAACGAGTGATACGGCATCCGGTAATCACATTGGTCGCAGGCATCGTGCTGCTGGGATCATTGTCACTTGGCCTGATCGGCTACAAAACGGGTGGGTTCGGCAACGCCGCAGCCCCGGCCGGTACCGACTCTGCGATCGGATCGAAGATAATCGCGGCCCATTTCCCGGCCACCAGTAACAATCCGCAAATCCTGCTGTTGCGCTTTGACACTCCTATCTGGGATAACCTTACTCCAGTGGCCGAGGCCTCAGACCAACTCGCCACGGCACCGGAATTCTCTTCAGTCAGCGGACCGCTAAATCCTGGCGGCTTCACGTTGCCACAAACCACCGTGGCCGCACTCTACAAAGAGCTCGGGCCTCCAAATCTACTCCCCGCGACCCAGCCCACCCATAGCCACGTACCGCCGCAAACCTACCAGCTGTACCGGTCGCTCTCCCAATTCATCAGCCCAGACGGCAAAACCATTCAGTTCTTTGCCATCCTATCGGCCGGGCCGTCTGGCTCAACCGCTGCCGCCAACGCCATTCCGGCGGCACGCACTCGACTCCAAACGGTCGCGAACAATGTCGGCGCCAATGCCAATGGCGTATTTAGCCAAGATGCGTTTGTATACGATATTAGTCACACGGCCACATCAGATCTAAAACTTATTGTACCGATCGTACTCTTGATCATTGGTATACTACTCGCGATACTGCTGCGCAGCTTGGTCGCACCCTGGTACCTCATTGCGAGCGTTGGCCTGTCTTACCTGGCAACGCTCGGGTTCGCGATGATTGTCTTCGTGCATCTAAATAAATCCAGCGACGGCCTCAATTTCATTCTGCCCTTCCTGCTCTTTATCTTCTCCATGGCACTCGGTGAAGACTACAACATCCTGGTCATGACCCGTATCCGCGAAGAAACCCATACGGGCCCCTCCTTGCGGCAGGCCGTGGTTACGGCCATCGGCATTACCGGCAACACCGTGACATCCGCCGGCCTCATTCTGGCCGGCACCTTCACCGTGCTTGGCCTGTCCGGTGGCGGGAATGCCCAAGTCGAACAAATCGGCTTCTCAATCGCCTTTGGTATTCTGCTCGATACCTTCTTCGTACGTACGCTGCTTGTACCTTCGATCGCGGTCCTGCTCGGCCGCTGGAACTGGTGGCCATCAAAACTTTCAAGACTACCCGAGCCACCTCAACCCCCAGCCCCGGCACCACCCAAGCCCAAGCCAAGGCTCGTCCGGTTATAACTACCGGATCATCATGTTCTCATGTCTCATTTCGAGCGTAAAATAATGGTAGCGAGGTTCTAGACCGGCCTGCTCAGCCAAAGACTGACTATTGATAGACTTCTCTGCGATGACCGACTTTGGTTACTTGAACAACCCTAACCGCATCTTCAATAACATAAAGTATCCGGTAGTTTCCCTGCCTTGCCCTATATTCTTCTCGCCCTGACAGCTTCTTTGACCAGGCTGGCCTTGGGTTATCGCCGAGTTCCTTTATGCGACCCATTATTTTCTGGACATCGCTTTTTGGTAGTCTCACTAGGTCTTTTCGAACAACACTCGGCAAGATCTCGACGCTATATTGAGCCATTGCTTTTCAGCTCTAGCAAGGCAGACTCGTATGTAAGAGGGATTTCATTCTTAGCCAATCGTGAGCGAATGGCTTCAATATCCTCTAAATCCTCACCCAGCTGCGCCTGTAAGGCCTCGTTCATTAAGGCAGATATAGACTGTCCGGTCTCAACTGCACGCAACTTGAGCGTTTTATACATATCAGAATCTAAGTAGAGTGTAGCTTTTGTAGTCATATTGCCATTTTACCTTCATGCCGTCATGACGTCAATGCGGCATCTGGTTCGAACCCTGCCGCCCCAGCCAGTGTATCTGGAACAGATTTCCAGATAGGATATTTCCAGAATTTATTATGTACATCGTGTTTCATACTTCCACTGAAGCTCCTTATCTGTTGCGTGGGGTTCGATTCCTAGCTGGCTGCTGACCAGCCTGGTAAAATAGTTTTATGACAGAACTACAAACACAGACAATTGACGACGCAAAACAGCGCTTGCTTGACCTTTACAACTTGCACAAATCAGATGGAATACTCGCTCTATACATCTGGGGCTCGATTACTCGGAGTGATTTCGACCCAGAGACAAGCGACATTGATGTTATCTGTATTGTCGATGACTCCTTTGATATAGCTAACAATGAAAAGTTTAAGGATGAGCTGACCGAAAAGGCACCGCAGCGAGAATGGGGCTTTCAAATTATCTATTTGGACGAGCTGAACGGTGGACCCATACGATCTCGCCTCGCAAACGCAATGTCCCCGCAATCCATCTTGCCATCCTTCCTTTCTTGGATATACATATGTGGACAGCTATTTGAGCGCACTGAATTCTCGGTCAAGGACGCGAGTCTAGATGAGAGAATGAGGCTAAACATCCACGAAATTCGTACCCGACTAGGCAACATACCCACTGACCCGCCAGAGCGAAAAGTACGTGATCGCAAAGGTATTGTTAAGGCATGCTTGCTACTCATATATAACCGACAGCTCCTAAGAAGTGACTACTTTGATCTAGACTACAATCTGCTACCGGAAAAAGCAGATCAGGAAGAGTCACCTATGCTCAAAGACCTACTGACAATTAAGAAGCATAAATTATACGATGGGAGCCAGTACGAACCGTACATCTCAAAAATTATGGACTTTGGCGAGAGGATAGAAAGCGAACTAGATTCACTCAAGCCTAAGGCCTAGCTCTTCTAGCTTTTTGTGCAGTTCAAGTAAACTTGGATAGATCTGGTTCCACCTGAGGGATACCGCCCCAGCCAAAGCAATCATGGTGAGTAAAGACCGGGTTCCGTAACCGGTCTTTACTGCAGTAATCTATATCTTGAAAAGTATTCAGATAATGGCCGGAGACCGCCCGAGCCGCCAAGGGCTCAGCAGAATTCTTTGTGACCGGGTTCCGTGATCGCAGAGAAGCAACTGCGAGCCATAGACCCGCGTCAATGATAAGCATTGCCTAACGACGGAATAAGCTCCTGAGCCACTTGGAGGCTACCGTATGCCAACCCCGCCCACGCCGGGGCTCTGCCCATTCTGGTATCCAAATCACCTCGTTATTTCTAATCCAATAATGGGACCGGCAAGGAAAACTCCAGTTACCAATGGACGGGTAAAGTGATGCCAGCTTACCGTCGTAAGTCAGCTTCCAGCCGCTTGCGGACAATGGCGTGACCACCTCGTTTCCGCAGCCGCAACAGCAAAGATGAAGCGCGGTGGCGTATTCATTCGAGATATACAAAATACCTTCCTGGAGCGCATCAGGAGCCGTCCCCACAAGCCTAGGTCGCAATGTCGTCATTGATCACCTTGTTTACGTTAATATCATAAATAGAGTTATGCTCACGCTCATGATCGTGATAGTAGCCAAAATATTTCTTCCATTTAATAACGGCAATAGCGGCGTTGAGAGCATTAAGCTCAGCTATCTGGATGTTCGCCGAATACTCGTTCTCTACTGCCTCATCCGATAGAGATATCCTATCTGTCAAGTGATCAAATTTTGCACTCGATGCCAGAGTCGTTCTAATACTGCCCGTCAACGCCCCGTCAACCAGATGTACGCCCATGCCAACATCAACAAACGGCACCTTAGCAGTCAATAGCGTATCAAAAATAAGTCTCTTAATCCTGCCCTCGTCCACGCAGATAAAAACAAAATCCATATCTGATAGTGTATGAACGTTTGTCGCATCGATGGACTGTGCGTGCGCAATAATTCCCTTATGAAGCCTTGAGTAGGCGTCACTAAAATACTGAACCTTCTTCGGTCGACCGTTAAGAAGCTCCACGGATACAGCACCGGGCGCACGAAGCGCATTATGTGAAAGAAAGTCATCCGAATCCCAGAGGCTAATTCCTTGTACTATGTTTCGTAGAATAGGAACTAAAATTGCAGTAATCGCTACTGCTATTGTTCTGCCAGCGGGTACATCAATAGTTTTTGGAGCGAGTCCTGCATTGGCGGATTACAGCAGCGCGCAGATCTGTAATAGTGTCGGCTGCCTTAATGCCTGGGGTGGTGGGCCATGGACGAATCTCGAAACTTCTATGGGGGAAGTACCCAACGACGAGTTCGGTATTCACACCTTGAGTAATGGTAACACCTACATTGAGTTTGTCGGCGGCGGGTCGTGGAGTGGCGAGTGTGTCGGTGATGCATATAACGAGCAAGGCAATTACGCTACCAGTCTCGATCCTTGCCCTACCAATAGCAACAGTGGAGGCTGGGGAACCAACTTCAAGGCAATTAACTGTAGTGATGAAGGAGCACTCGAGTTCAAAGATAACCACACGGGAGAATATCTCGCACCAAGTGGAAGTACAAACGGTGACAATTTCTCCCTAACCGGCGCTCCGGACTGTTTCGGCATTTACGATCCGAGTGAGAAGAATTAAGTAAATAAAATCCTCTACAGCCAATCAGGTGGGGCCAACACCTGCCTTATTGGCTGTAAGCACGTCCGATTTTTAGCTTGGTAAACGGCTGATCTTTACTTGAAAACTATTTGAACTTTCTATTATGATGCTAGTAATAAGGTGGGAGGTAAAGATATGTTTCGCAACGTATTGCACAAAATGAGGGACAGGCTCGCACCAATCGCCGGTGCGATTCTCCTGACGATAGGAGCTCCACTGGTTTTTGGAGCCGCTCCCGCGCACGCAGCAAACTGCGATAATTACTGTTACGACTATTGTGTTACTAGTATCTCTCCCCAAACATGCCTTAACGCCTGGAATGGCGGGCCATGGGTAATGACGGAAAGTGACGCCTATTCACAGCCCGACAGTCAGTTCAATGTCTATGCAACAGGCAGCGGTAGTAACGTCGAGATCGAGTTCTTGGGCGGCACTTCGTGGGGTGGCGACTGCGTAGGCGATGCCTATAACAGCTCTAGCTACGCCGATACCAGTCTAGACGAGTGTCCGACCAGCGGAGATGCTGGCTGGGGAACTAATTTCCGGCAGTCCAACTGCACAAGTGGTGGCTCATACGGATATGACTTCTACAATAATCACTGGGGAGGATACTTAGAACCGGAAGCTGCTCAGAATGACGTCCATTTCTACCTAAACAGTCCAACCCCGTACTGTTTCATCCCTGTCGAGCAGATTCATTCATAAGAAAATCAAGAAGTTAGAGGCTAAAATAATCCCCTCTATAAACGGAGGAGATTGTTTTGTCGGCTAAATCCTGATGCGCGGGTGAAATTCACGGTAGAGAAAGAGAAGAACAGAGGAGATAAGACACCGAGAACTTACCCGTAAACCGCTTCCTATTTACTGCTCTTTATTGGGCGCGGTTGCCTCTGGGAACCCAGCGTCGCCGGTCCACAGAATTCGCCATACCACACCAGGAAGCTGCCTATACTTAACACGTTTGTCTTAAATGAAGGTCAAACTCTGAATGACGTCGGTGGCAAGTCTAAGGACAGCATCTTAGGTCCGAATCTCGTCCAAACGACATACCCTAAGGGCCAAGGTGAAGAACCCGGCGTTGAATTTGTTATAACAGCCAATAAAGTGCAGGCGGTATTTGCATCTGATTTGCCGGAACAACAGGTGAAGTTGATGGCCGTCACACAGCGCCCCATCGCCGACTTGGCGTTTTCAGATGTATGTGGTCCTGCCGCCTGGAAGAATGTACCGACGTGGGCAATTGTCGCGACCAAGGACGTAGCCGCTGGAGCTGATGCCATTCGTGCGGCTGCACAACAGGGAGATATCGAGATCACTGAGCTTGAGGGATCACATGCGATTATGGTTTCTAAGCCCAAAGAAGTAGCGGACGTCATCTTGAGGGCCGCTGAAAGCCTCTAAAACAACCTGGGGACTTCCCGGTGGAATCTCTAAGTTGGATGACAATACTTACCCAAACTAAGTCTGAACGCATCATTAATCTGTGCGTTCAGGCAGACTTTTCGGATTAATCATTCTCAAGATTCTTGGGAATGGATAGATCACTACGAGTATGCCAATCGTAATCCCAATCAAATTGAAAACTACGCGCGTCACGATATTGGCGCGCCCGCTCGACAAATCGTTCGCGCTATAGAGCAACAGGATAGTTGCCGTGTAAAACAATGGCATCATGCCAAGCTTCGTCTTTTTGAACAGGCCATTAAGGACTGCAAAAAAAGCCCCAATCCATACGACGACCGTAGCACTGGTAATTAATGCCAGTGCTGCCGCCGCCAGGACCGCACCGCCAATCGTGCCGTAAAAGCGTGCCCACGCACGTTTGCGCGACAACTGCGCATCGTAGCGCACTACGTTGCCGACAGCGCTTGGCGCCCACCCAATTTTGCCGAACCCACCCGCGTAAGAAACCCCCAGCGCGATGGCCGTACCAATACCCATCCGAAAACCCTGCTCCGCGAGTTGTCCGTTGCCCTGCTTGTCATCGACCGGCGGCGGCTCTATGGGCGTCCAAAAGGGCAGTAGCGAGATAAGGGCACACCACGTTAGGACACCGGCAAACAATGCAAAATTCGTAGCCGCCTTTTCAGGCGATCCGGCGTTGAGTCCGGCCGTATAAATCATCACGAGCGTCAGCGCCAACGGACCGCCAACCTTCCATCCGCTCAAGAAGCTCAGGTTGAAGCTGACGAAAAAAGTAAATGTCACTGCTTCCCACGGGTTTGGCGCAACCGCGCCGCCGATCAAATAAAAACCAAGACCCAATGCAACAACGAGCGAACCCAACATGATTCGTGCGCCGATCTTTTTTGGCAAAAAGATAGTGCTATAAAAAAATGCCCCTTGTCCCAACGTCACCAAAACCGACGTCTTGCCTAGCCCACTAGCGACCAGCATGGGCAGCATGCAAACGAAGGCTCGTGCGGCTTCTGTCCACATGAGCCGCGTATCATGCTTGCCCTTCAGCGCTTCGAGCATGGCTTTGACCTTCCTAATAACGTGGTTTCTTGAGCGTCTTATCCCTTGTCCAGAATACGACGAATTGCGTCATTATCATATTCGTCTAGCCAAGTTATGTTGGTGCAATTTTGTCGCCCTCTTTAGTGAACTCCGACATGTTCGATATTTTCCCTTGCTGCCGGGGTTAATAACGCTTACGAAACCGCTTGAAAGGTAGATTATGCTAGGCCTTTACGAGTTTCATGGGAATTCCAACAACGCGACGTCCGCCGTGTCTCTGCTAGGATTTAGCTTGCCTGATCACATAAACGAGAACAACTCAAGGAGACATATGCTTTATACAATTATTGTAATATTGCTCATATTGTGGCTAGTTGGGCTTATCGGCCACATTGGCGGTGCACTGATTAACTTACTACTGGTGGTAGCAATAATCGTGTTTATTTACAACCTCATCACAGGACGGCGCGCACGGCCGTAAGCTAGTTGCTCAATAGTAAACTCATACGCGAAAGTGGCGACGCATGCCCGCAAAAACCGTTGGTTGTTCAGATTTTAACCAAGACTATTCATTTCGGATTACGGCCGACGAGGGTCAAGAAGACATGATGGTTGAACGGACAAATACGAACCCGGCCGGCAACCCACGCGCCCAAGAAATCCCGCGCGATTCGCTGGTCGGCCCGCCTCCAATAGCACGTGTGTCACGGCTCAGCCTTCGCTTATCAAAACTGACCCACACTTGAGCTAACCAGCGTACATGCTGGTATAGTATAAAAACCAGTACCGCACCGGTGGAGGGCAACGTTGCAGACTGCATTTGGTTTAGCGTTCAGAGATCTGCGTAAATATACAGATCGCAAGAGTTTTATCGCACTAGCCGCTATGATGGCTGTTGCCACAATGGCGACCGTTGTCATTATTTTCTGTATCCATCAGGTACTTGCCTATCGGCGTGTATCAATCGGCATAACTTCCCAGCAACAAGCGTTAAACGCTTACTACTCACAGCTTCTAAATGCCGAGACCGGCCAGAGAGGGTACCTCCTGACCGGCGACCCTTCGTATTTGCTTCCGTATAATCGTGCGGTCAAGACCCTCCCAGGAGAGGCAACCGCATTAATCGCCGCCGGTAAGAACTTACCCAACGACGGTGAGTTAAAACCAATCGTGCCGTTAACAAAAAACAAACTCAACGAGCTTAACCAAACCATTCAAGCATACGCGAGCCAGGGTCTTCCTGCCGCCTCAGCTATTGTTGAGACGAACCGCGGCGAACAGTACATGAGCAGCTTGCGCGCAATCATCGATAAAGCCAACGCTCAGTTAGCCAGTGAGCTCAAGACGAACCGCGCTACAGCTACCAGGTTCGGCGCGTATGCTACCTGGATCAGCGCCGTCACACTGGTAGTCATGCTCATGCTCGGTGGGCTGGTATACTGGCTGTTCCTATCTGCTATCAAGGCCGAACATGAGCTTGAATCAACCAAAGAACAATTTGTCTCCCTGGCCTCCCACCAGCTGCGCACTCCGGCGGCCGGGATAAAAGCCATATTGTCCATGCTCGCAGCCGAAGACGTTGGCACTCTTAACGGCCAGCAAAAAAAGTTGGTGGCACGGGCTGAGGAGAGTAGTCAACGTCAACTGCGAATTGTCGAGGAATTGCTCGAAGCCGCCCGCGCCAGCTCCGGTCGGATGACGATTTCGCCCACGCGGATAAACGTCGTGGACATCATTAACGCCGTGATATCCGAGCACCATCCGACTGCGGGCCAGACGTTCAAAGTTGACGCCCCCTCCAAACCCACCTGGATCGTAGCCGATCCCATGAAACTCCACATGGCAATCAGTAATCTAATCGACAATGCATTTAAATATGGAGCTCCTCGTGGCGAGGTTACGCTGAGGGTGAAGAAAACCCCCGGCCGGAACGGATCCGGCGAACTCACGATCGAAGTGACCGACGACGGTGAAGGGATTGACGACGTCGACTTACCCGGCATATTCGACCGCTACGGGCGAGCACGGGCAACAATTGCAAAAGGCATCGAGGGAACGGGCCTTGGTCTCTATCTCACCCGCAGTGTAATCGAGCTCCATCACGGCTCCATATCAGTCACGTCCAAAAAGGGTGGTGGCACGGTTTTTTCGGTTGTCTTACCAACAGGGCATACGCAATGAGCTCACTGAAAGTATTAGTAGTGGAAGACGACGCGATCCTTGCAGAGGTGTATGTACTGAAATTCGAGCTCGAAGGTATGGAAGTGAAGCATGCGCCTAACGGCGCCGATGCACTAGCGCTAGTACGAGAATTTAAGCCAGATGCCATACTACTTGACCTGATGATGCCGGTCATGGATGGTTGGGAGTTCATGGCCAAGCTCGGGCAAACGCATATCAAGACGCGAGTCATTATTTTTTCAAACATGCTATCTACAGAGAATAAACTCCGGGCCGCGAAACTGGGCGCCGTCGATACCTGGATAAAATCCAGCTTCACGCCCGAGATGGCCGCACGGCAGATTATACAGCTCTGTAGTTGAAAGCTTAAGTTGTAGAACTGCCATATTGCGAAACCAACCGACAATATAAAATCACTCCGTATTTGCTAAAGTAGGGGAATGAGCACAGAGTTAGCCGTCGCAGCAGCCCTTGCTTGCGCGCTTTGCAATGCCACGGCCGCGCTGTTACAAAAAGCTAGCTCAGACGAAGCCGAGGCGATCAGAACATACAGCCTCAAGACCGTCACCCACCTATTGCGCCAAATCCCGTATGTCGCCGGCCTTGCACTAGATCTGCTGGCCGGTATTCTTACCTTAATCGCCGTAAATAAACTTCCGCTCTTTTTGGTGCAGGCCATTATTGCCAGCTGCGTGGTCATGACCGCATTCTTCGAGCAATGGTTTTTCAAACGCAAGCTGAGCCGAGCGACCTACATCGCGGCACTGGTAGTAGTAATCGGCCTGGCCTGTATTGCCGTGGCCGCACACAGCGAAAGCACGGCAGTTGCCAGCCCGCTGCTAATGCGTTGCCTGTTCGCAACACCGGTCTTCTTCGTGGCGGCCGGAGCGATTGCTGTCAGATTGAAAAGCCGGCTCGGCTTCATATTGCTCGCGGTCCTCAGCGGAGCCGCTTTTGGGTTCGTTTCCATTATCGGCCGGGTGTTGGTCTATCCCGATCCGTTCTGGAACGTGTTTGCAAACCCTCTAATCTGGGTCATCATCGCTGACGGCGCGATTGGTATGTACCTCTTCACCGCCGCCCTGCAGCGCACGCTGGCCACGATTGTAAACGGCGTCATGACGTCATCCGAGACAATCGTGCCGATCCTGGTCGGCATTGTATTCCTGGGCGACACTGCCAGGAATGGCCTCTGGGCGTTCGTATGGATCGGCTGCGCACTAGTGATAGGGGGATGCGGCTACATCTCATTCACCGGCTAGGTGAAGCGCCTCATTTATACATATGCGCCCAGTCAATATCCATCTCACTGGGCTTTACCGGCGTGCCGCCAAGCGGCCTGGCACTATCACAGCAGTGAACGTGCGGCTTCCATATGTATTCCACTTATGCTATATATGAGAGCATGAGCAAAACTAAACAAAAAAAATCACCCAAATCTGCATTAATTATTAGTCCCCGTCATCCTTACTTCGGAGCCGTACTTAGCTTAATGGGCTTTGTCGTGATGCTCGGCGGGGTAGCCTTGTTTGCCTCAGCCAACTCGTCGGGCGGCAGCAGCTGCTTGAGTCCAACATCATACAGCTCATACCAGACCAGCTTCACTAGATCCGGCGGCGGACACATCTCTCTCGCCGGCGGTAAACCGCTATGTAGTGCCGAAACATTAGTGCTTGAGAGCTTCACGGTACCCAGCACCTGGGACCGCAAGAGCGACGACAACACTGCAGTACCGCAATATGAGTATGCAGCAGTTAATGTCACCATTCCAGCCGATAAGTCAAACTGGTCAACCACGGCTACCGTATCAGTACCGCCAACCTGCCAAAACACCCAGATCGACTACTACTTCCCGCCGGCCTATGCCGAAATTCCGTATTTACACGCTGACACCCGTGTCATCGGCGGATCGTTATTTGCCGGCATGGGCAGTTGCAGCTCGCCTACTCCAACGCCCACACCGACGCCAATGCGAACCCCGACCCCAACGCCGCCGCCGACCTCAGGCCCCACCCCGACCCCCACGCCCTCGGTATCAATGGCCTGCACCAGCTTGAGGTCTGACACCGTTTCCGGTACCGCACCGCTCACGGTTACATTTACCGGCGCTGGCAGCGCCAGCGGTGAATCAATCAGTTCATACCAGTACATCTTCGGCGACAACAACCAGGTCACAGTCCCCGCCACGACCACCACCCACACCTACACCACCCCCGGCAATTACACTGCAACACTCCAGATTGTAGGGTCGGGCGGCGGTACCACAGCGGTGACCTCAGGCTGCTCGGTCAACATTTCAGTGTCCGGCTCACCATCATCACCAACCCCGAACCCGACACCGACAAACATCTCAACCCTACTGCCGCCGACCGGTGGAACTGGTATCGCCGTCAGCCTGGCAGGAGCCTTGCTGGTCACCATCGGTCTGTTCCACATCTGGGTTACTCAGCGCCGAAAGTTGATCGTTGCCCCTAAGAAGCGTTAGGAATGCCTCAGGTTTACGAATCGGCATCGTTCCATCCTGAGCCGGTAAATTGGAACTCCAAATGGATCGTTAAGCCGCTCCTAACCTTCATCGTTACCTTTATCGCAGCCGTTCTCCTGCTCAACTCACCGCTCCTGTATATCCAGCTCCGCTACGCCCTGATGAAACATGGAAGCGCGTCCATGGCGGCGCCGCTGACACCGGCGGCCGACAAGGGCATCGGTGTATCACCGACAACGCCCATGTCCGCGTCAGACATAACAATCCCGGCCATCGGCGTAGACGCGCCAATCGTGTACGAGTCGAACCCTAGTGAAAACGCAATCTTGAATGCCCTGCAGAACGGTGTTGTCCATTACCCCAGCACGGCGCTACCAGGGCAGCCTGGAAACGTTGCGATATTCGGCCATTCATCTGAGGACTGGTGGCAATTGGGGCGTTACAAGTTTATTTTTACATTGCTCGACAAGCTCAAACAGGGGAATCAGATCTACATTACCTACCAGTCGCACCTGTACACATACACGGTCACCGACAGTCAGGTCGTTCAGCCAACCGACGTGGCAGTGCTTAACCCAACAGCCACTCCCACCCTCACGCTTATTACCTGCACGCCGATCGGAACGTCTTTGCGCCGTCTCATCATTACTGCAACCCAAACGAATCCTGCAGCCCAACAGTCGGCGCAGGTCGCGACAATACCGGCGACGTCAGCCGTAACGCCCGAGTCGACGCTCCCGAGCTCGCCCGGCTTGACAGTCGACGTCCTAAATACCTTCACGACCGAATGGGATAAGATCTTTCACTAAGAGCTGGGATTGCTATGGCGGCTAGGCTCGGAGCGGTGTACTAGTAACCGCAGGCATTGTAGCGATCGGTCTTGCTAATATCCGAGAACGGAAGGGAGCACAGCTGGCCCCAGGTCTGCGGACCCACGACGCCATCCACCTGGATGCCCTGCCAGCGCTGAAAATTCTCTATCTGGCCGTGCGTATTGGGGCCGAAGATGCTATCGACAAACGAGGCCGTAAGAACCGACTTCGGGCTGTACTTAAAGTAATTACTACCGGTCGTCATCCCATAATTGCGTAATGTGCGCTGAATAATTGACACGCAACTACCGGTATTACCCATCCCAAAGTCGTACTTTTTGCTGCAAGGCGTAAAGGCCAGGCTTGAGGAGACGAAATAAACCCCGGCGCCGGCCACCAATACCACGCACAGTGCACCCAGTACAAACAAGCGGCTACGCGGTGGACGGCGTAGTTTCTTGAGATATGCTCTTGATGAAGTTTTTGTTTTCTTTGTCATAGCGCAAATCTATCATGGTTATGCTTAACAAGACAAGATCCGGGGCTAACTATTGCAAAGGTTGCCGCCACTATATAGTTACACAGCATATACTACTGAAACCGGCCATGCTAAGCTTAGCATAAGCATTAACGCAATCAAGAACCGATGTCACGGGTCAGCAAGATATCCACCGGTACCCTACTCAAACGTAACGCGTGGCCATTTGTCGCCGCTGTTCCTCTCGTGTTGCTTGCCGTCTACGTCGGCCTAACCATCAAGCCACCCAGCCACGCGGATAACGCCGCTCCAACCTCGCCGCCGGTAGGCTGGTGTGAAGACAGCAATTTCCCGGGCGACCAGGACCCGTACACCTCGGCTCCGAGCGGTGCTGTTACCGTGCCGGCCGGGGATGACAGCAACTTTAATTTTTCCACCGCCAGTACCACCTACTGGTTCGCGCCTGGCACGCATACGATAGGTGCCGGCGAGTTCTCACAAATCCAGCCGGCCGACGGCGATACATATGTTGGCGCTCCCGGCGCAATTCTCGACGGGCAAAACATTAACCGCAGTGCGTTCGTAGGCACTTACAACGACATGTCCGACCAAAACGTCACCATTGAGTACCTCACAATCCAGCACTTTGTTCCTAATCAGTCATCCGGTTCGGTTAATGGTAACGGCAACAACGGCTGGACCGAAAAATACGACCTCATGCAATATAACAGTCCCGGCGCCGCCATGATGATGGGCGGCGACAACGTAGTTTCGGACAACTGCTTGACTGAAAACGGCGAATATGGCGCGCAAGGTTACTCATATGTGGATGAGACTTACGAAGACACGTTTACCGGAGGCGCACTAAACATTACCTTTACCGGCAATGACGTGTCATTCAATAACACCCAAAAAACGCAGTCGGGCATCGAGGGCGGTGTGAAGTTTTGGCAAAATGGCAATGTAACCGTAACCGGCAATTATTTCCATGACAATATCGAATCGGCCGGCTTATGGATGGACACCGATAACGCCGGATTTCTCGTTCAAAACAACTACTTTTCGAATAACGGCAGTGAAGGGCTGATGTACGAGATTAGCTACAATGCCGATATCGAGGACAACACGTTTGTTAACAACGGCATCTATACTGGCCCGACGAATCCGGGCTTCCCAACCGGCGCCATTTATATATCCGAGTCGGGCGGCGACAGCACCGTTCCAAGTAACTATGCCGGCGAACTGAATATCCAGGGCAACGTGTTTAACGATAACTGGTCGGGGGTTGTACTTTATCAGAACTCGAACCGCTATGTCGGCGATGGACAAGACCCGGGAACGCTCACCCCGCCAAGCGGTGTTAATATTGGCACCTGGATCCAAACTACCGGCCCGAATACCTGTCCTTCGAATCTAACGGAAACATCACCTGTTGATTACCACCAGCTTTGTCAGTGGCGAACTCAGAACGTGACCGTCCAAAACAATCAATTCACATTCAATCCGAGTGACTCAATCTATAGCGGCCAGTGCAGCAAATCCACTGCCTGCGGGATGAACGGCTTGTTTGCTCCAGACTCAGTTACGGCTGCTTATCCGGGGTACACGGTCTGCAATGCTATCTCGAATACCCAGAACAACCACTTCTTAAACAATACGTACGAAGGACCGTGGGTGTTCGCCTACTTTAATCAATTGGACGTCGCGACCTGGGCGCAATGGACATCAGGCCTGACGAACGTTGAAGATTCAGGTGACAATTTTGGGCCGCAGGACGCCGGCAGCACGTTCAATTCCACTGCCTCTCCCACGGCTACGCCAACTCCCACTCCGACACCATCGGGTTCACCTTCGAGCAAAGTCGGCGACCTTAACGATGATGGACAGGTCAATATCTTCGACCTATCGATTCTGTTGACCGACTGGGGCACGAGCAATGCCACCGCCGACCTGAATCACGACGGCACGGTCAACGTGTTCGATTTGTCAATCCTGCTGAGCCATTGGGGCACGTAACGGCAAAACGATCGAAATCAAGGCCCGCAACTAGCGGTAAGCTGTTAAAGAGCTTATGATTATCACAAGATGTTGTTGAGAAAGCCAGCGATAAGATTCGCCCGGCCCAGCTTTAGCGGCATGAATTTGATAACCGGCCAAAAAGCCATCACTTGGGCCGCTATGGCACCGGTAGTGATTGCTTTTGTGGTTGTCGGTATCATACTCAGACCCCATTCCCGGGCCGATTCGTCTGTACCAGGCGAAAGCTATATGATTTGCGACGACTCCGCTCAGTATCTCACGAGCCCATGGAGCTATAGTGCACTGCCTTCCGGCAGCCAAAGCTACACCGTAGCCCAATATGAAGCACTCACCGGATATGGCACAACCTTGCCGCCGCTGCCGTCGTATGTTGCCGACGAGAGCTCAAGCACTGAAGCGGCCGTCATTTATGCACCAGGCAGCGTCGTGTCAGAGCCGGCCTATAATCTCCCGGAAACCCCAATCGTGCAGTATTTCGAAGGCGGAGCTTACACTAGTCTGGGCCTGCAAACGATCAGCGGCGATGAATTCATCGGCGGGTCAGCCGCCGGCTATCCCGAACCCACCTTTAACGACGAGGACAACCCCGGCGGCATCGACGCGGGTAACGACACCTATTCGTATTCAGGAAACAGCAGCACGTTGGCGGCCACCGCAGGAATTGGCACAACCTCTATCACATTAACGTCAAGCGTCTCTAGCTACGCGGGCAACATTACATTTGCCGACGGCACCACCTACGGGATCGCCGCCGCCTCAGGAACATCGGTAACCCTTGATTCTGGATTAACCACTCCCGAAGCACAGGGCAGCGCAGAGTGGACAAATAGTTCTGATCCAATCGCGACACTGGGCGCTACCAAAGCTCAAGGCGCCACAACGGTAACGCTTAGCTCATCCACCATCCCGCTGGTAAAGTGGGGACATATTGTCATCGGCACCCAGGACTACGAGATCGGCGCCGTCTCGGGCAGTCAAAGCGGATATACGGTCACAATCTCAGGCGGCCTCGATGTTGCGGCCAACGCCGACACGCCTATCTACTACAACGACCTGGCCGGCGGAGTCACCGTTGATTACTTGGATATCTACAACGACCTGCACAATACTACCGGCACTATCACACTGGGTTCCGGCTGGACACTTGAGCACTCGAAGATTCATGACAGCTATCGCAACGAGGGTGAAGGCGTCGCCTTCTACGGAGGAGACGAAGCTACCATTGAGTACAACTGTTTTTCCAAAATGGGCAGCTCAGGCGCCGGCGGGGGAGGAACAGGCGAGATTTTTGACTACAACGAGGTCTACCAAGCCGGCTACGAAGGAGATCCAGGCTGCGGCTGCACCGGCGACAAATGGTGGGGCACACTCAATGCCGACATTGTGGATAACGCCTTCGTGGAAGTCGGCCTCGGCGGGGGCACGCCCGCGATCTGGCTCGATAACGGCAATACCGGTACCAATATCTCGGGCAACTACTTTTACAAAAACGTCGGCGATGCAATCGAGTCGGAAACCGGCTATAACCTAAATATTACGAACAACTTGTTCGAGGACGATAACTGGGGCACGGGCAGCGGCTGTGGCGATTCGAACTGCGCCGGCGATATTGGACTAAACAGTTCGGGCGGGTTCAGCATCCCCTTAAGCCGATATAACAATCAGATAAACATATCCGGCAACCAGTTCATCAACGACTGGGGCGGTGTCACGATCTGGGAGTCGGGGTTGCGCAACTGTGCGTCAAGCGGCGAAGGCTGGCCCGTGGACGCCGCTTATTGCACGGGCGGTTTCCCCACGACCGATACTGCCGCCGCCGGCGGCCAGTATTACTTCTCGCACCAAACCGATAGCGGGCATGGCGGTACGACAACGCTGGATCAAACAGCCTCAGCCGGAAGCACCACCGTCATGACGAAAGGACCTGAGGCCATCGATGATCAAATCGGGTTTAGCGATCCTACGTCTACTACCACCAACAGCACCACTGACGTAACGACACTCTCCGGCTCACAGTCAATTAACGCTGCGTCCACCAGCGGTTTCCCATCATCCGGCGACTTACGCGTCGATACATCGGCCGCCGGCGGCGGAGGCGGCCTCACCGGTGCTATTCTGAGCTATACCGGCACGACCGGCACAAGCTTTACTGGGGTATCGTTAGTGCGAGGCACGGGCACTCTAACTGGCACCGTACTCCAGGTCCAGCCCTACAAGGTTACCTCCGAAACATGCTACGCCAATGACTGTGCCCTCACCGTCTCACCGGCCGTTGCGAGCACTACTGCCGCCGGCGCTACGGTCACAAGCGCCGGCACGTGCGCGCTCTTTGCTACCAGCGTGGCCACGCCCACCGGCCCGATCGCACCCGATAGCATATCTTACTACGACGGCTGCCAATGGCGGCCCAAAAATATCCAGATCACCGATAATAGTTTCGATATCGACCCCGCCTATATCAATTCGCAAACCGCGGATAACGGCGGCACCACCAGTTGTACTACAGCCAACCAGTGTGGCACTAATTTCATGGCCTTCCAGGACGGCGGCGATCCTCCGTACGGCACCAACATCGACGGCAATGCGATGATGAGCAACTCATCACTTACCACTTGTCCATCCTGGGATTCGGGCTGCACGTCTGACCCGCTGGCTAATTTGAATGCGCTGTCAAATCCGCCCGACGCTCCGGCAAACAACAACGAAGCGCCAAGCAACAATCTGTGGTCTGACAACACCTACGATGGCCCCTGGACTTGGAATGCGTATAACTACGGCCCGTGCGACGCCCTGCCGCAAGACCCAACCACGAACCAGTCAACACCAACGAGTCCGAGTCCGTGCTACAACGTCGACTTCGCCCACTGGCAGGCCGACTGGCAACAGGACACGAGTAGCACCTATTCAGCCACGCCGTCACCCCAGGCATCAAGCAGCGCCACGCCCACCCCCAGCGCGAGTCCCTCAGGCAAAATCGGTGATCTTAATAACGACGGACAGGTCAATATTTTCGACCTGTCGATTCTGTTGAGTGCCTGGGGTACCAATAACGCCACCGCCGATCTTAATCATGACGGCACGGTCAACATATTTGATCTTTCGATGCTGTTGAGTAACTGGGGAACGTAGCAGCTCACGAGAGCATTATTAACATTAAGGACACCGAGAATGACCACGAAGCGGACGAAGAAAACCTCAAGCATCACATACGCAAGCGGCGCAACCTTTGTCGGCGCAGTCGTTTTGGGGCTTGGGGTCGGCATGATTAAACAAGAAGTGGCGCTCTACACACTGCTCGGCGCCGGAGCCGGATGCGCCCTGCTTGCTCTCATCTACACGACGAGCAAACCCCGGTCGTAGCTGCCCATGCGATCAGTGGTGCGTAGCCAGCCCGAGTACGACGCCCGCGTCCATCACCACAAGTAAGGCCTGGGCCAAAACGAGCTGCTGGTGAACCGTCTGCCGTGCCATACTACGTCCCCCAACTACTCAAGAATATCGACAAATCAAATATATCTACCGGACCGCTGCGGTTAAGATTGGCCTCAATCGCTGAATTTGTCGTACCCCACGAGCTCAGCAGGATCGACAGGTCGAAAATATTGACCTGCCCGTCATTGTTGAGGTCGCCGGCCTTCGCGCCGCTTGAGTTATACGAGGAACCCGCGTCTTGCTGCCAGTCTGCTTGCCAGGTCGGGAAATCAACGTTGCAGGAGGACGGCGTCAAGCTCTTACTCGTTACCGGGTCACTCGGCATGACAAGACCACCGCCGGCACAGTTGCCAAAGATATAGGCATACCAACTCCACGGCCCGTTATAGGTATTATCAGACCACACATCGTTACCAGGCGCTTCGCCGTTGCCAACTGGAACACCCGGCGGATTTGACAGTGCATTCAAATTAGCCAGCGGGTCAGACGTGCAGCCCGAATCCCAGCCCGGGCAGCCGCTATAGCTTGAGCTGCTCATCATGGCGTTGGCGCTAATCTGCGAGTCAAACGGCGCTTCACCGCCGACTTGGTTGGCCATAAAGTTGACTCCGCAGAAATCGGTATTGCTGGCCGTGCACGAGGTCGTTGTGCCCCCGCCCACAAGCGGTGCGCTATTTGCTATCACCGACGGCTGGAAAACAAAATCATTGTCGGTAACAGAAATGTCCTGCGCACCCCACTGGCAGCCGTCCCAATACGAAACGCCGTTGGGCGCCAGTGGGCCGGACGGCAAAGCCGCGGCCGTAGCATAGAGCTGGCAGGTACCTGCATTTGAGACCTCGGTACCGACCGACTCATTTGACGACAAAGACGGCGTAATGGAGACCGCACAGTCGTTGGCATAACAGGTCTCGGCCGTCACCTTATACGGCTGCACCTGCAGAATCGGCCCGGACAGCGTGCCCGTTCCTCGCACCAACGACACGCCGGTAAAACTGTTCGCCGTCGTCCCGGTATATGACAAAACAGCACCAGTCCAGCTCCCGTCGCCGTCACTCCAGGCCGCCGATGTGCCCACGCGCAAGTCGCCCGAGGACGGAAAGCCCGTCGTGGAAGCAGCATTAATTGACTGTGAGCCGGAGAGTGTCGTCACGTCGTTGGTGCTCGCAGTAGTAGTAGACAAGGGATCGGCAAAACCGATCTGGTCATTGATTGCCTCCGAGCCCTGCACTAGCACGGTCGAACTGCCGGACGATGTATTACCTGCCACCTCGGTCGTGCCACCTCGGTTGTTGTCAGTAATATGCGAAAAATAAAACTGCCCGCCGGCTGACGTGCTTGCACTATTAGGATAGCCGCCGGAGCAATACGGCGCATCATCCGGCCAACCTTCACCCGAATTCTCACAACTCCGGCTGCCGGATTGCCACACATCAATACCCATCCAGTTATTCACAAACTGATTGCTCGAAACCAAAACCTCATTCTCATACCGGCTACTGGGGACATTAAATCCGCCGGAGCTATTAATATTCACCGCGCCGTCGCAGTTATCGCCGCCGCAGGCGCCGGTGCCGTCACCCCAGCCGCCGTTGAGAAACAGGTTGCCGGTGACATCGAGGTCAAACCCAGTCTCGCTGGCAATCGCCGAGCCATAGCTCATATCAAAATAGTTGCCCTGGATGAGCGTTCCGGAATTGCCGTTATCAAGCCACACCGGCCCACCTCCGCCGGGCGAATCGTTGATGAATGCATTATCAACAATGTCAGCGTTGAGCGTGCCCCACCACTTGCCGCCACCTGAGCAGCCGCAACCCGGGTCGGGGTTGTAGTTTGATTCATACACTTCGTTATAGTCAAACTTATTATTGGTACCAAAGACATTCACGCCATAGTCGCCCATTTTGGACAAGCAGTTGTACTCGATTGTGCCCTGGTCACCGCCGTAAATGGCCACGCCGTAGCCCGGCCCATTGGAATTTCCGTCATGGATATCATTGTGCGTAATGGTCCAGTCGGCGCCGGTATAAATTGTGCCGGTCGTCACGTGCTGATCATTATTTATATCCAGATACGATACCGTCACATCGCCGGACAGACCGTCGTAATATACCGGCGTATTCGCGTCCGCCGCAATGTCAAGACCCTGGACACCCACGGTGTAGCTCGATTGATTTCCGGACACCGAACTCATTGTATAGGCATGGTCGCCGATCCGGATGACGCCGTATTGCAGCAATGGAAGTGAAGAGCCCGCAACCGTAACCGTCGTGGCGCCCTGCGCCGCACCGACCGATACGCTGCCAATCGGCTGGTTGACGTTGGCCCACACCGAGCCGCCAGTCGACTCCGAGTTGGCCAAGGGATTGTTGAGCGTAATGGTCGTTCCCGAGGCGTTGGCGATACTGTAGGTTGAGCCGTCCGCAAATGTCACCCACTGCAAATAGCCCGGGATAGCCACGGTCGTAGTAACCGAGGTCGCGCCAACGTTGGCTGTAGCTGCCAGTGTGCTCGCACCACCACTGAAGTCAAATGAGCCGTTTTGACCGTTGATTCCTGAGGCATTGCCACCGTCATCAAACGTCGGCTCCGGATAGCCGACGGCTGATCCGCCAATAAACTCGTCGCCGCTCGCCGTGTCAAAGCCAATCTGACCATAAGCCCCGCCCTCAAAGAAATAGATGATAGGCGTATTTGGAAAATCGTAGGCAGGCTCGGCCACGGTACTGCCGGGTGCAAATATCACCGCTGCCTCGGCCATCGAGCTTTCGCCCGAGATATAGGAGGGGAGTGGCGGTAGCGTGGTGCCATATCCGCTCAAGGCTTCGTACTGTGCCACCGTGTAGTTTTGGCTCCCCGAAGCCAAAGCATGATAGCTCCACGGACTCGCCAAGTATTGGGACTGTTCATCACAAATGTCGTAACTTTGGCCGGCCACCGGACTATATGCTTGGGCTACCGGCGTCATATAAAAATACGTTCGAAACAAACCGGCAACCAGAATTACTGCCGCAGCAACGTATTTAAACTTATGCCTCTCGAGCCTCACCTTGCCTGTATCTTACACACGGGAGAAGCAATTCTCAATGCTTATGCTTAAATGCCGTTGACAGCCAGCCGACCGTCCACCATCGCCACATTCACCTCGCCCGCCGGTTTTCCCACCAGATTGGCCGCCGCCCGAATAATCCGGCTGAGGTAAGCAGAAGTTTCATGCGCCAATGGTACGATATTGGCGCGGACGTAAAGCGCCATCCTGCCTCCGGGCAGCGTTTTATCATATGCCGGTTATGCTGTAAGAATTCACCATGACGCCGCCGCCCGCAGTTGCTTTCATGTGGGTGGCGGAGCCGCCAACAAAAAGGAGTCAACTATGAAACTTCGCTTCGTCAGCATCGCGGGAAGTTTGCGCCGCGGTTCATACAACCGCACGGCATTGCGTGCGGCCGCAGAACTCGCACCACCCGATACTGAATTGGAGATTGTAGAGCTCTATGACATTCCGTCGTACAACCAAGACCGCGAGGCATCACCGCCAGCCAGCGTCGACGAACTCAAACGAACTATCCGGGCCTCGGATGCGGTCCTCTTCTCCACCCCGGAATACAATTATTCCATCCCTGGTGTGCTCAAAAACGCCATCGACTGGGTATCTCGTCCGTACGGCGACTCGGCCTGAGACGACAAACCAGCCGCAATTATGGGCGCCTCCATGAGCCCCATTGGTACCGCTAGGGCGCAGTATCACCTAAGACAAATTCTGTTCTATCTCAACATGTACGTTATGAACAAGCCAGAGGTGCTCATCGCCAATGCCGCCACCAAGTTTGATTCTAACGGCCGGCTCACCGATGAGCCTACTCGCGAGCAGATCCGAGCGCTCATGGAGGCACTGGTAAATTGGACCGAGCGTCTGAAACGGGCTGAACTTATCACATATTAGGAGGAAGACATGGCAAACGGCATTTGTGACATTGACGGCTACCGGCCGGCTACTCACCGCGTCCGCATCATTCAGGACGGCCACGAGCGCGAGCTGGAGCTCTGCAACATCGACTACGCCAGGTTGCGCCAGCAGCAATCCATGAATTCACCGTTCGAGTCGTTGTTCCGCGGCCCGGGACTGTTTGACCTACTCTCCGACGACGTTCCTGAACTCAGTTCCCAACTCGGCTACCCGATTCCCCGCGACCGCGAGGCCGTAAATATTGAAGATTTTATCTCTGAGCACACCAAAGATCTGATCCAGCGCGCCGCTGAAGTAGCGCTCGAATTTGGCCGCCGCGAAGTCGACACTGAGCATCTGCTATACGCACTCCTGGATAGCGATGTGGTGCGGGAGGTTTTGCGTGGATTTAAGCTCAAGCCCGAAGAAGTGAGGCGGTTCCTCGATGACAACGCGCCCAAAAGTCAGCCCTCGCCAAAGCGCGAAGACCAAGCGCAGGTCAGCGTCTCGCCGCGCGTTAAAAGTATTCTCGAACAAGCATTTCGCATATCACGGTCAATGGGGCATAGCTACGTCGGACCGGAACATCTGCTCATTGCCCTCGTCGGCGAGGACGAGGGCCTAGCCAGCGACGTCTTGCGCAAATACGACCTCACCCCCGAATCGGTGCGCCAGCAAGTCGTGAAGGTAGTCGGCGAAGGCGCGCGCGAGGGCCGGGTTGAGTCGGGGAGTACGACACCTCAGCTCGACAAATACTCCCGCGACCTTTCTGCGCTCGCGCGGCAAGGCCGTCTCGATCCCGTTATCGGCCGCGCTGACGAAATTGAAACCACCATTGAAATTCTTTCGCGGCGTACTAAAAACAATCCCGCTCTCATCGGCGAGCCGGGCGTCGGCAAAACCGCGATCGTCGAGGGTCTCGCCCAACGCATTGAGGGTGGCAAGATCCCCCAAGTGCTCCAGGACAAACGGGTGATCGAAATCAACCTGAACTCAATCGTAGCCGGCTCCAAATACCGCGGCGAATTTGAGGAACGCCTTAAGGCTGTGCTCGACGAAGTTATCGCCCATCAAGACGAGCTCATCCTCTTCATTGACGAACTACATTCAATCGTAGGCACTGGCAGCACTGAGGGAGGGCTCGACGTGTCAAACGTCATCAAGCCATCCCTGGCCCGAGGCGAGCTCCACCTGATTGGTGCCACCACGCTCGATGAATACCAAAAGCACATTGAGCGCGATGCTGCGCTCGAACGCCGCTTCCAGCCGGTGTTTGTGGCTGAACCGACCGTTGATCAAGCCATCGAGATTCTGCGCGGCCTGCGCGACCGCTACGAAGCCCATCACAAGGTTAAAATTACCGACGAGGCCATTGTAGCCGCGGTTGAACTCTCTGACCGCTACATCGCCAACCGGTTTTTGCCAGATAAAGCCATCGACCTCGTCGATCAAGCCGCATCGAGAGTCCGCATTAGCGCCGATACATTTAGCCAAGAAATTGAACAGCTGGACGAGCAAATCGGAGCCAAACGGCGCGAACAAGAATACGCTACCAATCATAAACAATACGATAAAGCCAAGCGCCTTGAGCATGAGCTAGCCAACCTCGCAGCTGAGCGCGAAGACCGCGCCGCCGATTGGCGTCGTACCCGTGGTTCTGAATCGCGCGAGGTCACAGCCGAGCATATCGCGGCCGTCGTGTCGCGACTCACCGGTATCCCAGTCCATGAGCTGACCCAGGAAGAGCGCGACAAATTGCTCCGCCTGGAAGAGCGTTTGCACGAGCGCATCATCGGCCAAGATGAAGCCGTGCAAGCCGTCTCAGATGCTATCCGCCTCTCGCGCGCCCGCCTTACCGAGGGCCACCGGCCGATCGCCAGCTTCCTCTTCCTAGGGCCAACCGGTGTGGGTAAAACCGAACTGGCCAAGGCCCTCGCCTGGCTTGTCTTCGGCGACGAAAACGCCGTCACCCGTATCGACATGAGCGAGTACATGGAGCGCCACGCCGTCTCCCGGCTCATTGGCTCGCCTCCCGGTTACGTTGGTTACGAAGAAGGTGGTCAGGTCACCGAGGCCATTCGCCGCCGGCCGCACAGCCTGATTTTGCTCGATGAAATCGAAAAAGCCCACCCCGATGTGCAAAATATTTTGCTCCAAGTACTCGACGACGGCCGCCTTACCGACGGCAAAGGCCGCGTCGTTGATTTCACCAACACCGTTATCATAGCCACCTCAAACCTTGGTTCAAATCTCATTCAGGATGAACTCGGCAAACATGATGAAGACAAAATGTCGTACGAAAAGCTAAAGGACCGCCTCATGGAGCAAATCCGGCGCTACTTTAGGCCGGAATTTATCAACCGGATCGATGAAATTATCATCTTTCAGGCGCTCGATCAAAAACAAATCCGGGATATTGTTGAGCTCCAACTCGAGCGCGTCCGGCGCACAGCCCGCGGCCAAGACATAAAGCTAGTAATTTCGCCGGCTGTAATCGACCATCTGGCAGAGGTTGGCTATGCGCCTGAGTACGGCGCCCGCGAGCTCAGACGCCGTATCCGCACCGAAATCGAAAACCCGCTTGCCAAGGCCGTTCTCAGCGGGGACCTGGCCGAAGGGCTCGAAGTTACAGCAAGCTACGATGAGCAAACTGGAGTAACATTCCACACAAAGCATGAGTCCAAACGGGTTTCAACTCCACGCGAACCCACATTTCGCGAAAACGTGCCCGTGTCAAGCACCCGGCGCTTAAAGCCGTCGCAACGAAAAAATGACAAAAAAGCACCGTGACATATGCCCAAAACTAGGCTATAACACAGGTGGAGGTCAAAAATGGAGAGAGACAGCCCAAGAGAAGCTCGCGGCGCGGATGCGGTGCGAGCCCTCGTAGGGTCTCTTTTCCAGCGTCCTAATCTGCCGGAGATAGTGTATGGCATCTCCGACATGGACATGTTAGAGCGCAACTTCCCGGAGTATTCCTACAGCTCCGGGAATCCCGCCAGACTCCAAGCCGGCATACCGAGTAGATTCCTGTACTCAAGCTCGCAAGGGCCAGTGTACAGCATGAGCGATCATCTGCTCAATCGAGAATCTCGGTACCTGCCGCAAAGGGTTCTCAAGCCATACGTTGACCTCACGATCGTCGGCAACACGGTCATGTTCCTGACGGAGCGTGACGACACCGTCGTTGCCCGGGCGGTAACCAGCGACCCTCTTGCCAAGCACATGCGCGAGTTATTTGAACGCCTGTGGGCGAGCGGTGAATAAGAGTGGGTGATCTAGACCTCGTCACCCCAAGTAAGGGAAGAGAGGAACTCTGTTGTACTCAATTCCATGGCTACTCGGAGCTAACGCTCCGACCGAACGGACGGGGGACGTCCTATGGGAGGCTCGCTGTAATAGACCAGGGCCCGGAGATGGCGTTACAACCTCCGGGCCCACCCCCTTGTATGCAACTACTCACTAAAAACGTGGGCCAGACCAAACCGAATCAGCAATCATCAAAAGTTACGAACCCTACACGCAAGCCAGACTCGCGCCGCATCCGCAGTACCCACGATCTGTCTTAAGGCTTGCCGGTTGTAATGTCGTCAATCGTTAGCTGGGCCGTCGGCGCTTCGGCCAGGGACCCATCAGGCAGCTCAGACCCGGTGGCAAGCACCTGGCCGCGCGGCGGTTGGTCAATCTCTTCGGCCAGCGGCAGAACTTCAGCTTCATTCGCAAATTGTCCCGGCATTCCGGCCAAAAAGTGCACCAAATCAGCCGAATACCCACTCCGTTTGGCAGCCCCCGACAACTTGTAGCCATTGGTTGGATAGTCGCTATAAGTGGCCATGAAGTTAAAAAATTCCACTGGGTCAATCAGCTTAACGCCGGCCCCATCCTGCGCCCCTTCAGGCATAACAAAAACCCCGCTCTCCAGACCTACCGTACAACAGCGGTCACCATTCTGTCAGCAGTAACAATCCCAAACCTACGCCGAGCCAACCCTCACGCATGTTGTCGCGTGATAACCGGCGGCTGCCAAAACGACGGGCAAATATCAAACAGCGGTTCTATCGGTAGCAACTCATCCAGGCAGCCGGGTGCAAGCTGCGCCGTCACTACAGTTGCAGCCGCCAGCTCCCTGGAGCTGCATGTATTGGTCACACCCACGCATCGCATCCCAGCCCGCTTCGCGGCATACACTCCGTCCGGCGCATCTTCTATAACCACCGTATGAGCCGGCAAGGCATCGAGCGCTCGCAGACCCCTCAAATACCCCTCTGGGTGCGGCTTGCTATGCACAATATCATCAGCTGTCACCAGCTCACGAAACAGCTGGCGAACCTTAAACGTTGTCAGCGCCAGTTCCGCCTCCGGCCGGATCGAGCCAGTCACGAGAGCGAGCGTTACCCCGCTGCCAGCCAGCGACTGGATAAACTCGACCACACCAGGAAACGGCTTAAGCTCGCCGGTCGACAACGCCGCATATTCGGCCGCTTTCTCCCGCAGCATCCCCGCCAAATCCAGCTCGTCCGCGCCCTGAAGTTCAAGATAATACGCAAACCCGGCCTCATCCGTGCGACCGGCAAAATGCTGGCGGTACTCTTCGTCTGTCAGCTCCAAACCATATTTCCGCAGAACGTTCTGGGCTGCTTTCGTATGAATCGGCACACTCTCGACAATCACGCCGTCCATATCAAACAGAACTGACCTAATGTTAGTTTTATTTTTGTTTTTAAAATTCATATCGACATTAATATAGCACAAGCGTGTTCAAGTTCAACCATGCAGTGCCACAACGTTTGGCTTTCCAGATAACGCATGATAGCATAACAGATATGTTCCTTGATTTGGAGGATTCCAACGAACCCTAGGGTTCGCAGATTCCATAGTCGGTGAGTGCCACGAGCTAGATCGGAGTGATTGTGTGGCTCAGTTCAAAACCGGAGACGTCAGAGCACTCTGCAAGCCTATCCTCGACGTCTACCGAGGCCGCCTCGCTAGGGGCAAGACAGGTCCAACCGTCATATATGTAAGTGGTGTCGCGGGCGGGGGTAAGTCATTCGCCGCCGCACTACTCATGCAACTGCTGGTGGTAGCACTAGGCGGGAACGTCGAGCTAGTTGCGGTCATCGAAGACGACAATTACCTCAGAGACGAGAAGGGCATCCAAGGCTGGGTCGCCAGCTTCTTCTTCAAGTGGGCTCGCGGCTGGAAGCTCAATTACGACTTCGCTCAGTTCAGGCAAGAGATCTTCGAACCAGCCTCGAAGGGCCACGTCATGCGATACTGGCTCAAGAACTGGGCGACCCAAGAACGCGGCGATATCGTGACTGTCGAGGGCGCCGAGATCGTCTTGGTCGTCGGACGCTTCCCGTACGAGATGGTCAAAACCTATGCGCACTTCAAGGTCTGGGTGCAGACGCCACACTATAAGGCGGTGTGGCGAGGGATCAACCGCAGCCTCCGGGGCGACCTCGTCGGTGAGGGTGAGCAGCGCAAGCGCAAGCGTCACTATGTACACCTGCTGTACTGGTTCGTCTGGTGGCTAAAAGACCGTCAATACATGAAAGACGAACAGCCCAAGCGGGCCGATGCCATTCTCGACCGCTCACGGCTCCAGGCCGTACCGGCCGAGCTACGAGTACCAGCCGAAACATGAGGAAACAACGTTACATGCGGGCGGCGGGCCGAGGCGACATGCCCTGGCCCGCCTCTCGTTCCCAACCATAAGCGTCTTGTACAATATATCTAATGCAAAACATCGTTATCATTCTGGCGATTCTGATTACCGTCGTTGCCGCCATTCCCTACCTCGTGGAAATTGCCAACGGCAACGTCAAACCGCGCCTCGCCACCTGGTTTGTGTGGTCGCTGCTGTCATTCATCAGCGCTTCGGCATCGTTTATCAACCACCAGATCCCGGCTGCGGCCTTCGCGCTCGCCACCGGATTCGAGGCCGAATGGGTGGTGTTGCTCGGCTTGCGCAACGGCGACCGCAGCGTTAGCGCTCTCGACGCCGGTTGTCTCATTGGTGCGCTCGGCTGTGTTTGCATCTTGTTTATTGCCAACGATCCGGTACTAACCGTGTTCATTGCAGTATTGGTCCAGTTTATCGGTACGATTCCCACCTTCGTCCACAGCTGGGCCCGCCCATATGAAGAAAAGTGGGTCACGTACGCGCTTTACATGCCGGCCGAAGCTCTTATTCTGATGGTTGCAAACTTCAGTGACCCCACGGCCTTTATCTTCCCGATTTACTACTTAGCGCAAGACCTGATACTAACCGCATTTAGTCTGCTCAGCCCAATGCGCCGGCTGAATCCCTATCCAAGTACAGCCGACCAGATCTTTGCCAATGCCGAAAGCGGCCAGTCGTTTAACTTGAATGTCAGACACCATGGCAGAATCCTAGGCCTGCCAGCAACCCAGCGGACCGCAATCACGGGCAGCCAAGCGGTAACTGCAGTGCCGGGAGCGACATGCAGCATCGTCATTGCCGTGATGAACCCACCGTTGCCCTCAACCCTATCCGTTATCGGCAAACTCCCAGCCGGCCTCAGTCTCACGGACAATGGCAACGGCCAGGCCATCCTGTCCGGCATAGCTGCACCCGGCACCGAAGGCCGGTATCCCCTGGCCATCACTGCCATGAACGCCGGTGGTGCTCAGACCCACAATGTTGCGCTAACTGTCGCTAGACAAACCTGAACCCAAGTTCCATTATTAACCAAAAGCCAAACCGTTATGCCACAGCCACCAGATCCCAGAGATGTTATCAAACAACAATCCGCGCCGGCCGCCCAGAACCCGGCCTTTCCCGGCCAACACGAGGACGAAGACATCCGTTTTGTCTTCCGTCAGCATCCGTTGGTCATGCGCAAAGCCTTAATTCTGGGGCTGCTCGCGCTTCTGGTAGTTATTTTGCCCCTCGACTTTCCCTTCTCATACGAGGTTAACGGTCTCAGCGGTCTGTTTGTCCGCATTGATCTCTATACGCTGCTCGTCGTATTGGCCTACTGGGTTTACCGCTGGAGCTTGTGGTATTACAGCGTTTTTATTGTGACAGGGGAGCGCACCGTGAGCATCCGGCTCAAATCGTTCTTCCGCCGTGAGGTCAATGTGGTCTTTCATGGCAGCGTGCACGGAGTTGACTACAAAGTACCAGGCCTGCAAGGCGCTCTTTTCGGCTATGGTGACATTTCAATGAACACCTGGGTCGGGAATTTTGCTATCGAATGCGTTCACAAACCGGCTGACCTGCACGAAAAGATTTTACAAGTCATCCATGATAGCCGGGCCGACGGCACTGGGAGCATGTAGGCTAAGAGTTCTGCTCTTTCATGTCGGCTTGGATCGCGCAACCGGTTGAGGCACCGGCTAATCATAACTTTGGCAAGGTAATGATAAAGGTCGCCCCATGCCCGCGTTGGCTCCGCACGGTGATGCGACCGTGGTGCGCCTCCACCACCAGCCGGGTCAAATACAATCCGATTCCGCGGCCCGGGTGATCATAGCGCAGCATACCGGTCCCGCGATGAAACACGGTAAACAGCTGCTGCATCTGCGCAGGTTCTATACCAATCCCGGTGTCGCGCACGGTCATAACGTAAGAATCCGGCCGTACCGCTATTTCAAGATCAACCCGGCCGCCCGTCGGCGTATACTCAAGCGCATTTGACAGCAAATTCGCGAGCACACTGCGAATGTGCACGGGTGACAGGCGCATATTCGTGTGCGGCTCGGCCACCGACCATACCAAGTTAATTCCGTTCTGCTGCGCTCGCTCGGTATAGACAGCGCGCACCGGCGCCAGCAGTTTTTGCACGGTAATGTCGGTAATGTCGAGATTGGCATAACCGGCTTCGATGGTTGAAATCGTGAGCATATCGGAACTAAACCGGGACAACTCTCTGGCGCTGTCAGCCATAATGCCAAGCATTTTGCGGGTATCCTCGGACGCATCTTGGTCCCGCATAATCTCAAGATAGCCGTTGATAACCGTTAGCGGCGTGCGCAAATGATGCGAAGCAATGGTTATAAACTCGTTTTTGAGCTGGTCCACACCCTGCAGCTGAGCGATATCGGCGCTTATTTTAGCCGCCATGTTGTTAAACGTCCGCGCCAGCAGCCCAAATTCGTCCTGGCGGGGCAGACTAATCCGTGCCCCCAAATTGCCGCCAGCCAGCTGGTCCGCACCCTCGCTCAATACTCGGATCGGCCTCAGCAAACCCCGCGCGGTCAGTATGATCAGCCCCAAGCCCACCAACGCCGACAGCGCAAAGAATCCGGCTGCCACCAATTCATCATTGCGCACCGGAGCATACACGCTGCTAATCGGCTCCTCGGCCACTACCACCCAATCGGTCCGGGCCACCGGATAGTGGCTACTTAGTACCTGCTGCCCAGTTTCGGACACGGTCTGATGCGGATCGGGCGCAGACACGGCCCCTCCCGGCACCTGCGTTTGCGCCAAGGCAGCCTTTACTTCGGCTACATCCGACAAATTGGAGTGCTTCTCCCCAAAAGTCGCATTGGGGTAAGCGACGAGGTTGCCCTGATGATCCACAATGTAGGCGTAGCCTGAACCGCCCAGCTCATCAGCCAGTACCGAGTTCCACAGGCTCTTCAGGGCTACATTCATAATCAGTGCGCCCTTAATTTGAGACGGGGCCAAAATCACGCCCGGCTCTGATGTCGAAAGATATGTGCCGGCCTGGGTCGTGGTGTAATTGAGCAGTGGCACGGCAATGGTAACGTAGGCGTTGTGCTGGGCGTCAAACGTTACCGGACCAATGTAATCTTCTCCGCCCAAAAACGTTACCACCCGAAACGCCGGATCAGACGACACGTCTGTGACCGCAGTAGACGTACCACTTCGGCTCACCAGGAGCCGCTGTTTGCCCTGCGCGTCTACCAGCGATATCTGGGTGAGATCAGCGTCCTGTTTCAGGTAGGCCTGTAGTTCGATCTGTGCCTCGGCTAGCTGAAACGTCTGCACGCCTGCGGTTTGCGAATGAATAATAGCAGCGTCGATCTTATCATCAATAAAATAGTCGACTGCATCAGCCGAGCTTTTTACCAACAGTTTTTGCTGGGCCGCCGCTGCAGCACGCAGTTCAGCCTGACTCGACAGCAGCCAAATCGCATTGGCCAACGCGAGTGGTATCAGCGATACCATGAGCATCAGCAAAACAATACGCCTGCGAACGGTAAGCTTAACCATTATGCAATATCATACCGCTGCCACCGAGTCGGAACAAATTGACGCTGTTACTGCAATGCGGTTAAGCTTATAAGGAAATGACTGAAACAACTACCCAGGCCAACGAAGCGAATCCAAGCGCCACGCCCGAACAGCCGACACGCGAGCCGGCGAGCGTTGAGATTACCTATCCGCCCACAACACCGGACAGTCCGGCACCGGCAGACAACACAGCACCGCCCCGCCGTCGCTCGATCTGGCTCAAAATCGAGCTCGCTGTCGCTGCCGTTGTGGTGCTTGGCCTGACCGGCGCCGGAAGCTATTGGCTCGGCTACCGAGATGGCCGGGCCACCAGCACTGCCAGGCCGATGGCAGTTGCTGCCAACGCCCCACTCCAGGTCCCACAAGGTGCCACAATTATTTCCCAGTGCTCGGTCGGCCGCGGCACGCAATATGTGCTCCCGTCCGATATTCCCCACGGTCCAGTGTTTAACGTCTACAAAGGCAAAGTGATTGGTCTTGAATATATGATTGGCATCAACGACATCCAAGACGGCAAGAGCTATATTAATCTGCCGCTCTATGGCCGAAGTTACGACCACATTGATGTCGGCTTGCTCTCACAAGGCCACGCCGGCTACCCGGCGCCGCATTATCACGTTGATATATATAACATCACGCACGCGCAATCAGCCGCCATCACCTGTAAGTAACTAAGAACTATGGGACTAATTCGAGCAGCCCGCCGTGCACTCGGTCGCGCCCAGGCGGTTGGACAACCACGGCAAAGCGTCGCTGAAGTTTTGTTGCCACACCGCAAAAGTATGCTGCCCGGAGGTTGCTTCATACGCCACATCAAGGTTGTCCTTGCGCGAGTCCAGATATAATTGCTTCACCGCAACGGTTACGCTCAAAGAATCGTCGCGGCCGACCGCAAAATAGCCGCCGACACCCTGATATTTGTGCTTAGCATCAGCCGCGGCCAGTAGCAGCCGGGGCTGATGCGCCGCCCATTCATCCTTCGAGCCTCCGAACAATTTGGCAATTGTGCCGGATTCGGTGCCGATATTAATATCCAAGTCACCACCAAAATCAAGAAAGTAGTGATATACATTCGGATGCCTCAGTGTTAGCATCACGCCGCACGTGCCGCCCATGCTTAAACCACCAATGGCCCAGTGCGACGGATCACGGGACGCATTGTAGTTAGCTTTAATATAATTCGGCACGTCCTCAGTCAGGTAGGTCTCAACGTTGCCGCGGGGGCTGTTCACGCACTCAGTGTCGTTCGTAAATGTGCCGGTATCATCAACCATAAACACCAACGGAGCAATGCCGTTATGCTGTTTGGCAAACGCGTTCAGCGTAGCCGCGACATTACCGCCGTTCAGCCAATTCCCCGGGTTCCCGGGCACCCCGGCCAAAAGCACTAACACCGGCAGCTGGATGTAGCTGCGCGCCACAGCGATCGGCGGCTCGTATACATAGCCCTGCCGGGCGGCAAAATGTGATAGCGTGCCCGGAATGGTTACCGGCAGAACCCGGCCTTGCGTTTGTGTAACCGTACTCGAAAGCGAGCCTTCAATTGAGTTTTGAGCTACAGCCACGTGAGCCGTTGAGTATTGCAAATCCACGTGGTTGGCGCCTTGTGCGAGCAGCCGGTTGTCGCCTACGAGACTCGAGAGGCTAGGGTAGTATTGGTAGTAGTTATTGACCAGGATAAACGAAAACGCGAACGACCCCACCACAAGCAAGCTGGCCGGCACGTACGTTCGCACAATGCCCAGCCACGGCCTTGCCGGGACTTTTGGCTTGCGCGGCTTGCGCTTCTTGTACTTACCCGGCTGTTTATGCAGCTGCAGTACTACCAAGCCAACCAGCAAGCTCACGCTACCGGTGAAAGGAGTGAGCATAAGCCACAACTCTGATGGCAATTCATCAGCTGCAAACGCCAACTTGCCGGCCGCATACTGCAACCCGGCCGCCAGCACAAACGCAGCCAACACCACAAACGGGAAAAACCGATGGTACCAGCGCGCATCAAATTGCGCAAATAAATATGTCGCCAGAGCGGTAATGCCGGCGCATAGCAAAAATGCCAGCGTCGGACTGAAGAGGTTGAGATCCAAGAGAATGTGCTTAATTAACCCTAAGCACTATTATACGGATTAATCCATACGGGTCGAGCGGCCCGGCCCCTCAGGTTTCCCTGAAGCGCCGGGCCGCCACATCGCGCTATCACGACTCCGCCAGAACACCCTGCAGGTTGTTCTGCTTAACGAACTGCTGGATAGCCGGGTTGCTCGGGCTCCAGTTCTCGAAGAACGCCACTACCTGATCAACCAGGCCCGCGGGGGCGCCGGTATCCCATTGCTTGAACACGTCCCGTGCAACCGCCGCCTGCTCACTAGCAGTAGTGATTGAACCTGCACAGACCACCGGCCAGCTGGGGTCTTGTTGCTCCGCCGTCTGGCCGTTCTTGCTAACCACTTTCATCAGGTGTGCCACCAGGAGCGGCTCACCGGTGTAGCGGAGACAGTTCTGTGCGTTACTCTCGAGCCCTGACTGCGCCACGGTCTTGCCGGTCTTCGCGTCCGTCACCGAAGTGCCGCCAAGAATCGTGTTGATCGCTCGGGCGGCAACCTGAACGCTTTGGACGGCGTTATCAGGCTGGTAATACGTTGGGAGGTCGAGCGCCCACTCGATCGTACCTCCCTGGCCAGGGCTAATTGGTTCGAGCCCCTGCCGTCCGTCCGTCCGGTTGTCGGTGTAATTCTGGTTATCGTGCCCCATGACCAGCGCAATCACTGCCAGCAGTTGCTGTCCGGCCGGACTGCAGGCGAAATTGACCTGGTTGGGCTCCTGCTCCACATTTACGTTTTCGCAGGCATACTTCATGACACCGTGAACACTGGTTTCCACCGGACCCCACGATGCTCGGCCGGCCGGACCGTACACAACCATGACGTATCCGCCGAGAAACACAACTGCGACGGCCAGCAGCCACTGCAGCCTCGGGAGTCGCAGGTGCCGGCAGCGGGAACGGCGAGACGGGCCGCCGGCACTTGGTGCCGGCCATACCCTCGGCTGGGCCATCGGCCTGACTGGATGTGGTGTAGCCCGGACACGCGGCGCATGCCTACGACGCGGCCGCCCGACTCGTTCCGCTGGACGGCGGCGCCTGTGGCGTACCCAAGACCGTCCTCCGCCTGTGGCTGAACCATAGTCGGGCTCAGTCGAAGTACGAGATTTGCCGGACTTTTCGTGCCGATCGCTAGCGCGATGTAGGTCCAAAAGCGTCCGGAATTCAAGGTCGACGGCTTCGAGCGCCAACACCAGGCCAGCCCTGTATTCCTCTGGAACCGCCTGGCCCGGCCGTAGGCCGAATTGAGCGAGATAATTCTCCACATCGCCTTCGCGGTGCAGCTCCCATCTATCTAGAATTGCCCAGCAGCAAGTCGGGGATCCTTCGTAGTCACCGGGGCCCATCGTCTCACCTCACCTTCGCTTTGGAATGTTCAGTAAAGAAAAGTACCGGCACTAAAACGCCGGCACCCTCCCTATACGTACCGGCGATTCTATCATCAGGTAACAAATTTTGCAAAAAGGCTAGAAGCCGAGACCCGACCCCAAGTAACACCACTTCGATAACGACGCCACATATTCAAAACCAAGGATATCCACCTTATTTGCGCTCGTGCTGAGCGTAGGCTGCCCGGCCGCGCCAAAATCGTAGGCATTGCCGTAGGCGAGTGTGCGGCCACCGGTACCGTCCTGAACCACCCGCACACGAATCGATTGCCCATCTACCGCGTTTGACGGGTTGGCCAGCATACCGGAACTTGACGTAATCGTAACGGCAAACACGTTACCCTGCGCCGCGTTCACCGCGATCGAGCCACCGAACGTCAGCGCCACCACAGCCGGGGCCACATAATCGGTAAACGTAGCGCCGTTCAGCATCGCTACACCCGTAGTTGGGTGCACGTGACCGGCATCAGCCGCTTTGCCGATTGAGCCGACCGCCTGCGAACCAAGAGCTTGAATGTCAGACGCGGTGCTATCGAGCGTCGCCGCGCCGACGTCAGCCGCTACCAGCGTTACCGCGCCGCCACTGGGATTCTTACCGTTAACCGAAGTTACACCACCGGCCTGCTGAACCGCCGCCCCCTGCAAAGTACCGTCGCCGTTGTGCGAGACCTCGAGATAGGTGTTGAGAATATCACCCCAATCGCCGTCATCTCCGCCCGGTGTTGGTAAGCGCGCCATCGCCTAGCTAACCTCTCCGTCCCAATAGTGATTATGCTTAAAACTATAATAAGCCAGCCAATTTTTCACAACCATGCCGCTCTCCATCTAGGCTGTGGGCTCGACTGCCCTGTGCCGACCCCGTAGCCACACCACTAAGCCACCGGCCACTGCCAACGCCGCCGCCCCCAACAGCACTGACCAGCCTGCGCCGGTGTCGGGCAATGACAGCGGTCCAATCGACACGAGCGGATTGCTTGTACTACTGGATGCCGAGCCGTTGTACACGCCGGCCCCATAGGCGCCGGAATTAAAGGTTGACGCCAAATGCAGGCCTGATACCACCAACACGTGCATCATTGAATTAACCATTAAGCTTATGGTAACATACAACCAATAAATGTGAGGGGTTTATGTTTGGTAAGACCGAGGAATTGCTCATCGTTTTGGTGATCGTCCTGGTGCTGTTCGGCGGCAAGAAGCTGCCCGAACTGGCGCGTAGCATCGGGCTCAGCGTCCGTGAAGTGCGCAAGGGCTTCAACGGCGAAGTCTCAGACGTCAAAGAAACCGACAAGACCGCGTAACAAGCAAACGAGTCGCGAATGAACCAGCCGTTCATGGAGCATGTGCATGAGCTGCGTCGCCGCCTCATGGTGTCGGCGGCCGTTCTCTTTGCCGGCGCCTGCTTCGGCTATCTCATTCGCAATCAGGTGCTGACCTGGCTGCAAGCGCCGCTCCACGGCACGCTGTATTACAGCCAGGTGATGGGCGCGTTCAATTTCCTAATGCAGGCCTGTTTGCTTGTGGGCTTGTTGCCGGCCATTCCGGTTCTCATATACAACTTAGTGGCATTTGTGCGACCCGCTCTGCCAAAGCCAATGTCAGCTCGGCAGGTGGCCGGGTTTGTGTTAGCTTCGTGTGCGTTGGCAGTCGGCGGCGCGGCCTTTGCCTATTACGTTTCGCTGCCGGTAGTATTGCGATTTTTATCAGGCATCGCGATCCAACATTTGCACCCGCTCATCGCAGCCGACTCGTATCTCACGTTCGTGATGAATTATCTGGCCGTATTTGCCGTCATTTTCCAACTGCCGCTCGTGTTGCTGTTCATTGATCACATCAGGCCAATCCCCCCTCAGACGCTCAAACGCTTCCGTAAGTGGATGATTGTGGGCGCGTTTGCGGCCGCGCTCATTTTGCCGATCGCGCCTGATCCGGTTTCGCAAATCATGCTCGCGCTGCCGGTTGTACTGCTCTACGAAATCTCATTATGGCTAGTCGTAGCCGCGCACCACCGCCGGGCACGAGCAAATCTCAAACAAGCGGCGGCCGCCATGCCCGAAGCAGCACCCCCGATGCCGACCTCGCAGACACCAACCACAATCCCGACCCCCAAACCGCGGCCTCTGCGACAGCCCCTGCGCCCAGCTACGGTCGACCTGCGAACCGCTTCATCCACGCCGACTCCCGGCCTGAGGGGAGCCAATGTACTTGATTTGCGCCAGCTCCCATCATAGCCGTTGCCAAGCAAGCCCGCGTTTGCTAAGTTAAGCGTAAGCATTACTAATCGAGATGAGAGTGGATAGTAAAACCAACCAGAAACCACTGCAAGACTTACTGAATGCCGACATGGACCGCCGGCAATTCCTGGGCTTTTTGGGTGCCGCGACGCTGGCAGTCGTTGGCGCGTCAAGTATCGTCAAGGGACTCAGTAGTTTGGCCAATCGCGATCAACCGGTAACCAACGGCTACGGCGGCGGCGCCTACGGCGGCCGGACGCGCACGTCACGCTAAACAAGCCGCGGGCTAACCCAAATCTGGAGCCACTGGCGCGCTTCCGCGCAGCGGCATTTCGCGTAGGAACAACGCCGCGATAAACGCCAAGCCCAACACCGGGATCGCCAGTAAAAACATGTCATGAAACGACAGTACAAAAGCCTGCAGCACGTCTTGCCCAATGCTATGCGGCAGTAGCGCAATCGCCTGCGACGATGCGCTCGACTGAATACTGGCAGCACTCACAGCCGTGTGGCCGCCGGGCACCTGAGGCAAAAGTTGCTTTAAATGGTAGGCCAAGCGGTTCGTTAAGATCGCACCAAAGATCGCGCCACCCAAGCTGCTGCCAATACTCCGGAAGAACGTCGCCGAAGCCGTGGCCACGCCGAGCTCCGAGCGCGGCACCGCATTTTGCACGGCCAGCGTCATCACCTGCAAGAACGATCCAATGCCAAGCCCCACTACCACCATCCACAGACTGAGCTGAAGCGAAGTCGTCTGCAACGTGAGATGGCTAAACAGCCACATGCCCACGGCCGTAACGAGCGTACCAATAATGGGGAAAATCCGGTAATGCCCCGTCTTCGTAATTAACCGTCCCGAGCCCACCAGCGCCACCAGCATCCCAAAAACGAGCGGCAAGAGCGCCAATCCCGACTTAACCGCCGAATATCCGCGCACAATCTGTTGATATTCCGGAATAAACAAAATCGACGCGAACAGCGCAATCCCTGACAGCAGGGACAAAATTACTGACACGGTAAAAATATCGTTCTTAAAGAGATGCGTCGGTATGATCGCCTCCGGCGCCCTCCGCTCCCACAGGGCGAAAATCACGGCCGCCACCGCACCGCCCGCGTACAGACCAATAATCGTGTGCGAGCCCCACGGATAGGTTACCCCACCCCATACCGTCGCCAAGATTATCGGCACCACCGCTGTCGCCAAGAGTACCGCGCCCACATAATCAATCCGGTGGTCAATTTTGTGCACCGGCAAGTGCAAGCGGGTGGCAATCGCGGCTAGCGCTAAGACACCGAGCGGCAAATTAATATAAAACACCCACCGCCAGGACAACGAATCGGTAAAGAACCCGCCCAAAAGCGGCCCGGCCACGCTTGAAATCGCAAACACTGCACCGAAATAGCCTAGGTATTTGCCCCGCTGCCGCGGCGACACAATGTCGCCAACGATCGTCATAGAAAGCGACATCAATCCGCCGGCGCCAATCCCTTGCAGCGCCCGAAACATGACGAGCTGATTCATGTTCTGCGACAGCCCACATAGTGCCGAACCAACCAAGAAAATAATAATGGCAAACTGAAAAATCTTCTTACGGCCAAACTGGTCACTGATTTTGCCATACAGGGGAGTGGCAACTGCACTTGTAAGCAGATACGCGGTAGCCACCCACGAGAGCTTGTTGAGGCCATGCAAATCCGTCGCAATCCGCGGCAAGGCAGTGGCAACAATCGTCTGGTCAAGCGCAGCCAGTAACATGGCGAGCATGAGCGCCACAATAATAACCATAATCTCTTCATGGCTACGCTCAGGGACGTGCTCCTGGTCAGGCTCAGGCGGTCGCCCCTGGGCCGGTGGTGGTGCAACGACGCGCGGTGGAGCAGCCGGCCGGGGCGGACTTGGCGGCGCTGGTGCGGCCGGGCTCGGCTGCGGCCGAACGGGAGACGGCACCGGGAGCACGGGCACGGGACGAATAGGTGCGGCAGTAGCCGCAGACCGTGCCGGGCCCAGGCCGTCGACCCGCCGCCGGGTCACACTACTCACGATTCGCCGGCCTCTCCAAGCATGCCACCACGGGCATCGTTGAGCTGCTCCAGCATCTGCCGTGCAAACGATTCGAGACCATCGGGCTTAACGAGTACCAAGCCCTCGTGCGAAGGGTGCAGCATAACGAGCAATTTGTCGCCAGGCGCCAGGCCAATCATGGTGCGAGCACTGGCCGGGATCACGACCTGCCCCTTTTCATTCACGGTCACAAAACCCAAAATTGAGTGCAGAGATTTCATAAATTTCATACTTATCATACTTGTTGGGTGTGGTTGGGTCAAGCCGGTCTCGCTTATGCTTTTCAGTCCGAACTAATCAGTATACCATCCTCAAGTGGCTCGATCGCACAAGTCTGCCACGACGCCCCCACAATTCGCGCCCAAATACAGGCCAGTCGAACGGAGAAGTGTCTTGAGTGACATCCAAGAAATGGTCGGGGAGTTTGACCGCGCGATAACGCTAAAAGACTTTGCCGCGGCAGGCGCCATCGTGGATGAAATAGTGGCACATGCCGCAACGCTCGACCTACGGGAGATCGAAAAGCATACCGCTGCTCTGGCGGAGAAATTCCGTGTAGGCGACACCGAGGGTGCAATCGCCATCGGTGCGGCCATGGCGTCAATTGCAGCTCACCACGACGCCAGAAACCACGATCTGCAAGGCGAAGGCTACAAAATATTCTTGAACGAATATGACCTCGCCCGGATGCGTGCTTTTCTGCGGTAGCAGTCGGCCGATGTTCAGCGCCCGTCGTCTACGCAGAGCACCCGCTCAACGTGTGGTTGACGGGCGCTCTGCGCGTTATAAGACCGCCAGATAATCGTGATACGATTGCGCCATGGCAAAACGTATCGTCATTGGCACGCGCGGCAGTCGGCTCGCCGTTATTCAAGCCGAACTCGTAGCCGCGGCACTACGGCAGTTGGATCCAACGATCATAGTCAAACTCAAAACCATTGTTACAACCGGAGACAAAAATTCCGCGCCAATCCCACTCGATACCGTGGGCAAGGCCTGGTTTACAGCCGAAATTGAAGAAGCACTGGCCGCAGGCAGTATTGATCTGGCCGTCCACAGTCTCAAAGATGTGCCGCCGGAAGTGCCGTCAGGGCTGATGCATGTGCCAGTGCTCGAACGGGCCGACCCGCGCGATGTGCTTGTAAGCACCCCAGGGCAAACGCTGGCCACTCTGCCGCCGCATTCGGTCGTCGGCACCGATAGCCTGCGCCGCCAGGCCCTGGTGCTACACCGGCGGCCGGACCTTAAGGTCGAGAGCGCGCGCGGCAACGTTGAAACGCGCTTACGCAAATTGCAAGCCGGTGACTTCGATGCCATTATTCTCGCTGCCGCCGGGCTCGACCGCCTCGGCCGAACCGATGTGATTACCGAATACCTCGACCCCTCCTGGTTTGTGCCAGCCGCGGGACAAGGCGTGCTATCGGCCGAGCTCAAGTCCACGAACAAAGAACTGATGGCCATGATAAAACAGCTCCGGCACGCTCCCACATTGGCTGCCGTTCAGGCTGAGCAAGCCTTTGCCAAAGTGGTTGGGGGAGGCTGCAAGCTACCGGTCGGTTGCTATGCCGAACTCAAAGAAACCGAGGTTAATCTATACGCCGTAATCGGTGAACGTGACGGCCGGTCCGCCGAACTAGCTTCTGTCAGCGGCCCGGCTGAGGATGGCATCAAATTAGCTGAAACTCTAGCCCGCCAGCTCAACGCCGGCAAGATGCCCACATAAGCCGCACATGGCCGTAGGTTACCGAGTCATCGTACTCACTCGCGACGCCTCCGGCAATCGTCGCTGGGCCGCAGCACTAAAGCAGCACGGTTGGCCGGTGCTCTCGGCCCCTATGATCAAAACTACGCCGACCCAGCTAACTCCCGAGATCACCTCAACCCTTCACAACCTAACGCCGTTCGACTGGCTCATTGTTACGAGTGGAAAAGCCGCCGCAGCACTGAAAACCCTAGCTCAGGCCGCTGGCGCCGACCTGAGCGCCGCGCCGCGCGTGGCCGCCGTTGGTCCCGCCGGCGCCGTAGCCGCCAAGCGCAATGGGCTAACCGTGGCGTTCGTTGCCAAGCCCGCCACTGCTGCCATGCTGGCAGAGCAACTAATACCCGTTGCCGGCCAGCGCATTCTGGTGGCTCGCACCGACATCCCAGCAGATGAGCCTGCCGCCACGCTGCGCGCCCGCGGCGCCGTTGTTACCGAAATCAACGTTTACCACACACTCCCGCGCCGCGAACGCTCCGCCAAACTTGAACGTTACCTCCTCGAAGGCCGAGTCCAATGTCTGATATTTGCCAGCCCCTCCGCCGTCACCGGCCTCATACACACGATCAACTCAGCATTACTCATCACCGTGCGGCATCAACCAGTTTTCACTATCGGTCCCACCACCACGGCAGCCGCCAGAGCCTATGGTTTTCAGCACATTGTCCAAGCCGTCGAGCCAACCATTCAGAGTATAATGACAGCTGTGGACGACCTAAAAACCAGCCACAATCTAGCCAGCGACGAACATTGGCCCATCATGCCGGTCGTAACCGTTCCAGGCGACACTGCCGCCGGTGCCATGCCGCTGGGAGCCACCCAACTCCAGGGCGAACGAGTGGTGCAATCATGGCAGCGCATAGCCGTGCTGGAGGTCACCCCGGCGCAAGGCGCATACGTCGGTTTTATGGCCGGCGACCACTTGCAATTCATGAACGTGCCTGTCGAGCTCAAATACGGCCGGTTTGGCGTCCGGGTCGGCGACGGTAATGTTAAATTCTTCGTCATTCCAGTTGATCTGCATACCCGTCTCGAGCTCAAACTAGTCGCAGTCGCCCGCATGGACGACCCGCAATTTGAAGGGCTGCCACTCTATTAGACTGGAGAATCGTAGAAAAACCCTAAGCCAATCTTAAGCGCGGCTTGGTATAATGCCCGTATGGACGCACCGGCGACAGACCCCAAGCCATATCATCATTACCTGTTCTTCAACCTGCGCTCAGAGTTCTACCAGCAAGCCGCCGCGGAACAAGCCAAGCTGCGCCAAGAATTCAAAAACCGGCTCGAAGACCTGGACAGCATTATTATTGAGACCTATGCCACACTCGGTTTTAAAGCCGGCAGCACCTTTATGTTTTGGTGCCGCAGTGAACATCCCGAGGCTCTCACCAACCAGCTGCCAAAGCTCCTCAGCTCCGGCTTGGGTCGGCATCTGAAACTAGCACAAACCTACTTCGGCATCGTCCGGCCGTCGCAATATTCCGGCCGCACCGGCAAGCCCGAGCAGGTCATGCAAAACTACACTGACCGGCTGCCGTACCTGATTTTGTACCCATTTACCAAAACCCACGAGTGGCATCAGCTCTCGCCCGACAATCGCCGCCAGGTTATGGGTCAGCACATTAAAACTGGGCTGGCCCATCCCGAAATCCGCCAGTGCCTGCTCTATTCCTACGGGCTGGACGATCAAGAATTCCTCGTTTCATATGAGACCCCAACGCTCGAACAGTTTCAGGATCTCGTCATTGAAATGCGCAGCCTCATCGGCCGGCCCTACACGCTTTCCGACACCCCGATTTACACCTGTCTATACAAGCCGCTCGACCAGTTTGTGGAGTGGCTATAGCGCATGACGGCCGTCTTTAACGACGCCTTCCTGCGCGCCGCCCGCCGGGAGCCGGTCGAACATATCCCGGTCTGGTTCATGCGCCAGGCCGGCCGCAGCCTGCCCGGCTACCGCAAGATTCGAGAAAAACACGATGTGCTCACTATCGCGCGCACACCCGAGCTAGCGGCTAAGGTCAGCCTCGAGCCGGTTGAGCGGCTGGGCGTTGATGCCGCAATTTTGTTTGCCGACATCATGCTCCTGCCGATAGCCATGGGAGTTGACGTTAAGATCGTGGAAAACGTCGGGCCGGTTATTGACCAACCCATCGTCGGGCCGGATGATCTAAAACGCCTCGAGCCACTTCAACTGGACCGCCTGGAGTTCCTGGCTGACACCATTAAACTCCTCCGCCCAGGGCTTGCAGTGCCGCTCATCGGCTTCTCCGGCGCACCGTTTACACTTGCTAGTTACTTAATCGAAGGCCGGCCCACCCGCACCTGGGCTACCACCAAGCGCTTTATGCTCGAATATCCGGCTGCCTGGCACGATCTCATGTCGACACTCACTGCAGCTGTCACAAGTTACCTTAAGCTGCAAATTGATGCCGGCGCGCAGGCCGTACAACTATTTGACTCTTGGGCCGGCTGCCTCGCACCCAGCCACTACCGCGAGTTCGTGTTGCCATACACCGGAAGCATTTTTAAAAATCTTGTCGAGGCAAACGTTCCCCGGCTCCATTTCGGCACCGACACGGCCGGACTCCTCACCGATTTTGCCAGCGTCGACTGCGAAGTTCTTGGTCTCGATTGGCGCATTGATCTGGCCGTCGCCCGAAAGCGTATTGACCAAACCAAGGCCCTTCAAGGCAACCTCGATCCGGCCGTTATGTTAGCCGATTTCACGACCATCCAAAACCAGGCTCATGCGCTCCTCAGCACCCTGCCAGACCGTACCGGCTACATTTTTAACTTTGGCCACGGCGTCTTGCCCGACACCGATGATGCTAAACTAAAAGCCTTAGTGGAGTTTATTCATGCCCAACCCGTCAGCGGCTAAGCCAAAAACCGGCGTCGTTATTATGACCTACGGTTCTGCCACCACGGCCGAGCATGTGCGGGAATACATGCGCCACATCTACGGCGATAAAGCATCCAGCGAGACCATTGCCGACTTTGAAGAACGTTACCGGCTCGTCGGCCGCTCACCGCTGATCGACATTACCGAGCAGCAGGCCAAACTTCTGCAAAAAGAGCTGGGCGCAGACTTCGTCGGGCGGGCCGGCATGCAACATTCCGAGCCCTTCATCGAGCAGGCAGTGGGGAAGTGCCGGGAAGCCGGCGCCGAAACGCTCGTCGGTATTATATTATCGCCCCAATTTTCGTCATTTATAATGGACGGCTACCGCAAGGTCTTCCTGGCCGCGGCAAGCCAGCACGGCTTTGTGCCGGACCAAACCCGCCTCGTCGGACCGTGGCCAACGCAACCCGATTTTATAGAGCTACTGACCACGCGTACAAAAACCGCCCTAGCTGAGTTCACGGTCAAATATGGCAAAGCACCAGCCGTAGTTTTTACCACCCACAGCCTCCCGGAACGCGTCGTAGCCAAAGATCCAAGCTACCTAGAGCAGCTCGCTGCCACCACCGACGCCATCCTGGCCAAACTGCCGACCCCTCTGCCCGAGCACTACAGTGCCTATCAGTCCGCCGGCCACACTCCCGAGCCCTGGCTCAAGCCCGACCTTGTAGACATCCTGGCCGTCTTGCGTCGCCGCGGCGACCATGCGGTGCTGATTGTACCTATTCAATTCCTGGCCGATCATCTCGAGATACTCTACGATCTCGACATTGCCGCCGGCGAACAATGCCTTCAGTTTGGGATCGAGTATCATCGCATCGAGCTACCAAATACCGATCCCAAATTCATCGACGCGCTGGCCGCACTCGCTCACCAATCTCTCAGCTAACAGGCTATAATGAAGCTATGGGAAATATCGTGACAATCAAATCAACCGAGGGCGATGTCCCGGCTTACGAGGCCCGACCCGAAGGCGAAATCAAGGGTGGCTTGATCGTAATCCATGAAGTTTGGGGGCTGGCGCCGCACATCAAAAGCGTAGCCGACCGCTTCGCGGCCGAGGGCTACCTGGCTCTGGCACCAGATCTGCTTTCCGGCACGATCGACGTCGCATCCGCCGCCGGTCTGCAAGAAGACCTGTTTAACCCGGAAAAGCGCAACGAAGTTCAGCCCAAACTTCGACAGCTCATGGCGCCGATCATGAATCCAGAATTTGGCCAAAAAACCACCGCGCGCGTCCGAGACTGCTTCGATTATCTTTTTGCCAAGCCCGAAACTAGTCAAAAGGTGGCAGTAGTAGGATTTTGCTTTGGCGGTACTTATAGTTTTGCACTAGCCGTACACGAGCCCAAACTAAAGCTAGCGTTGCCGTTTTACGGCCACGCCGATTTTACAGTCGATGAGCTCGCGAACATCAAGTGTCCCGTCCGCGCCTTCTACGGCGAGCGCGACGAAAACCTTATGCAAAGCCTGCCGGAATTGAAAGAAAAAATGCATCGGGCCGGTGTTGATTTCGAAGCCACGGTCTACCCGGATTGCGGTCACGCCTTCTTCAATGACACCAACCGCTTTGCCTACAACCAAGCCGCCGCCAAAGATGCTTGGCAAAAATCTCTCGTCGCCCTCGAAAACGCACTCACCTAAATACACAACTACCCCGCTTCACACGCACCTCCTCTCTCGGGATAGTTGCGCACGAAGCGGGGCATGGGCCGGCCCGATCTATGAATTTTCTGGATTCTGCTGCCTACGACGCCATGCCTCAAGGTACGCGACCGAGCCATCCGCTCCCGCCTTACCCTCAAGCCACAAAGAGACGCGATCGCGAATCTCAGTAGTCAGCGGCCCGTCCTTCGGCGGCAAGTCGGCGCGAACCGGTGTCATGGCAGTCGGCTGGCCGTAAGGATACAGCACGAGATCGAGATCGCGCCGATCTATTACCTGAGTACCCTGGTAATGAATAATGGCTACCGTCGAGCCGCGACTGTTACCGAGGCAGAAGCCTATGAAGCCCCACAGCGCATCGAGCTTCGAAGGCGCCTGACATGCCACGAGCGTCTTGCTTGTCTCGCGGTCGCCGAGCTCGAGGTGAATGGCGGTCTCGCCATATTCGTCGCGTAGGCGCCTGACCTGTTGTAGCAGTTGACGCGAGTATTTAAGCTGCAGGCTCCATGTATCGCGCTGCTCCTGAATGGTGTCGCGTCGCTTGCCCCTAGCCCGCCAGATGCGCGGCGGTTGCCAGAGCGAAGGTGCTTTGATCACCCACTTAAAGAATATGACGAGTGCACCGGCGCTTGTCCCGAAGAAGAGCGCATGCGCGGCCATCAGTTCCCATTCGGGACGAAGATACGCGTCATACAGCTGGCCGGCAAACCACCCAGCCAAGATCCACCAGCCCAATGCGACCACACTCAGTCGCACGAGCATCCGCCAGAAGCGGAGCCACCGATAGTAACTCATTAGACCTCTCTCTCAACGAGCTCGTAGTTCGACTCGTTCGAACGGGTACCAATAAGCATACCGCCGGCTGACAGGTTTGAACAGATAGCCTAGGTCGGCTACAGTACCACGTGGCGGAAAAACACTCGCTTCACGAACTCAGTCACCACCAAGTAAACTGCCACAATGCCGAGCATCGCCAAATCCGCCTGTACCGATAGGGGAGTGAACTTAAACGCCGCCCCTATCGGACCAAGCGCCACCAGCCAGCCAATCACCACAACTGCAACCGTACTCGCCAATAGGTAGTTGCTCGGCCGGCTCTGCACAAACGGCAGCCGCTTGGTCCGGATCACATACACCACAAACGCCTGGGTCGCAATCGACTCAATAAACCAGCCGGTCTGAAACCGACTGCCCGCATATCCAAACACCACCAACAGCACTACGAACGTAATTACGTCAAACACACTGGAGAGTGGCCCAAACACCCACATAAACTTCTTGATCGATTTCATGCTTAGCTTGTGTGGTCGCACGATGTCATCCGGATCAACGCCGTCCAGCGGAATCGCGAACTGCGAACCGTCATACAACAAGTTGTTAAACAGAATCTGCGGCGCCAGCATGGGCAGAAACGGCAGGAAAATCGAGGCCCCAGCCATGGAAAACATGTTACCAAAGTTCGAACTCAACGCCATTTTCAGATACTTGAGCGTATTGGCATAGGTCTTACGACCTTCGATTACGCCCTCGATCAAATCCTCCAAACTCTTGCGGATCAAGATAAGATCGGCCGTTTCCTTAGCCACATCCACGGCGTTGTTGACCGAAATGCCGACGTCGGCCGTGTACAGCGACGGCGCATCGTTTATGCCGTCGCCCATGTAGCCGACCACATGCCCCGCCCGCTTCAGCAGTTTTATGATGCGCATCTTTTGCTCTGGATTAACGCGCGCAAAAATCGTTGTTTCTTCAAGTTTAGCCGACAGCTCAAGATCGTTGAGCCCCTCAATTTCAGCGCCTTCAAGTAAACCAGTAACTTCAAGTCCAATGTCCTGGGCAATCTTTCGGCTCACGAGCCCGTTGTCGCCGGTGATAATCTTGATACCTACGCCATACGTACGCATGCGCTTAAGCGTTTGCGACACGCTGGATTTAGCCGGATCCAAAAACGCCACAAAGCCCACAAACGCCATATCCGTCTCAACGGCCGGCGTGTAATCCTTTTGTTCATCAACCTCCCGCGCCGCCACGGCCAGCACGCGGAAACCATCCTGGCTCAGCGCCTCGTATTCAGCTGCCACCGCTTTCCTGCGATCTGCGTCAAACCGATGATGCTCGGTTTCATAATGTCTACAAATCTTGATGACCTCTTCCGGCGCACCCTTGGTAATAAGCAACCGACGCGCACCATGCTTCACCACGATCGAATCGCGCTTGCGCTCAAAATCAAAGGGAATTTCATCAAGCTTGTGGTACGCCGAGATGTCAAGCCTGTGATAATTACGAATGGCTTTATCAAGGGGGTTGTCGTAGGTTGTGGTATACAGGCTGCTCAAATACGACAGGAGCAAAACATTGGCAGAATCATGCCCGTTGCCGTCCACATGCTTTACAAGCACAATCCGGTCTTCGGTGAGCGTGCCGGTCTTGTCCGTGCATAGCACATCCATACTGCCAAAATTCTGAATTGACGCCAGCTTTTTAACGATCACGTTACGCTTTGCCATGGCCAGCGACCCTTTTGTTAGATTGAGCGTAATAATCATAGGCAAAAGCTCGGGTGTCAGCCCCACCGCCAGCGCCAAGCTAAACAGCAGCGCATCCAAAATTTCGTGCTTGAATATCGCATTAACGGCAAAAATAAACACCACCAGTCCAAACGTGATTTTGACAATCAGCAAACTAAAATCGCGAATCTCACGGTCAAACTCAGTCAGCTCCTCACGCCCCGCCAGCGTCTGCGCAATGTGGCTGAATTTCGTCGCCGTCCCCGTGGCTGTCACCTCCATAACTGCGTTGCCACTAACCGCACTCGAGCCCATATACAACGGGCCACCTGGCTCCTTCGCCTGGGGGAAACTTTCGCCCGTCAGTGCCGACTCATTTGTATAGAGATGCTCTCCGGTAAGAACTTTGCCGTCGGCCGGGATAATCGAGCCGGCCTTGAGCTGAACGAGATCACCCTTCACAATGTCGGCCAGCGGCACTTCTTGCGTGTGGCCGTCGCGCAACACCGAGGCCGAAATCCGTACTCGGTCGCGCAGCGCCTCAGCCGCTTGTTGCGACTTGTAAGTATTAACGAATTGCAGCACACCCGAAATCAGCACGATGATAACAATAATTGTCGAACTAACGTGATCGCCAAGTGCAAACGCCAGCCCCGCCGACACAAGTAAGATTACAATCAGGGGGTTGGCAAATTGACGCGCGAAGGCCCGCACGCCGGTAAGTTCGGTTTGGCTGACAACTACATTCGGCCCGTCGTGCTCAAGGCGCCGATGGGCTTCCCGACTCGAAAGACCGTTATATTCAAGCGCTACTGCCATACATAAGCATTATAACCTGATACGCTGCTTGCGCTTAACGGTTATGCTTTGATACTGTTTGCACATGGCGAACGGCAAGAAAGCGGCAACCAAGGGGCCCGTCCATGGTGGCATTCCCGGCGTGGCCGTTATTCACAAGCTCAAATTTGGCCGGTTCCTGACTATTCTGGGCCCGGGCCTTATCACCGGCGCGGCCGACGACGACCCGTCCGGCATTGCTACCTATTCGCAAACCGGCGCGCAATTCGGCTACGGCCAGCTTTGGACCGCACTTTACCTGCTGCCGCTCCTGATCGGCGTGCAAGAGGCCTGCGCCCGCATCGGAGCCGTCACCGGCCGGGGATTGGCCGGCGTTGTAAAGGACAATTATAGCCGCAAACTCCTGTTCTTCGTGGTTTTTCTGGTCGCCGCCGCCAATACCATCAATCTCGGCGCCGACATCGGAGCTATCGCTGCGTCAGCCCACCTTGTAATTAACGTCCCCACGCCTTGGCTGGCTGTCGGGTTCGCGATCCTCATCGTGTTGCTCGAAATCTTTGTTAGCTACAAAAACTACGCCAAGCTACTTAAGTGGCTGTCGCTCGCACTCTTGTCGTACCCGCTGACCGCACTTATCGTGCATGAGCCGTGGGGCGAGATTTTCCGCGCCACCGTTATCCCGCATATTCAATTCACATTCGCCTTCTTGTTCATTATCACGGGTGTGTTTGGCACCACCATTTCGCCCTATATGTTTTTCTGGCAAGCCTCCGGTGAAGTGGAGGAGGAGATTGCGGCCAAGATGGTGGCACAACGCGGCGGCATCCCCCGGCTGACTCACAAATTTCTGCGCGACTTGCGCGTTGATACCACCGTCGGTATGTTCGCGTCCGAGATTACGCAGTGGTTCATCATAATTACTACGGCCACGGTGCTATTTAGCCATGGGATAACCAACATCGCAACCGCCGCCGACGCCGCTAAAGCCCTGCAGCCGCTGGTGAAATCATTTCCCGATTCCGGCCAAGTTGCCAAAGACATCTTTGCCGTCGGCGTCGTCGGCCTAGGCCTCCTGGGCGTGCCGGTATTGGCCGGGTCCGCCGCCTATGCGCTATCGGAGGCCTTTGGCTGGAAACAGGGGTTATATCGCAAATTTAGCAAAGCCAAGGGCTTTTACGGCGTTATCGCGGTTGCCACACTGCTTGGCTTAAGCATTAATTTCATGGGTATCAACCCGATCAAAGCACTCATCTTCACTGCCGTTTTCAACGGCGTGGCCGCCGTACCACTCGTTTTCCTCATCGCCCGTATCAACGCCAACCAACACATTATGGGCGACCACCGCGGCGGCTGGCTGTCGCGCACCATGATCTGGATCGCATTCGCAGCCATGGCAGCTTCGGCACTGGCCATGTTCTACACTTTGATTCCGCGTTGATCCAGCGGATAATGGAGCCATAATGGACGAACCACCAAAATCCCCACCACCGCACCAGGCGAATCTCTCGACCAGCCCCGGTTGGATTATCGCCGGCGTTATAGCTGTGGCCGCGGTACTCTTGCTGCTGGCATCCGGGTTTGGCAGTAGCTCCAAGCCTACACCAAGCCCAACGCCGGTTGCGAACCAAAAAGCCGCGCCCGCTGCTTCGGCCAAAGCAGCGCCTTCGCCCACGGCCGGGCTCAGCGCCTGCACGGCCAGCCAGCTAACCGCCAACGTACTGCCCGGCAGCGGCGCAGCCGGCACGCAATATTACACTCTGTCGCTCACCAACGGCAGCCAGCAGGGCTGTACGATGTCCGGCTACCCGGGTGTTTCGCTCGTAAATGACGCTGGCACGCAGCTCGGGCCGGCCGCCAACCGCGACACGGTCAGCCCTGTTACCAGCCTCACCTTAGACCCAGGTCTGGCCGCTTATGCAACGCTAGGGCTGCCGAATCCGGGCAATTACAATCCAGGCGCCTGCAGCGATACTTCTACGAGCCTAAAAGTCTTCCCACCCGGCCAAACCAGCTTCCTCACTACCAAGTTTGCCGCCCAGGCTTGCCCAGGCTGGACCGTTACCGCCGTGCATGCCACGCAGCCATAACCTAAATTGCTCAAAACATAAGCATTGACCCACATCTTGTGGATTGCTATTGTAAGACCACAACATAAGAGTAATTTTGCAGCCAAACCGGGCAAGCAGGGTGAAACTCCCTCACTGTCGCGCAACTGTTATAGCCAGAAAACCGGCGGCCGCAGAAGTTAGTGTTCACGCGCTCTTCGCCGCAAAGAGAAGTGGAAACGCCAATGGTAGGCCCCTCTTAGCAACGACAAGCATGTGCAAAGAGGGAGTTTTTATGGGATCAGCCGCTGAAATGCTCACCGGCTATCAAGAGGAGATGACGGCTGAACTCGACGCTGGCGAAATCGATCCGCTGGAGTCCGGCCGATACGATCCTGAGGCGGACATAGGGGCAATGCCGGAGGCTGGCAGTAACCCGGAGCCGGTGCCTGATCTTCTTGATGAACTCGAGCGTAAAGACGATGAGACCACGCTCCGGGAGCACGTCGAGACCATGCCGGAGTTGGCCGGTGCAACCATGAATGCCTCTCTTCACTTTAAGCTCCAGACTAACAATGCCGGCGAGCAAAGCTGGGGCTCGAAGTATGACACTGAGGAAAACGGCGAAGCCGTTACAATCAACCTCGAGCTCGATGCAATTCTCGGCCACGACGCGGATCTACAAGACGAAATCATGGCCCTGCAGCCGGGTGACGAGCCCGTTGTTAAAACTCGCACCAAAACGGACGAAGAGGGTAATGAAATAATTTCCATCACCACATACCTGCGCACCCGTGACAGCTTCGTTATCATGACCGGCCAAATGGTGAACGAAAAAGAGCCAACCGAAGACCCGGTAGAAGGGGGTGGCGACGAATATCATGATGCTATCCTTGCCAATGATACCCTTACTACCGTTCAAGCAGATCAAGCAGACAACGACATCCGGACGGACTCAGAATCGGCCGATATCCAAGCTCTCGTCGAGGAAAGCAGCTCTAACGGTGGGTCAACTGCGGCGCCGAACGAATTCGTGCCGTCAGAACTCCCGCCCCCGGTCGTAGTCGAGACAGCTAAACCGCCGGTGCCGGAACCAGCGAAAAACCATGAGGACAGTGATGAACAGGAGATGGGAGAGCACGTTGAACCGCTTACGCTCCAAGCGATCTACGCGGCCACACCGGTTCCAAAGGCACCCACCGTTCCTAATCAGGCCATGCCGGCCGCAGGCCATGCCGTTGCTCAAGACCCCTTGCCGGTACCGGTTCGGCCCGAACAGGAAGCCTATCAGCTGCCACGGCCGGCCGATGCGGGCAAGCAGGCGCCCAAACCCCATCCAAATCCAGCCGCACCCAGCCCGAAGGCCGTATCGCCTGAGCTGTATACCCCACTGCCACTAAGCGAGCCATCTCCGGCACGAGCGTACGGAAAAGTAGGGGAGCCCCAAAATAATGCGCCTGCAGTAGATCCTCATGACGCCGGTCCCTCTGACGAGCAGCCACCTATGGCGGTCAATATAGCAAAAACCGCCGCACGACCTGCGGAAACAATGACGCCCAAGCCGCCGACACCCGCACCTTCACTCGCGCTGGACAACAGCGGACCGAGGCTAGAGGCGCCGCCCCAACCGAAGCTTGAGCCGCCCGTAAAGCCACCCGAGGTACATGCCGTACCGGATCAGCCCGCCGCCGTTATCGGAGAGACGCCAAAACAAGACTCTCAGAGTTCTCCTGAGCGAACCTTCACGAATGAAGATACCAGCTTGCCTGCGGCCGACAACATAGAAGGCGCGGTCCAGGATGAGGATATCGACGGTGTCGAGGCTGTGTCGGCGGAGGCCGTCGACGTTCCTGCGCCCACCGTTGAGGCGGCACTGGAAGCGCACCAGGTTAAAAACCCCGACCTAAACGAAGCTGTGCTCAAGGAGGCCGCCCCGCCCGTTGTATCTGAGGTGCAAATTGCACCGGCACAGCACGAAACCATAGCGCAAGTCGTCGTCGCTAAAGTGCCGGTCGAGACAGAAGCCATGATTCCGCCAGCTGATACGGGAATTAGCTTAACGCAGGCCAAGGTAGAGACAGAGGCTACGGCCGCCGAGGAAGCCATTACCCAAGCGGCCGCCTCCGAACAAGAAACCCTCCTGTACGTCGGCGTCGAGCCAGTCGAAGATGCGGCTGGACACACTGCGGTTGATCATGCCGCCGGTCAGAGCCAGGATGCTGCGCACGACTGGCTAACCGACTTTAGTTTTCGCCCGGAAGACATCGGCGGCGCCCAAGCAAGCTCACAACCAAAATCAGACCCAACTGCAATACGCATTCCCAGCAGGGTTGGAAGGCTTGCTCGTCATGAGCAACTTAGTTCCTCACAAAACCAGGTTCAGGCCGGCGATAATGACGACAGCGAAGACATCGTTATCACGTTCAATACTACCTCCCACAAACGCCAACCCGCTCGCCGGCCAGCAGCTAGCACACTAAGGGCCGCGGCATGAACACCGGCACCACTATTTCGCTCAAGCTATACGACCTCATCTCGGCTGCCCGCGCCGGCAAGTTGATGGACATCGTGGAGCGCGACGCCGAGCTCGAACGCCTCGCCCGCATCCTACTCCATCCCACCCGCCCGCACGCTGCCCTGGTGGCCGAGCCCGGCAGCGGCAAAACCAGCCTCACTGAGGCCCTGGCACTGCGGCTGCACCAGGATCAGTATCGGCCACTAGCACCAACAATGTACCGCCTCACCACCGAACCCATTAAGCAACTCTTGGCCGCCGGTGATCCGCTACACGATTGCCTTGATGCGCTCCAGGCCGCCGCCGGTCGCTTGCAAAGCGCTGTAGTGGTGATTGAAGATATCCAGCTCCTGGCTGCCGGCGACCCCGGGCGGCTCGAACTTACCCTCTCGGTTCTCCAGGCCCTAGCCTCCCAACCAAACGTTCGGCTCATTGTGACAACCACGAGCCAGGCCTACCACGGTCTGCTCCACGACGACTACGTGTTTAGTCGCACCTTCACCGCCCTCGAACTGCAGACCCCAACGCCGGCCGCATTGATTGCCATGGTCGACCAAACCAGCCCCCGCCTGGAACGGCTGTATCACCAAACCATCAGGGCGCAAGCGATCGCCAAGGCCGTCGAATACGGCAGCCGCTTCGGCCACGGCCGCTCTAACCCCGACGCTGCCATCCGTTTACTTGAAGAGACATGCGTTAAGCTCTCGCTGGAAGGTGGCACCGAGGTAACAGCCGATGATATCGAGGCTGTCGTATCCGAGCGCGAGCGCTTACCCCTAAGCGGTCTGCATCAAAAGCCCAAAGGCCTGGCTGAGCTTGAACGCAAGCTAACCAGCCGCGTTATCGGCCAGCCCAGTGCCATGGGCACCATTGCCGCGGGTCTCGCCCGGGCCGGCTTGGGTCTCGCCGACCCTACTAAGCCGCGCGGCTCATTCCTCTTGCTCGGTCCCTCCGGCGTTGGCAAAACCGAAACCGCCAAAGCGCTCGCCGAATACCACTACAACAATCCGTACGCGCTTATTCGCCTGGACATGAGCGAGTATGCACAGGAGCACGCTGCGGTCCGGGTCATCGGCGCACCGCCCGGTTACGTCGGCTACGAAGCCGGCGGCCAGCTCACTGGGCCGGTCATGCGCAACCCCAATTCGCTCATCCTGCTCGACGAGATCGAAAAAGCCCATCCCAAAGTCTTCGACCTGTTTTTGCAACTGCTCGACGACGGCCGCCTCACCGATTCGGCCGGCCACACCGTAGATTTCACCAGCACACTCGTGCTCGCCACCTCCAACACCGGCTCTGCGCTGATTGCTAAATCGGCTGCCACAGGTACCGATGTCACAAGCCCGGTATTTATCCACGAACGCCTTTTGCCGCTCTTGCTCGAAACCTACCGCCCGGAATTCATCAACCGCTTCGACGCCGTTCTGGTATTTCGGCCGCTAGCCATCGCACATCTCGTGGCGCTCGCCCAACGCGAACTTGCCACGCTTGAGAACCGACTGTCCGCACACAACCTCACCTTTGCCGTCCCCGATGCAACGCTCGCAAGCCTGCTTGGCGCCGAGGCCGATCCGCTCTTTGGCGCCCGACCGGTCCGCCGCCTCATTGCCACTCACTTCGAGGCGCCGATTGCTCAGGCCCTGCTGCACGGACGCCTCCGCGGGCCACTAACCATCACCGGCACTGAGCCCTGGCTCACCGCCGGTGGAGCTAGCACATGAATGAGTTCTTAACGCCAGCCCTGGAGCAACCGCCAACCGAGCGCCTGCACGCAGAGCGCGGTAGCGTAAGGGTGTTCATTGTATCGGAGCCAGATCCACATACCGGGCTCGAAGCGTCAGACGCGCCGCAAGTGGCAGCCAGCGTCGAAAGCAACGTCATCGACCTGGCGCCGGTGAGATCTCAGGGAGTAGGGAGCGAACCCGGCCAAGTCGGTCTGTTAGATTATCTGGAGAATGCGGCGTGACGGCATCAGAGCTTATCGCCGTTCAATTCCGGCCTGCGCCAACTACGCTTGAGGCACTGGGCGCCAAGCAACACCTCGAAGCAACGAGCTCGCTCATGGCAGGACTAGCTGGATTACTCGATGGCCAACCGGGGAACGCCGTCAGTCTCGAGTTTGCAGCCGAAGCCGGCAGCATGAGTACCATCATCACAACTCCGGCCGACTGGCAAGCCGAGGTGACGCATCTGCTGTATGCTGCCTATCCCGCCGGTGAACTCACTCAACTTGACCACCGTGACCAGCCGAAGGCCCGCGCAATTACTATGGCCGCGCTCGAATTTACCCCGGCCGAAGCCAGCCTACGCGAGCCCGATTTTACTATCGCAGACCCACTCGCCGGCCTATTCGAAGTGCTGAGCTCCGTACCGACATCAGAAACACTCATTGTCAGATTGATTCTAGCCGGAACGGCCACCAAGCCCACGCTCACCGCCAGGGCTGTCAACGGTCTGGGCGATCTGCTTTTAACCTCGACCAGGCAGCTCGTTTTAGGTACGGCCGGCGAGCCGGATGCAGAAAACAAGGAGGAGCCAGAACCCAAGACCAAAACAGCGCCATTGCGCGCCAACCTCATATTCATTGCCGCGGCCGGTACGGAGACGGCAGCCGAAGCCCTCATTCGTCGGGCAGCCGGATCATATCACGCTCACGCTCTGCCTGGCACATCAAAAGCCCGCTACCAAATACTGCCGGCTAAACACCAAGGCCGGCCCGGTGCCGGCTACTCACTCGATCCCGGCACCGCCTTTTTGCTCACATCCACCGAAGCCGCCGGCCTGTACCACCCGCCGCTTAATCCCCGCGCCTGGCCGCGCCTGGCCCAACAAGACGCAGTGCAACTGCCCATTCCGGCTGACCTGCCACAACAAGGCATTATCGTAGGTCACGGCGTCCACCGCGACCTACGCACGCCCATTCATCTGGCACCGGCCGACCGCTTGCGCCACATGTACATTATTGGCCAAACCGGTACCGGTAAATCCACCTTGCTCCAATCCGCAATCCTGCAGGATATCGAAAACGGTGATGGTGCCTGCTTTATCGACCCGCACGGCGAGGTCATCGATTGGCTGCTGCCGCGCATTCCGCAGCACCGTGCCCGCGATATCGTCTTGTTTGATCCATCCGACCCCAAAGCCTTGCTCGGCCTCAATCTCCTCGAATGGCGCAGCCCCGACGAGCGCGATCTGCTCATCCAGGAACTCATTGCGCTCTTTTATAAACTGTTTGATCCGGGCCACACCGGTATCATTGGACCGCAATTCGAGCATTGGCTAAGAAGTGCCGCCCTCACCGTCACCGAACCCACCGTCCGTGGCACTCTGCTCGATATTCCACGCCTTTTCACCGATCCAAGCTATCAAGAAGCTGCGGTCAGTCGTTCGCACCACCCAGCCGTCCGCGACTTTTGGCTCGGCCAGATGGCAAAAACGTCTGATTTCCACAAATCCGAAATGCTCAACTACTTTACCTCCAAATTCGGCTCTTTCCTCGGCAACGCCGTTATGAGCGAGATATTGTCCGCCCGCACCAGCGCGTTTGACCTCCGCACGCTCATGGACCGCCGCAAAATTTTACTCGTTAATCTTTCCAAAGGCCGCCTTGGCAGCCTCAACGCCCAGCTCCTCGGCACCCTCGTCGTAACCAAGATTCAACTCGCAGCCCTCTCCCGGGCCGATGTTGCCGAAGACCAGCGCCCGCCGTTTTACGTTTACATCGATGAGTTCCAAAACATTGTCACCGACTCGTTTGCCGCCATGCTGTCCGAGGTTCGCAAGTACGGCGTTGGTCTGCACCTCGCGCACCAATACGTTGATCAGTTGCCGGAGAACCTCAAGCAGGCTGTGCTCGGCAACGTCGGGACGTTGGCGGCGTTTCGCCTCGGCACCACTGACGCCCGTTGGCTCGAGCCACACTTTGCGCCGCTCACAGCCGACGATCTCACGAGCCTCCCAACCGGCCAGTTCCACTTGCGTACCCTAGCAAACGGCCGCCCCACTGCGCCGTTCACGGTTGCAACCAGCCGGCGGTCTACAACCGCCCAGCCGGAACTGGCCGAAACCATTCGCGGCCGCGTCCGCCAATTTGTTGCAGCCACGAAAAACCCGGCACAAGCCAGCCCGGTCGTTAGTCGCTAAACATGCAAGTTGGTGGCACGGGTCATCCAACCTATGCCGGCGAGCCCCGGCACCACGGGAGCCAGCCCCGACCCGCTTGGTGGTACTTCAGTGCGCGGTCTCGCCACGAAAAACCCTAGCAGCTTAACGACATCGTCAGTTCATTTATCAGCGCACCAGGCCGCGACGTGTCCACGCTAAGGGTGTATACTACCTGAGGCTAATAAAGTAAAAAACGCCGTACATCGGCCCCGGAGAATTCCTTTTTCGTGCCCACAACCATTGCCCCTCATTTTGCCAAAAGTGTATTATTTGCATGCATCGACGACCGCCTGGCACAAACCGACTTTGAATACATTAGAGAAATCGGCGGCGCCTTCTGCCCGGCTCTCGCCGGCGGCGCGCTTGCTATTGTCAACGAAACCACCCGCGCGACCGCGCTTGCCCAAATCGTGATCGCCTGGAAGGTCAACCACATCACCGACGTCTACCTCCAAAGCCACACCGACTGCGGCGCCTACCGCCTAAACGGCATCATGTTTGAAAATTCCGAAACCGAAACCCGCCGGCTGTACGCCGACCTTCATCAGGCCGCAGATCTCGTTAAGGATGCCCTAACAGTCGCCGGTGCCTCAGCCTCCGAGCTTAAATTTCACCTGCGCGTTGTTGAGCCTTCCGGCCAACCCGTGCCCGAACTAACTGCCTAATACCACGCTTGCCCTATAATGCGTCGTAGCGATCTGCCATCTCTACCAGTGAGGAGAAATGCATATGGCATCGTTGCACCAAGCCAGTGATCCAGCCAGCGCTCGCGAACGAATCAAGCGTGAGCTGATGGCATGCGGCGCTCTCGATCCCAGCGGCGCCGATCTCGCGCTCGAGTCCAGACTCAATACGGGTGCGCTCACGACTACCTTCGCCGTGACGATCGATGTGATCGCGCAGTATCTCGTGTTGCTGATTCAAGACCTTGAGTTCGATGTAATCGCCATCCGAGACACCAATCTGTGGAGTCTGGCGCATGCCGTCGCATCAACGCTCTACCGGCTCAATGGCCACCGGGTCCGGTGTGTGCGACTCGCTCCAAGTACGGACAATCCGGCTGACCAGGCCGACCGCGGTCGCGCGCTCGCAGTTGCGGCCAAGCAGCACGTGCTAATCCTGGTGGCCGGCCTCGACGCCTACCTGAGGCATCGGCTCTTCGACGATGTCGCCGCCCTGACACACAATCATGCCGTAATGACCGCGGTCGTCAGCCTCGTGAACGGGAGCCACGCCACCGCGGGTGTTAGCCCAGAGCTGGATGAATTCGGAGTGTCTGAGCTTGCGCTAGTCTCGGTTGTCACCCCAGCCGGCAAGTGAATCACTTTCCATGGCCGGGCGGGCGATCACAAACCCGTCCGGCCATGCAGCCACTTATGACATCGACACTGGTTCTGTACGACCATTACAATGCAAACATGACCACTACCATTGCCGCTCGTACCCGATCCGCCGTGCTCGCAAGTGACTGCCTTATTCCGGGCCATTTCGTCTTTGCCGCCGGACATCACGCTGTACAGAAACTTGAGCTTGATAACCTATGGGATCATCCGCACGAGCTTGATACAATTCTAGCCCTCCTAGCCGAAGCTCCGGGTCTACCACCGGCCGATGCCATTCTGGGCGTGCCCACGGGTGGTCAGCGATTGGCCGAAGCACTCGTTACTCGCCACTATCTTGATTTGCCGTTTATTCGCTTGGAACGAGTCCCCAGTGGCGCCAAGCAAGACTTTCGTTTCAGTTCGGCTGTCGACGAGCAAATTGCCAAACATGCCCTTAACCCGCGCATCTACGAAGATGTGGTAACCACGCTTAGCTCAATTGCCGGAGTTGCAAAATTGTTGGAGCCGGACCGGCAGGCAATCAACGCGCTGGCAATCTGGCGCCGAGGGCAGGTCCAGCCTCGGTATCAGGTCGGCATCACTCACCACTACCTGGTAGAAAAACTCATCCCAAATTACAATCCAAATGGCTGCCCGGATCCGCGCTGCCAAGCAAACTTGATCGCGCACCAGCAGCCATGAACCAAATCTCACATTTAACCCTGCATGGCAAACTCTCACTCGGCGGTAACATATGGGCCTTTACGTTCGAGCCGAACGTCCCGCTCATCTGGAACGCGGGTCAAGCGATTCGAGTTGAGTTGCCGCACGTACACCCCGACTCCGCCGGTACCAAGCGCCACTTTACCATTACCTCGGCTCCGTTTGAGCATATTGTAACAATTACTACAAGACTAACTGGCAGCTCATTTAAGCAAGCATTAGCAACGCTACCCACCGGCGGCCGGTTGCAACTCCTTGATCCGCCGGCCGGTACCTTCGCCTGGCCACGCACGCTGGGACGTCCGGTCGTACTCGTGGCCCAGGGCATTGGCATAACACCGTTCATCAGCCTGATCCGCCAGCGCCGGCATGATCGCGCCTCGCTGGTTGCCACCCTGATACACGCCAACCTCTCCGAGCCGGCGCCGTTCGGAGAGGAACTCGCGCGAGTCGCCGCCGCCTATCCTGAGTTCAAGGTTTATATCGCATCACAACCACCGACTGTTACCGGCCTCTTCGAACTGGTCCCAGGTCTCGCTGCTGCCGAAGTGCTCGTATCCGGCCCCCGACCCTTGTTTGGCCTCCTGCAGCCGCCGGTTAATCTTCCCGCTGCCCGTCTCCAATATGATCAATTCACCGGCTATGATTCGTCGCACTATTAAGCATAACGAATAACATATCTACCAAAAGGTCCTTGTCTCTATATCCCAGATTTAGAACAACAGCCATCGACGAACATGCCTCATATTTGGCAAAATCATGTTCCAACGTTTACAGCGGGGGAGAGTACCCACAATTCGTCGCTCGGTGATCTCTCGAACTGAAGATTACGGGGTGGCCACGGATCTAACGTGAGCTTAAGCTTATGAGTCTCAGGAGAATTCTTGGGACTTAAAGCCTTGTGGTATGTTGTGTAATGACGATGTAAGCGAGGAACCGTAATGGCCGTCCAAACTGCGCAATCAAAACCACTGTCTTCACGCATTCAGGCTCAATTTGGTCTTTTGATCATCCAGTTTCTGCTTGGCATGGCAGTGAACCTTATCGGTCTGCCGAACGAAGTTTCGGGGGGCGTTAGAACATTTGACCAGATTCTGCTCGGCCTGCATGTATTGGCCGCCGTCGGACTCATCATCAATGCCGTGATGATCGCCCGCTGGGCCGGGGGCCAATCGCCGTCGATCATCAAGCTGGCTCGTGGCAGCGCCGCCGCTATTGGACTTGCAACCATCTTTGGCGTCCTCACACTTTCCGGCCACTGGAGCAACCTGTGGTCATACGGCATGGCCGTCAGCTTTATCGCCGCCTTTGCGCTCTACGGACGCCTCTTCTCCGAAAGCAACCGCACTTAAAGCTCAGGAAGTAACAGCCAAGTTTGGGCCGTCCGTAAATCGTTTAAGATTGCTTTGGCTTCGGCATCGTCAACCGGCGTCAGCACCTTGCGCTGAGCTAACACAATGTCATCTTGCCGCACCAAGTAATGTTTAAAATAATCGGCCTCGCCAATATCCGAGGTAATCTCATACAACCATTCAAATGGCGGCCGGGCCGAGGCCTCGGTGGCCGCAATGCGCAGGCGTTGGCCGCGCACATCCTTGAGTTCAATTTCACGCGCCACTACCATGTCGGCTTGCTCGTCCATGGCAAAGTCTGCTCCGGTTACCGCCCGTTTCGGCTCGACCTCATCAAATATGGCCTCCACCATGGCTGTAATCTCAGCCCGCAGTTTCGCCCCCGCGGGCGCCCCAAATTCCCTCATGACTTCTTCCCACTACGAGCTCTTAGCTCATCGCGGATCTCTTCCAGGACCGCGAGCTGCGGGTCCTTGGACGCTGCGTCTTGTTTGCCCCGCCGCGACAACCGAACCAATTGATTCACCGGCTGCACCACAAAGAAAAAAATCACCGACGCCATAATCGCGAATGAAATCAAAACATTAAGGAAGTCGCCGTACATAAACGTACTATGGTGCACGGTAAATGACAGGCCTTCGAAGTTGGGCTTGGCACCAACGGCTGCAATCAACGGCGTAATAAGATCTTTTACCAACGCGGTGACCACAGCGGTAAACGACGCGCCCACAGCCACGGCTACGGCCAGATCCACGACATTGCCGCGCAGCAGAAATTTCTTAAATTCATCCCACATTACGCATACCTCATTTCTCTTCGGCATGGTAGCATATTATCTACCCGTGGACGAACGTACACCAGCCGAACTGCTGCGCTAGGTTTACCTGCCCGACGGCACGCTTGTGGACGCCGAGCTCATCCAAGACGGCTGGGCGCTTGCTGACGTCGTATTCCCATTTTCAAAAATCGACGACTTTCGCAATTTTCAAACTCAAGCCAAAAATTCCGACCCCGGACTATGGTCCGCCTGCAACATCGACTCATCAAGCGAAATTCTGCAAACCGCTGGGCCTAAAACCTGATACACTAATCCGTAAGCCACTCATGCTTGCATGTTAATCGACTTGCGAGCTGGAAGAAATGGAGCACTCAAGACGCCATGACCGTTGACACCCCGATCCGTCAGCCGACCTTCAAACTGGAAGGGCAGACATTCGCAGCCCTCAACGCCAGAGCAGCCCTCACGGCCCTAGTGGCTGGGAACTTCTCGGTCCAAGATCAACACTGGATGACAACCTTCCAGGACTTGCTGTCCGAACAGGTCGGGCTCCTCCAGGGAAGCAGCGCGGTGTCGCACCCGTCCGTCGTCACCGCCAGGCTCATCTTTGAAGAAATCGTCGGTCACGAAGCCGAGTTCGGCATTAGCCTACCGGGTGGAATCACCGACCATGTGGTAGCGATCGAGGAGGTAAGCCGTCGTCTACTCGAACTCGTTACCGGCACTGCCGAAAACCAGAACCAACTGCTCGAGCGCTACCTTGGGCTCATCCAGCAGGTCGCCGACGAACTGGGCAGGCGTTACAGCCAAGCCAACGGTGGGCCCGGCGACACCGTTCGCTGATTTTCGGCCAGGAAGTTGGTGGACAGCGCAAGGCCCGGGGCGGTACGCCCCCGGGCCTTGGCCAACTCTGCTCAACGAAATTGTGGTAAGCTGCGCATGTCGGCTACCCATCGCTCACCACAGCTGCGGGGGCAAAACAATGGGCACATCATCGAACGCGCCACAGGACCAACCGCCCGGCAAACCGGCCGAAACCCACAAACCCCCACAAGAGCGGGCGGCGAGGAAGGTACTTAATAAGGTAACCTCGTTCCTCGCCGTCATCTTTTTCATCGGTGGAATCGTAACATTGTGCGGGTATGTAACATTCTTTGCCGGATTGAGTCTCATTTTCAGAGGCGATGCTGTCATCGGTTGGATACTGACCGTCTTTGCACCTGTCCAATTCGTGGGATTTCTGAAAATGATTTTGAAGGACCACGAGTTACAACACCACAAGCCGGCACACCCCACTCTTCGATGCGAGGAATGGGGTGTGTTACGTTACCCTGCTACTTCCTTGCCCAACTTTGCGCTCACCACCACCTGTAACGTCTCACCCTCGGGCGTCGTCAATTGCGTCTCGCCCGACTCATGAAAATACGTCACCAAATGGTGACTCATAATTTCCTGCAAGTCTTTCATCTTGAACTTCAGCTCTTCGAGCTCGGAATTTACCACCTGGTAATCCTTGTCCGCCTCCAGCAATTTCTTGGCCGTAGCACGTTTTTCGCCCACCTCTTTGAGCTCCTCAGCCAGCGCCCGGTACTCATCGTTTTGCTCGGCAATGTCCTTGAGGTCGTCCTTGATCTTCTTCACTTTGTCGTGCGTTTCCGCCAGCTCAATCATCAGCCGGTGAATCGCATCCAGCGTGGTTTTGTCTTCCATAATCTCCTGTGGATCTTAACGTTAGCGATATCATACCATGATAAACTTGAAGTCAAGGAGCCGCTATGTCCGACCGTGATCTGTCTGACGTTCGTCTCGTCGGCACCGGTGCATTTGTGTTGGGGACAGTGCTATTGCTGCTGACGATTGTCACCGCCTTTCTCTTGCTATTGGCCGGGGCAGTCAATGTAAATAGCAATTTGTTCCGCGGCCTCCTTACTCTAATGGTCGCAATCATTATGGCCGTCAGCTTGATCGGCTGCGGCGGCGCCATGCGCACCATTCGTCTCGGCAATACCTCAGACATGGAAAATTTACGCCTCATCTGGACCTCGCTCGTGCTCATCATGCTCATCTGCGGTATCGGTTCGTTATGGTTGCTGCCGCCACTCGCCGATGTGGCCGCCCTGGTGCTCTTGGGGCTGTTCGCCGTCCGTGGCGCTGTTATCCGCATTACCGGTCGCTGAACATGCTATCCTGTGCTCACGCTCAGCCGATGGGAAGTGGCAATTGAAAACCGGTCACAAAGGCATGCATCCTGTACTTCGACAGGTACTCGACGAGCAACTATTGCGCCTGTCTGAACCCGTAGCACTGGAAGAATCGCTGGAGCCGGTAATGCGCTGCTGGTCCTGCTACGAAGAAATCGAATACTGCGCAATCTGCGGAATAGAATGCAACTGCAACCTTGCGCCCGGCCCAGTATGCGACTCTTGCGCCAACGACGACGACAAAATGGGGCCCGAGGAAGAAGCCTGGCGCCGTGCGAATGGAATGTGGGTTCCGGAATTCCCACGCACACCAAGCAACACCGGACATCAACTCCAACTGCTCAAATGGCCACGCTAACCCCCTACGGGTTGGCGCGGCCGATGATTGTAAGCTCAGATTCCGCCCGCGTTACGGCCGTATACAGCCACCGCCTCCACTCCTCATCACTCGACCTTGGAAAGCGCTCCTCAAACACCAACACCCCCGGTGCCTGTGAGCCTTGGGCCTTGTGCACCGTTAGGGCATAGCCGAAATCCCACAAATCCCCGCGCTCACCGTCCGGCGCCAGCGGCACATCCTGGGCCGTCGTCTGCGCCCCAAATTGCCCGCGCAAAATATAGCCGGAATACGTATAATCCTCGTCCTCGAGCTCAATTTCAGCCTCATACCAGTCCGCACCCTCCGGCCCCGAAGCGCTTGTCACATGTCGAATTCGCCCAAGCATTCCGTTATAGATATGCTTCGTCCGGTTGTTGCGCAAGCACACTACCACATCGCCGGTCTGTGGCTCGGCACCTTCCATGTCGCGCATGCCACGAATAGCAGCGTTCAGCTTCACTCTGGTGGCGTTATAACCGCAAAGCACGAGCAATTCCGGCCGCCAATTTTCAAGCATCTCCTGCACAATCTGGCCGGTTTCGGGCAGTGCACGATCCAATTTGCGTACCGCCGGGCCAAATTCCGCCACCGGAATCACCCCGGTAGTGCGCGCTATGGCCGCCACTTCTATAATCGACGAACCCTCGGCCTGCCGGAATACCCGTTCTAGCCGCAGATCCGGCTCAGCCATTAAATTAAAACTCGACCCCACCGGCGGCAGCTGCCCGTGGTCACCCACGGCTAGCACCGGCACCTCAAAGCTAAGCAGATCGCGCCAAATCGTCTCATCCACCATGCTGGCCTCATCAACCACAATCAGGTCGCGGCCAAGCTTGTCTTTGCGAATCCACCGTGGGCTGTCGTCTGCCGTATCTTCCGAGGTGTAAATCAGCGAATGAATCGTCGACACCGAATCACCCCGGCGCATCACTCGCTGTTCGCGCAGTTTATCGCTCAATACCTGCGCCGCTTTGCCGGTATAGGCACAAAAAGCCACACTGGCATGCTCGTCATATTCACGCAGCGCTTTCCGCAAATATGCTATAAGTGTCGTCTTACCCGTGCCGGCATACCCCCCAAGCGTCAAAAACGGTGCCGATTTATTGCGATACCAAGCCCCAATATCGCGCAGCGCCGCCGCCTGGTCCTCACTTAAGGTATATCTGGACATGCAGCCATTATGGCATATCGTCCCGCTTCGCCGCCCGGGTACTGGTATTGATTTTTTAGCACCATAAACCTACTATCATGCCGACGCTGACTATAGGCGTTGTTCCATCTGGTGGCTAACAACCGAACGTCGAGAAGGGTAATATGCACAGCCTTCCGTTTCAATCGCAACTGAACTGGGTCTCCGGTGCGCTAAACATCACGGGACTCCTCCTGTACGCCTGGTTCACTTGGCGCGCGCTGAAGTCACCTAATACTAAAAAACCATTGCGCTTCGCGTGGTTTCTCTGGTGCCTGCTGGGCGTGACCTACCTGTCATACCAGCTGTACATCGGTTCATTCGATGGGGTGCCGCTGCTGATAAGTGAGCAAATCGGGATTACCCTTATCTTCGTACTCACATTTCGGTACGGAAAGGGCCGACTCAAGCCCAAAGGCTGGCGCGAACTCATGCCCGGCGGCGGCTACTGGTCGCAGTTGATGGAGCGAAATGAGATAATTGGCACCGCCATCGCCGTGGCGGCTCTAGCGCTGTTTTGGGTCGAGAGTCGGATCGCGGTCTTTTCCGTAGCCATGTGTCTAATAGTGGACTGGATGGCGGCCGGCCCGACCATCGGGCAAGCTCGCCTCGAGCCCAAGACCGAACCGTGGTACGCCTGGAGCTTCAATGCAGCAGGAAGCGCGCTGGCTATCTACTGCCAGGTCTATAATGGCCCGTGGCCGGAGTTCATGTATCCGGCGTCGCTCTTGACCATGAGCCTGGGAGTGATCATAGCCGACCAGATGGCCCGCCACTGGCCGATCGCAGACAAAGCTGCCAAGTTACCAGTTCAACCGTCAACCACGCTGCCAAAGCTAATTCCGGCAGCGTGGTTGACGACGAGTCACGCTTATGCTTTTCCTCATGATCGTGTCGAAGTTATGATGATGGCTAACAATTGTAATACATAACGGAGGATATTATCGTGGATGCATTTGAAGACTTAGCACCGCACATATGCCGACAACGTCTAGTAATTGAGGGTTACCCAGCCCAAGCTATCTCCGACCATGAAATTAAAGATTATTTATCACAATTATCCGGTGTGCTGAAGATGAAAACACTCCTTGAGCCAATTACTCATCGTAGCGATAAATTCGGCTGGGCGGGCTGGATTCACTGGGAGACCTCGGGTGCCCACTTTTACGCTTGGGAAAAACCAAGCCTGTTTTTTAGCGTGGACATCTATACGTGCAAGGAGTTCGACCCCAAAATCGCTGCCGAATTTACGCACAATTATTTCGAGGCAGCGCGATCCGTCTCTAAGGAAGCGTAGGCGCCCGCTAATTCCGCTCGAATTGATAAAGAGCGGGCGTATTTAGCTAGACAGAGGACAACTGGGATCGCCTTCCAAAACATCAGCCCAATTTCAGGCCCGAGTTGTAACTCCCGCCAGTGCGCGCACCGACCCCCAACCATTATGCTTGCCAAGCATTAAGGTGGAGGGGCCAAGATGAGGGAACGAGACATCATCTGGCAGGAGCAGCGTCTGGAGGAGATTTTATTCTCCGGCACCGATCCGGTCAGCAAAGTCCAACAAATCATTCGCCTCGGGTTCGACCCCGAGGTCGCCGACGAAATCGTCGAGCGTCACCAAATGGGCATTCAATCGCCCGTATACTACGAGCGGCTAGATTTCGCCGAGTTTGATGACGACGAAGCACTCGAGTACGAGCCGGTCGAATCGGCCGAAACCAAAACAGATCGCGATATCACTAGATAAAGCAAAACACGGAACAACGTCGCAGAACGCCCTCTAGCCGGGGCGTTCTGTTGCCTTTGTGGACTTATTGACAGAGTCGCAAAACCCATGCCATAGTCTCGACGAGCCATATCCATATACGTGGTGCAAGTCGCCACGATCGGAAAGACGGTGAGACCATCTCATGCCAGAGTCACCAAGCTCGGCGAGCAGCAATCACAGGACCGCCGTAGTCGTACTCCTGACTGAAAGCGATACGTTCATCACGAGCTGGTCAGAGCGAGCGCGGCAATGCCAAGTCAACGGCCTCGAAGTCGACGTCAGGACCTTCCCAGGCGTCGGCCAAGTCCGCGCCGCAATCGGAACCGGTCCAAGCTCGCTCATGTTGGCCCAGATCGTACTGATGATCGTCGGCCCCGGCATAGTTGGATCCGTTGCGCTCGTTAGTAGCCTCCGCGAGCAAGGTTTCAACGGGCCAATTATTGCGGCAGAGGCGTTCGGTAGCAGCGTCGGGCGCTGGAAAGAACTACGCTGCACGATCACTACCATGCGTGGAGCGCTCGACCAAATCGGCGAACTCTTGCCTCCAAGCATCGCCGCAAGGCTCACCGGCCCTGAATGACCCTGTGGGGTCCTCGGGGCCCCACACTGCTATAATAGATGCCCATGCATCCGCCCGAATTCACAACCCAAAACGACGCGCCGTTGTTCCCCAACATTCTATTTAACCGGCCGGTCACCCGCCAGGCCGGCGGTCGCATGCTGCTCGTGGGCGGTCATGCCAAGGAGTTCAGCCTGCCCACGGCGATTCACCAACTTGCAATTGCTAGCGGGATAGGGGAATGCAACGTGGTCCTGCCGGACACGCTGGCAAGCCTATTAAGCGGCGCGCCCGGCACCCGCTTTGCCGCCGCCAATCCTTCCGGCGCACTCGGCCGCGAGGCATTGGGGCGGATTCTCGAGCTATCCGAAGAGGCCGATGCTGTTGCCATTGGCGCTTCCCTGTCCAACAATTCCGACACCGCCATGCTCATTGAGCGGCTGGTAGAGGAAGTTGACCGGCCGCTCATCGCGTTTGACGACGCCCTCACCGCCACCGCAACCAATCCCCGCACCATCACCGATAATCCGGACGCGCTCATCATCCTCACCATGACCGAAGTGTTTAAGCTCTGCGGCCGCCTCGGCATCCCAATTAACATTCGCCGTGGCGCCGGGCTCATTAACAAGCTCGAAATTATCCAGGATCTGAAAGCCGCCTCGCGCTGCGAGTACGCCGTGTATGGCGCAGAAATTATTTTGGCCGCCGACACTGAGCTCATCGTTACGCCCATTAGTTATCGGCTCAGCCTCATTCCGGCGCTATTTTTCGCCGTGCTCGGGACCCTTTGGTTGCAAAACCGTCGTGCCCACCAGGCCGGTCTTGCCACCGGTGCTTGGCTTATCCATGAGCTCTCAGCCAATCTTGGCCCTACTGAGCAGCCGTCCACCGGCAAGCTCGCAGCAGGGCTCGACCAGCTCCTCCGCCGCGACGATTTTTAGGCGCGAAATAATGCCATTGAACCAACCGAAATCAATAGTCAAGCCTTGACTAATTGGTCAAAATATTATATTTTCATATACTGTACAGCATACAAAGAAGATGTAACGTAAGTCCTTTCAATTTGGCAAGAGGGGAGTGAAAGCGCGATGCAAAGTTCGCGCACAAGCGGCGCTACAAGCCGTCTGCTCCGGCATGTACCGGCACTCACGGCAGCGATAGCCGTCGTGATAATGATCGCGGCCGCCGTCACTGCACGAGTAGTGTCGAACGAATCCGCCACCGACAGTAACGTCACATTCGCTCGGGCAGCCGCGAACCCTGCAAGTTCCGCGGCCCAAACCACTAGCACTGGCACGGCCAGAGCCGCCGGCACTGCCAATCCGGCGGTTGCCGTTCGGTCCGTTGGCACATCCATCATGATGAGCAAGAGGTCCGCCGGCATCTTCCAGGACGTCGGCGGAATCGCGGGCGGCGCTGGTGTGTTGGCGCGGGTATTGTTTTACCCGAAAGCCCAGCAGGACCAGATTATCCGGTTGCTCGCCAGGTCTGTAAAGATTTGGAAGATTGAGATGGGGGGCGGAACAAACGGCACTGACGCCTCCGAAGATAGCATTGAGCCCGTCCGCGGGCAGATCGATTGCCACGCCAGCTACGAACTCGAGATCGCCCAGCTGGCCCAGCGCTACAACCCCGGCCTGCAGTTTTATTTCCTGCAGTGGGGCGCGCCGCACTGGGTGGGCGACGGCAGACAGTCGATCTGGACGCGCGACGACGTGCACTACGTTATCGACTGGCTGACCTGTGCCCGCAAGCTCGGACTCCAGCACATCACCTATGTGGGTGCCTGGAACGAAAGCGGCCTGGGCCAAAAAGGCCTGCCGGGAATGCAGTGGACGATCTGGCTGCACGACGCACTCCGCAAGGCGGGGTTCGCAGACACGAAGATCGTGCTGGCCGACTCGTTCCTTCCGGCCCACGGCAAGCCGAGCATCATCTCGCGACTCATGGACGGCAAAACCCCGGAGGCCAAGGAGTTCACGCGCGATGTCTACGCGCTGAGCTTCCACGACACCTGCGGGAAGCACTCTCAGGCCTACTCCTGCCAACCGGCCACCGACACTCACGGCAAACCCGTGTTTCTATCGGAGATCGGGATGCTGCCGGCCAACGAGGCTGGTGCGGACGCCTTGGCCCAGGCCATTAACCTGGCCTGGATCGAAGGGCACATGTCGGCGGTCATCACCTGGCCGATCGCTGTGTGCATGCCGCTCGTCCTAACGCACCAGGACCGGGGCCCGATTAAATGCGATTGGCCCTGGAGCGGATATTACACCATATCTCCGCTCCTGCCCGTGTTGATGCAGACTTCAGAGCTCACCAACCCGGGGTGGCAGTTCGTGGCGGGCGCATCCAAGCCACTAAACGGCGGCGGGTCAGTGGTGGCCTACCGGTCGCCGAATGCCCACAACTGGACGGTCGTGGCCGAAACCACGACCGCTCATCGCACGCAGCACCTGACGATAAGGTTGCGCGGCCTGCCGGCTGGACCGATCCACGTCTGGTCTACGGACCTTGCGTCAAAGCACCAAACGAATTGGTTTGTCCACCAAAAGGATGCCACGTCGGACACGATGGTGTTGCTGCCGAACCACGTCTATACGTTCACCACCATGAGCACAAAAGATGTGCTGGAAAGCAACAGCATCGGCGGTGCCACCCCGCAACCATTGCCATATAGCCTGTCATGCGGCAAGACCACCGGGCTACCGTACCTCCTGGACGACCAGGAGGGCAGTTTCCGGTGCGTATCCGGGAACACGATTGAGCAGGTCGCGATGGGCACCCCGGTGTTCTGGTTGCCCGGCTCCAAGCTCCGGACGCCACCGCATCGGATACCGTTTACGATTGTGGGGTCAAGTGCGCCCTTGTGGCGCAACGTGACCGTGCAGTCGAAGATAGTGTTCTCGGGCCCCGGCCAAACCGCCGGGCTGCTCGTCCGGTGCCAGCATCAAGGGCAACCGCGGCCGCACTGCTACGAGCTTGACGTGAACGTGAATGGCACATGGGAGCTCTATGCTGCCGAGTCCAGCGGGGAGTCCCACTGGATATCCGGCGGCAACGCAGGGTGGCTGGGAGCGAATCACCCGTTCAAGGTATCACTAACGGTGCGCGGCAGCCGGTTCACAGTGGGGCTAAACGGCCGCACCGCACGGTTCGCCGACACCACCAGGTACGCTGCCGAGTTCGCAAACGGCGGCCCCGCCGGCTTCTTCACCGGCGGCTACTACCATGTCCTATTTGAGGCGCCAAGCGTTACCCGCGCTTAGCGCCCGACCAAAATCGGCTGTCCGAACGCACACCCGCGTCCGGCAGCCGATTTTCATTTGGCGCGGCCGCTTATTCGCCCCCAGCTCACCACATTCCACACCCGTTCATGCAGGTAATACAGCACGGTGCTCGCAATATTAGTCAGAATCGTCAGCGCAATTGTCTGATCTACCCGGTGGGTAATCAAAAAAATCACTACCAAATCCGAAATAACTACAATGACCCGAAACGTTACCGATTTAACGACCGACCGAGCACGAGCATCTTTCGCCATGCGTTAATACTAGCATGCGCTTTAGTACCTCAAGGTGCCGATAATCACAAGCAGCTCGGTCAGAAACCACAGCACACTCGAAACCGCCAGCGGCACATCCTTGGTTCTCACGCTATATGCAATCCAGACCACGGACGCCGAGATATAACAAAACCAGGTCACCAGCGATACGCCGGCCGCAGTGTGCGTCGACCAGATCTGATAAATCTGCGGTATCGTCATGAGCGGCTCAGCAATTGCCACGGCCAGCACCAGTCGGTGCAGCGCACTATCCAATTTTCGCTTCGGCTCAGTCATTTGCCATAAGCATAATACATTTCGCCCGCTGCGCGATAAACGCACCTAGGTCAAAATCGGCTCGTCCCTTGGCTCAGCCTGGCCAAGCCCAACCGCCAGCTCATCGCCGGCTAACGTCTCGGCATCTCGCTTTGGTTTGGGCTGAGTCGATGTCAGCGGAATCTCCTTGAGAAATAGCGTTACGACCAGCGACACAGCCGCAACGACTGCACAAATCAGAAACAAATGCGCAATTGAGGTCGTAAACGCCGTCTTCGCCTGGGCCAAAAATTCCGCAAACGCCTGCCGTGATGCGTCTTGCAGGACCGCCGGCATCGCAGCAATGGCCTGCTGCACCTGAGCCTGACCTTGCGGCGACAGCAACCCCTCAAGCACGTTTGCGTTGGTAACGCTCTGCCCATGTGCAGTCAGCGTCTGACCGTACAGAGTATTTTGCAAAGGCGCCGAATTTTGCACCAACGCGTTGTTAAAGACGGCACCCAGTACAGCCGTGCCGACCGTACCGCCAACGCTCCTAAACAGCTGGGTTGAAGCAGTCACGACACCGATCTTGCTCTTATCAAAAGCATTTTGGACCGCCACATTGAACACTGGCATCATCAGCCCCAAGCTTAGGCCCAGCACTACCATTTCTTCGATGAGGGTGATATGCGTCATTCCGGCCGTGATATAACTCAGCCACAACAGGCTTACAGCCAACAGCGCTGCGCCGAAAATGGCCACGAACCGATACTTGCCAGTGCGAGCAATTACTTGCCCCGACACCACCGAAGCCCCAATCAGCCCGATCATGAGCGGGGTCAAAATCGTGCCGGAATCAGTTGCCGAAATCCCTTGCACCAACTGTCCAAACAGCGGGATGTAAATGATGGCACCAAACATGATCGCGCCGGTTAAGAAGGTAATAATCGCCGAGGTTGTGAAGATTGAGTTCTTAAACAGCTCCAGCGGCATAATTGGCTCCTTAGAGGTATGCTCAGCCCACACAAAGCCGGCCAGCGACACGACTGATATCATGAACATCGCGATAATGATGCCCGAATCCCAAGCGTACTGACTGCCACCCCACGACAGCGCCAACAGAAGCGGCACGAGTGTGGTCACAATCAAACCGGCGCCCCAGTAATCGATTACCTTGTCCTTGATCGTCGATGTCACTTTTGGCATCAGGAAACCAATAAAGGCCAGCGCCACAATACCAAGCGGCAGATTAATAAAGAACACCCAGCGCCACGAAGCATGGTCAGTGAGGAAACCACCCAATGCCGGACCAATCACCGACGCCAGGCCAAACACGCCACCGAGCACGCCTTGCCAGCGCGCCCGCTCGGCCGGTTCGAACAAGTCGCCGATAATGGCAAACGCATTGCCCATAATCGCACCGCCGCCGATGCCCTGGAAGGCCCGGAATGCCACCAGCTCGGTCATGTTGTGCGAAAACCCGCACATAATCGAGCCAGCCAAAAACGCCACAATGCCGCCAAAGAAAAACCATTTACGGCCGTATAGGTCAGATAGTTTGCCGTAAATCGGCACCGTCACCGTGGAGGCGAGCATGTACGCTGTCACGACCCAGGTCAGGTGATTGGCGCCGCCGAGTTCGCGCACGATCCGCGGTAGGGCTGTGCCCACGATGGTTTGGTCGAGTGCAGCTAGCAGCATGGCCAGTATTACCCCCACCATGGTGATGGTCTTGCGCCGCGGGTGCAGATCCCGAAACGACGTTACCTCGCTGTCGCCGGCCACATCGGCGTGGGTTTCGGTGCCGGTGGCCCCAGGCAGCGGCCGCACGATCGGCTGCAAGTCCTGGTTGTGCAAAGAACCGGCCGCAATGGCCTTGGCTCCCGGCTCCCCAGGTTTACGAATTCCATCAATAATCGGCAAATTATGCTCCTGTTATTTCGTTTGCGATGTTGGCGTTAGCATATCGGTCAGTTTTGCACTAGTCGAAGTGCTCGCCTCCACTTCCGCCTCAGTCAGCTGCTGCACCAGCGTAGCAATCGTTTGGATGGCAGCACACTAGGTAAGGCACGGCATCTTTGCCAGCCCTCCTGTAGTATGCAGTCCATTGGCAAGCATAAGCAAGATCTCAAGTTCTTAGTGAATCAAGTCGCCGACCTGGACGATGCCGTCGATGACAAGCTGCACTGCCAATGCTGCCAGCAAAAAACCAAACACTTTTTCAGTTACCAGCATGCGGCTCTCATCCAGGTGCTTGCCAACGCGGTTCGCCACCCGAAAAACCACAACATCAAGCGCAAGTACCGCCAGAAGCAATGCCACCACGGCTGCAAACATAACCACACTGCTTGCCTCAGCCGACAACACCACTAGCGCCACGACGCCCGCCGGGTTAAGCAAGTAGGGCACGGCCAACGGAAATACAGCTAGGGTCATGGGGTCTTTATCCCCTAGCTTATTGCGATCGTTGCCGCCGGGCGGCGACAGCACCATCGACACTGCAATGATGAGCAAAATAATGCCACCGGCAATCGACAGGGCCGCGTGCGAAAAATGCAACAATCTGGTCAGAATACCACCAAACACTAATAGCGTCACTGCCACCGTGGCCGCGGTCCTAAGCATCTTCCGCGCCACTTGCGCCTTCTCGCCGGCGCTCATCGACCCTGTTACTTCCAAATATGGGACCAGTGCGATCTTCGGCCCAACCCCAATAAGCAATAGCAGGAATATGTCGATCAACGTTGCAGCGTTCAGCCCGTCCAAGGTCAGATTTCTCCTTAGCTGCAGCATAGCACAGGCATACCCACTATCAGTTGTTCAGGAAAGAATGTTAATGCTACAATCCGAGCCGAGGATAAGCGCTATGCAGACATCGCTAGCACGAGGACGAGCATTATTGCGCCGGCCAACGGTCATTGTGTTGGTGCTGGCCTTGGTTCTCAAGCTTATCAACCTATATATCATCCAAGGCGCGGCGCCGTACAGCAGCGACGACGTATCGTGGCAAACCACCTTTATGAGCTGGACGCCCCTGAACGGACATGTAGTGTACATGGGCGGCAACGATAACTTTATTATCAACGCGCCCCTCATTTGGATCATTGGGCAGCTATTCGCGCCCACCCGGACGCTGATCTGGATCGAAGCAGCCGTCTTTGCGGTCGCTAATTTCATCATGTTTTACATTGCCATACTGTACTTTCTCAAGCTGTTTAAGATTGAGCGGTCAGTCGCCAACCTCCTGCCAATACTATGGCTGGCCAGCTTTGGCTACGGCTTCACCAGTTTGTTCCTCAATACCTGCTGGCGCGATTTCGAGATCGGGCTGTCGTTTATCTACTTTATGCTTGCCACCAAGTTTTATCTGGGCGAGACACGGCCACTGGGTTCACTCCGCGCGAAACTCGCAACCCTCGGCATGTGTTGCTTGGCGGGCGTCCTCATCTACAGCGATACGTATTTCTTCTACTTTGTGGTGGCGCCAATTATCGCCGCGTTTGGACTGCTCTACGTCTACAAGCGGATCAAAGCCGAGGCGCTGTTGACCGTTGTTGGGCTTGCCCTCGTCGCGGGTATTGCTGCTCTCGCAACAAAACTCATCGCCAGGTCCTTGCATTTGCTAATGCACGCCGGTACTCCGGATAACTTTGTCACGTTCAATGCCTTCTTTGTCCACCTTTCGCTGGCGCTCCAGGGGCTGTTAATTATATTCGGCGCCAACTTCTTCGGCCTGAGACCGAATAGCGTATCAGCACTCGCCGCGCTCGCCAACCTCGCCCTGCTGGGCTTCATCATATACATGACCGCCGGGCTACTGCGACGCGCGCCGCGGTTACCGGCCGGCGCCTGGAAACGCCCCGAAACGCTTGTCATGCTGTTTTTCGCCGCCTTGAATGCATTCGTGCTAGTCGCCTGGCTCTTGAGTGACATACCAAATGACATCACAGCCTATCGCTATTTTGTAATCGCGGTGTACGCCGGAATTTTGCTTCTTACAGCATTTACGGCCGAACTCCATAGTAATGCCGGCCGCCACTTTATGCGTCTGCTACTTGTAGCTGCCATCGGTCTCAACCTGATCGCCAGTCTGCATGTCGCGAGTCACCCTGAGCGCCGCATTACTCAGGGCAATCCAGGCAACGCCCTCAACTATAGCCTCGTCGCCACCCTCGAACAGTTTGGTCTCACCAAGGGTTACGCGGGCTACTGGAACGGTAATATCAACACTTATCTGTCTGGTGGGCGGATCCACTTTCTTCCTATAAATTGCGTGAACGGACGTACCAAGCGCTACTTAACACTAGTCGATTCGAGTCTGTATGGCCGGCCGGCCGCCCAAAGTTTCATTCTGGCCGGCAGTACTTCTGCCGACGACATGGCCTGTACAGCAAAGCAAGATATTGCCGAATTTGGGCAGCCGGCGCGCAGGGTGCAAGAAGGCTCAGAAACAATTCTTATCTACAGCCACGACCTCGGCGCCGCCATCGCGCCCTCAGGCTAGCGATAGGTCTAGTTCGGAAGTGTCACAAATGTTAGTGCGCCGTCAGTGTGAATAAGATCGCCGCCACCGTTGCGCGAATGGTAACTCGTGGTAAAGTGCTCAACCATCCGCACATCAACTCGCTTATCAGCAGCCTTTACATCCCTGACCACGAAATCACGCTCGCCGTCCACATTAGCATCAATCTTATGTGTAATCTGGCCGGTAAAGAGCGACAAACCAACGTTCTTGTCGTATGTCGCAGCGCCCAGCCAATCGGCCCTAAAACCACCCGGCAGCCACCAGTTCTCCGGCGTCTTCCAAAAACGCACATGGTGACGCTTTCTAGGATTTTCGTCAACATCTTTCTCAAACGCCAAATCCTGCTTCTGATGAAACAAATACAGTGGGCTGACCGGAGCATCCGGATATGACTTACCACCCACGGTGCAAACGGCAATCCGCACAGAAGAGCCAAAACCGAGTGGCGCCGCCTTATGCCAGCCAGCCGTGGTCATGACATGCTCTAGCTCGCGCCGGGTTCCGATAATCGCCAAGTTCACCGGGTCGCCAAGCAGTCCGTCGCCAGTCTGCGTACGGCCAATAAAATAATTCGGCAAAAAAATCTTCGACAAGATCCGGTACAGCCTGGGCAAAACAATATAGGCGCTGAACAACCACAGCGCCAGATATGCCCAAAACACGGTCCATCCAGACACAAGATCGCGCAACAAATAGCGGTACACCTCAAAAGCCACGACCACAAGAATAGCGAGCCCGAACAGGCGCGCCGCATTATTGAGATGGTTTGCATGCCACGAGGTAGGAGGTCTTTCGTCTTCCGTCATGATCCCATAGTAGCAACAATTGGCAGCCAGGTGCGCTTTGTTCTCAGGCCTGAACCACCCCACACTTCCTTGAGCTGCAACTAAAAAGACGACACACTGTTTTCTGTCCACTTCAAAACAAACAGGAAAACAAATATGTCGTCACCCAATATTGTACGGGGTATCCGTACTCGTATACAAAAGCAATTAATGCCCAGTGTGCCGAGCCGTTGGCGGACGCAGCTGTCGTTTGGCCTGCAGGCATACGGACTTAGAGCTTTCCAGAGCGCCAGCGGCAATGCCCGCATGGTGGTTGCCAACCCCCACACCGGTCTGCGTAAGGCAGAGCGCATGTTCCAAAACACCGCCTTTACCGACCAGCTCGGAGAGGTTTTTGACCAGCTGGCGCTCGTCAAACCACGCAGCTATGTAAATGTAGATCACTCGGACATGCATGGGCTCACAGCCTTGGTAGGTGCCGTACAAACCCGGAAGGGCAGATCCCTCCCTTGTATGGTTGAGACCACTTACGCTCACCATATTCCTGCCCACGAGAATGCCGCTCCGCACTGGAAGAAACTCAGAGCTGCCATGCAAGCGGCCCGCCGGCAGCAGTCTTTTACCGAGCATACCGTCACTAGCCTCCAAGCCATGGCTGACCGGCTCGGCTTCTGGCCCCGACTGGTCTTTGACCGCGGTTTTGGCAACCGGTCCATTGTGACGCATCTAGCAGCAGCAAACGCTACCTTCTATGTCCGCCTCAAGGCAGGGCGATATGTTGAATGTGACGGCGAGGTGACCGAGGTTAGTTCCTTAGTAGACCGGGATACCACGGTCCATATATACGGGTTGACTCTCAGGGTCGTTCGCTCACCCAAGAGCCGGCGTGCCAAGGAACCGTGGTACATCCTGACCAATGATTTCAAAAGTAGCCGGGCCAAGATTATTCGGATCTACTACCACCGATTCGAGATTGAAGAGACCTTTCGGGACATTAAACACATCTTTGAGTACAAACGCACCAGGTTAACCAAGCCGCATAACCTAAAGCTCATCTTGTGGCTGGTCAGCCTTGGCATTGCACTACTTTATCTGGAAACGAAGCCCACTAAACAAACCGTGACAAGCGCCAACCCCAAGAAGCAAACGTCCTGGCTGCGCCAGGCATACGAGCAATTGCAGCAAGCCTCGGGACAAATCGTCTGGAGTGGAGTGTGAAGTGTGGGGTGGTTCAGTTCTCAGGCATTGACAAACTCAGGAATAAATTTAATAATCACCATCACATCCGGCCAAGCAGCCGAATGACAACGACGATCCCACTCGACGAGAACGGGAGACACAATGGTCACGGTCGCCGCAAGGCAATCGGTACTTGAGGCTGAACTTGCCGGCACTGACATGGCAACTGCCCGATGCGTTCTCGAAAGTTATTGCAAGAAGTGGGGGGTGGGCGTTTGGAGTCTTAATGCCACACTGAGGCTCTACCAACTGGCGATCAAGGAGCCGGGCGTTTGGATGACTATCATCTATAGCTGGCACGCGCCTTCCACTAAGCCGATCGAGCGATGTCTGGACGAAATCGAGCATAGCGGGCACGCCATGGACCAGGTCGCAGCCCTCCTGGGCGCGGTACGCGGTACTCGCTTCGAGCACCACTACAGCCAAGCGGGCTGGCTGGTGCGAGTCCGCCTACCCGGAGGCTAAGCACTGAACCCGCATGTCGTTGAACCTGCCGGGCCGGGCCATCAGCCGGCCCGGCAGGCCGCCTGTATATATTGAAATGAAGAACGGTTACACCAATCGCATAAGGCAGGGTATTATCAATTCATGAATGAACCGCACATCCTCGAGCACCGTGCATACGACCAGCTGCTGGGCCATAAAGACCCCATGGCTCTACGCCTCAACGACGCCGCCCATCAAAATATCCAGGTGGGTGACTTGGTGGAATTTAGCGGTCACAATACGATCATGGACCGCGAGCGCTTCAAGGTGGTTGGCAAAATGAATCATCCGACCATCCACGACGCTATCAACAGCATCGAGCACTCTCATCTTAATGTTCGGGATAAAATCGAGATGGAGCATAGCTTTCTGGGCGTGCACGGCCCTGAAGCCGCGGCGCACGAAGTGGTGAGCCTGCACCTCGCGCCGCACCCCAACCCCGGAGCGCTCAACCGCTCCGTTGGTCATCTCTAAGATTTAAGCGAGAAAGGACGATCCAATGAGAAAAATAGTCGTATTAAGTTTCATCAGTCTTGACGGCATCATGCAGGCTCCGGGCGGGCCGGAAGAAGATACCTCAGGCGGATTTCAGTATGGCGGTTGGACCGCACCTTACTCTGATGAATTTTCAGGCCAGCTCATGCTCGAACAGATGAGTGTGCCGTTTGATTTGCTGCTGGGCAGAAAAACCTACGACATATTCGCGGCATACTGGCCGACGCAAGGTCCACCGAGCGTCGGTAATCCTTTCAATAAAGCTACAAAATATGTCGTTTCCAGCTCATCGCCAAAATTGACCTGGGAAAAATCCGTGCTCATCGAGGGCGACATAGCTGCGAAATTAAAAGAGCTTAAAACGCTAGATGGTCCAATGCTGCAAGTGCACGGCAGCGGCAAGCTAATCCAGACGTTGCTGAAGAACGACCTCATTGACGAACTGTGGCTAAAGCTATTTCCTGTCACACTCGCCAAAGGCAAGCGCTTATTCGCCGAAGGGACCATGCCGGCAGCCTTCGAGCTTATTGAATCCAAAACCACGCGGAAGGGCGTCATCTTCGCCAATTACAAAAGGTTCGGCGAGGTTAAGACCGGCACATTTGAATAAGTACTGGTACCCTTTAGCAGACGGATTGCGAACCTTGAGATCAAAAAGGTTTTGCCATCGGAATTGACCCAATTCTAATTAAGTAGCCGCGCAATGCGCGGCTACTTAATAGTGTTAGAGCAGTCCGCGGCGGCCGCGGCGGCGGCGCCGCCGGTGGACTCCGGCAGCTGAAACTGGTGTGAGTGGCCTACCCAATGGCATAATATCCTCCTTATGCTTTTTTAGTCTCTTGCATTTGCTTCTGCTTCTTCATATCGCGCTCTTCCATTTCGATTTCTTGCATTACAGCGGCTACGATTTCAGGGTGGATACGGCCATCGTCAATGAGAAATCCTCCTGCATCCAGGATGGCCTTCTTTAGCCCCTTGGCCCATAAGTGCTCGACTACCAGCACTCCGGCCGCTGTATCATTCTCCATCTTGTCCGCGATTTTCCCCATGTCTTCTTCGCTCAGCATCGGCAGACTATCTTCGTGGACGATCTCTCGCATCAGCGCTTTGAGCTCTTCGGGCTGGTCCTTTACCTCACCGCCAACCACACTGCCGTCCTCGTTCTTCACGATAAACAGCAGATCTATAACACGTATAACTCCGCTTTCTACCGCGTCCGACAATTCATCCAGAATACTCCCGTCGAAGCGATTGCCCCTAAAGCCAACTACTATGTAATCTATTGGTCCCAACATGACACCTCCCGTACCTTATTTAGTGCACTTGGCACAACGATACAGGGTGGGGCATGGTTGCGTAACGGGTATAGTCACGAGAACTGGTGTACACACCAATGAATAACTTGGAGGGTCGCCCACCAGATCGACTATCATCTATATACGCTTGCGGTTTTTTGGGCATTCATGCTGCTGTACTCTCGGGCGCGCAGACGTTAGCCGGCTCCCGGCGGTCGAGATGCGATAGAAGTAACCGGCGTACTGTCCGCCGGTTGCAACGGCAGACTAAACTTAAACGTCGTACCCTGACCATGAACTGAAGTAAACGAAACCTTGCCGCCCATTGCCTCCACGCACTGCTTTGTGATGTACATACCAAGACCGGTTCCCGGGACGTTACTCCGATCAGCGTGTTGAACGCGGAAAAACTTCTCAAATATATGTGGCTGTTGGTCTTCCGGTATGCCCAATCCAGTATCAGCCACCGATGTGACCAATGAATCGCCTACGATTGCATGAGAAACCGTTACCGATCCACCCTTTTTGTTGTATTTAATGGCATTGCTCACGAAATTGGTCAAGACAATTTGGACCCGATTTTTATCAGCCAAAACATTCGGAATCGTCGCAGGTGCATAAACCAGTGTCACGCCCGCTTGCTCGGCCGGGACGGCGTTCATCTCTACCACCGCCTTTCCGATCGCCGAAATATCCACCGGCTCAGGTTTAAACTCGGTATGCCCGGCTTCTAACCTGGCCACATCAAGCATGTCGTTTACGAGATCGCGCAATCGCTTTGTGCCCATATAGGCCTGCTCGATCATCTTGCGGGCATCATCATCAACCTGTCCCATGCCATCTTCAATAACCATACTTAGGTTACCGATGATTGACGTCATGGGAGATCTCAGCTCATGGGTAGCTACATTTATAAACTCTTTGTCTTTTTCCACGAGCGCGGCCTGAGCCGATTTAATATCCACTGCCATCTGGTTCATCGTATCGCCCAAAACACGCAATTCATCCCGATGACCCAGCTTAATCTTAAAGTCGAGATTCCCTTTGGCAAACGTTAAAGCACCCTGGAGCAAGGCCTCTATTTCGCCAGCAATACCACTAACAAACCACAGGCCGAGCAACAATGAGAGCAGGATAAAGCCGGCGATTGCAAGAAGCGCTGTTCGCTGAATGCCGGCCAGCGGCGCCAGCACGGAACTGGCCGGTGCACCAACAGCCACCACCCAGTTGGTATCGCTTACGGGCGATGTCCTGGTTGCGAGGGTCTGACTGGCTAATTTCAAGCTATAGACATCCCCGGATGAGTTTTTGGCTAGCGCAGCGATCTGAGCAGTATGCAGGCTATCACTCGGTGTCGGTATAATCAGTTGCCCGCTGTCCGTAATAAAATACGTCTGATCCGCCGCATACGGTTTTGGCGTCGAACTCCAAATTGCTGGAACAAAATCCTGGTTTTGCATATCCAGCGCGGCCACTGCGCCGCCCAATTTTTTCCCCCCCAAAACCACCGGATATGTCACATACAGCTGCTCATCGTTTCCACTCGCATCAAGTAGTGCCAGGTTGCCGTTTGGCGCGAGGGAGAACAGGTTCTTATGCGCTTGCAAGGTTGTGGACTGGCTCGAATCAGTGCGCGGCAGAACCGCTTCCGGAGTTGTTGGATCGCTCGTGCCGACAATATCTAATTCGAGCACGTCGGGGAAGTAGTCACGAACCGAACCCAAGAGCTCGTTGACGCGCTGGTTCTCCTGATCGCTCAAGGTTTTGCTGGCCTGCGTGGCTCCCTGGGTTAAAGCATTCCGGTAGTCGTTCACTGTCGCCGAAGACGAACTTGCGAGTTGTGCGAAACCAGTCAAGAAGGGCAAGCAGTTGCTGTTGCCGGTTACACCGCTAAATTGCTTTTTGGGTATATCTGCCTGAACAACCTGCTGGCAGCTACTTTGCTGCTGAGCCAATTGCTGCTGCTGGGCCTGATACTGGCTCTTGATTTGCAAGATATCACTCGCCGTTTTGGTAATAACCAAATCCCTAATACTAAACTCACGGCTAAGCTTGAGTGCAGAGGTCTGAGCAGCTTTTTCGAGCTCGCTGCTGAGTGAATTCTTGACACTCAAGCTTAGCTGCTCGTACCCCAGAAAGCCCAACCCCAGCAATGGCAGTAGAGATGGCAATGTCACGATAATAATAATGCGTCTTCGTAGCCCAGATCTGTCTTTATCCAGCTCTGCAAAAATTGGCTTAAACCGAAATATTACAAAAGTGCACAGACCCGCCAGAATGAAAATCGTAGTTACGAGTAAGCTGTAGGCTCTTCCAGTGGCGCCCGCTACGAGTACCGTGTCCTGCGCGTTTGCTGTTGCGGAAGAACTATCGCCCGCATACGGATCGGTTAGGTTGAGGATCTGTTCCTGACCAAAATTTACAATCGGAGGGGGCGAGGTAGACGAATTGGAGGGGCTACCCGATCCTGAAGATTTCGAACTGCCCGTAGACGTGCCGGAACTAGTGCTCGACGTGGAATTAGAAGGCGAGACTGAGCCGCCAGATTGCCCAGTGCTGGAGCCGCTTCCACTCCCGCCCGAGACGCCACTACCTCCACCCGAGCCACTCGTGTCATTAATCGTGACGGCATTTGATGTGCCTGTGTGCCCCACGATATCAGTAGCAAGCATCTGGACGGTATTTGCACCAGGCTTAAGCGATATGGTGACCTTGAACGTATTTCCGCTCAGTGTCGCAGTAGGGCCCGTCGCCCCGTTGACTATAGCTGTTACGGATTTCAGATTATTTTCCGGATCGCCGGCAACACCACTCACCTCGTACGTGCCTGCCGTTGTACTAACGGTCCCCGATGGCGTGGTGATGCTCGCACTAGGCGGCTGATTGTCAATCGTCGCTGAAAACTGATCAATCAACGTCAGCCCCGAATGCCCACTAACGCTTTGCCCACAGGTCGTATTAAGGGGCGTGTAAACGTTACTCTGATCAATCATGACGTACGGATTGTCATTTATATCGGCGTAGAACTGGTACTGGTGGGTACCATCGGTAGTTGCGGTGTAGGTGTATTTAAAATAGGTACCCGCGCCACCACAACCCTGATTGCCGTGAGAGATATTGACCGTGAAGCTGTCTTTGAAAATACCGTTCGTTTGAGTGCCGTTTGGACCGGCATCAGTCATCGCGTGGGCAGTGCCACTGCTCGTAGCAAGCAACGCGAACACCCCCAGCATGGCGATGGCGATTTTTTTCATTGACTCTATAGTATCAAAAAAGCATAACTACTTTGGTACACCACAGTGTCAGATGTTCGAACCAAGATTCGAGAGCAGACAGGAGTGGGGCAAAGTAATATGCTCGCTAATTGACACCATATTTTTCAATCAATGAATTCCGACCAATACCGTCAGCAAATTCGTAACAAATGCATTAGAGTGAACCACCTCGGGCTAAAGCCCGAGGCTTCCTTGGGGCGGCATGCTGGGTTTAGCTTTCCATTGATTTTCGATATACCGTTTAATCGCCTGCTCCGTGTTACGACCAACACTCTCGGCGAAGTAGCCATCCGCCCAGAAGCTATCTCCCCATAACCATTCTTCCAGTTCAGGATGCGTCTGGCGGATAGCCCGACTTGAGCCACCTTTGAATATTTGTACTACCTGTGACACCGAGATGCTGGGAGGTAGTTCAATAAGCATATGAATGTGGTCGGGCATCACTGCCAGCCGCTCAATCCACCAGTCGTTCATCTCTGCGCACTGAAAGAATAATCGCTTCAGGTCAGTGGCGACTTCGCCCCGCAGGATGCTTTTGCGGTACTTGGGTATCCAGACGATATGAAATTGCAGGCGATATAGCGTATGCGCACCGGAATAATATTTTTTACCTGACTTCACATACCCAGCATGCCAGACTGTCGGCGCCAGCGCCAAGGTTGGACGTCACCCGGTTTTGCCTTGGCGCTACCGCCTTAAGCGGACCCATTCATCCCTGGCCTAAAGGCCCAGGGGTCTCTGGGAGGTTAGTAGAATCATGATTTATGGCTCAAATAGGCTAGGAAGCGGCATCGTAGCAGGCCAAACCACGGAATTGCCCTCTCAAGATACTATGCACACTCCCTCACTAGTGACCAAAGTACTTGCTCGGCACGAGGGCAACATCGTAAATATTGCCCAGACCACGTTTAAGCCTGGCGACATTAGAAAAGACCACGTGAATACAAATGTTGACGAAATACTAATGGCCCTCACGGGAACCCTGCATGTATCATCAGGCAACAATGCCATAGTACTTGACGCTGACCGAGGAAGCTATGTATATCTTCCCCACAATGTAAGCCAGTCGGTGTCTAACAATAGCTCAGAACCAGCAGTTCTACTATCGATAGCGATTCGCAATGAAGCATTTGTTAATTCCAATCGGCACTTGGAAGAATAATTATTTCTAAGCATAAGCTCAATGGTACCGCCGGTCGGGCTCGAACCGACACGTCATTGCTGACACGGGATTTTGAGTCCCGCGTGTCTACCAATTCCACCACGGCGGCAAATATTGTTATGCTTGGAATAATATGGTATAGTAAATTATTGGCAGCTTGGTCTTTCGCCAAGCCTGTAAATCAGACTATCATACGTATGACAAGGTAGACAACGACATGGCGTCCGGCTCCGACAGCCTCAGCATTGATTCCATTCGCCTGCAACGCGATTACCCGCTGGCACAAACGCAGGCAGCTACTGCCCGGCCAATCGTCCCAGGCAATCATCCGGCGGCTGCGGCCGCGGCTAGAGCGCGCATCGCCTCCTTGCCCGATATATCGACACTGAGCAACATCAGTGAGGCTCCGGCCACTCCTACGGCCGACCTCGTTACAGACCGCGCGGTACTGGCGGTCGAGGCCGGCGACCCGGTAGCGCGGCGCCCGTTGCCGTCGATTGTGCAGCCGTTCCTGACAGCCGCCGGGATTTTCTTGCTCACCCTACTGGTCTTTAAGTCACCGATTATCATTAGCCAAGTCGGCTATATTTTCCATAAGCAGCCAGCTCAGCAGACCGCTATTTCAGCCAATGCCGCGGCCGCCAGCGTTCCGGCTGCCAACACTATTTCTATCCCCAAGATCAATGTCAATGCACCGGTGGTGTACTTGCAAAGTACAAATGAAACCGATATCGAAACCGCCCTGGAAAGCGGGGTCGTGCATTACGGCAACACCGCACTGCCTGGCCAAGACGGCAACGTCGCAATCTTTGGCCACAGCTCAAACGACTGGTGGGAGCCCGGCAACTTCAAGTTTGTTTTCGTCCTACTCGACAAACTCGCACCAGGCGATGAAGTTACCATTGATTACAATTCCAAGGCTTACGTCTATCAGGTGACCAGCTCCAAGATCGTCGACCCTACTGACGTCGCTGTGCTTGACCCAACCACAACGCCTACGCTCACGCTCATTACCTGCTCTCCGCCCGGCACCTCGTTGCGCCGCCTCGTGGTCACAGCCAAGCAGATCAGCCCCAATCCGGCTACTGCCACGACGAGCACGGCCAGTACAAGCCAGGCGTCCGGCGGTAGCCTCCCAAGTGCCCCATCCAGCTTCCTGACCGAGATCGAGCAAGCTTGGAACGGTATCACGTCAGGAATCGGCTCGCTCTTCGGCGCACCATCAAGCGGCCCGTCATCCTCGCCGCAAGCATCGCCCGGCGGCGTCCCGGCCAGCCTTCCTGCCGCCAACTAGTTCTTGCACTTAGACCGCTGCCTTAGAAGGAAGGCGTTTGCGAAGTCACAATCTGCAATTGGGTAATGTGCACTCCGGCCGGGGCAGCTGCGAATTCAACCAAAGCTTTGGGATTTGAGCTCACTACAGAGTAGGCTGGCAAACCGGTTGCCACCGTACCAAGGTCCACCCGGTTGGCGCCATCATATTCGCACCAATATAATTCGTTCCCGCGCGTCACCAGCATGTGGTAGTCATCAAACCAAGTCATGTTCTCAAACGTGCCTGGTTGGTCGGTGATCGAGTAGCGGATCAATCGATTTTCGATTTGCGATGCCTCAAGGTCGTAGGTAATCATGGAGGTCGGGCCGGTAAATGTTACCACGTGGCCGTCCGGCGCAAAGCTCGCCCCGGTCACGCCGTGGGCAAGGGTCTTGGCCACCGGAGTATCACTAAAAATGTCTGAGTAGAGCGTACCGGTTTCGGTCGCTCCTGGAACCACTGCCAGCTCGTCCTGATCCAAGTAGGTTGAATAAGCCACAGCATACGAAGGACTAGCCGGTAACGCCTGAATCAATTCTTGATGCTTATCATGCGAATCAATACTCCATAACGATTGGCCAAGCGAGGTTTGTTGCACGTAGAGCACCCGGCCCGGGATAACCCAAAACTGCGAGACGTGGTCGGCCAGCACGCCACTAATCGACTGTGCACTCACATCAAGCCGGCGTAGGCCGTCGGCGCTGATCCAATAAAATTGCGACGAGCTGCCGGAAGCAAACTGCAGGCCGGAAAAGTTTTCCTGATATTCGGATGTCAGGTCAATTGGTGCGCCGCCACCGGCGTCCAACAGTCGGTATTCGGGCTGACCATTGATGGTTGAGCTCACCAACAAGTGCGATGCATCGTCCGACCACGCAATACCAGTGAGCGTCTCAGGACCGGCCACCGGCGTCGCCGCGGCTGGTACGTAGACCTTAACCGGTTTCGGATTACCGAGATCAAGCGTATATACTGCGGCATCCGGACCACCGGTGATATAGGCGAGGTGCCGGTGGTCTTTTGACATCGACTGGGCGACAATCTGCGTTCGGTTATCAAGAACCGTGGCGGCTGGTTTCTTTGGCACCAAGATAACGTATTGCGCCAGTGTCACTTGCCCGGCTACGACCTGGAGTGTCTTTTGCCACAGCCAAAAACCAGCCTTGGAAAGCTCGAAGGTGTGCTCGCCAACCTTATAGGCCGCCTGATACGGGGTTTTCTTGTGCAGGGTCTTGCCGTCTGCCACCACTACAATGCCGCGCGGCGTCGACTGCAAAATAACGTGACCCTTTTGAATAATCTTGTGGGTCGCGAAATCGTAGGAATAATCATTGCCGTAAGCCACCAGCGCCACGGTAAAAGCCACGACCAAGAGGGTCAGGCCAACGTATCCCATAACCAGCAAGATTTTTCGCAGCATAGCTTGAACTGGCCGTAGTATAGCAGAACACCTATACTATGAACTATGTTTGCCAAACGCATTGCCATCGACCTCGGAACTGCAAATGTTTTGGTATACGTGCCCAAGCGAGGGATTGTAATCAACGAACCGAGCGTGGTTGCCATCGACGACAGCAACAAAATCGTGGCCATCGGCACTGATGCCAAGGAGATGCTGGGCCGTACGCCGGATACCATCCAAGCCAGCCGTCCGCTGCGCGACGGTGTCATTGCCGATTACCGCATCACCCAGGCCATGATCCGACACTATATCGCTAAAGTTTCGGGTGGTTGGCGGCTCAGGAGGCCGGATGTAATGGTATGTGTGCCGGCCGGTGCCACGAGTACCGAACGGCGAGCGGTCATTGATGCCACCCTGGCCGCCGGAGCGCGCGCTGCCTATATCATTCGTGAACCTGTAGCCGCGGCCATCGGCGCGGGTATTCCCATTGCCTCGGCGGCCGGCAACATGGTAGTCGATATCGGCGGCGGCACCACCGAGATTGCCATCCTGAGCCTCGGCGGCGTTGTGGCCCAACACTCAATCCGGGTCGGCGGCAACCGCCTCGATTCTGCTATCACCGATTACATCCGCCGCACATATGGCCTAGCCGTTGGCGACCGCACGGCCGAAATCATTAAGCAGACCCTTGGGTCGGCGCTCCTCCTGACTCGCGACAAATCCATGGAAATCCGCGGCCGCGACATTGTGGCCGGCCTACCAAAAACCATCACGATAAAGGCCAACGAAATCGCCGGCGCGCTTCAAGACGAACTTGAAAAAATCATTCAAGCCATCCGCGTTGTACTCGAACAAACGCCGCCTGAACTCAGCTCCGACATCATTGACCGCGGCATGGTACTAACGGGCGGCGGAGCACTGCTGCAAAACCTCGACAAAATGCTCACCCAAGTCACCGGCGTGCCGTGCGTCGTCGGTGAAGAGCCGCTGTTGTGCGTCGCCCGTGGCACCGGCATTGCGCTCGACAACCTGGAAGAATATAAACGGAGCCTGGTCGCCGTCAAATGAAAGCCTCGCCGATCGCGACCGCACTACAAGAGGCCGAATGGCTCACTGCTACATTGCCAATCCGGTTATTTGGTGACCCTGTACTAACCACTCCCTGCAGGCCCGTCACAGAATCAGAAATTAGCTCAGGCCAAGCTAAAACCTGGGCAGATCAGCTTGTCGATTTCCTAACTGCCTATCGCGCCAAGACCGGCGTCGGCCGCGGTCTGGCCGCCAACCAACTCGGCATATCAAAGCAACTGGTGCTTGTATGGCTCGACACCGGTCCAGAAGTTTACGTTAACCCTAAGGCAGATAGCTCAGAAGGGAGAGGGATCTATCCCGAAGCCTGTATTTCGTCGGCCTCGCTCATTTTGGGGGAGGTTATCAGGCCGTGGGCCGCCACATTTAGCTATCTCACGCTTGACGGCAAATCCAAAACCATAACGCCGGACCATATCCTCACACGTATCCTGCTCCACGAGCTCGACCATCTAGCAGGCAAGCTTTGCAGCGACCATTACGAGGCAGGGACGATCTGCCTTGCTACTGGTAACCCAGATCAAATTTTGAAGCCAGAGTTAAAACGGCTCGACTAATAGCCAGACATGAACAAGGCCAAGACAACCCAGATCGCAACCGTACACGAGCGTTCCATTCAGCTCGGACTAGTAGTACTGATGGCGATCATGCCGTTCCACGCGTTTTTGAGCGTGTGGCTGGGGCACCTGTTTAGTCACGAAACCGAGATCGAGGCCTGGAAAGAAGTGCTACTAATCGTGCTCACTGCCCTAGCCGCGTTATTGGTGTGGCGCGAACCGGCCCGCCTCGAACGCTTGCGAAAACCCTGGGTAATGGCAACGGCCGCCTTCGCGCTCGTAACGCTCCTCGTTACCGCCGTTACCCGGCCGCCGCTCGCCGCGGTTGCCTTTGGTCTCAAAACCGACCTCGAATTCCTACTGGCGGCCGTCATCGCTACACTCGTTGCTGATAGCCGGTTTGTGCACCGGGCCGTGAACGTAATACTGGCCACGAGTGCGGTCGTAATCGGGTTTGGGCTACTCGAGCTCTTCGTTTTGCCACTCAATTTCCTGGACCGCTTTGGCTATGGACCGGCCACGCTTCTACCCTATGAGCTCATTTCGGGTACAAACACGCCGCGGTTTGCCGCAACACTCGGTGGCCCCAACCAGCTCGGTACGTATCTCATTTTGCCGTTATGCCTAAGCCTGGTGCTGGCTATCCGCCGCCGGCAATGGTGGTGGCTCGTCCTAACGGCTGCCGGGCTCGTCGTGCTCGCGGGCACATATTCGCGTGGAGCCTGGGCTGGTGCAGGGCTCGCTATGGTACTCACACTCGCAGCCTCGATGCCGGTTCGCAACCGACGTTGGTTGCTCAGCGGACTAGCAATCACCGCAGTGGTGGTCACACTCGGGCTTGTGGTGGTGGCCGGCCACAGTACCCGCCTCCGCACCTATCTCTTCCATCAGGGCTCAACGGCCACCATGCGCCCAAGCTCAGATTCGCAGCATGCCTCGTCGCTAGCAGCCGGACTGCACGACGTAATTACAGATCCGCTCGGCCACGGTGCCGGCACCGCCGGGCCTGCGACTTTCCACGCCGGCACACTGCATATCATTGAAGACTATTACCTCCAACTCGGCTACGAAATCGGATTGCTGGGAGCCTTGGTTTTCGTTGTCCTCTTCGTGCTGCTCATACGAACCGTCTGGCCGGAAGCCCCGCCGGTCGGTTACGCCACCGCCGCCGCGCTCATTGGCGTAGGCATTGTGGCCCTCGTCCTGCCAGCCTGGACCGACTCATCAACCGCGCTCATCGCCTGGACGCTGGCCGGCGGCCTGGCCGGAATGAAAGCAAGCTCGCATGTCTAAGCAAACTGATTTTGACAAACTCGATATCCTCGGCGTCGAAGTTGATGCCATCTCAAACGCCGACGCCGTTGATTACATCATTGAGCATGCCACACCCGGCCACGCCGCCGGCTACGTGGTAAAACCTTACGTTGAATTCCTCGACCGTGCCTATCACGACGCAAACGTCCGAGACCTCTTGAACGGCGCTGAGCTCTCGCTGGCCGACGGTGTCGCCCTCACTTGGGCCGCACATTTCCTCTATGCCGGCCCGCGCAAGGTCCGGCGTTTTTGGTTAACCCTGTTTCAAATCGTACTGGCTCCCGGCAAACTAACCTGGCCGCTGCCCGACCGCACAGCCGGAATTACGTTCACTTGGCTGCTGCTAACCAAAGCCGCTGAACAAAAAAGACAATTATATCTCGTCGGTGATCCCAAAACCGGCTCCATTGCGCACACCGCCGCCGCCCTACAAAAAGCCTTTCCCAACCTCGTCATCGCGGGCACACATTCCGGTCGTGATCACAGCCAGCCATACGGCCATGTCTCAGACCAATGGCTCGCAGGTCTCGTCGAAGCCGTCCGTGCGGCAAATCCCGACATCATCCTCGTGGGTATGGGTTTTCCACTCCAAGACCAGGTGGGCGCTCACCTGGGCGCTCACCTGGATCATGGCCTCAGCCTGGGCGAGGGCGGAACGTTCGACTATGAAGCCTTTGGTGGCAGTTTATCCAAAGCTCCGGTGTGGACATCGCGCTTGGGCCTAGAATGGCTGTGGCGTCTTCTGCAAGAGCCAAGGCGCCTCAAACGCCAGCTGGCCATTCCACGTTTCATGTACCGAGTCTGGCGAAATCGCTAGCACCTCTTTTACGCTCACTAAAACTGTTATACCATAAGCATAATCATGCATTGTGCAACTTGCGGACAGACCACCAAACCGCTCCGCCTTAGCGGTGATGATTACTGTACCCTTTGTGGAAATCCCTATGATCAGACAGACACAGTAAGGCCGGCCACTCCTGACAAACCACAGCCACGCACGCTCGATCTGAGCGTAAAACGCCGACCGGTCGTCTCCGCTAGACAGCCGGTAGCCAAACCCGCAGCCCTCCTGCACAGACGCACAACCGAGCACAACATTATTGACCTGCGCGCGTCGGCCATGACCGAACCCAAGCCGGCACCGGCAAATCGTGCTACCGATCAAATCTCACATCATCACCAATCGCGGGCCACGGCTGCACCCATCGTCGAGCCGCGCCGACATGCTGTACCTGAACCCGGCCTTCAGGACAGGCTGCGCGAAGCCAAGCAAATTTCTCGCAGTCCGGCTATTGGCCGCTTTGCCGGTTCCAGGTCAGCCAACGCAGCTCCCACCCCGCCGCAGGCCCAAACGCCCGCGCCGCAAGTAGCCAGAACGGCCGTTCAGTCGCCGGCTGCAGCCGTGCCCCTACAGCCCTTGCAAACCATGCCGCCGCACACCGTCACCCAACACGAGGCCATGACGCACCTCACCCCGCTGCCACCGGTTGAACACAAGCCGCCTCGGCCTAATCACCGCCGCCGCGCACTCAGCCTGCACCAACGTCGTTTGGCCACTGCAACCGCGATTGTTGTGATCATGGGCGGCTATATTTGGTTCAACAATTACCCCAAGCTGGCACTCCAAGGTGCCGACGCCAAGGCCGGCATCAGCGCCACACTGCCAAGCTTTATACCGTCAAGCTACACTCTGGCCTCCACGAATACCGCCCCTGGTGTTATCACGCTCAAATTTACGAGCCCGTCGGCCCAAACTCCACTCACCATCGCTCAGTCACGAACCACCTGGGACAACAATTCGCTGCTCGACGACTATGTCTCCGAGGCCTCCGACGATTATGCGGCTGTCAACGGCCAAGGCCTCACCATCTATCTATTTGGCAATAACAACGCCACCTGGGTCAATCACGGCATCTGGTACCAACTTGAAGGCGCCTCGCAGCTCAGCCGCGATCAAATCCTCAAAATCGTCTATAGTCTATAATAAATCAAAAGGGGACTTGCTATGCCGGAAGATCACGCCTGGGACCGTATCGTTGATGCCATTGAAGCCAAATTCGGCCTGAAAGACCACGGCCGCGCCACCCGCGCCGTAGAGGGTACTAAAGATCTCACCGAGCACGTTTCGTTTGTGGTGTTTGAGCGAGGAGGGGATAGCTACAAGCTCGAGCGGGTCGTTGGCCCGGCTATTATCGATCGCAAGACCATCGGCGCCCGCCGGGCCGGGGCAAGCGTGCGTTACGAAAACGTCTACGACCCAACCGAAACCAGTCTGCGTACCAATCTCTACCGTGAGGATGGGGGAGAGTGGACGCAAATTGACCCCAGCGCACTCGGGCTATAAAATAAGGTCCATGTCAAGCACGAATCAGCCTGTCCGTGTCCGCTTTGCGCCCAGCCCCACCGGCCTACTCCACATCGGGGGCATGCGCTCCGCACTCTTTAACTGGCTATGGGCACGCCACACCGGCGGAACCTACGTGCTGCGTCTTGAAGATACCGATCGTGCCCGCCTGGTTGAGGGCGCCGCTGATCAAATCTACGCCAGTCACGACGTGCTCGGCATAACTCCGGATGAAGGCCCGCTGCAGGGCGGGAAATTTGGCCCTTATATCCAATCGGAGCGCAAACAGCAGGGGATTTACGGCAAACACGCACAGGAACTCCTAAAGTCCGGCGCGTTCTACCGCTGTTGGTGCAGTCCGGAACGATTAAGCAAACTGCGCGAAGAGGCCCAAGCCAAAGGTATTGCGTTCAAATACGACCGCCATTGCCTTATTCCCGAAAACCAAAAAACCGACGCCGAACCACACGTACTGCGTTTCCGCATCCCGGATGAGCCCGCAGTTGTCGTCTGGGATGACGCCGTGCGCGGACGCCTCGAGTTCAAGACCGCAGACCTCGACGATTTCGTAACCATAAAAGCCGACGGCTACCCGACCTATCAGTTTGCGAACGTGGTCGACGACCACCTCATGGAAATCAGCCACGTACTGCGTGCCGACGAATGGATCCCCTCCACACCCAAGCATCTTCTGCTCTATGCCGCTTTCGGCTGGCAGCCACCCATCTTTGCCCACCTTCCGGCTGTTCAAGGCCCCACCGGCGGCAAGAAGCTCTCCAAGCGCGAGGGCGCGCGTTCAATACAGGAATACGTCGACGAAGGCTATCTCCCCGAAGCCCTGCGCAGCTACCTTGCCACCCTCGGCTGGAACGACGGCACCACACAGGAAATTTACACCACGCCCGAGCTGATTGAGCGCTTCACATTGGATCGCATCCAAAAAAGTCCAGCCCGCTTCGATCTCGAGCGCCTCACCTGGGTCAATGGCAAAATGATCCGCCAACTGTGGCAAACCGACCCAGATGAGCTCGTCGCGCGCTGTGAGCCCTTCTGGCCACAAACTAGTAATCAACTTCCGACCCCTAACCGCAAGGACGTCTTAGCGCTCGTTTACGACCGTCTGACCAAATTATCTGACCTGCCCGAACTAACTGACTTCTTTTTCATGGATACAAAAGCAGTCGACGTACCAGACTATCAAAAATTGCTGACCAAGAACTACGACGCCAAAACTGCGCAATCACGCCTGGACAGTCTCGCCCGTGAGCTCGATCGCATTGAGGAGTCCAACTGGACAGTCGAAGCACTGGAAGTCAAAATAAGAAGCTTCGCTGAGGCGGACGGGCTCAAACCTGGTCATTTTTTTAGTCTCATCCGAGTCGCCGTCACCGATCGCACGGCTGCCCCCGGACTATTCGAAACGCTCGCCGTACTTGGCAAAAGAACGGTTATGTTCCGACTTACACGGGCTGTCAAAGTTCTTGCCGGTTAATCCTTCAACAGATGGGAATCCAACCTTGCTCCCGTACCCAAGCCAACAAGTTTGACAAGCGCCTCACGCGTGCCCTATAGTGCAGACACGTAAGAGTGAGGTCAACTCATGAGTGTTTCGTTCTACGATGTAAAGACCCGCCAAAAGGTCGATGTTCCCGAGTCCGATGTTAAGAAAACCAAGTACGAGCGCACCACCAAGGCCGGTAAGGTTCAGGTCCGCTACGCCCTGCGCGGCAGCTATCAGGGCCGCAACTTAACCAAGTTTGTTGGCCAGGCCGACTGGGAAGCCTTCGACGCAGCGGTCGTCTAGCTAGTCAAACGTTCGCACGAAAATGAGAGCGCCTTGCTCTCATTTTTGTTTTTATAATGGTTTAATACTATCAGTCCAGGTCAAACGAATATTAGAAAGGAAGCTGATGTCCACCAGGTCGAAACCAAAGCCGGAAGTCGCCGACGTGGAATCCACAGACGAGGTGGTATTCACATGCGCTGAAGTAGCCGGAATACTTGGCATCGCGTCCAGGGCCGGCGTATTCGTAGTGAAGCGGCTCCTCGCCATGAGCACCGATGAGATCCGGCGCCTCACCTGGCAGCCGGCAAGCTCAATCTCGTGGGGTCAGGCATGGGCTACCGTCTCCCGGGAGTCAGTCCTGACCGAAGCCGGTGCGATCCGGCTCCTTGCCGAACGAATCGCCAGTAGGCTCGGGTTCGGTGGCGCCGAAGCGCTGAAATTTTCGTACCACGTCGGGCTCGCCGCGATCGCGCGTCTCGATGCCGGCCTGGTCAACAAAGCAGTGGGGGGTCCACAGCTGACCCCAGCCGCTCGCGCCGCGTGCCTAGAGCCCTGGCGCGACGTGTTCGGCGACTAGCATCCGAAGAGACACCTACCATTCATAATCAGTCACAGTCCAGTATGGGTGCCCCGGGAGTCAAGCGACCCCGGGGCACAAAAATTTGACCACCCATCCCGGTTATGGTAAAAGAAAGCTAGATGAAGGCCAAAACAAAACGGCGTATCCGCCACGTCCTCACCAAAAAGAAGCTGGTCAAAAAGAAAACTTCCCGCCACATCCTGCGTACCTTTTTGATCGGGCTAGCGACGATCTCAACCGGCTCGTTGTCGTATGCCATCACGCTTAATAAGCCAACCGTAAGTGTGCCGATCCACGACGGCACCGGTGGCATCAAAATCCAAGCCCCAGTACTGGCGCCGGCGCCCACACCTGAACCCGCGGACGGCCCGGTAGTACAATCCGGCCGAGGCTCGTGGTACGCACTCGGCCTCCCTGAGCCCGACGCCCTCACTTGCGCCTCACGTACCTTCCCTCGCGGCACCTACCTCGACGTCACCGACCTCGACAACGACAATCATGTTGTCTGTCTGGTAAATGATTACGGACCGGCCGTCTGGACCGGCCGTGTCATCGATCTCTCGCGCGGCAGCTTCCGGGTAGTGGACAGCTTAGGTGTCGGCACCATTCCCGTTCAAATTCGCATCGCGTCTGGCCCAACTACTAGTCGCGGCCAACAGCAGGCGCCGTACTTCGCCAACCTCCACGCAGTCGTGGGCTACGAATTCTGCCAAAACTCGCACACCGCCCAATACTGCGACGCTCATCGGCAAGATTGACCTACAAAAATGAAAAGGGGACGCCGCCTACCGGCAACGTCCCGTGTTCACTTCAAATCGTGAGCACATCGTCTAAACTTCGCAGCTGCATTGTTCATGAAGCTACAAACACACTTTGTGGCGCTTAAAAACGCCATACGCCAAGGAAAACTCAAAGGTAAAGCTAGTCGCCCCCTAAATTAGGAGAACGACTCCCACGACGGCCGACCCCTCACGGGCTTCGGCCTCACTTCGCGGGCCGCGATGCATTGCTGCACCGGGTCGTACACAAAGCGTCCCAGACACCACCGGTGCAGCGGCAACTCTGGGTCGGTCATGCCCTGACTGTCGCTGCCGATCTCGACCGCAATAACGTCGATATCGATTTGCTCTCCGTTCACTCGGAGGTCAAACTCGACATCTACGATGTACGGATCGGGATCGATCAGCTTGGCCTGCTCCTGGAAAATACGCAGGAACATGGTCAGGACGTTGAGCCCGTACTGTTCGTGGCCGGTCGAGATGCGCGAAACCATCGCGTCTCCCTCAAACCTGGCAATGCAGTGCGACTCGTACATATACCCATCTTCGTTGTCTTCGCAGAGAGCCCTGAACTGCTCCGGGGTGAGACCGTAATCGTCACCCGCGAACCAGATTTCCCACGTGCCCGGCTCCTCGCCGTTTTTCTCGATTAGGCCATTGCCTAGCCGAGAGAGCGTCTTGAAAAGCTCGTGCCTCGCAGTAACCATGATGTCTCCTTGATGCACCACCAGACGGATCCCAGCGGATTGAAGAGATAATAGCATAAAAACAATAAAAAATCAAGTATTATCAACCCACAGCTACTGCTTATACTAAGCTTTATGAAGCTGTTTATCTGGGACCTCCATGGCACACTCGAGCAGGGGAATGAGCGGGCTGCAGTTGATATGTCAAACCAGATCCTGGAGCGTTTCGGCTACCATGAGCGCTTTAGCGACACCGACGTTTTCAAGCTCTACGGCCTCAAGTGGTTTCAATACTTCGAATATCTCTTGCCAAACGAGCCGTCCGATCGCCACTTTGAGCTCCAGGAGGCATGCTTCGCGCTATCCAACAGCCCAGCCGGAGCCAAAATCGTGGCCGACTACATGGTACCGGCGCCGCATGCCGTTGAAACGCTCGACGCTATCCACCGCTCTCGGCACCATCAAGTACTACTCTCAAACACCAAAGACGAATCAGTACCATTCTATGTGGACGCGCTCGGCCTTGGCGATTATTTTGGAGCAAATAATGCCATTGCCGTTAATCAGCATGCCAAAAACGCCACGCGCACCAAACAAATGGCGGTCGAAAGCTATGTTGCCGACAAAGCCTACGACCGGCTGATCGTCATTGGTGACTCCGGCGGAGACATGGCACTAGCCGAGGCCGTCGGCGCTATCGGCTATCTATACGCCCATCCGAACATTACGTTCCGATCAGAGCACGGTGACCATCACATTCACGACCTGCGCGAAGTACTACAGGAGCTATAGAAAAATTACTGTACGCTTAGCAGCGTGATTTCAAACGTCAGCGTAGCATTCGGCGGAATAGTCGAGCCGGCGCCTTGAGATCCATAAGCGAGATCCGGAGGAATTACTAGTTTGCGCACGCCGCCGACCTTCATACCGACCACGCCCTCGTCCCAGCCCTTGATGACCTGACCGGCCCCGAGGGTGAACGTGAAAGGCTTACCACCGTCCTTGGCAGTTGAATCAAACACAGTGCCGTCTGAGAGTGTACCAGTGTAGCTCACTGAGACCGATTTACCGGCCACGGCTTCGTCGCCGGTACCAACTTTTTCATCAGTAATTTGCAATTTATCGCTTGAGCCGGAAGACGAAGCCTGCGACGCCGGCGTACTTGTAGCCTGAGCGACCTTGGGCTTGGAACTGGCCTGTAACAAAGCCACGGCGCCCACAATCACCACAATAAGGCCAACCGATACGCCCACCGCAATCCACTTCGAATTCACTCACTCACTCCTGTTTATAGATTTAAATTGTACCATGAACTAGCGCGTCGGCCGCACAAGCATTAGAATTATAGGTATGGATCTCAGGTCGAACCGCTTCAAGCGCCAGACGCTCGCGCTGTTTTTTATCGTCTCGATCGTACCGGCCCTCATTGTGGGCGCGGTTTGGTATGTCTCCTCCCAAGACTCAAACAATAGCCTGCAGTTTGTTGGCTTGAGTTCGTTCGTACTACCGGTGATGATGCTAGGTGTGCTGCCGGCTGTGGCACTGAGCTTTGTGTTTGCCGAGCTGCTCGCCAAACCAGTGCGCGACATCCATCGTGCCACCCTCGAACTCGTGCGCGGTAACTTCAGGGCCCGGACGGAGATTCGGGGTGCCAAGGAATTTGCCGAAATTGGCCAGGCGCTTGATGCACTGGCGGCTAAGCTCCAGCAGACGTTGTCGGAGCAGACCAGCGAAACCCAACTCATTGCGGCCGAACGCGGCAAGCTCCATAGCGTACTGAACTCCATGACCGACGGCGTCTTCGCACTCGATAAGGCCGGCCGCATCATCCTTTTTAACAAAGCCGCCAGTCTACTAACCGGCCGCAGTATTGAGGAAGTGGCCGGGCAGCTGGCCGAAAAAGTCCTGCCATTCCGCGCCCACGGTGAGCTCGTTATGACCCGCTGGTTGGCGCAGCAAGGGACCGAAGCCGAACACATCGGCCGCTGGCACGAGCTTGAGCTCTACCGCGCCGACGGCCAGAGTTTGTACGTGGACGTGCAAGCCGTCGTGCTGAGCGACGATCCAAACGGCATCGCCACACTCGTCACGTTCCACGACCTGACCTCTACCCATCAGCTCGATCAAATGAAAATCGACTTCGTGGCGTTAGCCGCCCACGAACTCCGCACACCGCTGACCGAAATCAAAGGCTACCTCGATATCCTAGCCGCCGAAGCCAAAGGGCTGTCGCGCACCGACCGCGGCTTTCTCAAGCACGCCGTTACCTCGGCCGAGCAGCTTTCAGGCCTGATGCGCAACTTACTCAACGTCTCGCGCATCGAGCACGGCGAACTCGGCTACCAGCCCGAGCCCATTAATTACGCTGAATTTCTCAAAGAATTTGTGCACAATCTGCAACCACGTGCGAAACAGCAGCGCCGCAGCCTCACACTCATGCTGCCGCTCAAGCTACCGACACTCTCCGCCGACGCCAGCGCACTTCATGAAGTACTCATCAACCTGATCGATAATGCCTTCGCTCATACTGCGAGCGGCATCGGCGCGATTGAAATCAGCGTTGAGCTCCGCGGCGACGGCATTGAAACCAAAGTTACCGATAACGGCGTCGGCATCCCAGCTGCCGCCATATCGCATTTGTTTACCAAGTTCTTTCGGGTTAACACCATGAAGGCCACGACCGCCGGCACCGGCCTGGGCCTCTTTATCTGCAAGTCGATTGTCGAAGCCCACGGCGGCACTATCTGGGTGGAGTCAATCGAAGGCGAGGGTACTACCTTTACGTTCCACCTGCCGCTGAGGCCGGTTGCACTAACTGATGCTCCCAAGGATAATGAAACCACCACAACCATTTCACGAGGTGCCCATGGCTGGATCAAAAAACATTCTGTTCATTGAAGATGACAAACCAATTGCCGAGATGTATGCCCGGGTGCTCGAGCACGCCGGCTATCACGTTGACTTTGCGTATGACGGCAACGAAGGTCTTAAAAAAGCCCTGGAAGGGCACTACAGTCTTATTTTGCTCGACATCATGATGCCGGAGAAAACGGGTATTGAAGTCTTACGGGTATTGCGCGGCGACGACGGCCAAGGCCACCCTGAGACCAAAATTGTCATTCTCACCAACTTAGCGCAAAACAAAACCAGCCAGGAAGCTCTACGTGCCCAGGCTGACGGCTACATCATTAAGGCCGACATTGTTCCGAGCCAGCTGGCCGGAATTATTAGCAAACTAATTTAAATCCAAGTTGAAGTCAGGCTCTCGGGCCGCCGGCAACATGTACCGGCGGCCCTGCAGCTTTGAGTACTTCACATGCGCAAACCGATGTTTGGCTCAGGGGCCCCGGCCCACCCTCGGGCGCATACCGGGACGAATGAGGCGCCGCCAAGCAATGATCCCGCCGGTCCCCAGAATGAGCGCTACCGCAAGGGTGATATACAGCCACGTGCGGGTCGAATGCTGCCGGATCGGCCCCGATGTCGCCGATTGGGGCGCCAGGGCCGGCTTTAGGCTACTCGTCGGCTTGGAGCTTACCGTTAGGCTTGGCTTGGGCTCTTGTTCCAGGGGCTCGTCTGCCCGTGCCAACGCCAGATAGTGCTGCGCCTGCAGATTGTCCGGCTGCATCGCGAACACCAGCCGCAGCTGGCCCACTGCCTCGCGGTACAACCCTTTCCAGTAATCGGCCATACCGGTCCGCCACAACACATCCGCCGTGCTCAGCCGCGCCGTGTAGCCGTGGCGCGTAATTACCGACTGGATATGGCTAATGTCGGTGATCGCGCTGATCTTCTCGTCCTGCGAATTACTGCTCTGAATGAGCGAGTTGGTGCCGACGATTTGGCCGCTCAGGTCAACCGTTGGGCCACCGGACATACCTTCTGCAATCGTTGAGCTGACAGGAAAAAAGTAGGCGCTCCCGATGACTTCTTCGCTCTCAGTGTTGCCGACACCATAAAAAGGCACGAGCGTGCCAAGGTTGGCAGTGCTGGCACCGAAGGTGCTCCCAGGAAAACCGGCCGATACAACCGCAGTGCCAACCGGCGGCACAGCTGCCGCCAATGGCAGCGCCGGCAGAGTCATGCCCGCAGGCAAGCTCACCACGAGAACCGCCACATCGCCCTGGCTAAGTGGCTCGTCGTATAGAACGTTCGCCACCATCGGGCCGGAGTCGCCCACGGTTGCAGCTCCGACCATCGGGTACACGTTGACCGAAAGCTGAATCGTCCCAGTCTCCACTGTCCAGTCGGCCTCGGCGTCAGCCGGCGTCAGCCCAGATGGTATTTGCTGGTTTTGCAGCAGGTAGTTGTAGGTTGCATCAATCAGCACATTGATAAACTCAGCTGGATCGAGGCAGTGACCGGCCGTTAGTACAAGACCGGCATCCGAGATATTTGACCCGGAGCAAAATACGGTTGCCTGGAAGCCCGGCGTGACAACTACACGCCGTGTACTACCGTCGCTCCACGGCACGTCAACCGTGCCCGTGGCTGTAATACTAAGGAAATCCAAGCTCGGCCCAACCAGTGCATCGACTTGCTGCACGAGAGAGGAGGCCGGCGGGGAAGTGGTAACCGGAGGCGCAGCACTTTGTATGGCTTGCGGCGTAGTTCCGGCCAGGGCCGCCGGCACCAGTAGCCCCGGCAAACACAGGATCACAAGTACCAGCAGCAAACACAGCCGTCGCGTTTGTGCTCCCATGGGAGCTCCCTTCATCGCGGGCGAGACACAATCCGTAAGCTCACATTCGGATTGTGAAAGAAGCGCTCAAAGCAACGTCTACCGTACCAAAATGCTAAAGCTTGGGCAACAATGATAATAACTGAGGGTAGCTGAGATATGTTGGCCGCCCAGGTCGAGCGGCCAACATATCGTACCGCGAAAACCGCACTAACCGACCCGGTCGACGGCAGTGAAGTCCCAGACCCGAATCGCTAGATCTGCATACTCGGTGTCTCTGGTCCGAAGCGCCAAGCAGGGCCAAGCGGCCGGCCCGAACCCCGGCAGTATGTATTCGGCCTCCCCGAAAAAGTAGCCGCTCCGCACCGGTGGCTCATTTTGCCCGGCCCGTCGCCAGACCGGCAAACCTTCTGCCCGTGAGACTACGATAAACCAGAAGGCACCATCAGGTGCGGAAACCTCGAGCCTCCAATCCATTTCCGGCTCCTCGACCGCGCCGAGACGAGGAGCGCGAAGCCATCCACGTAGTGATAGAGCCGCGCCCACCCGCGCGCGGTAAAGCTCGGGCAGCTCAACTAGTCGCGTACGCGGAACCTGATCCGCTGGGCTCATCAATCCTCCCTCATGTCGGATTGCACCAGCGTAATCATTTATGACAGACAAGTCAAAAGCTCTATAGTACAGGTAACTCGGGCCAGACGTGCCGCATAAAGCGATAGGCCTTATCCCGCACGCCTTCAGGCGTTAGATCATCGGTTGCAATCACATGCACTTCGGGCGCAAGATCATGTTCCGCCTGCAGCGCCCCATGCTTATGCGCTCGGTCAGCCGTATCACGGGCCACAATTTCGGCCGCCGTATGCTCAATTGAGCGCTGCGCTCCAATTTCCGGCGAAACCGTTAAAAACAACTTAAGCGGCGCATCCGGCGCAACCACATAGCCGATGTCGCGGCCGTCGATCAACAGATAACCATCAAATTCGTTAATCTGCCGGCGTGTTGTAATATTTACAAACTCACGCACCTCCGGAAATGATGCGACGTGCGGTATCACCGTACCCACGCCTGGGCCTTTCAACTGCACTTCTACGTTGGCCGGGCCGCCATCCAGCCAGACTACGCCGCCGTGCATCGTAATGTCGCGCTCGCCGGCCAAACGCAGCAGGGGAGCAGCATCGAGCTTGCGCACACCCGCAACGCACTTTGATGTCAGCTCAGCCGCACCAAGCGCGCGCCGCCCGGACACGTGTTGTTTGGCATACTCCAACCCAGCATACGTTACGGCTCGGTATAACGAGCCGGTCGAGAGATGGAGCGCAGGAACCCCTTTTGCCCGGAGCAAACGGGCTAGTTCATCCACCAGGCGGCCTTTACCGCTGGCCGTCCCTCCGTCTACCGCCACTACCCGGCGGTTTGTCAGCTCAACATCCATCTGACGACAACACAGTCATTCGCTCCCCATTTTGCCAAACCTTGCAACATACGTCAATGGTGTCATAATTATATACATGCCGACATACGATCGCTTTATTTTTGAATCATACGAACTTGAGCTTGAAAATCGTCGCATCATATTGCACTACAGTCTCGACAACGCCATCCATTTCGAGGAAATAATCAGCCTGCCGGCCGATCTGCTCCTCTTGGCCAGCCATCCCGATCTGCCGGCAGCACTATTTGCCTTACATTTGGCCGGTGGTGTTAGCTATTTCAAAACCTATTGCCCAAAGACGATTGAGGTTAAAAGCGGCGCATTAAGCCCTGAGCAAGCCAAATTCTGGAACACCCTGTACACCCACGGGCTGGGGGAGTTCTTTTACCGCAACCGGATCGACTTTCACGGACTTATCAATTTTCCAGCAACGGCACCGGAGCCCGCGGTCAAGCCACTGCAAACCAAATCCACAGCACAGCATCTCCTGGTACCGTTCGGCGGCGGTAAGGATTCATTGGTGACCGTCGAGCTGTTGCGCAAAACCGGCCTTAACCAAACGCTATTTCGCCTTCGTGGCCACCGGCTCATTACCGAGCTTGCCCAAACCGCCGAGTTGCCGCTGATCGAGCTCGACCGCACCCTCGACCCCGAGCTATTCAAGCTCAATGAAGCCGGCGCCTACAACGGCCATGTACCCATCACGGCTTACATCTCGTTTCTCAGCATTGTCGTCAACCTGTTAGCCGGTTTTGACGGCGTAGCATTTTCGTCCGAGCGCAGCTCCAGCTACGGCAATGTTGACTATCTCGGCATGGAGGTAAACCACCAATGGAGCAAGAGTCAGGGAGCGGAAGACCTTATGCGAAGTTACATCAGTCGCTTCATCACCGGCGACATCGCCTACCTCAATCTCGTGCGCCCCTTAAGTGAGCTCCATATCGCCAAACTCTTTGCAAAATATCCCAAATATTTCCCACTCGCCACCAGCTGCAACCGCAACTGGCTGCTGGCAGCGACCGACGAGCACGCCGGCGTTTGGTGCGGTATCTGTCCCAAGTGCGCCTTCACGTTCGCGCTGCTGGCCGCCTGGCTGCCGGAAGCCACCGTTACCAAAATCTTTGGCCACAACCTCTTTGAGGACAGGTCCTTACGCCCGCTCTACCGTGAACTGTGGGGAGTGGAGGGCTTCAAACCGTTCGAATGCGTCGGTACACCGGAAGAAACACAGGCTGCTTTTTACCTGGCCCGTACCAAGCCCGGTTTTAAAGACACCGCGCTCATGAACGATTTCACACAAGCTGTACTGCCAAACGTAAAAGACCCTCAACAACTTGTGAAAGACCTACTTACACCCGAGCCGAGCCTAGCCAGCCCGGCCAGCGCCAAGCTCCTCGCGGGGGCCGGAGTGCAATGACGATCAGCGAACTCGATGGCAAGCAGGTCTGCATCTTGGGCTTTGGCCGTGAAGGCCGGGCCACGCTCGATATGCTGCGCCGCTACGCTCCCACTGCCAAGCTCACGATTGCAGACGCCAACGACGAGATCAAACCGCCCTCGGATGCCGGCTTCATCACGGGAGAGGAGTACCTAAACCATCTCGGAGGTTTCGATGTTATTATCAAAACCCCGGGCCTACCGTGGCGGCCTGCGGCCAGCCTGGCCGGTCGCGTTACCAGTGCCACTGAGCTGTTTTTAAATTCGTTGCCAAACAATGTCACCGTGGTCGGAATTACCGGCACCAAGGGCAAATCAACTACATCACATCTGATCCACACGGCGCTCATTGCCGGCCACAAACGCACCATCCTGGCCGGCAACATCGGCGAACCGATGCTCACGCGCCTGCCTGAGGCTACCCCCCGCACCATTTTTGTACTTGAGCTTTCAAGCTATATGCTCGAAAGCCTGCATGCGAGCCCGCACACTGCAGTGATCACCTCAATTTACCCCGACCACCTCGATTACCACGGCTCGTTTGAAGCCTATCTAGAAGCTAAGCGCCACATTACCGAATTTCAGGATAAAGCCGATGTCGTTTTCTATAACGATACCCAAGAAGACTGCCGCCGGCTCGCTAGCGCCAGCCCAGGCCGCAAAGTACCGTTTACCGCCCGCGACTTCCCGGGCCGCCCGACGCCGGCCCTAGACAGCCCTGAAGGCCGCAGCGACCTAGCCGCAGCCTTTTTAGTGTCAACCCACCTTGGAGTGGACACAGACACCGCAGCTAGAGCGCTGTCCGCCACAACCGGCCTGCCACACCGCCAGCAAGACCTAGGTATTCACGCCGGCATCCAGTGGGTTGACGACTCAGCCGCTACCACGCCTCAATCTACCCTGGCAGCGCTCAGCGCGCTCGAAGGCCGCGTCGACACTATTATCCTTGGCGGCATCGATCGCGGATATAATTTCGCTGAGCTCGGCACCCGCATTGCTACGGCAGACATTCGCAACCTCGTTCTGTTCCCCGACACCGGCGCAAAAATTCGCGCTGCCGTCGAAGTCGCTCATCCCAAAATTACCAAAACCTACTTTGAGACTTCGGATATGACAGAGGCGGTACGATTCGCCGCTGCCCATACCAAAGCCGGTCGCGTTTGTCTGCTGTCAAGCGGAGCACCGAGCTACAATTTATTCAAGGACTTCGGCGAACGCGGCGCTATGTTTCAGGCCGCCGTCCGCCGAGTTTCTAATTCAACTTCGAACTAGTAACACGTATTCGGCCACGGCTCGCAGCCGCGCTCGGCATACAGCATCTGCGCCCGCATATCCTGCTCAGCCGGCGACGCGTCGGAAGGCAGACCGTGTCCGCCCATGCTCTCCCATGTGCCGATTGTAAACTGATAGGCGCCGTAGAAACCGTTGCCCGTGTTCTCGGCGTAATTACCGCCGGACTCACGTTGCCGGATACGCGCGAACAATCCGCCGGCACCTGTAGCGTAATCAGCCGCCGCCGGCTGGGCATACGTGCCCATGGCTACACCGCCTGACCCGCCGGTTGTAACCGGCTCACTCCCACTCACGTAGCCACTTGGCAGCGGCCGGGGCGTTGTGGGGCCGATTGGCACCGTCAGCTGCTCGCCGGGATAAATTAAATCCGGGTCAGTCAAACCCGGGTTTGCATCCCACAGCGGCTGCCAATTAGGCAGCTGTTCGGTCGTAGCAATAGCCGACAAGTTATCACCCGGCTGCACGGTATACAGCTTCTGGACGGGCGCCGCCACGGTTTTTACATCGGTTTTTGTGTTTGCCAGGACCGTTGGCCGCGGACTTGCTTTGGTGGACTCTCTGTTACCGGCCGACGCTGTGCCACCCAAGTAAGCCGCCGTTCCCACGGTGACCAACGCCATTAGAACCACTCTGTGCATCACACTCCTTTCCCTCCGGCGAGCAGCCGCAAAAGATTGCTCACACCACCCACCGGGTGCGAAGTTACCACACAAAGCGGAACCCTATAGTAAAGCAAACCCCTCGACAATTGGTGCTTATTCCAAAAATCTTCAAAGTTTATGCAGGCGTCTTTAGGAATTCTGCCAAAAAACTGCCTATATCGCTTATGCTTACGAATCTTGCCGCCAACCGTCAAAAACTGGCTTAATACTCTAGTTTATTCGCCAAAGTGATTGTAGAGCCATATAAAGTGGGTGAAACCCCTATGCTAGACAAATGGTGGGTAATATTTCAAAAACTGCTCTAGTAGCCACCAGCCTAACAGACCAAGGGATCACACGATCCCGCAGATATGGTAAGATCAAGTTAACTGAAAACGCCAAGAAGTGCGTCAGCGAGGAGTCGAATCGAGCAACCGACCCAACCTCGCTTCATTCCAGCCCCAAAATAACGCTTCCGGCGGAACTACCGACGGGCCAGATTGGAGGCGACCATGGCGCGAGAATATAAACCGACCAAACTTAATTTTCCGGGAATGTCAGAGTTGCGTTACCAAGCGCTTCGCGAGCAATTTGCGAAGTCCAAACAGACACAAAGGAAGACCTCAAAAAACCTAGCCTACAAGCGTCCTGCCGACAGCGTCCTGCCAGAATGGGACGCGATTGCATAACCCATGAAAGCCATCGTCTATACACAATATGGACCGCCTGAGGTTCTACGCCGGACGGAGATACAAAAGCCCACCGCAAACGACGACGAGATCTTAATAAAAGTACACGCGACCACGGTAACATCAGGAGACTGGAGGGTACGTACACTTAATGTTCCAACCGGTTTCAGATTCATGGCCAGGTTAATGTATGGCCCGTCCAGACCGGGACAGCCGATACTGGGTACAGAGCTGGCTGGACAAATTGAATCAGTAGGCACAAATGTAAAGCAGTTCAAACCAGGTGACGAAGTCTTTGCGTTTAGCGGAACCAAAATGGGTTGTTACGTAGAGTACAAAACAATTTCTGCAAATGGCTTAGTAGCAATAAAACCATGCGGCCTGAGCTTTGAGGAAGCGGCGACCATCTCCTTTGGTGGGACAACTGCCTTACACTTCCTCAAGCAGGGCAAAATTAAAAAAGGCGAGCAAGTGTCATCAATGGTGCCTCGGGAGGTGTTGGCATGGCGGCAGTCCAGCTTGCCAAATACTTCGGCGCCGAAGTAACTGCGGTCACAAGTACGAAGAACCTCGAGCTTATGAAGTCGCTCGGTGCCGACCACGTCAGTGATTACACGTCAACGGATTTCGCGAATAGTGGAAAGACATACGACGTCATTATTGACACGGCCGGCACAGCTTCATTCGCTAGGGTCAAAGGTTCGCTAAAAGCGGGAGGCCGCCTCCTGAAGAGTCTTGGGTGGACTGCCCGACATACTCCAAGCTCCCTTGGTGCAGGTCACGACAAATAAGAAAATCATTGCTTCTCCGGTGGCTACGAGTCCAGAGGATTTGCGTCTCCTCGCCAGTCTCGCGGAAGCCGGCCAGTTTAGGCCAGTCATCGACAGGAGCTATCCGCTAGAACAAATCATCGACGCACACCGATACGTCGATAAAGGCCACAAGAAGGGAAATGTAGTAATAACGGTTAGTTAAGTGAACCACCTCGGGCTAAAGCCCGAGGCTTCCTTGGGGCGGCATGCTGGGTTTAGCTTTCCATTGATTTTCGATATACCGTTTAATCGCCTGCTCCGTGTTACGACCAACACTCTCGGCGAAGTAGCCATCCGCCCAGAAGCTATCTCCCCATAACCATTCTTCCAGTTCAGGATGCGTCTGGCGGATAGCCCGACTTGAGCCACCTTTGAATATTTGTACTACCTGTGACACCGAGATGCTGGGAGGTAGTTCAATAAGCATATGAATGTGGTCGGGCATCACTGCCAGCCGCTCAATCCACCAGTCGTTCATCTCTGCGCACTGAAAGAATAATCGCTTCAGGTCAGTGGCGACTTCGCCCCGCAGGATGCTTTTGCGGTACTTGGGTATCCAGACGATATGAAATTGCAGGCGATATAGCGTATGCGCACCGGAATAATATTTTTTACCTGACTTCACATACCCAGCATGCCAGACTGTCGGCGCCAGCGCCAAGGTTGGACGTCACCCGGTTTTGCCTTGGTGCTACCGCCTTAAGCGGACCCATTCATCCCTGGCCTAAAGGCCCAGGGGTCTCTGGGAGGTTACTAGAATGAAAGCATAAAAACATTGGTAGCCTTTAAGATACCAAACTGGAAACCAATCTGGGAAAGCCTCGCCCTGCTAGCGAAACTCTTTCGTTCATTCCCGGGACAATTACATTCCAAAGGCGTGTAGAACATGGGATTTGCTACAATCAGCGCATGTCACACGCTGAAGAATTTTCTACGACACCTTACGACAGCCAAATACGCTTCAAACCATCCGACATGCCATCGGACCTTTCTAAGCTCGTTGAGCTTGGCAACCAAGTGGCCCGTAAGCGTCACCCTGATTATCCTCTCGGAATTTGGTTTGATAACGTCAGAGTTCATACCATACGCTGTGCGCTAACAGCTGAGAATCTGCAGCTCCCCGCACAGCTAGAGCATATCCGGCAGCCACTCGTACGTATGCTCTGGATTCATGACCTGCCAGAAGTCGTAACATCGCTTGATGTCGGTTTTGATACTTCCGCGGTCGTAAAAGAAGATCAGCCGGATACAGCCGCCCGAATCGAAGAAACCGAAAAGCAGGCTGCTAAACGAATTTTAAATACTGACGACTATGCATTATTTGAGCAGTTCGAACAGGGGCGGTTAGTATTTGAGGGAAAGACTAACGATCCCGATCCCAGCGTTCATCCCGCAGGTTACGGCGCCAGAATCATCGACATCGGCGACGCCGAAATGTGCTTCTACCATTTCCTCACCGCCTGGCTCATTCACGACACGTTCGATGGCCGACTGCCTTCTGATAGGCCATACCGCTTCACCATGAACCGTTACAGCACCTTTCTGGCCAACTGCAGGAAGCTCTCGGCAGTCATTCCGCCAGAACTGTTATCAATTTACGAGGGTCTACTCCTAAAACAAATCCGTTACATCGTCACAAGATGGTCGCTTGTCGAGCAAAATAAGCCAAAGCTGGTGCCACATATCGCAAAAATGCAAGTTACTCATCTGCGATCGCTTTTATCAGAAAAAGCTCAATAAAGCCAAAGAATACCTGGTAGGCCAGGACCGAAAGTTTACACTCAATCCTTTAGGAAGTAAGCCGTTGGCGGTCAATCTTAGATATAAAATTTTAGCGCTTTAAGGCTGACATGAACACAAAAAAACCATAGGATACTGGCTATGAACTACCAAGGATTTCTAAAGAACGAGTTACAAAAAGCGGCAAAAACTGCCCTCAGCTATTTCGGTGACGTCAATCCGACCACAAAACCTGGAGACAATAATCAGGTCCTAACTGAAGCCGACCTGGCAATTGGCAAGAAACTGGTAGCCGCAGTCCGCACCACCTATCCCGATTACAATGTCATAGACGAGGAAGCGGGAGCCATAAATAACAGTTCCCGTTACACCTGGGTTATCGACCCAATCGAAGCCACTGCGAATTTCGCCAGTGGTACTCCTGACTGGGGGATAATGGTCGGCCTACTTGATGGTACCGTACCGGTTGCCGGCGGGATTGTGGCTCCAATGCACAACAAACTCTACCTGGCATCAAAAGGTCAGGGTGCGACCTGTAACGATCAACCCATTCATGCAACACGCGAAACTAATCTCTTAAAAACAATGGTTTCCTTTAGCCTGGGTGGGCATCAGGATAACCCTGGTCAAACGCAACACGAATGCCGGCTGTTGGGAGAAGTTCTTATCCGGGCTCGTAACATGCGAAATACCGACTGTGAAGCGACAGACACAATGTACGTGGCCGCTGGCGGCTATGGCGGCCGTATCAATATGACTTCAAAGATCTGGGATAATGTAGCGCCTCAAATAATTGCCGAAGAGGCCGGCGCGACCTGGACTGCGATTGACGGCAAGCCCATCGACTATTCGGACCCCACGAGCAAACTCAAGCAGAATTACGCCTTTTGCGTAGCAAGCCCTGCGTTACACGAACAGCTTTTGCAAATCTTACAACCCAACATCTAAATAGCAACACAGAAAATCAAATCTGTAGACTATGAACACTAGCCTCAAAGACAAATAATTACTGGTAGTCCCAAGGGGAATCGAACCCCTGTTTCCGCCGTGAGAGGGCGGCGTCCTGGACCGCTAGACGATGGGACCATATGACTCGGCCAAGTGTAGCAAAAACGGCCAGGTTTGTCCATTGACTTTAAAATTCAATCATTCTACAATAGTAGTAACATTTCGCCCGCAATCGGGCTGTCCGAAGTAATAACATTAACGCTAGATAAACAACCGTAAAACCGGGGAGATTGCATTATGGTGCAAATCTTTTATCGCCACATCCGTTCCGAGAAGCTCCGAATCCTGACCACGCCCAAGGTCGGCAGCTGGATCAACGCGGCCGCGCCGCTGGAAGCTGAGCTCGCTGAGCTGGCCGAGACCTACGGCCTCGACCACGGCCTGCTGCAGGACGGCATCGACGTGCACGAGTCGCCCCGTATCGAAAGCGAAGCCGGCGCCACCTATATCTACACGCGTTTTTGCTACAACGACGGCGGCCACATCCACACCGCGCCGCTGCTTATCGTGTATGCCAAGCAGCACGTCATCACCATTTCGCCCAAAACCTTTGCCGGGCTTGAGCATCTCACCACCGGTCGGGACGCGCTTGTGACCACGCAAAAGACCAAGCTCGTGCTGCGCATACTCGATGAAGTGCGGGCCAGCTACGCCTATCACCTCAATGCCATTTCCAAGACCATTTTCCAAATTCGCGCTGGGCTCAAAAAAGAGGAGATTTCCAACCGTGATTTCGTCACCTTCATCGACATCGAGGAAACGCTTGCCGACTTCCTGTCCGGCCTCGTACCCACAGCCTCAGTGTTACGAGGCCTCCTGAGCGGCCGTTATTTCCGGTTGTTTGACGAAGACGAAGACCTCATTGAAGATCTAAGCCTTGGTATTTCAGAGCTCATCGACCTCACCAAGTCGCGTCTCGCCACCATCGTGAACATCCGCGAAGCCTACTCCACCATCATGGCCAACAACCTAAACCGCATTTTCAAGCTCCTGACCTCAATCACCATTCTTATGACCATACCAACCATCATCACGAGCATATACTCCATGAATGTCGTGACGCCTCTCATGCACACCAGATTCGCGTTTTGGATCATCTCTGGGTTCATTCTGGTGCTAGTGGGCGTATGCGCCTGGCTGTTTAAGCGCAATAAGTGGTTTTAAACCCCTCCTGAGAATACAGATTTCTCCGCTTGCTCACAGAGGCCGCAAAGCGCATAATTAACCGCAAGCATTATGAGTGCGGAGAAGTATCGCAGCCTCAGAATTTTGGCGCTCGTCCAAGCAATCCTGAGCGGCTTCACTGCCGTTGTGATTTTTGCTGTCTACAACTTGCGCCCAAGCACACTATCCGACCCCAGTGTCTCGCTCATAGCTGCACTGCTCGGGGTGGCCGCAGCCGTCTACTATGGCACCTTGCACCAAGTCCTCAGTCGCCGCTGGCCGGCCGCCTCCACGCTCGCCTTGAGCATTATCTCGGCTGCCAACATCGCGCTTGTCATCGTAGCGACCGGCGGGCTGGATTCGCCCTATTACTCGCTCTGGCTGCTTGCGATTGTGGCGGCCGGACTGTTTGGCGCCCGCGAAGTTGCCATGATGGTAGCGTTAACGCTTGTATATTACATTGCGGTTCTCGTGTCAGAAGGCTTACATGCGCCCTATCTACGCGACCACCTTATTCAGCTCGCCATCACCCTGGGGGCAGGCGGCCTCGCGCAATGGGTAAGTATGCGCAATCGCGGACCAGGTGTGCCGGTCATTACGTCGCTGGCCGACGGCCAACTCAAGGCCGAAACCATTGTGGCCAACATTGGTGAAGGCGTGATGGTGATCGACCGCGATCGCAAAATCCATTTGTTTAATCCGGCCGCCCAAACCCTCACCGGCTGGGACGAAGCCAGCGCCCTCAATCTCGACTGCGATCTGGTACTCCAGCTTCGCACCGCTGACGACAAGCCGCTCAACGAGCTCACCGATCCGTTCACCGAGGCCTGGAAAAAGCAGGCCACCATGGTGCGCGACAACCTCGTCATGAGCTCGCGCGGTGGGCACAAGACCCAGCTTAGCCTGTCGGTCTCGCCAATTTACGGCAGCGACGGCCAGCCGTCCGGCGCCATCGTGCTATTCCGCGACATCAGTACGGAAAAAGAGCTCCAGCGCCAAAAAGATGAGTTCATTTCCACAGCCAGCCACGAGATGCGTACCCCTGTGGCAGCAATTGAGGGCTACATTTCGCTAGCGATGAACTCAAACGTCGCCACCATCGACGATCGGGCCAAGGTCTACCTGGAAAAAGCCCATGATGCCATCCGGCATCTAGGCGATCTGTTCCGCGACCTACTCTCGGTCACCAAGGCCGAAGACGGCCAGTTGGCCGCCAAAATCGAGGCCGTGAACCTTGGCAAATTGCTCCAAGGCGCGGTCGACGATATGCAGTTCACCGCGGGCAAGAAAAAACTTACCCTCGTTTTTCAAGTCGGTGGCCAAGCCGGCAAAGCTATTGCGCCGCTCTACTATGTTGCCGCGAACCCTGAGCGCCTGCGCGAAGTTGTCATGAATCTGATTGATAACGCCATCAAATTTACACCCGAGGGCGGCGTAAAAGTATCGCTCGACGGTAACGACAAAGAAGTAACCGTGAGCGTGGCCGACTCCGGGGTTGGTATTGCACCGGAAGATATTCCGCACTTGTTCCAAAAATTCTACCGCATCGATAACTCTGCCACCCGTACCATCGGCGGCACCGGGCTTGGTTTGTACTTGTGTCGACGTGTAATTGAGCTATTTAACGGTCGCATCTGGGTCGAATCCAAGTCCGGTCAGGGAAGTACCTTCCGGTTTTTGCTGCCACGCCTAAGCCAAGACGAGGCCGAGCGGATGCAAGCTGCCACAGCTCAAGCAGCTGCCAACGAAGGCGCACCTCAGGACGGCGATAACAGCGGGCAGCCGGCGAACGCGTTACCGACCCCTAGTCCCGGGCCGCAGACTGTACCGGCCGCCATTCCGACGCCCGTTCCAACGCTTGATGAAGTGGGCGCAGTGTCAGCGTCAGCCGCCCCGGCGCCTACCGCCGCGTCACCAGCCCCTTCATATGTGACTCCATCCACCACTCCACCGGGTCCCCACCAAAATCCCTGACGCGTGTGGCACTTTCCCTCTTGCCAAGCATAAGGCGATTAGATACCATAAGAGCACCAATGGCGAAGATTCTGCTAGTTGAAGACGACGTTAATCTCCGCGAGATCTATTCGGCCCGCTTTGCGGCCGAGTCATATGAAGTAATTACGGCCTCGGATGGGGAAGAGGCGTTAGCTACGGCCGTGCGCGAACGGCCTGACCTTATCGTGCTCGACGTTATGATGCCCAAAATTTCCGGTTTCGACGTGCTCGATATCCTTCGCTCCACCCCTGAGACGAAAGAGACCAAGGTCATTATGATGACTGCACTCAGCCAAGATGCCGACCGCAAACGCGGCGAATCACTCGGTGCCAACAAGTATTTGATCAAGTCGCAAGTAACCCTTGAAGACGTTGTGAACTCGGTAAAGGAGCAACTCGGAGCCGCCCCGGGCGGCGCCGCTCCAGCAGCCTCACCCGTGCCGCCGGCCACACCGCCACCTCCGCCGCAGGCACCACCAGCCGCCGGTTAGCAAGGGCCTCCGGGGCGTGCGCATTAATCAGTTTGTAGCAGCAGCCAGCGGGTTGTCGAGACGAGCCGCCGACACAGCCATTAAAGACGGCCGGGTTACGATTGCCGGCCGGAAAGCATTACTTGGGGAAACCATCGATGCACCGTCCGACATCAGGCTCGACGGCACGCCGCTCACACCCCAGTCAACCACCATCTACCTCATGTTCAACAAACCAACAGGCGCCGTATCAAGCCGCGTTCGTCAGGGCAGCTCGCCCACGATATACGAGTTGCTGCCTGCCAACTTTCAGAACTTGCGCCTAGCCGGCCGGCTTGACCGTGATTCCAGCGGGCTGCTCCTGCTCTCAAACGACGGCGCGTTCATTAACCACTATAGCCACCCGTCGGCCGGCAAACGTAAAATCTACGAACTGACCCTATCGCAGCCGTTTGCGCCCGACAGCCGCAGGCGTCTGGAGCAGGGAGTTTTGCTTGAAGATGGTATAAGCCATGTCACGCTCGAAGCCGCCCACGGCCGCAACCTTACCGTGAGCCTCATTACGGGCCGCAATCGCCAGCTCCGCCGCACGTTTGGCGCCCTTGGTTACCGTGTTGAGCGCCTCCATCGTACACACATCGGCCCATACGCCCTCGGTGCGCTCGCAACCGGCGCTTGGCAGGAGACCATAGCGCAATGATCCAAATCCTTGCCCTCTTGCTGATTCTCGTATTTCAGGTCTCGGGTAGCTTCTCGCAGTTGCCAGCGAGTTGGCAGGCCCATCTCGGGAGCGCCGGCGCAGGCACTCCCCAAGCCTCCGCCGCGTCACCGGCAACAATCGCGCCGCTACCGGTCCGAAACGACAGTCAACCCTTGAACCTCGACGCCGCCAGCGCCCTGGCCGTTGACACTGCGACCGGTACTGTGCTCTATGCCCAAAACCCTGATGCTAAACGGCCGATCGCCAGCCTCACCAAGCTTGTAACCGCGCTTGTCATTATTTCCCGCCACCCGCTGGATCAAAAGGTCACCATTCCGCAACTTCCCAACTATGATCCGGCCGACGAGACAATTGGCCTACACCAGGGTGAGGTATACACCGAGCGCGACCTGCTTACCGCCCTGCTCGTTAACTCCGAAGACGATGCAGCCGACGCTCTCGCCATTGCCGACTCCGGCTCGCAACAAGCCTTTGCTGCCGAGATGAACGCCAAAATGTCCGAGTGGGGGATAACCGATACGCACTTCTCCAATCCCAGTGGCCTGATTGACCAAAACAACTACGCCACCGCCACCGCGCTCGTCAAGATTGCCCAACTTGCGCTGACCAATCCGTTCATCCGCACCACTGTAGACGAGCAATCTGCTACCATCACGAGCCAGGCTGACCGAGTACTGCCGCTCACTACTACCGACGATCTCTTGGCGTCCGGCCAATTTTATGGTATAAAAACAGGGTACACCGAAGGAGCCGGCGAATGTTTCGTCGGCCTTACCCGTATAAATGGGCACGGAGTCATAACCGTTGTGCTGGGTGCAAACGACCGCTTTGGCGCCACCGAACAACTAGTAAATTGGATTGGAACAAACTGGCAATGGCTGTAACCAAGTTGCCGCTCGTCGCCATCGTCGGACGCCCCAACGTTGGCAAATCGAGCCTCTTTAATCGTCTGACCGGACGCCGTCAAGCGATCACGCACGAAACCGCCGGCACCACCAGAGATGCCAACTATGGCACCGTGGACTGGTCCGGTCGTACGTTCACGCTCGTTGACACGGCCGGCCTTAGCCGTGCGGCCGACGACATCGAGCTGCAGGTGCAAGACCAGATTAAAGCCGTAGCGAAGGCCGCCAGTGTAATTGTGGTGGTGATCGACGCCGCCACCATTATCACCACCGACGACCAGGCAGCCGCACGCCTCGCCCGGGCCAGCGGCAAACCGGTAGTTTTGGCCCTCAGCAAAATCGACACCGCTGCCGGCAGTGAGCTCGAATCCTGGCGCCGTCTCGGCATTGAGCCCATGATCGGCGTGTCGGCCATTCACAGCCGCGGTACAGGCGATTTACTCGATGCCATTGCGGAGCATTTGCCGAATGTCAGCGCCGAGGATGCCGACCACCCCTTGCGCCTCGCCCTCATTGGCCGGCCCAATGTCGGCAAATCCAGCCTGCTCAACAGCCTCATTGGTAAGCAATCGGCCATAGTTTCGGCCACGCCAGGCACAACGCGCGACGCCGCCGCTCACATCCTCAAATATCATGGGCAGGAGATTGAAGTCATTGATACTGCAGGAGTCCGCCGCCGCGGCCGCATTGCCAAAGGCATTGAGAAATTTAGCTCGCTGCGCACGATCACCACAATTCATGAAGCCGACATCTGCGCCCTCGTTATGGACGCCACTGAAGGCCCAGTAGCCGGCGACCTTCACCTGGCCGGTCTCATTACCGAAGCCGGCCGCGGCCTCATGCTCATTATGAACAAGTGGGACGCGGTCGACAAAGACGCACACACCCAGGATCATCTAACGGCCGACCTACGCCGGCAGTTTCAATTCGCTTGGTGGGCACCACTTATCTACACTTCAGCCACCCAGGGCCTGCACGTCGGTAAGCTGTTCGAACTTGCAACCACTATTCGTGAGCACCAATTGGTGCAAGTTTCCACCGGCCCACTCAACCGCTTGCTCGCTGCGCTAACCGCCGCCCACCCGCCGGCTGGCGCAAAAGGTCGTCAGCCCAAGCTCAACTATGTTACGCAAACCGCCACGGCGCCACCTACCTTCACGTTTTTTGGCACCTACCCGGACCTTGTCCACTTTACCTACCGCCGCTACCTCGAAAACCACCTGCGTGAGGAATTCGACTTTACCGGCACACCGATTAAGCTCGAATTCAAAGCCAAGCACGAAAGCCACTCGCGGAAGGGAAAAAAGAAGGCATGAAACTTGTCGTAGGCCTTGGCAATCCCGGCCCGCAATACGCTCATACCCGGCACAACTTGGGCTTTATGGTGGTGGACCAATTAACTGCCAATCTGGCCGCCACGTGGCGTAATGAAGCCAAATTCCAGGCCCACATCGCCGATAATAAAGGCCTCATTTTGGCTAAACCACAAACCTTCATGAACCTGTCCGGCGAGGCTGTGCAACGCCTCATGCAGTTCTACAAAATCGCCCCGGCCGATGTTTGGGTCGTCTGTGATGATCTCGACACGCCGTTCGGCCGGCTACGCCTGCGCAGCGGCGGCAGCGACGGCGGTCACCAGGGCTTGCGCTCGATTACCCAGCACATTGGGCCGGATTTTGTTCGTGCGCGCATCGGCATCAGTATGAACAACCGCGCCGTCGAGCCAAGCGAAAGCTACGTACTCAAACCCTTCAACCCAGACGAACGCGCTCAACTGTCCACCGTCATAACCGCCGCCGTGAATGTCATCGCCGAGAACCTGGAAACTACCCCAACGGAGTCCACATTCGAACTTTTGCCTGGACAATCGTAATTTTTATGCTTTAATAGGTAGGTCCACAGAACCGAGTACAGCCGACCCTGGAAGGGGAGGACATGGGCAACCAAGGGCCCGGGTATACGCGGGCAGAAATGGCCGCCTGGATGGAGGAAAACGTCGCTAGCGGTCAGCAATGGTGGCTCCGAGCCCCTGCCGACCAACCAGACGACGCTGATGTCGTACTCGAGGTCATCGGTACCTATAACGATAACGTCCGCAACTGTCGGATGATTACCGTCAGTCTGCGCCTCCTGATCAACGACGGACTAACCGGCTTCGTCGACCCGGGGTCATCCCAACTACCGTCCTGGTTCCGCCGCAGTCGGCATACCGCCTTCGACAGCAACCACTTCCGTGCCGATGAGTTCCGTGCCATGGCGGACAGCAACAGGCTGGTACTGATTGGCACAGCCAACACCAGTGCGGCCGTCATCTGGGTTAGCCGGCGCATCTCGCAGGGCGACGAATGGACAGCCCTGCTCGAAGCTGAGATGGGAGTTAACCCCGTCCGCGGCCCAGAACACCCTGTTGCCATCTTCCGGGTACTTGAGTTCCCAATCACGATCGATGGGCTCGACACTACCTGGGTTCATCTGGAACTGGTTACCATGATCCGCGATCAAGACCTGCCGCAGTGGCTCATCGAAGCAACTTTGCCGTCCGACCCGCTTATCAGCGAATTCAGCCTCACCGCAGGAACATTCATGCAGCTCGTCGGGCGCGGGTTGCTCGTGAGAGGCAGACCACCCGGCCACAACTAAGCAGAGCGCCCAATGAAAGAAGGCTTCGCCGCCCGCCACCCAGCCGCGGCGAAGCCTTCGTCATCTTTAGCACTAATTACAAAACCACAATAAAGGCCCGAGCGCCGGAACGTGGGTGGTCACGTCCTTAGCTCGGGCCTTTATGGCACCCTTCAACCGCGCCGCAAGGCGTTTTGTTCAATGCGCTAGAATAAGGGCATCGGATTGAAGGGACTCATCCGCCTGCTGCTGAATACCTAAAGGAGGGTGCATTCAGGTATTGCATCAGGCGAATAAGTGGTATATTTGTGTGGTTCGTACCTTTGGAAAAAGGTATGATCAGAATGTTAACACACTTTGTGAGGATTGTCAACACTTTTTATGCAGATCTCTAAACTTTCTTTCCAAAATGCCGAATACCCATATACGCTCAGTCAATTGACGCATCCTCCAACAGGCAAAGTCCGCAACCTCGGCGCCGGCCAGTGGGTTGTGCGCTAGTGGCCAGGGCCGTCCTGCTCATTATCGGCGCCGCCACATATCTAGCTTTCCTAAATTATGAGCACAATCTCGCCGGCCGTGAGCTTACCGGCCTCCAACAGGCCTATTCCGTGGCAATGACACAGGGAACAGCCGTCTCAGACAAATAGGCTATAATTGCAGCGCCTACTCAAATCGCATCTGGAAGGGGCGCAGGTGGAACCAGAACAAGATGCGGCCGAAAGACCGCGTACCGAACGCCTCGAATACGTCGTGGCGCATCAACTTCTGGGCATGCAAGGTCGGGCGGTCTCAGCAGCTGCCATCGCGAACGCTATCGGCCGCAATGAAGAGGCATTGCGCAGACCACTTGAGCGGCTGAGCAAGACCGGCCTGATTGATCTATCGGGACGCACAGCCACCCAGCTGCGGAGGCTCTACCGTCTCAACGCCATAGGCATCTGGCGAGCCCAGTGGGCCGAACGCCTCGGCGTACATGCTCTCCTAGGGCTGCCGACAACGCTGCACCTGAGGATCTTCAACAGCCTCGCCACTGCCGACCACGCCCTGACCGAAATCGAGCTACCGGCACCAGACCGTGGTGAAATAGCAGCTGAAAGTGTCCTGGTGTGGCTCGTACGCGCCGGGTTCATCTACGATCTTCGGGATTATTTCGCCATTGGCACCAGCCAACCGCAGCAATGGCGCCTCACCAGGCGCGGTGAAGATCTGGCGGAATGCCTTGCCGGGCCACCTGCCTAAGGGGCGAGTGACAGACCCAAATAAGGACAAGACGCCCCGGGCATTCGTCAAATATACCCGTGGAGGAGCTGGCGCTACTGCTCCTCCACGGGTCACCCGGACTTATTCAACAAAAATAGCACCCCGCGGCCAACAAGGGCTTTTGGGGTACTATTATTGCCTTTCGGACGGCTCACTGCAAGCCGAGCTTACGAGCACAGGCAGGCCAAGGAGCCCAACCGCGCGCGGCCTCGGTGGCTTTGGCTTTGGCATCCTGGACGGCCGGCGGGGCCAAATCCGGCCGCGCGTAGCCGCCGTAATCGGCCCAGGTGCTAAGGTTAAACTGGTAGGCACCGTAGTAACCGTTGCCCGTATTGCGGGTATAGTCACCACCGGCCTCACAGTACCTTAGCTGTGCCCAAACATCAGCGCCGGGCACAATCACTGGTTTTGCAATCCGAACCACAGTCCGAATTGCAGCCGCTTTGGCTTTGGCGGCCGCCTCAGCAGCTTGGTCGGACTCAAGCGGGGCCAACACTTGCGTGTTGTAGTCGCCTGTAGGCCCAGCCACCAGCTGCACGGGCGTGCTGCTGCCGGTATTCAATTTCACCTCGTAGACACTCACGGTCTGAGTAGTAGTACTCGTGTCCGCGGCGGCCGAATTGCCAAAGCCGAGGCTTGGCACATTGACCTGAGTAGCAAAGAGTGCAAGCAGCACTCCCAGCTTTGTAATGTTACGCATAGGGGCCACGAAAACTCGGGACTCTTATACCTTTCAGTTACGATTCGCCTACTAAAAAAGACCTCGTTTCCAAGGCCGTTCCAGCGGACGAGAAGCAGTATACCCCTTTTGCTAATAATTGTCAATACTTTTATGCCACACCCGTCGACAAACGAGGGGAAATGGGATACAAATAACCGGTCAACATGCTGACAGCTCACACAACCGGAAGGGAGCGACGGTGAACGTATTCGCGTGGGATACCAATGCCTTGCGGCGTCTCTCACCCCTGGCCTATGGGCTCATATCCTCGCCGCAGGCACATGCGGTCCATGTCATCCGGCTTGGCGAACAGTTGTCTCCGTGGTACCAGCTCCTTGTGATCGGCCATCCGACTATGGCCATACGCTACAGGCAGCGGCTCGCGCGGCCGAAAGTCATTACGAGCCCCTTTGGTTCAGTTCACACCCAAACCCGCACTGAGCTCACCCTCGAGCTCCTCGGGTTTAGGAATTGGCTCCACTTCTGGATTACGGTCAGGATGGGCGGCGGCTGGCCTGGAATAATGCGACAACCGGACGTCGGCGAGCCCGTAATAGTGGGCTACAACTGGCTCGAGCGCATGCCCGAACTCGTGCGTGACTGGCAAGGTGTGCCGCCTGATCACTTGACGTTCCAGCTCTGGGCCGGACCAAACGGCCGGTTCCTTGAGCCACGCTAGAACCCCCATTGCTCCCGATTAGGCACAGTCCCGATCGGGACTGTTGCTTTTTATCTATCTCCCGACCTGCCCACAATCCTGCTACAATATTCTTATGCTTGTGGTGGCGTTTATCCAGTGGTGGTATGGGCCGGGCTGGCGCGATACTGCCGGTCGTCTCGAAAGCCGCTTGCGTTCTACCTATCAGACCTTTTCGATCCCGATTTTGCTGCAAACATTGTTCGCGCCCTGGCGCCGCATCGTAACGCCGCCGGGTGGCAGTCTTGATGAACGCGTGCGTGCCCTTGGCGATAACGCCGTGTCACGACTTGTTGGCTTTATGATGCGATTAGTCACACTGATCGTGGGCTTTCTGCTGCTATGCATATACACCGCGTTTGGTGGCATTGTTCTCATTACATGGCCGCTTCTCCCGCTCCTCGGGCCGGCCTTAATCGTAGCGGGGCTATTGTGAATCAATTTAGCTTCGATCCTCACGCCGAACGCTTAACCAAAATCCACATCGGCGCCCGCCTTAATCCAAACCTGGGCAGCCTGTTTGGCATGCTCGGCGTACTTGGAATAATATTGGGACTCGCACTTACACTGCTCGGCCTACACGCAGGCCTAAGCCTGTGCGGCGTAGGAGTAATCCTGGCTGTCCTTGGCACCTGGCTGAGCCGCGACCTCCTGTACCTGCCACCCGCACCGCTTGGCAGCACAACCCGGCTCGATCAACTACTACCGTCGCACGTCGCTGTCGGCTATCGGGCGGATTTGAATGCCGAACAGCTGTGGGCCATACTTGCCGCCACCCCAGACGCTGGTTTTTTGGTCAGCCGATTCGGTCTCGATCCCGCCGCCGTCGCCGCGGCTCTGGCCGGGCAGCCGCTCGACCACAGTGCATTGTTTGGTGAAACCGCTCAGCTTGCGACCGAATTGAAACAACCACTACTCACACCAGCGCTCATTATTTGCGCACTCGTAAACCTCAGTCCTGCGTTACAAAACCAGCTCACCACTGCCAAACTCACTACCGCCGACCTAATCGAGGGCGCGCTTTGGGTTGCCCGCCTGCGCGAACGCAACCGATACCACCGTCCGTTTTACGGTGGCATCGCTAGGGACTGGGCATCTGGTTTCACGCCACTGCTGGCCCGCTTTGGCACCAACTTGAGCCAGCAGGTTGAATACAGCCGCTACCAACTGCCGGAACGCACCGTTGGCCTCGATACCCTGGCCACCGGCCTCGAATCCGGCACCGGCAGCGTTGTCTTGGTCGGAGAGCCGGGTATTGGCAAAACCGCGCTGCTCACCGCCCTAGCCGATCACTTACTCGCCGGTGAGCACGGCTCACTTGCACATCACCAGATCATTGCCCTCAACGCCTCGGTAATTCTAGCCAACGCCCAAGCCCAGGGCGAAATCGAAAGCATTGTTCTAGGCCTTTTTAACGAAGCCGTCCGAGCCGGCAATATAGTCATCGCGCTCGATGAAGCCCAGCTGTTTTTCGGCTCCGGCACCGGCGCTGTTAACCTCAGCCAAATATTGCTTCCAATTCTCCAAGCCCACAGCCTCAAACTCGTACTGGCGGTAACACCTGGCGACTGGCAGCGGCTCCGCGCCACGAACCCGGCCATGTCGAGCTTGCTCACCCCGCTCGTGTTAACTGAAGCCGATGAGGTCACGACCTTGCGCCTCACCGCCGACCACGGTCTCGAGCTCGAAGGCGGCCGGCTCATCACCACCTGGAGAGCAGTGCAAGAGGCCTACCGACTATCCGGCCGCTATTTTCAGGATGAGGCCTACCCGGGCCGTGCGCTCAAGCTGCTCGAGGCCGGATTTAACTATCCAGACAGTCAATTCGTGAGTGAGCGCTCGATTGAGCAGGCCATTGAAAGCCAGTTTGGCGTGAAGACCCAAACCGCCACAGCCAGTGAGTCCGACGCCCTGCTCCATCTTGAAGAGCGAATTCATCAACGAATGATTAACCAAACCAGAGCCGTCAGCGTGGTATCAGCCGCATTGCGCCGGGCCCGCGCAGGCGTGTCCAACCCCAAGCGGCCAATCGGCTCGTTCCTGTTCTTAGGACCCACCGGTGTTGGCAAAACCGAGCTTGCCCGCAGCCTCGCCGCCACCTATTTTGGCGCCGAAACCAGTATGATCCGGCTCGATATGAGCGAGTACCAGCAAGTGCCGGACGTTGACCGCATACTAGCTCCGGCCGAAGTCGACTCCGCAGGTTTACTGTCACAAGTTCGCGGGACTCCGTTTAGTGTTGTGCTATTCGACGAAATCGAAAAAGCCCATCCCAACATCTTAAATTTGTTTCTACAGCTCCTTGATGAAGGTAGTCTGACCGACACCGACGGCCACCCAGCCTCATTCAAAGACACGATCATCATCGCCACCTCAAACGCCGGCGCGGACGTTATCCGCGAACGCATTGAAGCCGGCCAAAAACTCGAGGACTTCGAAGAAGAGTTTACCAACGGGCTCATCGACTCCGGCATCTTCAAACCCGAACTCTTAAACCGCTTCGACGAAATCGTGCTCTTCCGCCCACTCAATCAAGCCGAACTCGGCCAAGTCGTACAGCTCATGGTAGCAGAGGTGAATCGCACACTCGAACCGCAAAAGATCTCGGTTCGCATCACCGACACAGCCGCGGCCGAGCTCGTCGCTGTCGGCTATGACCCGCGCCTCGGTGCCCGGCCGATGCGGCGCATGGTTCAGCGCCGCGTCGAAGACACGGTCGCTGACATGATTTTACGCGGCGCCGCCCACCCCGGCGATGTTATTACCTTAGACGGCTCAAATCTTGTGCCGCCGCCCGAGCCTGCTGCGCCCTTAGCCGCACCGCCTCCGCCGCCACCAAATGACCCCCGCGGCTAACCTAGCATTTTTGTCATTTCTCACATTGCGATATCACTAAGCTCAGCCAGATGATGCTTGCACATAACCTGTGAGGTCACGCATGAAAAATCCTGATGCTCAACGACGCTTTGCGCCCGGCTCCGACATTGACGAAACGGAGACAGATGAGTTCTACGAAACTCTGGTCCCAACCGCGCCCACCCAAACCTACCGCAGCGGTACGCCCCTTGGTGCCATCGAACAGCCCTCGCTGGCGGAGCGCATCGTCCGCCTGGCTGCCAGCATTCTTGGTATACTGCTCGGGTTGCGGTTCATTATTAACTTGTTTGGGGGTTACAACCAAAGTCTTCTCAGCTCGATCGTTAATGCGCTAACCAACTGGATGGTCAGGCCGTTTCAGATCCTCTTTGGTGTGTACAGCGCAGCCACCGGCAGCTTCATCGATTGGCCGGCTCTCATCGCGCTCATTGTACTGGGCATTGTCGCCGGCGCCATTGTGAGATGGTTGCAGCCGGCCCACCTGTAGTCCGCCGATTAAAAAAACGAAGCCACCTAACGCCGGCCGCGACCACCGTTGCCACTACGCTGCCCACCGCCGGCCGGTCGCCCGCTCGGCACGCTAAAGCTAGCCGGCCCTACTAATACGAACGTCAGCGCTTTGCCGGTCGCTCCGGCCCGTCCCGTACGGCCAATACGGTGCACGTAGTCTTCATATTGCTTAGGCGGGTCGTAGTTAATCACGTGGCTCACACCAGAGATATCGAGCCCCCGCGCTGCTACATCGGTCGCAATCAACGCCTGCACTTTTTCAGCCTTAAAATCGGCCAGTGCCCGCTGCCGCTGCGGCTGGCTCTTGTTGCCGTGAATAGCTGCCACCTTAAAGCCGCGCCTGATCATCTTATCGGCCAAACGCTGGACACCCCATTTGGTCTCGCCAAACACCAACACTTTGGTAAATTCCGGATCGCTCAGCAGTTCGGCTAACTTTTCTTCTTTGGCCTCACGCCCACCCTCAATTCGCACCACGTCTTGGTCCACCAGCTCACTGGTCTCACGCGTACGAACACTCACTTTCACCGGATCCTTCAAAATCGTGGTGATCAACTGCTCGATATCAGGCGTAATCGTGGCCGAAAGAAACAACGTCTGCCGCTCGTCTTGCACATGGCTCAAAATCGCCCGGATATCGCGAATAAAGCCCATGTCAAGCATGCGGTCAGCCTCGTCCAGCACGAGCACATCGAAATCTTCAAGCCGCTGGCCATAATTCTCAAGCAAATCTTTGAGTCGACCGGGTGTGGCAATAATAAATTGCGGCCGCCGTCTCAGTAATTCCAGTTGCCGATTTATTGAAGCACCACCCACCACCAGTGCCGCATACATGCTCAGGCCTTTCGTAAACAGCCTAAATTCTTCCTCAATCTGGATCGCTAGTTCGCGCGTTGGGATTAGGATGAGACAACGCTTGGCCTTGCCCTCAAGCATGCGCTGAACAGTAGGAAGCAAAAACGCAGCGGTCTTGCCTGTCCCGGTATTGGCCAGGCCAATCAGGTCACGGCCGCCCAACACGGGCTCTATGGCGCCATCCTGAATCGGAGTCGGCAGCTCATAGCCGTGAGCGTCAATATTAAACTGCAGGCGCTTGTCAAAGCCAAAATCACGAAAATGATGGGCTGGCACAAACACCGCCGCATCCTCGGTCGGCTCAACCGCCTTATTAACAAATCGCTCCGGATCAATTGTTGTGACTTTGGGTGTACGCCGGTTGCGCGACGAAAACATCGGCCGGCCACCTCGTCGGCCGCGCCCTGAAAGTGAACTTTGTGGATACAAAAAAGGCTCCTTATTTAGTTGAAACTGTTTCGCAAATCGTGCGAGTCAGTTTCTACCAAGAGCCGCGGGATTCACGATCAACAATTGTTCGTAATATAGCACAAAAGCTTTGATCTGTCCAATTATTGACAAAAAAGCACAAAATACTCACAATTATGCGGCAAGCTCCAACCGACAGGCAGAGGAGGCGGGCTATGAATCCCCGCGTTGCGGTAAGTTATGACCCGGGCCACTACAGCGCAGCGATCGAGGGTGGGGGAACGGATTTCCAGTGCCACACGTTTGAGGCCCTCATCGACGAGCTGCTGGCAAAAGGCATATTGCTGCCGACTCCGGTCGAACGAACCCCGTACGGCAACCGAACTTTCACGCTCGGAGCAGTGCTCGGCGCGAGTCTGCGGAGCCCGGAAGCCGAGCTTTCCGAGATGCTCACGTGGGCTCTACGGATCCGGCTGTCAACGGGGCTGGTCCATGTACTGGTAGCCACCGGCGAACTCGATTCGAGCACTCTGGGTGGGCTGCTGTACTCGTACGGCAACTCGATCGTCGTTTTCAAGCTCGTACCAGACCTCGCAATCGCACGGGCCGAGCTGGACGCCGATGGGCCGGAAACATACGACCTAGTCATCGCTTACGCGGAGGACAACATGGCCGCCTTTACTCACACACTCGTGGGCTGGGGCTACGGCGGACCAATGATCATCACCTCCGACAACACCGAGGCCCTCGCGGAGCTCAGCGAAACCCCCGGTGTAACCGTGGCCTGCCATCCGGCAGCGCTCACAGCCAGGGCCGGCGAGATAATTCGTCCGCTGGCCCAAGCCAGGGGGACATTTCCCTTCTAGCAGACGAGACCGCCCCGGATCGGACGAATGCCCCGCGCGTCCGATCCGGGGCTTCGTTCGTGTTTACCCATTGACGGCCGGCAGAAAAATTTGCTAACGTCGGTCTTCGGTGGCCAGGCCCATCCGGCCAAATTTTCCACTAGACCACAAAGCCTAAGAGCTGCTACCGTAAGCGTCATGAGTAAAAATCTTGTCATAGTTGAAAGCCCGGCCAAGGCCAAAACCATTGGCCAGTTTCTTGGTAAGGACTACCAGGTTGAGGCTTCGTATGGCCACGTTCGTGACTTGCCAAAATCCGGCATGAGCATTGATATTGAGCACGATTTTGTGCCCACCTACGAGGTAACACCGGACCAAAAAAAACGCGTTGCTGAACTTAAAAAATTCGCCAAAGCCGCCAACACGACTTGGCTAGCCACTGATGAAGACCGTGAAGGCGAGGCCATTAGTTGGCATTTGTGCCAGGCGCTCGGCCTTGATGTTAAAACCACCAAGCGCATTGCGTTCCATGAAATCACGAAACCAGCCATTGAACGTGCCATCGAACACCCGCGCCACGTTGACCTGGGGTTAGTGGATGCCCAACAGGCCCGCCGCGTACTAGACCGGCTCGTAGGATACGAGCTTTCGCCCGTGCTATGGAAGAAAATCCAAACCGGCTTAAGCGCCGGCCGGGTGCAAAGTGTAGCCGTTCGCCTGATCGTCGAACGCGAGCGCGAAATCCAAGACTTTGCCGGCGGTGCCAGTTACAAAATCACAGCCGAATTTACGGCTGACGGCGAACCGTTTAAGGCCGAACTGCCCACGCGCTTCAAAACCGACGCCGAAGCTAGGAAATTCCTCGAAGATTGCATAAACGCCACCTTCACGGTTGCGGATATCGAAACCAAACCGGCTACCCGTGCTCCGGCACCGCCGTTTACCACTTCTACGCTTCAGCAAGAAGCTAGCCGCAAGCTCTATTTTAGCGTCCGCCAAACAATGACGCTGGCCCAGCGCCTGTACGAAGCCGGGCACATTACCTACATGCGTACTGATTCGGTCCATCTTTCTGACCAAGCGCTCTCCGGCGCCGCAGCTGAAATTAAGGCGAAATATGGTGCTAATTACCACAAGCAACGCCAATTCACCACCAAAACCGCCGGCGCCCAAGAGGCTCACGAGGCGATCCGCCCCACCAACTTCGAGCACCCCACCATTGCAGCCGAGTCCGGTCAGGCCAAGCTCTATGAACTCATCTGGAAACGCACCGTGGCCTCGCAAATGGCCGAGGCCCAGCTCGAACGTACCACCGCCACGGTTGCCGTCTCCACCCGACCGGAAACCTTGCAGGCCAAGGGCGAGGTCGTAAAATTCGACGGCTTCCTCACGCTCTATCTGGCACACGAGTCCGATGAGGACCCGGAAGAAGAGGGGATTTTGCCCCCGCTCACAACCGGCCAAACCCTGCCGCTAGGACTCATGCAAGCCGTCCAGACCTACGAACGCCCGAAGCCGCGCTACACCGAGGCCTCGCTCGTAAAGCGCATGGAAGAAATGGGCATCGGCAGGCCAAGTACCTACGCGCCCACCATTTCCACTATTCAGGACCGCCAGTACGTCGAAAAAGGCGACCTCGAGGGCAAGGAGCGGCCGGTGAAGCGCTTCGAGCTCAAAGAGGGTGCCGTTACTGAAACCGACACCGTAGAAACCTACGGGGCTGACCGCAACAAACTCCTGCCCACCTCGGTTGGCATGCTCGTTACTGATTTTCTGGTTAAGAACTTCCCGGCCGTGGTCGATTATGACTTCACCAAAAAGGTCGAGGAAGAATTCGACGACATTGAAGACGGCAAGCAAAAATGGAACGCCATGATCGCCGAATTCTATGGCCCCTTCCACGAAACCGTTGAGGCCGCCGACTCCCTTAGCCGCCAAGAAGCCGCCGGGGCCCGCGAGCTAGGCACCGATCCCGCCACTGGCAAGCCCATTATTGCTCGGCTCGGCCGCTACGGCCCTATGCTTCAGCTCGGCGAGGCGGAAGAGCAAGAAGAGAAGCCCAGGTTTGCACCCATCCCACCCGGTCGGCGGCTCGACGAGATTACGCTCGAGGAAGCACTGGAGCTACTCAAACTACCGCGCACCTTGGGTCAAACCGAATCCGGCCAGGACATCACCACCAACTTTGGCCGCTTCGGACCTTACATTAAATGGGGTAGTACCTACGCCTCGATCAAGCCCGACGACCCATTTACCATCACGCTCGAGCGTGCCCGTGAGCTCATTAAAGAAAAACAAGCCGCCGACGCGGCCAAACACATCACGGCCTTCGACGGCACAAACATCGCTGTACTGAACGGTCGTTTTGGACCCTACGTTACCGACGGCACCAAAAATGCCAAGGTCCCCAAGGGCACTGACCCGAAATCCCTCGACCTCGCGGCTGCCCAAGAGCTATTGTCCGCCGCTCCGGTGCGCAGTCGCCGCAGCCGTAGCCGCCGACGCAGCAATTAGCACCACCGGCTGCCATTTAGGGTATTTTTACATTGTAATATCAGCCAAGGCGCTCTACGATAATTGGTAAATGTGACGATATTCATCTGTCACCAATCAATCAATTCATCATCTGTGGGCGTATCATGGCCAAACCAAAACGATCCCAACCAAAACCTCGGCGCGAGCCGACTTTCTACGAATCGCTGCCGATAGCGGTAATGCCGCCTGCGGCCTGGCCGGAACTGTCTGAGCACCTCTCCACCGGAGCCGGCATCTTTGGTGAGTCCGGCCGCCGGCTCGCACGCTGGTTCAAAGGTGGCCACTGGCGCCGAATTGTACATATCGGCCGAATCCGCCAGCGCCCATTGTGGCCTGCCCTGCAACGCTTCGGCGGGCGGGTAACCGGCTGGCTGCTAATGATCAGTTTCTGCGCCACGGAGCAACTGACCTACAGCAGGCGGCGCCTGCGCTACGCCGCCACTTACGGCACACAAGCCGCTTTTGGGTATACACCGCCGCTCGCCGCCGATGTCCGCACCGCTGCCCGGCGCAGCCGCCGTGCCGCCCTCAGCCGGCCGGCTCGTCGCATCTACTTGCTCCTCGTTGTTACCGGTCTCGCCACTGCCGGCACGATTGGCACCATGGTAGCGCTCAAAACCATCAAAACCTACGCCTATGACATCTCCAGCCCAGCCGCACTCATGGCGGTCAAAAAAACCGGCACCGTCATTCTCGACCGCAACGGCAAAGTACTGTTTGAAGGCTACGGCGCACAGGCCGCTCAGCCGGTGGCGCTGAGCGATATCCCATCCAGCCTCAAGAACGCGACCGTTGCCGCCGAGGATCCGACGTTCTATACCAATCCCGGTTTCTCAGTTAAAGGCCTAGCCCGGGCCGCGGTTATCGATGTTACGCATACCAGCACCATGGAGGGCGGCTCTACTATCACGCAGCAACTCGTGAAAAACGCCCTCCTTAATTCCAACAAGACCTTGCAACGCAAATATCAGGAGCTTTTGCTTTCAATCGAGCTGGCACACCGCTACACCAAAGGCCAAATTCTCGATATGTACCTTAATGCCATCTATTACGGCCAGGGCTCAACCGGTGTCCAGGTCGCAGCGCAGACCTACTTCCACAAGCCGGTCTCACAGCTCACGCTGGGCGAATCAGCGTTGCTGGCCGGGCTGCCGCTCGGTCCCAGTCGGTTTGATCCAAACTTTGACACCGGTGCCGCCACTGGCCGCCGCAATTATGTGCTCGGGCGCATGGCCGACCTGCACATGATAACCGGGGCCCAAGCCGCGGCCGCCGAGGCGCAGCCCATGCAACTTGCCGCCACCGGCGCGCCGGTTACTGCGCAAGCCGGAAGCCAGCCCATGCTGGTATATTCAAAGACCGTCAATATCCAAGCGCCGTGGTTTGTGTTCTACGTGCTCGACCAACTGCGGGCCGAATACGGCGACGACATGGTCGAGCAAGGGGGCATCACGGTAAAAACCACTCTTGATCTTGATAAGGAACAAGCTGCTGAAAAAATCATTCAAAACCAGATAAACAACCTAGCCTCACACAATGTCACAGACGGCGCACTCGTTTCGCTCGACCCCAAAACCGGCGACATCTTGAGCATGGTGGGAAGCGTTAATTACGACGCCGCTGGCTTTGGCAATGTTAACGCTACGCTCAGCCAGCTCCAGCCCGGCTCCAGCTTCAAACCCATCGCCTACGCCACCGCCTTTGAAAAAGGCTGGACCGGCGCCACCCAGGTGCTCGATGCACCGGTCACGTTCACAGGTGCCGGCGGCTCAGTCTACACCCCACAAAACTACGACCTCAAATTCCACGGTGTCGTCACCCTGCGCCACGCGCTCGATAACTCGCTCAACATCCCAGCCGTCAAAGTGCTGCAGTTTGCCACCATTCCGGCCACGCTTGTCACCGCCCACGCCATGGGTATCACCACCTTAAACGACTCTAGCCAGTACGGTCTCAGCCTGGTACTCGGCGGGGGAGACGTCACCCCGCTCGATATGGCCACGGTCTACGAGACGCTCGACAACAACGGTGTCAAGATCGAACCCCGTGCCATTCTCAAGGTCACCAACCGCGACGGCAAAGACATCACCAAAGATACGCAGGCCGCACCGCAACAAGTACTTGACCCCCGCATCGCCTACATGCTCACAAACATCATGCAAGACAATAGCGCCAGATTGCCAGAGTTCCCGTTGAACGGCCCGCTTGAGCTTTCAAACGGTCGCCCGGCGGCCGCCAAAACCGGCACCACCAACGATTTTGACGACAACTGGACCATCGGCTACACCCCGCAAATCGTCACCGCCGTCTGGGTGGGGAATGCCAATCACACGCCCATGCAAAACGTTGACGGCATCACCGGCGCCGCCCCTATCTGGCATCAATACATGGAGATGGCCCTAAACGGCCAGCCAATCGAAAACTTCACCCAGCCCGCCGGTATCTCAATGCTCACGGTTTGCCAAGACGGCGGCCTGTCTGCACCTGGCAGCCCCGGCTCCTACCAAGAAGCGTTCATGACATCAAATCTGCCTACTCGTCAGTGCGGCACCTCTGACCTCTCCGACGGCTCCACCTTACCCACTGCCGCACCAGCAGCCCCGCCGACGCCGCCGCCGGGATTGCCGCTCGCATCACCACCGCCCATTGATCAAGCCCGGCCCGGGCATGACAATCATGGCGGGCATAACCACTTCTAGGCGCATACAGGCTCGACAAAATACGCCATAATTACTATATTGGCGCTAGTTTCACCCGCCCCAGCTATGCCACCAACTGCCTCTACTACCAATCGAATGCTCCGGCGTCTAGTCTTTTGGCTGGTGGTGGTTTTTATTGTCGCAAGCGCTTGGGCCTACCAGCCCGTCGCCAACCAGCTAATTCTGCGTCACGCCAATCCTGTGATGGCCGCACTCGCGACCCAGGCCGGCATGAGCAAAACCGGGGAATTATTGTTTCTCAAAGCCCAGCCTGAGCTCGACAGCGACCCTCAAATGGAGATCAATTGCCCAGCGGCCGCGGCTAACTCGAACGGCTTTATTGAGCAAGGCTGCTACAACCCCGAAACCGGCCGCATCTACCTGCGCCGGATGCCCCAAGACCTGCAAGAACTCGAGGCCACCACCGCCGCTTATGAAATGCTCCATATCGTATACCTTCAAAACACTCAAAGCGGCAATGGCTCTGCCCTCAACCAGGCCATTGAAGCCAATTATGCCCGCCTCCATGACCAAGACCTCGACACGCAGGTGAGTAATTTTGCCAAAACCGAACCGGGCGACCGCGATCTCGAATTGTTCTCGCTCCTCGGCACCGAATACAGCGATCTGTCATCTGACCTGGCGGCCTACTACAGCCAGTATTTCACCAATCTGGCGGCCAATATTGCCGGCAACACCGCAGTTCAAGCCCGGTTTAACAACGATCAGTCCCAACTCGCCCAGCTTAAGGGCCTCATTACCCAGCAAAGCAGTATGGCGGACGCCAGCTATAACCAAAGCGTGAGCTGGGCACACGACGGCAATGCCGCCGAAGACAATTACTATTACAATCTCTACACGCGCGAGATCGCGGTTGAGAATAATACGATCAGCCAGTACAACCAGCTTATTACGCAGTACAACGCACTTGTTACCGAATATGACGGCACGCAACCGGTTTCCCAGATTTCGACAGCCCAGGTTCAGGGCGCGGCCGGAAATTAGATATCAGTCGCGCGCCAGTATAAAATATCCGCATGCAAGAACTCAAAGAGCTCATCCGCGACTTGGAAGCACTAAAGGCCGAAGTGCAAGAAGCCATGGCGAAATTAAACCTCGATGCCGACCGCCGTCAACTTGAGGTACTACGGCGCCGTACCGAAGCGCCAGATTTTTGGTCCGACCCGCAGTCTGCAACGGCCGTGTCCAAACAGCTCACTGGGCTGGAGCGGAGGCTTGAAACTTGGGATAACCTCGAAACAGAGGTGGCGGAAGCACTCGAGCTCGCCCGCCTAGAGCAAACATCCGGCAGTCAGGATGACGGCACCGTTCGCCAAATCAGCGACCTTTTCAGCCGCGTCCGATCCGACTTCGACCAGCGTCAATTTGAACTCAAACTTTCCGGCCTCCACGACCGCACAAACGCTATTGTTGAAATCCACGCCGGCACCGGTGGCACCGATGCACAGGATTGGGCCGGCATGCTGCAACGTATGTACCTACGCTGGGCCACTGCAGGCGGCTACACCACTGAGATTCTGTCCGCAAGCCCCGGCGACGAAGCCGGAATTAAAAGCACGACCTTTGAGATTAACGGCGACTATGCCTACGGCCGGCTCAAAGGCGAGGCCGGCGTCCACCGGCTCGTCCGCCTGAGCCCATTTAACGCCGATAATTTGCGTCAAACCTCGTTCGCTCTGGTCGAAGTTTTGCCCCAAATTGAGGCCCAAACCTATATCGACATCAACCCAGCCGACCTGCGCATCGATGTTTATCGCAGTTCCGGCCACGGCGGCCAGTCGGTTAACACCACCGATTCCGCCGTGCGCATCACGCATCTTCCCACCGGTCTGGTTGTGGCGATTCAAAACGAACGCTCGCAACTCCAAAACCGCGAAAAGGCCATGGCCGTGCTTAAATCCCGCCTGGCCGCCCAGCTCGAGGCCGAACACAAAGCCAGCATTACCGAGCTACGCGCCTCAGACAAATCCGCCGAATGGGGCCAGCAAATCCGCAATTACGTGCTCCACCCTTACACCAAAGTCAAAGACGTGCGCACGGGAGCCGAAACCGCCGATGCGGCCGGTGTGCTAGACGGCGCCCTCGACCCCTTCATCGACGCCTATCTGAATTCCCAAATCGGCTCTTAGCCCATGGATAAATTTTCCAAACCCCTCCAAGGTGATAACGAAGCACTCTCCATGAGCATTCCGGAAGTTGCCGCAATCCATATCGCTGAACGCCTCAGGCAATATCGCACCTGCGTCGAACTGTGTACGGCCGTAGGCGCAATGGCAATTCATATCGCTCGAGTCATGCCCATGGTTTACGGGATAGACATTAACCCTCGAAGAATAAAAGACGCCAAACATAACGCCAAAACCTACGGTGTCGAAGACAACACAAAGTTCATGGTTGGGGATGTGCTCGACGAAAGACTACTGAGCTCTATTACTGCCGAAGTCGCGATACTCGATCCAGACTGGTCAATAAAAGGAAATGATAAGTCCGCCCACGCGTTAGACATAGACGACATGCAGCCAAGTATGCGACAAATGATCCTTCTGACCCGCAGGCGAGTTACATCCGACATAATCGCGCGTGTCCCGAAGCACGTCACTCTTGAAACACTGGCTGAATTTGGACCATACGAGCTCGAAAACATTTACATTGATAACAAGCTAAAATTTAAGGTTGCGTACTTCCTGCCTTGGATTCGTACGAGTCGAACGAAGTCGGTTTACCTTGTCGGCTTAAATGAAAGCATAGACTTTTAATCCAAGCGCAATAGCTATTCTTCCAAAACTAGGCCGCCCCAGCCGCGTCGAACCCGGCAGCTATGCTACACTGAGAACGTGATTCTCCTGGACCGCGTCACCAAAATTTATCCAAACCAGCAGATCGCACTCAGCGGTCTTAATCTGCATATCCAACCCAAGGAGTTCGTGACCATTGTGGGCTCGTCTGGCGCCGGCAAATCCACACTCATCAAACTGCTCACGCGCGAAGAAGTGCACACATCTGGTAAAATCATCGTTGGCGGACTCGACTATGACACCATCCGGCCCAAAGATGTGCCGCTCGTGCGCCGCCGCATTGGTGTCGTATTTCAAGATTTCAAGCTGCTGCCTGGTCGTAGAGTGGGGGAGAATGTCGCTTTTGCACTCGAGGTCTCAGGCGCACGCGGCCGTGAAATTAAGCGCGCCGTACCAAAGATGCTCACACTCGTCGGCCTGGGCTCCAAGGAAAAGAGCTTCCCGGATGAGCTGTCCGGTGGTGAACGCCAGAGAGTTGCCATAGCCAGAGCGCTCATCCGCCAGCCCAAGATCCTCATTGCCGACGAGCCGACCGGCAACCTCGACCCCAAAAACGCCTGGGAAATCATCGAGCTCCTACTCAAAATTAACCGCTTTGGCACTACCGTGCTGCTCACCACTCACAACAAGGAGATTGTCAACGCCTTGAAGCGCCGCGTTATTACCATTAACAAGGGCAAAATCATCAAAGACGAGGAGCAGGGCCGCTACTCACTCGAAGGAGGCAAGGGATGATGTGGCTCCAATTTTGGCGCGTCGTGCACGCCGGTGCCCGTAATTTCTTGCGCAATGCTTGGTTGTCGACTGCCGCTACCGCGGTGATGACCATCACGCTCACGATCATCGTGATTTCGTTTATCTCTAACTCTGCGCTGTCGTCCACCATTAAGGGCGTAACCGATAAAATCGATGTTTCGATCTACCTCACCGATTCGGTCACGCCGGCGCAGCTCCAGACCTTTGAGGCCGCCCTTTCGGCCAACCCCAATGTTGCCTCAGTCAGCTATCTTTCCAAAGCTGATGCCCTTACTCAATACCAGCGCACGATAGCGGGAAACAAGCAACTCCTCGAAGGTTTGCAGCTGGCCGGCAATCCGCTCCCGGCCAGTCTCCAGGTAAAGGCCAAAGACCCCAAAAACCTCAGCTCAATCATCGCCGTTACCAAAGAGCCTCAGTACAATGCCCTGCTCGATCCCACTGCTCCGCCTAGTTATTCAGGCCAAAATAAAGACACCATTAATCGAATTGTGAGCGTATCCAACTTCTTTAAACGCTCGGAGTTTGTCGCCAGCCTCATCTTTGTCATCATCTCCACGCTGATTATTTTCAACACCATCCGCATGGCTATCTTCACTCGCCGTGAGGAGATCGAAATCATGAAGCTGGTCGGCGCCACGAAGTGGTTTATCCGCGGGCCGTTTATCTTTGAAGCCGCCATGTATGGCATTATTGCGGCCATCATCGCGGTGTGCTTAAGCTACGTCGTACTGCTTGGAGGCGGCCCCAAACTAGGCAGCTACATCGATGTGCAGTCAACTATCAATTTCTTCCGTACCTATCCGGTGCTCGTCATGTTCGGCGAGCTGGTGGTGGGTATCTTCATCGGCGCTTTTTCGTCCATGCTGGCGCTCAGCCGCTATCTTAAACTCTAAGCTCGGCCAATTTGACACTGGACGGCAGCACCAGATACCATAAAGCTACCTTGGAGGGGGCAAACCAATTACTAAAATAAGCATCGATCGGCTCAAGACTCCTCTCACAAAACTACTGCTGGCAGTGGCAGTAGGCGCGTTGGTGGCATCTCCAGCCTGGGCCGATTCCTACGACGATCAGATTAGCGCCCTGAGCCAACAGGCCGCTGCCGCCCAATCCCAGGCCAACGCCGATGCCACTCAAATTACCAACTACCAGGGCAAACTCGCCCAGCTTAATGCGCAGATTAGCGCCCTCAATTCGCAAATACAGCTCAACCAGCTCCAATATACCAAGGTTTCAAGTGACATCGCCGCCAACGAGGCTCAGTTGGCAACCGCCAAAACCGACCTCGGCGCCGACATTAAGGCCATGTACCTCGCCTCCAGCGTGACGCCGCTCGAAATGATTGCATCTTCCAAAAACCTCAGCGATTTCTTTAATGAGCAGCAATATCAAGACACGATCCGGGGCAAGATTGAAGGCGCAATGTCGAGCATAGAGGCCCTCAAATCAAAACTGGAGGCTCAGCAAAACCAACTCACCCTTATCCTTAATACTGAGCACGCACAGCAAGGCCAGCTTGCCACCGCCCAGTCCCAGGCCAACCAGTTGCTCGCCCTAGCCGAGCAAAATGCCGCCGCCGCCAACGCCCAGGTGGCCTCTGCCAATTCCCAGATCTCAAACTTACGCGCACAACAAGCCGCCATGTTTGCCAAGCTGGCAGGCGCCACCAGCGGGGGACTTGGAGACTTTACGTTCCGCAATCTAAGCTTTGGCGGCCAATGCGGTGGCGGATACCCCGGCTACCTGTGCAACTCGCCAACCGACTCAACGGTTGATTCCTGGGGCATGCTGAACCGCGAATGTGTATCATACGCCGCCTATCGCGTCGCCTCATCCGGGCGCAATATGCCCAACTGGGGCGGCTCCGGCGACGCCTATCAGTGGCCGGCCGACGCCGCTTCTGCCGGTATCCCGGAGGACAATACGCCGCATGTCGGCGACGTTCTCATCGCCCCTGCTTCCATGATCGGCGGGGTAGGTCATGCCATGTATGTTGAATCGATCGAAAGTGACGGCTGGGTTCACGTCAGCCAATACAACTGGTGGCCCACTGAAAACGGCCCCTACGGTCTGTACAGCGAGATGGACGTGAAGGTCGTACCCGGACTCGTATTTATCCACTTCCACTAATCCGATGCCGCTCTAGTCGACGAATAAGCTCCTGGTATCTGTTTTGACATGTGCGGCTTACCAGACTCTCAGTTTCAGCGCATACACAGCAACTTCGGTTACAATAAAAAGCGGCCCATCGTGGCATAAGCAGTTTCGTGAAAGGAACGTTATTTGAACAAGATCTGGCAATCGATTCGTACCTGGCCACAGCAAAAAAGCCGGCTTATTGTTACCGTCCCAGTGACAATTGTGCTCATGATCGGCGCCTTCTACGCCGGCGATGTACTCAGCGGCGTCGTTCCGGTGCCAGGGCTCAAATTCTCCCACCAACCAGATTTTTCCAGCCTGTCTTCGCTCTACACGCTGCTGCAGCGCAACTACGACGGCACCGTTACATCGCAGCAGGCACTCGACGGCGCAAAAGCCGGCTTAGTTGCATCCACTGGTGACCCCTACACCGAATACTTCAACCCAACCCAAGCCAAGGCCCTCAATAGTGAGCTCAGCGCCTCACTGTCTGGCATTGGCGCAGAGCTCGGAGTAAAAGGTGGCGCTCTCACCATTATCGCGCCCGTTGCAGGCACCCCAGCGGCCGCCGCAGGGCTCCAGGCCGGTGATGTGATTGCCGACATCAACAACCAGGACACGACAAACATGGACATCGATACTGCCGTTAGCGAGATCCGCGGTCCGGCTGGCACCAAGGTTACGCTTACTATCGATCGTGCCGGTACGCCCCAAGCTTTCAAGGTCACGATTACGCGCGCCAACATTTCAGTCCCAACTGTTACCTGGAGCATTAAAAACGGCAACATCGGCTATATTGATATCTCACAATTTAGCACTGACACCGCCGATCTCATGACCAAGGCCGCCACCCAGCTCAAATCACAGGGTGCCACCAAGATTATCCTTGACCTGCGCGACAACCCCGGCGGCTACCTCGACGCCGGAGTGTCCGTGGCCAGCCAGTTCCTGCCCGAAGGCAAGACGATCGTGAGCGAAAAGCCTTGCATCGACACACCCTGCGCCCAAACCTCGACCGGCGGCGGCCAGCTCGTGGGCGTGCCAACTATCGTGCTTGTCAACGGCGGCTCGGCCAGTGCCTCGGAAATTGTTTCCGGCGCCCTCCACGACAATGGTGCGGCCAAGCTCCTCGGCACCCAGACCTTTGGCAAGGGCAGTGTACAAGAAATTAAGAACCTGGCCGGCGGTGCGGAGCTCAAAGTCACAGTCGCGCACTGGTACACCCCGGCCGGCATCAACATCAACAAGAAAGGCATCACTCCGGACTACGTCGTCCAGCTCACCACTGCCGACTACACTGCCGGCAACGATCCACAGCTGGACAGAGCCATCCAACTGCTCGAACAGCAATAGCGCAGATTAACTTGCCTTGTTTGCAAACGGCCGGTATGATAGTTCCAAGTTTGGAGTGTGCAGGGGGTGTGTGTTGAGTTGTTTGTGTTGTTTGGCTAATGCCTGTTGAAAGGAGAAGGGTTGGCGAAATCGAATCCAACGAATTATATCTTTGTAACCGGAGGCGTTCTCTCCGGGCTCGGAAAAGGCATCACCGCGGCTTCTTTAGGCACCATCTTAAAGGCCCGCGGTTTTTCAGTTAATATCCAAAAACTCGACCCCTACTTCAACACCGACGCCGGCACGCTCAACCCGGCTGAGCACGGCGAGGTCTTTGTCACCAAAGACGGCGCCGAAACCGACCTCGATCTCGGCCACTATGAGCGCTTCCTCGACGAGGAGCTCACCGCCACCAGCTCGGTCATGAACGGCCGCATTTATGCCAAGGTTATTTCCGATGAGCGCACCGGCAAATATCTCGGCAAAACCATCCAGATCATCCCTCATATCACCAACGAGATTCAGGAGCAGATCTTAAACGCCGGCGCCGGCCACGACTTCCACATCGTCGAAATTGGTGGCACAGTGGGCGATATCGAGTCGCTGGCCACGCTCGAAGCCGCCCGGCAAATGCGCCGCAAGCTGGGAAGCGGCCATACATTCTTCATTCACGTTGTGTACCTGCCGTTCCTGCAGGCTTCGGGTGAGCTTAAAACCAAGCCGGCCCAAAATTCGGTGCGCGATTTGCGTGAAGCGGGCCTGCAGCCTGATGTCGTGATTGCCCGGGCCGACCGGCCGATCGCCGGACATATCGTAGCCAAACTAGGTTTGTTTGTGGATGTTGATGAAGGCGGCATTGTACCAGTGCCCACGGCTGACAGCGTGTACGAGGTGCCGCTCGTCCTGGAATCAGCCGGCCTCGGCGACTACATCACCCGTCATCTGAGCCTTCCAGAGCGCACGGCCAAACTCGGCGACTGGCAACGGCTAGTGAAGCTCATTAAACATCCTGAACACCGCACTCTGCGCATCGGTGTGGTTGCCAAATATATGGACAACGAAGACACCTATCTCAGCGTGTTCGAGGCCCTCAAGGCAGCCGGCTGGGCCAACCAGGTCAGCCCTGACATCGGCTGGGTTGATGCCGAGGAGCTTGAGCGACAAAATGTAGACATTCTCGATAACTACGATGGACTACTAGTGCCCGGTGGCTTTGGCAAACGCGGCCTCGAGGGCAAAATAAAGGCTGCAAGCTTTGCATTAACGCATAACAAGCCCTACCTCGGGCTTTGTCTTGGCCTGCAGATGGCTGTGGTTGCCGCCGCCCGCAATGCCGGACTTGGAAGTGCCACTAGCTTCGAACTCGACCCAAATGCCAAACTACAGGTCATTACCACTATGAACGACCAAAAGGGCAAGGAAAACACCGGCGGCACTATGCGCCTCGGCGACTATCCTTGTGTAATCGCAGCCGATTCCAAAGTGGCAAGGGCCTACGGTGCAACCAAAATAGTGGAACGTCACCGTCATCGCGGCGAGTGCAACAACGACTTCCGCGACCAATACGAGGCCTGGGGCATTCGGGCCGTGGGCCTGAGTCCGGATAATCATCTGGTAGAGATTATCGAAGCCGTTGGCCACCCATTCTTCGCCGCCAGCCAATTCCACCCCGAGTTCAAATCGCGGCCGGGCCGGCCGCATCCGCTGTTCGCAGCCTTTATCCAAGCCGCCCTAGGGGCCAAGCAGGAACGAGCTGCACCTACTGCGCGTACGCGTGCAACCAAAACCACTCGGTAGGGGTGTATAGTAGAGCCATGGACCGGCCCAAACCGCACATTTTGCTGGTTGAAGATGATAAGGCACTGGCCACTGCTTACAAAACCCGGATGGAGGCCGAAGGGTTCGACGTTCGCGACTGTCCCGACGGTGAAAAGGCCCTCCAAACTGCTCTCGAATACCATCCCGATCTGATTCTGCTCGATATTATGATGCCGAAAGTGTCAGGATTCGATGTGCTCGATATTTTGCGCAACACCAAAGAAACCGCCCACACTAAAATCATTATCCTAACCGCCTTATCTCAGCCCGCGGATAAACAGCGTGCTAAGGAACTTGGCGCCGACGAGTTCCTGGTTAAATCCCAAGCAATTATTGCCGACGTCATGAAACGCATCAGGTACCATCTAGGGCTCAAAGAGCCGGCCTGATTAAGCATAATTATTTTTCGCCGACTACCGACACTATCGTGCGGCGGACTTTGGTTCCGGTAAACTTTTGAATGCGCTTGGTTGAGAACTTAACCACACCGTCACGCAGAGCAAATAACGTTTGGTCAACCCCGGCGCCTACGCCCGGGCCGGCCTCGATGCGCATACCGCGCTGGCGCACCAAGACACCACCAGTACGTACAAACTGACCGCCAAACAACTTCACGCCCAGGCGTTGACCCGGACTGTCGTGGAGGTTTTTTGATGAGCCACCGGCTTTTGTGTGGGCCATGAGCGCTATCCTTTACGCAAAAATAATAGTTGCCGCCCGACTAGCTGATCCTCTCTGGCATATAATAGGGGAGTAGCAGCATGCTTAAAAACCTTCTGAGTGTACCCTAATCTGGCAAGATCGTCAACCAGATCGAGTGACGTCCAGTGGCGACCGACGCGCCAAGCGGGTACGCACAGGCTCACCTCAGCGCCACTCGGGAGCTGCCCGGCCCAATTAGCCAAAGCGTCAATGTACAACTCGCGCAATTCCCGCCGGAGCTTATCGAGCTCAGGCGGGGGAGGGGAGCGCACCAATGGGGTACCAAGATAGCCTTCACTCACCACAGCCGCATCTGTTGGGAGTTTCACGCTTCTAGCATCGGCCAAATCTATATTCCAGGCCGGAAGTACCAAGTCCGGCATCCGGGCCGACACTTCAGACGTCAGCCAAGTCAAGTTGGCCCGCGCCGCAGCCACCATCTCGGACGCCGTATCAGAGCCATATGCTACCCGGTTCGCGAGCAGTGCCTCGGCTAACACGACGCCGCTACCACAAAACGGGTCAGCGACCGTCCCAGTATGGGTAGTATTCACCAGCACCTGGGCCAACTTGGGCGGCAACATGCCAACCTTAGCACTCCGGGCCGGCCGGCCATAATCGCGCCTTGAGTACCAATCCACATCTTGAACCCCTAGTGTTTTCGCGATCACCATGCGCCCGGCCGTTGTTACTATCAGCAGCTCAAACCCATGCTCAAGCACCTGGTTATGGGTCAGGCCGGCTGCCGACACAGCGGTACCGCTCGCCGGCATCACGAGCCGCACCGAGCCCCGTGCGCGCAAGCGTTTCTTAAGCGCCAGCCCCACCGCCTGGGCCCGGCCTCTAGTTGCTCCGGCGCCGTACAGGCTCACCGCAAACGGCGTTTTGGCATCGGTCATTGGTAATTCGTCAGTCTGAACCGGCAGCGCTTGCAGATCCACCGGCGGTCCGTCATACAATACGCGGCCGAACTTCACCACACCGCCCAGCCGGTTAATCTCAATCTCAGCCCCCACTAGCGCCGCCGGCCCCAGTGACGCGACCCCGTCGGCGCCCATTACCGACTCTAGTTCAACCAACCCTAGTTCTGGCTGCCGGCCCAAAATTGCGAGGTTTGAAAGCGTTACCATAGTCCTTGCATTATAATGCACATATGAACATGCGCCGCCTGCTCATTCTTGCCGGCACGCTGGGCGTGATTGTCCTTATCTTTTCCAGCTTCGGCAATCCGGCCAACATTATCTCTACGTTTGAACGCGTCCGTTGGTACGTTGTTCCGCTGGTGATCGCGGCCCAACTTGCCAGTTACTACTTCAACGCCGGGTATTACCGAGCGTTTTTCGCCATATTTGACCGTAAGGTCGGCCTGCGCCGGCTTTACGAAGCCTCACTTGCCATCAACTTCGCCGGCCAGGCGATTCCCTCCGGTGGTGTCGCCAGCACCACCTATCTCACCCAGGCTGTTAAAGAATACGGTGTGCCGCCAAGCCAGGCCACCTTGGCGCAGATTGGCCGCTACATTTTCACCTTTGCGTCATATTTCGTCGTGCTAGCTTTTGGCTTTCTAACGCTTTTATTTAGCAACGACCTCAATAAGCTGTCGGTCCGCATCGTGATGCTCATTGTGGTCGCGGCACTGATCGCCGGCTTTGTACTGCTGGCCGTGTTCTCGGAACGCTCCCGGCTTGAGGTAATAGTAAAGCCGGCCATTAATCTGCTCAACGCTGCCGGCCGCCGCATGTTGCGCCGCCGCAAACCGCTCGTGAGCGCCGCCCGGCTCGACCGCTTCCTCACCGAATTCTACCGCGGCTATCACGAGATTATCAGTCACAAGCGCCACTGGCCGGCGTTGCTGTGGTGGTCGCTTGGCGGCAACCTGGCCGAGGTCGCTACGGTGTATGCCGTGTTCATCGGCTTTGGTCATTGGGTGAATCCAGGCGTTGTTATCGTGGCCTATACGCTCGCCATCGCCGCCAGCGTTGGCGGCTTTTTGATTAACGGCCTTGGCGTCTACGAAGCCGGTATGATCGGCGCGTTTGCCGCCCTTGGCGTACCGTTCGCCCTAGCCTTCGACGTCGTGCTCGTCTATCGCGTACTAAATTTCGTGCTCTTCCTGCCCCCGGGCCTGCACTATTACCGCAAACATTTAGAAGAGGCCGCTTAGTAAAGAAAGAATGAAGCTAGTATTTATCTATGGACCTCCCGCGGCCGGCAAACTCACCGTTGGTCAAGAAATCGCCGAGCAAACCGGTTTCCGCCTGTTTCACAACCACCTAACCATCGAACTCGCTCGCGAGATATTCGAGGATCGAAAAATCCGTGAGGAGGTCGTCGAAAAACTGCGCCTCGACGTGATTGAAGCCGCTGCACGTGCCGATGTCAGCCCCATATTCACCATGGTTTACGGCCAAGAAGTCGACGACGAATATGTGGCAGAGATTGTCACCGGCGTCGAACGTAGCGGCGGTGCAGTCTGTTTCGTCCAGCTTACGCCACCGCCTGAGGAGTTAGAAAAGCGAGTAGGGCTACGGTCGCGTAAAAACTTCTCCAAGATTAAAGATGTCGACACGCTCCACGATGTCCTAAAGGAGCATCAGCTGTATGGCCCGGTGCCATACAGCCACAACCTCCAAATCGACAATACAAAACTATCTCCGTCTGATGCTGCAAAAACCATCATCAGCCATTTTGAACTTTAGCTATTTTTGGCACCAGAGTTCTATAGCGTAAGATAAGGTCATGAACCCGCAGGTCATCTCGGTTACCGAATTCGTTGACATTATCAACGAGACGCTCGGCTTCGCGTATCCCCAGGTTACGGTTGAAGGCGAGATCTCCGGCTTTAACGTCAACCGTGGCAAATTCGTGTTCTTTGATCTCAAAGACGAGGGCAACACCCTGGCGTGTTTCATGATGATCCACCAGCTCAAGTTACCGCTCGAGGACGGCATGAAAGTGCGCGTTACCGGATCGCCCAAAGTCACGAAATTTTCGAAATTCAGCCTCACCGTGCGCGAATACGAGTTGGCCGGAGAAGGGGAGCTAAAACGCGCTCTCGAGCTGTTGCGCAAAAAACTGGAAGGGGAGGGGCTATTTGATCCAGCCCGCAAACGACCGATCCCGCAATTTCCGCGCCGCATCGGACTAATTACCTCAGCCGCCTCAGCCGCCTACGCCGATTTCACGAAAATCCTGGCCGCCAGATGGGGCGGGGTGGAGATACTGGTGGCCGACGTGGCCGTACAGGGCCTGAAAGCTCCGGATGAAATCGTCGGCGCGCTCGAATATTTTAACCACCTAGCCGACCCGCCCGATGTACTTGTGCTCATCCGCGGCGGCGGGTCGCTCGAGGATTTAGCGGCTTTCTCAACCGAGCCGGTCGCACGAAGTGTAGCCGCCAGCCGCACGCCAATTGTAGTGGGCGTGGGCCATGAAGTGGACTTCTCGCTAGCCGACTACGCCGCCGACCTGCGCGCCGCTACACCCACCGACGCCGCCAGACTAGTGGTGCCGGACCGCCGCGAAGTGGCAGCCCGCGTAGACCACCTCACAGCCCAGGCTGAAGCCGCCTTGCGCGCCACTGTCACCGCCCGTAGCCGACGCGCCGACCGGGCCATGAACCAGCTTGAAGCCGGTCTGCGCCAGCCCAGAGAGCAACTGGCGGCTCAGACAGCTGCGCTCTGGCGCGGGCTCGATCGCGTAAGCGCCAGGAGCGCCCTCATCGCTACCCGCACTGACGCTCTCGAGCGTATCCTTCGTGGTCTCGATCCCGCCGCTGTGCTAAACCGCGGCTATGCCATTGTGCGTAACGAATCCGGCCACATTCTGCGCGACCCAGCCGCCACCAAATCCGGCCAGCCCATTGCCATCCAACTCGCTAAAGGAGCGCTTGCTGCCAAAGTTACTAAACCTTGATTATCAAAGCCTAAACAAGATAATTATTAATACGCCTGCCAGCTCGCAAGCGGTTCGTAACACCAACGATCGCGAGTAGGAGCTCCATGACAACCAACCACGACCCGACACCCGTCGTCCTCACACTCGGAGCGCGAGACGACGACGAACTAAGACTGAGTCTTAGGGCGCTGTCCTGGCGCCTCGGAGATATCGTCGGAAATGGCGAGCAAGAACTACCTTGGCTAAACGTTCACGCCGCCGCCATGCAACTCATCGACGCGCTGCTGATCCCGGGCCGCAGTCTAACGAGGACAAGAGCCTCAGTGCTGCTGTGCGATGAAGATGAAGCAATCCGCGCCGCCGCCTGGCAATTGGTCGCGGATCTCGTTGCCAACCTCCGCCTGCCCACAACCGGTCGCACTATTAACCTATCCGACATCAACCCGGAAGCTCTCGGAAGATGCATCAGGGGGCTACTTGCGTCATCCAATGCGATCAAGCAAATACTCGGGCTGGTCATACGGGCCCAGTTGGAGGGCGAGCTCAGCGAAGCCGCCTGCCTCAATCGGCTGTCACTTCTGTTGGGCCTCGGCATACCGCTCCCGCATGACCATCAGCACCGAGACGCCGGGCTACAACTGGCCGTCGCGGTAAGCGCGGTCTTCCGCCAACTTGAGCTTCTACCCCTTACCGCGGCTTCGCGATAATCCACTCGCGAGGGCGCGGATCCGGAAAGACCAGCTGGCCCCGGAGGGCGCTCTTCCGGGGCCAGCTACACACGTCATCATGATACAATTTCTGCTATGACCACCTCTGCCAAACCATTTGAATTCGACCGCGCCCTCAAGGAGCTTGAGGAGATTACCCAATGGTTTGAGCAGGCTGACATCGATCTCGACGCCGGCCTGGCTAAATTTGAGCGCGGCATGGATCTGGCGAGTCAACTCAAGACCCACTTGGCCGAAGTCGAGAACCGAATCGAAAAGATCAAGCGCCGCTTCGCTGAACCCGCTGCCAGTGCTCCAGCCGAATCCGTGCCGACCGAGCCGCCGGTGCCCGACACGGACCAAACCGGCTTGTTTTAATGCTTATCACACTCATCCTCCTGGCCGTCACATTGCCGTTCGCCATCGGCGGCATTATTGGTGCACCCTACGTACCGATTCTCGTGCGCGACCGCAAGAAGGCCCTCGACCTGGCGGAGCTAAAACCGGGCCAAACCCTCGTCGACCTCGGATCCGGCGACGGTCGCTTGCTTCGTACTGCCGCCGGCCGCGGTATTCGCGGCATCGGTTACGAGGTCAATCCCTTCCTTGTATTCATTTCGCGCATTGTCTGCTGGCGCTACCGAAAGCTCGTCACCATTCACACCGCCGATTTCTGGCACACCAAGCTGCCGCCGGCCGATGCTGTATATGTTTTTATCCTCGACCGTCACACCGCCCGACTCACGCGCAAATTTGAAGCCGAACTGACGCAGCCGACGACAGTTGTGTCATATGTCTTTGAGCTCCCAGGCAAGAAGCCGGTCCGTCGCACCCGCAACACCTACGTCTACGAATATGGCCGGCAGCCTTAGCTTGTAATCTATCCGGCCCCGCGTTAGCATAAGCACTAACATGTACGATTCGCCGGTACCTACTGCGCCGTCAGGCCCAACGGGCAATTCCAGTTTGCTCGGCGGTCCGCTTATGCTCGCACTCGTGTTTGTGTTATTCGTTGGCATGGGCATTTTTGCATACCTGAGCCTCCATTTCTACAACGATGCAACTACCGCCACCAAAACCCTAGGCCAACAGAAGACGACGGCCGCCGTTGCCGGAGCGGCTGACCAAAAAACCAAGGATGCGCTCGCCGATTCTATTGCCAATGAGTCGCCGTTTAGCCAATTTGTCGCACCCGACGCCTATGGCTCATTTGTCATCAAGTATCCCAAAGATTGGGCGTCATGGGTTGACGAAGAGCAAGCCGGCACCCAGGTCACCCTCATTGTGAACCCAGGCTCGGTTACGGTTACCAACGAAATTCCGGGGCTCGCAGCTACCAAAGTCACACTCCAAGAGGAAACTGGGACGCAATTTATTAGCAATTACTCCGGCGAGATTAGCGAAGGTACCATGAAGCAAAGCAGCCTCACGGTTGACGGCCAGCCGGCCTACAATTTCACCGGCCAATTTCCCAATCAGCGTAGCGTCCGCGAAGTGGTCGTGCCGGTACGCGACAAGGTGCTGGTATTTGATAACGAAAATAGTACCTACGCAACTCAATTTGACGAAATCCTCGCGCAAGCCAAAATCAATCCATAGCCCAAGACCCACATCCGTCTCATGCTTGAGTCAGCATGCCGCCGAATGCTACCGTTAATGACAGAAAGGCGGTGCGAGAATCGGCATGGCGGAACCCAATGCGGAGCTGATTGAAACGGTAACTCCGGCACTTACCAGTCTCGATGACTGGTTAACCGCTGTTGCCAAAGTCGAAACTCCCAGCCGCCTGCTGAATTTGCTTACTAGCACATTGGCCAAATTGACCGGACAACTGGTAGTGGCGTTCATCTGGGGTCCGACCGGCGGCCACGACGTCATCGAAGAGCATATGTTGCCAACTGAACTCCGTGGCAAGCTAACCTATCCGCTGCTATCGGCCGAGGAATCGCTGGAGCCGGATATCGCCTCCTGGGCGGCCAGGCCGGATGTACGTACCGCCAGCCGGCGGCTGCATGCCGAACCACCGATATTGCAACTCCTAGTTACGCCTGAGCACAAACTTGGTGGTGTCGGGCTATGGAGCGCGCCAGCCGCCGGTTCAGAACTGGCAGTCACGATTGACCTCATCCTCCGCACTGCCGCCAGTACGCTATGGCGACTCCGACTATCCCACGAGGTCAAAACCAATCTCGCCCAAACCATGGCCTTACAACGAATTACACAGGCCATTACACGGTCGCTCGATTTCGACCAAGTCGGCTCAACTCTGCTCCGGCATGCCAAAAAGCTCTTCCAGGTGGAGGCGGTAGCGCTGGCGCTGGCGCATCCCGAAAAGTCGCAGCTCGAGTTTTACATTGACCAAGCCATTGGGCTATCTGACGAATATATTGCTAGTGTGAGGGCAACGGCCCGGTCAAATATTGTACGCAAGCTGCTCACCAGCGCCAAACCGGTTCAAATCAACGATACCTCTACCGCACCGCTGACCGGCGATCCCGAGCTAGTGGCCAAAGAGGGGATCAAGTCGGTGCTACTGGCGCCCATCTTTTCCGGCGGCCAGCCGGTTGGAGCGCTGGCGCTCATCTCCAAACGACCGCGCCAGTTTGATTATTCCGAATTGCGCTTCAGCCAAAGCTTGGCCGAGCAGGCGGGTATTGCCTTTGCCAACGCCAATCTGCACGACAGCATGCTCAAGGTGACCAACGAAATCGAGCAAACCCGCAACCTCATGCGTGACGGCCTGCTAGTGCTCGATCTCGAACGCCGCTTGCGCTACTACAACGCCGCTGTCGGCGGACTTTTGGGCCTCAAAGCGACCCAGCTCCAGCACAAATTTCCCCCCGGCACGCAGCTGTCAGTACCGGGCCTCAAGCTCGACCGTAAGGCCGTCCAGGCCGCTATTTCCAGCGCACTTGACGGCCACCTGGCTTCCACCGGCTTCTCGATCGAGCCGGACCGAGCCGAGCCGAGCTATTTTGAAGCGGTCTACGCGCCTTACCGCGATAGCAAAGGCGGGCTCGTGGGCGTACTGATCAATATCCGTGACATCACGTCTCTGTATCAGGAAAAAGACAAGCTTCGTTCAATCCAAAATAGCATCGCCGACGGCCTCATCATGGTCGACACCGAGGGCCGTACAGTTGAGCAGAATGCTGAATGGAATCGCCTATTCAACTGCCCTGATGACACCTCCGGCCGGCCATTCTTTAGCATTATCGGCAATCAAAGCGACTTCACTTTCGACGCCGATATGCCGGAAATGGTAGACGAGGTTCTGCGCGGTAAGCGCTGCATTTGCTACGGCCACAGCCGCAGCACCGGCCGCCATCTTCAAGTCAACATCAGTCCGATCATTGTCGGCGAGCGCGTCACCGGTGCGGTCGCGGTTGCCAGAGATATTACCCCGCTTATTGAAAAAACCGTTGAGGCCAACGAAATGGCGGCCAAGGCCCAGCGGCACTTGCGAGAGCTTTCGGGCCTGGCCGAGTTATCCGGCATCGTCGGGTTCAACATGGCCAATATTTACAAGAAGTACCTCACCAAGACGGCCGGGCTCTTAGGCGTACCGTCGGTCGCCATCTATCTGTACAACGCCGGTAAGCAGCGACTCGAACGCCATGATGCGCTCAGCCCCGGCCCCACCGATCTGCCCGCACTCGAGCTCGGCACCGAGCACCCGGTGGCCGTCGCCTTTGCCGGCCGCCGGGCCACCACCTCAAGTCCCGGCAGTGGCTCAAGCCTTCACCAGCTGGCCCTGCCGATCACGCACCACTCCAAGACGCTGGGCGTCCTACTCGTGGGCCGACCTGACCGCCCGCTGACCGACCATGAGGCCAAGTTGGCCCAGCTCGTCGGTACCAGGCTGGCCGTCCTGATCGAAAACGCCAACCTCTACCACGACGTCAACGCGCGCCGCGAGCGCTGGGAAGCCGTCTTTCGCTTCACTGATGAAGGCATTATTATCTTTGACCGCTCAGGTATCATCGTTGGCTTCAATCCGGCTGCTACTGAAATCACGCAGTTCCATGCTACTGAGGCACTCGGCCAGCCGTTCGGCCGCATCGTTAGAACTGTCGGCGAAACCGGTGCCCAGGGCGCCATGTCGGCGCTCCAGCGAGTGCTTGCAGAAGGAGTCACCATCGCCAAAAACGAGCAACTGCTCGAAAACAGCTCCGGCAGCAAGGTCTGGACCGAGATCAGCTACTCACCAATCTTCGATGACGCCGGCCGCGTTACCTCAGGGCTCGCCATTATTCGCAACACTACCCGCGATCGCGAGGTGGAAGAGATTAAGAGCGATTTCATCTCAATCGTCTCGCACGAACTCCGCACGCCGCTCACCGCCATCAAGGGCTTTCTCTCCATGACGCTCAAGTCCGATTTCGGCGCCCTCTCCGAAAAACAGTACCACTATCTAAGCCGCGTTTATCAATCCAATCAGCGCATGATCGACCTGGTCGAAGATCTGATGGACGCTACCTATATTGAATCGGGTAAAATTAACCTTAATATCGGCCCGGTTGCCATGGAAAATGTTATTTCCGAGGTCGTGTCCGAACTGGCCGGAAAGGGAGCAGCCGGACAGGTGATGCTCAATGTTCGCCGTCGCCAGCGCCTGCCACTGGTTCTGGCCGACGAAACCCGGCTCCATCAGATCGTGCTCAACCTCGTCGACAACGCCATCAAATACTCACACCCCGACACCGAGGTTGACATTGACTTCAAAATCCAGGGCGACAACCTCATCACTATCATTTCGGATCACGGCGTCGGCATTTCCAAGCATCAAATCAACCGCCTGTTCACTAAATTCGGGCGCATTTTCAATCCGCTATCAATCCAAGCCGGCGGCACGGGTTTGGGCCTCTACATTGTCAAAAACCTGGTTGAATCACACGGCGGCCGCATCTGGGTGACATCGGGTGAGGGCAAGGGATCGAAATTCCATTTTTCGCTCCCCATAGCCAAACAATTACCGCTACTAGAGTAACCTACATCGGTGCTAGCATAGCCTTGCACCGATCTGATAACATGAGACATGGGAGAAGTTAATGTCCAAGATTTTACTTGTTGAAGACGACACCATTTTGGTCGAGATGTACCAAGCCAAGTTTGAGCTCGAAGGCCACGAAGTACGCGTTTCCACTAATGGCGAGGAGTGCCTAGCGCTCCTCAAAACCTATAGGCCGGAGCTTATTCTGCTCGATATCCTGATGCCCAAGCTAAACGGCTTTCATGTGCTTAAAGAGATCAAGAAACAACCCGAGCTGCGCCAAATCCCAATCATTCTGCTGACCAACTTGGGCCAGGCCGAAGTTGACATGAACCAAGAGCTGGCCAAGGCCTTAGGTGTCAACGATTACCTCATAAAAAGCCACCATACGCCGGACGAAGTCGTGCAAAAAGCCGTGAAAGTGCTCAGAAGTTCCGGCGGTAAATCCGCCGCGAAATAGCTCCGGTCAGGCATCTATAATTAAATTATGCCTACTTATCAAACCGAAGGCATCGTTATTGGCCGCACTAATTTTGGCGAGGCTGACCGCATTATCCGCCTGCTCACACCCGAGCACGGCAAGCTCAGTGCCGTGGCTAAAGGCGTGCGCAAAATTAAGAGCCGCCTCGGCGGCCACCTTGAGCTGTTTGCCAATACTCAACTTTCACTCGCCACCGGCCGCAACCTCGATGTTATTACGTCAGCGCGCCTACGATGGTATCCGCATGAGCTTACGAGTTCCTACGAGCAGGTGAATCTAGCCTATTTGTTTGCCCGGCTCATTGACCGCACCGCACCGGAGCAGACGCCCCAGCCGGAATTATTTGCCCATCTCGCCGAAGCATTGGGAGTCGTAAACAACGGCGCCGGCGGTGAGCTCACCGAACTCTGGTTTAAACTCCGCCTCCTGAACCTCATCGGCTACCGGCCGGAACTCGGCCGCTGTCTCATCTGCGGCATCAACGCACCAACCGCCTACGTCTTTGACGCCGCTCGCGGCGGGCTCGTGTGCGCCGCCGACGCTACGGCCGCTGGGCAGCCCATTAGCACCGAAGCCATCAAGCTCTGGCGCCTGCTCTGCGACTATCCCTACGCCACAATCGCCCGCATTAGCGGCGCGCCAAGCCTGGCTGAATCTACCCTGGCGCTATGTGATGGATTCTATGAACACCATCTTGGCCAAGCTATGCTCAAAAGTTGACAATTCTCGCCTGATATATCAAAGTCTGGGTCGGGAAAACAGTCCAGCACGCCCGAGAGAAAGGCATCGCTTTGACAACCCCAACCCAGACGGTAATGCCCATAGATGACGTGGCCAAACTTTTTCGCGTCTCGCCAAATACCGTCCCCACCTGGATCGATGACAGCCTCTTCACCACCGCAGAGACTCCAGAGGGAGGGAAAGGCATCCCGGAAGCCGAGATCAGAACCTACCTGGACCAGCTAGGAGGTGATCTCTTCGCAGACGGACTCCTCAAACCCAATGAAATCACGGTGCTGCTCGACATTAACGGCCGCACAATCGGCCGATGGGTACGAGAGAGCGGCTTGCCGCACGTCCGCACCCCTGCCGTAAGGTGCGGCAAGCTCAGATTCCGCGAATCCACAATCCGGCAGGTCATGGGCAATCCCACGGGCCCCCTCGCTGATGACCCCCTGGTGAGCATTCGGACGGTCATAGACCGCCTAGGTATCAACAAGAACGGGGTTAACAGGCTCGTCGCCAAGAGGAAGCTCACGGTGATCCACACGCCAACCGGAGGCCAGGGCACGCGCCGATTCCGCACCTCTGAGGTCGAGGCCATCCAAAGGTCACAGCCCTCGTAACGAGCCTTGACGCGTTCATCAACTGTGACACAGTAAGAGAGGTAACCACTCATCAGGGCCATATCTGGCCACAGTTCCCGCAAGGCCAGTTGGCCGAAAGAGAGGTGAACGATGTCTGAAGTCACGACAGGCGGGGGCATCCTCACTGGAAACGACGAGCACCTGCTTACACCCGGCGAAGTAGCCGCGCTGTTCAGGGTTGACCCTAAGACCGTCACGCGCTGGGCGGCTTCCGGCCGCATCACCTCAATACGGACGCCCGGCGGTCACCGCCGGTTCCGCGAAGGTGAAATTCGCGCCCTGCTCCGAGGCGATGGGCCAGGCCCGGATGCTCAAGGTCCAAACGGTCATCGGCCGTAACCGGGCCGGCCATACGGAGCCGCTGGCCACCAACCCGATGCCGGAAGCCAGGGACGGCGCACCCGCGTCGCCCCTGGCTTGCCAACTAACGCCATACACATGTATTGACATCAATCTATAAAATTTGCAATCTATCATCGTGGTATAAGCGGTACCTACTGGAAGGGACGAGCGCCATGCCCACACGCATTGGGGGCGTAACCTACTACCGCATAAGGGAAGTCGCACGGCTATTCCGGGTGGACACGAACACCACCGTTCACCGGTGGATCACCGCAGGGCTCATCGAGTCGGAATTCGTCAGTGGTCGAGGCCGCCTGTTCCGCGAAAGCGTCCTCCGCCGACACCTCAGGCTGCGCGAAAACGAGGAGATGGAGCTGGCTTGGCTCACTACCAACGAGCTCCACCAGCTATTCAGGGTAGACATCACCACTGCCGCTAGATGGTGCGACGAGGGACTGTTCGGCGCTGTCCGAACACCGGGCGGAGACCATCTAGCCAATGAACGGCTCGTGCGAGTATACATCGGACAACCGTATGGCGATCTCTTCGACGATCCTTTCATGACCGCCAGTGAAACGTCCCACCGACTGGGCCGTAGCAAGGAAACCGTCAACCTGTGGGGTAGAACCGGCAAGCTTGAGTCAATCCGAACGCCGAGCGGTCGGAGCAGGTTGTTCCGCACCAGTTCCGTAGAAGCGCTGCTTCGAACCATGAGGCTCCTCCGAGCCACGAGGGGAGAGTGATGCCCCGACCTAACCACGACCTACAAAAGGTCTGCCTAATCTTTCGTGTCGGGCAGTCGATTGGTCGGCAAATGCTCGCAACCGGCGGCCTATTGGCCCGGACCGCCGCCGACCGCGAACAGGGCCGCACAACTGAAGACATGATCAGAGCCGTACTGCGACTACCGGCAGGATGCTCGCTCATGTACGAGCGAATCCTGTTTGCTGAAGAAGTCGCTGACTTGATGAGGATCAACCCGCAGACCGTCAGGCGATTCGCGTCTGAGGGACTGCTAGTGGCCGTTAAGGCCACATCCTCGCCAAGAACGGTATGGCGCTTCCCGGAGTACCACATTCGGCAACTAATCGGCCAGGAGGAGGGACGGCTGAAACGGCTTCTAACCCTTAAAGAGGCCGCCGAAATTCTGGGCATCACACCGTACGCAGTCTTCATTGCCCTGGGCAAGAGGAGGATAACTGCGATACGTCTTCCAACAACTGGGGTCGTTCAGCAAGGTGACCCACGCTTTTCGGAAAGCTACATCCGGGAGCTCGCCGCCGAGCGAGCCCAACGTTGACGCCGCGGGATGGGCCGCAACCCATCCCGCGCGCCAGCTGCCACAAATCATTCGTTACAATACCCGCATGACACACTCGGAATTAGCTTGGAAACTGGCTGGCTTCCGCGCCGCCGGCGTTGAGCCGCCAACCGGCTGTGTGACAAATTCTACGAGCACCATCTGGCACTCAAGCATTGACACGATTCGTATCTGTGCCAAGGTAATAAATGAGGAAACCCTCCTCGAAGGCTGGGCCGGCTTGGCCTGCGCTTCACATCAGGCCGCACGGCCAAGATCAGGAAGAGGCAACGCATGGACGGCGACAATGAGCACCTGCTCACAGCGGGAGAAATGGACGAGCACACCGTTGACACGATCGGGCCCCTGTGGACATCTGACGAGCTAGCCGCGTTTTTGCGTGTCAGCGCCACGACGGTCCACCGCCTGTGCGCAAGGCGCGAGATCGGGCATTACAGCATCGGATGCAATATCCGTATCGGATGCAATATCCGCATTCCGGAGTCGGCTGTTCGGCGATTCATGGCCGACAACAGCACTGTCACCGCCCGGCTCACGTTGGTTTCGGGCATCCAGGCGGCCTGAACGGGCTCATCCATCCGGTCACCACGGCGGCTCACCAGCCACCACCAGTCCCATTGCGAGCTACTCCCAGGCGGCCGCGCGCCGACCGCCTGGGAGTAGCAGCTCAATTTAGCCTGGAATGATCTGCTAAAATAACCCAATGAACCGTCCTGCATCTGAACTCGCCTGGCGACTGGCGGATTTTGAAGCCAATGGTGTTGAGCCGCCGGCCCGCTGTGTATCAAACCCCGAGCTCACCGAGGGCGAGATGATGACAGCCGATGAAGTCGAGGAATTCATAAGAGATTCCATCGCCACCCTGCGCATCCTGGCCGACCGCAAGTCACCGCGCCTAGCAGAAGTTACCGACAGCTACCTCGCCGACCTGGCCTACCTGCTTGAGGTTGGCTCGCTCGGCGAAGATGACTATAATGACCTCACTTCACCGGACAATTTACATTTTTAAGGAACCATCATGCCCAAAACCCCTGAAATAACGTTAGAAACACTCGTATCACTCGCCAAGCGGCGTGGTTTTATTTTTCAGGGCTCCGAGATCTACGGCGGTCTAGCCGGCACCTGGGATTACGGTCCATACGGTGTTTTACTCAAAAACAACATCAAGAACCTATGGTGGCAGCACTTCGTGACCGAACGCGAGGACATGTTTGGCCTCGATACCGCAATCCTCATGAATGCTAAAGTCTGGGAAGCCAGCGGCCACACCGGCGCCGGATTTGCCGACCCGCTCGTAGAAGACAAAGTCACACACGTGCGCTACCGGGCAGACCATTTGCTCGAAGACAACGGCGTGGACGATGCCGCGAGCCTCACTGTCCCGGAGATGGACGCCAAAATTATAGAGCTAAAAATCAAAAGCCCGGCCGGTAACGAGCTCACGTCGGCCCGCCAGTTCAACCTTATGTTCCCAGTCCGCATTGGCAGCACCGAAGATTCGACCTCAATCGCATATCTGCGCGGCGAAACCGCCCAAGGCATGTTTGTAAACTTCAAAAACGTGCTCGACTCGCTGCACCCCAAGCTGCCGTTTGGCCTCGCCCAAATCGGCAAAAACTTCCGTAACGAAATCACACCCAAAGATTTTATCTTCCGTGTGCGCGAATTCGACATCATGGAGTTTGAGTACTTCATTGACCCTGACATCTGGGAGCAAACATTCGCCGACATGCAAAAACTTGCTCACGCCTGGTTTAACCGGATTGGCCTCGCAGCATCCGATATCCATGAGCTCAACGTCCCGGCTGCCGATCGCGCGCACTACTCTAAAAAAACCATCGACTTTGAGTACAGATTCCCGTTTGGCGTCAAAGAAATTGCCGGCATGGCCTACCGAACCGACTTCGACCTCTCAAACCATACCAAGCACTCCGGCACCGACCTTAGCTACACCGACGAGGCCGGCAAAAAATTCATTCCTCATGTGGTCGAACCCACCTTTGGCCTCGACCGCCATGTGCTGGCCGTATTGGCGGCAGCCTATGAAGAAGAGCAAATAGGGGAGAGTGACACCCGAGTGGTCTTGCACCTCAAGCCGGAACTGGCACCGGTCAAGATCGCTGTCTCACCGCTCTTGCGTAACAAGCCCGAACTCGTAAAGCTGGCACGCGAGGTTTTTACCGACACCAAGGCAAAATTCGGCGCCGTAGCCTACGACGACAACGGCAACATCGGCAAACGCTACCGCCGCCAAGACGAAATCGGCACGCCGCTGTGCGTGGTTGTGGATTTTGACTCGCTCGAAGACCAATCCGTCACCATCCGCCACCGCGACACCATGAAGCAAACTCGTGTCAAAATCGCTAAGCTAGGGGAAGTCCTAGCCAAGCAGCTCACCTCATTTTAAATGTCAAAAAACCAAGACAGGACAACCCAATCCCATAGCGGCCCCAAAGTCGTGGTCATCGGCGGCGGCACCGGCTCGTTTGCAGTACTTTCAGGTCTCAAAGCCTACGCCCGGGACATTACGGCCATTGTAAACATGTCAGATAACGGCGGCTCCACCGGCGCACTACGTGACGAGCTCGGCGCCTTACCGCCCGGCGACGTCCGCCAGTGTCTGGTCGCGCTATCCGAAGCCGACAGCTCAATGCGCGGACTCTTCAACTACCGCTTCGAGGCCGGCGCGCTTGAGGGCCACTCGTTTGGCAACTTATTTCTCACCGCGCTTGAAAAAACCACCGGCAGCTTCGCCGAAGCGGTTACAGCTGCCAGCCGGATGCTCGCCATTACCGGCCGTGTTGTACCGGTCACGCTCAGCGATACACATCTCGTATTAACCGAATCAGACGGTCGGGTCATCCGCGGCCAGTACGAAATCCAACAATATGTGCTCGCCAAAGCTCAGCCAAAACTGTCGCTCGATCCGCCCGCCAAACTCAACCCTGAGGCGAAAACTGCACTCACCGAAGCCGATCTCGTGATCATTGCGCCAGGCAACCTCTATACGTCACTCGCGCCCACACTGATTGTGCCCGGAGCCACCGAAACTCTAGCTGCCAGCCGGGCCAAAGTTATCTATGTCTCCAACCTTGTTACCAAGGCCGGCCAAACAGACGGCTTTAAGGCCCATGATTTTGCTCGCGAGATTGAGCGCTTTATCGGCGCCGGCCGACTCGATTTCCTAATATTCAACACCAACCGGCCGAGCCGAGCCCTACTTGAAAAATATGCTACAGCAGGGGAATATGCTGTTGGTTATGACGCAAAAGCCCTAAAAGCAGCCCACTACCAGGCTATCGGCGCCGATCTCGTCTCCGACACCATCCCGAAGCTCTCGGCCGTCGAGCAGCGTATCCCACGCACATTCATCCGTCATGACCCTGATAAACTTGCCAGGCTCATCATGCGAATTTATTTTAGTTAAGAGGAGATCCTACCATGAAAGTAACCACCGCTGTCATCTTTGCCTCCGGTTTTGGCAGCCGCATGTTGCCAGTCACGGCTGCGGTTCAAAAAGAGCTGCTGCCCATACTGGACCGTCCCGTCATTGACTATGTGGTAGGCGACTGTCTGGCAGCTGGCATCAATAACTTTATCTTCGTTATCCGCCCCAACTCACACGGTCTGCAAGACTATTACGTCGGAAATACAGTCCTAGAGAGCCACTTGGAGCGATTTGGTAAACACGACACCCTGGCAAAACTCAAGGTCATTCACGAACAAGCTACCTATACGTTCGTGGAGCAGCCCGAGAGTGCTGGTTATGGCAGCGGCGTCCCGCTCCGTGTAGCAATTCCGCACCTGCCCAAAAACGAAGCTATTGTCGTCTGCGCCGGGGATGACTTCTTGTGGCGTGCTGACGGCGGCTCAGATATGAAAGTGTTAGTCGAAGCATTCACCGGTTCTAATGCCTTTGGTGCCCTCATGGGCCTCGAACGTCCTGTCGCCGAGTTGCATAGATACGGTGTCTTTGGCATTAGGGAGCACGAAGGGGTAGATTATCTCAGCGACCTTGTCGAAAAGCCAGCCCCCGGCGACGAGCCCTCCAATGTTATTAACATTTCGAAATACATTATGTCGCCGGATATGATTCCCTATATTACGCGTATAAAGACCGACCCGAAATCCAGAGAGTTTTTAATTACCGACGGTGTATTAGCTGCCGCCAAGGAACATGATGTCGTAGTGCAGCGCGCCCACGGACAGTATCTCGACTCAGGCAGTGTCGCGGGTTGGCTCAATGCCAACCGTGTTGTAGCTAGTGCGCGCCCAGAACTCGAGGCCATTTACAATCGGCCGGGTTTGTTATAATATTACATCACAAGACAACAATAGGGCGGGGGAGTGAAGAGTACACAATATTGTTGACACTATTCCTATAATGTTTTATACTTTTTGAGTATGACAAACGAAACTACAGCCAAACCCAACACCACCTACGACTACAAAGCCAGCGCCAACCAGATCCTGGCCGAGTTGCGCAGGGATCGTGACCGCCAAATTATTGCGCGGCGGTTTGGCTTTGGTTTGACCCGTCGCCAAACGCTCGAAAAGATCGGCAGCGACTTTGATATCACCCGCGAACGTGTGCGCCAGATCGAAAAGGCCGCCATTGCCAAAATGCGGGCCAGCGAATCGGCCGAAATTGCTCGGGCCGACGCTTTATTGCGTGACATCGTAGCAGGGACCGGCGGTGTAGCCCTCACGAGTGACGTGGCGGCCGCCGTCGGCGCACCGGCAAACGACACCCCATACCTCGTATTCTTGGCGCTCCTAGCCCCAGGCGTTGAGCTCATCGAAGAAGACGACGACATTCGCCAAGCCATCACTTTGGCCCCAATTTACTCGCGCGCCAACGTTATGGCTCTGCTGGCCGAGATTATCAAAACCATCAAAGACTACGGCAAACCGCCGACGCTCGCTAAGCTCAAAGCCAAACTGCCGTCCGAGCTTGAAAGTATCACGCTTGAGCAGCTCATGCGTGCCTCTAAGCACCTGGCCCACTTTGACGGCAAGTGGGGGCTTACAAGCTGGCCTGAGGTCAACCCCAAGAGCATCCGTGACAAGACCTACCTAGTACTGTCACGTCACGGCCGACCGCTGCACTTTTCCGACATCGCGACCCACGTGCGCGGCCTTGGCACTACCAAGCGCAATGTGACAGTCCAGGCCGTCCACAACGAGCTCATCAAAGACCAGCGCTTTATTCTTATCGGCCGCGGCATCTACGCCCTTGCCGAATGGGGCTACACACCCGGCACCGTAGCTGACATCATTGTTGACATCCTTCGTGGTGAGCAGCCACTGCACAAGGACGAGATCGTCCGCCGCGTGCTAGCTAAGCGCCAGGTCAAAACCACCACCATCATTCTCAACCTGCAAGAAAAAGACCAATTCCAGCGCACGGCCAAAGCAACGTATAAACTAAAAGAAGACTAATCGCGTACCACTTAGTCGCCACATAACAGCGCACAGAGGAGGGCAACTACGAATATCTCAAGTCTCCTGAGCCCAGTTACGGCTATCCTTGATCTTATCGGCCTCATTTTATTCCGATTCAACGGTTGGGTCGTGGTGGTGGCGGTGCTTGGTTATTTGGTCTGGCAAAACCGCCGCCGTGAGCACTGGGTCGAGACTGTCGACAACGTGCTACTACTCATCGAAGTCCCACGCGACAACGAGAAAAAAGAGCTTTCGGCCGAGCAGATGTTTGCCTCCTTGCACGGTATTTTGCGCCCGCATTCTGAGCTGCAGCGCGAGGGCGCCATCCAGGAGCACGTTTCGTTCGAAATCGTATCGAGAAAAGGCGCCATCCAGTTTTACGTCTGGACCCCAACTCATCTCAAAGACTTTGTTGAGAGCCAAATTTACGCTCAGTATCCCACAGTCCAAATCAAGGAAAACCCTGACGACTACTCACAGGTCGATGTGGCCGGCCGCACGATTTACGGCACGGAACTCGGCCTCACCAAAGACGCCGTAACACCCATCAAGACCTTCGCTAGCTTCGAGGTCGATCCTCTCGCCGGCATTACCGGCGTGCTCGCCAAGCTCGAGCAAATGGGGGAGGAGGCGTGGATCCAAATTTTGGCCCGGCCGGTTGACGACTCATGGCAAGACGACGGCAAGCGCTACATTGAGGGTGTTAAGGGCGGTGGTACACCCGATATGACCAAGCGCTTCATGGACATCATGCTTCAGATCCCGATTTATATCCTGTCCAATGCGTTTAAGGCCTTAGCCACACCGCCGAGTGCCAACGCAGCCAAAAAGGAAACGCCCAAAGTAGAGCTTTCAACCGGCCAACAAACCGTTATTAAGGCGGTTGAGGAAAAAATGACCAAACTCGGCTACCAAGTAAAAATCCGCATCGCCTATCTGGGGCCGGATGAAGCCACCGCCCGGCAGCGCCTGCAGGCTCTCGTCGGTGGCTTTAAGCAGTTCAACACCACCAACTTAAATGGCTTCACCAATGCCAAAATGTACAATTCTCCGGAATTTTTACAAGATTATCAGGCCCGGCTGTTCTTTGATCGCGGCTACACCTTAAACATCGAGGAGCTGGCCTCGCTCTATCACTTACCGCACAAATCTGTCGAAACGCCCAACATGGCCTGGACCACGGCCAAAACCTCCGAGCCACCGGCTAACGTGCCGACCGAGGGCCTCACCGAGCCCGACGCCCTGAGCCTTTTTGGGTTGTCCAATTTCCGCGGCCGTCAGCTCAAATTTGGCATCAAGCGGTCCGACCGTGGCCGCCACATGTACGTCGTTGGTCAAACCGGCGCCGGCAAATCGTTTTTGCTCCAACTCCTCACACTATCCGACATTTATCACGACGAGGGCTTCGCCATTGTCGACCCTCACGGCGACCTCGCCACCGATGTCATGAAATATATCCCCGAGCATCGACTCCAGGATGTCGTCTACTTCAACGCCACCGATCGCAACTTTCCCATGGCCTTCAACCCGCTCGAAGTCGTTGATGAAGATGTTAAAAACCATATCGCGTCTGAGCTCGTAGGCGTGCTCAAGCGTATGTTCGAAAACTCCTGGGGCCCGCGTCTCGAGTACATCCTGCGCTACACCGCGCTCGCCTTGCTCGATTTCCCCGGCGCCACCATGATCGACATTCCACGCCTGCTCAACGAAAAGGCCTTCCGTAAGCGCGTGATAGCCCACATTCAAGACCCGGTGGTGCGCAGCTTCTGGGTCACCGAATTTGCCTCCTGGAACGAAAAGTTCGCCTCTGAGGCGGTCGCTCCTGTACTGAACAAGGTCGGCGCCTTTGTGGCCAACCCGCTCATCCGCAACATCATCGGCCAAAAAGAATCTGCCTTCAACATTCGCGAAATCATGGACCAAGGCAAAATCCTTATCGTCAACCTCAGCCGCGGTCAAGTGGGGGAGGACAACGCTGCTATTTTGGGCGCCCTTATGGTCACCAAGATCCAGCTCGCCGCCATGTCCCGCGCAGACATGCCACTCGATCAACGCCGGCCCTTCTACTTGTACGTCGATGAGTTCCAAAACTTCGCCACCGATTCGTTCGCCGTTATCCTGTCCGAGGCCCGCAAGTATGGCCTTAACCTGACCGTCGCCAACCAGTACGTCGCTCAGATGCCCGAAGTCGTGCGCGACGCCGTTTTTGGTAACGTCGGTACCATGATCACGTTCCGTATCGGACCGGGCGATGCGGTTGTGCTGGGCAAATACTACGAGCCCACATTCGAGGCTGCCGACCTTACCAAGCTCCACAACCAGAACATTTTCATCTCCATGATTATCAATGGCGAAAAAGCCGCACCGTTCTCGGCCACGACCTTACGTATGCCCGACCCCGAATACGATCGCACGCCTCAGATTATCGAAATGTCGCGCGCACATTACGCCTCTCATCGCGACGCGGTTGAAGCCGACATCCGTTCACGCACTGCCACACAGGAAGAGGCTCAAGCTGAAGCAGTCGCCGAACGCACACAAAACCCGAACAAAGAATTTTTAGGTAGTCTTAAAAATCCCGGCCTGCCACCCACCATGCAGCGGGGGAATGCCAATAGAAGTGGAGGAGATCGACAAGGAAGCAGGGCGGGCGGCGACCACTCGCGCCACGAAAACGCAAGCAGGGGAGAAGCACGGAGAGGAAACGGGGGACAGGCGCACATTCCCCCGTCCGCTTCGGCTGGACCGTTCCCGGCCCGCACACCAGCCGCAACGCCCGCTGTACCCGCTGTACCCGCTGTACCCGCTGTACCCGCTGTACCCGCCCAAGCCACGCAGCCTACCGCTGTACAACAACCGCCACAACCAGCTACGCATCACCAGACGGCTACGGTTGCGCCGGGGGAAGCAATTAGTTTTCGCTAACAGCGCAAAACAGCACGGTTAGAGCACGCCAGCGCTCATAGAACGTCCAAATTAGCACAAAGTCGATACGTAGGTCGGCCAGAAGCACAACGACATTGTGTCGCACAATGTATATTTTACGCCACAAACCTCCTAAAAACCGCTAAAACCATCAATCTAGGCCAAATTCAAGGATCAAATTTAGCTCACTATTTTTCGCACTATTCCCCTATTTTTCACCCTTCCTCGCTGCCGGAAAAATTCCGGACGGAAGCACAATTCACAAAAATACCTGTTTTTAAATAAACAAAAACCGAACTTAGAACAGGGAAGTGATCATTCATAGTACGCCTTGCCTGCAATCCTCAGGTCGATATAACTCGCCGGCGTCTGCTTCTGCGCTACCAGCACCTTTTGCACCGCCTGCAGGTCCGCTATCTCACTACTCACGCCGCGAGTTGTGTCAAAGATGAGATTGTAGCCCTTATTTGTCTTAACCGTCAGGTCGTATGTCGTATCCTGGATGCTCATGCCCTGCACCTGGTAGCCGTTGGCCGAAAGGGCCGGCACTAACGCCTGCACAAAGGCCACGAACACCGCTGACACGACCTCTTTGCCGTCGGTTACGGGCAGGTTACTATTATCAGTCACGACCGGCAACGTGGAACCGCCGGGCAGCGGCCCAATCACGCTTCCGTCGCGGTCGAGCAGGTATTCTTGTCCATCCGTTGACCAGCCAAGGCTCGGCAGCTGCATCGTAACGGCCACCACCAACGCATGCGGCCACTGGCGCCGGACTACCACGGCTTTAATCGCCGGATCGTCCTGTTGTAACTTTGACGACAATGCCCCACTGTTAAATGTCAGCAAATTATCTGACCAAAATGATGACTGCACAATGCTCTGCGCGGTCGCCTGAACGCTCGCTGCATTACCGGGCGCCTGTACTGTCACCTTACGTACCGCAAATGCCTGCGACAAACCAAACAGCACCAACAACACGAACACCATAAGCACAACCACGCGCCATTGCATCCGGCTCAGCTTCGGCCTACTGCTCTGCCGCCTCGGACGCATTGCCGGCTGCGGCCGCGTAGTATAAATTTGGCGCCCACCCGACCGCACTCTCCGCTCGTTCAAGACTCCACTCCTTCGGGCCTATCCTCCGCCCGTTCCCCTGCCCCATTCGTCGAATGACTGCCAACCTTGAGTACCAATTCGGCCAGCTCACGGGCAGCCTCCGGCTTGGCCAACTCTCCTATTGCCTTGCTGAGGCGTTTTTGTTCGTCTTCGTCCCCTACTAGACGCTTCACTTCCCCGGCCAAAATCTGTGGAGTCAATTTCGAACCATCCAGCACCCGCACCGCTCCCCTTCTGGCTAATAGGCGTGCGTTCATAACCTGATGTCCGGCCATTTCGTAGTTCGGTATTAGTACGGTTGGCTTCCTCAGCGCTGCCAACTCAGAAATCGTCGTTGCCCCAGCCCGCGCAATCACAATATCAGCGGCAGCAAAGGCCATTCCCATTTCTGCCATCAAAAATCCATAGGGATGATAACGCTCGGCATGCTTTAATTTGTCCAAGCGCGATAAATCAAACCGCACCCGCTCGTAATCGCGATCCCCGGTCAGATGTATAACCTGGCAAAACTCCAGTAGCTGCGGCAATGCTCGCACCAAGACCTCATTAATTTGGCGCGCCCCGCCGGAACCACCGGTCACAAAAACCACCGGGAGCTTCTCTTCCAGCTTGAATTTCGTCATGCCTTCGAGCCGGTGTGCCGTAAGCAGCTCCGGCCGCACTGGATTGCCGGTAAACACAAGCCGGCTGCGATCAAAATCGTGATAGCTCGCCACGGGAAACCCCACTGCGATTTTATCCGCCCATTTGCCCAACACCCGGCTACCCAGCCCCGGCGTGACGTCCGATTCGTGAATCACGAATGGGATGCGCAGGTAGTGCGCCGCCAGTCCGACCGGAAAGGCCACGAACCCGCCCTTGGCCAATACCACATCCGGCTTAAACTTATGCAAGATCCGCATAGCACCCGCTAGCCCCTGCACAGTCCGACCAATGTCACGCACGTTCGGGCCCAGCGTCGCTGGGTTGAGCAGCTTGGCAATCTTGCTATCGGCCTGGTTGCGCCGGAACTTGCCAGCCGTAATCGGTGCAAACTTCAACCCCGCCGTCGTGACAATGCGCACTTCCATGCCCCCGCCCTGGCCGACGTACAAGATCTCGGCTGAGCTATCGAGCGATTTTAACGCGTCGCAGGTTGCCAGGACCGGCGAGATATGACCGGCTGTCCCCCCTCCGCTGACGACTATTCGCATCGTACGCCTCACTTACTGTGTATTTTGAAATGTTAAGCAGAATACCCATCCCAAACAATGATACGACCAAACTGGTACCCCCATACGAAATAAACGGTAGCGGGATACCCGTTAGCGGGATAAGCGAAATCATGGCGGCAATGTTAATCAGTGCCTGCACTAGCATCCAAATACTAATCCCGGTCGCTACCAGCCGGCTAAACATATCCGGCGCCGTCCTTGCGACTTGCAAACCGCGCCATACTAAAAGGCCAAACAGCGCCACAATCACGAGCGACCCAAACAGGCCAAACTCCTCGGCAATGATGGCAAAGATCGAGTCATTAGCCGCCTCCGGCAAGTACCCATAGACCTGAATACTGTGCCCGAGACCCAGACCAAACAAACCGCCCGAGCCGGCCGCGATCAGCGCCTGACAGGTATGATAATCGGGGCTGGTCGCAAGCTGCGCTAGGTTGTCACACGATAGATGCAAAAAGGTGTTGATACGCTGCATCCGGTGTGCAAACGGAAGCACGGTCAAAACGCCGGCCACTACGGCTACAATCACGATGCCGGCAAAATGGCTCCAGCGCAGCCCGGCCGTGAAATACATCGCAATCATGGCCACTGCAATCACCACGGCCGTGCCAAAATCTTTTTGCAATACCACTACGGCAAACAGGGCCACCCCCACCATAATCAGAAACGGCGTCACTCCGGCCGACAAACTTTGCAGATCGCGACCCCGCTTTTCAAACCACGCCGCCAAATACAAAATGAGCGCCACTTTCAGGATCTCGGCCGGCTGGATCGTCAGCGGCCCAATCTGCAACCAGCGCGTTGCACCATTCGAGCTGCGTGCAATACCGGGTACCACCAACGCCACCACCAGAATAACGGCCACCCCCAATAATTTCGGCGCCCACTCGCGCCACCGCACATACGGAACCGCTGTTGCCGCAATCCACAAGACTACTCCTAAGATCACGTACCGCAGCTGGTTTACAAAATAGTAGCTGGCAGGCGTCTTGGCCGACAGTTTGTGGCTCAAAATCGGGCTAATCGAGTACATAATAACGAGCCCGATAGCGAGCAGAATAGTCACAATCACCGCAATGCCATAATCGGGGTGGTGCGGCCGTTGCAAGTTGGCCTGAGCGCGCGGATTCATGGTCTCACCTCTGGCCATGTTTACTTGTTCCCAATCAAAGCAAGCACCAGCCCAACCGCACCGACAACTTGCCCAATCACCCACAGGCGCATCGTCACCTTGGGTTCCGGCCAGCCAATCGCCTCCAGGTGGTGGTGCAGCGGCGCGCTCAAGAAAATTTTGCGCTTAAACAATTTCTTCGATGCTATCTGCAACGCACTCGAGCCCGCTTCCACCACAAACACGGCCCCAATAATCGGCAGCACAAACACCGTATTCGTGAGCATTGCTATCACGCCCAGCGTGGTGCCAAACGCAAACGCGCCCGTATCCCCCATAAAAAACCGGATTGGATAAATGCTAAACCACGTGTACGTTAGCATCGAACCTACTATCACCGCACAAAACGCCGCAATGCCAAAGTTGTGCTGGAAATACGCAATCGCTGCATAAACCGCGAACGCAGTTGTAAGCAAGCCACCGGCCAAACCGTCCAACCCATCAGTAATGTTAACCGCATTGGCCGTCGACACCACCACCAGGATAAACAGCGGAATGTACAGCCATCCGATATTAAAGTCCCCGACTGCCGGCACATGGATCATGCTGTATCCGAGTTTGAGTGAAAAATAGAGCGCACCAAGCACTGCAATGCCGAGTATCAGGCTAAACTTGAGCTTCGCCCGCATGCCGGCCATACCGCTGCCGTGCGAGTTGATATTGAGATAGTCGTCAAACAACCCTACGGCCCCGGCCGCGAGCAAAATCGCCAGCGGCAAATAGGTCTGATTGCGCGACCAGTTAAACAAGAGCGTTATGACGGCTACGGTCACTATCATTACCACTCCGCCCATGGTCGGGATATTGCGCTTGTGCTTGGCCGCGTGGAGCTGATGGTAAATCGGCGCTTGCTCACCGGTCACCGCAGTCTCGCGAGGTTGTTTCCACAGCTTGTACTTAAACGCGTACTTCGTATACAGCGGCACGAGTACCATCGACAATACGAAGCTGCCAAAGGCCAGGGTCGCGATTCGCGACAGCGACGTGATTTCCTTAGCGTGAATGAAATGGATGGTTGGTAAGAGTGCCATAAGTGCTTTTGCCGGTTATTTTATCATATCTGGGCGTTACCCCCATCATGACGTCGGTGGAATCCCATAATACTTGAACAGCCATTTGCACATGTCGCCAAACACCGGCACGGTCGTGTACTCCGCATATCCGCACTCAGCCGTATCGCACTGCACACTCGGGTCATTAATACGCACCATCATCGCAAACTTTGGATCAGAAGCCGGTGCATAGCCCAAAAACGAGCCGATATTCACGCCCGTAAGATAGCCGGTGCCGTTTGGGTTTGAGACCTGGGCAGTACCGGTCTTGCCGGCGATCGCGTACCCGGGGTTTTCGTCCGCTGCCAGATATCCGGAGCCATGTTGCACCACCACTTGGAGCATCTGATTGAGCTGCGAAATCGCACTAGGGCTCATTATATGCCGCCCCAACACCTTGGGCTGAACGTTTTGCGTCGAGCCGTCGGGGTTGAGTTGCTGAGCGATCAGCTGTGGCGCGTATAGCGTGCCGCCGTTGGCAACCGCACCAATCGCATCCACCATTTGCAGCATGGTTACAGTCATACCCTGGCCAAAGGTCATAGTAGCGTACGTCGAATTGTTGCCGGCGACATTGCTGGCCTTGGGTACAAACCCGGCCGCTTCATCCGACTGCGCCACCCCGGTCGCTGTGCCAAAGCCGAAGTGCTTGGTGAGGTAACTGTACAATAATTGCTTGCCGGCCAGTGTAAAACCATTGGGATTCCCAGACAGCATCCTAAGCACGAACATCGCACCTGTGTTGAGCGAGTCACGCAGCACCACAGTCATCGTCTTATTCGGACCTGCTTTATCCCCGGCCGCGTTGCAGATCTGCCGCGAGTCAACCGTATAACAGCCTGGGTCATTGTAGGTGGTATTAGGCGTAACCTTGCCCTGGTCCAGCCCCGCCGCCATGGTGAACACCTTCATTCCCGAGCCCGGCTCAAATGCTTCAGCTGCCGGCTGGTCCAAAAACACGTCGTAATCCGACACCTGGCCGTAATTATTGGGATCGAACGTCGGGTATGTCGCCATCGCCAGCACATCACCATTATTCGGGTTCGTAATCACAATGCTACCGGACTTGGCATGCACTTTTTGCACCTGGGCCGCAATCTCCTTTTCTGCTTCAGCCTGAATATTGCGGTCAATGGTGAGCACATAACTCGTGCCGTTCACCGCCGGCTGCTCAACATTATCAGCCGTGGCAATCGGAATGCCGTACGTGTCAGTCTTAGCAGCTAGCCGTCCCGGAGTACCCGACAGTTGCTTATTCAGATATTGTTCCAAACCGTATTGGCCAACGCCGTTAGTATTCACGAACCCCAGCACCTGCGCCGCCAGTGATCCTTCCGGATAAATCCGATAGCTCTGCTGCGTCAGCCCAATGCCAGGCAGTCCCAAGTGCTCGATTTGGGCGCCGGTTGTCAGTGGCACGCGGGTCGCCAGTTCGACGTAGTCGATCCCGTTATTGAGTTCAGTTTCATACTGGCTAGCCGAGCCGCCGATCGCTGCTGCCAGCCTACTCGCTGTTGTGGCTTTGTCCATCACATAGCGCGGGTCAGCGTACACAATATCCAACGTCTGGTCCATGGCAATCGGCGATGTCGTACCGTCACCGTCCTGCACAAATAATTGCCCGCGGGCCGCTGGAATCTCAAACTTCCGGGTCTGCTCACTGGTCGCATCAGCCAAATACCTGGCATGCTGCCCTATCTGGATATAACCGAGACGAAAGACCAATAAAGCTCCGGACACGAATAACGCGCCCGTCAGAAAACGCAAACGTCGCCGTTGCTCTAAGGTATCGCTGGCGGAAATCACAGCTATTTATTTGGCGTACGTTACTTGGGTCGTCGGTACCATACCGGCTACCGTTTTCGAATTTTGGATCGTCTGAATCGACTCCAGGCGCGCCGCCTCCACATTTAAGGTCTGTTCATCACTCACGAGCTGGTCACGCTGGGCCGTCAAATCCGTCACCTGATAGCCAATCGCACCAGTCTTCGTGATTTGGTTTAAGTACAGCAGCGCCAAAACACTAATGATGGCGATCACCACAAAGGTGGCCGAATTCGAACCCATCGTGAGCGTCGTGGGCTGACGATACAAATTTTGGTTACGGCGCGCCGTCAGGGTTGCTGTCGTCATGGCGCAATATCTCTCCTGTTTTGTTTTTTGGTTTTATTATTTTGTCAGACTTTTTTGAAGATTTTTTGGTGGACCGGCTCGCGTCCCAAATCCGCGAACCGGTCCCGGTCAGCCGGTTATTTCTTGTCGGCGGCAACACGAATCGTCACGCGTTTGCGACGTGGCGACTCGTTCTTGATCGAGACTGTCATTTAGTCCCTCCTTTTGTTTTTGTTTATCTTTTCGGCGGCCCTGAGCTTTGCACTCCTGGCGCGCGGGTTGGAATCAATCTCAGAAGCCGAAGCGGTAATCGGCCTTATGGTTAGTTTACGCACACTTGCCACATGATCGCAAGTGCATACCGGTTGTTTCGGTGGACATACACAATCGCGCGATTCACGGTCGAAGTACTGCTTCACGATCCTATCTTCCAGCGAATGGAAGCTGATGACCGCAAACCTCCCGCCTGGTGCTAATAATTTTGTTAGCACCGGCAGCGCAGATTGTAGAAGTTCCAGCTCAGCGTTAACTTCTATCCGTAGGCCTTGAAATGTACGCGTAGCTGCATCGATGCCGGTCGTGCTGGCCGCAGCCTTACGTACAACGCCCGCAAGCTGCCCCGTGGTCGCAAATGGCCGCTCGGCCACAATCGCCCGCGCCACTGCCCGAGCCCGCGGCTCTTCGCCATACTCGCGAATGATCCGCTCCAGCTCGCGCGTAGGCCGAGTGTTAACCACATCGGCCGCGGTCAAACGCTGCGTCTGATCCATGCGCATATCAAGCGGCCCGTCCCCGGAAAAACTAAATCCCCGCTCTCGGTTGTCAAACTGTGGTGACGAAACTCCCAAATCCAGCAAGATCATATCCACTAGCGAGCCGTCCTCAAGCAGCCGCTTGGCTGCATCCAGATAGTCCGCGTGGATGATCTCCGCCGTCTCACTAAACCGCTTTGCCAGCGCGTGAATCGCTTCGGCATCACGGTCTACCAATATTACTCTGCTATCCGGCCCAATCAGGCGGACAATCGTTTCCGCATGCCCACCATAGCCGGCCGTACCATCGAGATACGACTCCCCTGCTCGGGGCGCCAGCACCCTCACAACCTGATCTATTAATACTGGAGTATGTGGAGTTTTCATTTTCAAGTCACCTATTCAGCAGCCAGCTTTTTGATTTTAGACGTTTTTGTGTTTGTTCGCACGAGCGTGCGAACCATTGGAGTGTTGTGTGGTAAGGAATCATCGTTGAAAACGAATAATTCCTTAAAGAGTGTGTTGTGAGGTGGAGTTTACGAGATTTAGGTTCGAGGCTCTGTTAAACGGAGAGCCTATGAGCCGTTTGCTGACTGCCAAATAGCTGCCTTTAAAATGTTTGTTTTGGTTTTTAAAGATCGTTTCTTAAGGAAAATCGAAATTATTCGCTTGCAGACAGGCGCCAATATTTGCCGGCCCGCACCGCCGCCACCTCCTTTTTAATGCTCGCGTGATCCAGAAGGTGCTGCTCTATGGTAATCCGGCCCTGCTTGGCATCCATGGCTCCGGCCGATTTACCCATACGAAATTGAACGTTGAGGTCAGCGGTTCGCTCATCGAGAATATCTCCTTTGAGCGCCGGTTCCATGTCTTCGTTCCAAACTTTTTCAGTGTACAGATGCAGGTACTTGCCAAATCCCCGTGTAATGATTACTCGGCCTCCTTCGAATTCGTGACGGAGTTCGGCCGGAATTGTCAGCCGGTTCTTGTCGTCAAGTTTTCGTTCGAAGAAGTCCATGTATTGTGTAATCTCTACGGTGGTGAAGTGCTACCCACTGCAACCCACTGAAGCCAGTATAGTACCCACGTTTACCCACTGTCTACCACAAAGTTATCCACAGACAAAAACCACACCCATTCAGGACAACCCTCTCGCATATGATCATCGCCCAGGGCTCGTTGATGCCAGAGCCCCATTAGTTTTCCACAACCTCGATATCCGAAATACAAACAGCCCCTGCTAGCAGGGGCTGTTTGTATGCGAGTCTGGCGACTCAGCGCCAATTACACGTTACGGGGCCGAGGCCCCGTGGCAGGGCTTAGCGCTTTATGTTGCGCAGTGATGCGAGCAACGACTTGCGCGAGCGCAGGTAGGCTCGGCCGGCCACGCCAATGCCAGTAAGCCCGGCAGCACCACCGAGGGCGCTTTCCGGTCCGGTCTGCGGCAGCGGGGCCGGAGCCGGAGCGGGGGTCGGGGTCGGAGTAGCAGGTGTAACCACAGCCGTCTCTTCAGCCGGCGTGCTAACCGTTGCGCTACAGGTGTTTGTGATATTGGTATCACCGGCGCTCGAGAGCACTTGGCCCTCCACCGTCAGGCTGGTACCCGAAGGCACGGATTGGTTTGTTAACGTCGGCGAACTTTGCGGCGACCATTGCATTGGCTGGCCACCGTTCTCGATCGTCGTAAACTGGTAGCCGGTGATCTCGGCGTTACCCGACACCTGAGACTGGATCATGAAATTGTAGGTGTCATTACCATTGTTTGACGGAGTCAGTGCCACACAGGTCACAAAACCTTCGGGCTGAGCCGGTTGCTCCGGCTGAACAGGTTGCTGAGGCTGCTCACAACCACAGTTCTGTTGAGGCTGAGGTTGCTGCGGTTGTGGCTGCTTTGCAGGTGCGGCCGGGGGCGTCTTAGGGCTAGCTGTGCCGGCATTACCACACGAGCTCAAGATGAACGCCTTAAACTGGCCGTTTTGCATCAGAGCCCAACCGCTTAAGGGGCTAGAGACAAACGACACGCTTGTTGACCGCTCCCACACACCAATGCCAGAAATATAGTGCGAAGAGCTACCATCGATATCTTGGCGGCCAACGCTCTCAGCGCCGGTCGCGATCGTGTTACCGCTCTTCCACGTACCGTCGTTCTCGCTGATGGTCACATTACCATTGCTATACACATTTACTGGCACCATCGACGTAATGTTGCTCGAATTGATACCAAAGTAGTTGTAGATCGCAGTAATGTTCGATGCGCTATTGTGGCCGTCACCGTGTTCCATATCGTACTGGCAGGAGCTCAGTGAACCGCAGCCGTTCCACAAAATGTTGTTGGCATTGTCGGTACTGGCCGCCACTGACAAGGTTGGCACAATAATAGCCAACGCCACCATAACGGCAGCCGCAGCTTTAAGCTGGCCATTCGTCAAACGACGCAAACGATTCATAATATTCATGGTCGAGTTCTCCTCTTCATGCATAATGCTTATGCAAAATGCCACACCTTATTGGCAGTATGAAATTATCATGCGAACTATGCAAGCATAGCCGTGTGATCATAAACTAATCAGGGTTCCACCGGCGACACATGGGCGGCATATGTCAACCGGCGGAACCCTGACGAGTTCATTTACCACTGATAGTTCAGGATATTAACACAAAAGAATTGCTATGTCAACTACTTTTGCCATATTGGCGCTAGAACATCGGCATACTCCCCCGCTCGCTCCGCACTCACCGGCCCAACCAAACTAATGCCGGCCCGCCGTGCCGCCGCCGCTTTGCGCGCCACTGCCTGTACTTCCTTCGGCTGCACCCCTCTCAGCAGCTCAAGCGTTTCGTCCAAACTCACAACTTCACCCGTCTCATCGTATCGGTCAATGTACCAGCCCAACAGATCACCAGGTGTCTGGATTGAACGCTGAACCGTGCCCACGATCAGATCCTTGGCCGCCGCGAGTTCCGGCTCCCCTACCATGTCGGTCCGAATGGCAGCCAGCTCACCCGCGAACAATTCAAACAATGGCCGCGCATGCTCGGGCGTCACATATCCGGCTAGTCCAAACGTACTCTTACCAGGTTCCGCCTGAGCCAGCCCGGCCACGTGATAGGCCCAGCCTTGGCGCCTAGCCGCGCCATAAATACGCGATCCCATGCCACCGGTCTCTATCACTCTGAGCATCCACAAAGCTCGCCGTTCAGCCTCGTCGAGTTCGCCGAAATACATCAGCACCTGATAGAAAATTTGCGCAATCTCACGCTCAGTTACTACCGGCCGCCGCAAATTTTTCCCTATGGCTTTGCTCGGCTCCAAGCGTTCGCCCGCCGACAGCTGGGCGAATATTCGGCCCAGCCGCTCGGCGATCTGCACTCCCCTATCAGCAAACGGCCCCGCTACCACAAACCGAGCATTGGCAGCCGTATGCGTCCGCTCGTAATGTGCCTGAGCTTGCTCAGTAGTGAGGCTTGGCAACTGCGCGATACGCTCCTCATACCCCAGCACTAGCTCCGGAAATGCCGCCGCCCCCAGCTGCACGCCGCATACCGAACCATGCTGGGTAATGTTACCCGATAGCTCCTCACGCACGTTACTGGCTTCGGCAATCAGCGGCGCCTCGGCAATCAGCGGCGCCGTCAGTTGCTCCGCAAGCAAATCAAGCATCCGATCCTGTTCAAACACCGCAAACTCATAATCATAACCGTTCCGCACCGAGGTCGTGTGGGCGTTTACATAAGCACCGTTCTTGGTAGCCGCGATATGAAATGCATTTGGCTCCGGATGGCCCTTTGATACCGTTGCTAAAAGATGCTCCATGACGTGCGGAATCTCATACGCGCTATGGGGTGCAAACTGATACCCCGAGTTAAACCGGACCTGCAAACTCACCACGGCGCTGCCGGGCACATCAATCACCAGCCCGCGCGCACCGCCCGCCAAGGTATGCTCATGGACGGTATGCTTCATCGTGATCCCTCCGTTGGTCGATTTAACGGCGCTTCTTGCGCTTCTTAGCCGGCTTACTCGTGCCCCCACCGGTAGTGGCAGCATGTGCCCGGGCCCGGCGCTCGGCCCGTGAACCACTGCCCGTCGCCTCGTCTCCGCCCGTAGCGGTTACCGCTCCAGTCTCAATTGCCGCTGCGTTGGTACGCGCCGTCGCCGCCGCCCGGGTCAGTGCCGTTTTCACTCCGGCACTCGGAGCTGGTCCGTCATTCCTCGCTATTTGCATCTTGAATATCGTAGTCGCCACTTCGGCATCGAGCAGGCCCAACAGCTGTTTAAACATCCTAAAGCCCTCGCGCTTGTACTCGACCAACGGATCGCGCTGCCCAATCGCCCGTAAGCCAATACCGCCCCGTAGCGCATCCATCGCCTCCAGGTGTTCGATCCACAGCCGATCAAGCGCAGTCACATAGGTAAAGCGCTCCACCAGGCGCATCAGATCCGGTGTAAACGCCTCTTCCCGGGCTGTATACAACGTTTCTGCCTCGCCCACAATCAAGTCTGCCAACTCGCTTGGATGCGCCTTACTAAACTTTTCGGACAATTCAGTCGACACCGGTAACATGCTACTCACTGCTTCTTTCAGTGCCTCAAAATCTACCTCGCCGGTGCGCGCGTTGGTATGCGCCGTTACCATAGCCTTCGCTTGCGTCTCGACCATCTCCATGATGTCGTCGCGCAGCCGCTCCGCCTCCAGCGCTCGCCGCCTCCTGGCATACACCGCTTCGCGGTGTTTGTTCATTACGTCGTCGTATTCTACCAGCTGCTTGCGGGTATCAAAATTGTGGCCCTCCACCTTCTTCTGCGCCCCTTCGAGACTACGCGACACCAGTTTATTCTCGATCGGTGTCTCATCATCAAGGCCGAGTGTACTCATCATGGCCTGAATGCGCTCGCCGCCAAAAATGCGCATCAAATCATCTTCCAAACTCACGTAAAATTGGCTCGATCCTGGATCGCCTTGCCGCCCGGAGCGACCACGCAACTGGTTATCAATCCGTCGGCTCTCGTGCCGTTCGGTACCGAGCACATGCAGGCCGCCCAGCTCCGATACGCCGTCGGCTAGCATAATGTCGGTTCCGCGGCCGGCGATATTCGTAGCCAGCGTTACCGCCCCAGCAACTCCGGCCGCCGCAATCGTGCCGGCCTCAGCCTCGTTGTTCTTGGCATTGAGCACCTGATGCGGCACCTTCAGTTCAGTCAAATATCGGCTCAACAGCTCATTTTTGGCAATGCTCACGGTACCGAGCAGCACCGGCTGGCCCTTTGCATGCATCACCGCTACTTCCTTGGCCACAGCCCTAAACTTGCCATCCTCGGTCTTATAAATCCGGTCAGGTAAATCGGCCCGGATCATTGGTCGGTGCGTTGGAATCGTCACCACATCGAGATCATAAATCTTGTGGAATTCCTCTTCCTCAGTCTTGGCCGTGCCCGTCATGCCGGCCAGCTTCTCAAACAGCCTAAAGTAATTCTGGAACGTAATCGTAGCCAGCGTCAGTGACTCCTGCTGAATCTGCACGCCTTCTTTTGCCTCCACCGCCTGGTGCAGGCCTTCGCTCCACCGCCGGCCCGGCATCAGCCGTCCGGTAAACTCGTCCACAATAATAATCTCGCCGTCGCGCACCACATAGTCCCGGTCGCGTAAATACAGCGCTTGCGCCCGCACCGCCTGTTCAATGTGGTGCACCTCATCAATCCGGCCGGCCTCGTACACATTGTCCACGCCCAAGGCCCGCTCCACGCGCTCCACGCCCTCATCCGTGAGGCTCACGGCTTTGAGCTTTTCGTCGAGCGTATAATCACGCTCCTGCTGCAGCGTCGCCGCCAGTTTGGCGAATTCGTAGTACTTGTCCGTTGCCTCATTGGCCGGCGCGCTAATAATAAGAGGCGTCCTCGCCTCATCAACCAAGATCGAGTCCACCTCGTCCACAATTGCGTAATGCAGTGGCCGCTGCACCATTTTGGCTAGATCATCGACCATATTATCGCGCAAATAATCAAAACCAAATTCATTATTAGTGCCATAGGTAATATCGGCCTGATAGGCCTCTGCCCGAGTGGCCGGTCTCAGATGGTTGAGCCGGTCGTCCGGATGCTCATGGCTATCAAACTCAGGATCGTACACAAACGCCGCATCGTGCACAATCACGCCGGTGCTCATCCCCAGACTGCCATAGATCTTGCCCATCCAGCCACCATGCAAACTAGCGAGATAATCATTCACTGTCACTACGTGCACGCCCTTACCGGTCAGCGCATTCAAATAACTTGGCGCCGTGGCCACCAGCGTCTTGCCCTCACCCGTCCGCATCTCGGCGATCTTACCTTCATGCAGCACAATTCCGCCTACCAGCTGCACATCGAAATGTCGCTGGCCTATCGTCCGGCTGGCCGCCTCGCGCACGGTCGCAAATGCCTCAGGCAAAATATCGTCAAGCGATTCACGCTTACCCAGTCGTTCTTTGAGCTTTGCCGTTTGCTCCCGCAGCTGTTCGTCCGACAGCGCCTTAACCTTATCCTCGAACGCGTTAACTCTCGCCACCAGCACCCGCGCGCGCTTCACCTCGCGCACATTCGGGTCACCAATAACCTTATTCAGCCATGCATATTGTGACATCGTAAAAGAAAGGCCCCCTTCCGGCCCTACCCCGTTAGTTTAGCACCGAGCCACTGCTACTCCAAACTACCCAGCGATTCGGCCGACCTCACGGCCGGCCGAATCGCACTCGCCATGAACATCGCCAGGATCTCCGAGCCGGCCTCGGCTCACGCCTCGAGCGCACATTTGTAGCCGAACCCCACCTCGGTCAGAATCAGATTGCGCGAAAAGCCCTGTGCTCCAAGCTTGTCCCGAAGACGGTTCACATGGACCGTGAGAGTGCCCCTGTCGTAATGTTGACTCCCCCCAAACGCGCTCCAGTAGCCAGTCGCGAGCGCAGGACCTACCGCCTTCTTCCACCAAAGCCAGCAGAAGCTCAAACTCCATCGGCGTTACTCCGGTGAACATAACACCATCAATCTTGATGGTGTTATGACGCACGTCGATCTCGAACGGTCCCACTCGGTACACCTGGTCTGCTGCCTCGGCGCGCTTCCTCGCCCACTCCTTCGCATCATTGAGCAACAGCTGGAGCAAATCCGACACTGTCACGCCCAGGGATTTAGCTAGCTCATTGAGCCGTTCGTAATGAGATGCCACCAACCCTGCCGACAACCACAGTTCTTGAGATACACTTGCATCTTCGTGGAGATCTGATTGGGCTTGAGCAAATTCGGCGAACAGCCCCGTCGCGGCACGAACCGCGTCCGTGTCTATTCCGTCCGTTCCGGTCACGTATCATCCCGCCCTTCCGGCCTTGTGAATGGAATGACACCAATAATACCAAAATTCTTGAATCTGAACAGGCTATCTACCGGAACGATACACCGGCACCATCGTAAAAAAGCTACTCCTCTTAGCCTGAAAAACGCCTCAACCCGGCCGAGCGCCTCCGGCCCGACCGGGTTTCCGAAACTGCAGCAACAGCATTGGTCAGCCTTGGGGCCGACCACAGAATGGCTACTCGAGCGTCTCCTTCACATAGTATCCCACCCTTGGGTCGCTCCCGAGCAGTCCCGCATATCGTTCGAGCTTGCGACGAATTTGCGTGACGCTCTGATTGAGACTCGGACCCATTTCGTGCTCCGGCCGCCCCCAAATCGTCGAACAAATCTGCTCTCGAGTTACAACGAGCCCTCGTGCTGCCACGAGCAGCAACAAAACAGAGAACTCTATTGGGGTAAGCCGCTGCGTCGGAATACCATTCACCAAGCAGAGACGCCGATCTACTTTCATCGCGATGAGCCCAAACTGATGGGTTCCCCCCGCGGGGAGCGGCATAGGTTCTGCGATCGGCGGCACCGGCCTTTTGACCCCCATGCGGCCAAACGCCCCAGCAAGCAGTCTCGACACGGACGTGCCTCGGGTTTCGGCCACTTGAGAGAGACTTGGGGAGCGGCCTTGGAGCTCTCGCGCGAAGGCCAGCACCTCCTCGAGCCTCTCTCGCTCTGGCGAACCAGACGCACAAGCCAACGCTAGTGCTTCGAGTTGTGGTAGAACATCTACAGGCTGGTCGCCGCCCGCCCCAGGCTGAGCAGCCATATGGGCTCCTTCCATTGTGTGGATGGACCGAGTGTCAGCATCATATCAGATCATAGAGGAGCGCAAAAGCTAGACTTCTCGCCGGTCAGGCCGCTTCTTCAGCCTCTTCCGTTGCGCCTGGCTCGCCCGCCTCGGCCTCACTGCGCCGCCCCAGGAAACGTGACAACATCCGCTCCCGCCGCGGCCCAAAACTGTGCTTTTCCTTATATTTAACCAGCTGGGCTTTTAATTTTTCCTCAACAATGTCGATCGCCGCGTACATATTGAGTGTGCCCTCGCGGCTCATCAGCCGGTCGCCTCGTATCATCACGATCGCCTCACATACGTAGCGATTATCCTCGCGGCCGCTAGCATCGTCTTCGAGCACTACTTCGCCCCGCACCGATGCCCGCACGCCCCTGGGCACATAACGTTCCAGTCCACCCAGCTTTTCGTCAATATAGTCTCGTAGCTTCTCATCCACCTCATAATTTCGGCCGGATACGTCAAATCGGATCATAACGTTTCGCCTCCATAATATTTAACGAGCGCCTTTGGCACGCGCACCGTACCGTCGGCCTGCTGGTAATTTTCGAGAATGGCAATCGGCGTGCGGCTCATCGCAAAGGCCGTCGCATCGTTGGTGTGGGCGAGCACCAGCTCACCGTTCGCGCGCCGCACTCGCACACCGAGCCGCCGAGTCTGGTAGTCCGTCATATAATCGGCCGTATGGGTCTCGCGATACTTGTTTTGGCCCGGCAGCCACGCCTCAATATCCACACCCCTGGCATTAGGTTTACCAATATCAGCCGTACATTTCATCAGCACATGATACGGAATTTCAAGCGTTTGCATTAAGTACTCTTGGATGGCAATGAAAAATAAGTGCTCATCCAATGACTGCTCCGGGGTTGTAAAGCTCTCCATCTCCATTTTGTCAAATTGGTGCATGCGGAACATGCCTTCGGTATCCTTGCCATAGGTGCCGGCCTCGCGCCGGAAGCTCGTGGCATAACCCAAGTACCGCAGTGGCAAATCCGCCTCATCAAAAATCTCGCCGGCGTGCATCGGACCCAACACGTGCTCGGCACTGCCCTGCAGCCACAAATCTTCATCCTCGATCTTGTAGCGGTCGTCGCGCGGCTCCAGCCGGTCCATGGCTTCGTACAATTCGGTCCGGATCATAAACGGCGGCAACACCGGCACAAACGGCTTCGGGCTCACATTGAGCTTATTATCGGCCGCAAGCTTCTTCAGCGTTCCCTCATTAGTAAGCGTATCTAACACAAACTGCATCAGCGCAAACTGTAGCCGCACCAAGCTCCCCTTCAAATAAACGAACCGCGCACCCGTCACCTTGGCCGCCCGCTCCTTGTCCATCCAGCCGTGTGCTTCGGCCAGCTCCCAGTGGTTCTTGGGCTCGAAATCAAACTTTGGCACCTCCCCCACTGTTTTCGACACCACGTTCTCGTCTTCACTCTTACCAATCGGCACGTCCGCGGTCGGAATGTTCGGCACAAGCTTCAAAATTGCCAGATATTCACCATCAATTTTGGCGTACTTGTCTTCGAGGCTGCCCAAATCAAACCGCAACTTCTTGCCCCGCGCAATTTGCTCCTCGCTCGGTTTAGCCTTTTTCAGACTGTCAGCGAGCGCATTGCGCTCTCGGCGCACATCTTCAATTTCACCCAAAAGCTCCCGCCGCTGTGAATCCAGTTCCAGGAGCTTATCAATATCTTTGTCACCGACCTCGGCATTCTTGTTTCTGGCAGCAGCTTTCACCTCATCCGGATGCTCCCGCAAGAATTTAATATCAATCATGACCGTTTCCTTCTTATCTGATGTGTCAAACGGGCTTAAGAAAAATGACTATACCACGCCCGCAGGCGACACCGGTAAGGCCCCGGCCGTACCAACCTTAATCCACTCACTCTTCGAATGCGTTCGCACTTCCAACATTGTGCCTCAAGTATACCTCAAAAACCGGGGGTCCGGGCCGCACGCATACCGCGCGCAGCCCGGACTCTGCTCACTCCTTCTTTACCCCCTCTACGGACCCGATACCGTCCAGTGCGGCTGCAGCTAGCTCAGCCGCACCCACCGCCAGCCTGGCGGCCACCTGGCTGGCCGTCGGGACAGGAGCCGCCGGCTCAGATGGCTGTGCAACACCTTCAGGCTGCGCAGACTGCAACTCGGCAACCGACGGCGGCTCAGCCGGAAGCTGCGGCCGCAAACGAGCCACGACGAGCTCAAACTGATGCTCGCGGCGATCCCGAGCCCGCTCTGCATCCTGCTGCACACCCGTAAACGTACGGCGGTGCGGGATGGCACGGGAACGCATTACCTTCTCAAGTACCTGGTCGCGCTAGCCACTTCTCGGTCCTACCCGCAACAGCTCTTTAAAGCAGAGCCTGCAAAACGCCTCGACGTATCGTACAACCGGCCCCGGCCACACAAGTCGGTTCGGGGTAGCAAACTGGCAATGGTAACAGGGGTACATCAGACCATACTGGGGCACCACAATAGTATGGCCCAGACTGGCGGCAATCAGCTGGCTATAGATGAGCACCAGCTCGCCGTCAACGATCACTGCACTGCTCTCCAACAGAATGTTAAGGTCCATTTCGGCCTACTCGACCACTCGAGCAAAAACTGGCCGGCGCCAGTCTACATTTCATACCCTACCTGGGGGTGTAAGGTCAAGCGCCTGGCCCGGACTCTACGCTTTCACACCAGCACGTAACCGCGCAATCAGCCAGTCATGGTCCAGCTCAGCCAAAAACCAACCGGCTTTTGGTCCCGCATCTTTGCCAATAATCACTCTATACAGAGCCACAAAAGCCGCTGTCGGCTTACACTCAGCCGCTGTTGCGGCCGCATAAATAGCATCATGCATCGCCTGGCCGTTCTTCGCCGGCTCATGCTCCAATGTATCCGCCAGTTTACCGAGAAACACTCGCTGCACATCCGTTAGCTCCACCTTTGGCAGCTCAGTCTGCAAACTAAACTTCACGCTCTCAGGCGCGTACTTATCAAGCCAATTGGCCACAAGTCCAAGCTCGCGCTCAATAACAGCCCGTTCGCGCTGCACCACTTCACCATAGCCGGTTCGCGTAAGGATCATAAGCGTCTTCGCCATGTCGCCTCCAGCCGCCTGGTAGCACTGCACCAAGTGCCCAAACGGCACGCTGGAAATTGTTTGCTGATCGGTCTGAGCGGCCGCCACCCGGTAGGCCTCTTCCAACTCCGGATGGCCACCAGCGGCTACTTCTTGCTGCACCTTGGCATACTCGTCTATCAGCCGGTATAGTCCGAGTCCCGAATCAAACACCAATTGCCGGCCTGGCAATGACTTCAAGATAAAATAGCGCACAATTTCGCCCGGCATAATCTCCAGTACGCCCGCCGCCGTCATGGCATTGCCGGCTGACTTGCTAATTTTTTTCGTCTCCCCCACCTGGTTAATAAAGTCATAAGGTACCGGAATCGGCGCCTCTCCGCCAAAAATCTGCTTCACAATCGCCGCACCCGTGTCATATGAGCCGCCGCTCGAAGCATGATCTCGTCCAAACGGCTCCACATCTACCCCCAGCGCGTCCCACCGCGCCGGCCAGTCAAACCGCCAATCCAGCTTCACTCGGCCGGTATCATACGGCACCTCGCCGGTTTTGCCGCCCTGGTCGCGCCATTTCACCACCTGGCGGGCCTTGTCCCAACCCGCAAACTCCCATTCACGCAGATTATTAGCGTCACTCAAAATCTGCACCGGCGACCAATTCTCCGGCAGCTCTCGTTTACTCAAATCAGTAATGATCTGCCGCCCTTTGTCCATCTGTTCCAGTGCCAACTCAATGTGTTTCGTAAACCTCCCAGCCGGATATTCCTCATGCGCCCACCGGATTTCAGCATCGAGTCCCATCTGCTCAAGCGCACCATAAAATTCGCCTGTCAGCCATTCTGCCCACGACCCATGCTTGCCGGTCGGATCTGGCACCAGGTACAGCGGCATGCCGATGTATTGTTTCCATTCCTCGGGTACACCTGCCGGTACCTTGCGAAAAGCGTCAAAATCGTCCACAAAATCGATGTGTTTGGCCTTTCGGCCCAACTGGTTGAGCCTCAACGCAATGGCGCTGGCCGTTAGCACTTCGCGCAGCGTTCCAACGGTATAATAGCCCGAAGGCGCGTGCCCGCTCTCGACCACAATCTCGCCGTCCGGCCGCGCCTCCATAATCTGCGCAACGATCTGATCCAGCCAATAATTACTTGCGGGTCGACTCATGCCGCCCATTCTACCTGAATTCTCTCCCTGAGGCTAACGATTAAAGCCGATGTGGCGCCCCGCTGCACAGATGTGTGGATGCTAGTCGCGACTACGAGCGATTATTACATTCGAATGTACCTAGTGTTCAAGCCTCGGATGGAGCGCAAGGCATTCGCACGCCGTAGCAGCGAATTACGCCACGTGCTTAATCTTGTACGTCATGGTCCCGGACGGCACGTCCACCGTCACTTCATCACCTTGCTTCTTGCCAAGCAACGCTTTGCCGATCGGCGACTGGTCGGAGATGAAACCCCTGTCCGGATTAGCCTCGGTCGGGCCCACGATAACGTATTCCTGCTCGCCGTCCTCAAGTTCGAGCTTCACCTTCGAGCCCAGCGACACAGTCCCCTTGCCCTTACTGGTGATAACCGTTGCGTGCTTCAAAATGTGCTCAATCTCCGCAATCCGTCCCTCAACAAAGCTCTGCTCATCGCGCGCCGCATCATACATCGCGTTCTCGCTCAGGTCACCATCGGCCTTGGCCTCTTTCAGCCGCTCAGCAATCTCGCCCCGCTTCTTTGTTGTGAGTTCCTGCAGTTCGTCTTTAAGCGCCTGCAGACCGTCAGCTGTCAGATGAAATTCATTTTTAGTTGCATTCATAGTGTTACTCCTTGTCTAAACGTAAGCGTTGTGTAAAGGGTGAAAAAAATCCTCGGGGGGCCCCGAGTAGGTAGTAATTTGTGCTTTCCAATGATGCTCTTAGGTCTAAAAAGCGTCAATAGTTATTATTGTCAGACAAAAATAAGTGGCTTCAAAATGGCAAAATATCGCAATGACAAACAAAACGCTTTCACATCGGCATGTGGAAAACTTCGAGCCTAGTGCTGCGCAGCTCCAGCCCCTTGCGTAAAGTACCAGGCTAGGGTCTCGCGGGCCGCCGGCGCCGCAAACGACGCCCCTTCACCGGAATTCTCGAGCAAGATCACGATCGCGATGGTTGGGTTGTCAGCCGGCGCAAACGCCTCAAACCACGCGTCCGGCTTGCTCTGCTGGTCGGGGTTTGCGCCGGTATCGTGCACCACAGTTTCAGCCGTACCGGTCTTGGCTGCCACCGGCACCGGCACCTGCACCCTAATAAAGCAGCAGGCCGTGCCCTGCGGCTCGGTTACTGCCAGCTCCATCCCCTGCTTCACGGTCGCGAGCGTCGAGGGACTCGCAATATTCTTGCGCACGACCTGTGGCTCAATCCGTCTCACCACCTTGCCGGCCGCGTTGGTAATTTCGCTCACCAGCTCCGGCTTGTATAATGTGCCACCGTTGCCGACCGCCGCGATCGCCATCGCCATCTGCAAGGGGCTCACCAACAAATCACCTTGCCCCACCGCGATGTTGTACGTATCGCCGGTGTACCACGGCTGGCCCGAATACGCCTGCTTCCAGGCCGGCGTCGGCACCCTGCCGGTAGCTTCATCCGGCAAATCGATCCCGGTCTGTGCGCCCAGGCCAAATTTCTTATACCAATCCGTCAGCTGAGTTACGCCCAAATAGTGCGTAAACGTCGTAAACCCGCCCATCACCTCGTAAAAGAAAATGTCCGAGCTTTGGGCCAGCGCCTGCAGTACATTCACGGGCCCAAGTCCGGTCGTACGTTCCCAGCCGAGATAAACAGCCGGGTTCGACGGGTCGTACTTATTGGGCACAATGATCTTGCCAGTGTCGTCGATGATCGTTTCTGGCGTAATAATGCCCTCTTGCAACGCCGCCGTTGCACCAATCGGCTTAATAATCGAACCGCTCGGATACCCACCATCCACCGCCTTGTCGAACAGCGGCTGGCCGGGGTTACTCAAGAGCTGGTTGTATGCTGCCTGCGAGATGCCACGGCTAAACAAATTGTTGTCATAGCTCGGCAGCGAAGCAATGGCTAGCACCTGGCCGTTTCTAGGATCCACCGCCACGCCGGCCGCCCGGATCGAGCCCGAAGCCTGCATTTGCTCCTGGATTGCGGTCACCATGTGCTGCTCCAGATTCTGATCGATTGACAATACCAAGTTATCACCGGGTACCGGGTTTTGGCTTGCCAAGACCCGAATCGGTCTACCCGAAGCGTCCACCTCGGTCTCGGTACCGCCGTTGGTACCTCTCAGTACACTTTCGTATTCCTTTTCCAAGCCGAGCTTGCCGATCAAATCCGTTGGCCCGTAATCTGGATGCTGCGCGATGTCCTGCGCGTCGACCCGGCCAGTGTAGCCCAAAATAACGGATAACAGTCCCCCGTCTGAGTATTGCCGCACCGGGTTTACGTCCAGGGTGAATCCAGGCAGGCTGTCAGCGTCCTGATCAACCAGCAGCGCCTGATCGTGAGTAACGTCCGAAGCCACCAGTTGCGGCACAGCGCTGCCCAGACAATCCGGCTCGTGAGTCTTGCACGTCACTTCGGCCTTTGCCTGCACCGCCTGAGCATTCATGCCAATAAGTGAGCCCACTCGCGCGTATTCGGCCGTCCGCTCAGTCCGCGTGGCGGGCAGGAGCTCCGGCACGACCGTCACGTCATAACTCGCCACATTACTCGCCAGCACCTGGCCGTTACGGTCAACTATCATTCCGCGTGGCGCCCGCTCAACCTGTTCGCGTACCCGGTTGCCGTTTGCCAAGGCCAAATTATACGACCCAGCCAACACCTGCAGACCGAATAAGCGCGCCACCAGCACGCCCAACACAATGATGCTCACCAGACCCAGCACTACCATGGGGCGGCGGCTCGTCTCGCCCTCCGGCACTTCGGCTTCGGCATCAGCCGGCAAAACCGCCTCAGCCCACTGCTCGCTGGCATCTCCGGTACGGCTCAGCTTGCCGCTGCCCCGCGCCTGCTCCCCTTCCAAATACCCAAAAATTGAACGCATCGGCCCCCTACAGCCCAACAGTCTCAGGCGCTAACGGCACGAGCCACCGCACCACCGGACGCCCGGCTGCTGTTAGGATTAAGTTTAGCACTATCTGTGCGGCCAGCCCGATCATGAGCGCCGCCCAAGGCCAGTGGGTTACCGCCCCAGCCACGCCCACCAAAATGACCACTGCCATCAGGATGGTACCGATCATCACCATAGCTGCTGCCACCAAGCCGCCCACAAGCTCCACGCCGGCCCTGGCCGCCAGCCCTCCGGTCAGCGCCGCCAGTACAAGCACCGCTGTCCACAACCCGAAATTAGCACCACTGCCCACATCAAGCACCAACCCGCTCACTACAGCCACCACCAGCGCGGTACTGGCCGTGGCCTCCAGTCCCAACAACACTACCAGCACGAGCACAATGTTTGGCACCACACCAAACGGCCGCAACGCAGGCAGGAAACTTAGTTGCATAAACAAACATAGTCCCACCACGGCCACTAAGGCGGTCCGCCGCACGCGCCCGCCGCGTATCATTGGCCCGGCCCCAGCACCACAAACGCAAATCGCAGACTGCTTGCGTCCAGACTTGTCTCAACCGCCGCCGATTGGAACACTGCATTTGAGCGCGTGTTGACCGATTCAACCTGCCCAATCAACAGCCCGGCCGGCACAATACCGCCGAGTCCCGAGGTTGTCACTGTATCCCCCGGCTTCACGGTATCGGTTTGAGCAATATCCTGCAGTGCCAAGCCTCCACCCAGTTGCCCCGCAATCAACCCCTGCGCGCTCGTTCCCTGATCCTCGGCCGTTAGCTTAAATTCTGGATCAGTCACGAGCATAACTTTGGCCGTATCCGGCGACGCATCCGCCACCGTGCCCATTAGTACACCCTGGCTCATCACGGCCATGCCGGACTTTATGCCTTGCTTACTGCCGCGATTAATCGTTACAAACTGCCGGTATGAATCCGGCTGCAACGCTACGACCTCAGCCGCCACTTCCGGTGGCGCACCGGCCACATCCAGGCCCAATTGCTTGCGCAGCGCATCATTATCCTGCCGGGTCTGGTCATCGGCCGCCAGCTGTTGGCGCAACGCGGCGTTTTGCTGCTCCAGCTGGGAATTTTGCTTGGCCAAATTACGCACCTGGGTGAGATCGCTAAAAAAACCGCCGGCCCCCTCACCCAGACCGCTCAACCAACCTGCCGCCGGTAACGCCGTGTGATCGTACACAAACCGCAGCGGCCCGAGCGCCCCAATCACTCCGAGCACAACCAGCGCTGCCCCGGTGCCAACCATCACCAGCACCCGCTGATTCGCCTGGGAACGTCTCATGACTCGAGCTCACTCATCCCTTCTAGTCTAGCAGGACGCGGGACTATTTCGGAATCTTCCCATATTGCGTTGGCACCAGCACGTCTTTAAGTGCATCGATGTCTTCGAGTACCAGCCCAGTTCCGCGCGCCACCGCTGTCAGCGGGTCTTCGCTGACATGTACCGGCATCTTGGTTTCGCGTGCCAGCGTAGTATCAAGACCCTTGAGTAGAGCGCCGCCACCGGCCAAATAAATCCCCCGTTCCATAATGTCGGCCACCAATTCCGGCGGCGTTTCCTCAATCGTAATCTTCACAGCTTCCACGATCTCGCGCACACTCTTGGCCAACGCTTGCCGCACCTGCTCCGGCGTCACCATCAGCTCTTTAGGCAGCCCGGTCACCAAGTCGCGCCCACGCATCGGCACGTCTTTGAGCCCGCTAATGGACGACGTTGAGCCAATCGCGATCTTAATGTTCTCAGCCGTCCGCTCGCCGATTTGCAAGCTAAACTGCTCGCGTGCGTATTGAATAATGTCGTCACTCAACTCATCGCCTGCGATCCGCAAACTGCGCGACGCCACAATCCCGCCCAGGCTAATAATCGCCACCTCGGTCGTGCCGCCGCCGATGTCCACAATCATCGATCCGGCCGCATCCTGAATGGGCAGTCGCGAGCCAATCGCTGCTGCCATCGGTTCTTCAATCAAAAATGTCTGCCTGGCGCCCGCATTGGTGGCCGCATCTTCCACTGCCCGCTTCTCCACCTCGGTCACACCGCTTGGGATTCCCACCACCACCCGCGGCCGCGGCAACACGGAGTATGTCTCACGGTGAACCTTGTTGATAAAGTACTTCAGCATCTGCTCGGTCACTTCAAAGTCGCTCACCACCCCGTCCACCAACGGCCGCGTGGCCACAATGCTGGCCGGCGTCTTGCCCACCATCTTCTTGGCGTCATCGCCGATCGCCAGCACTTGCTTAGTACGCGTGTTTATCGCTACCACTGAGGGCTCGTTAATCACAATCCCCTTGCCCCGCACGTACACGAGCGTATTAGCTGTCCCCAGATCAATACCAATATCATGGCTCACCAGGCCGAGCAGTCGGTTAATCATGAGGGCGCACTTTCATTCTCTCCAGTGTAGCAGCGCCATCTGGCCACCCGCAAATTGACAAATTGACATTTTTATGCTACAGTTGTATCAAATAAAGACGCCTAATCGAACCTAAAAATTGCCGACCCTGGAGGTCATCATGGCCACTACCCGAGGACACGTCGCCCGGCGCCGCCCGGCGCGGCCCCCTATCGCCCGGAGCATCGTGCTGACCGTGCTGGTCCTCGCCATCTGTGCCATCGCAACCATCGTGTTCGCGAAGCTCCAGAAGAGCGAGGACTGGCCACATGGGCACGGCGGAGGGTTGTTTGGAGTCGCAGCCGTCGTTGACGTGCTGGGAGCGATCGCGTTTGCGGCCACTTGGCACATACGGCCGCTCGGCCCGATCCTGTTCGCCGCAGCCGTACTCCTCGGGGTGGCAACGCTTTATCTCGGGTTCTTCCAGACCTCGGGCAGCACAGTTGTCAACAATCCCCCGTGCATCAAGGCGACTAACGGGTACTGCTATCCGCTGAAGGTAACTTCTACGGGGTACCCACCAGGATACCCGGCTGGCAACACCGTCGGGTAAGCCCCGGCCGCCGGCGGCGAGCATCTGCTCGATCCGCTGGCGGCCACCAACGCTTTTATCTATCCAGTAGCCAAAATTTGACACGTCGCGAGCCATCATGCTAGGCTCGGACCATGTCCAGCACCGTTACCCGCTTCCAGGAGATTATGAGCCAGACCCGCATCTGGCTGATTATGGTCCTGTTTCTGGAGCCGGCGGTGACTGGCCAGGGCGTCTAAACCAAGACTAACCCGCCCCAGAGCACCGCTCTCCAGGAGCGGGCTTTTTGTTTTGAACACGGGGTCTGCCTCGGCCACAATGCCGGGGCAGACCCCAGGATCAAACCATTATTAGGTTGCCTGGAAAACTCATAGAGCGGGTATCCATCGCTCTCGCACACGTACATCCCAATACACAGCGGAATCAGTCTATGCTTTGGAGAGGCGCCAAGACAATGCTCACTACCCGAACGATACAAACCCTCGGTTGGCAGACCGCCGTATCCGATACGGTGTTCGGCCTCAGCCCGTCGGTCGTCGCCCAGGGCCTGAACCTCTTGTCGCAGGCAAATGCGGCGTTCGCTCCCGAGCCCACCGCGGCCTGGGAGCTCACCGGCGGCGAAGCGCCGACGATCATTTGCCGTCTAGACTTCACCATTGTCGGCGAGAACGGCGCTCAGCTTACGCTCCCCTCAAGCCACAACGGACATTTCCCGGTTCTGGACGGCGAGGTTGGCCTGTTCGAATTCGAGGAGCGTCCAGCTGGACTCGGGCTAACGGCCCAGTTCAACCCCAAGTTCGCTGCTGCCTTCGGGCACCTCCGGTCCGCCTGGCCGGACATGCGTGTCGTGGTGGCGCCGGACCGACGCGGTTACGACGACCAGCTTTGGGTCGGCACCGACCGGCTTACCGTCGGCACCGGCGTCCCGAACGACGGTTCGTACCTCATCGTGCGGGCGGAACCGGAGCAGTCCGAGTATCACCCGCTGGCCTCCCGCAGCGTTTCAAGCCTCACAACCAAGGGCAACAAGTCCTACGGCGAGAAACTGGGCTGGTGGACTCAAGTGTCCAGCCTGGATGAGCTCCCCGTCCCCGGCAGGGGCGGCGAGATCGTGGTACTCAAACCCCTTCAGGGCAGCAAGGCCCGGGGAATTCTGATAGCACCACCTCGTAATGCGGACAGCCAGCCCGGCATGGTGACGCGGTCGCGGCTGGAGCGCGAATTCGCCAAACAAGTTCGCCTTAGCGGTGGCATGTTTCTGCAGCCATGGTGGCCGCCAATCCGGGTACACGACGCGAATCTGACAATTCGCGCGTTCTTCGGCCGAGGCGTGCATCGGCACACCGGCTGGCATTGTCTCGGCGGCGTCTGGAACCTGCGTCGGAACGCACTCGTACACGGTGCCCAAGACACCGTCTTCGGTCCGGCGATCCCGGTATAGCCCGCACACATCGGCGGGGATGGCGTGTAGCCGACAGGGAGAGAGGGCGACCCTCTCTCCCTGTCGCTTCGTCCGGTCAAACAAATCATAAATACGCTTAACTGTGGAAACCATGACTAATCAAATCCAAGATCATATTGAAGACCTACTCACCAAACTCATCAGCTTCCGGACACTCAGCCGCGACCATACCGCCAACCGCGAAGCCCTTGAGTGGATAGGGTATCAACTGATCGGTCTGCCGCTACATGTTCAATTGCTCGAATTCGGCGGTTTCCCGGCGCTTATTGCCACCACCAAGTCAACTAAGCAACCCAAGCTCTGGCTGCAAGCACACTTAGATGTCGTCCCGGCCTCCGAGCAAGCCTTCACTGCAAAAATTGAGAACGGCCTAGTGCACGGCCGCGGCGCATTCGATATGAAGTTCGCTATTGCTTCATATATTCTACTTTTGCAAAAACTGGGCCCGAAGCTGAAAAACTATGATCTTGGCCTCATGGTTACTACCGACGAGGAAGTCGGCGGCGAGCATGGTGTTAAAGCTCTCATTGACCAAGGTTACACGTCGGATGTGGTTCTCTTGCCGGACGGGGGCAACAACTGGCACTTTGTATCAGCCTCACGCGGCATCTGGCATTTCGAGCTCACGGCCAAAGGATCATCACACCACGGCTCTCGACCCTGGTTGGGTAACAATGCCGTCCTTGCGCTCATGGCTTTTATTAACGAGCTGTCTCAGCTCTTCCCCACCGAGCCCTGTAATGTGCCTTACCACTTCCATAACTCTATGAACGTCGGCACGTTCAATGCCGGCAAGGCTATAAACCAGATTCCCGACCACGCCACCGCCGGTATTGATGTACGCTATCTCGTGGAAGATGGGCCCAAGATCAAGAACCAAATTAATACGTTAGTAAAAAAGCACCCCTACATATTACTTAAAACCGTAGCTGAAGGTTCCGGCTATCATGTCGATAAAGACAACCCTTACTTCCAGTCATACCTTACCGCTTTAAAAAAGCACGGCGTCAAATACGATTTTGATGTGACCTACGGCTCATCCGACGCCCGATTCTTTACTGCCATCGGCATACCCGTAATCGTTATTCGGCCCGACGGCGGCGGGTTGCATAGCGAAGACGAGTTCATCAGTTTGCCCGAACTCACACGATTTCACCAAGTTCTCACAGATTTCGTCCAGATTGCGGTGGCCCCGTCCCGCTAACGCTCATATGCGAACGACCGTGCAAAATACTAAACCCAAGGCAACCACCAAAACTCTGATTTAGGTAAAGCACCTAGACTAATATCCGTATATTTGATAAATTTGGAAGCTGTTATGCCCACCAAAACCGTCGTTGATACACTCACCGATACACTCATACACCTCGTCCGCTTCCCCACCGTTACCGGCGATAATGCCACCAACAGCGCCGCCCTTGACTGGCTTGAGCAGCAGCTTAGTGGTCTCCCGCTGCAGATTCAGCGACTCGAGAATCACGGCGTACCAGCGCTCATTGCCACAACAACAGGGGCCAAAGATCCTAAGTCGCCGAGCCTCTGGCTGGCCGCTCACATGGACGTGGTGGCGCCTTCCGGCCCTGACGACTTTACTCCAGTAGTGAAAGACGGCCGCGTCTACGGCCGCGGCACCCATGACATGAAGTACTCCATCGCAAGTTACATTGTGCTGCTTAACGAGTTAGCACCAATTCTTGATCAGTATGATCTCGGTCTCTTCATTACAGCCGACGAAGAAGTGGGCGGCGAGCTCGGCGCCGGTTGGCTTGTTAACAACCGTGGCTACCGCGGTGGAGCCGTATTATTACCTGATACCAGCACGGCCTGGCAGGCCGAAATGGGCGGCAAAGGCATCTCACGCTGGACGCTCACAGCCACCGGCCGCGCCGCCCACAGCAGCCGACCCTGGCAAGGCATAAACGCGATCGATGAGCTCATGCGCGCGGTTAATCTCCTGCGTTCAAACGTACCAACCGAACCATGCGGCGATACTCACCACCGCCACGCCACTATCAACTTGGCGAGAATCACCGGCGGTACGGCCATTAATCAGGTTCCCAACTCAGCCACAGCCGAGATTGATGTCCGCTTCCCAGAAGAAATTAGTTTAGATGATATTCGAGGCTGGTTCACAGACATCACCGCGGTGCCACACGTTACAGCCGAGATAATTACAGAAGCTTTACCGTATCGGACCAAATCGCATCCTGTGCTCAACCAATACGAAGCAATTGTAAAAGAAGTGACGGGCCAAACTGTTACCCGATACCTTTCACACGGCTCAGCTGACGCCAGATGGTTTGCGTTCAAAGACGTACCGGTTATCAACGTCGGTATCTCCGGTAGCGGCTATCACACCTCACCGGAGTGGATCGAAATTTCCGACCTTTCCAATTTCTACGAAATCACCCGCCGCTTCGCCGACGCCTGGGCTAAACGTTAAGCAGCCTGCTGCCACGGCCCGCTCTGTTCCGCCTCTACCCGCGCCGCCATCGGATCGCCGGATAGATAGTTAAAGCTCTCTATGCGAACCGGCATTGTTTTTCGCCCGATTAGCTTGGCGCCCCCAATCCGGTGTGTACCGTCAGAAGCCAGGTACTGATAATTGCCGTGATGATCTACCGCAATTGATACTTGAGGCAAGCCTGGCCGTGTCTCGTCATGGACACCGGTTAGCATATCTAGTGCACGACCGACAATTATGTCTGAACTTGCACGCCCGTCTTTTGTGTAGCCAATTCCCGCCCAATTGCCGGCACTCGGCGTTGCTATGATACGTTCAATCTCAACTTCATGTATTCCGTACGGCACTCGTTCGGTTGTCGGTAACGGTTGTGGAATACCAAGAGCATCCCCGAGCGTATCTGCAGATCCCGAGTACATCGGCAATTTCGCTAACTGCGGCAAACGCTCGCGTAGCAGCGGCTCAAGCTCCTGCCGCATCCCGTTTTGGATGAGGATACTAAGTTCTCACTGGCGTCTCTGATTTGCATCGAGCTGCGACTGACTTAATCGACCAGGAGGCACACCCGCATCACGTTCGGTTATATAGTTTCTGTACTCATCCTGTGATGCCACAAGTTCATCCTGCACCGGTTGCCACCGCGACATTAGCGCCTGGTAGCGCGCATCCGCTTCAATGGGCTCCAAGCTGCGCGGGGTATGATCAAAGCCGGGCAGCCACATCTCACCCGGACGCAGCCGGCCCTCAACCGCCGATGTACGCGCATCACCTTGTTCGGCGAGTATCCTATGCAACTCCTGTGCGTCTTCGGCGGTGAACCTCATGTCCGACCGAGGCTCAAGGCTTTCCTGTGCCATGACTAAAGTATGCGACTAATGAACAGGCCGCGGCCGTATGTGGCTTACTACCTCACCCAGCTTAACCAATTTCGCCTCATCGCTGTCCCGGCGCTTAAGCTCAGCCGAATCGTGCCCGAGCGTCTTGCGGCTCATGGTCACGCGCATTGGGCAGCCGATGAGATCGGCGTCAGCAAACTTCGCGCCCGCCGATTCGTCGCGGTCATCATATAGCACGGACACGCCGGCCTTCTCCAGCTCGGCATACAGCTTGTCCGCCGCTTTCGTCACCGCTGCATCATCGCCGAGCCGCACCAGTTGCACTGGTGCCGGCGCGACGCTCTCGGGCCACACAATTCCCTTCTCATCGGCGTACTTTTCCACAATCACACCCATGACTCGCGAAATCCCAATCCCATAGCAACCCATAAACGGATACTGCTTCCGATCGTGCTCGTCCACAAAGCCGAGCTCAAAGTCTTTACCATACTTTTGGCCGAGGTCAAACACATTGCCCACCTCGCTAGCTCGAGCCAATTTCAGCTTGCCGTCCTTATTGCGCGGACACTCGTCGCCCTCTTTCACCTTGGCAATCTCCACATTGACGCAGAAATCACATTTGTCGCAATATAGAATGTCGTCTTCGCCGGCATCGGTCAGTACCATGAACTCGTACGAAATCTTGGTCGAAAAGGCGCCACCCGAAGCCTCAGTCACCTTAGCCGTCAGACCGAGCCGCTTATAAACACGCAGATATGCTTCTTTCGCCTCCTGGTAAAACCGGTCAAAGTCCTCTTGGCTGGTATGGAACGAGTACATGTCCTTCATCAAAAACTCGCGGCCGCGCATAATTCCGGATTTCGCCCGCAGCTCGTCGCGGTACTTCCAATGAATCTGATAGGCCTTAATCGGGTACTGCTTATAGGATTGCGCCCGAGATAGCACGAGCGGCGTCACCACCTCTTCCTCACTCTGGCCCAGCGCGTATTCATTGCCTGTTCGCGACTTGAGCTTAAACAGCACGTCTATCGAGTCCCAGCCGCCGGTCGTCACCCAATTGGCCTTGGGGTGCAGCGTTGGCATGAGAATCTCCTCAGCCCCGAGACTGTTCATTTCCTCGCGCACCACCTGCTCGATCTTGCGCAGCACCCGCAAGCCCAACGGCAAATAGGTGTAGACGCCCGCCATCAGCTGATCAACCATGCCCGAACGCGTTAGCAATTGATAGTTCAGGCTCTCGCCTTCGCCCTCAAGCGTTTTTGTTGGTTTTACAAATGTCTGTGATAATCGCATCTTAGCTCTCCTTATCCGTTAACATAATCTGCTGCCGAGCGGTACATCTCGCTCCGGCGTTGCTAGCACAATCTCCCCGTTCTCATCGGCAAATCCGAGCGTCAGCACCTCGTTGCGTACGGGCCCAATCTGCCTCGGCGGCAAATTCACCACGCCCATCACAAGTGTGTCCACCAGCTCTTCCGGCCGGTAATGGTGCGTGATCTGCGCCGACGATTTCTTCATACCCACCTCCAGCCCAAAATCGATAAGCAATTTATAAGCCGGCTTGCGGGCTTGCGGAAACACCTCAGCCCGTACCACCCGGCCCACCCGTATATCCACTTTGGCAAAATCGTCGTATACGATCACATCACGCTCCCATCAAAAAACTCGTGCCCACCAAACGCCAAAAATTGCGTTTGGCAAGAACGAGGTGTCTCGTGGTACCATCTTGCCTTTGCCGCGCGTCACCGCTTGCGGCCTTACTAGCTGCTTCTTAATGCAGCCACTCCATTTCTACGGTCGAGATTCCGGCACGGCTCATCGCCGGCAGCTCCCGGGCGGGATACCCGTTCACAGCTTTGTGGCAACACTACCATTCGTCCAGGCAGTCGTCAAATCTACACTTCTCACTTAGAGGAAAGCGCAATAAACGCCAAATAATTGTTAAGCATGTGCACAAAAATCCCAGGCACAATGCTCTTTAGCCGCACGTACATAAAGCACAGCAAGAGTCCCAACACAAACGTATAAACGCTAATATTGGCCTGGAGATGCGCCAGTCCAAATAGCGCTGACGACAAAATTGCGCCCCACACTACACCGGCTCGTTTAGACAGCGCCGGAAAAATAAAGCCGCGGAAAATCGTCTCCTCCAGCACCGGTGGCAACAGCACGAGCGCAACCAACGCCAGGCTATGCCCCGAGCCGGACGTAGCACCAGTGAAATCGTTGGTTTGCGGTTGATTAGCATTAAACCCAGGCACCAGCACCGACACCAAGCCCAAAATAATCCCAATCGAGGCCACAAACACTACCAGTATGCCCACCAGATACAGCAAAGCCCGGCCGATGTTCACTTTGCGCCAGCCCACTTCGTTCCACCCCACGTGGTATTTGCGCAAATACAAGCTCACAACGCCCAGGCCGAGTGCCGCATCGAGCAGATAAAGCGCAAAATTGGGACCAACTGAGCCATTGTTCGCAGCCTTCACAAACGTCGCCACTGCCGGCACAAACGGCGCCAGTCCCCAGGCCAGCACCAGCGCCACCACAATCTGCAGGCCAAACCACGCCACTACCAACACCACCACGTCTCGCACGCCCCACGGCACCTGCAAAAACTCTGGTACTGGTCGTTTGGGCATTAGAAATACTTCCGCAAATCGTACACACTGATCACGAGCATGAGCCCAATCAAAGCCATAAAGCCATATGTATGAATGCGGGCCTCAGTGTCAGGGTTGATCCGCCGCTTTGTCACTCCTTGCCACCACACTAAAGCCAGCCGGCCGCCGTCAAGCGCCGGCAGAGGTAATACATTAAAGGCCGCCAACGCCACGCCGATATTTGCCATAAACAAGAAAATATAGGCAAAGCCAAGCGCCGAGATACTCTTGAAAATAAAGATGATACCTAAAGGTCCGGCCGCATTTTGCGCCGCCGCCGGTACCGAGCTCGAGAATAGTCCCACCAGCAGCGCCGGAATATTAATAATCAGCATAATCACGCCCCAGATCGTAGCCACAAACAGCGCCGCCGTAATGTAAGCCGCCGCCGCCAATGCTGACAGCGGGTCATACCGCAGTTTGTACACTTGCTGGCCCACCACACCAAGATAACCGGTAGTAGCACTCGGCGGCCTAAGCGTTAGCGTTACATTGCGCTCATCGCCCTGGGCGTTCACGGTCAGCACAACCGATTTACCGGCGTGGTCCTTAGTAAAGTTCTGCAGGTCAGTCTCAGTCGTAAGCGTCTTGCCATCGCCGGCCAACACATAGTCGCCGCGCACCAGCCCCGCCTTGGCCGCCGGCGATCCCGCCTCCACTTCGGTCAAAATCAACCGCTTGGGTTGAGCGTAGTTGGGATGTAAAAAGGTTGGCTCAAACGGCGAACCCAGGCCCGGCAGCCCAGTCAGACACAGTACATACAAAATCAAAAACGCGCTCACCAGGTTCATCACGACCCCGGCCAGCAGTATCTTAGTCTTTGCGCCAATGCTGGCGCCGCCGAATGTTCCCGGCCGTGTATCGCCGGTGTCTTCACCTTTCATACGCACAAATCCGCCGAGCGGCAGCAGGTTGATCGAATACACAGTGCCATGCACTTTCTTGCCCCACACCCTAGGCGGAAAACCAAAGCCGAATTCCTCGGCCCCCACACCGTTGCGCCGAGCCATTATGAAGTGACCCCACTCGTGAATCAACACAAGACTCGCAAACAGCAGAATGATCAAAATGGCTATCAGCATCTCTCGTATTTTATCCTAAAATGCCAGGCTGTACGAATGCTGAAAATCGCCTTAGGCTCCGAAGCGCCGCTGGCGCCGGCCATACTCAGCCAACGCCTCTTCTATCTCAGTCTCGCCAAAATCCGGCCACTTGCAATCAAAAAACATCAGCTCAGCGTAATACGCTTCCCAGATCAAAAAGTTGCTCAACCGCTGCTGGCCGGAGGTCCGAATCACAAGATCCGGCGGTGGTGTACCGGCGCTGGAAAGATGCTCGGTTATTGTCTCTTCGGTAATTTCGTCCGCCGGAGTGCCCTCGCGCACTATCTTTTGCACAGCTTCCACCAAATCGGTCCGGCCGCCGTAGTTAAAGCAGATGTTGATAGTAGCCCGGGTGTTAGCCGCCGTCCGTTCCTGCACACGCTCAAGCGCAGTCGCCAGCTTCTCGCTTAAGCCCTTCCTCGAGCCAAAAAATCTCACCCGAAAGCCCTTTTCGTGCAATCGGTCAACCTCGCCGGACACAAATCGATCGAGGAGTCCGAGTAAGAAGTCCACTTCAACTTTGGCTCGCTTCCAGTTCTCCGTTGAAAACGCAAAAAAAGTCATGTACTTTACGCCTCGGTCGGCCACGTGCTCAGCCAACTCGAAAACCTGTTCATAGGCCTGCCGATGCCCTTCCATCGGCGACAATCCCCTTTCACGTGCCCATCGGCGATTGCCATCGGCAATAATCGCGACGTGAGTCGGAGTTTCTGACACTACACCTCCATAATGTCTTTAGTCTTGGCTGCCTCAAGTTCGAGCAAACGCTTCTGAAATTGATCAATCTTTTTGTTCAGCTCAGCCTCGGCAAACTTCACATCGTCAGCCGTTGCCTCTTTGGCCTTCTCCATACGCTTCACCTCGTTCAACACATCGTGCCGAACGTTACGTAAGGCTACCCTGCATTCTTCGCTCTTGGCACCGAGGGCCTTCACAATATCCCGACGGCGCTCTTCGGTCAGCGGCGGCACAGCAATCCGGATAATGTTGCCGTCATTCATTGGGTTGAGACCAAACGCCTGGTCCTCGCGAATTGCCTTCTCTATCGACTGCACCGCGCCCTTATCCCACGGCGTGATAGCGAGACTTCGCCCGTCCGGCGTGGTTATCTGCGCGATCGCCTTGAGCGGTTGCGGTACTCCATAGTACTCAACGATGATGCCGTCGAGCATGGCGGTATTCGCCCGCCCCGTCCGCAGGCTTTTCACAGCCTGCGAGTAGTGCTCGAGCGCTTTCTCCATTTTTGGGTCGGCCGTTGCCACCACCGCGCGCACCTGCATCTTAAGCTCCTAGCTCCCAGCGCATATAGCGCCGGATGACGATGTTCTCACCAAGTTTTGCAATCAAATTCGTCGTTAGTTTACCAACTGTAATATCGGGGTCTTTCACAAACGGCTGGTGTGTCAAGCACACCTGCTCGTAAAACTTGGCCAACTTGCCGTCCACAATCTTCCCCACCACCGCCTCCGGCTTGCCGGCTGCCTCTTTGGTGTACAATGCCTGCTCGGCAGCCACAATCCCGGCCGGCACGTCTTCCGGAGCCAGATATTCTGGACTCGTCGCTGCCACTTGCAAAGCAATGTCACGTACAAACTCTTTGAAGTCGGGTGTGCGGGCCACAAAGTCGGTCTCGCAGTTTACTTCAACGAGCACGCCGATCCGTCCGCCATGCACATACGCCTCAATCAAACCGGCACGAGTCTCACGATCAGCCTTTTTGGCTGCCGTCGCCTCACCTTTTTCGCGCAAGTATTGCACCGCCTTGTCAAAATCGCCGCCCGCCGACTCCAGCGCCTCCTTAGCCTTCATCATGCCGGCACCGGTTGCATCGCGTAATTTCTTAATATCCTGAGCCGTTACCGCCATTACGCTGCCACCTCCTCTGCCGCCCGCTCACTAGCTTTGCTGGCATTGAGCTTGGCGCCCTCGGCCGCCGCTTCCGCAATGGCATTCGTTATGATCCGAATTGCCTTAATGGCATCATCATTGGCCGGAATCGGGTAATCGATGAGATCAGGGTCAGCGTTAGAGTCGGCAATTGCGATCACCGGAATACCCAGTTTGCGAGCTTCTGCCACCGCAATCGCTTCACGCGGCACATCCACCACAAACAGCGCCGCAGGCAATCCATCCATACGCTTGATACCGCTAAAAATACGGTCCAATGCGGCTGCTTCGTTGGTGAAGTCAAGTAACTCTTTCTTGTTATATTTTGAAGCCAAATCTCCACTTTCCAATCCGGCCTCAAGTTTCTTCAGCCGCTGCACCTGCAGTCGAATGGTACGAAAATTGGTTAGCATCCCGCCGAGCCAACGCTCGGTTACATACGGCAAATTGTGTGATTCAGCCACTTCACGCACCACTGGTGCCGCTTGACGCTTAGTGCCCACAAACAGCACAGTGCCGCCGCCGGCTGTAACCTGCCTGGCAAAATCAGTCGCAGTCGTTAGCAGGCCCCCGGTTTTCGTCAGATCAATAATATGCACGCCACCCCGCACGCCATAAATATACGGCTTCATTTTGGGGTTCCAGCGCCGGGTTTGGTGACCAAAGTGCGCACCGGCCGCCAATAATTCTTTTACGTTTACGTCTGCCATGAAATCCTTCCGTCTTCGCCCGGGCCACCCGCTTGCGGGAGGACTCACGCCCGGGTTGTGTCATTAATACAATTTAACCTGCCAAGTGTACCAGAAATCACCCGTTGCGGCAAGAACGACTTGACTCTGTAGCCGTCTGAGGTTACCGTTTGTAAATCAATTCTGCCGGCAAGCGCCGGTTCGATGCGAAGTTCAGGCCTGGTAAAGCGAAAACCTCAACGAAGAGGGTGATTGATTCCATGAAACCAGATCTGATTCTGGTGATCGTCGCCCCTTCCGGCTGCGGTAAGGGCACAACGATCAAGTACCTGCGACGGATACTGCTCTGGCTGACCCTCCTGGTCTCTTACACCGACCGGCCGTGTAAAAACGGCGAGCAAGACGGCCGGGAATACCACTTCCGTACATTCGATGAGTGCGATCGCCTCATCGCAACGCACGAGCTGCTCACATACGGGGAATACGGCGGACGGCGGTATTTCGATATCGTCCCCGAAGAACACCACCTCTGTATCATCCTCGAGGTGATCATCACGACGGCACTCGATGTGCGGAGACGGTTCCCGAGAAACACGCTCATCGTGAATCTTAAGCCGGCCGGCCGGACCGAAGCCCGTCGCATCAGATTCCTCAGAAGGCGGCTCACCGGACGAGGCCGCGAAACTCCTGAAGAGATATCCGGGCGTCTAGCCCACGCCAGCGACGAAATGTGGCTCGGATCACACGCCGCAGACGTGACCTACACCAACCGGTGGTCGCGCGTCACAGCCTGGCGGATCGCGTTCCTCGTCCAGCGCCGCTTGCTAATACGCCGCATCATCAAGCGCTTGCTGCCGAAATGGGTCTGGGTCTGGTGGCTGTAACGGCTCACGGGAATCGGCTCATGCCGCGCCTGTGGGCCGATTCTCGTTCTTATTCCCCTTTTGCCTAATCGTGTGATATTCTGTATCAACTCGTTGCACAGTAGATTCGTATCTACCTGACATTTTGAGAAGAGGCATCATGAGCCAAATGCCCGATGGCGACGCTGATTTTGACCTCGCTGACGCGGCAAGCCTCGAGGCTGAAGCTGCCGCCCTTGCCGAAGCCGACCGACTCACTGAGGTTGACCTCGACGATCAAACGCCCGCCTTGGGTGATTCGGTGCACACCTACCTCAAGGCGATCGGCCGCACTTCCTTGCTCACAGCCCAGCAAGAGGTGGATCTATCCAAACGAATTGAGGCCGGGCTGTACGCCGAGCACAAACTGGAGACCGCGACCGGCTTGGACGAGAACTTCCGGCGCGACCTCGAGCTGATAGCCGAGGACGGCCGACGCGCCAAAGCGCACATGCTCGAGGCCAACCTGCGTCTGGTTGTATCCGTGGCCAAGAAATACAGCGATCGCAGCATGCTCTTCCTCGACCTCATTCAGGAGGGCAACCTCGGCCTTATCCGCGCGGTCGACAAATTCGACTACACGAAGGGCTACAAGTTCTCGACCTACGCCATGTGGTGGATTCGGCAAGCCATCACGCGCGCCATGGCCGATCAGGCACGCACCATCCGGGTGCCGGTGCACATGGTCGAGATCATCAACAAGATGGAGCGTGTTCGGCGACAACTGCACCAAGAGCTCGGGCGCGAGCCCAACGAGCAAGAAATTGCCGCCGAGATGGGCCTCGAGCCTGAGCGTGTAATCGAAATCCGGCGAATCGCCCAGGAACCAGTGTCGATCCACACGCCGCTGGGAGAAGACGGCGAAACGGTGCTTGGCGACCTTATCGAGGATACGGACGCGACGGAGCCACTCGAGGCGGCAGCGTTCAGAATGCTCCAAGAACGGCTGGCAGGGGTTCTCGACACGTTGACCGAACGCGAGGCGTCAATCATCGAGATGCGATTCGGCCTGACCGACGGCCAGCCGCATACGCTCGATGAGTGTGGGAAAGTCTGGGGGGTCACCCGCGAACGCATCCGGCAAATCGAGAGCAAGACCATGGGCAAGCTTCGCCATCCCAGCCGAGCTGATCCCTTGCGCGAATACCTAGACTAGGAGGGTGCTACGACCCACCTCACCGCACGAGACTGTGCAGCGAGGTGGGTCGGACCATTTTGCAATCAATCGTCCCCTCGCGACCCATTGACCAACCCGCCAAAATAAGATACAATCATTTAGTTATGAAAGCTGGAATTCACCCTCAAATCTACGAAACCGTAGTACACTGCAACGGCTGCAACACTACCTTCACTACTCACACGACCGTGAAGGAGATTAATGTTGAAATTTGCTCCAACTGCCATCCGTTTTACACCGGTAAGCAAAAACTCATCGACACCGCTGGCCGCGTTGACAAGTTCAAGGCCCGCCAGGCTAAGGCCACCAAGCACGCCGAAGTGCGCGCCGAGGCCAAGAACAAGAAAGACGCCGAGCTGGCCAAAATTCAGGCCGAGCTTCAGGAGCAAACCGAATCCGCAGCTGCCAAAGCCGACGCTTAATTTCGTACCACAAACGCTCTTGCTACAATTGAGGCAGAGCGTTTTTTGGTACTCGTTTCAAAGGAACTAGCCATGGATCAAACCCAAACCACCTATCGCGACAGCGCCCGTAGCCTCGAAGCCGAACTCGCGGCTACTACCGACTATTCATCAAGTGACTACATTGCCAAGACCAAAGAGCTTAGCCGTATCAACAACGTGATCAGCCTGTTTGATAAAGTTGGCGGCACTGAAGCGCAAATCACGGCCACCAAAGCCTTGCTCGACGATCCCGACCTCCACGACGACGCCGAGGCTGAACTGGTCGAGCTTGAGCGAACCCTAGTGACAGCCCAGGCCGATCTGCGTACCGCGCTTGCTCCCCGCGACCCGGCCGATGCCAAAACCGCCATCATGGAAATCCGGGCCGGCGCCGGCGGCGACGAGGCCTCGCTATTCGCCGCCGAACTTTACCGCCTGTATGCCCGCTTTGCCGAAACCAAGCAATGGCGTATTGAGCTCGTCTCCGAGTCGCCTTCCGAAGTCGGCGGCTACAAAGAAATCATTTTTGAAGTCCAGGGCAACGGCGCCTACGGCTGGCTCAAATACGAATCCGGCGTCCATCGCGTGCAGCGCGTGCCCGAAACCGAATCGCAAGGCCGCATCCACACCTCAACCGTCACAGTTGCAGTCCTGCCTGAAGCCGAAGAAACCGACCTCGTTATTGAAGACAAAGACCTCCGCATCGATGTCTATCGGTCCACCGGCCATGGCGGCCAATCCGTCAACACCACTGATTCAGCCGTGCGTATCACCCACCTCCCCACGGGCATCGTCGTTACCTGCCAAGACGAAAAGTCCCAACTCAAAAACAAGATCAAAGCAATGAATGTCCTCCGCTCACGCCTCCTGCAAATGAAGCGCGAGGAAGAAGAGCGCGCCGGCCGCGAAGCCAGGCTTAGCCAAATCGGTACCGGCGACCGCTCCGAGAAAATCCGCACCTACAATTTCCCCCAAGACCGCGTCACCGACCACCGCATCGGCCGCACCGAGCATAATCTGCCCACCTTCATGACCGGCGCGATTGAGCCCATGCTCGAAGCCCTCCGCGCCGAGGACACTCGCTTAAAATTAGAGCAGGCTACCGCGTGAGCGCTGAGCAGCATCTGAGAATCCCTCTTGCAGACAGCAAAATCGCTTATGCCAGGCTCCGCGGCGGCTGGAACCGCCCACTCGTAATCTTCGCGCACGGCAACTCAGCTAGTATGGGCGACGCATTGCCTTACGAGATTTCAAAATTTCTGGGCACCCGCGGCTACAGTGTCTTGCGATTCAACTTCTACGGCGATGCGCCGGACGCCAGGAAGCTGGCCGGCATCACACTCACAGACCAGGTCCATGACCTCGCAAGCATCACCGCGTTTGCCCGTGAGAACGGGGCAAAAAACATCACCCTCATGGGCCACAGCTTCGGCGGCCTCACCATTCTAATGTCCGGCGACCTTGATGTGGATACGGCCGTCCTCCTGGATCCCGCCTACCCCACTAAGGATGCTTTCAAAACCGCCGTCCTGGTGCCCGAGCTAGGCCTCTACCACCGGCCGGACCGGCGCGTAGATTACCTCCTAAATCCTGTCATGGTGGAACAATACTGGAGTCTCAAGCCCGAAGATTTCCTCACAGGTTACCACGCGCCGTCGCTCATCATCTCGGCCGGTGGTGCCAAGCCCGAGTACAAGAGAAAATACCTGGCAGTCCTCAAAAAGCACGGTGTCGAGGCTGAGCTGGTCGAAATCTCAGAAGCCGATCACGGCTTTTCCACTGACGAAGCCATGGAGCAAATGCTAAAGCACTCGCTCGAATGGCTTACCAGCCGGAGTACCGCATGACCGCAAACAGCGCCGCCATTACAGGCACAGCCAACCCCGAGGTTAAAGCGCTCTACGCTTTGCACAAACGCTCCGAGCGCGACGAGCGCGGGCTTTTCCTCATTGAGGGCTACCGCGCCATAACCCGCGCCCTGGAAGTCGGCTTCAAGCTCGAAGCTCTGTACTACGCGCCGGAATGGTACCTCGGCGAAAACGAGCCGGCCGTGGTCGAACGCGCCCATGACATCGGCGTCAACACCGTTAGGCTGGGCAAAGAAGCGCTTGCCAAAGCCGCCTACCGCGACCGGCCGGAAGGTCTACTGGCCGTTGGCCGCCAATGGCACACGGCACTGGCCGAACTCAAGCTCCCCAAAGACCCCTTCCTCATCGTGGTTGAGTCTATTGAAAAGCCCGGCAACCTTGGTACGATCTTACGCTCGGCCGACGCGACTGGCGCCGTTGCCGTGATCATTTGCGATCCGGTGACCGATCTCTTTAACCCCAATGTCGTCCGCGCCAGCACCGGCGTGATGTTCAAAGTCCCCACCGCCATCACCACCACACCCGAGACCATCAAATTCCTGCACGAAAACAATATCCAATCCACTGCCGCCATCGTCCAGGCCACAAAAAACTACACCGAGGTTGATTACACCAAACCCACTGCCATCATTATGGGCAGCGAGCAATTTGGCCTGTCACCCGCCTGGCAGCAAGCTGCTGATCAGCCCGTCCGTCTGCCCATGCTGGGCCTGGCCGATTCGCTCAACGTCTCCGCGGCCACGGTCGTCATGGCCTACGAGGTTGTACGCCAACGCACAGCCGGCCAACGAGGTGTCTCGTGAAATCGTCACCATCTCCAAAACCCGGCGCCTACCTCATTTTTGGCCTTTCCGGTACCGGTAAAAGCACGATCGCGCAGCGCCTGTGCGAACTCGGCTATATCGCAATCGACACTGATAACGACAAACAGCTGGCCGACTGGGTGGACCTCGCAACCGGCCAGCGAGTCAAAGACTTTCCCGGCTTCCCCCTGTCCGAAGCCTGGCTTAGGACACATCGCTGGCGCTGGGACGCCGAACGCTTTAATGAACTCCACCGGCCCTCGAGCCACCGGGCAATCTTCTTTTGTGGCGGAGCGGAGAATATCGAGGATTTCTTCTCGAAATTCCATCTGCGTTTTGCCCTCTATGCCGACAACGACACTATTGAGCACCGGCTCACAACCCGCCATAGCAGGCGTTTCAACAACACCAATCCTGAGCTCAAGCACCTCCTCGGTTGGAATTCCGCTTTTGTAAGTACATGGCGCGATCGTGGAGTTATCCTGATCAACACCAATGAGTCCCTTGACCATATCGTGAACCAAATTTTAATACGGGCCGCTCGATGACCGCAAGAGATGCCCTCCATCACGCCGTCCGCCGACTAACCGAAGCCAAAGTACCTGGCTCACAACTCGATGCCGAACTCATTATGGCCTATGTGCTGGGACGTGATCGAGCTTGGGTACTGGCCCACGACGATACCGAACTCGACACTACACAACTCGAATTATTCAACTCGCTCATCAACCGTCGCGAAAACCGCGAGCCGCTTGTCCACATCACCGGCAGCCGCGAATTCTACGGCCACCAACTGCTCATTACCCCTGATGTGCTGACGCCGCGCGTCGAAACCGAGCAAATGGTTGACTGGGCCGTCAAATACGCTCCCGTGAACTCTCCCCTGATCGACATTGGCACCGGCTCCGGCGCGCTCGCCGTCGCCATCAAGCACGCCAGGCCGGATCTTACCGTCTCTGCTACCGATATCTCAGAACTCGCACTCATTGTGGCGGGCCGCAATGCCCATGAACATAGCACCGAAATCGAATTCATCCGCTCCGACCTCTGGGACACGCCGGAACTCGCCGGCCGTTCGTTCGCTACCGTTGTCACAAATCTCCCCTACTTGGCTGATAATGCCGAGCTCATGCCCGAAGTGAAGCGCGAGCCGGCCATTTCCCTGTTCGGCGGTCCCGACGGCCTTGGCATCTATCGCCGCTTCTTAGGCGAACTCCCCCGCCATCTCAAGCCCGGCGGATTCCTCTTTACCGAGTCCGACCCTTGGCAACACGACGCGCTGGTTACCGCTGCCGCTGATGTCGGCCTCCAACCAATCGAGCAAGGTTACTTCATCTTAGGCTTCCAACTGGTATAATCTGACCATCCCGGCCCTTCGTTCTTTGGAGAAGCAAAATTATGGACGATTGCCTGTTTTGTAATCCCGACCCTATGCACATCATCATGAGCGACGGACACTTGTTTAGATCCTTGGTGGTTGTCTGGGCACACCGTCTAGTACAGGTCCGTGTTGTCCCCTGGGCGCACATCGGCAAGTTCGATGAACTCGGGTCAGAGGAACTTGAGTCAAGGGTATCCGGTGCCATGCGCAGAGAAACCGAACGACTCATTGGGCTCATGCGCCGCGGCCGGCCGTTCTTCCGCGACGATGAACACCCTGAGCTCACGGCGCCCGACGAAGTGGCACCCGACCCCAGCCTCATCGGCTCAACGCTTGGCCATTTGAGCTGGGACATCCCGCACCTGTCAGCCGGCAGACCCGGACCCCATCAGACAACCGGCACCCTCGTGCGGGGGACAAACACCGCCACCATTGCACGGATTGTCGGCTACTACCAGTTCGGGCAATGGGATCACTCATGACAACAGCGGCCCGCCGTCAGGCGGGCCGCTGAGCACATTGGCGCATGCCACGCCCGGTCAGCGAGGCGCTAGTTGGAACTTGGCGCCGTGCCCAGGGTTACATTAACCGTAATCGTCTTGCCGCCACGATTCACGGTTAGCTTCACCGTATCACCCGGCTTGTAGGTGCCGATCACCGTTTGCAAGCTGTGCGTCGCGTCAAGCGTCGTGCCGTTCACTTTCGTAATAACGTCGCCGCTCTGCAGGCCGGCCTTGTCCGCGGGGCTGCCGCTCACAACGGCTGAATTGCCGTCCGAACCGTCGATCCATGCGCCCGCGCTCACCGGCAGATTGTTGGCACTGGCCGTCTGCGGGTCGAGCTGTACGTATTCCACGCCCAAGTATGCTCGCACAATTTTGCCCGTCGCTTCAACGCTCGAAATTAACGGCTTGGCATCGTTAATCGGAATCGCAAAGCCGATATTCTGCGCCCCATCGCCGGCCACGGCCGTGTCAATACCCACCACTTGGCCGTCCAGGTTCACGAGCGGGCCGCCGGAGTTGCCTGGATTAATCGCCGCATCGGTTTGGAACAAATCGGTTAGCTGCTCTTCAGACGGGTCATCAGCACTGCTACTGCCACTGCTGCCATTGCCAAAATCCATACCACCCGAGTCGTCGCCCGAGCTGCCGTCCTCACCAGCCGTCACTCCCCGCGATAGTCCCGAAATAATCCCCTGAGTCACCGTATTCTGAAATTGTCCCAAAGCGTTCCCAATTGCCACCACTTGCTGGCCCACCTGCACCTGGCTTGAATCAGCAAGCTGAACCGTTGGCAAGTTGCTGGCCGAGATCTTCACAAAAGCGAGATCGTTTACCGTGTCCAGGGCCAACACCTTAGCCGGGTATGTCTTGCCGTTCGACAGCACCACCGTGTATGTCGCCATATCGTCGTCCACCACGTGGCGGTTGGTCAGAATCAATCCGTCCGATTTCACAATCATGCCGGTCCCGGCGCCCTCCACTTGCTGCTGAGAACCAAAAAAGCCTTGTGAAACCGACTGCGACGTAATCGACACCACCGCCGGCGACACTGCCTTGGCCACACCAATCACCGCCGAGCTCTCTTGTACCACGATCGACCGCTTATCAACAGGAATCGAGCTGGCAAAAAACTGGACGTAAGCAAACGCACCCAATATCCCGCCGACCAGCCCAACACCGAGCGCCAAAATTACGATACTCGTCCCCGGCAACCGGAATCCGCGCGCCCGCCGGCCCAACGCCCGAGCCGCCACTACCGGCAGCGGCGTCGCCGGCGCATCGTCTGCCGGCCCGTCAATCACCGTCTCATGCTCAACGTGGTGATGTGGTTCATGCGCTGGTTCGGGCTTTGGTTCGGTCTCTTCGGTCATCTATGCTCCCTCAAAAAATAATGGCTATACTTAATAATACAAGACAATCTAAGTTTCCCGGCCCAGACTGAAATTACCCTGAAGGCTGCTCAGAACCCCCAGCAAACACTCGCTAAGAATGACAGGTAAAACACAACGTAAAGGGCCACCGCACCTCCGATGAACCCCGAAGCAACGCTTAAAATCATACGGATCCACTTATTTTCCGGCCGCTTGCGGGCTTCAAATCGGAGACCGACTGCCAAAGCAAATGCCAGCGCTCCGGAATACTCAACCCAGTGAAGAATGTCATAATTTGTGCGACATCGGTCTGCAGAGCTATACGATATGGCTCCGCCGAATAACAAAAGCGAAAGCATAACAAGGGTAAAACGCATAATTGATCGGCTCTGACGTTTCGATGGCGACCCGATACTAGCTGGATCATTAATTAGATTGGCCAAAATTGATACTACGAGACCAATTGCCCCCACAATACCGACATAGGCACCTAACTTACTGATCGGGTCAGCGAAATCTCGATCAATCAGGACTCCGCAAAGCGTTATCGCTACGAAAATTCCCGGCAAGTAGTGAAGGATTTTGTCGGGAATTATTCTTTTATTTGAAAATTTCATCTCTTAAATGCTAGCACAAGCGTCTTGTCTAAATTGACCCTCGCCACGACGTACCCACAGCCACAATTACGATGAGAACCAGGCCGATCAGCAAATACTCGGTCAACCGACCACGGCTCAGCATCCCCTGCCGCTGCGACCAATAGACACTGCCGAAGCAATATGCCAATGCGGTCAGAATCAGCGCCGGCTGCGGCACGAGCACGTAGCCGCCGGCCGTTGTGTAGGTAAACAGCCACAATTGCAGCACCCATGCCACTTCCGTCGCCACCAGCGCCCAAGTCGCGGCCATCACCCCGGCCGCCCGTTCCCCCCAGGCCGACAGCACGCTGTAAATCAACCCATACACACCGATCCATACCACGACCAGCACCTGCCACGATGCCGGCTTAAGAATTGCTGCTGCCAAAAATATGGCCTCGAACAGCACGGCCTGCACTGCCAGCAGCCGCCAAAGTTGCAAATGGCCGGGCTCGCCCTTCGTTTTACCTTGGCGCACGCCGTCTGCCCACCACCATCGCAAAGCCGCGTACAAAACAGCTGTCGCCACCTGCCCCACCAGGCGCGATTCAAGCGAAATTACCACCGCCATACTTACCCCCAGCACCACCACGGGGAATCGGCTAAGTACCAATTCCTGCCGCTGCTTGGCCGAAAGCCCAGGCCGGGCCAGCTCCCACCACTCTGCCACCAGCACCACCGCTGCCGCCGGCAGCCACCACCCGCTATGCCGCGCGATCACCAGCACTACGGCTGAAAGCCCAACGGCTACGGCCACGTTTACCAGCTCACCTCGCGAGAGTCTACTGCGAAGCGCTCGTACCGGGTTGGTGATAGTCGTTACCAAGAATAATCCTTATCTGTGGCGGCGCCTGCTGCTGGCCGCTTGCCAGTGGTTCGGGCGTTGGCGCCGGCTCTACCTGAGCCTGCACCCCAAACCGCTGTTCCAGATAATGAATAGTATACGGTTTGGCGCCGTTCGTATAGTCATAAATAACGGTCTGCGTCACCGGAGCGGCCGCGTTCCCCGGTGCCTCCACATTATAATGCGCTTCAGCCAGACTGTTCACCACCTCGGCGGCCAGACCCGTCTGCCCCGAACCGTTCTCTACTTGGATAAGCGCGTTTTCTTGCGTTAAATAATGATCCACGAAAATGTTCTGCACAAAGTCCTGAATCGCAGAATAATTAAATTCGCCGGCCTTCGGCAGCTCAATGGAACCGGCACCCGGAATCAGGTAGCCGACGTTGAGCAGCGGGTTCGGCGGATCGGCGCTAATCACGTTTTGTGTCACTTTCGTCGGGTCGACGTCTTTGGCCAAAAGTGCCAGCCGCTCCAAGTCGCCGAGCTGCAAGTCGGTCTTCAAGTGGTCGCCTACGGCGTCAATTAGTTCAGTCAGCTTAATCGGGTTGGTCAGCGTTGACGCCGACAGCGCCTTAGCTCGCAGCGCCACCAGCACCTGTTGCTGCCTGGCCGCCCGAGCGAAATCGCTCGTGGTCTCACGCGAGCGCGAGTACTCCAGCGCCTGTTCGCCGTCCATGTGCTGAAACCCCGGCATAAAATGGATTGGGCAATAATCGTTAGCATCCCGCGTGTTGTCGTCGCACGGAAACAGCGGGTCATCAAGCGCCGTCGGCACATTAAAATCAATGCCGCCCACTGCATCTACTGCCTGCTTAAAGCCGGAGAAGTCGATCAACACATAGTAATCGATCGGCACGCCAATGACGTTTTCCACCACCTGCTCAGCCAGCTGTGGACCGCCCAAGGCATTGGCCGAATTAATTTTTCCATAGCCGTGTCCCGGGATCTGCACGTACAAATCACGCGGAATCGATAGCATGGCCGCATCTTTTGTTTGCGGGTCAATACTCCAAACCATCATGGTATCGCTCAAATCAGGCCCCGAATGCCCTTCACCGCCGATTCCCAGAACCAAAATGTTGACGCGGCCGCTCCCCTCACCTTTGAGCTGGCTGGGCGCAAGCTGCTTGCCGGCTAGGGCCGCACTACCTGGACCCGGATGTGCAATTATCTTGTGCGCCGCATTCAGTGTCTGCCAGCCAAACCACACAATTGTGGCCAACACCAAGCCGAGTATGCCACCGCCCGCCCGCAGCAAATACCGCCGCACTCGCGGCCGCTCCGGCACCCGGTCGTGATACTCAAACGCCGGCTGGGCCGGCACCGGCACCGGCGGCGCGACGCGCGGCGCCAACGGCCGTCGCCGCGGTCCGTCAAGTGACCGCGGTGGCCGAGGTCCGTCTACAAATCTCCGCCCACCCTCGAAACTCGTCATCGCAGTTAAGTATAACCGCTATCACGAAAGCTGAACAACCCCGTGCTGCGAAGCCCTTGTTACTGAGATATCTTGCCCTTATACTCGTAACCAATGGACGAACAAAACCAATCTCCGACCCCACCGGCCGGGCCTACTCCCCCGCCGCCCTCACCAGCCCCGCAAACGCCGTCCCAGCCTCCAGCTAACCCTACTGCTCAACCAGCACCGTCCGACGACCCTGATACCGGCTCAGCGCTGTCGGGCATTGCTTCCGGTTTTGGGGCGGTCCTCGGAGCGATCTTCTCCTGGATCATCTTTCCAATCGCGGTTGTCTTAATTCTGCACAACTTTGTTTTCCAGGCCTACCACGTGCTCGGCACCAGCATGCAGCCGACGCTTCACAACGCCGACTATCTCATCGTTTCCAAAGTCGGCTACACCGAAGCGCTCATAGCCCGTGATGTCTTCCACCGCAACGATCCGTATCTAGCCGCCCGCGGCGAGATTATCGTCTTCCACTACCCCAAAGATCCCACCAAAATCTTTGTGAAGCGCGTTATCGGCCTCCCCGGTGATCATATTGTGATCAAGAACGGCACGGTTACGGTTTATAACAAAGAGCACCCGGACGGCTACAACCCCGACGCCGGCTTCGAGCCCGCCGGCACCCAAACGCTTATCGATACCGATGAAGTGGTGCAGCCCGACAACCTGTTCGTCATGGGCGACAACCGCACACCCGGCGGGAGCTTCGATTCGCGCGAATGGGGCGAGCTCCCCTCCAGCTACATCATCGGCAACGCGGTCCTGCGACTCCTTCCTCTCGACCAAGTTAAGATTCTTTAGTAATATCATTCCTGGCGGGCATACCAGGGGATGCGCAAGTAACTTCCCCGGGGTACCTCGACCCAACGGCGGCGAAGAGCCCACCCGAAAAGGCATGCCTGGGTTCAATTCCCAGCCCCGCCACCAATCACCAGCAAGACCGTTCAGCCTTGGAGGTGAACCGTATGACCGTATTCTGCTAGTCCCACATCCCTTGCCCATCCGGACGGTCCGTCCGTCCACGAACTAAGGGGTGATCATATGGGTTAGATGCTAACCCCACGCGGCGCATGCGAGAATCCAGGACCGGTCTATATAAAGGTAAGGCAGGGCCGCGCGCGTACGTTCCAAGAACGTTAAACGTCGCGCGCGCCCCTGTCGCCCCAAATCAATACTATAATTTTCCGCCAACCTGCGCGGGAATCACCACCAAAGCCATCGGCGCACCGCCCGATGGCTCATCTTTTGCCCTAAATAACCTTAGTCCGCTTCACGGTGAATCGCGCGATAGATCCGTTCCAGCTCATCCTCGGATGTATATTCAATAATGAGCCGCCCGCCCTTAGCAGTATGCCGCTGCATAACGTGTGCGCCCAAATAGTCGGACAGGCTCTTGGTGAGCTGGTTGGTGCTCGCAATCCGGGCCTCAGCTGCCATCTTGGACCCTGCCTCGCCGCGGTAGCCACGAGCGTATTCCTCAGCCTGGCGAACGGTCCAATGCCGCTCCAGCATAAGCCTGAGCAGCTCCATTTGCTTATGCGGCTCGTCCAAGCTCAAAATGATCCGCGCGTGCCCTTCCGTAATTACCCCGTCCACGAGCGCCCGCTTGGCCGCCGGCGGCAAATTGAGCAGCCGCATCGTGTTTGAAATCGACGGCACCGACTTTCCCACCTTCTTGCCAATTGTATCAAGCGTCAAATTAAACTGATCCGTCAACTTGCGGTACGCCGTTGCCACCTCGAGTAAGTTCAAATCTTCGCGCTGGATATTCTCAATCAGCGCGAGCTCCAGCTTCTCTTGCTCGTCAAAGCTGCGCACGATCACCGGCACGCTGTCAAACCCGGCAATCTTGGCCGCCCTCAGACGCCGCTCGCCTGCGATTAGCTCAAACCGCGTACCCGCCCTCGTAACTACCAGCGGCTGCAAAATCCCGTGCACTCGAATGCTGGCTGCCAACGCCTGCAGTGCTTCTTCGTTAAACTCAGTCCGCGGCTGGTGCGGATTAGGGTCGATCAGCTCGCACGCAATCTCGCGCATGTTACCTTCGTCGTTGTCGGCTGTTACATCAAATTCTGCCTCCACGAGCTGCGTCGGAATAAGCGAATCAAAGCCCCGTCCTAATCCTCGCCGTTTGTCTGCCATTTAACTCCTCACCTTCGTGCGCGCGACCACTTCTTTGGCCAACGCTTTATAACTTCTCGCCCCCTTACTCCATCCATCATACTGCATAATCGGCTTGCCGAAACTCGGCGCCTCAGCCAGCCGCACGTTCCGAGGAATTACGGTATCAAACACCACATCCGGAAAATGCCGCTTCACCTCATCGTGCACCTGAGCAGACAGCGTCGTGCGGCCGTTATGCATGGTCACGAGCACGCCCATGAGTTTAAGCGATGGGTTCAGCCCGCGTCGCACTCGCTGCACCGTTTGAACCAACTGCCCCAAGCCTTCAAGTGCATAAAATTCCGCCTGCACCGGGATAATCAAATTCTCAGCCGCCACCAATCCGTTCACGGTCAATATCCCCAAACTCGGCGGACAGTCGATCAAAATGTAATCATATTCCAATGTGGCCAGGGCCTTCTTAAGCCGAAACTCACGCTTCGGCTGAGCCACCAGCTCTACTTCGGCCGCGGCCAGTACCGGCGATGCCGGCAGTACATCAAGCCCCTTCACGCCGGTTGGTTGTATCGCATCAGCAGCCGGCATATCTTCAAGCAGCACATCGTACATGCTAGCCTTTAAGCCCTCGCCGACGATACCCAGTCCGCTCGACGTATTGCCCTGAGGATCGAGGTCCACCACCAGCACCCGCTCTTTAGCGGCCGCCAGATAAGCACCAAGGTTAATAGTCGTCGTGGTCTTTCCGACGCCACCTTTTTGATTCGCAATCGCGATAACACCAGCCATCATCTGGCATTATACCAAAGATCGCTCCTGCAACTCCCGCAGCTTGCGCAGTTTGCGCCCTTCCCTTAGCTCGCCGAGCCAAAACACGCCCACCATTAGCACTGCGATACTATACAGCGGCCATGCCCCCACCAAACCACCGGTAATCGCACCCACGCCTGAAGCGCCACTCGCGCCATATGCCGCCACCGGCCCGTTCACCACTGACAGCACTTGTAAGTAAGCAGTCGAACCGGTGCTATCTGTGACCCGCACGATAACATTGTAAATGCCCGGCCGCGTATACGAATGATTTGAGCTCACAATGCCGGTAGTTGAGGCACTGGCCAAACTCGTTGCGCCATCCCCGAAGTCCCAGCTCACAGCGTATGGACCTACGCCTCCGTTAATCGTTACCGAGCGCGCAAAGCCCTGGCCCGGATTCCCTCCCAAAATAGTGGTTGCGGTTGTGAGAAACAGTTGCTGAACCGTGCTCGCACCATTGGCCGGCGTCGGCGCATCATAATACGCAGTTACGCCGGCCGAATCCGGCCCAAATTGCCCCAGCGCATCGGCCACCCGCGCCACGAGCGTGTTAATCCCGCTAAATAGATCAACTTGAACGCTAAAGGTGCCGTTATCCCCGCACTCAGCCGCACCCGCAAACACGTTATTTTTCTCAATATCAACAAAATCACCGGCCGGGCACGTGCCTGAAACGGTCAACGGGATCGTACTGGTGTGCGTGCCGTCGGAAGGCGTCAGGATCGTTGCGGCGCTGCTGGGCGGCTTGCCCGGAACCGTGCCCGAAAGACCGATCGACCCGGATTGCGGATTGACCGCCGGCGGCGCCGCCTCCGCCGCCCAACTCAAGCCCACGAGCAATACCCCCACCAGTAGGAGCATAAACGTCAAGGCCGCATACGTTGTGTGGGTATGCGGCCGCAACCGCCCAGAGTGTTCGTGGCCCAGCATGGCTTACCGGCGCCCGCCCGCCTTGGAAATGATGTGCTCGTTGTATCGCTTCAGCGCCCAACGCAGCGCGAAGAACAGGATCACAATAAGGAGGAGTACGGTGAGCACGAGCATCCACGGAATCACCCAAAAATGCAGGCTGCCGTTCACACGCATTGTCTTCGCGTAGGTCAGCGATAGTGTAGCCGAGTAGTAGCCAAACAACTTCTTATTGCTCATTGCAGTGGTGAACCGCCGAATGCTATCAGGCAATACATTGCCCCCAGTGGAGTTGACCGTCATGGTCGAAACCTGACGCCCAAACATATTCTTCACCACAATCTGCCCGCTCGGCTGTTCGTGGACCGTACCCCCATTATGTAAGCGAACGAGAAAATCAACCGGACCGGTCTCGAACGAGCTTTTGCTCGTCCAGTTGTCGGTCTTGTTATTTTGGAGCCCACTCGAAAATTGCACCAAAGTCAAATTGTGCGTGACCGGACCATTGACCGTTAGCAGGATCAACGTCCCCACACTGGCCGACAGCGCCACGCCTGTCCCGGCCAAATTTGGCGGCACCGCGGTAAAACGAACCACGCCGTAGTGGCCGCCGGGCTCTGCGTTGGCCGGCACGTTGATAACAATGTCAGCTGTTTTCAGCTGGTCTGGTTGTAGATCCATATCCGGCACAGAAGGAATCCAATACTTCAGCGAATAACGGGTCTCGCCATTCTCGTTCAGCAGGATTTGCGGCTGCCCGCTCTCGTTACTGCTAGCACCGAAGTCATCGGCCTGACCTTTTGCGATCAGCTCACCTCTCGTAATATCGCGTACGTCAATTGGAACAGTTACCGTCTGGCCGGGATTTGCTGATAGCTCAACCACCGGCGGCGAAATCTCCAGGCCCTGGCCCGGTGAGCCACTACTGGTTGAGGCTGCCCCACCCGGCGAGGTTGAGCCCGTTGTAGCCGCCAGTACACCCCACGGCACTACAACAGCTGCCGCCAGCATTGCACCGATAAAGCTACCCACAAACCACTTACGCATTGCTCTCAGTGTATCGCACAAGATAACGCTCACGCAACCGCCAACCAGGGGACCTGCAATCGGTCTAGAAATTGGCCGTGCAAATGTACGTCATGGTCGACGTGTAAGTACCCGCCGCCTGCAAGCTCGGAATGTTCACAATGTAGCTCGAAGTAAACGTGTTAGCATTGCTTGGTCCGGCCGATGTCGCGACCGCATCACCGGTCACAAACCGATACTGGTTAGCCGTACCATAATGAGCACTATACGTGCCGATTGCGCCGCTACCGGTCGACGGGTCAGCTCCGACCGCCGGGGTCGTATTGGCCCGCAGGTTAAGGCCAAATTGCGGCGCACCAGTCGCCGATGCGGTCTGCGCGGCCAATGCCCCTATACTATTGGCGCCCGACTGCAAGGTCGTACCATTCACTGTAACGTTGTAGCCGCCACCGGCATTGGTACTCGCCTGCATCACGCTGGTGCCCGATTTGGTCGACAACGGGTCAAAATCACCAAAGTCAATCGAGTTGCCGCTCACCGTAGTGCAGTCGCTCGTAATCGTGATACCGACGCAAAACACCAAGATTTCCGGCGTTACGCCGGTCAACTGAATCGGCTGCGCGGTCGACACCGCCACATTACCCGTATCCACTGGTCCGGTCGCACCATCTGTGCCTGTGTAAGTTGTGATGCGCACGAAAAACGTCGTGTTCACGGCCGATGGGTTGGTTACGCCGGTCAGTGTCGCCGTCACCGCAGTGTTTAAGGTCACCTGCGGCGCGCCGTTGTTCAAAATGAAAGGCGCGCCGTTGGTTGCGTTGTTCAGTGTAAACCCGCTAATCCCGGTTTGGCCCGTCAGAGTCGCACTTGTGGTTACGAGGCCAAGCGGCATTGTGCAGCTCCCGTTGGCCGTCGTGCAAAACGTCAGCCCAATCGAGCCAATGTTAGCCGTGGTCGCGGTTGTAAACGCAAACACATGCGTAGCTGTCACGCTCGCCTGCGACGTACTCATTGTATCCGAACGGCTCGACAGCCCCGCCGCCTGAACCGACCCAGTCGACACGCACAACATAAGCCCCATGACCACCAAGGTGATGAATCGGGCAAACCTGGATTGTTTGTTTGTTTCCATTATGTCGCTGTTCCCGAGCTGCGGCCGTTATTTAGAACGTAGCCGTGCAAATATACGTCATGGTCGCGGTGTACAGACCAGCCGCTTGCGATCCTGCTACGTTCACAAGGTAAGAATTGGTGAACAACTGTGCGTTGCTCACTTGGCTCGAGCCCGCCACCGTATCGCCCGTAAAGAAACGGAAGCTATTTGGCGTATTGTAGCCGCCTGAGCCTGCGCCGTTGAAGCCGCCGCCGGTCGGCGTTACATCGGCACCCACGCTGGGCGAAGTGTTAGTGCGCACATTGCTGCCAAATTGGCTCGTGCCGGTCGTTGAGGTACAACTTACCGCACAGCCGGACGAGTTGGCGCTCTGCGTCCCCATGGCCAGAATCGTATTCGAACCCGAGGTCGGCACCGTCCCACTGAGCGTAATGGCATACCCCGACCCGGCATTCGTACTCACATCCATGACGCTCGTACCAGTATTCGTCGACGTTGGGCTAAACGTACCCAGTGCCACGCTCGAGCCGGTAATGTTGCCGCAATTCGAGCCGCTCGTGCCGACACAGAACACCAGGCTTTCCGGCATTGTGCCGGTTATGGTAATCTGCTGCGCGGTACTGACCGCAATACCGCCGTAATCCACCTCGGTCGCGCCATTAAAGGTCGAGCTACTGTTATACGTCGTGATACGGAAGTAAAATTCGGTATTTGCAGTTGCAGGCAAGGTGATATTCTGCACCGCAAATGTTTCGATGCCGTCGCCAGAATTAAACACGTTCCCGGTCGCATTCGTAAATGTGACATCCGTCGCGCCATTATACGATGGACTGCCATATGTATTTGTCATATCCGTTCCCGACTCGCTTCCAGCCGTGGCCGACGCCATGGTCGAGGTGCCGTCGGGGATCGTACAAGTTGTCGTCTCTACCGGCGAATTGCACATCTGAAACTTGATGCCCTTAATGGTCGCGCCGCTGTTAGCCGCACTCGGCGTAAACTTAAATGTGGCTGTCACAGCCGTCGCACCAGCCACCGAAGTACTGAGCGTCGCACTACGCGGTGAAAGCTGACCCGTTGCCGCATTCGCAACCAATGGCACGAAAGTCGAAGCCAGCAGCCCAAGTATCGATAGTTTTGCAATGAGTGTTTTTGTGAGTGGTTTTGTCTTCATGGCTTACTAAAAGGATTACGGGTTTAGTTTAGAATGTGCCGGTCGCCACATAGTTGAAACTCGTGGCAAAGGCGCCAGGCTTTGTCGTCGATCCAGCTTGAGCGGCATAAGACACCGTGTAGGTGTTAGCCACGGTCGGAGCGCTAGCCGTTGCCACCGTGGTAGTGGTAGAAGGCACAAAGGCAAACTGGTTGACGGTGTTGTAGTTAGCCGCCACAGCTCCCGATCCGGAGCCGGCCTTATCAGCCGAGTTCGTAATACTTGGGCTCGTATTTGCGCGTAAATTAATGCCAAACGCAGCCGTACCAGCCGACGGGAACGTTGTCGGAGTGCCGGCAATCGCTGTAATCGTATCGCTTGACGACGACAGATTGCCCGCATAGTACGTAATAACATACCCGGTCGTAGCATTAGTGTCAGCAATCATCGTCGAAATGGCACCCGACGGAGCAGACGACGACAACACGTTATCGGTGCCACTGCCGATATTCACGGTGCTACCCGATTCGGCCCCGCAGTTAGACGGCGCCGAAACCGTGCCCACACAAAACTCGAGCGACTCCTGCACATTAGCGTCTACACTCAGCGACTGAGTGGTTGCAACCGCCATCGCGCCAAAGTCTTGCTCACCCGTACCGCCGCTACCGTTGTATCCCGTATACGTAGTTATGCGAACGTAGTATTCCTGATTTACGGTAGTTGGGTTCTGGATATTGTTGAAAGTCAACGCTTGGGTAGTTGAGGTATTTTCAGAAAAACCGGAGGCATTAAAAATATAGGCCGTGTTCGCAGTCGGCGCCGGTGGCGTACCAGCACCCAGCGTCCAGCCGGAAAACTGCCCGCCCTGCGCCGATAGTGTTACCGGACCCGCACTCAAAGACGCGCCCGTAGGAGTCGAGCAAGACGTTGTCTCCAGCGGCGAGGTACAGACCTGGAACATCAACGCCTCAATAGTTGCGCCACTCGAAGGTAATTTGAAGCTCAACGCATACGATGTCGTCGCATTGCTAGATGCTGCACTTGAGCTACTTAAGGTCGTTGAACGATTCGTAATCTGAGCCCCGCCCGCGCTAGCCGGTGCCGCCACCAGAGTCATCGCCACCAGGGAACCAAGCCCAACCCACGTTGCTGCCTTCTGTAATACTTTTACATAGTGCGTTTTCAGGATTTGACTTCTGCTCGGCATTGCTTTTTCTTGCCTGTTTCCTTTTTACCTTACTTAAAACGTACCAGTACAAACGAACGTCTGCGTAGCTGTATAAGTACCTTTTTGGACTGTGTTGTCAATGTTTGCCTTATAGGTCACCGTGTAGATCGTGTCATTGCTAGGCGCACCTTCACTTGATGCGATCTGGTGGAAGCCTGCGGACGTGTCGTAGTTATATTTGCTTGACGTGCAATATGAACCTGTATCGGCGCCGGCACCGGAGTCGCATTTGCCAACAGAACTACTACCACTCACTTCATTCTCAGCAACATCGACGAGGTTGAAGCCAAACTGTTGCGAACCAGCGGTTGATGTGAATCCAGTTGTTGGAGACGGTATCGTCGGAAAGGTTGTGCCGCCTCCGGCGAAAGCAGCGCCGTTATAAGCAATGACATAGCCAGAACCGGCGTTTGTGTTCGCGCATAGGAGACCAGTACCTGCGGCAGTCGAAGCGGTAGACATAGGCGAAGAATTGCTCAGGGTCACCGACGGACCACCCGAGATGCCTGCGCAAGTTGACCCTGACAAACCAACTGCAAAGACCAGACTTTCCTGAACGGTAGCCGACTCACTCAGCTGGTTGTTCGTGTCAACCGCCATTGCACCCTGGTCAGTGTCAGTACCACCATCGTTGGCTGCGGTGTAGGTGTTCACACGTATATACCACTCGCCATTAGCCGACGGGTTGGTTACACCGGTTATCGTCACTGTTGCAGTCGGCGTTCCTGTCACTGCTTGTGAAGTACAGTTCACCTCAAGCAAGTTACCTGTGTGGGTTGTGCCTAAAGTGCTACAAGTCGAACCATTGGTCCATGAACCACCACCGCTGACTACAGTAGCCACCGTTGATACAGTCGAAAAGTTCTCACCCGATGAGGTACCGGTATTTGCACAAGCTCCCGGCAATGGAGAGTCGCAGATTTGAAATCCCAAACCTGCAATCGTTTGTCCCGATGTTCCAAGCGTGAACTTGACGGCAATGTTATCGGTGGTCGCACCGGCCGCCGGATTACTCAGCGTTGCCGATCTCGTCGTAAGCTGGCCGAGCGCCAGCGCCGGAGCCGCCACAAACATTGTTGCCAAGATCGAAACGAGACCAGCCCAGGTGCCAGCCCTTCTGAACAGACCGAGGTAATGATCCCGCAGGATTGCCCTTCTACTACTCATATTTTTCCTTAATGGTACTTAAAATGGTACTTGGCTAAATTTTAGCTTAAGCACTATGGACAAGTCAACGCAATTTTTACAACATGTAACGACAGAAAAGCCGGGATAAAACCCGGCTTTTCTAAACGAGATGCTTACAGTGAACAGTACGTGACCGCACTATTCCCGGTTTGGGCAGCAATAACATCCCGATTAGAGTTAGTGTCACCTGACACAAGATTGCTCGCAAGTGTCGACAGACTCACGGTCGTACCGTCCCCACTCATCGATACAGAGTTAGTGTCATAGAACCCATTTCAAATCTCTTGAGCCAATAATACAGATTGGGTAGCATCCGTTTGTAAACCAAAACAAACAAGGGTACTACCCAGTGAATAATGCTACGTTCTTTTTAAGCCAGCCACAATATGACTGGTTGGCAGCTCAGCTCCCCCAGCCGCCAGCCAGCAAGACTAAACCAGTCACACCTAATAATGAGCTTCTCAACGGAGTTCTGTTTGTGCTCAAAACTGGCTGCCGGTGGCAAGATATCCCACCCTCCATTTGCGGCCATGGATACGCATCATGCTGGCGGAGGCTGGGTTACTAGCGCAGCCGGGGTGCGCTCAAACTGGTTTGGCAGCAAATCCTACTTCTGCTTGACCGGCAAGGCAAACTCGACCTGAGCCTCGGCCACTTGGATGGTTCACTCATTCAGTCACCCAAATATGAGGGGACTGGCTTCTCCAACAAACACCACCGAACTGGCACGAATATGTCCTTGGTGACCGACAAGCAGGGACTGCCACTTGCTAATGTCCTTGCCAAAGGTAACCGGCACGACCTCGTGAGTGCCGAAGCTACCATCCGCAAGATTCGGGTTGGAGCGAAGCGACGGGTTGTCGAGCTTAACGCGGACAAAGGCTACGACAGCGCGGCTTTTCGCCGAAACTTACGCGGACGCGGCATTAAAACGAATATTCCTGAACGTAAGTACAAGCACCGGCGTAAACTGGGACGCAAGCCCAACTACGACAAAGTCAAAGCTAAGTTTCGGGCTGTTGTCGAACGCACCAATGCATGGCTGAAGTACTTTCGCAAACTACGTTACCGCTGGGAACGAAAGAAGTGCATGTTTCAGGCTGTTGTTGACTTGGCCTGCCTGCTTATCTGTCTGAGGAGGGTGGAGATTTGAAATGGGTTCAAGGTCATTTGTGCCGGGAACAGTGGCCATTGCCACCTCTGACGACCAAGGGCCAAGAAGTAAAATAACAGCTACGATCGGTATCAATCCTGGCTTAAAGATATTCACACTCACTCTCATACCCTCTCCTCATAATTCTTATGCTTATACTATGTCGCCCTCAGTATCGTTGCAATCAAAATCTCAGCAAAATATCAAATTCAAACAACACTAATACATCAGCAAAATTGACCTAGCCTCAGTTACCTAAACGCGAGTTAATACGTTCCGGTCGCGATTAAGCTCAAACTGCCGGTATAAACACCGGCCGGAGTATTGTTTTTGATGTTCGCCAGGAAACTTATAGTAAACAGCGTCGGCCCGGTAGTCTGCGATGACGAAGCAATCGTATCGCCTGAACTATAGGTGTACTCATTAGGTACCGTGTATGTCCGGTTCGTACCATACGTTGTACCCCCCTGGGCGTAATTCCCCGCCTGACCATAACTAAACTTGGACGATCCAAACGGCTCATTGTCTGGCACCTCAAGCGGGTCCGCCGATCCCGAAACGCTTGGGCTGTTGTTCGCTCGCAGATTAATACCAAATTGCTCTGCTGTCCCGGCCGTTGCGGGTGAGGTGTTGTTACCCATCGCGGTTAAGGTATGGCCTCCATACGTGGGAGGATTGCCGTATATCTGCACAATGTAGCCGTACGACGTATAATCCGAAACCGTAAAGGTCGCGGTTGTTGAGCTCGTTGTTGCGGTAGAAAGCACACCGAGGTTCATCGATGACGAATTGACCGTCATCGCCAACCCCGGCTGGGCCGTCGTGTTAAAGCCGGCGTTGGTCTGGTAGTCCGTAGAACTCGAATTCCCTACCGCCGCTTCGCCCGCGCTTGCGCCGCCGTCATCAGTGCTCGGTTTCAACGAATAGTCGGTCGAAACTCCGCAACCTGAGGCAGAGTTGTTGCAGCCGTTCCCGCCCAACTCGGTCTCGACCGCGCTCCAGCTTGTGCTCGTCATGGTCGGGTCTGAGGTCGCCAAAGCCACGCCCGACACTACGAGCGATGCCAAAAACACGCATGCAAACTGTCGTCCCCACCCTCTCATCACTCTCCATCTTGACGCAAACAACGCCGCCGTGCAAATCCCCTTACGCTTTGTGGTAAAATTCTCGTAAGCATAACCATTGTGAGCGCGCATGCCGCCCGACGAAAACGACAATCCCAATCCGTTGCTGGTAAAAACTCCCGTCGCGGCGCCACCGCCAAAACGACCGAAGAAGTCGTTTCAAATCCCCGGCTTCCACTCCGATAACCGATGGAATGATCTCAGCCGGCGCGCCAGCCTTGTTGCCAGCATTGGCACGCTGTTTATTTTTCTCCTGGCTGTTGGTGCCGTCACTGGCTATTTTATTGAGCAAAGCCGCAAACCAGTGCCAACCTCCGCTCAGGGCCCGACAGTTCAGACCCTATCGCCATCCGATCTGCAAAAGCTCGGCCAAATCGGCACCAACCTCGGCACCAGCAACGAGGTACTCGATGTTTCGGCCGACGCGCTGTTCCGCGGCCAAGCCGATGTGGTCGGCAACTTCACCGTCGGCGGCAAACTTGACGCCACCGGCAACTCTACTTTAAACCAGCTTAACGTCACCGGCGGCCTGGCTACGTCGACCCTAAACGTGTCCGGTGCTACCACATTCCAAAACGCCCTCACCGTCACCGGCCTCGCCACCTTCGGCGGTCTCACGGTTTCCGGCGCCACCAATTTTGCTAACCTCACCGCAAACACCATTACAGTGCATAATATTTCAATTAGCGGGCCGCTCACCGTCGGCCATCTCGTCACCCAAGGCCCAACGCCAGGAATCGCCGGCGGCCAAGATGGCTCAGGTGGCACCGTCTCAATTTCCGGCAACGACACCTCGGGCCAAATCAACGTCAACACCGGCACCAGCCCGGGCGGCACGCTTGCTACCGTCACCTTTAAGGCCGCCTTCGGGGGTATCGTCCATGTGCAGCTCACCCCCCTCACCTCGGCCGCCGCCAGCGCTCAGGCGTATGTGTCACCAAGTGCAGGCTCATTCGTACTCCACGCAAACTTACCGGTACCTGCATCCGGTCAGGTGCTCAGCTTCGACTACCTTGTAACGCAATAAATCTGCGCCTCCAACATACTCCGCCGATACCCAACTTTCTTTATCCGGCTGCATCTGATATTCTCTCATAATCGTCGTTTCTCCTATCCTCTTTACATAGGAGTAGGTGGGGTTGGCATTTGGTACTAGCCAACCAAGTCCGCAAATCACCTATGACCAATAACCTACACAACCATCCAACCACCAGCTGATATATCTCAACCTAAATACCGAAAAACCTTAAACCACGAACAGCTGGCCGTATTAGAAACCTTACGAAAATTCAGATTCGCAAGCAGCCGGCACGTCGCAACACTTATTGGCAAGAACAGTCACAAAGATGTTCAGAAGCGACTGCGTATCCTAGAAGACCAAGGACTCATCGCTAAGCGCTATGACTCAAGCTACAAGCTCCACGGCCGGCCGGCCGCCTACTACCTCACTCCGACCGGAGCCAGGACGCTCACCGCATCCGGCACCCGCTTCAATGACGATCCCATTAGCCTCAAAACCATTTACAAAGATAAGGGTCGTTCAGAACCCTTTATGATCCACTGTTCCAACCTGGTCACCGCCTACACCAATCTCAAAAAACTCTACGGCGACAAATTATCGTTCTTCACCAAAAGCGACCTGGGTTACGACAAATTCGACTATTTTCCCCACCCTCTGCCCGATGCTTATATCCGACTTCAGACCAGCCGAGGCGAACGTCAGTTCTTCCTGAATATTTTTGAAGACACCGAGCCGTATTTTGTGCTCGTGCGTCGCACGAAAAATTACGTTGGTTATGCCGACAGCGGCGACTGGGCCGGAACAAACACCGAGCTACCCGCCATCCTGATGGCGGCAGCCCACCCAAGCGTCGAAAAACGCCTCCGCAAACGCCTTGCCCGGGAGCTTGAAGACTCCTTTGACGATGAACTAATCTTTGCTACTACCACACTGCCGGAACTTCTTGCCGGAGATGACGCCAAGGGACGCATCTGGCGCATAGTCGAAGAATTCGCCGACAACCCTGACGAGCCCGTTAAACCCCGCGGCTTGCACTTAATCGCAAAAGCGCCAGACTCGTAGTCAATGATCGATCGGTTAAGCCCGCTTGGTCTTGAGCTCCATAATCTCTTCCGAGCGCCGGTTCTCCATACGTTTGAGCGAAGCCAGCTCCAGCTCCATCTTGGCAATCCGCGATTTGAGCGCACTAAACTGCCGATTATTGGCCGCGAAGCCCTTGCGGATCTGATCCCCCAACCCATCAAACTGTTGCTTAATTTCTTCGTCCATTGCGCTTAGTATACCAGGCCAGCAAAAGGCTTATGGCGCAGTATCTAGAATGCAGCCGTTCGCAGGCGTAGCGTTACACCCAGTATTCGTAAACGATGCCCCGTGCCGAAGCCGCCGACCTGGATTGGCATGGTAGTACAAGGTAATATCTTGCACGTTCGTCTCAGTCGAACTCGTGATATCAGGGAACGTACCTGAGTTACTGTCGTCTAGCGTAATAATGATCAAATAATTAAACGCGATACCCACGTTATTCCCGCTCGAATCCAACGCCTTAACATTGTAGAAGTTGCCAAAAATCACGGGGTTAATTACCTGTGGCACACCAAACTGTGTTGCGCCCGTAGCCTCAGTGCGGAACAAAACCGCGACCGAGCTGCCCGGACCGGAGAGCGCACCATTGAGAACGAGCTGGCTCGGCGAAGTATTTACTTGCGTGTTAAACAACTTTGAATAGTGCCCCACGCGCGAGATCGCCGCCTGCCCAGCGTACTCGTCGCTCGTCGTAATACCCGCAGTTGTACACACCCCGCTGGTCAGCGTGCACCCGCCCGTCACGTACAAGAAGCCGTCAAACCAAGCCGCTGCCCCATGGGCATGACCGCCCGCCGTCGCTGGCTGCGAATCCATAGTCGTTCCCAAGGTACCATTCGCGTTCACGTCCACATAGTTAATCTCGGTGCCATCATTCTCATTACCGATGAAGTACATGTACCCATCGGCAGCCACTACCTGACGTGACACCATACTTTGTGGCACATCTGTAGTGTAATTCCACGATGCCACTGCGCCACTCGTGTTAGTCGATCCATACGAAATATACGGCAGCGTATCACCGCTCGTACATGCGTTCGAGGTATAGCCCGAGCAACCGCCAATCACGTACAAATAGCCGTTGTACGAGATGAGCGTAAAGCCGGCTTCGGCCGTCGGTAGCGCCGTCGTCGAAGTCCACGATCCCAGCGACCCAGTTGTCGTGTTGATCTGCGAAGAGTAAACTCCCGTTTGCAACGTGCCCGCATCGTTACCTCCCGCCACGTACAAATACCCATTCGCGATGGCAGCGCCAAAATTACTCACCGCCGTCGTCAATTGAGGCACCCCGCTCGAACTCGTAAGCCATGTTCCAATCGTGCCGGTGCTCGAAATCGGCGCAATCCAGACCGTGGTCGTTGAGGTCGATCCGCTCTGAGACCCACCGAGCACGTACATATTCCCGTTATAGGCCGCGGCTTGCTCCAAGGATGTTGCCGTCGGCAACGCTGTCATGCCAGTGGTAGTCCATGTGCCCAATGACCCATCCGCATTAATCGGCACTCCCTCAATCGTCGACGAAAACGTCGAGCACGCCCCCGAAGTATACGCGGTACAGCCGCCAATCTGATACAAATAGCCGTTGTATGCCACCACCGCATGATCCGACGTCGCCGTTGGCAGCGCCGTTGCTATATTAAACGAATTCGTCTGCCCATCACCACCGTTGTTCACCAAATTCAGCTCAACCGAGTTAGCCGTCGTCACGAATCCCGTACAGGCTGTGAAGCTGGTAGCCGCCACAGTTGAAGTACAGCCTCCGAGCACATAGAAATTCCCGCCGTCGTCCACTGCCGTCGTCAGGTTGCGGGCCGTTGCCAAGCCGGCTGTAGAGCCGCTAATATTCCCAATGTTCGTATTGGTCCATGCCCCCACCGCACCGGTTGATGAGTTCAAATTGGCGTAGTTAATCGTCGCCACCGCGTTAGTTGATCCGCTCGTCTCACCCCCAAACGTATAAATCACACCGTTATGCACAAACCCGCCGTCCAACCTGGTCAAAAACTGACCCGTAGGATCCTGCACCGACGACGCTGAAGTAATGTTGCCGGCATTCGTGATAGTCAACTGCTCTATGCCGTCCGCCGCTGGTACATACGTGCCAGTCGACAACGCCACACTCTGGCCGCCTATAACATAGAGCCAGTTCCCCCATATCCCTCCTGAAGCCGCGAACCGGGCTTCCGTCAACCCATCCGTTGTCGCCGACCAAGTACCTGGATCGTTACTCGTAATCTGCGAATGGTAAATCGTCGCGACCGGAGCCGTCGTGCCGCTCGCAATCCCGCCCATCACAAAAATCCAGTTATGCCACACCTCGGCAGTCGTAAACGCTCGCACCGCTGGCAGCGCGTTCGCTTCAGTGCTCCACGACCCAAGCGTTCCATTCGAATTTTGCGTCGATGACACGATGCTCGACAAATATGTTTGTGAGCCTCCCCCGGCCGGCGGCTCAATTGCCACCGTCAGCGCCTCGCCAGTTGAGCTGGGACTCGTCGTGAACGCAGCCGGGTCTTCGGATGTGGCGTTAAGATCCGTAATCGACGACACAACATCCGCACCCGTCGTACCGCTGCCAGTAAATGTATCGGGCTCACTGTTAAACCCGGCTGGATAGGCTGACGCTGCCGTCCAGGTGTTGCCCCCGGCCGCCGCGATCCACAAATCGTTCGCCGCTCCCCAGCCCGGCGTCACCGACGGTGGATTGGGAGCGGTAGTAGCGCTGGCCGCCGCTGTCCCTGTGGCGATCACCGATGTCAGCGTACCACCATTCCAGGTGCCGTTCTGGATTTGGTACACCTGGGCCGCCGCCACGGCATTCGACCCAGTACCAAAGTTCACAGTCGTTCCACTCTCGGTCCCGGCTGCACTCTTCGCATACACTGAAATAAGCGTCGTGGTCCCATTAGTCGCGCTTGTGATCGGCGTCCATCCTGAAGGTGTTGTAATCGTCGTACCAGTACCGCCGGTCATGGTAATAATTGCCAGCAACAAATCCCCTGAGGTCACCGTGCCGGTTGGCATTGCGATATTGTGCGTGGTCGAAGTCGTGCCAACCACTGTCGGCTGCACTGCCAGCACCTGCGGGAAAATACCGTTTGCTACACCTCCAATCACGTACAACTTATTGTTGTACGCCACCACGCTCGCGCCCATCCGGCCACCTCCCAGGCCGGAACCCGCACTCGGCAAGCTCGTGGTAGCGGAAAATGTTCCAAGTGTCCCATTCGCATTCAGCGTCGCGTACTCAACCGTATTGTCATAGCCGGCACAGTTCTGGATACTGCACCCACCAAGATAGTACAGATATCCATTCAACGCCACGCTCGACCCGCCATCTTTTGCCTCTGTCATACCGTTATTAGAATAGGGCGCAGTGGTCTCAATATTCGATATCCCCCGGTCATACCGTCCTGGACTGTCAAGAGTAGAATAGAAAGTCAACTCCAGCGGCGTAGCGCACTCGTTAGCCGTACCCGACTCAGAGTTACATCCAGCCACAAAGTACAAGTGGTTGCTGTAGAATGTCGAGCCACCCGGCTCACGAGTGGAGTCAGCACCATTATAATTAAGGGTTTCCTGCCACTGACCAATACTCCCGTCGGCATTAATAACCGCGTATTCAGTATCAGCCAAAATATTGGCGCCAGTACAACCCAAGGCGGCCTGGTTGCAGCCGGCATACACATACATATAGCCATTGTTCACAGCCAAACCAAAGTTACGTCTGGCCGTGGGAAACGACGTTGTCGTGGACCAATTTCCGAGTGCCCCGGTACTGGTTATGGGCGCATATTGTACGTCGTCGTTAACAATCGGAGTGCCTCCCACGCCACTCAGCCCGCCGGCTATATAAACATATCCATTGTATGCCGCTCCCTCAAACCGGTTCCGTGCCGTTGTAAACGTCGTATTGCCGGTTTGGGTCCACGAGGCAATATCTCCATCACCCTCAATTTGAGCATATTCATACGTATTCAATTGGGTCGCATCAAGCGTACCGCTGGAACCACCCATAACATACAGAAATCCTTGGTAGCTCGCCCCAGCCGGGTAACTGCGGGCAGTATTCAAGTGCCCAGTCGTGTAATTCCATGTACCAACCGTCCCGTTGCTGTTAATAGGTGCATATTCAACCGAATCAGCTGTGGTTATTGGCACGCCCGTAGTAGCAACCTCTCCGCCCACGGCATATAAATAGCCGTTAAAGCCAAATGCCACCAACCCCTGTCGGCCGGTCTTAAGCGTAGTCGAATCCAAGGTCCAGCCGGTAGTTGCTCCGGTGCTTAAGTTTATAGGGTTATACTCAACTTGGTTGTCCGTTGTCGAACCAGCGGCGCCAGCCACGCCGCCGATCAGGTACAAGTAGCCGTTATAGGCAACCAGCGCCCCTGCAAAAACGTCGCTCGTTGTATCGAAACTTGAAGCCGTAAAAGTCGGGATCGACCCACCGGACAGCGGCGACCGGCCAATCTGATTGGCGACCGAGAGGTCAATGTTATCGTCTATACTGCCTGTAACGAAGTCAGACGTACTTGAGAGCACAAACGTCGGGTCGATCGACAGCGGATACGCAGCGTGATCCAAGCCAGTTACGTGCACGGTCAACTGGTCACCCGAGAGACTAAATCGTGCCTGTGTCGCCTCCACTCCGGCCGCATCCTTGACATACGGTGCTGGAATCTCAAACATCAGGTAATTCTTGGGGTCGTTCATCCGGGCCTTATTGACTGCGTCTTCGTCTTTCTGGTCCCCGTAGCTGATATCGCCAAAAAACTCAGGGTCGGCTGTGTAAAATCCAACGCTACCGTCATCATTGAGACGCGGCTGCACATAATCCGGCATGCTCAATTTATATTGGAAGTCCGCTGTATCCGTTCCCGGCGCTGAATCAAGCACAATGTCTTCCTTTACTCCATTGCCCTTGGGCGTGAAACTCAACACTCCACTTTGGTTCTGCAAAGGGTAAACCACATGGTTATCTACGGCCCGTCCATTCATCAAACTAAGCTCTGGGGTAAAGGACACCGACACCTGATTAACGTTATCCTGGACCGTAATGCCCTGGCTTGGATCATCCGGCATGGTCGCAGTGTAGAGCTGGTCTTTGCCGCCGCCAGCCTCGGCCGCCAATGTGCCGCCGCTCTCCGGATCGGTCGCACCAGCCCCCGACTCATTAAATATGATGGCCTGCTTCGCGCTGTAGTATTTGAGCTTGCTTTCAAGATCCGGCGCGGGCTTTTCCATCACACTCAGCTGGTCAGCAGTGAGGTCATAACGCGCATCCGTAGCCCACACATTCAAGACCGGCGCAGCGATCATGGCGATAATCGCACCAATTACGACGGCATGAACCGGTTTTCGAATATCCACACGGCTAAGATGCCGCACTAGATACTGACACCAGCGCCTTACATCGCGTGGGCGCAAACTGACCAGCCACGACCGCATCGCCGCCCAAACTTTAACCATCACCACTTTCACTGTGTCTACCATAACCATTGTCCGTCTCAGCTTCCAGCCCACCTAATACTTGCTCAGGTAAGGTATCGTGATATCGCCCATCTCCACCGAATCGTTGCTCAGTGCGCTCAACCGAATGCGAATAATCATAGTGTCGCCCACGGCGTAACCACTCGACGCCAGCGCATTACCGCTGAATGCGGTCCAGGTATTAGCGGACGATGGAGTAATCGTGTAGGTCCCGAAGGTCGCGTCCGTTGTAGGTGTACCAGTCGGATTGCTGTTAACCTCGTACGAAATCGACTCAACAGTCAGAGACACGCCGGTAGTAGTGCCCACGTTTGCTTGCGTGAGGAATGTCGGATTGCCGTTCCATGAACTCCAATCAGATGGAATCGGCACTCGCGCCACAATATCGTACGTTTGAGCCGTGCCCTGGCTCGTAGTCCAGTTGTAGTACCCAATGTCGTGCGTGCTATCAAACGCAGCAGTCATAATACCGGTAACACTCGTTTGACCGCCCGTATCAAGCACCGCACCCGCATACTCAGCCGTCAGCTGTATCGTCTTGGCGTGCCGTGCTGTGCCCGCTAATGTCGGCTCCCCGGTCGACCCAAAGGTTTCATTATTTGTACTCGTACCGATCACAACCAAGCTGTCCAGCGTATCCACGTCCAGCATCTGCGTTCCACCGGCGTTTTGAATCTGGAAAGCCGTGGTCGAGTTGGTAGCATTTTGGATCGACAACGGCGACACCACGTTGCCGGTAAACTGCAGGTTGGCCTCAGCGTAGGCATCGGTCTGGGCCAGGCTCCCGGCTGTCTCCAGCTCCACCGCGTCGATGTACCATGTCCGCGTCCCGCCAGGCGCCGCATTCTGGATAATCTCAATCGCATTGCTCGTAGTTGGAGCCGTGCCGCCCGAACCCGTTGTAAAGGTACAAGTGTAGCGCGTCCAGCCGGTTGAGGCCGGGATAGCGCCGTTTGTAATACTCAAGTTCGTGCAAGCCGAGAATGTCGAGCCGTTATAGGCATATTCACCAACCGTATTTGAAACCGCCGTCCCAGCGCCGTTGGCGTACCAGGACAGATAATAGGTTGTAGAGGCCGTCAGAGCGGTACCGGTGCCCGCGGTGTTGGTCAGCGTCTGTTCAGCGCCGTCGCCTGAGTTGTTCGTGGTATTGAGTTGCAGCGAGGCAGAGCCCAAATAGGCCTGCGCTGTACTGCGCGCTACCGACGCAGAAGCGTTACCAACCTTCGTCCAGGCGCCTGCGCCCGAACCGGGCAACGGACTTTCCTCAAAACTCGAGTTTTGGATCAGATTAACGGTCGTCGAGTCCACATCTAGCGCCGACGAACCGTATGAGTTATCAACCGAGAACAAGGTCGATGAATCATCACCCACCCCGGCTTGAATCAAAATCGTCTTAGTACTGGAAGTCGTCAGAATCGAGGCCGGGGAGGACGTGGTATTGTTGTACACCTGTTGCAGCGAACTGCCGGAAACACTGGCGGTCCACTGTGAACCATTCCATTCCAGCATCTCGGTATCATCCGGGTTCATATTCACGCTCGGACCACCTGACGGTGATAGCGTAAAGCTAGTGGACCCGTTACTGGCCATCATGTAGATAACGTGACCCGTGGAATTGTTCGTTGGCGCAGCCACAGTCACCGTACCGCCCGACGTGCTCTCGGTAATAACCACGGTCCCGTAACCATCAATATCGGGTTGAGGAATCGCATATGAGGATCCGCTAGCAGACGCAGCTATTGAGGTAAACACCGGCGAATCGATACTGACTACCCCGGGCGTACCGCTGCTGGTGCCGCCAGCATTACCGGCGACCAGGAAGATGCTGCCGCCGCCGCCATTCGTGCCGCTGGTGGAACTGCCGCCATTACCAGCCGCAAGCGTAAGGTTACCACCAGCCCCACCGGCACCGGAGCTTGAATCATTACCCCCGGAACCGCTCGTAACCGTAAGTGCGCCACCAGCCCCGGCCGCAGTAGCACTCGAGCTAGCCGCACCGGTCTGCCCGCTCACCGCCACGCCACCACCGGCCGACCCAGCCGTTGAGCTCGCCGTGCCACCATTAAGGTTGAGCGTGCCACCGGTGCCAGTGCCGTTCGCTTGGCCAGCCGCTAACGTTAAATTCCCACCATTTGCATTAGCTGCCACTGCCGACTCCACCTCGATCGTCCGGTTGGCGCTGCCACCAAACTGCAAGTCGCCGCCGCCGTTCACCATCGCCTGCGCGCCCATGTTAATCCCCACTGCGCCGTCCAAGGTGTCGGCTACGAGCAGCGACGAGCCCGAAGCATTTTGCACGCTCAATGCCGACACCGAGTTGTTGGCCGACTGGATCGCCACCGGCGAAGTAATGAGGCCGTTCAGCTGCAGCGCCGTCTCGCGGAAAGCGGTCGGGCCGGTCGCGTTTTGCTCCAACTGCACCGCGTCGATGTACCACGTGCGCGTCCCGCCCGGTGCCGAATTCTGGATAATCTCAATCGCATTGCTCGTCGTAGGCGCTGTACCACCCGAGCCGGTGGTAAAGGTACAGCTGTAGCGGGTCCAACCCGTACTACTCGGAATTGCACCGCTCGTAATGTTCAGACCCGTGCAGGCCGAGAACGTTGAGCCATTATATGCGTATTCCGCGATGGTGCTCGGCACAGCCGTACCGGCGCCGTTGGCATACCAAGAAATGTAGTATTGCGTTGAGGCAGTCAACGCGGTCGCCGTGCCGGTGCTAGTGGTAATCGCCTGCTCAACGCCGTCACCCGAGTTATTCGTAGTGTTAAGTTGCAGCGAGGCCGAGCCAACGTATGCATAAGTAGTGCTGCGAGCCACCGAGGCCGAGGCGTTACCAACCTTTGTCCATGCCCCAGCCCCCGAGCCGGGCAACGGGTTGGTCTCAAAACTCGAGTTCTGAATCAGGTTTACGCCTGCTGTAGTATCTACATCCAATGCTGCCGAGCCCAAGCCGTTGTCGACCGCAAACAAGTTCGAAGCGTCATCACCGGAGCCCGCCTGCAGCAAAATTGTCTTGGTGTTCGAGGTCGTTACAATCGACGCCGGGGCCGTCGTCGTGTTGTTGTAGACCTGCTGTAGCGAACTGCCGGAAACGCTCGCCGTCCACTGGCTCCCGTTCCACTCCAGCATTTCCGTGTCATCCGGGTCCATGTTGACACTCGGACCACCGGACGGCGAGAGCGTAAAGCTTAACGACCCGTTGCTCGCCATCATATATATGACATGACCAGTGGAATTGTTTGTGGGCGCAGCCACCGTAACCGTACCACCTGACGTGCTCTCGGTAATAACAACGGTTCCATAGTTATCAATGTCACCCTGAGGTATGGCGTAGGATGAGCCACTAGCGGAAGCCGCAACTGACGTAAACACCGGCGAATCAATGCTCACCACACCGGGCGTACCGGCAGTACCGCTACCATTAGTGCCCGCGTTGCCAGCCACTAAGAAGATGCTGCCACCACTACCATTCGCCGCCGCGTTAGTGCTCGTGCCGCCATTCCCAGCGGTAATAGTAACGTTCCCGGCACTACCGCCGGGCGAACTAGTTCCGCCGCCGGCGCCCGCGTTCGCACTATTAATCGTCACCGCGCCACTCGCCGCGCCACCGGTAGCACCTGATCCGGTAGCGCCCGCGCCCGAAGCAATCGACACCGCGCCGCCCGCCGATCCTGCTGTGCTGCTTGCCGCGCCGCCGTCCACGTTGGTCGTGCCACCAGTACCCGTACCGGTGGCCGCACCGCCCTGCAGCGTCGCCACACCCCCGCCGTTATTACCGCCGCCGGCTGCGCCACCCGACACTGTCACTGCCCCGCCGCCGGCTGCATTGCCGCCCGCGCCGGCCGTTACGTTGAGCGCACCACCGGCGCCCGACGTGTTACCCGCCGCCGCAATCACATTAAGCGTGTCGCCGATTTGCCCGGCCGTGGTTTGGTTAGCAATCGAAATCGTCCGCGAGCCATTACCCGCCGACGTCGCGTAAAGCGTGATATTGGATGTACCTAACGTCCCCGACGCCGCCGAAGTCACGGTCAGGTAGTTGCTCGTGCCGCCATTATTGGAAATCTGCAGCAGGTACGTGATCGTCGAGCTCGACGCATCCTGCACTTTAATGCCACCGTTGGTGTTCGACAGCACAATCTGCGGGTTCGTTGTCCCTGAGTTGTTGTAGGCCGACTGCAAACCATTGGCATCGGCGCCCGCGAACGTCCAGGCCGCTCCCCCACTCGCGTTGGCCCACACCAATGTCGCGGTCGAGCCCGGGTTCAAATTCGAACTCAACAGCCCAAACGGCTGCGTACCAATATTCGAGATATATAACAGCTTCCCGTAAGCGGTACTAGCCGTGGGCGACGGAATGGTCAAGCTTATGCCGGTACTCGTCTCCGCGATCGAAATATAGGTGTAAATATCAACCGTTGTCGTTGGCGTAGCCGAAATCGAACCGCTGCTAGTAAAGTTCCCCAACGCGTCCACGGTATTGGTCGTGGACCCATTATTAATGAGTGCCCCGCTGCCGGCCGAACCGCCGAGCTGCGCCGTGCCATTTACCTGCGTCGTAATACCCGTGCGCCCCAGCGCCACCGAAGCCGCATTCGAGCCGCCAATCGCTACCGCCCCGCCGGCCGTAGTCCCCGAACCGCTGTCAATCGTCACCCCCCCACCGGTCGTCGTGGTTCCAGTTGTAGCATTGCCGCCTTTGAGTGTCAGCAGGCCGCCGGTCGCCGCAGTCGCGCCGGAATCATTCCCGCCCTGGATCGTCATGCCTGCGCCGGTCGAAGTCGCCGTTGTGGTATTACCCGGCTGGAACACGAGTCCATTCGCAGTCGCACCAGCCGCGGTGGTAATGTCGCCACCCGTGCCGCCCAGCATAGTAATAACGCCGGTCGTGGCCAAATTAAAGTTGGTGCCACCGAGCGCCAATGTCGACCCAGTCACGGTAAAGCTTGAGGCCCCGCCTGACGCCAGCTGAATCGCCCCGGCCGTAGTGTTGCCAATTGTGGTCGTGCCGGCTGTAGTCGCATTAATCTGAGTAGTGCCGGTGAGCGTCAGTCCGCCGGTGCCCTGCAGGAGACCCATGCCCGAATTCACACCCACACCCACGATCGCGCCGGCCTGGCTGACGCTAAAGTTATTGGTGGAAGACGAAATTAGGTTCGTCCCAAACGTCCCGTTAAAGTAAATGCCGTTTGTCACATTAGCACCGTTCACCTGCAAGCCGTCGGTGGCTGTAATCTGGTTGCCGGTTGCGGTATCGTTGTTGGCTAGGTTAATGATCGAGTTCACGGTCTGGTCGGCCGGCGAGCCGCTGTTGGCCGCAATCGCGAAATTGGCCACCGTCTCATTATTACCGGCCACCGTCGCCGCTTGCGTAAACTCTTCGTCAAACCCAGAGATCAAATTCGTGCCGCTCACCGCTGTCGTCCCCTGCGCATTAGTGGGGTCAAATTGAATCGCACTCCACGACGTGTTGGCCGCGGTGTTATTACTGGTCGTCACTTTCAGACCAGTGCCGGTCGTCAACGAATTGGCCGTAATGGTATGTGCATCCGTTGAAGTCCCGGTATAGGTTTGGCTAAACGTGCCCGTGCCGCTGGCCAAGCTTAAGTTCTTGCCGGCTGCCACGCTCGTGCTCTGATTTAAGTTGATCGCCGTCGCGTTGCCGCCACTGGTGGCGCCGACCGCCAGCGTCGTCGTGCCGCTCGGCGTATCCAACAGCGGCGTCTGCACACTCGTACCGAAGTAGCCGGTCCTAAACGCCGTACCACTCACGCCCAGGTCAATCGTATTGTTGGCCGTCGGCTGGATCAGCTGGTTCACGTTAAGCGAGCCGGCGGAATTAAAGTAGTCCTGCTTGGTATTGCCCGAATCCATCACATCAATAATGTCTGGGCTGCCGGAGCTACCTCCGCGCGCCGTCAGCGCCACCACGCCCGATGTCGCACCGGGGTTAATCGTGTTCTGAGCGGTCGACGCGGGAGCTTCAACAATCGCGGTACCGGATCCACCCGAATAACCAGAGCAGACCGACAGCGTCGTACAAATCTGATAGGTTCCATTGGCACTCGTCACACTCAGCTGGAAGGTCGAGCTACCGGTGAGGCTGCCGGTGGTTTGAATCGTCGCCCCAAAGTTGTCCGTGCTGCCGTCGCTCAGCACTAATGTGCCTTGCAACGCGTTGCTCGTCCCAATGTGCCCAAGCGTGGTCTTGTTGCCGCTCGTGTCTACCGCGAGTTCCGGCACGCCCGAAGCATTTTGGATCTGGAACGCCGTTGTCGAGTTGGCGGAATTTTCAAAAGTTGCTGCTCCGTTGACACCGCTCAGGCTCTCGACAGGTGAAGCAGCAAGCGTATTCGGCGTCGAGCTGCTCGACCCGCTCGGTTTCGCTATATTAAAGTTAATGTTGCCGCCGTTACCTGTCCCGGTACCGATACCGCCAGCCAGGGTCAAGCTCGCACCGCCAATGTTCGAACCCGAACCACCGGTCGCATTTAAGGTCACGCTCTGAGGCGTACCGTCCGTGACTTCCAGATCCAAAGTAGGCATTTTGGATATAGGTTCCATCCGCGTTACTCCCGCCGACCACCAGCTGATTAACGGCCGTCGTGAGTGCGCCGACACCAAGGGCAATACTGGCGTTGGACGGAGCTGATGCTCCGGCCCCCAAGCTAACACCGTAATTACCGACCGCTGCCGCTCCACCACCGACCGACGTGGCGTCAAGTCCCGATGCACCCGTATTTTGCCCCAGGGCCAGGGAACCTTGTCCCGCGAACGAACCTTGACCAGCGGCCGTACCCTGATAATTAGCCGTGGAGCCCTCTCCGAGGGCGGTAGCCTCCGACCCTGAAACGCTGGCATCCAGTCCAAATGCTTCGGCGTCAGTGTTGCCCTGCGGATTCGAAAAATATGCGCCGGCACCCTGCAGGTACACACCAGTACCATAGCCGAAATCGGCTTGATTGGTGCTGTTGTTGAGCTCGACAGCCGGCTCACTTGAAGCCGCGTAGGTCGCATAGATTGACATGTCATAGTTGCCAAGTGGACCAGTCGCCGTACCCGGCCAGGTGCCCGGCAAACTTCCATATGCAGAGTGCGCAATGTCAAGTGTTGTTCCCACCGTGGGGGTTTCAAGACCAATCCTATTCTCACCCGCACCGCTGTTCTCCCAATAGGTAAACCAATAGGGCGTACTGTTCATCAAGGTGTAAGAGATGGAGAACGTATTCCACGCGCTGGCAGTCAGCGCAATCGGTGACGACGACGCCAACAGCGAACCGGGCGAACCGGAAGAATCGCTATAAATTGCAATTTGGCCCTTATTGTCAGGGGAGGCCGCCACTGCACCGCTAACATATGCGCTTATCGACGAAATCGCACCGCCACCTGATACCCCTGTCGTAAAGCCTATGGCCAGCAAGTCGCCATCATCAGAGCCACCGGCTGAACCGGTGTTCGCATTCCCGAACGGCGCCGTCGGAGCTTTGCCTAGATTAACGTTATCTGAATTGGTCGCTTCGATCAGGCTCGTGCTGCTCGAATCCTGCACGTTCAACACGTTCGTGTTACTACTCGTATTTTGCACCGTCAGTGTGGCCGACCCGGTCGTTCCGTCAACCACCACTTGGTTGCCGCTCGTGTCCACTTGAAGTTCAGTCGTCGTACCGGCGCCGTTCTTGACCGTGAATGCCGTCCCTGAATCGTGCCCGCTCGTCGGCTGAACGCTGGCCGTACCGTTAATGGTGGTGGCAATGTTACTGGTTGTATTACCCAAGTTAATTGCGGTCGCGTGAGTGTTGCCGATCGTAAGTGCAACACCTGTAGCGGTATCAAGTATCGGCGACTCCAGGGCGGTGCCGGCAATCCCGGTACCCGCGATGTTAAAGTTAGCACCGGTCTGTGCCGTTCCGGGTGATGAGCTCTGAGACAGGATGTAACCCGACCCGGCCGTACTACAGTTCTGGCTGGTCAAACAAATCGTGCCGGCCGCATCCGGCAGCGAGATTGTGTGGTTTCCGCTGAGGCTCGCCACGTTGAGCGTGTCAACATATGTATTCGTCCCACTCGTACCGTCCACAAACGATATCGTGCCGGTCTGCTGCGTCCCGGAGCCTGCTGCCCGCCCAAGCGTCAGCTGGCCGTTGGTGCCAAACGAACTTAAGACCGCACCGGTGTAATCCTGGTTTTGCTGCAAGAGTGCCGTTTGCCCGTCCGCGCCCTGGATCGCAAAGCCGGCCTGCCCTACCCCGTCCGGCTGAATCATAAGCGCTGCGGTCGAACTGTTAGTCCCGATCCCCACGTTGCCGTTGGCCTTAATGTCGAGCCGGTCGTACTCGCTGCGCGCATATGCCAATCCGCTCGCACTTGTAGCCGCCGTATTAACCAACGTCAGATGCGTATTATCGGTAATGCTGGCGACAGTGCCTGGGTTCGTCTCACCGTTGATCAAAATCGTGTCACCCGCCTGGAAGGTCGTGGTAAAGGTCGTGCTCGACCCCACAATCGCGGTTGTGCCGTTGGTCGTCACCGTCCCCGGTCCCACCACGCCGTTGTAGTAGCTTTGGTTGGTGCCGGATGTAATCGACGTGCTCACCACCATGCTGGTATCGCTGGCAATGCTCGACACCGTCCTGAGCTGGCCGTTTACCAAAATAGCATCGCCCACCCTGAAATATTGCGTGAACAAGGGGCTCACACTGCCGCCCGACACCGTTGTTGTGGCGTTCGTGTTCACATTGCCAACACCGGCGCCGGTCTCAGCAAACTGGCCGATGTCATATGTGCTGGCCTCATACGCCCGGAACGCCACCGCGCTGCCAGTATTCACATTCAGCTTGGCATTGGGTGTGCTATTAATACCAACCGTAAGTGTGGTACCGGAGTTGGTGCCAAAATTGGAGTTGTTATTTACTGTCAACCCATTCACGCTCGAACTTCCGGCGCTAATCGTAGTCGCACCGGTCAGCGTGTTGGCAGTCGAACCGGTTTGCGTGTATCCGCCAAGTGTAGCGATGTCGCCGCTGGTGTCCACGCTCAACTCGTTCGCGCCGGCCTTTTGCAAATCCAGCAAATTCCCGCTCGGCGTGCCGTTAGTGTTGTTCGCAACAATCAGCGCGCTCGTGGTGGCGCCCGGGTTCGTGCTGGCGCTCACCGACAGGGCGTCGCCGGTGCCGGCATTGGTAAGCGATAAGTTGCCGGCCGCCCCGGTGTTGCTTTGCGTAAACGAATACTGGTAGCCGGCGAAGTTGCTAGTCGAGGCGTCGTTGGCCGCCGGGTTCTGCAGCAAGTAACTACCAGCCGCCTCGTAGGTACTACTACAACTGGCTGCAAGAGAAGTACAAATGGTAGCCGTGGTGTTACTTGCGTTAGTGCCCAGCGTATACGTAACCTGGGCTGTCGGTGCCGTAAATTGCACCAGTGAGTAATCGGTCCCGTTATTAATCTGGAAAGAGCTACTCGAGCCGCCCTCTATCGCAATAGTCGGGGCACCCGATCCATTGCGTCCAATAGTGACGCTCCCTGAGTTCGTCGGTGCCACCGATATAGATCCGGCCGTGCCGCCGCTGGTCGGCGTGCCTGAGTCGATCGTCACTGATCCGGAATTCAGGCTCGAGCCCACACTGGCATTGCCTGAAGTCAAGGTAACCGCCGCCGTATTGCCAGCCGTCTGATCCGCCGATTTAAACGTCCCGCCTCCAATAATCGTACCGGTAGCTGTCACCGTGCCGGTAAAGTTGGCGGCCGCTGAAATTGTTTGGCCGTTAACGGTATCAGTTGTGCTCGTGCCGCCGTTTTGTGTCACATTACCGTTGTAATCCACGCTCAACTCATTCGCCCCAGCTTTTTGCAAATCAATCAGGTTTCCACTTGGGCTGCCGGCCGTGTTATTCACCACCACGAGTGCATTTGTGCTCGCAGCCGGGTTGCCGCTGGCCGTCACGTACAAAGCGTTGCCGGTATTGGCACCGTTGGAAAGGTTGAGCACGCCGCCGGTGGTCGCGGTTGAGTTATTCGTGAAACCGTACAAGTAATTGCCAGCCGTAACTGCCGTCCCTGTTACAGTCGAGGTATCAGTTGCGTTCTTGGCCAAATAGCCTGTCGAACTGTATGGCTCGTAGGTCGTATTGCAGGTCGCTGCCGCTGTCGTACAGATGGTCTGCGCTCCGCTCTCAGCCGCAAACGTCAGCGTCTGATTAGCGGTCGGCGTCGCAAAACCCACCGTGGTTGTATTAGTGCTATTGGTAGCCGTGAACGTACTCGTTGAATTGCCTTGTATCAAAAACGGCGTAGTGGTCTGCCCAATAGTCACGCTGCTAGCCATGCCGGTCCCAATGTCGAGCGCCGTGGCCGTAGCCGTGTCAACCAGTGGCGCCTGCAAGCTGGTAGCCGCCTGCACGCTGCCGGTTACGTTCAAGCTGCCGCTCTGTGCGCTCGCCGGGCTTAGCTGCGCAAATCCATTCGCCCCAATCCCACCCAGCTCAAGCGAGTTAAACGAGTACGGTGAAGCCGTAAACCGGATAAACGGCAGCATCTCGCCGTCGCCGCTACAGGAGCCAAATGGCGTGCAGGTCAGGTTGGTGTTGCCAAGGTTAATCGACATCCACACGGTATCGTTGTTGAACACCGAAGTGGGCAGGCTCGTAATCGAACCCAGATTGACCTGGAAGATACCCGCCGACACGCTTACGCCCTGCGAGTTGTTGTTCAGCCAATCCTCGGTCCAAACGTTTGACCCCGAGCACGGCGAGCTGCCGCCGCCCACACAGCCGTTACCACCGGTGTAGAGCTTAAATTCCATGTTGTAGGTGCCGTCCGGGATATTGGTGCCGTCGGTGTTCACGAGCTTGCCCTGGAAGTTGATGGTTTGGTTGATCCCCGTCCCGGCCGCAGCGCCTGGTGCCAGCCACGGGCTCGCAGCCGCTAGAATAGCAACGCCAAAAAGACCAATCGCCGTCAGGGCCTTGGCCACTATGCGCCGGTTCTTACCAGCCCTTACCCGAAATCTTCGATTCAATCCGAAGCGATTGGGTAGCCGCACACCTTCACACAGTTACCCTTAAAGCATAGCCGTTTTCAGGTATAAGCGCAAGAGTTTTGAGGGTAAGTTGCGCCCCTAGCCCAAGCCCCGAAACCTCCTATGCTAGAATCGATGCGTGGAGATCATGCGTCTGCGTACATTTTTGTCCTATGTCGCGATCGGCGCAGTCCTCGGAGTTGTAATGCTAGCAACAAACACCGACCCCTGGATGCAGTCGCGCCAACCGGCCGACACGCCCAGCTATCGCAACAGCGAACGCACCGCCTACATCAATCAGATAGCAAGTGCCCTCGAGCAGTACCACAAAGATCACGGCGCCTTCCCCACGACTATCAGCTTACAGCCTGCCCAAATCTGCACGAGCTCCGGCGCCGACTGTACATCCAAGAACCTGGTTGACCTCAGCTTCCTCACCACGGCCGGCGATTACATCACCGGCATACCACAGGATCCCTTCGGCGGCCACGGCCTGTGGGGTAGCGGTTTCTACATCAGCAGCCAACCCGGTGGCAACCTTCTCATTACGGCGCCAGAAGCCGAGCTTGGCAAGACAATTCAGGCCACGGTTAACCTCTAACGCGCCGGCGCCGGACGTACCACCACACAATGAGGCTCAACGCTGCCAGTACTAGCGCAACGCCGACCCAAAACCAAACCGGCGGCACATACCAAAACCAACTAGTAAACGTTTTCGTAGCCTCAGTGCCGTCGAAACGGTAGCTCGTCATCACCTGATACCGGCCCGGAATCTCGGCCCGGGCCATTGGTGTAAACGGCGCACTGTACAGCCGGTAAGTCTGCGGCAAGATAATGCCCGAGTTTTCGTTCAATGCGGCCCGCGCTACCACCTTTCCCAGTGGGTCGCGCACCGTCGCAACGCCCCGCGGCACCACGTGCACGTCGCCGATGTTGTGAAAGCGGTCCGTCACAGCTGTCGGAAATCTTGAGCCGATCCGGTTAACCGATTGCGCCGCGAGTTCGAGATCCGGCGGCGGCCCACCGCCCTTCACCAGCAGAATCAGGGAAGACAATACCTCAAGCACACCCACCCGTGACGTCTGCGGCGAACCGTTGGGAGCAGTTTGCGCCGTGGCTAGTACCGCCCCGTAATGACCGCCCGGCTGCAGGTTGGAAGAATTCACAATGGTAACGCCGATATCCACGCTCGCCCCAGCCGGCACCACGACGGCGTTCTGATCTAATTGCATCCAAGCCGACAGTCCAAACCGTCGTGCAAACGCACTAGACGAAGTACCAAGAAACGCCACCCCGCCGGATTCATTTAAACTTCCAAAGTCAACAGTGCTGAGCTTAAACGCCTGGCTAAAAGTCGTTGAATTAGACAAAGTTGCAACATAGTGCGACTGCGGAGCATTGGGATCCAACGTAACGTTTTGGTAAATCGGCGAGATGGCAAACCCAGCGGTGCTCTGTGCTGCCTTGACCTCAGCGGGCCACGAGCCGACCAGCAAAACCAGCGAGGCAGCAATCCCAAGGATCGCCGCCCGTACGGCTTTGCCGACCTTAGCTATTATTTCTGCGCCTCCGTTTGATCCGCTCGAGCCGCCGCCGGCGGCGCATAACACTAGCAACCAGCGAGTAAATCGCAAATCCAAACACCAGCAGCACTGCCAGCAGGGCTAGCAGCAGCCACCACGGAATGACCCAGAAATTGATCTGCGCCGTAATCGGCACGTCACGGCCATAGTTATCCTGATACACGGCGACTAGCCTAGCCGTATACTCACCAAACCGAAACCGCGACAGCGGATTTGTACTTTCTTGAGCCATATCCGGGTTCGTGGTTGAAGCCACGCCGCTTGTTAGCGCAGCCGTTGTGCTATTTGGCAAGTTCCAATTCAGTGACTGCACGACATTGCCATGCCGATCCACCACCGGCTTGCCCTGTTGGCTGGTCGGCTCATAATACGGAAACCCATCGGCCCAATTAATCTGATAAATGCGGTGCGTCCCGGCCAGCAGATTCCCCTGTTCATCGTTAAGCAGCACCATTCCGACCTGGTGCTTGCCCTGGGTAATGAAAATATCGCCGGTCGGCTGCACGTACACATTGCCGTTGTTGTAAAATCTAGCTTCAAACGTGGTCGGCAAAAATTGCACGATCTTACGCACTACGCCAAATGAATCAAGCTGTACCGACCGATTCTCGCCCGGCGCGTTCACGTTCAAAAGCACTAGCACCGCCGTAGAGCCTGCCACGCCCTCCACGTCCTTGCCGCCAGGCGACAAGTTGTCCCCCACCCGCGAGAACTGCACTGCGTAGTTATACTCAAAAGCCGCTGTTTTGGGCAACGCAATCGTCATTTTGACGGTTTGCCACACGTCGTTCGGCGCCTCAAACGTCGGCTTGTCAAAGGTTACCCAATTCTTGTAATCATCACCCGGCCCAAACGAACTCAGTGCCGGCTCGCCTGCTTCGCCATAGGCCGAAAATTTGAGCAAATTAACCTGCAGCGCCTCGGTATCACCACCGGATTGCTTCACTTTAATACTCGTCGACACCGTCTCACCCGGCGAGGCCGATAGCGTAATTGGGAGCGGCGATGTCGTGAGATCAAGCGGCGTCGTAGGCCGAGTCACCGGGCTGGGCGTCGGAGCCGGCGCACTGGCCGCCTGTGCCACCGTCGGCGAATTCGCAAATCCAAGAAACACAAACGCTAGCGCCAGCTGCGTTTTCGCAAAACGCCCACGTGCTCCCCCGGCTCCGCGCATCAGAACAGACCTGCGCCCGTCACATATATCGTGTCAGTGTAATCAGTTGAGGCCGGAGTCGTCACCGCGATCGTCGCCTCTTCTTGCAATTCCAAGCCGTCACCATTCGACGGTCCACCCGCACACTGCCCAATCTGCTGCCAGTTTGACCAAAATTCACCACCATTACCAGATCCATGTCCTACGGTATCATATTCCGGATCGACCGTCTCAGTACAGAACGTACCGCCGGCCACCGATTTTACAACGTTCAATGCATATCCAGCCGTACCTGCTACGAGCGTCGTTGGAGTATTGGCCGGCGAACCCCAGCCCACACTTGGTATTGATCCGCCTGACGACGCAGAAGTTAGTGCCTGGTTCGAATCATGTGCCCACATTATCCACCCGCCTTTGGCGTTAGTCTTAATCGTTGGCGTCACTCCAGTCGTGGTCGTGATAGCCGATGGACTCAAGTTTGTAGTAAATTGATCCGTAGTACCAGGCATCGTAAACTCAAAGATTGGAGGCACCACTGCAGTCACGGTGATCGAGTTGCTCGTAAGTACCGTGAGCGCATAGTCGCCAACATCAACCGCTGCGGGCGTTGCGTTCTCAAGGGTTACTGATCCTTGCAAATCGGTCCCTGCAGTCGATGTGGTAAGAGCTGCTGAATTTGTCCAATCAAAGCAATATACAGTGGCAGTAAGAGCGATGTTGGTAGCAGTCCCATATTGGAACGTGACGGTTTGTCCAGTCACATTGGTGGCCGTGAGAGAAGTCGGGAAGCCGCTCGCACTACTTGGCCAATAGAGACTACCGGTGCCCGGCCCGGACGGTGGCGTCGTTGTTGTTGCCCAGTTGGCAGTTGTACCCAAAACGAATCCAGTCGGGAATGTCACCTGAAGATAGTCAGTCGCGGTCGAGGTTTCTCCTTCTACGCACACGGTCCCCTTCGTGGCCGTGCTCGCTGACATATTGTCAAGCCGGATCATGGTCGTTTTGAGCTCCCCCGTCGACGCCATCGCACCAAGCGGCATAAAGGCATCAAAGGTAGCCAGAAGTAAGGCAACTACCAGACCAATTCGTACACCAGACAGGCGCGTGGGCCTCATTGACTCTCCGTGTCACAACTATTGAATCCAGTTTACCGAAAGCATAAGAGGCATGCAAGAGCATTGCATGCCTCAAGAATTATGTGAGCTTAATATCGAGCGTGAACCGGAGTAAATCTAGAGCATTGCGATCAGAATTGGCCGGCTCCTGTCACGTAAATGGTGTCAGTGTAATCAGATGCGGCTGGGGTGCTGAACGAGATGGCGGCGTTTTCATTAAAGGTTACGTCCGTGCCGCCGTCTGTGCCGGGAGGCGTGACGGTAGAGCAGGTGGCTGCCATTTCCCAGTTGGGGGTCAGTTCACCACCCTGGAAGCTTGTGAGCACACCGGCGTACTCTGCCGTGACTGCTGGGGTGCATTTCGTCGTGCCTGCGCCGTTCACATTCGCGGTTACTCCTACTGTCAGGTTGTATCCGGGCGTTCCGGCCACGAGCGCCGTGGGGGTGTCGGGCGTCGAGCCCCACCCTACACTTGGTATCGAACCTCCGGAGGACACGGATGTTAGTGCCTGGTTTGCGCTCTTGGTCCATACGAACCAACCTCCTTTCGCGTTCGTCTTCACGACGACGGTATTGCCCGTAGTTGTCGTAACACTGTTCGGGTTCAAGTTAGTTGGAAATGAGTCAATGTTGGAGGCAAAGTCCATTTCAAAGATTGGAGGCACGACCGCCGATACCACGATCTGATTGTTAGCACTGACCTGCGTGCCCCAGTTGCTCGATTCGATACCCTGGCCTGCCCCCACTGCTGAGCAACCGGAGGAACAGTGGTAGGTCTCAACGTATCCCGGCACATCCTCGATATAGCCGTTCGTGCCTACATGTGACACCTGAAGTGCATAGGTTGATGAGGTTTCAGCGGAACCCGGCCAGTTTGTGCCGGAGCGGAAATCGAAGCAATAGGTTTTATCGGCCGTGAGGTTGCCCGTGGCAAACCGCACGACCTTGAGGGTTTGTGGGTCACCAAGCGTGTACGAGCCATTGGTAGCGGCCACCGCGTTCGTACCAATGCTAGGCCAGCCCGCCGGTGCCACACCGGTACCACCGATATTGATTGTCGGCCAGTACGCACTACCGGTACCAGGACTAGCCGGCGGAGTTGTACTCGTAATCCAGTTCGTCAGCGTCGTGTCCTGCACTTGAAAGTCTTGACCTGAAGTCACACCATCCGTATCTGGGAAGCCGATATCTACGTAATTCTCGGTGCCAAAGCCGGTAACGCCTGAGGTTACCGCAGGGGTGGCGATACACACGGAACCGCCCGAGTAGGCTGCCGAGGTGTCATTATCCAGCCGCACCACCACAGTCCCAAACTGCGGCAGGCTCGAAGCATTCGCTTTGCCGGCAAACTGAGGAAACACCGCCAAGATCAGCGCTGCTACCGAGATTCCTATTACTAGCTTTTGTGAACGTTTTTGCATTTGACTCTTTGGTTGTTGTGTTTACTTGCCGTGAGGCTCAGTACAGGAAGTTTCGTTTTAAATCTTTACTTCTTACGCTCCAGTTTATTGGCAAGGCCGGAAGGTGTCAACACTTTTACAACAGTCATGGCCACAACACCCGCCAGTAAGGCCCATTCCGAAAACTTTTCCACAGGCCATCTAGAAGCTGCCGGCCGCCACGGCCGTTAGTGTCTCAGAATAATCCGAGGCCGAAGGCGTGAGTGTACTGCTCTTAGCCAGCAAGCTCAACTCAGCCAGGCCGCCGATAATCGGGGCCCCGGTCACAAACCACTCATCGAGCGAGGTGTAATCCTGGCCTACATTTGTGCCAGTGACGTTGTATGGCGCCACCGTGGCAAGCGGCCCGCCCGAGGTCTGAGTTGCACTCACATCCTGCTCCCCAAAGCCTTCGGTGAGGGTTGATAAATCAGCCGACGATGAAGCAATAGTGTGGCTGGTCGAGGCGCTGGTGAGTCCCCCGTTTTGGCCGTCGCCAAAAATCATGGCACCGTTATCAGCATTGGTATCGAGCGTAAACCAAACATTCTTCGGCGCCGTCTCCACAGTTCCGGCCAGCAGGTCGCCAAAATCCACCTCATATGGCGGCGAGGTCGGCGTGTAGGTCGTAGCCACGCTAATGCTAAATGACAACTCGGGCGACACCGTGGAAGCCGTCGACACGGGCCCAAATTGCGACTCAGTGAACGCGCCGTGAATAGCCGCCGCCTTTACCGAGTACACGGTTGAAGGTAAAAGCCCCCGCAAGGTCACACCGCTCGCCCCGCCCCAAGCGGCATACGTCATGTAGTCGGCCGAGCTCAAGGTCGAGCCCACCGTAAAATCGTTCTGCACATACTCCGTGGTTACAAAATTGTCAGTCGAGATCTCCACCACAAACTCAGCATCCGACGGATTATTCTGCGGGTCGATCACGAGCGAAAGCTTGTCATACCAGCTGCTGGGATTTGATAACGTCACGATCGGCACATTTGCCTGCTTCAGATAATTTTCGCCCGCCCCGACCTTATAGTTCGTGCTCGCGCCCGATCCGGCCTGCTCACCCGCTATCCCGTTCACACGGTAGTTGGTCGATGACGAATTCGCCGTTCCCCCATTGCCAAAGCCATATGAATTGAGCTTGTAATCAGTACTCGCTGGCAAACTCGCCAAAAGCAATAATGCACCCAACCACACCATGATTCCGTGCCAGTTCACGACGCCACCCACTTCAGCGAGCCGCTGATCACATTCACAAACGATCCCAGGTCATCCGTACCGTTTGTGCTGGTAACCGACACCACCACCAGCATGCCGGTATGTTCCCAGTACAGTGTCTGCTCAGAGTTGTCGTCTTTTACCATCACCACCGCCGGCGTCCCGCTCACTGTTGTGGCCTCAGAGTGGTAGCCGCTGGAAGCTTCGCTACGGAATTCGTAGCCGGAGTCATCGGTTAGCGCGGCCGTATTTTTTTCAACATACACCTGGATCGAACGCCGGTAATCCTGGGCCGAGCCAATCGAAAATCGCTCCACCGTATTCGGCCAATTACTGAGCGCCGCCACTGAATCAAAGGCCGCCGGGTACGTAAACGCGATATATTGCCCGTGATACGACGGCAGTGAGGTTGGGGTTGGCGCAATGCTTTGCTTCATTGCCTGCTCACCCGAGCCGGCAATGGGACCTGATTGGTCGGCACCATCAGCCAGCTTTTCGAAGCCTATGATCGCAGCCCCGAAAATCGCACCCACTACCACCAACGTGATCCACACGCCGACGCGCCGGCGGCGTTTTGGCTCACCTTCCTTGTCATCCTCTTCGTCAAGAAACTCTTCGTCGTCATCAGGCTCATCGCCGTCATCTCGATCGAGCACCGCGTCAACCACCTCATGTTCGGAAACGCCGTGGAGTTGTGCTGCATGCACAACCAGCCGCTTTTCTTCAGCCGCTTCTTCTTCGTGTTTGCGCCTCAGCCAACCAATCACGCCAAGGCTCCCAAACGTTTCTCCATGATGTGTTTTTCGCGCCGTTCACCCAGCCAAAACGACAAAATCATCAATAGTATCACGATCCAAATCGGCCAAATAATCAGGAGCGTATTGGTTTTGGTCTTGGGCGCGGCATTGGTAGTACCAAACATGGCCGAGTTCACGAGTGTCGTAAGCTGCAGGTAAGCAGTGTGGCCCGACGCATCACTCGCCCTGATAATAAGGGGAAACGTCCCCAGATAGCCGGTGCCGATCTCTTTATACGTGTGGGTAACGGTAAATGGCCCCGGAGCCAGTCGGGTAATCACATCCGTCGTGCCGTCACCCCAATCGATACTCACCGCGTACGGCGCCGTACCGCCCACAATCGTAATCGGCCAGGTCACGGCCGTACCCGGCGGCACGCCACGGTAGTAATTGACCGACTGTAGCAGTAGCTGGGTCGAAAAGCCCAGGGCCCCGGCCGGCTGGTTAAATGTCACGTTCACGGCCGGCGAGGATGGGCCTTGTTGGTCAAGCGCGTTAAACGGCAGCGCAGTCAGGCTGTTACTGCCGATCACAAGATCCACCGGCACACTAAACTGCCCGCTAGCACTACAGATTACGCTGCCCACCAAAATCCCGTTGGTAAAAATCTTCACCAACGAACCGCTCGGGCATGTGCCGGAAACCGTCACCGGATCGGTCGAAAATGTCTGCCCGTTCGTTGGTGAGGTAATAATAGCGGGCCTACCCGGCCGCGCCGGCGGCACCACCGCATCCACCTGATACGAACCGGTACACTGCGTGAACCCGCCGCCGCCGCAGGCGTCCGCCGCGTGTGTGCTCAAACTCGCTGCCAACAAAATGCCGCCCACTACCAGCACCAAAGCCAACAGCAACCCATACGACGTATCGCCATGCGACACGAGCCTCCCTGAAGCTGACAGCTTACTGTACCTCGGAACCACAAGCATTATCTGGATACTAGCACAAACACGACCCGCCCTCTACTGGCTGACCGGCCCGAGCACTCCGTCGCCTTCAACCACCATGCCTTCCTGCGCGGCGATATTGGCTGCCGGCACCACGCCCATGCATGGATTCTGTGGCATCTGGAAGACATACTCATAGTTGCCAAATGTACCTAAATCAAACCCCCGCCGGGTCTGCTCCGGATAGCTGGCCAGACTGCCGGCCGGCACCCGCACTACCGCGCCCAACGCATTCGTATTGGCGCCGCAAGCGGACTTATACGAGGCCAAATCCGCCGACGACAAGCCAACGCTATCGGGTCCTTGTGTGGCATAGTTCATGAGGCCCATGCCCTGCCCGTATGGCATCGTAAGCATCACACCCCACTGCGGAAATGTCAGGATCTGAGTGTTGTTACTACCTTTCACCGCCGGCACTTGATGAACATTCAGATCTTCCGCCGCCACTTGATGAAATTGACTCACCACCGAGGCTGCTGCGGTGTACATAAACGCCACACCTACCGCCACGGCCAGCACAAAAACCAGTTCTCGCAGCGCCGTCACCGGACGCCTAAATGCAAGTTGCACCCTCACTCACTCCTTTGTGCTTAAGCTTATGCCCGTAGGCCCATGCACGTCAACCAGCGTTTGAATCCGGGAAGCACAAGCGCTATCCTTAGGCTATGCCCGATAATCCCCAGCCAAACCCTCAAGGAAAAGATGAGGACGAAAAAAAACCTGAACCCGCTGCGCCAGCGCCGACCGGCGCACCAGCCCCCACGCCCGCGCCCGTCGGCAATGAGCCGCCTAAGCCTAAGGGTGTCGGCAACATTCAGCCTGATCCGCTGACCGACGGTACAGTACCAACCGTACTGACGCCCGGTAATTCGCATCGGCCGGTGCCCAAGGGCACCGCTTCCATCTCGAATATTTACCACAAAGCCGATGTCATGACGACATTGCTCACGTTTGCGGGCACCCTTGTTGCCGCAGTCATTATCTTCGCCGGCTACGCTTTTTTTACCCGCCACAATGCCAAGCCGTCAGCACCGCCCGGTAAAGCCACGGCGCTCAGCTCATCCGACCTTGCCAAGCTTGGCTCGTTTTTTAATGGCAACTCAGCCGGCGGATCAGGCGAAGTGCTCACTGTCACCTCGCCGTCGCTCTTCCAAAGCCGCGTAGCCGTTAATTCGGATCTCAAAGTCACCGGCGGCCTTGAGATTGACGGCCCAACTGCACTAGGCAACCTCACCGTTGATCAGACCAGCACGCTTGGTGTCACCAATATTCGCGGCCAGCTCACGGTTAACGGCCCATCCAATCTCCAGGGCCCAACCACGCTCTCAGACGGTGGCACGGTCAAGGGTGACCTCGCCGTCTCCGGCAACGGCAGCTTCGGCGGTTCGGTATCAGCCGGTGTGCTCAACGTCGCCACGCTCTCAGTTTCCGGTACGCTCAACCTCAACGGCCACCTCTCGATCGGCGGCCCTACCAACTCGGCTTCGGGCATCCCTGGCGTATCGGGCGGCGCAAACGTCTACGGCAACGACTCCGCCGGCACCGTCAGTGTCACCGTGCTCCCGACCGTTGGCAACCCAACCGGTGCCGCCTTGGTGACCGTTAACTTTCACTCCGCCTATCCTGCTATTCCGGTTGTTGTCATAACACCCGTCGGCCGTCCTAGCGGCGCTCTTGATCCTTACGTATCAAGCACGGCTAGCGGCTTCACCATTGGCGCAAGCGTGCTACCCCAAAGCTCAGTCGAAACCAATTACACATTTAACTACTGGGTGGTCCAGTACTAGAAAATTACCGGCCCAAATTTGAAGCCGGCGAGGTAACTTGCACTTGCGCCGTAGTTTGCACCGCTGCACCGTGTCCCACGCCACCCAGCGCCGGAACAAATAATTCCGCTGCCAACGCAGCTAGTGCCGCAACAATAAATCTCAGTTTTGTTTTTGCCATTTGTGGCCCATTTGTTAATTTTGGTTTTGATTCGTTGTATCTATACCGTACGCACAATACCGACATGTGTCAAGCACAGCCTAGCCGATCTTGGTGATCTTCACCCGGCTGTAGTGCTGGCGGTGTCCGGTCAGCGTCTTCACCCGCTTCTTGGCCTTAAAATGCAACACCTTCACCTTGTCGCCCTTGCTCTCGCCCAATACCTCAGCCGCCACTTTCACACCGGCGACGTTCGGTGTACCCACCTGAACCTTGTTGCCGTCAATCACGAGCAGCGCATCAAATTCGAGCTTCTTGGTTTCACCTAACAGCTCCAGCTCGAGCTCCTGATCCTTGGTCACTAAATATTGCTTGCCACCGGACGCGATAACCGCTTGCATATTCAAAGCCCCTTTCGTGCCCGTGCGTTCTAAGCGCCCGGGCGTGCTTTCTTATTAACCCGCAAATAATACCAGATTCGGGGTCCGGATGCAACGCCTCAGCGCCCATCCGGACCCATCCGCCCTGTCAACCAGCACCCTGCAGCCACGCATCATTCGATCATGGCTGCGGGAATACAACCAGACATGCCTTTGCAAAGTCCTGCAACAAGGCAATCCGCAGGCTGGCCACGCCACCCAGCCTCTTAAAAGCCTCGATAAATTGCCCATCTCCGAGCAAAACCTGCAACCGGCTGACATTCAGACCATGCTCCGTCCACACTTGACCGTGGTATTCAACACTGACCTGATCGAGTCGCCACAGGTACATCACAGAAGCTGATGTGCTGGGCTGGGCAAGACCCAGGTCAGCAGCCGTCTGCTTAAGCCGCTGCGAACCAAGTTTAATCAGCGACCCGCTGAAGCCCAGGTCCAGGTACAGTGCACCATCAATCCACTTGGTGTACCCAACCCATTCGTCATAGGTAAAGGTAATCGGAGCGTCGCGAATATCCGAGGTGCTTAGCTCAGCTACTCGCAGGCCCATTTCAGCTGCCGCAGCCCAACGGTCTTCCAGAGTGGACTTCGTGAACATTACGCTCACTACGCCGACCCGGTTAACCCGGACTGTGCCGCCGATTTGCAGGGCCCGGACTGCGCGCACGAGAACATCCTCGGGCATACCGGCCGGCACGATCAAAGAAACCTCTGTCCGGCCTTGAAATTTTCTGACCATGTCTCCTTCGGCCACCCATCCTCACCTCTTTCTCACCTCGTTGGATAGGTCAAAAAATATTTAAACAGATTATCCACCAAAATGCAATTTCTGCCGCCGCATTGCAATGCTTTCAAGCAGCCCCACAGCCACAATACCGACGATAAGCGCCGTGCCACCATAGCTCACAAACGGCAGCGGGATACCCGTTACCGGCGCGATACCCATATTCATTCCTACATTAATGAAAATATGGAATAACAGCATCGCGACCACACCCGTAGCCAAAAACATTCCGAAGCGGTCTTGCGCTCGGTACGCGATCACAATGCCCCGCCACAGCACCACTCCAAATAACGCGAGCACCAGCGTCGCACCCACAAAACCCATTTTTTCGCCCAGCACTGCAAAAATAAAATCGGTTTGCTGGGCAAGCGGCGGCAAGAAATTAAGCTGGCTCTGGCTGCCTGCTGCGAGTCCCCGCCCAAACAGCTCGCCGCTCCCCACCGTAATCGTTGACTGCACGGCGTTGTACCCTGTGTGCAGCGGATCAGCCGTTGGGTTAATAAACGTCTCCAGCCGCGCCCGCTGAAATGGCTTCAACGTCTTAATTGCAAACGGCAGCGCCACTAGCCCCGCTCCGGCCAATATCGCCAGATGCAGTTTGCGCACCCGGCTCACGAGCGCCATGGACAGCCAAATTACCATTAATACCAGCGCCGTACCAAGGTCCGGCTGCTTCATAACCAGCGCGGCCGGCACCGCCACATATGCCAGTGACAGTGCCAAATATTTCGGCTGCTCCAGCTGGTCATAATGCTCAGCGAAAAATTTCGCCAGCACCACAATCACAATGAGCTTTGCCAGCTCCGACGGCTGGAACTGGAAAAAGCCCAAGGATATCCAGCGCTGAGCTCCTAGCACGGCCCGGCTCGTCACGAGCACCAGCAATAAGGTTGCGACCATGAAGCCATACAGCCACGGCACCAGCTTAAACCACAGCCGGTAATCAGTCCGTGCCACAAACATCCCGGCAGCCAGTCCCAGTAGTGCAAACACCGCCTGATGCCATACGTTCGACGCCCCTATCACCGTCGTGGCCTTAAATGCCGTTGACCAGATCACCAGTAGGCCTGTGGCCACGAGCAATGCCACAGCCGCCGCTAGTATCCAGTCAAAATTCTTCCAAAGCCGAAGC